>JABARQ010000023.1 GCA_019186985.1 Prosthecobacter sp. | reverse complement strand
CGGAAGCTGGAACTCATGAGCCTGCGTGCAGCAGCCAACTTCTGACCGGAGAGCCGGATGCGGGAAACCCGCCCGTCCGGTTCGGAGGGAGGGGCGGCGCGGTCAACGCGCCGTTCCTACCCCTATCGATGCTAGCGCGCATCGGCAGTCGTCCGGGCATCGTGGCAGGCGAAGCAAAGTAGCCATCTCGCTCCGTCGAGATGAGCCTGGGGGCATCGTGGAGCCGGGCGTTTTGGAAGTTCGAAGGCTCTGCGTGTCTGCGCCAGCGTGTTGCTCATCTTGCGGAGCAAGATGGCGACGATGCTTGCGCTTATCCGCAGTCGTCAGGGCATCGTGACTGGCTGGCGCATTTTCCGCATCCTCCGGCTGGTTTAAAGCGCCTAGTCGATGTACACAAACCCGCTGCTGTTGAGCAGGACGTGGGCGAGGTCTTGCAGGGCGGATTCACCGCCTTCGGCGGCGGTACGTTCACGGAGAAAGCCGAGTGCCTGTGCCTTTTTTTCTGGCGTCGGCGGATGGGACAGCGTGATCATGAACAGGCGCTCCACGGCCATGGAAGGATCATCGCCGGCCTCCTTCATGGCCCGGCTTGCGAGGTGACCTGCCTGTTCCTCGACGAACTCGTCATTCATCAGCACCAAAGCCTGGGTGGGCACGGTGCTCTGGGAGCGCAGGGCGCAGCTGTCCGTGGTCGTAGGAGCGTCGAAGAGCTCCAGGCTGGGCATGAGCAGCTGGCGCTTCACATAGATGTAGATGCTGCGCCGCCACTGATCGGGTCCTTCCTCCTTCAGCACGGGCCATTTGTTGCGCTGGCTGGCGTCGAGAAGCTCGGCACGGATGCGCGGCTTGATGCCTGGACCTCCCATCCTGGGGTTCAGCCTGCCTGACACGGCCAGGATGCTGTCGCGGATGACCTCGGCCTCCATGCGCTGCAGCCGGAGGCCCGGGTTTTCAGGCGGGCCCGCCCTGCGCTGCTGGCGGTAGGTGGCGGAGAGGAGGATCAGGCGGTGCAGATCCTTGATGCTGCCTCCGCTGTCGAGAAGGCGCTCCGCCAGCCAGTCGAGCAGCTCCGGATGGGAGGGCCTGGCGCCGGACAAGCCCAGATTGCTTGGAGTGGCGACGATGCCAGACCCGAAATGATGCTGCCAGACACGGTTGGCCATCACCCGCCAGGTCAGGGTGGTTTCTGGGGATGCGATCCAATCGGCGAGGGTTTTGCGGCGCAGCGTGGACTTCGCGGCCGGGGCGGGAAAGCGGGGCGGCTGGGTCGTCAGGACGGCGGGCACGGCAGGCCCGACTAGAGCCCCCCGGCTGGACGCCAGTCCGCGCAGCAGGATGTGGGTGGCGGGCGCCTCGGGCCGGGTTTCGACAAGGGCCATGACCTGTGCGTCATCCTTGATCTTGTCGTCCTTTTCGTTCGTCGCTCCCTTGGGCAGGCCCAGGCGTTCGGTTCCGGCGAAGATGGCGTAGAAGCTGTAGTAGTCGCGTGCGGCGAGGGGTTCCGTCTTGTGATCGTGGCAGCGTGCGCAGCCCAGGGTGAGTCCTAAAAAGACCGAGGAGGTGGTGGAGATGACATCATCCATCTGGTCGGCCCGGTACTGGGCGATGGCCTCGGGCGTCTTGCCCATGTTGTCATCATTGCTCGGGCCGTTGCGGCAGAAGCCGGTGGCGATGAGCCCCTGCGCGCCTGCTCCTTCAATTTCGTCACCGGCGATTTGTTCGGCAATGAAGCGGGCGTAGGGCTTGTCGTCGTTGAAGCTGCGGATGACATAGTCGCGGTACTTCCAGGCGTAGGGGCGGTCGAGGTCGTTGTGGAAGCCGCTGGTGTCGGCGTAGCGCGCCAGATCCAGCCAGTGCCGCGCCCAGCGTTCGCCGTAGTGCGGGCTGGCCAGGAGCCGCTCGACGAGGGCTTCGTAGGCCCGGGGTGACGGATCGCCAACAAATTGTTCGACCTCCTCGGGGGAGGGCGGCAGGCCGGTGAGGTCAAGCGACAGACGACGGATCAGCGTGGCACGTCCGGCCTCCGGAGCCGGCTTCAAGCCCGATGCCTCCAGCCTGGCAAGCACGAAGCGGTCGATGTCGTTCCTGGGCCAGGAGTTGTCTATCACCTCCGGTGGCGATGCCTTCTGCAGCGGCTGAAAGGCCCAGTGGCCGCGGTTTTGCTCAATGCCCGGGGGTGCTGCGGCGACCAGGCAGGGCAGGGCGGCCAGCGGAAGCCAGATAAGCATTTTCAGGAGCTTGGGCATCAGGAGGAAGGGATATCAACGCGCCATGACGGCCTCGATTGCAGCCTTCATGCGGCCTTCGCCCCCCGGGGCGACCCAGCACCAGTCGTGGAGATTGCTGTCACGCTCTTTCCAGGCGCGTTCGACGGGGATGTAGCCGGGTGCGGACTCGCCATAGCCCATGACCAGCACGGGGGTTTCACCGGCCAGCTTTTGAGCCAGCAATTGGTACTCCACATAGGACTCTGCGGGCAGCAGCAGCACACTGGCGGAGCCCAGGTGGAGGGCGACAACATCAATGGGCGTGCCACGTGCGACACGGGCGCGCCAGCTCAGGCCCATGGCGGCCAGGCAGTGGCTGAAGGGACGTTCGGAGGCGTTGGAAAGGATCTGCTCCAGGCCTTTCTGGGTGAAACCGGGCGTGTTGCGTGGCTCGAGGTGCAGCTCCGCCCTGGAGAAGCGGGATGTTTCCAGGGAATGCCGGCGGGTGGTCTTCAGGGACTCCTGCATGGCCTCGTGCAGCCGTCGGGCAAGCCGCAGCCTGGCCTCGTGACTGCCGTCGTTGTACTTGCCGGCCGTGACATTGCCGGAGCAGCCGCTGGCATAGACGTGCAGGGTGCCGGGGCTGGACTCCCGCATGGACTTGAGGGCGAGGCCGGGGAAGTCTGGGGTGACATCCCCCTGTCCGTAGTAGCTCATGGGATGAACGGCATAACCATGAAGTGCGAAAAGGCAGGTTTCTCCGGACCAGAAGGAGAGGGTCTTCAGCCAGGGGTCGATGTCACCGTCATCGGCGGCGCAGAGCACGGGGTCGGTGCAGCGGCTCATGCGAGAGTAGCTGACGCGGCCGTCTGGCAGGATGACACGGCGGTTGGAGGCCACCTCGCGCACCCTGGCCTGGCCGATGCCATAGTGGCTGACCGGCCTTGGGCTGGCCAAGGCCGTGGTCAGGGCCTGGACCGTTTTTTGGACGGCCTGATCCCCAAAGGCCGGGTCGCAGACGCTGCCCGCCGAGCCGGCTTTTTTCAAAAAGGCTTCGGCCTCGGCGTCCATCACCGGTGCGTTGTGGGCATGGGTGGCGCTGACCATGACCCTTGCCGGTTCGGTTCCGGCGGCGGTGGCGAGGGCGCTGCGCCACTGGTCATAGGAGCCGTTGCGGATCTCGCACCATTCGATGCTGACGATGACCACGGGCTTCTCAGGACCGAGCAGGACGCAGCCGCGTGCATGAAGCGGGTCGGCGACCGATTTTACAGGCGAGATGCCTCCGCCCATGCAGGCGTGGCCGACAGGCGGGGTGACATCAGCCTCGAAGACCGCCAGCCTCCATTCGGCGCCGCGAACCAAAAGCGGGTTCATGAGAAGGGCCAGGGCCGGGAGAATGAGGCGGAGATGCATGACCTTCTTGATACAGCCGCAGTCCGTCCTCTATTGCAGCATGACCAACTGGGAACAGTGCTATCTCGACGGACAGACGCCCTGGGACAAGGGGACGGGCTCGCCACCGCTGGCGGAGTGGGTTCGTGGAAGCCGTCCCGCAGGCCGGGCGCTTGTTCCGGGCTGCGGTGCCGGTCATGATGTGGCGATGCTGGTGCAGGAGGGTGTGGACGCCGTCGGGCTCGACATTGCACCCTCGGCGGTGGAGCGGGCCAGGGCGGCCTATCCAGCTCTGGCTTCACGCTTTGTCCTGGGGGACCTGTTTGCCACGCCGCAGGACTGGCGGGGAAGCTTTGACCTGGTGGCGGAGCATACCTGCCTCTGCGCCCTGCCGCCGTCGCTGCGCATCGAGTACGAAAAGGCGGTGCATGAGCTTCTGCGTCCGGGCGGACTGCTGGCGGGCATCTGGTTCATCCATCCTGAGATGGACCCGGGCGAGTCCGGCCCACCCTTTGGCATCTCGGTCGAAGAGCTGGGGGAGCTGTTTCCGGCGAAGCGCTGGGAGGTGGTCGAGGATCGTGTGCCCGAGTCCGGGTATGAGGGGCGGGTTGGACGCGAGCGGCTGCGGGTGCTGCGTAAAACCGGTGCTTCCTGACCCGTCATGCAGCGTCCGCCCGCCTCCGCCGTGCTGAGCGCCGTGACGGCCTTCAGCCTGTGGGGCTTTCTGCCTGTTTACTGGAAGCAGATCGGCCACCTGGGCGCGGACATCTCCATCGCCCAACGAGTGGTATGGACGCTGCTGACCTGCCTGCTTCTGCTGCTGGGCAGGAGGGAAACCAGGGCTTGGTGGCGTGAGCTGCGCCGTCCGGAGGTGCTGCGCGCTCATGCGTTGTCAGCCTTGCTGCTGGGCATCAACTGGGGCGTGTTCATCTGGGGCGCCCTGCATGGACGCATCCTGGAATGCAGCCTGGGCTATTTCCTGAACCCGCTGCTCAATGTGCTGATCGGCTGCGTGCTGCTGGGTGAAAGCTTGAACGGCTGGCAGAAGACCAGCATTGCTCTGGCGGCCGCAGGCGTCGGCCTGCAGATGCTGGCGGTGGGCCGGCCGCCGTGGATCGCGCTGCTGCTGGCGCTGTCCTTCGGCTTTTACGGCCTCGTCCGACGCCGTTCCAGCCAGGGGCCGCTCACGGGGCTCGCCACCGAGTCGCTCATCGCCATGCCTGTGGCCCTGGGCTTTCTTGGTTGGTGGCATGAGGAAGGACGGGCGGTGTTTGGCGACGGCTCATGGCATGACCAGCTTTACATCATGGGCCTGGGGGCGGTCACCACGGTGCCGCTGCTGGGCTTTGCCAATGGCGCGCGCAAGCTTCCCTTCAGCCTTCTCGGCCTGCTGCAGTTCCTGGCGCCGACCGGACAGTTCCTGGTGGGGGCCTTCATCTATGACGAGCCGCTGCCACCGGCCTCGCTGGCCGCCTTCGCCTTCATCTGGTCGGCGGTGGCCGTGTTCTGCCTGGAGCTGTGGCTGCGAAGCTCAAGGCGCCACCAACCCTGACCGTCATTCCAGGGTGATGCCCTGCCAGTAGGCGAACTCCCAGGCCCAGCCGTTGGCGTGTGCCTCGAGCCGAACGGTGATGTCCTGGCCTTTCCATTTCGTGAGATCGACCTCCACCTCCTTCCAGCGTGGCTTCTCATGATCCACGATGACCTCGCTGACCCTGCTGCTGTTGACGAGGACTTTAAGCTGCCAGTCGCCTCGGTCATCGGAAGCCACATGGACATGTAGGCGGGTCTTGCCGGCCACCTTGAAAGTGCGTTCCAGGCTGGCAGGCGTCTTCTTGTCCGGGAACGGATGCAGGAGCAGCACGTTCGTTTTGCCGTGGTATTCGGCCAGTTTGACCGGGGTGCGCTCGAAATCGGGCGCGGTGACCTTCCAGTCGGGATTCCACAGGCTGACGCTTTCCCAGTCGATGGCGCGCCAGTTTGTTCTGGCGGGCTGCGGTGAGGCCTCGGGAAGTTCGACGCCCTGGATGAGCAGCTTCTTTTTTTCCGAGGTGAGCGGGCCTTCTTCCGGCGGAGCGAGAATGTACCAAACGAGGTCGCGGAAGGCTGGATCGGGCAAATTGCCGAATCCCATCGGCATGAGGCTTTGCTTCGTGTTCGTGAGCGAGGCGATTTGATCGCGAGGCACGACTTGCGCGGCTCCACCCGCTGCGAGCAGCTTCACATGCCCGGGCGTGTCCTCCACGATGCGGCCGGCAAGCGTGCGTCCGTCCTTTGTGCTGACCGTGATGTTTTCGTAGCCGTTGCCGATGATCTGGTTGGGGTCGATCACGTTCGTCAGGAGGGCGTCCAGGTTGCTGCGTCCGCTGCCGATCAGGTCCGGCCCCACCTTCTGCCCGCCACCGTGGAACTCATGGCAGACCATGCAGGTGGCCGTAAACATGAGTTTGCCGTTCGCCAGGTCCGGCTCGCCCGTGAGGCAGGCCTGCTTCTTCTGCGCGATGAGTGATTTCACGTCCTCCGACGAGTCCTGCCATGCGCCGAGCACTTCATAAGCAAGATCGCGGACGGCCTTGTCCTTGTGCGTCGCCAGTGCCCGACGCACCGGCGCGGGGAAACCGCTCGCGCTGACTTTTTGTTCGGCGATGGCGTTGAGCAGCGTCTTCGTCCACGCCTCGCGATTGGAAAGCGCCTCGATTGCCGCGTTGCGCACGTTGAAGTCCTTCGAGGCCGATTGTTGAAGCAGCGGCACGATGAACTCATCGCCTCCGAGGTCCGCCGCTGCGCGAATCGCCGCCACGGCGAGCGCGGTGGAGGTCTGCGACGTGAGCAGCGGCATCAAACCGTCCCTCACCGCATCCGTGCGCACCTTTTGCAGCGATTGCAGCACCGTGATGCGCTCCTTCTCCGGCTTGGAGCCGTCGTGCAGCACGGCGATCATCTCCTTTACCGCCGCCGCATCGCCCCACATCACCGCGAGCGTCTGCGCATGCTTCCGCACGTCCGCATTCGAGGATGAACGCCACTCCGCGAGGCTGGCCGAGACTTCCTTCACCGGCTTGATCACGCCGCCTTCCTGCCCTTTGACGAGTCCGTCGAGAGCATGTGCGAGCAGGATGTCGTGTTCGGCGATCTTGTCGCAGAACTCGACCGCGAGATCGAGGTTCTCCGCCTTCCGCGTGTCGCAAAGCCGGCGCATGGCCTTGTGGGAGAGGACGCGGGAGAGGGGCTGGGTGGTGGGGGCAATGTCTGCAAGCCAATCTAACCACTGTTTGGCCCCATCAGCCAAAACGGGTTCAATCGCCATCCAGATGGCCGTCGGCAGCACTTTGTCGTCTGGATCGACTCCTGCCTTGAGCAGTTTTGTTTCAAGAATGGTCGGGCCGTTTGACCTTCCCATGGAGTCCAGGGATGGGCGTGCTCGATCCGAGGTAAGATGCACCTCACGTTTCTGACGCAGCGCGATGCTTACTGCCAGTCTGACGCTGGGGTCTGGGTTTTCCGCCAACTCATCAAGCCGGTCATGTCCCACATGGCCTCCTTCACCGGATAGGCGTGCGGCCCATGCTTTCAGCGCCGGATTTGGATCGTTTTTGGCAAGCCACCCGATGGCTCGATAGTCTTGGGGGTTGAGGGCGGACAAAGTCCAGATGGCTTCGAGCCGAGCAGGAACTGGAGCATCACTCTTTGCGATCTGTTGCAGTGACTCCTGTGTGCCTTCCGCGTGTTGCTCGATGAGCATCCGCCTCGCCATCCTTCGCATCCAGTTGTTGGGATGCTCCAGGGTCTTCACGAGGTCGGTGGTGGAGAGTTTTTTGAGGTCGAGGTCGTTCGTGGGCCTTGAGGCGTGTTCTGTAGTTCCGCCTTTAGGCGGTGCTGTATCTGAACCGGCTGAAGCCGGAACTACAGAACCGCTTTGGGTCGTGATGACACGCCAGATGCGGCCGTATTGGCGGTCCACGCCTTCGGGATTCGCCTTGGCGTTCTGGTAGCAGGGATACTTGTCGCACCAGTCCATGATCCAGAGGAAGCCGTCGGGGCCGGTCTGGGTGCTGACGGGGCGGAACCAGCCGTCGTTGGCGCGGAGGAAGTCGCGACGTGGCTCGCATTTGAAGGTGGCGCCGACGGGCGTGAGGATTTCCTCGTGGATGGCGTTGTCGTGGATGTTGCCGATGAAGGCGTGGCCGTGCGTGTCGGCGGGATAGCGGCCGCCCTGGTAGATCTGCACGCCGGCGTAGGCGGCGCGGAAGTGCTTGTGCTTCACGATGCTCGGCAGTTGCTCGTAGGCATACGGATTCTCCGGCGCGCCGCCCTGGCGCACATAGATGCCGCCAGGGGCCATGTGGAAGAAGTGGTCGATGACGCAGGCGCTGACGAAAAAGTTGCCTGCGGCGTCGTAGTCGCAGCCCCAGGGGTTGCTGGTGCCGTCGGCGAAGACTTCGAATTCCCAGGGGGGAGCGCCCGATTCGGCTGCGTTCGAGGATTTCAGTCCGGACGACTGAACCCCACGCAAAGGCCTCGCCCGGCCAATCCCTGCATCGAACTTGAAGCCTTCGCTCCCGGGCTGTCCAGGGCGGCGGACCTTGCTGTGGGTGAAGACGCCGTGGGTCATGTAAAGCCAGCCGTCGGGGCCCCAGCAGAAGGAATTGAGCAGTTCATGAGTGTCCTCGCGGCCAAAACCCGTGAGCACGACGCGCCAGGCGTCCGGCTTGTCATCCTGGTCATCGTCGCGGAAGTGCAGGAGGTGGGGCTGCTGGCCGACATAGATGCCGTTGTCACCGCAGAGGATGGCGGAGGCGAGGTTGAGGCCTTCGACGAACACGGTGCGTTTGTCGGCGGAGCCATCGTTGTCGGTGTCTTCGAGGACGATGACGCGATCGCGGGGAAGGGCGCCGCTGGTTTTGGGAAGCGGGTGGTATTGATCATCCCTGGCCTCGCCGCCGAAGGGGGCAGGATGTTCGGAGCCATTGGGGTATTCGTAGGCTTCGACGACCCAGAGGCGGCCCCGGTGATCCCAGGTCATGGCGACCGGGTTTTGCACCATCGGCTCATGGGCGAAGCAGCGCACTTCGTAGCCGTCCGGCACGCTCATTTTACCCCGGGCCTCATCGGGTGTGGGGCAGGTGTTGGTGGAGGGCAGGTAGGTGCCGGTGAGCTCCTTGCCTGCTGCGGTGAAATTCAGGCAGAGGGAAAGCGTGGCGAGTGCCCGGAGGATCAGCGGCTTTTTCATGAGGGCTGAATGCTACGGTCCGGTCTCTGTGGGGTGGCAGACATTTTTTGGGCCTAATCCGCCGCAGTCATGAAAAAGCCCCGTTCCGGTGAGGAAACGGGGCTGGGAAAACGGGCGGGTTCCGGCTTACTGCGGCGGAACGCGGAAGAGCTTGCCGGTGTAGGGGCATTTGACTTCCATGCCGGTGGGCAGGCCGGTGACATCCACGAGCTGATGCTTGGCGGCGTAAGGGCTGTTGACGAAGCCGGGGCGCCCTGGGATGGAAGTGCCATATGGAAGGTCGGAGGCGGTGGGGGCAGGGGTGGTCTGAGGAGCAGGAGTGGTGGGTGGAGTGGGTTCCAACCTGGGTTCAGGCGCCGGCTGGGTCATGGCAGCCACCTGGGTGTTTGGAGTGACGGCAGGTGAGGTTGGGGCCACGGACGACTTGGGTTTGGACTGGGTTTCCGGGTTGATGGTGCGAACACGGGGAGTTGGTGGAACGGAAGCCACGGGGCCTGGGCGATTGGGGATGCCTGGCACAATGAAGGGCTTCTGGGTGTAAGGGCAGACGACTTTCGAGCCGGGGCTCATGCCGCGGACGTCAACCAGACGACCGGGAGAGGTGTAGGGAGTGCGAACATATCCAGGGAGGTCTGCCACAGCATTGGCGACAGGCAGCTCGTTCGAAATCTGGGATGGCGGCGGGGTATCGACCCTTTGTTCAGGCTGAGATCGATAGGAGGAACTCGGGGCAGAATAGGAGGTGCCGGTTGAACTTGCCAGGATCTGACGATTGGCCGCCGTGCTGCTTAAAGGGGCACCGGAGGGCTTATTCATGTAGTAGGTGATCAGGCCACGGCTTTGAATCTGATTCCAAGCTTCACGGGGCGGCACCGAGCAGGAGGTGATTGCCATTGAGGCAAGAGCCAAGAGCGACAGACGGGAGAGCGCTGAGGTGGAAGACATGGCGTGCGAGAGACTGTTTTTTAAATTAAGCATTCCCATTTTAGTGAACTTTTTTGTTTTTGCAACCTCAATGAGTTCATAATTCATAAGAACTGTTAAATATTTAGTTATTTGATTTTTATCATAACTGGACTTCGTGAAGGGAACTTGTGATGTAGGGACATGCAATGGCGGCTCATTACTGTAGGAAAACCTAGTCTGCCCTGGGCGAGGTCAGGGATGGAGGATTATCTGGCAAGGCTACAGCGCGTGGCGAAATTCGAGCATGTGGTGGTGAAGGAAGGCCCGCAGGAGGTGGTAGAACAAGCGATGATGTCAGCCAGCCAGGGTGGGCTGAGGATTGTTTTGGATGAACGCGGCAAAATGCGGCGCAGTCTGGAATTGGCGCAATGGGTTGAGGATAAGCAAATTCGCGGGGTCAAGCGCATCAACCTGATGATTGGTGGAGCGAACGGGCATTCGAAGCAGATTCGTGCCGCTGCAGACGAGTGTTGGAGCTTGTCGACTTTCACGCTTCAGCATGAAATAGCCCTGGTGGTGCTGGCTGAGCAGATTTACCGGTCATATAGCATTTTGAGAAAGGAGCCCTATCACCGTGAATAGGATTCAAAAAAGCCAGGTTAGAACAGCCCAGGCTGAGACTCAAAAGTGATTGGGTTTCTCCTTGTTGATAGGCTAAGAAGAGTTTATATTTTTAAAAGTCCAAATTTCTTTCTCATGAGTTTCTCATGTCTTCTTCCGTGCTCCAAAACGTGATTCATCCACGCCAGACATCGCCGCAGACGGCACCCTTGGCGGACGAAGTTCCGAACAAGGAAGATGCCATGGAGGCGCCCGAGGCTGACATGGGGCAGGTGCTGGGGGTGCTGGTGGAAAACGCACCCGTGGCCATGGCCATGTTTGATCATCGGATGAGGTACATGCTGGCAAACAGGGCCTGGGTGGAGGAGTTCGGACTGAGCGCCATGCAGCCTCTGGCCGGACGCAGTCAATATGAGGTGTTTCCCAGCCTGCATCCCGGCTGGCGGCAAGTCTATGACCGGGCCCTGCAGGGGCATGTTGTTCGCAGTGAACATGATGCGCTGGCCTCGGAGAACGGCAGCAAGCTCGTGTACCGCTGGGAGGTTCGTCCCTGGAGGCGTCATGCCAACGCCATGGTTGGCGGGCTCATGATCATCTGTGAACGTTTTGTCAGGCAGATGGCGGTCCCTGTGACGGCAGACGAGCCGGTCGAGCCGACAGGGGGGGCATCGTCTCCACAGGCGGAAAAGGCGGCGGAACTAGCCCTGCCAATGGTCCACCTTGACCCGTCAGGAGTGGTGGTGCATGCCAATCCGTCGGCCGCCAGGCTGTCTCTGGCCCGGGGGCTTGTCGAAGGGAGCAGTGCTTTCTGGGATGTGTTCGGGGGGGGAGGTTCTGGGAGCCTGAGGTTGAAACAGCAGTTTTTTTCGTGCCTCGAAAGCCTCAAGGACGAGGAAGTTTGTGATTCCATCATCCTTCAGGTGCCGGCTGCTGGCGATGGGCAAGCTGTGTGGGGTGTCGCCGCTGATGCGTCGATGCCGACACGCTGGCTGCTTGCACGCCGTGAAGGAGCAGGGGTGAGGGGGTATGCTGCGATGGCCATGCCAGCCGAGCCTGCGCAGCCTTCCACATCAACGCCTCCGAATCTTTCGGCAATTGCGAATGCGGTGGCTGCGATCGCCCAGCCGCCGGTGCAGGAAGCCGCCGCCAGCGGCGGTCTCGAGCTTCGACGGCTTCAGGATGACCTGGCACGAGCGCGGCAGGAGCTTAGGACTCTGCATGAGGCGGAACGCACGTTTTCCCAGAGGGAAACCCGGTTGAAGGGCTATCTGGACACGCTTCCGTTTGGGGTTCTGGTCCTGGATGAGCTGGGTGCGGTGCTGTTTCAAAGCCAGCAGCTCACGCGCCTGCTGGGCCGTCCGGTCAGGCCTGAGGAGAACGTCGAGCAGTGGCTGGCCACAGCCTGTCCGAACGAGCAGCATCGTGAGCAGGTCACCTCCTTGTGGCGGGAGGACGTATGGAGGCGCCAGCTGACACGGGTTTTCACACTGGCCACGGCGGACGGGCTGTTGAAGGACCTGGAATTTTCGCCGGCCAGCCTGCCCGGTGGCGGGGTGATTGTGTGCATTCAGGATGCCACGGAAAAATGCCGCCATGAGGAGCAGCTCAGGGCCACGGAAGCCAAGTTCAGGGCCCTGCTGCATGAGTCCCCCCTGCCGGTCGTCCTGATGGACAAGGCCGGGTCAGTTTTCGAGGTGAATCCTGCGGCTGAACAAATTTTTGGGCAGCCGAAGAGTGAAATGCGCAGGCATCCGCTGGAGCGTTGCTTCACTTCCGAGAGCGCCGCCGCCTTTGCGGAGGTCAGAAAGGACCTGGTTCTGGGCGGGGCGCGCCAGGCAACCCTTGGAGTCAGGGTGGCTCCCGCTGGTGACGGCCCTTCTGTTTCCACCAGGCTGCACATGGCCCAGGTGTTGGACGCAGAAGGCGAGCCACACTGCACCATTCATTTTTTTGAAAAGCTGGAAACGCCGGTGATCGTGCCCGTCACGGAGGCCGGCTCCGCCTTCATGCCCATCAACACAGCGCCGACGGCTCCCCCGGCCGTGCCAGCCCCGGTCGCACAGTCCGAGGTGTTGTTGTTCAGAACCAATGTGAACGGGAGGATCAAGGAGTGTCAGGAGAGGGGTCTGGACCTTCTTGGGCTGGCCCTGGAAGAAGCTCTGGGCCGTCCGCTGCATCAGTTTTTCCGCCCCAGTGATGCCACGGGATTTTACACCGACCTGAAGGCCTATGCCCAGGAGCATGGCCAGTGTCATGACCTGATGTGCTTTTCGCACACGGGGGTGCGGCATCCCTTGAAGGTCAGGGTCGAAGCCCTGGGGGGGGACGGACTTGATTTCGCCGTGTTTGAAGCCTCCGAAGCTGTCCTGGCGGCCCAGGTCCGGGACGGCACTCCAATTCTGGCGGCCCTGGAGCATCCGGGCGCAGTCCAGACTCCCCTGGTCAACCTAGCCAGGGAGAAGCTGCTGCTTTCAGAAACTCACCACAGGATCAAGAACCATCTGCAGATCATATCCAGCCTGCTGAATCTTGAATCCAACACGATCGCCGATCCTGAGGCCAGAAACGCCCTGCGTTCCAGCCAGAACCGTGTCCGCTCGATTGCGGACCTGCACCAGCACCTGTATCAATCCGTCCTGGGTGCCTGTGAAAGCTTCCGGGACTTTGCCGAAGTTCTTCTTGGCAGGCTGCGTGAGTGTTATGCTGTTTCAGCCGAGCGGGTTCCCGTGCACCTGGACCTGGAGGGCGTGGAGATTCAGCAGGAGTGGCTCATGCCTCTGGCGCTCACCCTGAACGAAACGCTCTCCAACTGCTTTGAACATGCTTTCCCAGGCGGATGCGAAGGAGAGGTCCGTGTGAGCCTCCATCAATCCGGGGCGACAGGAGAGCTTGTCGTCAGTGATAATGGAGTGGGCTTGGCTGAGGGGCTGCACCCCGGCAGCGGCTCTGGGCTGGGCCTTAAGATTCTTGCTGTATTTGCCGAACAGATGCGTGGCAAGCTGCTTTTCACCCGCCCAGAAGGGGGAGGTACGGAGATTCGGCTCAAATTCCCGGTTTCAGCAGTCGAATAGGCCAAGCCGTGGGAGAGTGGCCGGGCCGGGGCTTCTGAGGCAGCAAGTTAAAAAGAAGTGGGGTAGCCGTATGCCGACCAACTTGGTATTTACCATGTATTTAAATTGACGATACGAGGTGCGTCTTGGTATTCTCAACACAAAATTTCGAATTAGGTCTAATTCAACAACGCATACCCAACCTCATCCCGTCATGAATGCGAACATCCCGACAGTTTCCGGCCATCAGTTCAAGCCGTTTTCCCCGCATGGATTCTCCCTGGTTGAGGTGGTGCTGGCCGTCGGGATCATGGCCCTTGGGGTCGTGACGATCCTGGGATTGCTCCCGCATGGGTTGGAAATGTCCCGTCGGACGGCGAATGAACAGGCGGAAACCCGCATTGTGGATCAGATTGTGGGCGAGTTGCAGTCTTCAGACTGGGCCTCGCTGGGAGGTCTTCTGGACAATGGCGAAACCCGGCTGCGGTTTGATGATCAGGGATTGAAGGCGCTCAGTCCTGCGCTGACGACCTATGTCGCCCGGGTTACACTGACCGAAGGCGCTGAACGCAACCAGGGCATGCTGCTGCCGTCCAACAAGGGCGGCGCCGAGCGCAACAAGAACTTGAGGCGGGTGAAGATCGAGGTCGCCGCCACGCAGTCCAACGACTTTAACTTCGACAACGCACCGCCCGCCGCCGTGGTCAAGCGCTTCACCTGCCTGGTGGCAAAGATGCGTCCCTGAGGCCGTGTTCCTGAGTGTTCAAAATTCAAGCTGAGAACCCACTATGAAGCTGAAATTTTCAGATTCAGCCAGACGCGCCGCCCTGGGACTGCTGCTGGCTGCGGGAGTCTTCATGGCTGCGGCGGATGTGTCCGCCCAAAGCGCTGTTGACGGCTCATGGAACACGAATGGCGGCTCCTGGGGTAACTTTAACCTCACGGGAAGCCCGTGGTCCTTTGCCCAGCCAATGCGTCCGGCCAACGTGGTGCCGGTGCTCAACCAGAGGGCCACCAGCGGCACCGTCACCCGCGTCTCCAACGCGATCACGGCGATCACGGTTGGAAACCCGGGGGCCGGATACACCGTTCCTCCCTCGGTGATCATCACCGGCGGGAACGGGGTGGGCGCACGTGCTTATGCCACGATCAACGGCTCGGGTGAAGTCTCGCAGATCGTGGTGACCAACGGGGGCAGCGGCTATACGGCGAACCCCACGGTGACGATCACGGGTGAAGTCGCGAGCTTTGACATCATTGATCCCGGGTCAGGATATTCGGTGCCGCCAAGGATCGCCTTCACCGGAGGCGGTGCCTACACGTCGGTCCCGACCGTGACCTTTGTTGGTGGCAACGGCTCGGGAGCGGTGGCGACCGCCACGGTCAGCGGCGGTCAGGTGACCGGCTTCAACATCTCGAACGGCGGATCGGGTTATGGCGCGCCTCCGACGGTCAATCTGACCGGCGGCGGAGGTTCCGGTGCCTCGGTTTCAGCCACGGTTTCCGGCGGGGTGATCACGTCGATCCAGGTGATCAGCGGTGGTTCGGGATACAGTTCATCGCCTGCGGTGAGCTTTGTGAACAACACCGCCACCGGCACTGCGGTGATCGTCGACGGACGCCTGACGGAGGTGGAGATCACCAATCCAGGGGCCGGTTACACGAGTGCGCCGCGGGTGGATGTCAGCGGGGGTGGGGCCACGGGCAACGGGGGCTCCTATCTGGATGCGGTCATCGAGGATGGCAGCGTGACCTCCGTGCTTGTGCCGGGCAGCACCGGCAACCCACCGGCAACCTTTCCGCTGGGCGGTGCCAGCGGGGCGGAGGCCGTTGCGACGCTCGCCCCGGACGGCTCACTGGCTTCATTCACGCTTGTTCAGCGCGGACAGGGTTATGTTTCGGCCCCGACTGTGGTCATTGGCGCCCCCCTGGTCAGGACGGCGACCGCCGTTTCCATCAGGTCCGGCAACAGCCTCAGCGCCATCAATCTGACCAATCCCGGCGCAGGTTATCTGACCGCTCCCGCAGTGACGATTGGAACCAATGGCTGGCAGGGCTACACCTCCGCTCCTCAGGTGCGTTTCAGCCGCAGCGGGGTCACCGGGGCCATTGCCACCGCAAACAGGACTGGCACGGGTGTCAGCAGCGTGACGGTGAATTATGGTGGAGTTGGTTACTCGCAGGGGACGCCCCCGACGGTGGGATTTGTCGGCGGCGGGGGCACGGGTGCGGCCGGCACGGCCGTCGTCAACGCCAATGGAGCCGTGGTGGGCGTGACGATCACCAGCCAGGGCACGGGATACACAAGTTCACCGGTGGTGACCTTCACCAGCGGAGGGGTCACTCATGCCGTGGCCACGTCCACGGTCAACGCAGGACGCCTGAGCGCCATCAACATGGTTTATGCCGGATCCGGCTATTCCGCGGCGCCAACCGTGACGTTTTCGGGCGGCATCGCCAACGGGGGTGTTCATGCCACGGCGACACCTGTGATGGACGGCCTGACGGTGGGCTCCGTGACGATCAACACGGCGGGGGGCGCCGTGGCTGCGACGGCTGTGGCGGTGCGTGCGGCAGATGGAAGCCTGAGCGCCGTCAATGTCACCAACGCCGGCACTGGCTACACCTTGAACCCGACCATCAGCATCGCCGCTCCTGGCGGGGTGGTGACCCCGACTCAGCTGGCCCCTGGGGGTGTGGGGTCGTATGTGCATTTCAACAACAACATCGGCGCCAACAGCACCATCACGCTGGATGCGGCGCGCACGGTGGGTTCGTTTTCAATCGGTGACTGGATCAATGCCGAGGACTTTGCCCTGACAACCGGCACCGGCGGCATCACCAACACGCTTGCCTTCGACATGGGGGCGATCGGCGGCGGGCAGTCCTTCCTGCAGAAGCTGCAGGGGGATCAGGACAGCATCAGCGTGCCGCTTTATCTTGCCAACCAGCTGAATGCCCGGATCAACACGGGACGCCTGACCCTCTCCGGCGGGGTTTCAGGGCCAGGATCCCTGGTGACGAGCGGCAACGCGATCCTCACCGTGACCGGGGTCACCGAGTCCAGCACCGTGGATCTGTGGCTGTGGAACCGGGGCTCCAACAACAACGGCGCCCAGGTTGAGCTGGGCAGCACCAACGGTCCTGCGTTCAACAACATCCGCCTGGGCAGCGCGAGCCGTGGTGACACAGGCTTCGCCGTTCTTCAGCTGCTTCAGGGCAGGGGGGATGACCAGCTTGATCAAATCCAGGATGGGGCGACGATCCTTGCGGACGGAGTGACCAACCGCTGGGCCTATTTCAAGCTCATGGGGGGCGATGAAACCATCGGCAACATCGTGGATGTTGGAAACGCCCTGATCATCGAAAACATGGAGGGTGAAACCGTGAACACGGATGCCGTGCTGACCCTGGGCGGGAACAACCTGGACTCCTATGTGGGCGGCTTCATCCGCAACCGTGCCGGAGGCAGCGGCACGGGAACCCTGGGCCTCACCAAGCTTGGCACGGGCGCGCTGACCCTCTTCGGCGGCAACATCACCTACACTGGTCCGACTACGCTGCTCGAAGGCCAGCTCCGGCTGATCAATGCGGGCAACTTTGCCAGCACCATCAGCGCCGCCTCCGGCACCTCGATCCTGCTGGATGCGCAGGCGGCGGGCAACGTCATGAACTTCAACGACCCCATCCTGGGTGATGCCGACATCCGCAAGGTCGGCCTCGGCGTCGTGAACTTCAGCGGTGGGGAGACGATCCTGGACAACCTGTCAGTGGACTCAGGCAGTGTCTCCTTCCTCCCGGGTCCGGCAACCCTTCGGGGGGGCAGGAATGAAGTCAGGAATGACTTTACGGCCATCAGCGTGCCGGGCCTCTCGCGCAGTGTGACCATTGGCGCCGGGCTTTCGGTGGGGGGCATGCAGATTGACGGGTTGTACGGCCAGCTGGGCAGCAACCTTGTGGTCAGCGGGACAACCCTGAGCGTGGCCAACATGGCCACCTTCGTGGATTCGGTGCTGGAGTCCAGCGGTCCGGTGACGCTCTCCAACACCTCCATGCTGCTCAGCGGCAGCGTCTACACCCTCAACAGGAGGGTGGCCAACACCAGCACCAACACGTTCATCACGCTGAATGACGCCAACAATGTCGTCGTGGGTTCGGTTCTGACGCTGGGGCAGGGCCTGACCTCGGCGGCCAACCGCAAGATCCCCCAGGACACCCGCGTCGTGGCCGTGAATCTGTTGACGCGCGTGGTGGAGCTGAGCAAGGCGGTCAACATTGTGGCGGGCACGGACGTGACCTTCACCTATTCCAACCAGACCGACGGTGCGTTCCGCGGGGAGTCCCTGAACTTTGCGGATGTCGTGTTCGACGGGCGCAAGTATGTCGCCGTGACCGCCAGGGGGACGATCCACACGTCCTTGAACGGAAGCCTCTGGGAGCAGGTGTATTCCGATCCTTCCGAAGAGCCCCTTCGAAGCCTCAGCTGGACTGGCGCGAAGTTTGTCGCGGTCGGCCATGGAGGCAGGGTGCTGACTTCGACCACTGGTGAGGCCTGGTCTGAGCAGGACAGCGGCGTTGCCCAGAACCTACATTCCGTGGCTTCAACAACCGTGTCGCTGACCGGTGTGACCACGGTTGGAAATGTGACCGTGACGGGTGTGAGCAACGGCACAAGCTATCCTGCGGGCACCCTGGTGCACAGCTTTGCCACGCCCCCGGACGCCCGGATTGTCTCGGTGACCGTCAATGGCGCTGATGTCTCCATGGTGATTGACAGCTCCGCCCTGGCAGCCGCCACCAACGTGAACTTCGGATACTTCCGCGGCAACACCTCGGTGGGGGTGGGAAGCACGACCGTTTCAAACGTGCGCACGGTGCAAACGCTGGTCACCAACCTGCCCATCAGCGGAGCGGGCATTCCCGTGGGGGCAACCATCAGTGCCCTCGACGGGCCAGCAAGCAGGGTCACCATGAACCAGATCGCCTCGGCCAGCTCCGCCGGTGTCACCCTTTACACCCTGGCGGGCAACACCACCCTGAACAGCACGACAGTGACCGGCCTGACGAACACCCAGGGGCTTGTCGTTGGCATGGTTCTGCGTGGAAACTCCATCGCCCCGGGCTCGGTCATCACGGCCATCAATCCTGGTGCAGGAACGCTGACGCTGTCGCTGCCTGCGGTGGCCAATGGCACTACGGTGCCACTGAGCGTGTTTACAGGACGAACCGTTCTTAATTCGCCCATCCTGGAGGACGTGACCTCCGCAGGCTCGTTCACCGCCGGCATGGCTGCGCGGGGTGTGATCGTTGAACCCGGAACCTACGTTTCCAGCAGTACTGCCAACACACTGGAGCTTTCCCAGCCAGTTCAGGCGACGGCGGCAGCGGCACCTCTGGTTGCCGCAAGGACGGCCTTGAGGCGGA
Organism: Prosthecobacter sp.; assembly: GCA_019186985.1. Classification (GTDB taxonomy): domain Bacteria; phylum Verrucomicrobiota; class Verrucomicrobiia; order Verrucomicrobiales; family Verrucomicrobiaceae; genus Prosthecobacter. The sequence goes on along the minus strand of JABARQ010000023.1, from coordinate 65,714 downwards.
CGGGCAGTTTTTCGGCAGGCGGCAGCACAGTGACCTCCGTGTCCTCGACGGACGGGCTCCTGGCCAACATGCCGGTCTCCGCCCCAGGGATCCTTCCTGCGGGCACGGTGATTCAGTCGGTGGGTTCCGGCACCATCGTGCTGTCCAAGAACGCTCTCGGGCCTTTCCCCGGGGCAGAGTTCTTTGTCGGCTTCAACCTGGTCGCCGTGGGTGAGTCAGGCCTTGTTCTTGGCTCTGTGGGAGGGGGCTCGGACACCTGGGTGCCGCTGCCATCCCCCGCTTCGACGGAGTCACTGAACGCTGTCTCATGGTCCTCCGGCAGCGTGCTGGTGACCGCCGGTGGCAACGGCCTGCTGGCGCGTTCGACCACCGGACTGAGCTGGACAAGGCAGACGCCGCCCCTGGCTGATGCGCAGAACGTGATTCTGGGATTTAACAGCACCACGCGTCAGATGACATTGAACAACAATGCGCTGACCGGCGGCAGCAACGTCAGCTTTGACGCATTCAAGGGAACAACAGCCCTGGGAAGCTCCACCGTCTCCAATGTCAGCGGCATGCACGCCCTGAGGCCGGGGATGTATGTCTTCTCGACCGCAGGCATCCAGTCCGGCACCACCATCCGCTCGGTGAACGAGGCGGCCTTCTCCATGGTTTTGTCCGCGTCGGCGACGAACACACTCGTTGCAAATCCTGCCAGCAATGAGCAGGGGACGCCCATCCAGACGCTGCTTGGCGTGTCCAAAAACGGATCTTCCATCATCACCGAGGTCACTGACTTCAAGGGATTGATGCCGGGCATGGCGCTCCATGGAACGGCCCTGCCGTCCCCGACGACCATCCTGACCCTGGATATACCCGGACGGCGAATCCTTCTGGCCGGCCCGGCCAACCTGAGCACACGCGCTGGATTTGGCGTGCTTTATGGCGACAGGACGAGTGGCAGCACCACGATCACGAACATTCGCCTCGGTTCGTTCAACCAGACACTGGGAGGAGCCTCCGCGCACCTGGTCAACGGCCGGCCGGTGGCCGCCATCCCTGGATTCATCAATTCCGCAACCACGATCTCCAGCTACAACGTGGCGACCAACCAGGTGACGCTTGCTGTGCCGGCCTCCGGGACGGGAGACATTCCCCTGCTGACCTTCACGGGCAGCACGACCAATGGTTCGAACATCATCGAGGGTGTGTCGGCCGGATCTTTCGCCGGCATTTCCAAAGACATGCAGATTTACATCACAGGGGCGGCGGACGGCACCTCGGGCTGGGCCAACAACACCTTCACGATCGCGGATCTGAACAGCACGGCGGGCACGATCACCCTTTCAACATCCCCCGCCCTCAACGCCACATCCGGCGCCACGACAGTCTCGATGGGCGTTTTCACGGGAAGGGTGACCAGCGGTCAGAACACGGTGACCAGCATCAGCAACCGCATTGGGGAGCTGCCTCCGATCGTTTTCCTTCCCGAAATGCGTGATGTGTTCTGGACCGGCAGCCAGTTTGTCGCCGTGGGTGATTATGGGGCTCTCTACGTCTCCGCCGACGGAACGACCTGGAGCATGAGAAATTCTGGCACGGGCCGCGACCTTTATTCTGTCGGCCTGTCCGGAACCCGTCTTCTGGCCGCTGGTGAAAACGGCCTGATCCTGTCGTCCACGGACAACGGCGCGAACTGGACGGCGATCCGGGCGGCGGACAGCCCGGCCTTGAATGACATCCGAAGCATAGACACCATCCGCAGCCTGATCACGGCAGGGGGGCGCACGCTCGCCCTCGGCAACGGCGGGCTGGCCACCACCGATGCCGCTAGCTGGTCGACCTCCGTCAACGATACCTTCAGCGGAACAAAGACGACGTTGAGCATCGCGGGTCGCGTCGGGGGGGGGGGTGGCATTGAGCTGCGCAACGAGGTGACGACCTCCGCCACGACTGATCCGGCCAATGGCCCGCTGGTCAACCGCAACAACTCCAACCGCATCGGCAACACGGTGACGCTGGAGTCCAACGGAGGGCTTTTCACCTTCCACAACAACATGGTCAACAGCACCTTCGCGGAGACCGTGGGACAGCTGCTGCTCAGCCAGGGTCAGCTCCAGCTGCAGACCTATCGAGCCGGCACTTCGGGCACCAGCACGCTGACCTTCGACTCCCTGAAGGTTGAACCTGGGGCAACCATCGACTTCCTGGGCCGGCAGAACGACGGTGGATCCATTACCACAGTGGTTAATTCGATTGGTGAGGGCGGCAGCACCGCCGCGATCAACCGCAACCGCATTCTCTTCAGCCAGACCCCGGTGCTTGATGATGGCATCCTGGGAGGGTGGGCGACCATTGACAATGAGTGGGCCACCTATGATACCAATGTCGCTGACGGCCAGGACGGCGTTAAGCGCCTGGCTGCCAGCGGTTACAACACAGGAGACCAGACGGGCTGGGGCACCAGCAACAACGTCAAGATGCAGGCGGCCAGGACGCTGTCAGACAACCGTGTCATCAACTCGTTGAACATGCAGGGGCAGACGCTGAACATGAGCGGCAGGCGTCTGAGCATTGAGTCCGGCGGATTGCTTGTTCACACCGGTACGGCAACCATCTCAGGCGGTGGGGCGCTGACCGTCGGGGCGGGTAAGAATGATTCAGCGGTGCTGAACATCATCAACTCCACCCAGCTTACCCTGGGCACCGTGGTCACTGATTTCCTCGCGGACATCGTAACCAACGGCGCTGTGTCGGCGGGTTCAAGTGTCGTGACCATGAACAACGTTATCGGCCTGACCGTGGGCATGGAAATTACCGGCCTCGGGGCTGCTGCGCCAAGTGTCGCCCAAGGAACCAGGATCCTGGGCATCAACACCAACAACAACCAGGTCACTATCAGCGTTCCGCTTGTCGGCGCGCTGCCCACCAGCTCCCAGCTGCGCTTTTCCGGAGGTTCGGTCAGCCTTGCGAAATCGGGCGCTGGCCTGCTGATCATGGGCGGTACCAACAACTACACCGGCAAGACCTACATCAACAACGGCATCGTGCAGCTGTCCATCCTGAGTTCGCTGGGCCAGGAGCCAGAAGCCTTTGTTCCGGACAAGATCCAGATTAACGGAGGCACGCTGCGGATCACGCATGTCACCACAGGCACACCGCCGGTTGAGGATTATAACCTGAGCCTCAATGACGGCAAGACGGGGCTGACCATCGGGGCGGGCGGCGGGCGCATCGAGATCGGCACCGCCATTCCTAACAACAACAATGACGGCGGGGCTTCCGTGCCGCAGATCAACTTCACCATCGCCAACCCGATCAACGCCATCGGCGTGCTTGAACTGGCGGTTCTTGCCAACACCGGGCTCAATCCAAGGCAGACCAACAGCATCATCCTGGGCACGCCGTCCAGCACCAACACCTACCGTGCCGGCATCAAGACGGAGGGCAGTTTCGAAGGCCTGATGGTGGTTCGCGGTAACAACAGCATCGGCGGCATCTTCAGCGAGGGGGGCAGGTTCGTCCTGGAGGGCAACAATGACTTCACGGCCCCCATCCGGGCGCTCATTGGAGACATCACCATCCTGGGAAGCAACACCTGGCGTGGTGACTCCAACTTCACTGAGCCGCTGGTCATGAATTCTGGCACCCTCAGGCTTGCTTCGGCCCAGGCATGGGGGACAGGCGGGTTGATCCTGGACATTGGCGGCACCTCCGTCAATCTCATGGGCATCAGCCAGACCATCAGGAGAATCAACAGCGTCCAAGGCTCGGTCATCAGCAACACGGATGCACCTGACTCCATCAGCGGCGCGACATCCGTGTTCTTCAACCTGGATATCAATCAGGTTTATAACGGAGTTCTCAATGATGGGTTCACCGTCGGCGGCAATCTGGCTGCCCTGAAGCTGGTCAAGCAAGGTCCGGGAACGCTTCGGCTGAACAATTCCAGCAGCACCTTCAGCGGCGGCCTGGAAATCCAGGCGGGGGCGGTGGAGGTGGCTTCCCTGGGGCGTGTTTTTGAAACGAGCTCTGTGCTCGGAAGGGTTGAAGCAGATGATCCGTCACTTCTGCTCATTGATAAGGGAACGCTGATTGTTGCACCGTCGGTGGCACAGTCGACCAACCGCTCTTTCACCATGGGAACCGGTCCCAACGGTGCGACGGTTGCCGCCAACGGAACGATCCGTGCCGCCACCGTGACCCTCGGCACCGAGTTCAGGGACATTGTAGCCGGAACATCCTCCATCACGACCCCGATCGCCTTCAAGGATTCAGGTCCCCGCACGCTGACCCTTTCCGGAACTGGCGTTGGGGACAACCGTTTCCAGATCGAGCTGGGTGACAAGTCGCCCTCCGAGCCCTCGAGCATCTTCAAGGCGGGCACGGGTCGCTGGCTGCTTTCCAAGGCGGCCCCGTATTCCGGTCTGACAACCGTCCAGAACGGCACCCTGGCCATCACCAAGAACGATGCGCTGGGAACCGTCGGGGCGGCCACGACAGTGTCCGGCTCAACCTTTACGGGCAACTATCCGGATGGAACCCCCGTCAGCTTTCCGCTTTTTGCCGCCACCACCCTTCCTGCCGGTCTTCGTCCGGACACGCAATACTATGTGGTGGAGTCCACGGGCAGCACGTTCAAGGTGGCTGCCACGCCTGGCGGCACCGCCATCACGCTCACCAGCGTCGGGGTCAATGTGAAGGTGGCGGCGAAGATCGACAATTACCGGTCCACCAGCTACAGCTCCTCAGGCAACCGCTTCACCGGACTGCTTCCCAACGGATCGAAGGTCACCTTCAACACGAAGTCCATTCCGGGGGTGACTCCCGTGCTGCCGGGAGGCCTCCTGACAAACACCACTTACTATGTGGTCAACTCCAGCGGAGGCACCTTTCAAATCGCCACGGATCCGGAAGGTACGAACCTGGTCACGCCGATCTCTGAAGGGACGCCGGACACGCTATATTATGTGACCGACGCCCGCGGCAACAGCGGTGCGGGTGTGAACCTGGTCTCCGGCACGCTTGAGCTTAACAATGTGAAGTACCTGGCGACGGAGGACATCCTTTTTGAAGGAGGCTTTGTGTCCGTGCCAGCCAATGCCACATCCTCCTGGGCGGGCGACCTGTTCACCAACGCGCCAGCGAGAATCACCGTCGGTGCCAACGGCGTCCTGAACCTGGGTGGCAACCTGCTGGGTTATCACGGCCTGAACCAGGAGGGTGAGGGCACCCTCATCTTCAGCGGGGAGATGCTCACCCCCAGCACGGTGGCCAGCAACAACCGTGAGTGGGCCGTGCGCGCCGGCACCCTCATCCTTGACTATGGGCTGAACAACTCCTCGAAACTGTCGGACACCGCCAACCTTCGCCTGGGCGGCTCCCGTCGCGGGGGCACCCTGATCCTCAGGGGAGGCTCTCATGAGGAGGTAGTCGCACAGACCGTGCTTGAGGCTGGGGCTAGCAAGATCTTTCGTGAATCAGGGGCGGGCACCATCCGGCTCAACAACCTCATCCGCAGCACGGGCAGCACGCTTTATGTCGACGGCGGCAGGATTGCGAAGGTTGACCAGGCCAACAACAGCAACGGCATCCTCGGCTCGGCCGGCATCCTGGGGGCCTGGGCGATCATTCGTGATGCGATCGTCAACGCCTACTGGGTCATCCCTGGTTCCACCGAGCGCAGCTATGATGTGACGGTGGACCCTGTCACGAACCAGGTGCTCACCGCCGTCAATCATGTCGTGACAAGGGGCAGCGTCGTTCGTTTCAGTTCCACGGGCGACCTTCCAGGCGGGCTGATGCCAGACACGCCTTATTTTGCGGTGGACTGCAACGGCGCCAACCGACGGCTCCTGCTTGCGACAAGCATGAGCGCCGGCTCTCCCAGGGTCGACCTGACCTCCGCTGGCAGCGGTACGATCACCATGGCGGTTGAACAAGGCTTCCAGGCCAACGCCGCCCAGGATCTCTTCACCACGGCTGAAGGCAATGGCCTGGCCAACGGGGTGAGGGTGAGGGTCAAGTCCTATGGCATCCTCCCCCAGGGGCTGCTGCCGGACACGGACTATTATGTGGTGCGTGCTGAAAGCCTTGGCTTCCGCCTGAGCACGGCTCCCAACGGACAGCCGGTGAACATCACCACCAATGGCAGCGGCGCCCACGTCATCCATACCCAGGGGGCGGAACGTCGTGCCGGACCCGCTGCACTCACCTTCAGCGTCAACCAGGACTTCTTCCCGGGTTCCGACGGCAATGACCGCGTCCGGGTTGCCGTCCAGCATGGCAACACAACAGGGCCGATCACCTCGACGCTGACAGGGCAGGGCACCCTCGGTGATCCTTACATCTACACCGTTTTCACCACCAACGACTTCAACACCACCAATGACCTCGTCGCCTTCGTCAGCGGGGACAACGTCGGGGGGCTTCCGGTATCCGACATCCTCAAGGCCCAGCTCTCGCCCTCGCTGCCCAGCGGCACCCTTTATCCGGACTACACCCGCATCGCCGACAATGGAAGCTACGGGGCCCCCACCGCCCTGGCCAACGGCACCTTCGACGACGGACGCCAGGATCTTGGCTGGGCGAAGAACGCCGGTCTGCCCGGCAACTCCACCACCCTCAATGACGGCTTCATCATGCCTTACGACAGCTATGGCACGGGATGGGATTCCAACATCAACAGCAACATCGTCGGGGACCTGAACTTGGCCGCCCAGCGCAACACCTTCTCAGTGAGGTTTGCCAGCCAGATCGATGCCACTGTCTCGCTGCTGTTCAACGGTGTTCATTCCATCCGCAGCGGCGGCATCCTGGTTTCACCCACCGTCGGAGGCAATGACTCCACCATCACAGGCACAGGACGCCTGACCACGGAGAACCAGGGCAACCTTCAGAACTTCATCCTTCAGCAGCATAACAAGTTTGGGTCCCTGGTCATCAACAACAGCATCACGGATCGGGCGGCCTTCCAGCGTTCGGGCTATCTGACGGCGGACCTTCGCAGGTACATCTACCTCACCGACCTTTCGGACCTGCAGCCTGGATGGACGGTTTCCGGAACCGGCATCACCTCCGGCTCCGTGATTGACCAGGTGGATGCTGCCGGTGGCAAGATCATCCTGGACCGCAACACGGACAACACCTACCGCGGCGCCATCAACTACACCTTTACCAGCCCTGACAGCAGCCAGACTATTGTCCGCCAGGGCGTCTATAGCAATCCAGGCCGAAGGATCATCGCGGGCATCAGCAATCTTTCCGCGACCAACGCGACCGGCACCGCCGGGCTGGAGGTGGGCATGACGGTGACTGGAGCCGGAGTGGTCAATCCGACCACCATTGAGGAAATTCTTGACGGTCACGCCATCAGGCTCAGCCGTGATCACGACGGCAACTATCGCAGGGCGGATTACACCTTCAGCGGTGGAACTCTCGGAGCTGGCAGCACCACACGTCGCGCCAGCACCACGGACACCTATCGCCGCCGGGTCATCGGCATGGTCAAGCCCTCCGGAGGGGGCAACCCCGTGAGCATGGTCACCACGACAGACCTTTACATCGGCATGCCGGTTCGCGGACCTGGCATCCCTTTTGGCTCGACCATCACCTTCATCTACAACGAGAGTGACATTGAGGTCAGTACCAACCATTTCTACACCGGAGACAAGAGGACGGTGACATTCACCCCAAGCATCGGGCTTGAGAAGCTCGGCTCCGGGGTGGTCGCCCTCAACGGGGTAAGCGATTATACGGGTGTGACTTTCATCGCCGACGGAACCATCCGTGCCGGGAAGCTGACCGACGGCAGTGTTGTCGGCAGTCTTGGAGCCTCCTCGGCGGCCTCTGCAAACCTGGTTTTCAACGGTGGAACCCTGCAGTATGTGGGGGACAGCAACCAGACCAACCGCGGCTTCACTGTGGCGGATTTTGCCAGGCTGAACATCGGGCATGAAAAGACCGAGGTCACCTTCTCGGGTGCCATTGCCTCCGGCCAGGACCGGCTGGAGAAGGACGGCCCTGGCACGCTTATCCTCAATGGCAACGCCAACCTGGCGGCCATTCGTGTCATGCAGGGCAAGCTGCTTCTGCAGGCCGTCGATTCCAACCCTGCTCCGGCCACCTTCTCCCCCAGTAACTTTGCCACGGGCAGCCTCACCCAGCTGGTTCTCTCAGGCGGTGTCCTGGAGGCCAGGGGAGCGCCTGAAGGCAACGTCACCCAGACTCTTGGCACCCAGATGGTGGTCGAGGCTGGAGCCTCCAAGGTCATCGCCACGAGCGTGGCCGGCTATGATCCCAACAATCTGGTCGACCTCACACCCGCCCGCAGCATGACCCTGAATCTCATGGGACAGGAGGAGCTGACGGACGTGCTTCGCTATGCAGGCGGTACCGTCCACTTTGTTGAGAACCCTGAGGAGGGCGGGGGTGCGGCCAATATCTTCCTAATGCTCGATACTTTCCTCCGTCAGCGCATCCTTCCCTGGGCCACCTATCAGGCGACCAACAGCCTGACTGAAGGAGTCAATCATTTTGCGACGGTCAACTCGTTGACGGGGGCGATTATCTCTGCCGAAGCGCGCTATAATCCGGACTCTTATCTATCGAATCCAGACGACTGGAAGACTGCACGCAGCAGTGCCAGGAACACCAGCCCCAGTGAGCAGTTTGACCTTAGCTTCAATGGCACAGTTACCGGCAACCGTTACGTCAATGTCCTTCGTTATGCATCGCGGGTGGATGGCAGTGTCTCGATTAACGCCGGACAGACGGTGGAACTGGTAGACGGTGCGATCCTCGTGACCAGCGCTGTCCAGGATGCAATCAAGAGCATCATCGGGCCTGGCAGCCTAACCGGCGGGGCTCAGAACGCCGTCAACAGCGACCTTATCCTTCACAACTACAACACTTCTGCGCCGTTCACCATTGGTGCTGGCATTGTGGACCGGCAGATCCTAGCCGCACCCAGCTCGAATCCAACCGCCGGTAAAGGCAGCCTGAAGGCAGGTGAAGTGGACATGAAGGTGGCCGGCGGCGTAGACCTGGACTTTTTCCTGATGGTTCGTCCCGGCATGGAGGTTTCGGGTCCGGGCATCCAGCCTGGGACGACGGTGACCTCGGTTGAAATTGTTTATAGTCGGCTCATCCTGAGCCAGCCCGCCTTGAGCAACCAGACGAACCAGGTCTACACCTTCAAGGATGTGGTTAACTTCATCCAGACAGGCATTGGAACCACGGTCCTGTCCGGCACCAACACCTATTCTGGCAACACGTATGTCCACGGCGGCGTGCTGAGGCTGGATTCGGCCAATGCAGTTCCGGGTGGCATCGGTGCCTCCGGCGGAACGAGTTCGCTCATTGTCAACGGAGGTGTCATAGGACTGGGCCTGTCGGACTTCCAGCGCAGCCTGGGCACAGGTGTTCATCAGATTCAGTTCACGGGCAGCGGCGGCTTCGCGGCCTATGGAGCTGACCGGGTTGTCAACATTGGTGGTGCGCCGGTTTCCGAACCGCTGCGCTTTGGCAACAACGGCTTTGTTCCGGATGGAGCCTCGCTTATCCTCGGCAGTCATGACGCCACTCACAAGCTGACGTTCGCCAACCCCATCGACCTCGGCTCCTTCAGTCAGGCGGTGCGTGTTCAGGACAGTCCGATTGCTGTCGAAGCGGAGCTGGGTGGGGCGCTTTCAGGCCTGGGACGGCTGATCAAGTTCGGCCTCGGCACCCTCAGGCTTGGGGTGTCCAACGACCACGCCGGAGGCATCGAGATCGCCGAAGGACTGCTTGTCGCCGCAAACGTTCCGAATGTTTTCGGTCAGGCTGTCGGAAGCGTGCTGCTTGGCACCAGTCTCACCAACACCTCCCCCGAGGCGGGGATTGACCTGATTGTCGAAGGAGGCACGATCGGCAACAGCATCCAGGTGGGTTCGGTCAACGCATCTGCGGGGCCCTGGAAAAAGGGTGGCAAGGTGGAGAGCAGCCAGACGACGACGGATGTCGGGCAGGAAATGTCCGCTGTAGTTGTCAGCGGCTATCCTGCGGTGGCCTACTACGATGCCACCACCCAGGATCTCAAGTTCGTTCGTGCCCTGGATGCCCGCGGCACGGCCTGGGGGGTTCCTGTGACGGTGGCAAGCCGCGGAGTGACGGGACGCCATCCGTCCCTTTCCATCATCAACGGCAACCCTGCCGTCACCTTCTATGACGAGACGGCGGGCATGCTGCTCTACAGCCGTTGCAACGATGCCCAGGGGGTTTCCTGGGGCACACCGGTCGCCTTGCTCGGCACCTCCGTTCCCGTCCTGGCCGTCGCCGTCCAGCCGGATGGCAAGGTGCTTGTGGGTGGTTCGTTCACCCGTTTTGACGGACAGCCCACCAAGCCCGCCCCCAAAGCGACCGATGCCGGCTATGATCCGAACAATCCGGAGTATCATGTGCGCAGCCGCCTTGTGCGTCTGAACCAGGACGGATCGGTGGACACCACCTTCAAGGCCTACATCATGAACGGCGAAGTGCGCAGCATCCTGGTGCTGCCGGATGACAAGATTCTCATCGGCGGCACCTTCACCACCCTCCGTCAGAACAAGACGGCGGATGAAAACAACACGAACACCACCCGCAACCGTCTCGCCCGCCTGAATGCCGATGGTTCACTGGACCTGGCCCTGGACCCGAATGCCAACGGTGATGTCCGTGTGCTGCTCAAACAGAGCGACGGCAAAATCATGGTGGGCGGCAGCTTCACGGCGATTTCCGGCGTTGGGCGCACCCGCCTCGCCCGCCTCAATTCAAACGGTGTGCTGGACACCAGTTTTGTCAGCCCGGACATCCGCAACAACGAGGTCAGGGCCATACTTCCGGAGGAGGTCGGCGGTGTCGTCAGCAGCTACGTCATCGGGGGATCCTTCACCAGCGTGAGAGGGGATGGAAACCGCAACCGTCTGGCCCGTATCGCCGCAAACGGCTCTTCAGTTCTCGCCTTCAATCCGGACGCCAACAACGTCGTCTATGACATCATCGGCCTTTCCAGCGGCAAGTTCCTTGTTGGCGGCGCCTTCACGGCCCTCTCGGGTGGAAACATTGCCCGCACTCGCCTGGCACGTCTGAACAATGACGGCACTGTGGATGAGACCTTTGCCCAGGAGGTCAACAACGAGGTGCGCGACATGTACCTGCAGACGGATGGTTCCGTGCTGCTGGCCGGTGTGTTCACCCAGGTTGGCGACTACCAGCGCAACTTTTCAGCAAGGCTGCAGCCCGATGGCGAGGTGGATGCGTCGTTCAATCCAGACCCCGATTATGAAGTGCGGGACATGACGACCCTGGCCGACGGCAAGATCGTCATTGGAGGCCTTTTCACCCAGGTCGGCGGCCAGGGGCACCAGATGGTCGGAAGACTCCAGGCTTCGGGCACCGCAGACTCGGGGTTCAACGCCCGCAGGGCCATTGACTGGGGCCGTGCATCCTCCCTTGCCTTCATCAATGGCGCACCGGCCATCGCCTTCCAGGATGTGGCAAACAAGGATGTCTATTATGTGCGCTCAACCGACGCCAACGGCGTGAACTGGCCGAACCCAGAGCTTGTCGAGGCCGGCGGTGACCTGGGGGCCGCCATCTCCCTGGGCATGTCCAACATCGGCGGTGACCTTTTCTCCAAGAACGACCAGGGCAACCAGGACACCGGGGATGACACCGTCTTTGTCACAGGCACCGGCAATGTCGCCAACGTCGCCAACATCGGCACGCCGGCGATTGTGTTCACGGACGCGACCACCTCCTCGATCCGTTACAGCCTGGCCCTGAACGTGAATGCCAACGCCCTCACCGCCCCTCTCACAAACTGGTTCCCCTCCATCGTGGTCCCTGGCACCGCTGGCAGGGTGGACGATCACCTGAGCTTCGGCATCGTGCAGGGCATTCCGGCGATCGCCTATCAGGACAAGGTCAGCCAGAACCTGAAGTATGTGCGGGCCTCGAATGTCGCGGGCTTCAGCCACAACCTGCGTGATCCTGACACCTTCGAACTCTTCACCAACATCAAGGTCAGCGAGCTGGTGCTTACTCCAGCCTGGTCGGCCCCCGTCATCATTGACCCCTCTGCGAATGTGGGGGCCTTCCCCTCGCTCGCCATCGTGACGGGGCTGACAGGCTCCGGGGCCGCCCTGCCTGCGGTCAGTTACTACGACGCCGCCAATGGCGACCTGAAATTTGCAGCGGCCGCCGACACCGCCGGCAGCACCTGGAGCAGCCCTGCAACCCTGGTTTCCCTTCAGGATGTGGGCAGGGCCACCAACCTGATGATGACCGACGGCCTGCCAGCGGTGGCCTACTACAATGTCACGGCTGGTGACATTGACTTCGTGGTCATGAGCAAGGCCAGCGGTTATTCGCGCATCGCGTTCACGGCCGACACCACACTCGGGGGTGCGGTGCAGCTCGGTGGAACGACGATCCTTTCGCCGGCGGCTGGGGCCACGGTGCAGCTCAGCGGGCTGGTCAGCGGTGACGCCGGCTTCCGTCTCGTCGGTCAAGGGGTGCTCAGTCTTCTGCACGCCGCCAACACCTTTGGGTCATCGCTGGCGCAGCCCGGTGTCACCAACGGTCCCGGGGCGGCTGTCAATGGCTCCGTGATCATGCGTTCAGGCACCCTGCTTGCCGGGGCGAGCGGTGCGCTTGGCCTGGGAACGGTGGAGCTAGGCGATGCCGTTCCCCGCGAGGTGACGGTAGACCGGGCGACCGCGATATCGATCACGCGGCTTGGGGGCTCCTTCGATCCTGAACATGATGGTGAAAACGTCACTGCCAACGGCCCCGGGGCTTTCCTGGGGGTGAACGCCACCATAGACGGCAGGCATTACGGGCTGACGGCGACAACGGCCGACAGCATCTCAAACCGCTTCACCGGCAATCTGGCGAACGGCACGGAAATCATCTTCTACTTCTCGATCAATCCCAACCCCATCCAGGGTGGTGTTCCCTATTTCGTCAGGGACAGCACCGGCACCAATTTCAGGGTTTCCGCCACTTTGAACGGCACGGCTGTAAACATCGAAGCTGCCGGCCAGGATGTGTTTTACATGGAGGCCTCGAAACTCTCCTCCAGGATTCTGGTCAAGGACGAAGCTGAGCACCCTGAACGCAACGGCATCTACCGCGTCGTGATCACCACGGACACCCTGGACCGCTCCGAAAACCGGATCAACCTGGCCCGTGATTCCAGCATGGACAGCGTGGCGGAGATGATCTCCGGGTCCCGTGTTCATGTCCAGGCGGGCAGTTCCGCCGGCAAGACCTTCTTTGTGACGGGAACACCGCAGACTCTGAACCTGTCCGCCGTCCATTGGGTGGAGGACGCCATGAATGTCGATATCTCGCTTCTCGCCAGTGACGATGATGTCACCCTGGGCAATGGCATTGACATCAACACCCAGGGCGGCGGGGTGAAGCTGACGCTGGGTGCGGCTTCCTCGGTGACCTCCGGGGTGGTTGACTACACAGGGGTGCTGACCTTGCAAAACCTGGTGCAGGCGGGCCAGGAGCTGCAGAACCTGCATCTCACCTCCTCGACAAGCACCGGCTTTGGCGTGCGTCTTAGCGGGGTCATTTCTGAGGCCGACGGCGGCACGGGGGCAACCAAGGACAGGCTCACCCTGATCAAGGAGGGGACGGGTGTTGCGACCCTGGCAGGCAACAACACCTTCACCGGCGGCATCACCATCAACCAGGGCACGCTCCTGGTGATGAACACGCCGTCGGCTCCCACAAGTTCAGGCACCGGTTCGGGTGCGGTCCAGGTCAACGCCGGGGCCGTGCTTGGTGGCACCGGAACCATCGGCGGTGCGGTCACCCTGGCCGGTGCTGTTGGCAACAAGGCCATCCTCCGTCCCGGGGATCCGACATCCAGCAGTGCCTCCGCGGAACTGCTCACCATCAACCAGCCGCTCACGGTGGGCGCTCATTCCGTCGTGGAATTCACGGTGGGCGCCACCAACCTGACCAGGCTGGCCGGCAACAGCCTCAGCCTCAGCACCAGCAGCTCCAACATCCTCGTGCAGCTTGCCCCCGGCTACCTGCCCGAGCAGGGCAAGGAGTTTGACATCCTGGACATCTCCGGCGGCATCAACCTCTTCGGCGGTGTCTCCAACCTGCTGAACCTGCTGCTGCTGCCCGTCGAGAAGGTCTGGGACACCAGCAAGTTCATGACGGAAGGCAAGATCATCGCCATGGAGGATTCCGAGCCGACCCAGGTGACGGGGCACCCCCTGTCAAGAACGGTTCAGCAGGGTGAGCCGGTGAGCTTCACCGTGACTTACACGGGCACGGGCCCTGTTTCCATCCAGTGGATGCGCAATGACGCCGACATTCCTGGAGCCACCTCCGCGACCTACAGCATTCCCAATGCCAGGCAGGATCATGAGGGGGTTTACAAGGTCCGTGTGATGAACCCCGTCAATCCCACGGGCGCCATCAGCAATCCCGCGACCCTTCAGGTTGACTGGCCCCTGTCCTTCGCCGTGAACCTGCCCGCCACCAAGATGGGATCCCTGGGCGACCCGGTCACCTTCCGCGTGACCATGAACGGCGAGGCGCCGATCTCCTACCAGTGGTTCAAGGGCAGTGATCCCATCCCGGGTGAAACCGGCCCGACTTACACCATCAGCAGCGTGCAGAACGCCGACACCGGCACTTATCAGGTGAAGGTGATCGGGCCGTTCAATCCTGCCCCCGGCCTCCTGAGCCAGGCCTGTGCATTCAGCATCTCCCTGGGCAATGCAGTGGTCCTGGACCCGCCGGGTTCGCAGACGGTTCTGGCGGGTGATGACGTGGTGCTCACCGCCCAGGCCGGCGGTGACAACAACCGGCGCGTGCTCCAGTGGCGTCGTGGCAGCACCCAGCTTTTTGGCGAGGATTCGGACACCCTGAACGTGCCTGACATCACGCTCGCCCAGGCGGGTGAATACACCTTCCGCGTGGACAACGTGAACCTGACGACGGGCAAGGCCGCCAATGCAACCAGTGCTCCCGCCTTTGTCGTCGTGGTGGAAAACGCCGGGCGGGTTGTTCCCGCCCAGGTCGGCAAGTCGGTGAAGCTCACGGTCAACGTGGGCGCTCCCTCCAAGGTCAAGCCTCAGTTCCGCTGGAGGAAGAACGGCATTGAAATCGCTGAGAATGGCTTTGGCGGCCGGTTCAAGGGCGTCACCACCAAAACCCTTTCCATCGACAAGCTGGAACTGACGGACGCGGACGTTTACACCTGCGAGGTCAGTGGTGCGGCCGGCACGACACCGGTTGTCGGCGGCACCACCCACCTGAATGTTTACAACCAGGGTCCGGCGCTGGTGAAAACGACGCCGCCTGACGTCGGCATGATCGGCGCCGCCTATGCCTGGAAGATTCCGGTCACCAGTGACCAGGCACCCACGACGGAACTCCCCGAACCAGGCCTCGTCACACCTCAAAAATACGAGGTGAAGGGCCTGCCCCCGGGGCTGAAGGTGGACGCCACGACAGGCTGGATCACGGGCCGGCCAACCGCAGTGAGCAAGTCTCCCTCCGGCTACCCGGTCACCATCCAGGTGTCCAATGCCGTGAAGCTGACCACTCCGGAGGCCGTTGCCGCCGCCAAATGGGACACGGTCATCAACATCAGGCCCCTGCCTGCCGGAATCGCCGGCACCTACGCCGGACCGGTTGAGCGCAGTGATTTGAACCAAAATCTGGGCGGCCGCTTCGACATGA
Organism: Prosthecobacter sp.; assembly: GCA_019186985.1. Lineage (GTDB taxonomy): Bacteria > Verrucomicrobiota > Verrucomicrobiia > Verrucomicrobiales > Verrucomicrobiaceae > Prosthecobacter. The sequence goes on along the minus strand of JABARQ010000023.1, from coordinate 49,991 downwards.
CCGTCACCTCCACCGGCACCCTTTCCGGCAAGCTCACCATGGGCGGTGATGCCAGCCGTTCCTTCGCCGGCGCCTTCAACCTCCAGTTCGACAACACCGGCGCCCTCACGGCGGCGCCTGAGGCTGAAATCTTCATCGCCGCCACCAAAACCGCGCCTGCCCTCACCATCGCGTTTGGCCTCGACATCACCGCCCCGTCGAACCTGGCCGATCCCCCGGTCACGGTGTTGTCCACGCCGACCATCACCGCCAAGACGGGATCCGTGGCCTTTGAGGCCTGGCGCAACAACTTTGGCAAATCCGTGGTGGCCGGTGTTGCCAGGCCCGCCACCGAGTTCATCGGTCTTTACAACCTGGCCTTTGGCCTGGAGGAGGGAGACTCCTTGATTGGAAACGATGCCGTGCCCCAGGGATCCGGCTTTGCCTCCTTCACTGTCGGCAGCAATGGTGCCTACACCCTGGCTGGCAGGACGGCTGACAATGAAAAGCTCACCGGTGCCGCCTGGGTCGGACCCGAAGGCCAGTGCTTTGTCTTCCAGACCCTTTACACCACCAAGCCCAAGGGCTCCGTCCTCGGCTCCTTTGAAATCCTGAAGGGTGCCGTGCCTCGTGACAATGACATCAGCGGCGGGTTTGACTGGGTCCGCCCGGCCAATCCCAAGTCCCGCCTTTACAAGAATGGCTTCGGGCTTGCCGGCATGACCGTGCCCACGCCAGTCGTGCTGGAGGTGTATGGCGGCTTCTATTCCCCCACCGTCGCCACGGGCACTCTCTTTGACCTGGATCCCCTTAATCCCGGTCCCGTGGATATTCTGGCCGACCTTCTTTTCAGCGAGGACGGTACGTTTGATGACTCCATCCCCACTGGTGGAGATGTGGACACGCTCACCAATCCCAACCTGAACGGGGGCACTCCCATCACGGTGAGAGCAGGCAACAAGCTGGACATCCCCTTCATCACGGCGCTCACCAAGATCGCGGCCACCAAGACGGGCGGCCTCAGCGGCAGCTTCAAACTGGTGGACGGCGCCCTTAAACGTTCGGTTTCCTTCCAGGGCCTGGCAGTTCGCAGGCTTCTGAGCGCTCCGGGGGCTCCCACACGCGATACAGATGTCATGGGTGTGGGTTATTTCATCATCGACCAAAAACCTGTTGGTTTGGAGAAACCGACCACCAGCCCCCAGCAGTCAGGAATCTTTATTTTCCAGGACCGCTGAAAAAACGGTGATTTCTGCCAGACGAGTCATGGATGGCGCTACGCTGGTCCGCCTTTGTATTAACCAAGTAAATACTGTGCATTGACTTCATGGCTTGAAATTTTTCTCCGATTTCGATTTAATTGACATAAATCCCGAAATTGCCTCCCCCCATGAAAACCATTCGAACCTTCCTCAAGGACGCCAGGAGAAGTCGTGGTCTGGCTCTCATCATCGTTCTTTCGATGATTGCGCTGGCGACGATTGTCATGCTTGCCTTCCTCAGCGTGGCGGACACCGAGCACAAGGGCACGATGACCTACTCCTCGTCACAGTCGGCCCGGCGCCTCGCCGACACGGCGGTGAACATTGTGGTTGGCCAGATTCGAGCGGGGTCGGATCAGGACACTGGTGTCAGTGGTCGTGAGATTCACGCCACCCAGCCCGGTGCGGTGCGGAAATACACGGCCAGCGGCGCCTTCCTGGCCGGTTACAAGCTGTTTTCCGATGCCTCCATGATCTATCAGGGGTCGGGAGCCTCCGCCGGCGCCACCAGCGTCGGAGAGGAGTACAACTTTGTTCGCGAGTCTGAGCCACCTGCGAAGTGGAATGAACAAAACAATGTCGCACGCTATGTGGACTTGAACGAACCCGTCGTCAAAGGCGTGGTTTCGACGGATGGAGCCGTGGCCTCCACTCAGACCTACTTTCCAATCATTGACCCTCGTGCGGCCTACAGCATGAACCCGGGTGCCGGGACGTCGATTCCAGTGGAGGGCTTCCAGTATTCAACCAGCACGGCGATTACAGGCAGGAACATTGCCAATGTAGACCCGAAGACAGGGCAGCAGACGATTGTCCAGCCGCCCGCCTCCGGCGGAGGCATTGATTCGCTCAGGCTGGCGATGCCGGTGCAGTGGCTGTACATGCTCAAGGACGGCACGCTTGGAACATTGAACGACAGCCTGAAGTTTGTCGGCACGCAGGATGCAAGTGCGCGCAATCCGATTGTGGCCCGCCTGGCCTTCTGGACGGATGACGAAACCTGCAAGATCAACATCAACACCGCCTCGGAACCCACCTTCCAGGGGCGTCCCATCTACTATCATGAACGTGATCATCGCTGGGCCGATTATTCTGCGGCCCGCAATGAGTACCAACGTTTTCCTGGTCATCCCGCCACCGTGGCCCTGAGCAGTGTGCTCTATCCCAATCCAATGCTGGACTTGAACCGGGTTCTGGAGGTTTACCCAATTGGATACACTCCACGTACCGCAGGATCCGCCGCCTTTGAGGCAGCGCTATCCGTCAAGAACCGGATTTACAACCTTATCCCAAGGATTCACTCGGGCGGAAGCAATGCGGGGACCAGTTTGTTTGCCGCAGATACCTATGACCAGGGCAGAGGTGGTTTGGCGAATGCAGTGGAGATGAGGAACGCACTGACGGAGAGGCTTTACGCAAGCGTGGATGAGTTGCTTTTCTCCGCCCTGGGCGGCACGACGCGGACGTTGAATGAGACCTCCATTCAGGGGGGGGAATTGTTCACCAAACAGACTCTGGAACGAGCCTCCGCCTTCCTGACCGCGCACAGCCGGGCAAGCGAAATCAGCATGCTGGGGCTGCCTCGAATCGCCATGTGGCCGATCAATACACAGAGCGATAAACGGACGGGATTTGACAACCTGATCATGTTTTGCTCGCGCCTGGGTGCCCGCAATTCGACCAACCTTTATTATTTCCAACGTGAACTGGCTCGAAGCCCGACCACGGACATCAACCTGCCGCGCAACAAGGCCCTGCTCAACATGCTCGACAAAATCCTGTCGACGGCGATTTTTCCAGCTGAGACCGCAGTGGGAGGGGCGGGAAACACCTTCAAAACCAAAATGCGTAGCGCTGGTGGCTATGACAATTACCGTCAGGTCATCGTGGAGATGTTCGATTATATTCGCTCCACCAATCTGCATGACAGCTATTTATCAGGGAGTCGGGAAGACTGGCCTAGGCTGGCAGTCAACTACACGAACGAGATCAAAAACCTCTATGACGAGCGTGATAATTTGTTGGACACCTTCAGGACGTTCACCCCTGGGGCTCACCGAAATTTGGGTGCAGCTAACCAGCAAAACCCTTTGGAAGACCGTGTTTTTCCCGGCCATGGACAGGTCACGCCTTCCGTTTGGAATGTCGGCGGACAAAATTATCGGGGTTTTGGCAGGTCCGTTTCCATCAGTGAAATTGGCCTTCAGTTCATCTGTACGGCCGATGGCCAGCCAGACATGTACAGCTGGCGTCATCTTGAGCTGGCCCCTAATAATCCCGATAAACCGGGGGTGAAACAATACAAGTTCCTGAACCCGGGCTGGGTGCAGCCCGACCTTAGTGATCGGGATAATCCAGGTAAAATTCCGCCTCAGGTTAACATGTCGGTGTTGGAGGGTTGGGCCAGGGAGGGCAAGGTTTCCGGTGGCAGGACTGCCCTGCGACTCAAGGACGATGCCAACTTTTACTTTGTTGATCACCTTGCTCCAGAGGGTTTTGGTGATGGTCCTGTGGAGATTCAAAACCTTGGTCCAGGAGGAGGTGACAACATCTGTTGGCAGGACGCTGGTCTTCAAACCAATGCCATCAAGATGCGTTTTTACTCAAACTTCCCCCCAATTACCAGAAACAAGAATGCTTATGGAGCTTTATACTATGGCACTGAAAGCGGTCCGGTGACTGATGAAAACCGTGGCAGGCACGCCGACTATCACCCAGGACTCAAGGAAGAGAACTGGAACTACACTCTGCCAGCGGATGAGCCACCCTTATCTCCCGATGAAAAACAAGTTCAGGCGATGTTTCACCTCGAGTTTTTCTGCCCCTCTGTTGGATATACCACCATTTTTCCCGAGTTTACCGTTGTGCTGCGTGCCCAGGAACTTCAGAAGTTAGAAGTTAATGGCGGGACAGGGTTTAGGTCTGTCTTTAGCAAGTCAGAAGATGTTATCCTCAAGAGTGCGGATTCCATTTTTACCCTTGATAGCGCTCCTGAAGTGGGTGGTTATGCTAGTTTCAGGCGCCTGGCATTCAATAGAAACCTCCCTGGAATAGGGCAGATGCCACCTGATTCCAACTACAGTGACTCGGTCACGAGCAGGGTCCATTCAGGGTTGGTGAATATGGACCTGGTGTCTAACTTTTTTAAAGTCCAAAGTGATGTGCCCCTACAATTTAGGTCTACATCGCCTCTACGATTGGATATTTATGATGGGCATGATCAGAGAAACAGGGTCCAAACCATCTTTTTCAACTTTCCCACTGGCAATATGCCAAGTCCGGACTTGGTGACTCAACCCAGCATGAGGTTTGGCTGGGTTCGTTCATCGGATCAGGTAAGGTTCGCCCATCCTACATTGCAGGCTCCACGCTGGTGGGCTTTCCACCGGGGGGGGGCGCTCGGACGCTTTAATCGAACTGGTCAGTCACAAACAATTTTTCCCGGTCGGCTTACCGAACCTGCGGGAAGGATCACAGTGAACGGTGACTCAGCCAAGTATGAGGCGCCTGGCGCTGGTGGGAGAAGTCAGAGATACCCCGGCAGTCGTGCTCTGATTTACGGCTATGAATACAACGACAATTATAAAGGTGTCAAACTTTACGAAGTTAGGGATAATCGGGATAATGTGCGCATGGCGCGCATCAGTTATGGTCCAGATCCGGAGGGGAAGGCCTATAACAGCATGGCGCTGCATTCGGGAACAGATGTGGTCCGTTCGTTGCTGCCGGGGCATGGAGATGCACGCCTTCTCTTTGCCAAGGCTATCGTTCAGGCTGAGGACTGGTCCCGCCATCCCCTCTATGATGAGCCTAATGCGTTCATGGCCCACAATTTCTCCTCGTATGGAGCAGGCTCCGAGCCTGGTTTTGATCGTTCCGGCAATGTTGTGAAGCAACTCATGGGAAAAGTCGATTATGACAAGGCCCTGCTGCCAACCACCGTCAGGGTTGGTGAGGGGCTGATGCCTGACGCACCATTCGCCGGCACGAACGCAGATCTGGCACATCCAGTAACAAACAGTCTGCCGCCAGCGAGGCTTGCACAACGATACTTTGACTTTGATGAATCCGACCCAGGTGGGCGAGTCGGCTCCTTCATCAACAAGCCAGATGAAGGCAACATGGCTGTAGGTTTTTACCGGGGCAGCGGCTGGACAAAAGATGTTGAATACCGCTTTTCCTATTTCCGTCCCCCATCGGTTGGTGCCAGGTTTGGTGCCGCAGGGCGCTCCTTCTTTACTCCGAACCGGGTGATCAGTTCACCTGTCGTGATGGGCTCGCTTCCCAGCCGAGTGTACTTTTCCAACCCCAATGGTGCGGATGCTTCTTCCGGTGGCCATGGCGCCTGGACCAACTTGTTGTTCCGGCCGCATGTGCTGATGAACGGCGGTCTTCCGCGGCACCCAGGCCAGGCCACCCCACCGGATCATTACCTCCTGGATCTCTTCTGGATGCCTGTGGTTGAGCCTTATGCCATCAGCGAACCCCTCTCCACGGCTGGCAAGGTGAACATGAACTACCAGATGCTCCCATTCACCCATATCCGAAGGGCGACAGCCCTTCATGCCGTCATGAAGGCGGAGGTCTTTGCCGCGCTGCCTAACGTGGATCATGCATATGCAAGGAGCAATAGCATTGGGTTTGGTCCGTTTGGACAGACCGCTCCCCTCTTCAGGTACGAAGCCGTGCGCGGTGACATCCCTTCAGCCGAACAGCGCCCGGCAGCCCGCTGGCACCGCTCGATTGTGGTGGACAGGTTCAACAATGAAAATGGTAGTGCCGACAGCCCCTGGTGGACCTACAAGGCTGCCAGCAGGCGGGTTGTGGGTACCCTCCGCCAGTTTGAGGAGCGCTTCAATTTTGGGGTGACAGAAAAAGGGCACGGGCCTTCCGGGGTGAGTGGAGGTGACACTGCCAACGATGGCATGCCGAGCGCCTTCAGGTCCGGGTTGTTCCGCAGTGCCTCCCAGATTTGTGAGCTGCATCTGATCCCTTCGAGGATTTCAACCTCAGGAAATCGCCCCGCAACCCCTATACCAGGCATCCCAGCCTCTGACCCCGCTATCGTTGTCGCTGGTGCCAATGAACCATCAAGGGAAAACGTCAGTCAGGATCAACTCGACAGTATCCGGGGACGGGAGGATGCCATGGCGAACTTCTGGAACAATCATCTCTCCACGGGGGACAACACGCGTGAAGCGCCTTATTCCAACCTTTATGCCAAGCTGACCACCCGTTCGAACACCTTCCGCGTGCATGTGAGGGTGCAGACCCTGAAGAAGGCCTTGCGCGGCTCCGAGAGTGATGGCTGGGCGGTGGACAAGTTCACGCCTGGAATTGATGAGGTCACCGGTGAGTACCGCGGTTCGTTCCTGCTCGAACGCTATGTGGACATGACGGACCTCGCCAGGGCCGGCACGGCGGCTGATTTCACCACCGGCGACCCCCTGGACGAAACCGCTCATCCGCCCCTGGACAGCTATTACCGCTTCCGTGTGATCGAATCCAAGCGCTTCGCCCCCTGATCATCCTGAACGAAACATCCCTTCACTTCACCATGAATGCTAAACCCTTCATCGCGCAACGCCAGCTGCGGACGGGATTCACCCTGGTTGAAATCATGGTGTCGCTCGCCGTGCTCACCATCCTGCTGCTGATCAGCGCCCAGGTCATCGGCCAGGTGCAGTCCACCTGGTCCGCCTCCAATGCACGCGTCAGCCAGTTCCGCGAGGCCAGGACGGCCTTCGACATCCTGACCCGCAACCTGGGCCAGGCGACGCTCAACACCTACATCGATTACGACGCCAACTATCTCGCCAGCGCCGACGCGGCGGCCACCACTGCGGCGCCCACCACCTATGTCCGGCGTTCGGACCTGCACTTTGTCTGCGGAAGAGCCTCCGACCTCGTTGCCGGGGGGGACACGATGCTGCCGGGCCATGCGGTGTTTTTCCAGGCTCCGCTGGGTGTCTCCAACACCCCCGCCTATGTGGGGCTCGACAAGCTGCTGTGCGCCAGGGGCTATTTCGTTCAGTTCTCCTCCGATGAATCCTGGGCGCCCCAGTTCATTCAAAACAGGCAGAGCAAGTTCCGCTACCGCCTCATGGAGTTCAGCCCGCCGACGGAGCTCAACACCATGTATGCAGCGTCCGCCACGGTGGCGTCCAACCCCAAGGCGCCGATTCCCAGGACCTGGTTTGAAAAGGCTGGACAGTCGGCGAATGGCGGAGGCCGCGGCGGCAACCAGCAGGCTTCGACGCTCCTCACGCGTCCCGTGGCCGACAACATCGTGGCCCTCATCATCTCCCCCCGCCGTGAGCCTCTGGTGGCCAACGAGCCCGAGTCCACCAGTGGTCCGACCCAGATTGCACCGGCCTACACCTATGACTCCAGCGCCATCGTCAATCCCACCAACGATTCGCCGCAGGGAACCCAGCACCTCCTGCCTCCCATGGTGCGTGTTGTCTTGGTCGCCATTGATGAACGCTCCGCAGACATGCTCGACCAGCAGGCGGGAGGAGGGGGGACTCCGCCGCTTGGCTCTGAGATCGGCACCAAGCTCACCCAGGCGCACAACCTGGAGTCCGAGGTGAATGAAATCACCACCATGCTTCAGCAGCGCAAGGTGAACTACCGGGTGTTTTCCGCCACGATCCAGCTCCGCGGTTCCAAGTGGAGCATCTAACCCAACCTTTCCGCCCTGTCATGGTCATGCACCTGCACGCCCCCATCGCCCGAAGCCGCACGCGTCTCGCCACCCCGGGTTTCACCCTCGTCGAAATGCTGACGGTGGTCGGCATCATCGCGCTTCTGGTCGCCCTGGCCACGCCCACGCTGGTGGATGTGATCCGTTCAACCCGCCTGAGTTCGGCCGGGGACAGCCTCCTCAATCGTCTCAGCCTGGCCCAGCAGGAGGCCATTGCCCGCAGCCGGGAGGTCGAGATGCGGTTCTATCGTTACGTCAATCCTGACTCAGACCGGCCGACCGCCGAGCTTTTTTATGCCTATCAGGTGGTGGAGACGCCTTCAGGCACGGATCCTGTCGCCATCTCAGAACCCTATTACTTTGACTCAGGCATCGTCCTGTCACCCCAGTCACAGCTGTCACCCCTGCTGCAGACCACGGCCAACCAGACCAAGGGGCCCATCTCCGGGACCTTTGTCTTTCAGCCGGGCACGGGTGCGGGGGGGGATTCCGTCAACTATTCAGCGCTTCGTTTCTACCCCGACGGCAGCTGCCGTCTGCTGACCAGGGGCCAGCCTGGCAACACCGCCGCCGCCCAGGCGACCGCCTACACCATCCCTCCCCTGAACGAAAGCTTCATGACCCTCGTCGAGTCTCAAAACGTGGACTCCCCGACCATGCCCCCCCCGAACTACTATTGCATCCAGATCGACGCCTACACCGGCAAGGCGCGCATCTACCGCCCCTGAGCGGCTGTGATTTTCCGCGTGACAGGGGCGTGAGTGCTGATTAGATGGCCTATGGGCGATCTACCTTCTCTTGCACTCAGTTTTGATGATGTGTTGCTCCTGCCCGGGCTGAGCGAAGTGCTCCCTGGTGACGTGGACATCAGCACGACCTTTGGCGGGTCCATCCGCCTCAACGTACCGGTCCTCTCCTCCGCCATGGACACGGTGACGGAATCCGAGCTGGCCATTGCGCTGGCGCGTGAAGGCGGCCTGGGGGTCATCCACCGCAACTGCCCGATCGACTACCAGGCCGAGCAGGTGGCCAGGGTGAAGCGCTCTGAAAACACCGTCATCCAGAACCCCCACTCCGTCCGCCCTGAAACAACCCTGGGCGAGCTTCAGTGGCTCATGCAGACCAAGGGTGTCAGCGGCTTCCCGGTCGTCGACCCGGACAACAAGCTCGTCGGCATGGTCACCAGCCGTGACATGTGGTACATTGAGGACACTGCCACCCCCGTGTCGGCCATCATGACGCCCCGTGAGCGCCTGGCCACGGGCACGGCCAACACCTCCTTTGAGGAGGCCCTCAAGATCCTCTACACCCACCGCATCGAGAAGCTGCCGCTGGTTGATGAGCAGGGTCGCCTGGCCGGCCTCATCACCAAGCAGGACGTCACCAAGCGCAACACCTTCACCCATGCCGCCAAGGACCGGAACGGCCAGCTTCGCGTCGGCGCCGCCGTCGGCGTGGGCGAGGACTGCGCCGACCGCGGCGCCGCGCTCGTTGCCGCAGGTGCGGACGCCCTTTTCATCGACGCCGCCACCGGGCACACCACGCGCGTCGCCTCGGTCATTGAAAGGCTTCGTGACAAAGTTGGTTCGGGCGTTCCGGTCGTGGCCGGCAACGTGGTCACGGCGGACGGAGCCCTGCACCTGATCAAGGCCGGAGCCTCCGCCATCAAGGTCGGCGTCGGGCCGGGCTCCATCTGCACCACGCGGGTCATCTCCGGCGTCGGCATGGCCCAGTTCACCGCCGTGCAGGAGACCGCCTCCGTCTGCCGCGAGCGCGGCATCACCGTCATCGCCGACGGTGGCATCCGTTACTCGGGGGACATCGTCAAGGCGATCGCCGGCGGCGCGGACTGCGTCATGCTCGGATCCCTCCTGGCTGGCACGGCGGAAAGCCCGGGAAACATGGTCAAATGGCAGGGCCGCACCTTCAAGGAATACCGTGGCATGGGCAGCCTGAAGGCCATGCGCAAGGGCGCTGGCGACCGCTACGGCCAGAACAGCTCCGGCAAGCTGGTGCCCGAGGGCGTCGAGGCCCGCGTGCCCTTCAAGGGGCCTCTGGCGGACGTCGTGTTCCAACTCATGGGAGGGCTGCGCAGCGGCATGGGCTACGTGGGCGCAGGCAACCTTGAGGAACTCCGCGCCAAGGCCCGGTTCGTCCGCATCACCGCCGGCGGCCTCAAGGAAAGCCACCCGCATGATGTCGTCATCACCGAGGAGCCCGTCAACTACGAGCCGCATTGATGCGGCGGCCTCCCTGTTTTTTGTTCGTCCGCCCCATTCTCTCATGACCGCCCAAGAAGTCGCCGTCCTTGATTACGGCTCCCAGTATTCCCAGCTCATCGTCCGCCGTGTCCGAGAGCTCGGCTTTGCCTCGCACCTGTATCCGCCGGCCGAGCTGGCGAACCTGAAGAACCCCGGCGCCATCATCCTTTCCGGCGGTCCGCGCAGCACGTCAGAAAAGGATGCGCCTGACGTGGATTTCGACAGGCTCATGGCCTTCGGGGTGCCGGTGCTTGGCGTTTGCTACGGCATGCAGCTTCTGAACATCAAGCATGGCGGCACGGTGAAGCCGGGCGTGACCCGTGAATACGGCCCCGCCAAGCTTGTCGTCACCGACCATGAGGACCTCTTCAGCGGCATCTCGCACGAATCCCAGGTCTGGATGAGCCACAGCGACACCTGCGCGAACCTTTCAGGCACGACCAAGGTCATCGCCACCAACGAGGACGCCGTGCCTGTGGCGCTCAAGTGGTCGGACCGCTGCTGGGGCATCCAGTTCCACCCCGAAGTCACGCACAGTCACGAGGGGACGGAGATCCTGAAGAACTTCCTGACCAAAAGCGGCGCCACCCTCGCCGCGTTCGACATCAACGCCTTCAAGGCGCAGATGCTCGACAGCATCCGGGCGGAGGTGGGCAGCCGCGAGGTCATCTGCGGCGTCTCCGGCGGCGTCGACAGCACCGTGCTGGCCGTGCTGCTGCACAAGGCGGGCGTGAAGGTGCGCTGCATCTTCATCGACACCGGTCTCATGCGCCTGAATGAGTCGAAGGAGGTGAAGGAGCTCTTCGCCGAGGTTGGCGTGCCGATCGAGCAGATTGACGCCAGCGCAACCTTCCTCGGAGCGCTCAAGGGCGTCACGGATCCCGAGCAGAAGCGCCGCATCATCGGCACCCTGTTTGTCGAGGAGTTCTGGAAGGTGGCGGACAACGTCGAGCTGCTCGCCCAGGGCACGCTTTATCCTGACGTGATCGAAAGCGCCACCAGCGGCAGCATCGCCAGCAAGATCAAGACGCATCACAACCGCGTGGACCGCATCATGGAGCTCAAGGAGCAGGGCAAGGTGCTGGAGCCCCTGGCCGAGCTCTTCAAGGACGAGGTTCGCGCGCTGGGTGCCAGCCTGGGCATTCCTCATCGCGCGCTCTGGCGGCATCCGTTCCCAGGGCCTGGCCTGGCCGTGCGCATTCCGGGAGAGATCACGCCGGAGCGTGTCGCCATCACGCAGCAGGCCGACGCCATCTTCATTGGTGAACTGCGCCGCAGCGGCTGGTACGAGCAGACCTGGCAGGCCTACGCGGCGCTGCTGCCCGTGAAGACCGTGGGCGTCAAGGGTGATGAGCGCAGCTACGAACAGGCGGTCAGCCTGCGCGCCGTCATCAGCGAGGACGCCATGACGGCCGACTGGGTGGAGCTGCCCTACAGCGTGCTGCGCAACGCCTCCAACAAGATACTCAACGGCGTCAAGGGAGTGAACCGGGTGCTTTACGACATCAGCACCAAGCCGCCTGCAAGCATCGAGTGGGAGTGACGGCAGGCTCATCATCCATGGACGGGGGACGCGCACGGCGTCCCCCTCCTTTCGCAGACCCTCAGTCCGTCGTGTCGAGAACAGCCTCCGCCGCAGGCTTTTTCACGGCCAGGACTCGCATGGAGACGCTGTGACCTCCCACTTGAATGGTGATGGTGTCTCCGCAGTGCCTGCGCAGCAGGGCCCGGCCGAGCGGTGCCTCCGAGGAGATGCGGCCGGCCTCGGCATCCGCCTCGTGGCCGGGCACGACCTGGATGACCAGGTCCGGCTCGTGGAGGGCGCCAAGGACATTGAGGGGGCGAAGGATGACTTCATCGTGATAGGTGATGCTGGAAGGGGTCATTTCGGTTCTGGAAAGGGTGGTTTCTGGGCAGCCGGTGACGGCACCTCCCTGCGGGGAGGCGCCGTCCGTGCGGATGGATGATGCCGTTTTCTCAGTTGCTGTGCGCCCATGCCTGCCGGCTGACCTGCATGGATTCGATGGAGCACCTGGGATGGGCCTGCTGCACGAATTCGCGCACGGCGCAGCGCGCCTCGTCCTCGCTGGTGGCCGCCAGCTCATAGCGGGCGGTGCTGGACACGGTCCCGAAGGACTCGCGCCTTTTCAGCGAGCAGGTGACGAGCCAAGTGGGGCGTTCCATGCGGAGGGGTTTTCTGCTGAGGAGTTCCTGGATGATTTTCATGATGTTTGAGGGTGTGATGATTTGAACGGATGGTGTCTTTCTGACGATGGTGCGCCCAGGGGTTCCGGGCGGCGGCATGAAGCGTCCGTCCATGCCCGGATGCGTGTCATCACACGCACGGCCGGATGGCGGCGGACGCAGTTCCGGACGGCCCGGTCAACGGGCGCGTCTGGGCGGTTGGTGCTCCAGGATGCGTGATCCTGGAAGGTATGCGGACAGCCCGTGAACGTGCGGGGGCTGTCCGCTCAAGCCCGGCTGGCGCAAAGCCTGTGGCAGGCGGGCGCGGTCACGCGCGGACCGGCCGTTGCGGCCGTCTTTCCGTCGTGGCGTGACACGGAGTTCATGACAATAATAGGTTATACGCTTCCGCGGGAATGCAAGGACTTTGTGCCTGTTCGGCCGTCAAGGGCAGGGCTTGCGCGTCCAGGTGAGAAAGGGGTTCCTGCGGCAGGATCCACAAGATGGGCAGGATGAACAGGTCTGACAAATCCTGTTCATCCTGCGAATCGCGTCAATCCTGTCACTGAGGCCATGGGAACCCATCATGGGTCAACTGGATGCGTAAGCCCTGCGTCAAGGGCGTCAGGCCCGGGCCAGGATTTCGCGGGGGTGATCGACGATCATCGCCGCTCCATTTTCCCTCAGCTCCTCCACGGACCGGAATCCCCAGCTGACGCCGATGCCCATCATGCCGCTGTTCCTGGCGAAGCTCATGTCGATTCCGGAGTCGCCGACGTAGGCGCATTCAGCCACGTCCACGCCGAGCAGCGCCGCGGCCTCCTGGGCGCCGGCAGGATCAGGCTTGCGCGGCACTTCATCACGCTGGCCGAGCACGGCATCAAAGGTGCCCGCCGGAAAGAAGTGGTCGCAGCAGAGCCTGGTGAAGCGGTGCGGCTTGTTGGAGATGCAGCCGACCTTGAAGCTGCGCGCCTTCAGTTCCTTGAGGACGTCCTGAATGCCTTCATAGACGACGGTCCTGTCATGCCAGCCTTCGGCATAGTGCCTCTGGTAGTCACGCAGGCAGGCTTCGATGTTCTCCTCGCTGCGCGCGTGCTCCGGCAGGGCGCGTCCGACAAGCTGGCGCACGCCGTCGCCGATGTATTTGGGGAAGACCGCCAGCTCGCGTTCCGGATAACCATGCTCGACGAGCATGCGGTTCACGGCGGCGGCAAGGTCCGCGAGGGAGTCGATGAGGGTTCCGTCGAGGTCGAAAAGGAAGGCTTTGAGGGAGGGCATGGCCTCCCTTTGTCGAACGCCGTCCGCCGCTTCAAGCACGAACATTCGGATTCCTCGGGTCAGCCGGTCAGCTCGGTGATGGGCCTGCCCTGTTCCACGATGAAATGGGGCCTGCCCTGGTGGTCGGTGTAGGTCGTGTCCAGCGGCACGCCCATGTGATGGTAGATGGTTGCGGCGAGGTCGCCCGGCGTGACGGGACGCTCGGCAATTTCGCCTCCGTCCTTGCTGCTGGCGCCGATGACCTGGCCGTGACGGAATCCGCCGCCCGCCAGGCACATGCTCATCACGACAGGCCAGTGGTTGCGTCCGTCGGTGCTGCCCTGGGTGCCGAGGTTCGGGGTGCGGCCGAACTCGCCCATGGCGATGACGAGCGTGTCGTCGAGCATGCCGCGTTCCTCCAGGTCGCCGACCAGCGTGGTGATGACATGGTCGAAGACCGGAAGCAGCGGGCGCAGGCCGTTCCAGATGCCGCCGTAGGGCGGGATGTTGTCGCCATGGTTGTCCCAGGTACCGGAGGCGCCGTGGTTGCTGAGATCGATGGTGACGAAGGAGGAGCCGCGTTCGACCAGCCGGCGTGCCAGCAGCGCCTGCTTCGCCCAGTCGTGATCACCGTAGCGGTCGCGCATCTGCTTCGGCTCCTTTTCGAGGTCAAAGGCCTCCTGGGCGCGGCCGCCTGCGATGATGTCGAAGGCCTTCTGGCCGAAGGCGTCCATGGCGCCCATCATCCCGGTGGCGTCGATCTCCGCACGCAGGCCGTCCATCTGGCGGCTGAGGGACTGGCGGGCGGTCAGGCGGTCCATGCTGAGGCCGGCCGGAAGCTGGAAGAGGCGGGCGGCGTTGTTGCCGTCGAAGGGGTCGTACTGGGTGCCGAGGTAGCCGCCCCAGGCCACATGGGAACGCGACTTCATGTTCAGCACCACATAGGGCGGCATGGCGGGATGGTTGGCGCCGTGGTGCTTCGCCACGATGCTGCCGAACGAAGGATAAAACCTCGCCCTCGGGTTGGTGCGCGGCTCGTTGGCGAGGTTCGCCGTCTGCATCACCATGTTCGGCTCATGGTTGCTGAAGCGGCAGTCGACCGAGCGGATGATCGTGAACCTGTCGAGCATGGCGGCCTGCCTAGGCAGGAACTCGCAGATGCGGACGCCGGGCAGGCGCGTGGGGATGGTCTTGAAGGGGCCGCGGTTTTCAATGGGGCGGTCGGGCTTGGGGTCCCAGGTGTCGATGTGCGAGGGGCCGCCCGTCATCCAGAGAAGGATGACGGATTTTTGGTTATGCCTGGCGACGCCCTCCGCGCGCAGCTTCAGCAGCCCGGGCAGGGTCAGCGCCCCGAGGCCAGCGAGGCTGGTCTTCAGCACGGAGCGGCGTCCATGCACGACCACCCCGTCCCGCAGCCGCGGGTTCATGAAGGTGAAGGCATGGCCGTGGGCGTGACCGGGCATGGGCACTGATACGGGGAAAATGAAACAGCTTTGTCAGGCCGGGTGTATTCTCGGCATGAGAGTCCCGATCCTCGCCCTGTGGGCCGCCTCCGCGTGCGCTGAGATTCCGCGCCCTGACGATGCGCCGAAGCCGCTGCCCCCGGCGGAGAGCGCGGCGAAGTTCCAGGTGCCTGCGGGTCATCGAATCCGCCTGCTTGCCTCCGAGCCGTTGATCACCGAACCCTCGGGCATCTGCTGGGATGAGAAGGGGCGCTGCTTTGTCTGTGAGCTGCATGGTTACAACCTCGAGGGCCAGTATGACATCGATGAGCTGAACAAGACGGGCCGGCTCGACCTCGAGGTGCGGCGCATCCAGGCAGGAGAGGAGGCAAGGAGGCGGGCGGAGGAGCAGACCTACGGCACGGTGAAGCTGCTGCGCGACACCGATGGCGACGGCGTCATGGACAAGGCCGTGGTGTGGGCTGACCGCCTGCCGCCCTGCCATGGCATCGCGGCGGGCAATGGCGGCGTGCTTGTCGCCTGCTCGCCGCACATCGTGTTTCTCAAGGACAGCGACGGGGATGACAGGGCTGACGTGCAGGAAAACTTGTTCAGCGGATTTGGTTCGCCGATCCTGGAGCGTCGGATCAATTCCCCGACCTGGGGGCCGGACGGCTGGCTGTATTTCGGACGTGGCAGCACGGGCGGCACGATCACCGGCCCGCACCTGGCGAAACCCGTCACGCTGCCGCCCACCGACTTCCGCATCCGCGCCGACGGCACGGTCATCGAGCCGGTCAGCGGCAGCACCAGGACGACAGGGATGGCGTTCACCCCCGGGGGCGGACGGTTTGTGGCCACGACCACGCATCCCGGGCTCTTTGTCACGCCGATCCCCTGGAAGTATCTCGAACGCAATCCCGATGCCGCTGCGCCGGTGCTGGATGCGCCTGCCAGCGACGACACCCGCGTTTATCCCATCGCGCCTCCGCATCCCTGGCGGACGAAGCGCGAGCAGCACGCCGAATACTTCGCCTTCTACCGCAAGATCAGCCTCAGTGACGCTGCGGCATCGGGCTACTTCACCAGCGCCTGCAGCCCGCTGGTCTGGCGCGGACAATACTTCGTCTGCGAACCGGCGCAGAACCTCGTTCACCGCGCGGACATCGTACGTGATGGCACCCAGCTTCGTCTCCGCCGAGTCAGGGGCGAGGAGCAGCGCGAGTTCCTCGCCTCCGGCGACCCCTGGTTTCACCCGATCTCCCTGGCGCAGACGCCGGAGGGGCACATGGCGGTCGTCGACTTCTACCGTGAGATCATCGAGGACTACTCCGCCATCCCGCGGCACCTGCAGCAGCAGTACGGCCTGGTGAACGGACACGACCGGGGGCGGATCTGGATCCTCGAGGCCCGGGATCCGTGGAAGCAACCTCCGTTAGGTGAGGCGGACGCGCTGGTGCTCAGGCTGCGTCAGGATGACGCCCTGGCGCGTCAGGTCAGGCTGGATGCCGCCGTGAAGCTGGAGCCGCAGCTTGCCCTTCAGCTGGCCCTGAGCCTGGGGCCGGACAGGGACAGCCTGCTGCTGCTGGCGCGTCGCTTTGGCGGCCTGAAGTGGATGGACGCCGCCATTGCCTGCTCGGCGCGCGGGCTTGAGAAGGGGCTGCTGATCGCGCTTGCTGCCGATCCGGGGCAGGCAGGGCCCGTCATGGCCAACCTCGCGGGCATCCTGGCGGCGCGGGGTGATGCGCATGAAATTTCCGGGTGTTTGGCGATGGTTCCGGCCGGGAAGGTGCAGGACATACTCAGGCTCGGGCTCGAGGAGGGCAGGCCGCTGGAGAAGGTTGTGGAGGCGTCCGTTCCAACAGCCCCCAGCGCCGGACAGCTGGCCGCCTGGGAGAAAAAGCTGCCTGCGTTCATCGAGGCCCTGAAAAAGAAGCCTGACCCTGTGCAGGGCCGCGCCCTTTTCACCGCCGTGTGCGGGAGCTGCCACCGCAGTCATGACGTGGGTTATGCCGTGGGGCCGGACCTGGACGCCGAGTTTCAGCGCGCCCCGGAGGTCATCCTGCGTGACATCCTGTTTCCGAGCGAGGCGGCAAGGCCCGGGTTTGAGACGATGATGGCGAGGACGCGGCGCGGCGAGACGCTGCTTGGAATCACGGCCTCCGACTCGCCCGCCAGCATCACCCTGAGGCTGCCGGGCGGTGCCGAACGAACTTTGCTGCGAAAGCGCGCCGACATCCGGACGGTGCGCAATGTCTCGCTGATGCCGGCGGGCCTTGGCGATGCGCTCAGGCCGGAGCAGGTGGCGGACATCATCGCGTTTCTGCGCTCGCCCCCGTGAGGCGGCGGCCCGTCGTTCAGCGGCCGAGCATCCTGCCGAGCAGGGGCAGGGCGGCGCGGAAGTGCGTGTTGCCTCCGGCACGGCCGAGCTGCTCGCTGATCAGCTCGGCATCGCTGACCACGTCCGCAGGCAGCATCTCCTCATGGCTGTGGCCTTCGCAGACGACGCTGGTGTGGACATAGGCCGAGCCGCCTTCGCGCCTGACGATCAGCTCCAGGCACGGGGCGCTGAGGCGCAGGCGGGAGAGGGCGCATGCGGAGGAGGATTCGTTCAGGAGGAAGCGGATCGTGGAGCCGTCCTGCTTGCGGAAGACCAGGCCTGCGACGGCTTCATCGAGAGCGGTGCCGAGACGCTGGGAGATCCAGCCCGCCAGAAGCAGCGCGGAGCAGCGCTGGCCCGGCGCGTGCGTGATCTCGACCAGGGAGAGCTGGGGCAGATGTTCGAGGGCCTTGGCATCCTGGAAGGCGCTGGCAAGGGCCGTGCGCAAAAAGTGGCTGCGTGTCCAGCTCAGGTCGCGCACGTCGAAGGCGGCGGCGTTGCGTGCGGCGAGCAGCCCCGCCAGCTCGTCCTGTGGATTCTTCCAGGCGCTGCTGTCGACGATGAGGGTGTGGATGCGTGAGTAGAGTCGTTCCTCGAAATTCCGGGTCAGCGCCCCCTGCCACCAGATGAAGAGGGGCAGGTCGGAGTCGAGGTGGCCGAAGACGACGTTCTGAACCTGGGCGGAGCCGCCGCCTTCCAGCAGGAAGCTGATCTGCTCGCTGCAGACGACCTGCTTTCCCTGGTAGGGGCGGCAGAGGGCGTTGATCCAGGCCCGGGCACGCTGCGGGCTGGAATCCGGCACGCAGGTGATGAGCAGGGCACGGCAGGAGTGGTCGGAGGTGATCCTGGCGAGGTGTTCGTTGTTGCTGGCGATGCCGTCCGGGTCTTCGGAATAGATGGCGAAGTTGATGAGCGAGGCCCGGGTCTTGGCCTCGTCAGCCGACCAGATTTCCTGGAGGGCGCGGTCGATCCTGGGAAGGGCGACTTCGCTGCCGAGGAGGGAGAGGGTGGCTTCTGAAGGAGGCATGGCGGTTCATCATGCAGCACAGGACATGCCGCACAACCCTGGATTGATTCATCAAGCCGTCGGGCGGTGCGACGGTGTCGAAAAGCCTTCTTGCCAGCATGGCGTCGCTTTTCCATCATGAGGCCATCCCCCTATGAAGACGCGCCTCCTGCTTCTGCTGCCTGTGCTTGGACTTGCCTCCCTGCTTCACGCCAATCCTGAAATCTCACAGGCGGTGTCCGCCAGCTTTGGCCAGGCCGTGGCCCGGGAGGTGCTGCTGCTGAAGGGCACAGGCACCACGGCGGAGCCTGTGGAGTGGTCGGTGTATGCCCGCGATGCCTTCCGTGCGGAGGCACAGCTGCGCATCTCCGTGAAGATGGAGGGCGGGCAGTGGAAGGCGCTGGCGGCAGGGGCGGGTGAGCGCATCCTTTCCCCCGCGCCGCCGCGCAGCCTGGAGTTTGCCAGGCTGCAGGTGCGAAGTGCCGAAGCCCGTCAGGCTGCGGCCCGTGCGGCGGCGCTGGCTCAGGTCACCTTTGTCAGCGTGGACTATCAGCTCGCCGCAAACGCCGTCACCGGCGCTCCTGAGTGGGGGCTGGCCCTCAAGGATGAAACCGGTCACGAGTGCGGTTTCTGCGTGGTTTCCGGAGAGTCCGGGGCGCTGATCTTCCAGGACTGGACACCGCGTTTCACCGGCACGGTGCCGCCTGCGGCGGAAGGCGAGGGCGAACGTGCCGCCAAGGCGGTGAAGAAGGCGGCGCGCAAGGCCTGGAACTGGACTGACCGAGCCCGCACGGAGACAAAGGGCTTCTTTCGCGAGCTTTTCCGCTAAGCCCTGGCGTCAGGGCTTCTGCCAGGGTGTCCGGCCTCCCTGCTGGACATGATGGCGCAGTGCTGTGGACAGCTCGTTGAAGATCTTCGGAGCCTTGCCTGCCAGGTTGGTCCTTTCCTGTGGATCGTGTTTCAGGTTGTAGAGCTCGAGCGGGCTGTAGGGGTCGTTCTGCATGAGCTTCCAGTCGCTGCGGATGACGGCTTCATAGCTTTTGCCGCCATGGGCGGGTCCGCCTTCACGCCTGACAAAATAGAGGTCGCGCGGCGTGGTGACTTCACCGCCCCTGAGGATGGGAGCGAGGCTGACGGCATCCAGCTCAGGCGAGGGGCTGAGGCCGGCGAGTTCGAGAAAGGTGGGCATGAGGTCGAAGTTCAGTCCCTGGTAATTGCTGCGCCCGCCGGGCTTGATCACGGCCGGCCAGCGCATCAGGAAGGGCACGCGCAGACCGCCGTCATAGTGGTCCTGCTTGCCGCCGCGCCAGGGATCGTTGTTCTGGGCATGGGGCAGTGAGCCGCCGTTGTCGGCGCTGAAGACGACCAGGGTGTCCTTTTCCAAACCGGTCTCCTTCAGCGTGGCGAGCACCTGGCCGATGCAGTGGTCAAGATGTTCGACGAAGGCCACGTTCATGGCGCGCTTTTCCTCCAGGTCAGGCCGCCGGGCATTCACCTTCGCCAGCCATTCAGCCGGAGGTTCGATGGGGAAATGCGGGGCGTTGTAGGCCAGGTAGAGAAAGAAGGGCCGCCCGGCCTGGGCGCGTTCCTTGACATAGTCCGAGGCCCAGGTGGTGAAGATCTCCGTGGCATGGCCCTCGGGCGTGACGGGCTCCCGGTTAAGCCGCATGTAGTTCTGACCATGGCGGAGGTGGGTCGTGTAGCTGTCCATCATGTCGCCCAGGAAGCCGTGGAAATGATCGAAGCCCCTTTCGTTAGGCGTGTTGGGGGATTCGAGGCCCAGGTGCCATTTGCCGACGATGCCGGTGTGGTAGCCGCCTTTTCTGAGTTCGTCGGCAAGCGTCGGAACGCCCGGCGCGAACCAGCCCCAGGAATTTTCCGGCTGGGTGCGGATCACTCCGGGCACGCCGACCCGGTCCGGATAGCGTCCGGTCAGCAGCGCCGCGCGTGAGGGTGAGCAGACCGTGCAGTTGGCGCGCATGGAGGTGAAGAGCAGGCCGTTCCTGCCGATGCCGTCGATGTTCGGCGTCCTGACATCGGATTCGTGATAAGCCGAGACGTCGCCATAGCCATGGTCGTCGGCGAGGATGAGGAGGAAGTTCGGGGCCTTGGCAGAGGCGGGGCTGAGCAGGCCGAGGAGGAAGGTGCCGAAAAGGAAATGGCGCATGATGCCTTCTGGAACGGCTGCTTCAGGCCGGGTCTTTTTTCTCATTTCGAACTGGCGCGGCCTTCGTGCCAACACCGGGATTGCACATGCGTCATCGAGCATTTATGGCGGATGGGATGATGCTTGCCGCCGCCGATCTGCCACCCCTGTTCATCCTGCTGGCGCTGATGCTGGTGGGCGTGGTGCTGATCTCCCTGCTGCTGCTGCGGCTTCAGCAGTCGCTGCTCGCCGGTTATTTCCTCTGTGGCGTGGTGATTGCCAACAGCGGGGTGATTGAGCTGCTGGGCGGCGGCTCCATGCACTCGGGCATCGCGCAGATGTCGGAGTTCGGCGTCATGCTGCTGATGTTTACGCTGGGGCTGGAGTTCTCGTTGAGCGACCTGAAATATGTCCGGCGCCTGGCCTTTGTGGGCGGTGGCTGGCAGATGGCGGGCTGCATGGGCGCGGCGGCTGCCGGGGCCCTGGCGGCGGGCCTGTCCGGCACGGCGGTGGTGCTGGTGGCGGTGGCGATGGCGATGAGCTCCACGGCGGTCAGCCTGAAGTCGTTCCAGGACCTGGGGCAGGAAGGCAGCCCCGGGGCGCGCATGGCCCTGGCGGTGGCCATTTTCCAGGACCTGTTCATCATCGTGTTCTTCCTCGTGCTGCCGCTGCTGCTGCCCCAGCCGGGGGATGAAAAGGTGTCGATGCTGGCCCGCGTTGGTTCACTGGCCTGGCGCGGCGGCCTGTTTGTGCTGCTGGCCGGCGTCTGCGCCCGCTGGGTGATTCCGGCGCTGCTCTACGCCGTCACCCGCACCCGCAACCGTGAGCTTTTCACGCTGAGCGTGGTCGGCTGCTGCATCGGCCTGGCCTTCCTCGGCGGCATGCTGCACCTGGGGCTGGCGCTGGGGGCCTTCGTGGCCGGGCTGGCGGTCAGCGAGTCCATCTACAAGCCGCGCATCCTGGCCGACGTCATGCCGATCAAGGACCTGTTCCTGACGCTCTTCTTTGTGTCCGTCGGCCTGATGGTCGATGTACGCATGGCTTTCCTGCACTGGCCTTCGGTGCTGCTGCTGACGGTTTCGCTGATGATCGTGAAGTCCTTTCTGATCACCTTCATCGCGCGCCGGATGGGGCTGGTTCACCGTCAGGCGTTGATGGCGGGCCTGGGCCTGAGCAGCGCGGGCGAGTTCTCGCTGGTGCTGCTCCAGAAGGCGGGCTCGGGGGAACTGTGGGGTGCGGACGTCCAGCAGGTGCTGATTGCCGCGTCGGCCCTGAGCATGGGCCTGCTGCCGGCCTTGATGCGCGCCGGGGAGCCCCTGGGCGGCTGGCTGGAAAGGCGCGGCTGGGGCAGGCGTCGGCCGAGGCTGCCTGATGCGGGCATCCTCAGCCAGCGCATCAAGGGCATGTCGGACCATGCCATCATCGTCGGACACGGGCCGGTGGGCGAAAAGCTGAACAAGTCGCTCCAGGACCAGGGCATCGCCACGCTGGTCATCGACCTGAACGCGGACACCGTGCGCACCTTGAAACGCCAGGGCCAGCCGGTGCTCTTCGCCGATGCCGCGCATGAGGAGACCTGGGAGCTTTCCCGCCTGCGCGAGGCACGCCTGGTGGCCTTCACCTTTCCGGACGCGCCGGTCATCGCCGAGGGCATCGCCATCGTCCGGCACCTGCGCCAGGACATCGCCATCCTGGCCCGCGCCCGCTTCGCCTCCGATGTCGAACGTCTGAAGCGCCTGGGCGCCACGGCCGTGGTCAATGACGAGCTGGAGGCCGGCCGGTCCATCGTCGAACAGGCGCTGGTGATGCAGGGCTGACCGGTGCCCAACAAAAAGGGTGATCCGGAGGCTCCGGACCACCCTTGGAGGATGAGGTGAATGCAGTGGATCAGGCCAGGGCGTCGAGCTTGGCGGCCAGCGCCCCCTTGGACTGCACGCCCACCACGGTCTCGCGGACCTCGCCGCCCTTGATGAAGAGCAGCATGGGGATGGAGCGGACGTTGAACTTCTGGGCCAGGCCGGGATTTTCATCGACGTTGACCTTGGCGACCTTCACGGCGCCGGCCTTTTCCTCGGCCAGCTGGTCGAGCACGGGGCCGAGCATGCGGCAGGGACCGCACCATTCCGCCCAGAAATCCACGATCACGGGGACGGTGGCGGCGGAGATTTCGGCGTCAAAGTTGGATTCGTTCAGGTTCAGGACAAGGTCGGAGGCCATGGAGGTGTGGGTGGATGGATGAATGGATTACGCAGATGCGGCGGAAAAGGAGGCAGGGGAGTCGGTAGGCACGGCGGCGGGCGGCGCAAACTTTTTCCATGCCAGCCCCGGTTTTTCGCGCTAGCGCAGGGGCCATGAGCAGCCTTGACCACCCCGACGGCCTGACCCGTCTCCGTTACATCGTGCACCGTCTGCGCGCCCCGGGCGGCTGTCCCTGGGACCGTGAGCAGACCCATGAATCCCTGATCCCCCATGTGCTGGAGGAGGCCTATGAGGTGGTGGACGCCATCAAGAGCGGCGATCCCGCCCTGATCTGCGAGGAGCTGGGCGACCTGCTGCTTCAGCCGGTCCTGCATGCGGAGATCGCCAGCGAGACCGGCACCTTTGACATCGACAGGATGGCGCATGGACTGTCCGAGAAGCTGATCCGCCGTCATCCGCATGTCTTTGGCGAGGCCAGCGCTGACAATTCGGAAGCCGTGCTCACCCAGTGGGACGCCATCAAGCGGCAGGAAAAAGGCACGCATAAGGAGGGGCACCTGCACGGGGTTGGCGCAGGGCTGCCGGCCCTCATGCGGGCGCAGAAGCTGCAGAAAAAGGCGGCACGGGTTGGGTTCGACTGGCCGGACGTGGCTCCCGTTTTTGGCAAGCTGCGGGAGGAGGTCGCTGAACTTGAGGAGGCCCTGGCACAGGGCAGCCCGAAGGCGGTGGAGGAGGAGCTGGGCGACCTGCTCTTCAGCGTCGTCAACCTGGCCCGCAAGCTGGGCGTGGAGTCCGAGCCGGCCCTGGCTGCGGCGAACGAAAAGTTTGTTCAGCGTTTCCACGCCATGGAGGAGCGCCTGAACGCCGGGGAGCGCAGGCTGGGGGATCCGGGCCTCAGCCTGGAGGAGATGGATGCCGCCTGGGATGCCGTGAAAAAGGCCGCGAGACCGTGAGCAGTGCGGTTCTTTTTCTGGCGCGCCGGCCCTTCCGGTTCAGCGTCCGCCAAGCCTGCTGAACACACCGGCGCCGCCCCTGCCAGGCGTCCCTCTGGACAGATGAAGACGGACGTTTCCGTGGCCGGGCGGCCCTGCGTGACAAAAACAACACTTGTGAAGAGGCCCAAACAGGGCCATGTAATACCGGTCAACCTGCTGCAGGCCAGACAAAGCCGTTCATCAGGTGACTCTCCGGATTCTTTGGTGTTCTGAAATCCGCGACTGGAGCTTTTCTGCCCGTACGGGTTGTCGATACCCAAGCTAGATTAAGTTATGAACACCAAAATGTATGTGGGCAACCTGCCCTTCGCCGCCCTTGAATCCGACCTTCGCGACCTCTTTTCGCAGTATGGCTCCGTGACCGACCTGTTCCTTCCCATGGACCGTGTCACCGGCCGCCCGCGCGGCTTTGCCTTCGTCACCATGGACTCCGTCACCGCCATGGAAGAGGCCATCAAGGGCCTGAACGACAAGGAATTCATGGGCCGTCGCCTCGCGATCAATGAAGCCCGTCCCAAGGAAGAACGCGCCCCCTACGGTGGTGGTGGCGGCGGCGGCGGCCGTGGTGGCTACGGCGGCGGTGGTGGTGGTGGCCGCGGTGGTTATGGCGGCGGCGGCGGTGGCCGCGGCCGCGACGGCGGCAACGACCGCTGGTAATCCCGGCCCGCCAGTTTCTGGCAGCCTTGAAATTGTGAAGCACGACCTCGAACGGGGTCGTGCTTTTTTTCTGGCATGGGCGCATTCCACCCGGCTGGGCCGGCCTGCATGCCGGCCGAAG
Organism: Prosthecobacter sp.; assembly: GCA_019186985.1. Taxonomy (GTDB): domain Bacteria; phylum Verrucomicrobiota; class Verrucomicrobiia; order Verrucomicrobiales; family Verrucomicrobiaceae; genus Prosthecobacter. Next base: position 25,396 of record JABARQ010000023.1, on the reverse strand, counting down.
CGCCCGGGGCGTCCGCCGCTTGGATCGCTTTTTGTTAGGTGGTGCGGAGGAAACGGGCGGGCGGCGGCGTATTCCCTGCGCCATGAACACCGCCACCACCTCGCGTCGTCGTTTCCTTGCCACGTCCCTTGCCGGAGCCGGCGTGCTGCCCGCCTGGGCGGCGCCGCTGGGCGCGAACGGGGATGTCCGGGTCGCCGTGATCGGCTTCCGTGGCCGTGGCCGTGGTCATATCAAGGAGCTGCTGGCACAGAAGGGCGTGCGGCTCGTGGCCCTGTGCGATGTGGATCAGGAGGTGATCGACAAGCAGCTGGGCGAGCTGGCGAAGCAGGGCATCAAGCCGCGGACCTACCGCGACTTCCGTGAATGCTGTGCGGACAAGGAGGTGGACGCGGTAACCATCGCCACGCCGAACCACAGCCATGTGCTCATCGCCCTGACGGCTCTGCAGCACGGCAAGCATGTCTATGTGGAGAAACCGGTGAGCCATAACCTGATCGAAAGCGCGAAGCTCATGGCGGCGGCGGGGCGTGCTGCAGCGAAGGGGCTGGTCGTCCAGCACGGCATGCAGCGCCGCTCTGACCTGGGCTGGGCGGCGGCGATGCAGTGGGTGAAGGAGGGCCACATCGGCAGGCCGAAGCTTTCCCATGCGCTTGTGCACGGCCTGCGCCCAAGCATCGACAAGGTGGATGGTCCGCAGCAGCCCCCGGCCAGCGTGGATTACAAGCTTTGGTCCGCCCCACGTCCCGAGCTGCCCATCCTGCGCAAGCAGTTCCATTATGACTGGCACTGGCAGTGGCCTTACGGAGGTGGCGACATCGGCAACCAGGGGCCGCACCAGTATGACGTGGCACGCTGGGCGCTGGGGGATCCGGACACGCTGCCCTCCCGTGTCATGAGTTTTGGCAACCGCTGGGGCTACGTTGATGACGGCCAGAGCGCCAACTGCCAGATCGCCTTCCATCCGTATGAGCCCGTGCCGCTGATCATGGACAAGTTCGGCCTGCCTGCGAAGAACCTGGATCCAAAGAGCGGCGAGCCGCCTTACAAGGGCATCCGCACCGGCAACATCATCCATTGTGAAGGCGGTTATGTGGCGGAGTCGAAAGCCTACGACAAGGAGGGCAAGGCCATCACCAAGTTCGACAACTTCCAGAACGGCCCGGACCACATGAAGAACTTCATCGAGAGCGTGCGGGCTGGAAAGTACACGAAGGACGTGCTGCACATCCGGCACGGGCATCACGCCGCCTGCCTGTCGCACCTGGCCAACATCTCCTACCGGCTTGGCCGGTCGATGAAGCCTGCTGAAATCCAGGAGCGTCTGCAGGGTGACAGGATGGGGCAGGACCTGTTTGAGGAGTTTCTCAGAAACCTCGCCGCCAACGGCATCGACCCGACGGCCCAGCCGATCATCGCCGGCCCCTGGCTCGACTATGACCCTGCGGCGAACCGTTTCACCGGCCCCTTTGCCGCCGAGGCCAACAAACTTTGCGAAGAAGAATACGCCGCCGGCTTCGAGCTGCCGGAGGCGTGAGGGGCATCCTTGTCGTGTTGGACTCGAAACGAGACAAGCGGCGACGGGCCTTTTACGGCATGAAGGACCGTGTCATTTCCCTTGTGGACTGTCCGTTGATTTAAGGGCTTAGGCGAACTGCTGATTATTTTGCTGACGTCTGGCGGGGTTGCCGGTATTGGCCTGCCGAATGACCTCGGAACGATTTGAAGAACATGTGCGCCGACTGGAAGCGGCTGAGAAAAAGCATCCCAACTGGTTTGTCTGGGGCACGGGCCTGCTGGCCTGCCTGGGATTTGCCTATTTGCTTGCCGTGTTTCTTTGTTCACTGGCATTGACCTTCGGGCTTGCGGGGCTGGTGATCACGCATCCCAACGCCGCAACCATCAAGCTGGCCTTGGTTTTTGGGCTGCTATTTGGAGGCTTGTCCCTGGCAATCCTGCGTGCGCTTTGTGTTCGTCTGCGGGCGCCGGAAGGACTTGAGCTCCGCCGTTCCAACGCACCCGGGCTGATGTCCTTGATTGAGCAGCTCAGGAAGAGGATTGGTTCGACCCGTTTTCACAAGGTTCTTCTGACGGGGGAGTATAATGCGGCGGTGGTCCAGCATCCCAGGCTGGGGATGTTTGGCTGGCATAAGAACTTCCTCATCATCGGCCTGCCTTTGATGCACAGCATGACCCCGGCAGAGTTTGAAGCCGTGCTTGCCCATGAATTCGCCCATCTGGCCGGCGGGCACGGGCGTTTTGGAAACTGGCTTTACCGGCTGCGTCAGTCCTGGGAGCGCCTTTTTGAGCAGCTGGCCAGGCAGCAGACGGGCGGCGTGAAGATACTCACCGTTTTCATCGGCTGGTTCTGGCCGCGTTTCAATGCCCGTGCCTTTGTGCTCTCCCGTGCCAATGAATACGCTGCGGATGCTCTTGCGGCACGAGTGGCGGGCAAAACCAACATGGCTTCGGCCCTCAAGCGGATTTCAGTCTACAGCAGGCATCTGGACGAGTCCTTCTGGCATGATGTCTACATGCGCGCCGCCCGGGAAGCCGAGCCACCGGCAAACATCTACAGCGAACTTCCTGATCATCTGCGTCGTGGGCCGGATCCAGAGAAGGCTGAGAAATGGATGCGCCAGTCCTACCTGATGAACACGACGACGGCGGACACGCATCCCTGTCTGCGTGAACGGCTTGATGCGCTTGGCGAACTCCCTTCCGAGGAGCAGCGTGGGATGATGCCGAAGCTTTCAGGGGAGACTGCCGCCGCGTACTATCTGGGGGCACAGGAGGAGGTCTTGTCCGCCTCGCTGGGGCGCGAATGGGCCGTGGAAGCATGTGAACGATGGAAGGAACGGCATGCGGAGGCGGAGAAGCTTGCCGCAGTGATTGAAGCGCCTTCGGCTGACTCGGAGGCAGGCAAGGCCGTTGACCAGGTTGCGGTGCTCTGGAAACGTGCCGATGCCACGGCCGGCCTTGAGGGGTCCGCCGCCGCACAGCCCTTGATTCACGAGATCCTGGCCTTGGATCCTGCTCATGCCGGCGCATTGTTTGCCCGCGGGGCCCATCGTGTCAGCCAGGATGAGTCAGGGGGGCTGGAGGACCTTGAAAAGGCGCTGTCCATCGACGGAAGCTGGGAGGAGTCGGCCCTGCAGCTGATCGGGGGCTATCACCATCGACATGGCAACAAGGAGCAGCTTGAGGTCCTTCGTCGGCGCTGGGAGGCTTATGAAGGAAGGATGGCGGAGGCCCAAGGCGAGCGGGACCTGCTCCTGCTGACGGATGTCTATGAGCACCATCAGCTTGGAGAGGCTTGCATCATGCAGCTCAGGAGGATCCTGGAGGCTGAAAAGGCCGTGGCGGAGGCTTGGTGTGTCCGCAAGGTCACGAAGCATCTGAAGCATGTTCCGATGCATCTGATCGCCCTGCGCATCAAGGTCCCATGGTGGAAGCTCCGCCTGGACGGTGCGAATGGCAGGCTTGTGCAACGTGTGCTGGCCAAGCTTGAGATCGAAGGATCGTGCATTGTGTTCACCCGCGAAAAAGAGCTGAAGCGGCAGGCTGACAGGATGGCTCAAGTCGAAGGCTCCCGGGTGTATTTGAAAGGCTGAGCATCCAAATCGCCCGCCTCCCTGCACCTTCGTGCCCCGGACATTTTTGGTCGAAACGCAGGTCGGCTCTGCCGGGTGGTAGGGACGCGCTGCGTCGCGTCCGCTTTGTTGGCGGGCAGGGGTGGTGCGGAGCGGCTTCGTAGGCTGGATGGCCTGTTGCGCAGAGACAGCATGCTTGACCTTACAGCAGCCGCCATTCGTGGCCGTTTTCGCGGAGGAGGTCGTCGGCCTCCTTCGGGCCCCAGCTGCCGGCGGGATATTCGCACATGGGCGGCGGAGTGGCGGACTTGTGCCAGGCGTGCTCGAGCTCGTCGATGAACTTCCAGGCGGTCTCCACTTCGTCGCGGCGGGCGAAGAGGGTGGCGTCGCCGGCCATGGCGTCGAGCAGGAGGCGCTCGTAGGCCTCGGGGCTGGCCTTGCCGAAGCTGGAGGAGTAGCGGAAGTCCATCTTCACCTGCTGCATGTTCATGGCCTGGCCAGGCTGCTTGCAGAGGAAGCGCAGGGCGACGCCTTCGTCGGGCTGGATGCGGATGACGAGGGTGTTTTCGCTGCTGGAACCGAGCATTTTCTGGGTGGCAAAGGGCACCTGCGGCGGCTTTTTGAAATGGATGCTGATCTCGGTGGCCTTCTTGGGCAGCTGCTTGCCGACGCGGATGTAAAAGGGCACGCCCTGCCAGCGCCAGGTGTCGATGTAGAGCCGCAGGGCGACGTAGGCCTCGGTCTTCGACTCGGGGTTCACTCGGTCCTCCTGGCGGTAGCCGACCCTGGAAACGCCGTCGACACTGCCGGCGGTGTACTGGGCGCGGATGACGTTGGCCCCGACGGCCTCGGGGCCAACGAGCGGACGCAGGGCGCGGATGACCTTCACCTTTTCATCGCGGACGGCGTCGGCGCTGAGGTCGGTGGGAGGCTCCATGGCGACGAGGCTGAGGAGCTGGAAGAGATGGTTCTGGACCATGTCCCGCAGGGCGCCGGCGGTGTCGTAGTAGCCGCCGCGGCCGCCTTCCATGCCGAGGTTTTCGGCGCAGGTGATCTGGACGTTGTCGATGTAGCGGCTGTTCCAGGTGGGTTCGAAGAGGGCGTTGGCAAAGCGCAGGACCATGATGTTCTGGGCGGTCTCCTTGCCCAGGTAGTGGTCAATGCGGTAGGTGTCCTTTTCGTCGAAGGTGGCGGCGACGGTTTCGTTGAGGGCGCGGGCTGTGGCGAGGTCCTTGCCGAAGGGTTTTTCACAGACCACTCGGGCCCACTTGCCGCCGACGCCCTGGTTGAGGCCGGTGGCCTTGAGCATTTCCAGGATCGGCTTGAAGGCCTCGGGCGCGGAGGCGAGGTAAAACAGGCGGTTGGCGGGGGCGCCGCGCTCCTTGTCGAACTTGTCGAGCAGCATCTTCAGGCCGATGTAGCCGGCCGGGTCCTCGAACTCGCTGCGGTGGTAGTGTACGGTCTGGCTGAAGCTGTCCCAGAGCTCGTCGTTGTGGCCCTGGCGGGAGTTCTTGCGGTTGCCGGTTTCGAGTTCGCTGCGGAAGATTTCGTCCGTCTTGTCGCGGCGGGCGAAGCCGACCACCTTGAACTGGGGCGGCAGGTCGCCGCAGGCGGCCACGTTGTAGAGGGCCGGGATGAGCTTGCGGTTTGTCAGGTCGCCGGTGGCGCCGAAAATGACCACGGTGCAGGGCTCGGCGCGGTGGCGCGACAGGAGGGTTTCTTGAAAGGGATTGACCAGGTCAGACATGTCGAGGGGATTACGCCCGCCCGGACTGGAGCGGCGCGTAGACTACCCGCTCCCGCCGGGCTGGCAACCCAGGATGCGCAGGGGCCGTGCCTGGCTGGATGAATTGGCTTCATCCTGGCGATGAACCGTCTGGTGGCGAAGCGGCGGCCGGACCCGGCTTTCAGGCGAACAGATGGGTCAGCGGCTGGCCCTTGTCGGCGACGGTGAAGGGGCGCTTGCTCGGCGAGTAGATCACCTGGTCCAGCGGCAGGCCGAGGGCATAACCAATCGTTGCGTTGATGTCCGGGGGCGAGACCTTGCCGTCAACGGGGGCGGCGCCGCTCTTGTCCGTGGAGCCCCACTTCATGCCGCCCTTGATGCCGCCGCCGATGAGCACGGAGCTGAACACCGGGTAGTGGTCGCGGCCCTGGTTCTGGTTGATCTTCGGCGTGCGGCCGAACTCGGAGGTGACGACGATCATCGTGCTGCTGAGCAGGCCGCGTGCCTCCAGATCCTGGACGAGGGCGCTGACGGCGGTGTCGAAGGTGTCGCAGAGGCGCGGGGTGTTGATGAAGTTGGCGGTGTGGGTGTCCCAGCTGCCGAAGGAGACCTCGACAAAGCGGACGCCGTGCTCGACGAGACGGCGTGCGAGCAGGCAGCCCTGGCCGAAGGTGTCCTTGCCGTAGCCCTGGCGGGTGGCGTCAGACTCCTGGGTGAGGTCGAAGGCGACGAGATCCTCGCTCTTCATCAGGCGCACGGCGTCGTCATACATGTCGCTGTAGGCCTTGACGCTCCGGGTGTCCCATTCGGCCTGGAATTCGGCGTCGAGCACGTCTGCGAGATCACGGCGGGCGGCGAAGCGGTCCTCGGTCATGCCCTTGGGAATTCGGACGTTCTGCAGGCCGGCCTCGGGGTTGTTGACCATCAGCGGGCCGTGTTTTTTGGCGAAGAAACCGGCGCCGGGGTGGCGGCTGTCATTGCCGATGTAGACATAGGGTGGCAGGGCGGGGTTGCCGGGGCCCTGGAAGAAGCTCAGCCAGGCGCCCATGCCGGGGTGCTTGATGGTGCTGCGCAGGCCGAAGCTGGTGTGCATGAAGTAGTTGGCCTGCTCATGGGCCGCCGTGTTGGTCGCCACGGCGTTCAGCACGCAGGCGTGGTGCATCTGCTTCGCCATGCGCGGCAGGTATTCACCCACCTGGACGCCGTCGGCGCTGGTCTTGATGGCCTTCGTCGGGCCCATGACCTCGGTGTTGCCAGGCTTGGGATCCCAGGTGTCGAGGTGGCTCTGGCCGCCGGTCATGTAGAGGAAGATGACGTTTTTGGCGGTGGGCACCTGCTTGGCGGTGGCCGCGCCTTCACCGGCGGCGAGGGCTTTGCCGGAAAAAAGGTGCTCGCCGACGGGCAGCAGGCCGACGCCCAGGAGGGAACGGGCGGTGCCGGCCATGAAGCGGCGGCGGTCGAGTTCGTGGCGGAGGAAGGGGGAGGTGCGGGTGTTCATCACGGGCGGCGTTGGGTTCGTGAAAACCAACGATCCCCCGTGCCCGTCATGTCAGGTGCGCCGGGCTTTGCCAAGGGCTGCCCAACCAACGACAAGATCAGCACATGGTGCGGCCGGATTCCGCGTCTTTGGTTAGGCCGATTCTCAAAAAGAATGTCTGAAATGACCGGCGAACGCGGAGGCTTCAGTGGCAAGGAAAGAGCGTGGAAGCTATTGGGACAATAGCTGACGAGCGAATGACGCCGCCAATGAGGCTGCCCCGCCGACGGGAATCAGGCAGACATTTTGAGAGCCGGTCTAGGCCAGGGCGCGCTTCAGGGCGTTGCGGGTGATCTGCTGGACCCGGGCGTCCGGACCGTGCGGCCGTGAATAATGGCTCCAGGGGATCATGTGCCCCGGGGGATCGGCGAGGCCCTGGGACCAGAAGATGGTGCTGGCGTTGAAGACGATGTTGTTTTTCGGCCCTTCAAGGACGGTGGCGGCATACCTGCCGAGCCGGGTTCCGCCCGCCCAGACGTTGCCTTCGGCGACCACGTCAAGACCCTGGCGTGCGGTGTCTGGGTCGCCATGAAACTCCCAGCCGACGAGCCCGGGGACGCTGTCGCCCTTCTTCATGCCGGTGCCTTCAAAGAGCCAGTGGTCCGGCTTTGCACAGGTCCAGTCGCCGCCGCCGTTGAAGGGCACGATGGTGCGTGCGCCGATGATCTCTCGCTCGTCCGGGCCGGGGTTTTCAAAGGGGCCGAGCACTTTGGAGTAGGCCTCCTTCTCCTCCTCGCGGAACTCGCCGTAGCAGGTTTCACGGGTGAGGCGGCGGTTCGGTGCGCCCTGGGCGCTGGGCGTGAAGGGCGTGACCATGTAGACGTCGTTGGCGGAGAGCCAGAGGACGCTGAGCCCGTCGTTGATCGCCTTCCTGACGTTGTGGAACTGGCGCAGGTCCCAGTACTCGTCATGGCCGGCGCTGATCATCGTCTTTGCCCGCGCCAGGTTGGCGGGGTCGAGGTTGTCGACATTGGAGCAGTAGGTGACGTCATAGCCCTCCTTCTCCAGCCAGTAGCAGAGCGGGTATTCCCAGAGGAGGAACTCGCCGCTGCCGATGCTGAGCGGGTTTTCGAAGATCTGGACATACTTGCCGTAGGGCCGGTCGAAGCTGACGCTGACGCCGGGGGCATGGGCGGCGCGAGGATCGGTGTAGAGCGATTCATTGACGGGCCAGCGGTTGTAGGCCTGCCAGGTGTTGTCACTGCACTGGAAGAGGATGTCGGCCGGGCGGTCGTCCTTGACGATGAAGACGACGTAGCTCTGCCAGTAGGGCTTGTCGGGGTCGGCGGTGATCGTGCTGAGCCGGCCGAGGTAGACGCCGCTGGGCCAGTCCTCGGGAATGGTGAGGCTGGCCGAGGCCTGCCAGCGGCATTCGCGCAGGCGGTTTTCGCCCATTTCGGGAACCGGCTGCGGTTTGCCGTCAAACGGGCCGAGCGTGGTCATGAGGCGGGCGCCTTCACCGCCATAGTAGCCCATGCGGAAGAGCTCGATCTGAAAGCGTGCGGCAGGCTGGGTGCTGACGAAGATGTCGAGCTGTTCGCCGGCCTTCACGGACTGCCTGGAGCAGTAGCCTTCAATGAGTGAGGTGCGGTAGGACTTCGCGTTGTCCGGCATCACCCGGGTGAGCTGGAAGCTGGCGCCGGGCCGGGCGTTTTCCGTCCGGATCAAGTCAGGCTGGCGCGCTGCGGCGGCCCTGGCTGGCAGGAGGGCCTGCGCCATGCCTGCGGCGGCGCTGGTCTTGAGAAAGTCACGACGGTCCATGGAAGGACATACGGGGCTGGAGGGATGGGTATAACAACCCGGCGGCAACCGACGTCGTTTTGTCGGTCACTCGACGTTCTGCACCTGCTCGCGGATCTTCTCCAGCTCGGTCTTGGCGGCGACGACGTGGTGGGCGATGGCGGCGTGGTTGCACTTGGAGCCCATGGTGTTGAACTCACGGAAGAACTCCTGCACCAGGAAGTCGAGGCTGCGGCCCACCGGCTCTGCGGAGGCCAGGTAGCTGCGGAACTGCTTGAGGTGGCTGGAGGCGCGGGAGATCTCCTCGGAGATGTCGGTGCGGTCGGCAAAGAGGGCGATCTCCTTGACCAGGCGCTCGTCCTCCAGGGGAATCGGCAGCCCGGCCTGCTGAAGACGCTGGTGCAGGACCTGGCGCTGGTGCTCCGGCACGGTGGGGGCCAGCTCCGCAATGCGTGCGGCCAGGTTCTCAATGTTGTTCAGGCGCGATTCGATGTCAGCGCGCAGGTTGACGCCTTCCGCCGAGCGCATGACCACGAGCTGTTCCAGGGCGGCGGCGAGGGCGGTTTGCAGAAAGGGCCAGACCTCCTCCGGCGGCGCCCCGGCGGCTTCGCTGACCAGCACGCCCGGCAGGCGCACCACTTCGCTCAGGGACAGGTCGGGCGCGATCCCCAGACGCTGGGCCATGTCACGCAGCTTTTCGACGTAGGAGGCGGCGAGTGCTTCGTCGATGCGCGGCATCGTGCCGATGGCGCCGCCCTGGCTGGAGCGGACATGGACGTTGATACGGCCGCGCGAGCAGAGGGCGGAAACCTGGTTGCGCACCTGCGTCTCCAGGTCGCCGATTTCACGGGGCAGGCTGACGCTGACCTCGAGCTGCTTGCGGTTGACGCTGGCGCACTCGACCACCCAGGTGGTGCTGGTGCTTTCCTGCCGGGCCTCGCCGCGGCCAAATCCTGTCATGCTTTTCATGGCGGGCGACCTAAGCCCTGGTGTTTGGCGAGGCAAGCCCGGCTTGCACTCAGGAGGCCAGGGCAGTCTTCAGCAGCCGGGCAAGATCCTGGGAGGCCTGCCTGCCCACGGCCACGACTTCACGATGATCGAGCGTCTGAGGCTTCAGCCCGGCGGCCCAGTTGGTGAGCATGGAAAGGCCGGCCACCTCCATCCCAAGCGCCCTGGCCTGGATGGCCTCCGGCACCGTGGACATGCCGACCGCATCCGCCCCGAGAGTTCGCAGCATGCGGATTTCCGCCGGGGTTTCATACTGCGGGCCTAACAAGGCGGCGTACACGCCTTCATGCAGCTTCAGGCCGAGCCCGCTGGCGGCTTGCTGGAAGCGTTCGCGCCAGGATCTGGAATACACCTCGCTCATGTCATGAAAATGCGGCCCGCCCAGCAGCGGGGAGGTGCCCTGAAGGTTGAGATGATCGGTGATCAGCATGAGGCCGCCGACTTCAAACCCGGCGTTGATGGCCCCGGCGGCGTTGGTCAGCACCACCCGGCGGACGCCCAGGCCGTGCATGAACCGGATGCCGGCGGCGGCTTCATAGGCGCTCAGGCCTTCATACAAATGCCGCCTGCCCTGGGCGACGAGCACAGCCCGGCCGGTGAGTCGGCAGAGCACCAGGCGGCCGGCGTGACCCGGCACGGTGGAGGCGCCCAGGCCGGGCACCTCGGCAAACGGCACTTCGGCCTCCACCCCCAAGGCCCCGGCCACGCTGCCCAGGCCCGATCCCAGGATGATGGCGGTGTCCGGTCGGGCTGCGGAGATCAGGTCGAGGCTCATGGGCGGATCATCCCCCGGGATTGCCGTGGTGCAACCCGCCGCGAATCCCTCGTTGCAGCCGCCCGTCTCCTCGCTAGGCAAGGCCGGACCATGACCCAAGCCTTCGAAATCCTCGGCAAATTTGATCACGAAAGCGACTGCCAGAAGCTGCTTTACGCCCCCCTGGCGCAGAAGCTGACCTTCCGTGAGGGCAATGTTTATCGGGTGGACTATGAGGGCGACACCCAGGCTCTGGAGGCCTTTGTGCGCCAGGTGCTTCTCGATCCGATCAGCCAGGAGATCCGGGACGCCACGACACCCGCTTTTGAGAAGGCGGCCTTCGTTCTCGACTACGGCATGAAGGGTGGCGCGCTGGACCTGGAAAAGGAGACCATCCTCGGTTATTTCAGGTCGCTGCAAAACCCGGGCTTCACCATCACCCGGCTCACCCTGCGCAAGCGCATCTATGTCTTTGGTGACAACGCCCCTGACGCACCTTTTGTTCGCGACATCTGCAACCCGGCGATCCACACCTGGGAAGTGCGGCGTGCGGCCTGAGGCTGCGGTCGACTACCTCCAGAGCCACTTCATGGCCTCGGGGAAGAGGCTCGCCCCATGCTTCGAGTTGTGCGCGCCGTCGCCGAACGTGAACGTGTAATCATACTTCATGAAGGCCAGCGCCGCCGCCATCTGACGGTTGGCGACGGGCCAGCTGCCAAAGGGATTGTCAAGGTCGCCGCTGCCGTCCTGAAGGTAGATGCGCAGGGGTTTGCGCTCGGTGATGCGGATCAGCGAGGGATACACATGACCGCCCGCCAGGTCGACATAGCTGCCGATGGTGGAGAAGACCTTCCGGAACTTGTCGGGCCGTTCCCAGGCCACGGTGAAGGCGCAGATGGCGCCGCTGCTGGCTCCGGCGATGGCCCAGCCTTCCGGGTTGTCGGTGAGGCGGTAGTCCTTCTGCACCTGCGGCAGGATTTCCTCCAGAAGGAAACGGGCGTAGGTGCCGCCAAGGGAGTTGTACTCCCTGCCACGGTTGTTGTTTTTCCAGGCGCTGGCGGGCTTGCTTCCGCCGCTGTGGCCGGGGTTGAGGAAGACGGCGAGGGTGGGCTGCATGTCCCCGGCGGCGATGAGGTTGTCAAACACCACCGGCACGCGCCAGGCACCCTTCACGCCGACGTAGTCATGACCGTCCTGAAAGACCATGAGATTGGCCGGCTTTTCGGGCGTGTATTGAGCCGGCACATAGACCCACCAGTCGCGTCTCGTGCCGGGGAAGATCTTCGAGACGTGCTCGGGCATCTGGATGACCCTGCCCTTGGGCGCGGCCGGGTTCTCCTGGGAAAGCGGGCCGAGCTTGTAGTCATCGGCGGCAAGCAGGGGCAGGCAGGCCAGGGAGGCGAGGGCGAGAAGTCGGATCATGGGCCGCATGTAGGCGGCGTTTGGCCGCAGGCAAGAACGAGAGGAGGCCGGGCGCACGGCCCGGGGTGAGATGCTGCGAAACTTTTGGATGGGCGGCGGGGTTTCAGCCGCACTCATGAACAAGCCGCGTCTTCTTTCCCTGGTCGCCCTCGCCAGCCTGCCGGTCCTGGCCCAACAAACTTTACCGCAGGAGGCGGCGGGGCCGATCCGGCAGTTTGAGCTGATGGACGCGGACAAGGACGGTCGGCTTTCCCGGGAGGAGCTTCCCGGGCGCCTGCGTGAGAACTTCGCGCGAGTGGATGGCAATGGCGACGGATTCATCTCGCGCGAGGAGCATCTGGCCGTCGTGGGCCGGGGAAGGCCGGGGCGCGGCGGCAGCTTCCAGCAACGGCCGCCTGCCGCAAGGCCCCTGCCAGCGGGGATTGAGGCCCTGCGTGACCTGCCCTATGCCGCCACGGACAACCCACGCCAGAAGCTCGACCTTTATCTGCCGAAGAACCGCAGGCCCGGCAAGCCGCTGCCGGTCATTGTCTTCATTCACGGAGGCGGCTGGCGTGCGGGTGACAAGAGCAGCGGCATCAGCAACCTGTCGCGCTTTGTCGAGAGCGGGGACTATGCGGGCGTCAGCGTGGGCTACCGGCTCACCCAGGAGGCGCAATGGCCCGCCCAGATCCATGACTGCAAGGCCGCGATCCGCTGGATCAAGGCTCATGCGGCCGAGCATGGGCTCGATGCCACGAAGATCGGCGTTTGGGGAAGCTCGGCCGGCGGGCACCTGGTGTCGTTTCTCGGCACCAGCGGTGATGTGAAGGAGCTTGAGGGCACCCTGGGCGCTCATCTGGACCAGGACAGCGGGGTGACCTGCGTGGTGAACTACTTCGGGCCTGAGGACTTCCTCACCATGATCCGCCAGCCAAGCAGCGTGGACCGCACGAAGGGCCGTGATTATCCGGAAGCCCTTTTGTTAGGCGGGCCCGTGCCGGAGCGTGAGGCGGCGGCGCGCGAGGCCTCGCCGGTGACGCATGTGTCGAAGGGTGACGCGCCGTTTTTCACCGCGCATGGCACCGAGGATCCCCTGGTGCCCTTTGCCCAGGCGGAGGAAATTCACGCCGCCCTGAAGAAGGCGGGGGTTTCATCCCTGCTCCAGGTGATGAGCGGCGGCGGCCACGGCTTCCGCAGCCCGCTGCTGGAGGAGCGTGTGAAGCAGTTTCTCGATCTGCATCTGCGCGGCATCCCGGCGGAGATCACCACGACACCCATTCCGGTGGAGTCGCGCCGCTGAGCTCAGGGCTCGGTCACGCCAGCCCCGCCCTCACGAGCAGGGCCATCAGGTCCGTATCGCGCCCCACCAAGTCGCGGAAGAGCGTGGTTTTCGCTGTTGCCTCGGCTGAGGATCTTGTCGCGAAACTCGCGGCCGATCGTGGACTGGCAACAACATGCCAACGGTATCATCCACAAGGCGTTCACACTTTCACGGGATGCTGAGCGGAAGTGTGCGGATGAGTTGCCTGGAAAGAAAGAAAGCTTCAAATTATACAACCTAACAGAAGCATGCTGAAGCAGGTTGAATGTTGGCGGTGAACAAAGACGAGGTGACTCCAGCCGGAATTCAATCGGTCGGCTGAGATTCAAAGCATCTTTGCCAAGGAAGCATGACGTCGAGACAGGGTTTCGTTTCATCACGAAACGGCGATTTGCGAAGCTTTGAGTGAGCTCTGTCAATCGCGGCTTAACTTATTTCTAAGAAATATTATAAGTTACTTCGAATGAATGTTTAGATGAACTCAAAAAGTTGATTTTAAATAATAGGGTTATGCATTGCCTGGAGGCTTCAAGTTCCTGGTGAGGTGTTTCAAACGTCCGCCCAAAGGCGTGTTCCTGACAGTAACCCGACTTAACAAGCAATTGGTTCATGAAAACAAGTCAATATCTTAAGCCTCGGATTGAAGTGTCGCACTGCCGGTCTTCAAAATCGTCAACAGTGCCTGGGCCAGCCACCGCCGAGGTTTTTCAGGCGGCAAGCTCATCCTGCTTCGAAGCATGAAAGCACAGCACTTCCTCATTCTGGTTTTTCTGCTGATGGTCGCAGTCCTGGCCGGATACTTTTTTGCGACGGACAGCAATCAAGGGCTGGCGCTTTCTCGATCTTCCCCAAGTGCATCGAAAAGCAGTGGTGACAAAAATCGGCAGCCTGTCGCGACTGCTCAAACGCGGTTTGAAGATGCAGGCTGGCCATTCAAGGTACGGAAGACAGGGGCCTTCATCACCCGCATTCTGGCTGAGGACCTCAATGATTATCAACCGGTCCGTTATCCGGAGGATCGGCTTGCCTACGAGGGCGAACCTGTGATGGCCCATGTTCTGCTGCCTTCATCCAATCGTCGGCTGGCTCTTACACCGAATCAAAATGGCGAGTACCCCAGGGTTTTGACGGAGCCAGGCGAAGCGGTGGAGGTTCTGCTGACCTTCAGCCAGTCTTCTCCTGGGAGCTTTCTGGCCGTGTCCGCCCAGGACGGAGGATTTGTGCACACAGGAGCCGCTGCAGCAGCCCTGAAACTGGATGAAAACCGTCAGGTCACCCTGGGCTTCCTGGTGTCTGGCAACCCAGGCATCCATCGCATTTCTCTCACCACGGCCAATGGCGACACCCGGACTTTGCAATTCTGGGCAGGTCCGGAACTCCCCCTGAATTCAAGCCTGCTCTCCCGTCACTAGCATCCTTCACGCTGAATCAATCGACCCAACTTTTCAGAATCACCCATCCGAACGATGAACAAACCTGCATACTCCCTGCCTAACGCGGGTCCGCTGCTGCTTATGGTTGCCATGGCGGTGAGCCTCACGGCCTATGTGTCCACCCGGCCTGCATTTTCTCAGACACCTCCGGAAGGCAAGCAGAGCTGTGGAAACCAATGCCCCGGTGGCCCGAGTCAACCCTGTGGTGGGGGTGGTGGCGGCGGTGGAGGAGGTGGTGGTGGAAAGAATGACCCCTGTGGTGGCGGCGGAGGCGGCGGGGGAGGAGGTGGTGGTGGATCAGAGTCGAATGAAAATCCGGAGGGCAGCGAAAACTACAATCCCTTCAACAATTGCGGGGGCTCCAACCCCTTTGATCCTTACACGGGAAATGTGAGCCGTCAGATCAATGACCTGAGCGTGTTCGGCTCTGTCGGTCATCTGCCGCTTCAGTTTGTGCGGTACAGCAATAGCCGCATGTCTCCTCAGTCCACCAGCAATGGGCGTTTTGGCAGGGATACCGTCTGGACCCACAGCTATCAGTGGTTCCTCAGGAACGGTGGTGCCGCTGCCAATGGCAAGCCCACCATGGTGCTCGCCTACCCCAACGGGTCAGATGTGGTCTTTGTTCAATCCATCACAGATCCTTCTGTTTGGCTCGGCCCAGGAAACAGGCCGGCCTATCTTAAACAGACAGGAAATAACTTCACCCACATCTACCAGGATGGTGCCGAATGCCGGTTTATTCGCCGCACCTCAAGCGCCGGCGGCGTCTTTTATCGTCTGGAAAGTTTTACAGATGACATCGGCAATGTTTACTCGATCGGCTATGACGACATCGCCGATTCACTGCCCCGCAAGGTTACCGATCCGGCTGGCCGCTGGCTGAAGATCTTCTATTCAAATCTGGGTGCCCTCGGACAGTCCTCAAGAACACTCGCCAAGGTGAGTTACGGAACCGCCATGGGGGTCTGGGTCGATCTTCCTGTCAATGTCACCGGCCAGTCTGCCAGCCGCTACCTGGTTCTCACTCAGACCAATGACCATAACAACGCTGAATCCCTGCCTTTGGCTGAGATTGAGTTCTACGATGAAAGGAATGCACGCATTTCAGGCACTCCCTTCGGCAGTGACCCCTGTTTTGTGGATGATCCGATGGCTCCCGATCCCCTTGAACATGTGCCTGCCAAGGCGCTGGACGGCGACACCTCCACCTACTACCGCTATGCTTACCGACGGAACAGTTACATTGGTATCGATGCGGGGTCGCCCAGGATCGTCTCCCGGGTGCGAATCTTTATCCCCGCCGGGATCGTGCCTGTCACCTCGGTGGCCAGGGTCGTTGGATTGTCGAGCCAGCCGGCCACGACCTGGACCGTCAAGGAGGTGCTCGCTGATGATGGCCGTAATGTGATCTACAACTACAGCAGTTTTGTGGACGCAAGCGGCATCTTCTCCTGGCAGACACTGACCAGCGTCAATTATCCGGATGGGACCACCGCCCTCTATGACTACATCCAGATGGCCGACTACACCAGGCCGCTCCTCTCCAATTCCATGGACACCCGGGAATCTGGAAACGCCACCCACATCGCCTACGAGTTCGATCCTGGCACAAGCATCGGCTACCTGCGTCGGGAACTCAGTGGCGCCACGGGTGAGACGATTGCCGAAATCCGGAACATGACTGCCCATTCGGTGGCTGTCGACTATCCGAATGGCAAAAGCGTCGTTCAGGAATATGGCGCGGCCAACGCCAACCTTACTCGACGAGTCGACGGTCTGGGTAATGTCATGAGCTTCACCTACGGCCAAAACGGCGGTGGCTTCCTGGCTGCCAAAAGGGACCCATTGAACCGGCTCGTCCAATACTCCCGGGATGCCCTCGGCAATTTGACAGACCAAACCTTGCCGGACGGCACGAGGCAATCCTGGCAGCGCGACGAACGCGGCAATGTCACCTCCTTCACCGTCACCCAGACTGACGGCACGTCCGTGACAACCAGCTCTGTCTATGACTCCAGAAGCCTGCTCCTGCGCAGGAATCATCCTGATGGCAGCTTTGAGACATGGACTTACAACAGCTTCGGCCAGCCCCTCACCCACCTGCATCCCAATGGAGCCGCAGAGTCCTGGACCTATAGCCCCACAGGACTTGAGCTTTCACATACCGATGTTGTGGGAGCCACCACCCGCTCCGCTTACGACACCCGCAGCCTGCTTGTTTCCAGCACGGACGCCCTCGGCCGCAGCACCACCTTCACTCGTGATGTCGAGGGTCGGATTACCCGGATCACATATCCGGACGGGACCTTCAAGTCCATGATCTATGACGGCTACGGCAATGTCATCAGCGAGACGGATGAGGCCGGTCATATCACGTCCCACACCTATGATGAATTCAACCGCCGAGTCACCAGCACCGATCCACTGGGCCGCACCACGCTCACGGATTACGGCGGCGGGCCTGCCAGCGGCGGCTGCGGCGCCTGCAACTCCGGCGGCAAGCCCGTCCTGGTCACGCTTCCCAACGGCCGCAAGATCAAGAATACCTATGACGTCGAATGGCGCACCACCGCCGTCACGGTGGCCTATGGCACCAGCGAAGCCGCGACCACCTTGTTCGTCTATGACAAGGTGGGCAACGTCACGCGGATCAGGGACCCGCTGACCCGCACGACCTATTTCGCCTACGACTCCCGCAACCGCAGGGTTAAGACAGCCTTCGCTGACGGTGCCTTTACCACCACGACCTACGATGGCCGTGACAATGTCCTCTCCGTCACCAATGAACTTGGGAAGACCTGGAGCAGCAGCTATGGCGCGATGAATGAAAAGCTTTCGGAAACAGATCCCACCGGGCGCGTCACCCGCTACACTTATGCGACCCCGGGATCTGCTGCCGCAGGAGCCGCCACCCGCACCCTCTCTCCAGCGGGCCGGACGCAGGATGTCCTTTACGACGCCCTCTGGCGACCCGTCGCCGTGGCTCTCGCCGCCGGCACAGCGGAGGCATCAACCACCCGCAGCACCTATGATGCTGTCGGCAACCTCACCGCCACCTCGGATGCCCTGGGTCAGGTGACCAAACACGGTTACGACCTCCGAGGTCGCCGCATCAGCACCACCTCCCCCCTCGGCCTGGTCACAGCATACTCTTATTCGGCGGACGGACTTCTGCTCACGACCACCTCTCCTGACTCAACCGTGGAAAGACGTGCCTATGATGCCGCTCATCGTCTGGTCAAGGTCACCGACGCCGCCGGCCAGGTCCTGTCCTATGGCTACGATGTGATGAACAACCTCGTGTCTCTCACCGACGGACGGGGTTCCAACACCCGCTGGACCTATGACCTGACGGGTCGACAGAAGAGCAAGATCTTCTCCGATGGCAGCCAGGAGCTCTACAGCTACGACCTTGCCAGCCAGCTGACTTCCACCACCCGCCCGGGAGGCGAGGTCGTCACTCAGATCTACAACAGCCGCGGTTGGGTCACCAGTGTCACCAGCTCAGGCGGCCAGCCCAGCCCGGCGCGCACCTACAGCTACGATGCAGCCGGCCATCTGCTTACCCTCACCACCTCCGGTGTCTCGGTCATCACCCGCACTTACGATGCCGCCGAGCGCCCGACCGGTGAGTCCCAAAAGATCGTCGCCTGCGGCGACAGCGTGTTTAACATCACCTATGGCTATGATGCCGACGGATGGCTGGCAACCACCACCTATCCCGATGGCAGCGCAGTCAGCCATGCCTACAACCTGCGTGGAGAAATCAAAAGCTTGAGCGATGGCGCCAGCATCCCGGTGCTCAGTTATAACCGCCGCGTTGATGGGCGGATCACCGGTACCACTCATCGCAACGGCGTGACCACCGCACGTGCTTACGATGCCGCCTCCCGCCTCACCGGGGTCGGTCACAGCCTGCCAACAGGCGCGCTCTTTGGCGGTGAATCCTACACCCTGGATACCGTCAGTCGCCGCACCAGCCGCACCTTTGCCGACGGCAGGGGGGATGTGTTCGCCTACGACCTGACCAGTCAGGTGAAAGCTGCGCTCTATGCCACCACGGGTGCCGCGCAAAAAGCAGGTTCTGGCGGCTGGATACCCGGCAGCACCTGGGCTTACGACAAGGCTGGCAATCGCACGAATGTCAATGAAGCGGGGCAGGTGATCAGCTACACGGCCAACGCCCTGAACCAGTACACCTCGATCAATGGCAAGGCCCCCAGCCATAACCGGAACGGCGATCTTCTCCACGATGGATACACGCGTACCTTCACCTGGAGCGGCCGCAGTGAAATCCTGAGTGTCACGACCCAGGTTGCGGTTGGCACCACGGTCAAGGAATCGTTCACTTATGACGGGTTGCAGCGGCGCATCAGCCGCACGGACGCCTCCGGAACCACCTTCTTCATTCATGACGGCTGGAACGTCATCGCCGAATATCGCCGCGTCGGAACGGCGAATGTGCTCCAGCGCCGATATCTGTGGGGAGAGGACCTCAGCGGCAGCCTTCAGGGTGCCGGGGGTGTGGGCGGCCTGGTTCAGGCGGTGGACTACACCCCAGGCAATGCAGGCAGCTATCACTACCATTACGACGGCAATGGGAACATTGTGGAGATCACAAACGTCTCAGCCGCCGTGGTCGCCAGTTATCGCTACGACGCCTTCGGCCGCACGCTGGCAAAGAGCGGTATCTACGCCGACGCCAACCGCTACCGCTTCAGCACCAAACCCGTGGAGCTCACCAGCGGACTCTATTATTACGGCTACCGCTACTACGATCCCACTCATGGCCGGTGGACCACAAGGGATATTATCAAGGAGCAGGGAGGAACCAACCTATATTCATTAATGAATAACAATCCGTGTAACTTTTTCGATATGCTTGGAATGATTCAATGCTGCGAAGCAGAGTTACAGGCTGTGCAAGAAATGAAAAGTCTAATACAAGAGTTTAAAAGAGACATTGATGGATGGCGAAGTCAGGTGAAAATGTACTCTTCAGATGTAAAGAGAACAAGTGCAGCTGCAGCAAGCGCAGCCCTAATGGCGATAAACACATGTCATTTTGCAAAATCACCTCAGCAGTTGGCGTCATGCGCCATCTTGTCTACTGCTGCTGGAATTGCTGCGACTGTTGCGGTGCAATCATACACTATATACGAAGGTGCTGCTAATCAGCTGGAGGCTATGAATAACATGCTGATGAACATGCAATCCAACTTGGATGGACTGATTCAGGACTATAATAACTGTATAAGTTCCCACCTGTGATAAGAACATTCAAGGTATTAGCCGTAGTCTTGACCTTTTTTTCAATGGTCAGTTATCTTTTGTCTTCGCCACATTTCTTGGTCGATCGAAAACTCTTTATCACTTCACAGTGGATATTGGCAAATGCCAATCTTCTGATGGTGGGACTGTCGTGTCTGGTCCCATACGAAAAGCGAAAATGGTTTTCGATCTCTTTCGGCTCCTTGGCGATTTTTCATATTTTATATCCAGCTTATACGATAAATCGATCCATCAATGAAGTCCTAGATAAGTTGCCAATTTAGTCAGGACGAAAAAAGCGCAGTCTATGGAATCTAAATTTAAGTTATAGTGAATTTGAACAATCAAACCAGATTAATTTTACATTATTTGTATGCGGCAGTGATGATCTATTTGAGTTATTATGCCTTTCGGAATTCCGATACGATGATGGCATTCTCGATCAACTTAGCCACGCTAGGTGAAATCATAACGCGCGATTGGCGTCAATAGTTGGTTAATAATAAGTTATGGAAATATGGAGCGAGGCAGGAAATATGAAAACGGCATTAGCTTGGCTTGTCATTGAGAAGGCAACAAAAGAATAGGATTCTAAGGAGGCATTAAAAAATGAATCCCCTTTGCAGCAGAGTTGAGGATCAGAGTGAAGCTGATGAAGGCTTTCCACAGTTTTTCTGGCCGTTCTTGGATATGGGCGCTGAAGGCCGGATTACCTTGCGTCCACAATCGTGCGTGGTCTTGGCTGAGCATGCTATTCAAAAACTACAGCAGCATAGAATCATGGAATTCACCATCAACAAGGTCAGCCTGCGGAGGCTGCCCGCGCACCACTTAGCCAGATTTGCATCTAATGCCCAAGGCGATCTTCTTCACGATGGATACACGCGCACCTTCACCTGGAGCGGCCGCAGTGAAATCCTGAGCGTCACGACCCAGGTTGCGGTTGGCACCACGGTCAAGGAATCGTTCACTTATGACGGGTTGCAGCGGCGCATCAGCCGCACGGACGCCTCCGGAACCACCTTCTTCATTCATGACGGCTGGAACGTCATCGCCGAATATCGCCGCGTCGGAACGGCGAATGTGCTCCAGCGCCGATATCTGTGGGGAGAGGACCTCAGCGGCAGCCTTCAGGGTGCCGGGGGTGTGGGCGGCCTGGTTCAGGCGGTGGACTACACCCCAGGCAATGCAGGCAGCTATCACTACCATTACGACGGCAATGGGAACATTGTGGAGATCACAAACGTCTCAGCCGCCGTGGTCGCCAGCTATCGCTACGACGCCTTCGGCCGCACGCTGGCAAAGAGCGGTATCTACGCCGACGCCAACCGCTACCGCTTCAGCACCAAACCCGTGGAGCACACCAGCGCACTCTATTATTACGGCTACCGTTTCTACGATCCCACTCATGGCCGCTGGACCACGAGGGACCCGATTGGGGAGAAAGATGGGGTTAATAGATATGCTTTTTCAATTTCACTATTGAACGGCTTCGACAAGTTAGGTCTGCTGGGATGTGAAAATGGTCATGTTAAAGATGAAGCATGCGTCAATGCCGCCAATGAAGCTTTTGAGTCTTGTAAAAGAGGGGCTTGGAAGTCATTTAGAAGTAATCTTTCGATGGGGGTTTCTGGTTGCGCAGCTGGCTGCATCGCAAGTTCGATTGGTTATCCAGCCTGTTTTGCGACTTGCGTCGCAACGATTACGGCTACTGCAAGCGTGGTTTACTTCATGGATGTTGACGATTGTGCGGCAGAGCGGGATGACACAATCGAAAACTGCCCGTGTGTATGCAAAAAGCAAAACTAGCAAGAGGGGCTTCATGAAAAGCACAGAATTTCAAATATGTCATCTAACGAAAAGCGAAAGAGGGGATCTTACCATAAGGTCTTCTCTTTATGGGATTTGGACGGCGTTAACGTTGGGGATTCCATTAGCTAAAATATTTGTGAATGGTTCATACCTTCTGCCAGCAATCATTATTTGTGTTCACCTCTTAGTGATAAGATGGAAACTTAAATGTGATCTTGTTTTCTTTTCTAACACCGAGTGGGCCAAGGCAGAGGGGGTAAATATCAAAGACTTAGGTCATAATTGGCTAGGAAGAGTGGTTGTGAGAGATTCTAAAGGTAATCAATCATTTTGATTCAGTTAAATTGACACTGCTACCAACTGGTTGTCCTAAATTTTTAGATTAATGTATAAAATTATAAAGCAAAAAAGTGAAGTGCTGACTTGTGCATAAACACGAACAGCCTGGCTTGGCATTGAATGAGCAATAATGGAATAGGATGCTAATTCGGAAGCATAAATGAATCCCCTTTGCAGCAGAGTTGAGGATCAAAGTGAAGATGATGTAGGCTTCGAACAGTTTTTCTGGCCGTTCTTGGATATGGGCACTGAAGGCCAGATTACCATGCGTCCACAATCGTGCGTGGTCTTGGCTGAGCATGCTATTCAACAACTGCAAAAGCACGGAAACATGAAATTCACCATCAATGAAGTCAGCCTGCGGACGCTGTGTGCGTACCCGTTTTCCAGAACTGGATCTAATCCCCAAGGCGATCTTCTTCACGATGGATACACGCGCACCTTCACCTGGAGCGGCCGCAGTGAAATCCTGAGCGTCACGACCCAGGTTGCGGTTGGCACCACGGTCAAGGAATCGTTCACTTATGACGGGTTGCAGCGGCGCATCAGCCGCACGGACGCCTCCGGAACCACCTTCTTCATTCATGACGGCTGGAACGTCATCGCCGAATATCGCCGCGTCGGAACGGCGAATGTGCTCCAGCGCCGATATCTGTGGGGAGAGGACCTCAGCGGCAGCCTTCAGGGTGCCGGGGGTGTGGGCGGCCTGGTTCAGGCGGTGGACTACACCCCAGGCAATGCAGGCAGCTATCACTACCATTACGACGGCAATGGGAACATTGTGGAGATCACAAACGTCTCAGCCGCCGTGGTCGCCAGCTATCGCTACGACGCCTTCGGCCGCACGCTGGCAAAGAGCGGAATCTACGCCGACGCCAACCGCTACCGCTTCAGCACCAAATCCGTGGAGCACACCAGCGCACTCTATTATTACGGCTACCGTTTCTACGATCCCACTCATGGCCGCTGGACGACAAGGGATCCCATAGCTGAACGGGGTGGTATAAACCATTTTGCCATGTTAGCCAATGATGTAGTAAACCAATCAGATTATCTTGGGTTGGATATTAATGACCTAATCAGCGACTATTTGGAAGCGAATGGAATAGGTTTTAATGATAATCAAGCCCCAGGAGAAGAATGCGGAAAAATGTCTGGTTTTTATCGTCACTGCATGAGTAACTGCATGGCGAGAAAAAAGATTGGCATTGTCCCAAATAATATTGCTATGCCATTAGTTTATGGTTTAGCTCTACTTGCTGGTGGTGATGATGGAAGTAATGATGCCATCGATAGTGATTCGGACCGTGATGGTAACCGTGCAGGCTTAGCTGCCGGGTCAGTTGGAGCAGACTTTAGCAGTGTTTGTTTATCAGCATGGCAAGCTAAGCGAATTTCGACGTGCTGCTTATCAAATTTCGATATTAACAATGATGACCCACGCTGCTGCAAAGACAAACACTAATCGCCTTTGGCGATTATTCCTTGTTATTCTGGCGTTATTAGTCAGTCATTTATGTTATGCGATATATTCTCATGCAATTAAATGGGGAAAGGTTTCTCATGATAGCAGTAACATGGTTTTTATGAGGGACAAATTAACATATTATCATGCTTCAAATAATGAGTTTCCGGTTAAACTGAGGGACGCGGTTGGTGCTCAGTACGCTGAAGAATACCAGTATGTAAACTGTGTCACGAATTGCTTATTAATGTCAAAATCATACCCGCATGTAATAGCGATTATAAAACCATGTGTAAGCGATTGTATAATAATGTACAATTGCAATGGTGATGAGTGGTTGTTGTTAAAATAAAACACAACCAAAAGGTCTTTAAAGGCATGCTCCGTCCCCCTCATGGATTGGACATGTGATAAGCTCACCGACCTGATCCATAATCAGGCACAGATCCACCCCGCGCAGATGCTCTGTGAAGGCTTGGCTGTGGTCTCCGCGAGCGTAGCGAGTGGAGACCACAGCCAAGCCGAAACAGAGCTTCTGCGCGGTCGCCCACGCCCCCTTGCCATTCTTCACCCTCAACCCGGAGTTTCCTGCCATGAGTAAGTCCAAAGCCCCCACCACGCCTCCTGCCGCTGAGATTGACGCCGATGCCGATGGTCCGCAGCGCTGGACCGCCAAACGCAAGGCCGCCCTCGTCATCGACATCCTCCAGGGCAAGACCACCGCTGCAGAAGCTGCCCGACAGCATGCGCTTACCCTGGCCGAAGTCGAGCAGTGGAGGGACGACTTCATCACCCAGGGCACCGAGGCTCTCCGCAGCCACCCGCGCGATCTCGCCCAGCAGTTCGAGGCTCGCGAAAAGACCCTGCTGGCCAAGGTCGGAGAGCTCACCCTGCATGTGGACATTTTAAAAAAAGCTCATCGCTATCAAGGCAAGGACTTGCCGGAAGGGATCTCGTGGTAGCCATGCAAAACATCCTCCTCCAATCGGGATCCCCTCAGGTGCCCGTGAGCGTGCTGTGCCGTCT
Source organism: Prosthecobacter sp. (assembly GCA_019186985.1). Classification (GTDB taxonomy): domain Bacteria; phylum Verrucomicrobiota; class Verrucomicrobiia; order Verrucomicrobiales; family Verrucomicrobiaceae; genus Prosthecobacter. The sequence continues at coordinate 967 of JABARQ010000023.1, read as the reverse complement.
GTTCGGCGTGGCACGCTCCACCACCTACTACCAGCCGCGTGGACGCCACCTCGAGCCGCAATGCGATCCGGTGTGCGTCGAGGCCATCCGTACGGTGATCCAAGCTCATCCCACCTACGGCGTGCGCATGACTCATGCCCGCCTCACCAAAGGCCAGGGCATGATCGTCAACCGCAAGAAGGTCCACCGCATCATGCGCCTGCACCGCTGGACATGCAGGCAGCGCCACACCGGACGCCGACCGCGTGTGCAGCACCTCAAGTCCATCGCCGCAGCTCCCAACCAGCGCTGGGCCACCGACATCGCCACCGTGGACTGCGGTCGCGACGGCTGGTGCGCCTTCGTGCCGGTCATCGACTGCTGCTCGCGTGAGGTGCTCGGCTGGGAGCTGGCGCACACCGCCCGCGCCAAGACGGCCGAGCGTGCGCTGGAAGAGGCCCTGCTGCATCGCTTCGGCACCACCCGGGGCGCTCCATCAGGCCTCACCTTGCGCCACGATAACGGCCTGGTCTTCGGCTCGCGAGCCTACCGCGCCCTCGTGCGCGACTACGGCCTCACGCAGGAATACATCGCGCCGTACACGCCCGAGCAAAACGGGCTGTGCGAGCGGTTCATCCGCACCTTCAAAGAGGAATGCGCCTGGCAGCACCGCTTTGAGAACCTCACCGCCGCACGGGCGACGGTCGCCAGATACCTCGAACACTACAACACCCAACGCAGCCACTCCGCACTGAAATACAACACCCCGCGCCAAACCTACCTCACCCTATGCAACCCACCCCAACAACAAGCCGCCTGAATAACACTGGCTCTTGTCCAACTATAAGGGGAGCATTACAGGTGGTCTGCTCCCCAAGAGTTGAGCCAAGTGCTATGATAGTCTGAGGAGCGCGAAGCGCATCACCAGACACCATGAAACGCAAGAGACACACAGATGAAGAGATCATCAAGAAGCTACGAGAGGCCG
>JABARQ010000028.1 GCA_019186985.1 Prosthecobacter sp. | reverse complement strand
CAGCAAGGTGGTGAGGATGCGTGAGAGGCGGCCATTGCCATCCTGAAAGGGATGAATGGCGAGGAAGGCGACGACGAAGATGCCAATGCGCAGCAGCGGGTGCAGTCCAGTGTCAGCCTCGGCACGGCGATGCCAGTCGAGCAGCGCGTCCATGTGCGCGGGTGTGTCGAACGGGCTGGAGGTCTCGAACACGATGCCCAGCTCGCGGCCATCGGCATCGAAGGCGGCGACGTGATTCGGCAGCGACTTCCATTCGCCACGGTGGCGCTCGTCCTTGGTGCTGTATTGAAGGAGATCGCGATGAAGCTGCCGCAGCATGTTCGCGGTGAGCGGGATCTCGCTGAAGTGCGCGAAGACCTGCTCCATGACAAAGGCGTAGCCGGCGACCTCCTGCTCATCGCGAGTGACGAAGGACTTTGTCTCCAAACGACCGAGCAGCGCCTCGACCTCGCGGTCGCTCAGGCGCGAGCCCTCGATGCGGGTGGAGGAACCGATGCTCTCGATGGTGGCGACACGGCGCAGGCCTTGCAGCCGGTCCGGAGTGAGCGACTGCCAAGTGCGCCAGTGGCCCTTGAACTCGTCGATCTCACTGACGAGGCGGAGCATCTCGGCGGAGATGGGGATGGAGTCGGGCAGAGGCGGAAGCATGGCGGAGTTTCGACCTCAAAAGTCCATTTTCCAGTCCAATTCAGTCCATTTATGTCCAATTCGGGCCATTTGTGGCCGATTAGAGCCGATTTGGGATAAGGGAGCAAACATCGGATGGCTCGCTCCTGTGATGCTGAACTTTCAGGAATGCGGGACACAGGGCCTCATTGCATAAGTAGAGGCATTTGACGCCTGCCTTCAAAAGCTGCGGTAGTCGCAGCGAATCCCGGCATCGCGTTGACGAGATCTTGCTGGAAAGTAGGCTCACAAAATGCCCCTTCTGGCCCCATGAGCAAAAAGAAGCCAACACCAGCCAGCCGGGCAAAGAAGAAGACTGAGGTCTCCTTGGTTCGCTCATCAGCGGCGGAATACCTCACCTTTGTGGCGGGCAGCGGGCATGGGGGCGTGGAAGCGGTTTACGCAGATGAGAACGTCTGGCTCAGCCAGAAGATGATGGGGATGCTCTACGATGTGGAAACGCACACTATCAATTACCACCTGAAGAAGGTCTTCGCGGATAGCGAGCTGACGGAGGATTCAGTTATTCGAAATTTTCGAATAACTGCCGCCGACGGCAAAACCTACGCCACCCAGCACTACAGCTTGGCGCCCATCATTGCTGTCGGCTACAAGGTGAACTCGGAGAAGGCGGTGCAGTTCCGCAAGTGGGCCACGGGCATCATTGAATCGTTCACCATCAAGGGCTACGCGATGGATGACGAGCGGCTGAAGAATGACGGCTCCATTCTGACCAAGCAATACTTCGAAGAGCAGCTCCAGCGCATCCGCGATCCGAGCGGAGCGAGACAGCCAGCCGACAGGCTGCTCGCAGCGTAGCGGAGAGTGAGCGCCGTGGGGCGGCGCGAAGCAAATCCGTCTGAGCGAGCGGAAGTTCTACCAGAAGATCACCGACATCTATGCGACCTCGATTGATTACGATGTCACGGCGGCGGCCACGAAGCGTTTCTTTGCGACGGTGCAAAACAAGCTCCACTGGGCCATCCACGGGAAGACGGCGGCGGAGGTCATCGTCTCCCGCGCCGATGCCACCAAGGACAGCATGGGGCTGACGACCTGGAAGGATGCTCCCAGCGGGAAAATCCAGAAGTTCGATGTCGTGGTGGCGAAGAACTACCTGACGGAGAACGAGTTGGCGCAACTCCAGCGCCTTGTCTCGGCTTACCTCGACGTGGCAGAAGACATGGCCATGCGTCAAATCCCGATGACCATGCAGGATTGGGAAACCCGCCTGAACCGCTTCATCGCTGCGACGGATCGCGAGATTCTCCAAGATGCTGGCAAAGTCAGTGCCGAGATCGCAGAAGCTCACGCTCTGAGCGAGTTCGAGAAATACCGCATCGTGCAGGACCGCCTGTTTGAGTCGGATTTTGACCGGATGCTGAAGCAACTGCCGTCGGAGGGTGACGCATCCTGATAAGAACGTGGGATCGCCGCCATCATCAGCCGCCCCTATCTATGGCCGGCTCAGAGCGGGCGGAGGCAGCCGGGACGGCTGCACCACATTGCTCAACTGGCCTCTAAGGGCGACTCCGACCCGTGGCTTTTGATTGTTCGAGCAAGGCTTGGAGCTCCTTCACGATCTCGGGCTTCTTCGAGTAAAGATTCGTCGTCTCGCCGGGATCGGTGGCGAGGTCGTAGAGTTGGGCGGGGGCTTCGGGATCGGTGTCGGGCAGGGCGAAGGGCTTGAGTTCGCCTTTGTCGTAGTTGTTTCCGCCGGAGCCGCGGTGGGCGATGTATTTCCAGTTTCCGCGACGAATCGAAAGCGTGCGCTGGCCGGCAAAGGCCTGGGTGAGCAGATAAGGCCGGATGGGAGCGGTGGCGGTGCCTTCGAGGGCGGGGAGCAGGTTGAAGCTGTCTTCGGCGGCATCGTGGGGCAACTCGGTGCCGGTAATGGCCGCGACGGTGGCGAGAATGTCGGTGAGGCAGAGGGTTTGATCGCTGGTGGTGCCCACTTTGACCTTTCCGGGCCAGCGCACGATGAAGGGCACGCGGTGGCCGCCTTCCCAGGCATCGCGTTTGATGCCGCGCCAGGGTTTGGCACCATCGTGAGCGTGATCGGTGCGCATGTGGACGACGCTCGCCATTTCAGGGCCGTTGTCGCTGCTGAGGATGACGAGTGTGTTGTCGGCGAGGCCATGCTGGTCGAGTTCGCGCATCAATTCGCCGATGATGTGGTCGAACTCGGCGATGAAGTCGCCATGCGGCCCGGCCTTGGATTTTCCCTGGAACTCCGGTGCGGCGAACGATGGCAAATGCACGGCCTGTGTGGCATGGTAGAGGAAGAAAGGCTGCTTCGGCGAAGTGCGAGCGTGCTGCGCGATGAACTCGCGGCTCTTCTTCAAGAACACGAGGTCCACCTCCTCCATTGGAAAGTCGGGAGCGATGAGCCCTTGGCGGCAATCATTCGCATACGGGTGCTTGGGCAACGTGGAGCGGTCGAGCGGGCTCGTGGGAGGTGTGGGGATGCGGTCGCCGTCGATGAAGGCGTAAAGCCAGTCGGTGGTGGGACAGCAGGCGGTGCCGAAGAAGCGATCAAAGCCATGATCAAGCGGTCCGCCTTCGATGCGACGAGAAAAGTCGATGCGCCGGATGGCTTCGAGGCCGCCTGCATGGATCGGTTTGCCCTCCACATCGCGAAACGTGAGCCCGACATGCCATTTGCCGAATGCGGCGGTGGCGTAGCCCTGCTGCTTCAGCATCCCCGGCAGCGTGAGCTTTCCCGGCGCGATCAAGGACGGTCCACCTGCGCCGGTGAAGACGGTGCCTCCATTCGGCACACGAAACGCCATCTGTCCGGTCATGAGGCTGTAGCGCGAGGGTGTGCAGACGGTGGCCGGGCTGTGCGCATCGGTGAAGCGCATGCCGTCGCCCGCTAGCCTGTCGATGTTCGGCGTCGGAACCTTCGCATCGGCGTTGTAGCAACGCACATCGCCGTAGCCGAGGTCATCGGCGAGAATGAGCAGGATGTTCGGCAGAGTGGCTGCGGCTTTAGCCGCATTCTTTTCGGCTAAAGCCGAAACCACTTTGGCTTTCGAGGTTCCCCAGAGTTTGGTGAGCAGCTCAAACATCTCGGGGTCGTGTTTTTGGAGCTCGTCTTGGGTGAAGGGGTAGAAGTCGTTTTTCGTGAAGAAGGCCTCGGAGCATTCGGCGAAGTATTCTTTGGCGTTGGTCATCGCGTAGGCGCGCTCGAGGCGCTTCCGGCCTTCGCTGTCTTGACGCTGCAAGCGGTCGTAGAGGCCGGCGGACTTGGCTTTTTGGTAGGCGGCCTCGATTTGCGGATGCTCGAAGCCGAGGACGCGATCATGAAACGCATGCGCCAGCTCGTGGAGGGCAAAGTTGGGCATGCGGCGGGTTTCGGCCTCAAAGGTGCGCACGTTGGTGAACTCGACGCCTTTCGCCATGGCGGGATCGCGGCCGTTGTCCTTCAACCAGCCGGCACCGGGATGGTATTCAGCGCGAGGCGGCACTTTGGGATATTCGGGATTGATCCACAGCGGCACTTTTTGCAGTTCAATGACGGCCTGGGCAGGCACGACGCGCATGATCTCCTCAAGCTGCGCCTGAAGCAGTGGCAGGGCTTTGTTCAGCGCTGCTGGGTCGGTCTTCGGGCTGATGTGCAGCGTCCATCCGACGAGGTTTTTTGTTTCGTGCGCTTTGGTGGCGGCATCGGACCTTGCGCGGGCTTTGGCGCGGATGAGCTCGCGGGCCTTTTTAAGGTGTGGCGGCCACACGAACTTGGGCGCTTGTTTCGGATCGTAGCCTTCGAGATGGCCGGTGAGGCGGGTTTGAGGCTTGGTGTATTTGAGGACCGTGTCGCCGAAGACCTCGCGACACAGTGCGGCGAGGCCGGGGTCGTAATCGAGCAACTCCGCTCGTGTGTTGACGTGGTTGTGATCGTGATCGTTCTCGCGGTTGTTGTCGAACCAGCTCTGCACGCCCTCGGCGAAGTATTCGTGATGGTTCACGGAGGCGTATTTGCCCTTCCACAGGCCGGCCTTCATCGCGGTGTCGTAGCAGGCCTTCACCCGTGGATCGAAGGTGGCGTCCACATTGCTCATGCCGCGCAGGTGGATGTTGTGCGCGAGTTCGTGGATGAGGATGTTTTCCGTGCTGTAGGGGTCGCCTTCGCAGGCGAGCAGGTTTTCCTCCGCGCAGGAACAGTAGGGATCGGTGAGGCTGCCGCCCATGCCGCGGGCGCGTGCATCGCGAAAATCACGCGTCGGGATGCCCTCGTGCCCTTCGACAGGTTCGTCGGCGAGCCAGGCCCACTCGGGCTGATCGCAGGTGAACTCGTTGTGAGCGAGGATGCTCAAACGCGCGCCGCTTTTCACCATCGCCGCGCGCACGTCGGGGCGCTTTGAGAGCATCATGTCGATGATGTAAACGGCCTCCTTCAGCGCATACGGATTCACCCTGGCCGAGGCGACGACGGGAAAGCCGCCTGCGCTGGCCTGCTGCGTGTAAAACGCCGGCAAGCCACCCACCCGGAAGGCCTGCACACGCACCTCGGCGGTCACGAGGCTTTCTTTTTGATCCTCGCGTCCCACGATGGCGAAGCGATGCCCGAGCGTGGTGCTGATGATCGTGTGTTTCCCCGGCGGCACGCTGCCATTGGGCACACGTTCTCCCTTTTCGTTAATCCAGAAGACATCCACGACCTGCGGGGTGCCGTTGATGATCTGCAGCTTCGGCCGGTCGAGTGCGGCGTGAAGCTCCGTCCTCATGACGAGCAGGCAGGTGATGAAAACGAGGATCAGGCGTCGGGTCATGGGCAGGGATCAGTGTGAGGGTGGAGGCAGGCGCTGTCTTGACCTCGACGGCGCGCTGCGGCGTGAAAAGCCGCACAATGTCGAAACGCAACCTTGCTGAAAAACAGGCAGGAGAATGGGGGCAGGAGAATGGGATTCAGGACGTTAGGCATCTCATTCTTCCGGCTCCATTCCATGGCTTGTAAAATCCCAAGTCCGTCAAGCAGCTCAGGCTTGCCTGTCCGAGGTTCCCGGCGTGATTCATCAGGATGAAGACCTCCCCATCGCTACCGGGCCTTCTTTCTCCCTGCGGACGTCTGCTCATCGACACGCGGTTTGTCGAGCAGGTGGCCGACCTGATGCATGACACGGCCTTTTTCATCAAGGACGCCTCGGGACGTTATTTGGTCGTGAACCAGTCGCTGCTGGAGCGCCATGGATTGTCGGACAGGTCGCAGATGGTGGGCCGACGGCCCTGCGAGGTGTGCCCGGGGGATTTCGGCCGCATCCCGACGGAGCAGGATGAGCAGGTGCTGCGCACGGGGCGGCCGATCATCGAGCGCTTGGAGCTGTTCTGGCGGCGGCCGCACATGCCGGTGTGGGGCCTGACGAGCAAGCTGCCCATCCGTGATGAAAGCGGACGTGTCACCGGCCTCATCGGCATCTCGAAGGATCTCACCGCCCTGGTAAGCCGTGAAGAAGTGCCGCCTGGCGTGGCGCATGCCCTGAGTCATCTTGAGCGTTCGTTTGACGAGGCGGTCAGCCCGTCCTCGCTCGCGAAAAGGGCCGGCATGAGCGCGGCGCGCTTTGCAAGGGTGATCAAGCGCATCCACGGCCTCAGCCCGATGCAGCTGATCACCAAGACGCGCATCAGCGCGGGCGCACGCCTGCTGCTGGAAGGCGACGCCTCCGTCGCCGAGATTGCGTTGAACTGCGGTTTTGCCGATCACAGCGCCTTCACGCGGGCCTTTCGTGCGGTGACGGGCCATTCGCCGAGTGAATATCGACGGCTGAAGCAGTCCTGAGCCGGCTCAATGCAAGGGCGCTTTGGGATCCGCCCTGTTCCCGTGCCTGTTCAGAAGCGTCGTGCGCCGAAGGCGGTGACTTCGTTCTTGTTGGCGCAGAGGCGGGTGAGGCGGAAGTCGGTGCACAGCGGTGGGCAGGCGGCCTTGAGTTGATCGAGCAGGGCGTATTCGTCATCGCCCTTGAACTTGAGGGTGACGATGAACTGCCTCATGCGGCCTTCGCGCAGCCATTCGAGCAGGAGGTCGATGCTGCGCTGCGGGGCGGCGATGATGTCGCAGATGAGCCAGTCCACGGCCTGCTCCGGCCTGAACTTGAAGGCGTCGCCCTGATGGAACTGAAGGCGGGGATGGCGCATGAGGTCGTCGCGCAGGGGCGAGCGGTCCACGGCGATGGCATGGGCGCCGCGCTGGATGGCGACATAGGTCCAGCTTCCGGGGGCGGCGCCGAGGTCGACGCAGGTCTGGCCGCGTTCGATGCGCCTGCCGAGGCGCAGCTCGGCCTCGATGACCTTGGCGAAGGCGCGGGAGGGGGCGGACTTGTCCTCGGCATGGGGGATGTCGCCCGCGATGAAGTCGGAGACCAGGGCGCGAAGTTCACGACGGCGCACGGCGGGGGTCAGGGAGGCCAGGCCGGCGTCGGGGGCGGTGAGGGCGGCCTGGAGCAGGGCGGTGGTGGGCGTGAGGGAGGCCTGCTCGTGCCTGAGGCGCAGGCGGCGGCGTTTTTTCAGCCGCTCAAGGAAGGCGCTGCGGATGAGCTCGCAGCGATGCTGTCCGGCGCGGCCCTCGCCATAGGCCGGCCAGAGGTGCAGGTGCCAGGGATCGTCGTCGCCAAGGTGGCTGAGCAGGGCCTCGATCATCGCGTCGGCCCAACCATTGATGGAACAACCGGAGAGGGCGCGGGCGTCTGGCAGCGTCTGGCGGGCAAAGGCCGCGTAACCGGAGGCGGGCAGGGTTTCCGCAAGGAGGAAGGGCTCGTGCCCGGAGGCCGGAAGCACCTGCACGCCTTCGCGGCGCAGTTCGTCGGCGAGCGGGTCGGCGCAACCTTCGGCGGGCAGGAAGGCGTGCATGGCGCGGCTCAGGTGAAGAGGGTGAGCAGCGGCGCGAGCCCGGGGGCTTCCTGGCAGACGGTGGTGAGGTTTTTCACCCCGGCGGGGATGTGCTGCTCAAAGTGGGTCTTGCCCTGGTTGCGGGAGAGGTTGGCGTAGGCGCCGAGGGCCTGCATGAGGCGCTGGGCGGCGCAGAGGTGGAAGATCTCTCGCAGCTCCGGAAGGCTGAGGCCGCGCAGTCCGGCGTAATAGCCGAGAAGCTCATGGCGTTCGCCGCGGCTGAGCTCGACATAGGGGTCGAAGAGCAGGGAGGCGAGGTCGTATTCGGCGAGTCCGGGGCGCAGGCCCTGGTAGTCCACCAGCCAGGCGGAGCCGTTGCGGATGAGGACGTTCTGGCTCTGGAAGTCGCGATGTACGAGGCAGCGCGGCAGGAGGGCGAGGCGCTGGCGCAGGCCGGCCAGTGCCGCCTGGGCGGCGTGGTCGTCGGGCACGTCACGGCCCAGGTGGCCGCGGACGAAGTGCTCCAGGAAGTAGTTCTGCTCCCATTCGTACATGCCCTCGTTGAACTCGGGCTCCATGGCGGCGACCTCGTCCGAGCCGAGGGTTTCGGCGCGGACGCCGTGGATCTTGGCGGCCTCGCGCAGGGTGGCCTCGTAGAGCGGGCGGCGCTGCTCCCAGGGCTCGTCCTTGTGGGCGTGCAGGTCGTCGCGGCCGAGGTCCTGGAGCCAGACGAACAAACGCTGCTCATCAAAGGCGTAGATGGCGGGCACGTTGACGCCGAGGGCCGCGAGGCGGCGGGTGGCGGGCACGAACTTGGGGTTGTCGCGGCGCGCCAGGGTGTAGACCATGAGCACCATGGGTGCATGTTTTTCCCCGGCCCACTCAAAGCGATAGTAGTGCCTGTCGGAGCCGCCCTTCAGGATGGGTTCGACCGCACAGTCCACGCCCTCCAGCTCGGGGAATTGCTGGCGGGTGAGGATGAGCAGGGCTTCTTGTTCAGGGGGCATGCGTCGGACCGGAAGGGAGGCGGAGGCTATGACCTTGGAAGCGCCCGTGGCAAGGGCAGATTGCAGAAGGGGGCGAGATGAAATTCCGCGTTCACAAAGCCCCGCCCTCTGCTATGGGGCTGCATGACCGCTTCCACCGTGATCACCTGTCTGGGCATTGGCGTTCTCGCCGGAGTCATCGCCGCGCTTTGCGGCGTTGGTGGAGGTGTGGTGATGGTGCCCGCCTTTGTCGCCCTGCTGCAGCTGCCGCAGAAGACGGCGGTGGCCACCAGCCTGGCGATCATCATCCCGACGGCGCTGATGGCGACGACACAGAACGCGAAGAACGGCTTTGTGGACTGGCGGGTCGCCGCCGTCACGGCCTTGTCAGCCTCGTTGTTCGCCTGGTTTGGCGCGGACTGGATGAAGGCGATGAGCAACACGATGCTGACACGGATCTTCGGCACGGTGCTGGTCATCTTCGGCGCGCGCATGCTCTGGCTGGGCAGGGCCTGAACCGGGGCTGAAGATCAGCTTTTGAGGCGCTTCTTGAGCTTCTTCAACAGCTCGGGATTGCCTTCCAGCTCCTCCATCAGGAGCGTCAGCACGTCGAGCGTCTGGCGGCTGATGTGATGCTCCATGCCCTCGACGTCCTCATGCACCGTTTTAGGATCCAGGCCGAAACCGGAGAGCAGGCGGGTCAGCACCTCGTGGCGGCGGGCGATTTCCTGGCCGATCTTCCGGCCGGCGTCGGTCATCACCACGCCGCGGTAGCGTTCATAGACGACATAGCCCTCGGCATCCAGGCGCTGCAGCATGTTGGTGACGCTGGCCTGGGAGATGCCGAGGTTCCTGGCGATGTCCACCACGCGGGCATAACCCTTGCCCTCGATCAGGTTGTGGATCTGCTCGAGGTAGTCTTCGATCGCGGGCGAATGGACGTGCGCGGTCGTTTCCTGGCGCTTGGCGGCGGGCATGGTGACGTGCCGGACCTGTAGCCGCAAGGGCGGCAAACGAAAGGGGGAAAGTCCCGTGCGGATTGAAAAAAGCCGCTTGCACGAAGGCCTTGTGCCGCCAGTATTAGCCCAGACTAAATTCTCCATGTCAGCCAAAATTGTATTGCCCAGCCTGTTGATGGCTTCCCTGCTCGCCGCCGGGGAGCCGGTGCGTGAAATGAGCACGGACCGCCCCGACACCACGGAGTCGCCCTACTCGGTGCCGCGCGGCATGTTTCAGATCGAGGCGAGCTTCTTCGACTACAGCCGCGAGGCGAACGCGGGTTCGGGATCGGCCGACCAGTGGATCTACGGGCAGATCAACCTGAAGATGGGCGTGAGCCATGACAGCGACCTTCAGGTGGTGGTGAACAGCCACGCCATCGCCGGCCAGTCGGAGCGTGGCGACAGCACGCGGACGACCGGGTTTGGCGACATCACGGTGCGCTACAAGCAAAGCCTCTGGGGCAACGACGGCGGGACCACGGCCTTTGCGCTCATGCCCTACGTCACCATCCCCACGCACACCGAGGTGAGCGACGAGGCCTGGGCGGGGGGGCTGATCATGCCGCTGGCGGTGAGCCTTTCGGAGCGTGTCTCCCTGGGCCTGATGGCCGAGGCGGACCTGGTGCATGACGCGGAGACGAACGGCCAGGACCTTGAATGGCTGCATTCCGCCACCCTGGGCATCTCCCTGACCGAAAAACTGGGGATGTACCTGGAGGTGGTGGGCATCGCCGGCGAGGATGCGGACTACCAGGCGATCTTCGACACGGGCCTGACCCTTGCCGTGACGGACAGCCTCGTGTTTGACGCCGGCGTGCGCATTGGCATGAACCGCGCTGCACCGGACTTCGGCGTCTTCACCGGCATGAGCGTACGATTTTAACCCCTGCAAAGCCCCCCCGACACCCATGATGACGCCACGCTTTTTGTTCGCGGTTTCCAGCCTGCTGCTTCTGCTGCCCGCCTGTGACAGGGACGGCGCCTCCGCCCGAGCGGATGGCCGGAAGCGCATCCTGACGACCTTCACCATCATCCGGGACATCGCGCAGAACGTCGCCGGGGACGCCGCCGTGGTGGAGTCCATCACCAAGCCGGGCGCGGAGATCCACGATTACGAGCCGACGCCGCTGGACCTGGTGAAGGCGCAGGACGCCGACCTGGTGCTGTGGAACGGCCTCGGCCTGGAGCGCTGGTTTGAGAAGTTCCTGCAGCAGGTGAGCGGCGTGCCGTCGGCCGTGGTGAGCGAGGGGGTGGAGCCGATGGGGATCAGCGAAGGGCCGTACAACGGCAGGCCGAACCCCCACGCCTGGATGTCGCCGGCCAACGCCATTCGTTATGTCGAGAACATCCGCGCGGCGCTGGTGAAGCTGGACCCGGCGAACGAGGCGGCCTACAACGCCAATGCCGCCGCCTACACCGTGAAGCTGAAGGCCGTGGATGAACCGGTGAGGCGCAGGCTGGAGGGCATTCCGTCCGTGCAGCGCTGGCTGGTGAGCTGTGAGGGGGCGTTTTCCTACCTGGCCCGTGACTATGGGCTGAAGGAGCTTTACCTGTGGCCGGTGAACGCCGACCAGGAGGGCACGCCGCAGCAGGTGCAGAAGGTGGTGGACGCCATCCGCAGGGACCGCATTCCGGTGGTCTTCAGCGAAAGCACGATCAGCGACAAGGCGATGCGCCAGGTGGCCGGGGAGACGGGGGCGCGCTTTGGCGGCGTGCTTTATGTGGACTCGCTCACGGAACCGGACGGCCCCGCGCCGACGTATCTCAAGCTGCTTGAAGCCAATGCGGAAACGATCATGAAAGCCTTCCTGCCTCCACCCTGATCCATCCGCCCCGCCTTCATCCTTCGAAGTTCGGATTTCATCACACCGCTGCCATGCCATTGTCCCTTGAAGCCTCCGCCGTCACCGTGGCCTATCCCAACGGGCACACGGCCCTGCGCGACGCATCGTTCAAGCTGGGGCCCGGCACGATCGCGGCGCTCGTGGGCGTGAACGGCAGCGGCAAGAGCACGCTGTTCAAGGCGCTCATGGGTTTTGTCAGGCCGGTGGAAGGGCACATCCGCCTGGATGGCGGCACGGTCGAGGAGGCGCGGAGGCGGAAGCTGGTCGCGTATGTGCCGCAGAGCGAGGAGGTGGACTGGACCTTTCCGGTGAGCGTGTGGGATGTCGTCATGATGGGCCGCTACGGACACATGAACTTCCTGCGCATTCCGCGAGCCGAGGACCGGCGCATTGTCGAGGCAAGCCTGGAGCGTGTCGGCATGTGCGGCTTCAAGGACAGGCAGATCGGCGAGCTGAGCGGCGGTCAGAAGAAGCGGGTGTTCCTGGCGCGTGCGCTGGCCCAGGACGGCCGGATCATCCTTCTCGACGAGCCGTTCACGGGCGTGGACGTGACCACCGAGGAGTCGATCATCGAGCTGCTGCGCGGCCTGCGGGCCGAGGGTCGGATCATCCTGGTCTCCACGCACAACCTGGGCAGCGTGCCGGAGTTTTGCGACCATGTCATCCTGGTGAACCGCACGGTGCTGGCCTCGGGCCCCCTGGAGGAGGTGTTCACGGAGGACAACCTGGCGCGCGCCTTTGGCGGCGTGCTGCGGCAGTTCCACTTTGAGCACAGCACGATCCAGGAGCATGACGGCCGCACGGTGAAGCTTCTCACGGACGACGAGCGTCCGCTGGTGTTCGGCAAGGACGGCCATCTGGAATACAAGGACCGTTCCGGGCGCGAGGAGCTGGTGAAGCAGCGTGAGGGCGGGGGGGTGAAGATGGAGGATTGAAGATGGAAAATGAGCCCAACATTGAACCTGTCCGAAGCAAGGCAATGCGTTCATTCCGAGATCTGGAAGCCTATCAAAAAGCGCGACAGGCCTCTTGTCAGGCATTTCTGGTCACACGCCGGTTTCCGGCGGAGGAAAGGTATGCCATGACCGATCAAGTCAGGCGCTCCTCCAGGGCAGTTGCCAGCATGATTGCCGGGGCCTGGGCTCGTCGTCGTTATCCCGCCGCCTTCATTGACAAGGTCAACCAGGCCCAGGGTGAGGCGTCGGAAAGCCAGGCTTGGTTGGATCAGGTTCTGGACTGTGGATGCATTTCGCCTGACAAACATGTCGAACTGGATGCCATGTTTCAGGCCTTGGGCGGGAAGCTCCAGCGGATGATCGACAAGTCAGGCAGCTTTTGTGGGTAACCGCCATCCTTCCATTTTTCCCTGCGCCATTCTCCAATGCTGTCTCCCTTCGAATACGACTACATGCTCAAGGCCATCCTGGTGAGCGGGCTCATCGGGGCGGTGTGTGCGTTCCTGTCCTGCTTCATCACGCTGAAGGGCTGGTCGCTGATGGGGGATGCGCTGTCCCATGCGGTGGTGCCGGGCGTGTCGCTGGCCTGGCTGGCGGGGCTGCCGTTTTCGGCGGGAGCCTTCATCGCCGGCGTGATCGCCGCCTTGACGATGGGCTGGCTGAAACGGAAGTCCGGCCTGCGCGAGGACGCGGTGATCGGCGTGGTGTTCACCAGCTGGTTTGCCCTGGGCCTGCTGCTGCTGTCCCTGTATCCGAGCAACCTGAACCTGCGCACGATCATCTTCGGCAACATCCTCGCCATCTCGGATCCTGACATCCTCCAGGTGCTGGTCATCGCAGGCCTGTCCATCCTGGTGCTGGCGGTGAAGTGGCGGGACCTGCTCCTGTATTGTTTTGACGAGGCCCATGCCCGCACGCTCGGCCTGAACACGGGACTCCTGCATTTTCTGCTGCTGTCGCTGCTGGCCGCCACGGCGGTCGCGGCGCTGCAGACGGTGGGCGCCTGCCTGGTGGTGGCGATGCTGGTGACGCCGGGCGCCACGGCCTATCTTCTCACGGACCGCTTTGGCCGGATGCTCGGCATCGCCACTGTCACCGGGGCGGCCTGCGGAGCGGTGGGGGCGTATTTGAGCTACTTCATCAACGGCAGCACGGGCGGCTGCATTGTCGTGCTGCAGACCCTGGTGTTCCTGGCCGCCCTGGTCCTTGCACCGAAGCATGGCCTGCTGGCCGCACGCCGGCTGCGCCGGAAGGAAGGAGGGGCGACGTCATGAGCTGGCTCGCCCCGTTTCAGTATCCGTTCATGGTCGAGGCGCTGCTGGTCAGCGCGCTGGTCGGCGTGGTGTGCGCCGTGCTTTCCTGCTACCTCGTGCTGAAGGGCTGGTCGCTCATGGGCGACGCGATCTCCCATGCGGTGCTGCCGGGCGTCGTCCTGGCGCATCTGTGCGGCCTGCCGCTGGCCGTGGGTGCGTTTGCGGCCGGGCTGTCCTGCGCGCTGGGCATCGGCTGGATCCGGAGCTGCACGCGCATCAAGGAGGACACGGTGATGGGCATCGTCTTCACCGGCATGTTCGCGTCCGGGCTGGTGCTGTTCACGAAGGTGCGGACGGAGGCGCATTTAAACCACATTTTGTTCGGCAACATCCTGGGCGTTGAAGGCGACGACCTGGTGCAGACGGTCGTGGCCTCGGTGCTGACGCTGGCGGTCGTCCTGGTGCGGAGGAGGGACCTCATGCTGTTCTGCTTCGACCCGGCCCACGCGCGCGCCATCGGCCTGAGCACGCGGATGCTGCACTACCTTCTGCTGGCGCTGCTTTCCGGCACCATCGTGGCGTCGATGCAGGCGGTGGGCATCCTGCTGGTGGTGGCGATGCTGGTGACGCCGGGCTGCACGGCGCGTCTGCTGACGGACCGCTTTGACCGCATGCTGGTGCTGGCCTCGGCCTCCTCGGTGCTGGCCGGATGCCTGGGGGTCTACGTCAGCTTCTTCATCAACGGCTCCACCGGGGCCTGCATCGTGCTGGCCCAGGCGGCGCTGTTTGCCCTGGCGCTGCTGTGGAGGCGCGCGGGAGTGCGGCGGCGTGCGCATCCGGACTGAGCCGGACGCGGGATCAGGCCGTCTCCCGCAGCCACCGGGTGCTGCGTTCGAGCTCTCCTTTTTGGTAGGCGATCTCGGCATCCTTCCGGCCGGGGCCGTCAGGGGCCTTGAAGGCGGGGATGGGCCGGCCCTTCTTCGTGAACTCGACCCAGGCCTTGAAGGCGGCGCTGTCCCGGTGGCCGGAGAAGGGCTTCCAGAACTCGTCCTTCCTCCAGGTCATGGGCTTGGCGAAGCCGGAGATGGTCTCCACCTGAAGCGGTACGCCGGGGGCGAGCTCGGCAAAGCGCCGTGCATATTTTGAGAAGTCCACCAGGCCTTCGCCGACGGCGGTCCACTGGATGACGGCGCCGTTGTCATCCTCCCAGGCCATGCTGTCCCGCACGCTGGAGCAGACGGTGTAGGGGCCGAGCACCTCCAGGTGGGCCATCGGCTCCTCCAGGGCCCAGACGGCGTTGCCGGGGTCGATGTTGGCGCCGACGTAGGATCTTCCGGCGGCCTCGATGAGGGCCTTCAGCTCGTGGCTCTGCATGTCGCCTGCGTGGTTTTCGATGGCAATTTTGACGCCTTCGCCCTCGGCGCGGGACCTGCAGGCGCGGATGACCTTGAGGGTTTCCTCGATGTGGCGCTGGATGCCGCCTTCGGTGCTGCGATCCTTTTGGTTGCCGAGATAGCAGCGGGCGACGGGTGAGCCGAGCTTTTTGGCCAGCTTGATGGTGAGGGCGAGAGTTTCCTCCGGCGTGCCATAGGTGGTCTTCCAGGTGTTGGAGGTGGGGCAGACGCCGCCGGTGCCGACATACATCCGGATGCCGAGGCGGTCGGCCTGGTCCTTGAGGCCCTGGAGGTAGCCGTCCTCGAAGCTTTCGAAGACGCCGAGTTCGGAAAGGAAGCAGGTGTCGAGCTTGAGCGAGGCGGCGTAGTCGATGTACTGGCCCGCCTTCCAGCCTGTGGCACGCACGGCGAAGTGGTCGAGGCCGATTTTCAGGCCGGGCACGGCGGCTCGGACCTGGTTCAAGCCAAGGGCGGCGGCGGAGAGGGCGGAGGTCTGGAGGAAATGACGGCGGTTCATGGACATGGGGAGGGCGGGCGCCTGCGGAAGGCGGGAAAGGCAAACGCACCGAGGGCGGGCGATCTTTTGACCGTCCCTGGGTCAACCTGCCGCCGGGGTTGTTCAGCGGATGATCAGCTTGAAGGCGGCCTGTCCCTGGCGCTCGTCATCGTCGGAGATGAGAAGCTGGCCGAGGTGGTGGCCGCTGCGCCAGGGGGCGCCGGTGATCGGCTTGACCTGGAGCAGGTAGGCTCCGGTGCCGGCGTTGCGGAAGGAGGTGATGTTGTTGCTGAACGGGGCGGTCTGGCCGGGCACCTCGAAGTGCTCCATGAGGGTGAAGTGATCCTTGCTCAGCTCCACGACGGGCACGCCGGCGCAGGTCACGATGACGAGGAGGTTGGCGGGATGGGTGTTGCCGTTGGCGGCCATGCCCTGGGAGCTTTGCACGCTGATGGTCAGGGCCCCGGAGGCTGGTTGAGCTGGCGCCTTGACGGCCGGTTTTGGACTGGGGGAGGGAACGGGAGCGGGGGCCGGCGGCGGTGCCACCGGGGCCGGCTTCACCACGGCCGGGGCGGGGGACGGAGCCGCCTTGGCCGCAGTCTTGGGAGCGGGGGGCTTCGTCTGCTTCGGCGCAGGTTTTGCAGACGGCCGGGGAGCGGGCCTGGCCGCCTTCGGCGCCGGCTTGACGGCTTTTTTAGGGGCTGCGGACCCCTTGGATGCAGCCTTGGCGGGAGCGGATTTCTTCACCACGGCCGCCTTTTTTGCCGCGCCTTTCTTCGGGGTGGGTTTGCTGGCCATGGTTGCGATTAATGGGTCGATTAATCACAGGCTAACCAAGAATTGCGCAATCTGTCGAGGCTTGTCTTTGTGCACCGTGGCCGAACCAAACCTATGTCAGGTCATGAAAGTACGCCTTTTTGTCAGCGGGGTGAAGCCGGCCTAGGAAGCGTTCCGGACGGCGTCAATCACACGGTCCATCTCCGCCTCCGTGTTGTAGAAATGCGGGCTGAAGCGCAGGTAGGCCCTGCCGGTGCGGTCATGGCGGAGGCTCGGGCTGATCTTCTGCGCGACGAGGTGCTCGAAAACCCTTTCCACCGGCGGGCCGCCGTCCTCCTCGCGGAAGGCGGTGGTGATGCCCGAGGCGTTGGGCCCCTCCCCGGGGCCGATGAACCGGAAGCCCAGCGGCTCCAGGCCCCGGACCAGCCGTGACTTGAGGCGCAGAAGCTGGGCGCTGACCGCCGGGATGCCCTTTTCCAGCAGCAGCTCCAGCCCTGCCTTCATGCCCAGGATGCCGGCCACGTTCAGCACGCCGGGCTCGTAGCGGCGGCCTCCGCGTTCGAAGTTGATTTCGGGCTGGGCGATGAAGTTCGGGCTGCGCACGTTCCATGAGCCCAGCAGGGTGGGGCGGAGCTGTTCCTGAACCTCCTCCCGCACATAGACGATGCCTGCCGCCATGGGGCCCAGCATCCACTTGTGGGAGTCGGCGCTGAGAAAGTCGACATGGTCCACCCGGGTTTCAAAGGCTCCGAGGGTCTGGATGGCGTCCAGGCAGAAAAGGATGCCGCGAGACCTCAGCAGGCGGCCGATGTCGTCGATCAGAATCCGGTAGCCGGCGAGGAAGTGGCAGGAGGCCAGCGCGACAAGCCGGGTCCTGGGGCTGAGGGCGGCCTCGACCAGCTCCGGGGTGATGGCGCCGGGTGTCTCGGGCTTCAGCAGACGGACGACCACGCCGTGGCGGGCGAGGTCGGTCCAGGGGTAGACGTTGGCCGGGTAGTCGTCCTGGTAGCAGACGACCTCGTCACCGGGCCGCCAGGAGAGGCCGTTGGCGACCAGGCTGAGGCCGAGGGAGGTGGGGCCGAGCAGGGAGATTTCCGAGGCCCTGGCGCCGATCATTTCCGCAGCGACGACGCGGGTTTCATGGGTGGCCTTCCAGGCCTCGGGGAACTCCTGCATGCGGTTGCAGGCCTCGGTGAGGTAGTCCTGCATGGTTTTTGCCACCCTGGCCGGCAGGATGGTGACTCCGGCGTGGGCCAGGAAGATGCTGTCACGGGCGACGGGAAATTCGGCGAGGCGTTCGGCCTCGGAGGCAAAGAGTGGCATGGGAGGAGTGGGCGGGACCGGCTTCAAGATTTGAAGATCAGGAACTTGCGGCTGATGAAGTTGACCGTGACCGAGGTGAAGACAAAGCCGAGCTGGGCCAGGGTGGAGGGCAGGTGCAGGTCCTCGGCCATCCAGCGGACCACCAGGGCGCCGGGGAAGAAGCTGAGGGCGCTGATGCCGGCAAACAGAAGGAGTTCAAGCATCCTGCCGTGGCGGCCGGGGGTGAAGACAAACAAAATGTTCAGCCAGTAGGCAATGGCGGTGCCGAAGGGCCAGGCCAGGGCGTTGTTCAGGACCAGGTGATGGCTGCGGAGGGATTCGGAGATGGCCTGGCCGTCCACCAGCGCCCCTTTGGCGGCCGGGAAGAGGGTGACCGACAGCAGGGCCATGATGCCATTGTGAACCACGGCGGCCGCCACCCCGCAGATGCCGTATTTCAGAAACTGCAGCGCCGGGTGGGCGTTCCTGCTCAGCAGGGCACGCCAGAGGGTCGGCAGGTCATTCTGCCGGACAAAGCGCCAGGCGGCAAGGATCGGGGCGGTCATGGCGGCCCTTTGGCACAGGTGGAGGGTGGCGCAAGCATCAAAAGAGTTTCAAGACCCTGGCCGGCGGGGAGCGGCGAGAAGGTTCAAAAAAACCTCGTTTTCCCTCTAATGGACGCCATTTTGGCCCGTTCTGCCAGCTGGAGACACCCTTTTCATCCTCCCACATCATCCCGTGAAGACCAAAACCACACTGCTTGCAGGCATTTTTGCCGCCGGCCTGTGCATGACCGCCTCGGCGGAAGACATGCGCATCTGGACCAACGCCCAAGGGCGTCAGGTCAACGCCTCGTTTGTCCGCCTGGAAGGCGAAAACATCATTTTGAAGACCGCTGAGGGCGTCCAGCACAGCTTCCCCCTGGCCGTCCTGTCGGCCGAGGATCAGGCCTACGCAAAAACCCTCAAGGTGGAGCAGCCGGCCTTCCTGGCAAACGCCACCGTCGCCCAGGCCGCCGCCAGGGTTGACCAGCTGGTGGCCAACGGCCTCATCCGCGCCAATCCTGACCGTGCGAAGAAGAACCTCCCGCCGATCAAGAGCTTCAACCCGGCGCTTTCTGATGAACAGTTCGTCCGCCGCGTCTACCTCGACATCGCCGGCCGCATCCCGAACCATGACGAAGTCGTGGCCTTCCAGAAGAGCAGCGGCGCGGACAAGCGCTCCAGGCTGATTGACCAGCTGCTGGACTCCGACGGCTACAAGACCCACCTGTTCAACTACCTGTCCGAGATGCTTCGCGTGAAGGACAACTTCGAGCAGGACAACGTGCGCGGCACCCCCTACATCGGCTGGCTCAAGGAGCAGGTCGCCAAGAACCGCCCATGGAACGAAATGGTCTATGACATGATGACCGCCACCGGCAAGATGTGGGACAAGAAGCCCGACGGCAGCTACAACGGCGCCGCAGGCTACCTTCTCCGTGACGCCGGCATGCCGCTGGACAACCTGGCCAACACCCTGACCGTCTTCCTTGGCACCGACGTCGCCTGCGCCCAGTGCCATGACCATCCGTTCGCGGACTGGACCCAGAAGCAGTTCTATGAAATGGCCGCCTTCTTCGGCGCCACCACCACCCGCCTCGGCGGCCAGGACTTCGCCAAGGGTGACCGCGGCAAGGTGCTCATGGACGAAATCGAGAAGATGATCGCCGCCAACCCCTCGCTGGACATCCGCCGCCTTCGCAACGGCCTCCAGAACTACATCGGAGCCAACCGCAGCGCCATCAAGGACCGGCCGATGAACACGCTGAAGCTGCCCCACGACTACAAGTACAAGGACGGCAAGCCCGGCGACCCCGTCGAGCCCAAGTTCGTGACCTGGTCCTCCGCCGACAAGAACAACCCGGCCTACAAGCAGAGCAAGAAGAACGAGGAGAAGCTGCGTGAGTCCTTCGCCAGCTGGATGACCCACCCGCAGAACCCGCGTTTTGCCATGGCCATCGCCAACCGCATGTGGAAGCGCGCCTTCGGCGTCGGCGTCGTCGACCCTGTCACCAACCTCGACAACCCGGATGAGGACGGCTCGAACCCGGAGCTGATCAAGCATCTCGCCAGCGAGATGGTCCGCGTGAAGTTCGACCTCAAGCAGTTCATGCGCATCGTCTACAACACCCGTGCCTACCAGTCGGAGGCCACCACCGAAAACATCCCGATGGGTGAGAAGTACTACTTCCAGGGCCCCATGCTGCGCCGCATGAGCGCCGAGCAGGCCTGGGACAGCTACATGACCCTCGTCCTCGGCCAGCCCGACCAGTTCAAGGCTCCGCTGCAGGACCTGTATGCGAAGTCCATCGACCTGAACCTCGACACCGTGGACGCCAAGACCGTGCTCATCAAGTATGACGCCTACCGCAAGATCCAGCAGAAGGAAAACGAGCTGATGGGCGGCAACCTGGACATGGCCGGCGGCGACATGATGATGGACGGTGATTCCAAGAAGGGCGGCTCCAAGGCTGCCGAAAGCACCCCCAGCGACGGCCCCGGCAAGTTCCTGACCTACGAGGGCATGCGCCTTCTGCGTTCCGCCGAACTTCCCCAGCCTGCTCCCGGCGGGCACTTCCTGACCGACTTCGGCCAGAGCCCCCGCAACCTCATCGACGGCAGCACCAAGATCGGCAACGTGCCCCAGGTGCTCATGATGATGAACGGCAAGGCCCAGAAGATGCTCACCAGCCCCGACTCCCTGGTCTTCCGCACCATGGAGAAGGTTCGTGACCCCTCCGAGAAGGTGGAAACCATGTTCCTCTCCATCATGAGCCGCCGGCCCACGATGAACGAGAAGGACATCGCCAAGCGTGTCCTCGCCCAGGG
The DNA here is from genome assembly GCA_019186985.1 of Prosthecobacter sp. Lineage (GTDB taxonomy): Bacteria > Verrucomicrobiota > Verrucomicrobiia > Verrucomicrobiales > Verrucomicrobiaceae > Prosthecobacter. Next base: position 70,312 of record JABARQ010000028.1, on the reverse strand, counting down.
TGAGGACGGCTATGCCAACATGATCTGGGCCCTCATCAACACCCGTGAGTTCATGTTCATCCAGTGATCAACAAACCGACCGAACCGTAACTTTAAAACTTATCCTCCCATGAAATCCGAACTTCTCCGCCTGAACGACTACAACCGCCGCGAGTTCATGCTCAACGCGGCCCGGACCACCCTCGGCGTCAGCATCCTCTCCGGCCTTGGCGCCAGGATGGCCGCCGCCGAAGGCGCCTCCAACTCCGGCCCCGGCACCCCCGGCTTCGGCAAGGCCAAGCGCGTCATCTATCTCTGGATGGGCGGCGGCATGACCCACATCGACACCTTTGACCCGAAGACCGGCGCCACCAAGGGCTTCAATGACCCGGTCAAGGCCAAGGGCGACAGCATCCAGTACCTGGGCGGCTACCTGCCCAAGCTGGCTGAGGTCTCCGACAAGCTCGCCATCATCCGCTCCATGTCCTCCAAGACGGGCGTGCATGAGTCCGGCACCTACATCATGAAGACCGGTTACGAGCCCCGCGGAACCATCGTCCACCCCGTCATGGGCGTCTGGGCGACCCACTTCCTGGGCCGCATCAAGGACAAGACCCTGCCGGACAGCGTCATCGTGAACAGCGGCAGCTCCTATCCGGGCTCCGGCTTCTTCCCGCCCGCCATGTCCCCCATCCCGATCTCCAACCCCGAGAGCGGCCTGCAGAACATCAGCCCGACGGCCAGCGACGTGCAGTTCAACAAGCGCGTCTCCCTCATGAACGAGTTCGACAGCTCCTTCCGGAAGAAGTTCCAGACGGAGGACGTCAAGGCCTACACCGAGTTCTATGACGAAACCCTGAAGCTCATGAAGAGCGAGGACCTCAAGGCCTTTGACCTTTCCCAGGAGTCCACCGACACCCGTGAGAAGTACGGCCGCAACAACTTCGGCCAGGGCTGCCTCCTCGCCCGCCGCCTGGTGGAAAACGGCGTGCGCTTCGTGGAAGTCCAGATGGGCGGCTGGGACATGCACAACACCATCGACAACGCGATGACCAACAACGGGAACACCCTGGACACCAGCTTCTCCGCCCTCATCCAGGACCTGGAATCCAAGGGCCTCCTGGACTCCACCCTCATCGTCCTCGGTTCCGAGTTCGGCCGCACGCCCGACATCAACGAGAACGACGGCCGTGACCACTACCCGCTCGCCTACTCCACCGTGTTCGCCGGTGCCGGTGTCAAAGGTGGTTACGCCTACGGTTCCACCGACAAGGAAGGCCGCCGCCCTGCCGACAAGCAGTGCAGCCCGCAGGACTTCATGGCCACCGTCGGCCATGCCATGGGCCTTCCCGTGGACGAAGTCGTCATGTCCCCGTCCAACCGCCCCTTCACCGTGGGCGACAAGGGCGTGCCGGTCACCGACATCTTCGCCTGATCCCTGCGCTGATGTGGATTCACGAGCACCCGGCCGAGCGCCGGGTGCTCTTTTTTTATGGCCCGACGCAGCCGCATGAAGGATCATGCCGCCATGAACGCCCGCCCGACTCCTCCCAGGCTGCTGCCGGTGACCCTGTTCACCTCCGCCTACATGCTCGCCGCCGTTCTGGGGGCGCTGATCCAGGGAAACTCCGAGTTCATCTTCTACATCGTCATCATGATGGTGCTCATTGCGGTGATGAGCCTGGTGCACTGCCGGGTCGGCCTGTCGGACGGCCTGCTCTGGTGCCTGACCGCCTGGGGTCTCGCCCACATGGCCGGAGGGCTGGTCCCCCTGCCGCACGGCTGGCCTTACCAGGGTGATCATGCCGTGCTCTACAGCGGCTGGCTGGTGCCGGAGAGGCTGAAGTATGACCAGGTGGTGCATGCCTATGGCTTCGGCATCACGACCTGGCTCTGCTGGCATGGCCTTCAAACCTCCATGCGCAAGGGCTTCGGCATCGAACTCCGGCCGACGTCCGGCATGCTGCTTCTCTGCGCCGCCGCCGGCGTCGGCTTCGGCGCCTTGAACGAGGTGGTGGAGTTCATCGCGGTGCTCACCATCCCCAACACCAACGTCGGCGGCTATGAAAACACAGGCTGGGATCTCGTCGCCAACCTGGTCGGCGCATCGGTGGCGGCCGTGATCATCCGGCTGGCATCAGGCCGTCGCCCGGCCTAACGAACCCAGATTTCACGGTCGGAGGCGTCGACCTCCGCCTCCCAGTCCTTCAGGCGCTGCTTCAGGCCGTCCAGGATCCCGGGCTGCTCATGGCCCAGGTTGACGCGTTCTCCGATGTCCTTCTCCAGGTCGAAGAGCAGGTCCATGGTGTTGCCGTCGTTGATGTATTTCCAGCGGCCGTGGCGGACGGCCTTCTGCTTTCGGTTGGAGCGGTCGATCCGCCAGTAAAAGGTGCGTTCGACAGGCGGGGCCTCACCGGTCAGCAGAGGCATCAGGTCCATGCCGTCCAGAGGCTTGTGAGCGGGGGTTGCAGCGCCGGCTGCGGCGGCAAACGTGGCGTGCAGGTCCATGGTGATGGCCATCTGCGCGGTAACCTTTCCGGCGGGCAGCCTGCCGGGCCAGCGCATCAGGCAGGGCACCCGGATGCCGCCCTCCCACACGGTCGCCTTGTGATGAAACAAGGGCAGGTTGCGGCTGTAGCGCTCGCCACCGTTGTCGCTGGAGAAGACGACCAGGGTGTTTTTCGCCAGCCCGTGCCTTTCCAGTTCGGCCTGAATGCGGCCCACTCCGTGGTCGATCCGTTCGACCATGGCCTTGTAGATGGCTCGGCTGCCGTGGTGCATCGTTTCCTTCGTGACCCTTGCCGTGTCCGGAGCATCCGGCGCCTGGAAGGGCGCGTGCACGGCAAGATGCGGCACATACAGGAAGAACGGCCGCTCCTTGTGGTCGCCGATGAACTTCACCGCCCTGTCGTTCACCAGGTCGGTGAAGTAGCCCTCGCGCTTCACCGGCTCCAGGCCCTCGCGCATGGCGTAGGTGCCGTCATAGTAGGCGTGGCCGTAGTAGTCGCAGTGGCCGAGCAGCTCGCCGAAGAACTCGTCAAACCCGCGCTTCACGGGATTGTATTCATCCTTGAAGCCCAGGTGCCATTTGCCAAACACGCCCGTGACATAACCGGCGGCCTTGAGCTTCTGCGCCAGCGTCACCTCGCCCAGCGGCAGGCCCAGGCCGTGGATGTCCTTCTCCGGCACCCATTCACCGTTCACACGGCGGAACTGCTCCACCTGGTAGCCGAAGGCGAATTCAAGCCCGCAGCGCTGCTGCCAGCGTCCGGTCATGAAGCCCGTCCTCGTCGGCGTGCAGACGGGGGCGTTTGCATAGAAGTCGGTGAACCTCACCCCCTCGGCCGCCAGGCGGTCGATGTTCGGCGTGGCGATGTCGGTGCCGCCCATGCAGCCCAGGTCGCCATAACCCAGATCGTCGGCGAGGATGAAAACGATGTTAGGCGTCGCCGCGGCGACCGGCAGGCAGAGGAGAAGAAGCAGGGCGGGGAGCAGTCGCATGGATTCACTAAACGCCGTTGAGGCCCGGCTCTTCTTCCGGCTTTGCTGGCCGCCGCATCTCCGGGTGGAAATCGTGGCCGGGCGGGCCATCATGGACTCACCCCCATGCGCCTGATCCTCTCCGCCCTTCTGTTCGCCACCCTCGCGGCCCCTGCCGCCGAAGTCACGCTGCACCGCTGGTCCGGCGGGCTGAACGTGCCGGATCCGGTGGCTTGCACGGTGGATGAAAAGGGTCGTGTCTATGTCGCCGCCACCACGCGCCGGAAGGCGGCCGACCTGGACATCCGCGAACATCCGATGTGGATCGCCGACGACGTGGGACTCGGCAGCGTCGAGGAGAAGCGCGAGTTTCTGAAGCGTGAACTGGCGCCTGGAAAGCTGCGCCAGCCGCGCGGTGGACTGAAGGATCACAACAAGGACGGCTCGATCGACTGGAGGGACCTCACGGTGCACAGCGAGCGCATCTACCAGCTTCGCGACACGGACGGCGACGGCACGGCGGACAGGATGACGGTGTTCGCCGAGGGCTTCAACACGGAGGTCACCGGCATTGCGGCGGGCATCCTTTACCATGACGGCTGGGTTTACTGCACCATCGCGCCCGACCTCTGGCGGCTGAAGGACACGGACGACGACGGTGTGGCGGATGTGCGCGAGGTGGTGGCGCACGGTTTTGGCATGCACATCGCCTATGCCGGGCATGACATGCACGGCCCGCGCCTGGGCCCCGACGGCCGCATCTACTGGAGCATTGGTGACAAGGGCGTCAACGTCACCAGCAAGGAGGGCCGGCGCTGGGTTTATCCCCATGAAGGCGCGGTCATGCGGATCGAGCCCGATGGCAGCGGCTTCGAGGTCTTCGCGCACGGCCTGCGCAACGTGCAGGAGATCGCCTTCGATGATTTTGGCAACATGTTCGGCGTCGACAACGACGCGGACCTTCCCGGGGAGAAGGAGCGCTTCGTCTACATCACCGAGCAGAGCGACTCCGGCTGGCGCTGCGCGCATCAATACATGAAGACGGAGAGCCGCTGGATCCGTGAGGCCATCTGGCAGGCTCCTTCGGCCTCGGTCGCCGGCAAGCCGCTGCCTGAAGGGGTGCTCTCCAGCATCCCGCTCTTCATCACGCCGCCGCTGGCCAATTACTCGAACGGCCCCGCGGGCTTCGTGCATGAGCCCGGCACCGCCCTCGGCCCGCGTCTGCACGGGCATTTCATCCTCGACCAGTTTCCCTCCGGCAAGATGGAGGCCTTCACCATCAGCCCGAAGGGGGCCGCCTTTGAAATGAGCCGTCCGCGCCTCATCAACGCCGGCATCATGGGCATCGGTCTCAGCTTTGGTCCGGACGGCGCGCTTTACATGGCCGACTGGGTGGGCGGCTATCCGCTGGATGAAAAGGGCGCCATCTGGCGCGTGGACGAGGAGAAGGCAAATCCCGCGCGTGCAGAAACGCAAAAGCTGCTCGTCACCGGCTTCCAGGGAAGGGGCGTCGATGAGCTGAAGCCCCTGCTCGGCCACGCCGACCAGCGTGTGCGCATCGCCGCGCAGCTTGAACTTGCCCAACAAAAAGCCTGGCAGGCCTTCATCTCGGTGCTCGCTGACGACAAGGCTCCGCTGCTTGCCCGGGTTCACGCCGCCTGGGGGTTCGGCATCGGCCTGCGCCGGGGCGAAACCGGGGTGGCGCCGCTTCAGGCCGTGCTCAGCACGCCTGACACGGAGCTGCAGGCCCAGCTTGCCAAAATTCTAGGCGACGCTCCTTCATCCGCCGGGGAGGCTGGTCGCAGTGCCGTTGCAGGCTGGGTGGGTTCTGCGAACCTGCGTGTACGCTTCCACGCCGCCATCGCTGCCGGCAAGCTGGTTTTCCCCGGCGCTGAGGAGGCCCTGTGGACGATGGCTGCCACGGATGCCGGGGATGCCTGGCTTCGTCACGCCGCAGTCACCGGCCTTTCCGGCGTGTTCGCCGCCGAGACCCTGGCGGCCCGTTTGAACGACACCGACAGGAACATCCGTCTCTGCGCCACGCTGGCCCTGGCTCGTCAGCGCTCGCCGCTTGTCGCCAGGTCGCTTGAAGACGCCGATCCGGCGATCGTCGATGAGGCTGCCCGCGCCATCCACGACGACACCGGAATCCCGGAGGCTCTGCCTGCCCTTGCCGCGCTGGTGGGAGCACCAAGGAAGCTGTCGCCGATGACCACGCTGCGCGCCCTCAACGCGAACCTTCGCCTGGGTGGAGAACAGAACGCGCGGAGGCTGCTTGATGCGGCGCTGGCAGGCTCCCAGGAGGCCTTTGCGGCGCTGCTCGTGTTTGCCAGCCCGCCGAGGCTTGACCGTGTCGACGGGGTCAATCGTGCCTATGAAGCCCGTGACGCCGCCGCCATCGCCGCGGTGGTCCAGCCCAGGGTGAACGAGCTTCTCGCCCTCAAGGAGCCCGCCCTGAAGACCGCCGGCGTCGGGCTCATGGTGGCGCTTGAGCTCAAGGTCGACGCGGCGTCGCTCGGCGCCATCATCGCCGACGCCAAGGCCGGCCCGGCCCTTCGCGTCGGAGCGCTGCGGCTCATGGCCGCGCAGCATGCGGAGGATCCCGCCTTCGCCGCCACGCTGGCCCTGGCCGCCGCCAAGGCCTCGCCGCAGGAGCTGCGCCTGGAGTCGCTCACGCAGACCTTTGCTCATCGGAAGGACCATGCCGTTGCCGAGGCTTCACGCATTCTGGAACAGGGCACGCTGACGGAGAAGCAGGCCGCCCTGAAGCTGCTCGCCACATGTCAGGACAAGGCTGCGGAAACACTCATGGACACCTGGCTGCAGCGGCTCGCGGCGGGCAGGGTCGAGCCGGGCCTGAAGCTGGATGTGCTTGAGGCGTCGGCCGCCTTCCCGGCGCTGGCCGAGCGTCTGGCCTCCTATCAGCAGAGCCGCACCACGGCGCCGCGCGATGACCTGCTTGAGGGCGGCAGCGTGTCGAACGGTCGTGAGATTGTTACCAATCATCTGGGCGCCAACTGCCTCGCCTGCCACACCGTCGAAGCGAAGGAAGGCAGCCAGGTCGGCCCCAATCTCAGGACCATTGGAGGCCAGCGGACCCGGGCTGAGCTCCTGGAAAGTCTGGTGAATCCGGTGGCGAAGATCGTGCCCGGCTACGGGCTGGTTTCCGTGACGATGAAGGACGGCGGCAATCATGCCGGCGCCCTGTTCAAGGAGGACAGGACGACGGTCACCCTGCGTCTCGCTGACGGCACGGAGAAGAAGCTGCCGCGTGCCCAGATCACCATGCAGACACCGCCCGTGTCCATGATGCCGCCCATGCTGGGCATCCTCACCCCGCGTGAGATCCGCGACGTCATCGCTTATCTTGGCAGCCTGAAGCCCGCGAAGGGAAAGGCCGTCAAGAAGGACGAGCATTGAGCGCCTGCCAAACAGGACAGACTGACAAAGCCCATGGAGTCAGTGACAGCATGTCAGCGGACCTGCCCGGCCGCCGACCTGTTCAAGCGGGCCAGGCTTTCCAGGAACTGGCGGCGCACATCGGGCAGGGGCCGGTTGCCCTTGGCATCGAAGGCCTGCAGGCCGTCCGGATAGCTGGTGACGCAGCGTGTGTCCGCGGACGGCATGATGCCAAAGCTCTTGATGATCATGCTGTAGCATTGCTTGGCCAGGCGGTGTCGTGTCAGCCAGGGGTTGTCCCCCCAGGTGAAGCGTGCCCTCGACACCACGCCGCCCCATTCATACCCCACGGCAAAGATGTAGTTCGCCGATTCCCGGTACATGTCGGCGCTCGTGATCACCAGGATCTTGAACGGTCCCCGGACACGACGGCCGTTCATCTCGGGCAGGGCGGTCTTCACAATGCTCTCCAGGTCCCATTGCTTCGCTTGAAGAAGCCCCAGCGTGCGTGTCGGAGCCGGAAGCGGCAGGGATTTTTCATAAACCTTGGTAGGCATCCCGGTTTCCTTTCGCAGAACCTCCGCCACAAAATCCAGGTCCAGGTCAGGCACTTCACCCACAGGCAGCAGCAGCGTGACGCACTCGGGCCTCAGGCCATGGGCCGTTTCAAACCGGCATCGTTCCGCCCGGGGAATGCGGGTTCCATCCGCCAGGTAGGGGGCATGCGCGTCGATTTCCATGCCTGGCGCGGCGGCCGGCTCCACATTGCCCAGGCGGACCTGAAGATGACGACCCCGGGGCGAGCCGGGCGCCATCTGCATCGCTCTTTCACCAAGCTTCCTGGCATCTTCCGTCCTGCCCCTGGCAGCCAGGTCTTCAGCGTGGCGAAAGACCCAGTCGGCATGAGCCGCCGCCAGGACCCAGTCCTGCAGTGAAAGAACCTTTTCAGCCGCCAGCCGCCGCTGCTCAGGATGAAAGGGGTTCCAGTAAGGATGCTTGTCACGGACCAGATCCAGGATGGCCAGCGGCACCATGAACGCCGGGGCAAGCCACCAGACCTTGGCGACCAGGGACGGCAACTGACGGAAAAAGCGCAGATGCGGCAGGCTGAAAAGAACCGCGCAGCCCAGGATCACCATCATGTCCTCCCATCCAAACCTGCGCCGGAACGTGAAGAAGTCCGATGCGATCATCAGCATCAGAACGGGCAGGCCGATGACAAAGACCGGCAGCGCCAGGGCCTCGGCCAGCAGCATCACGCCCTCCCTTGGAGGCCTGTATTGCAGCCGCAGGCCCGTCATCTCATGATCCGCGTTTTGCACGGCGCGATCCCGTTGTTCCTGAGGAGGCGCACCGCGCGTTTCAGGCTCCCCCTCCAGCCGGGCCAGCTCAACCTGGATCAATCCCTCCCGCAGATGCAGCCAGTCCGCCTCCTTCATCACCGGACGCCGGTGCTCGCGCCAGAGCACCATCCAGCGCCAGAGCACGCCGACGATCAGCACCAGCCAGACCTGCCGGCGCTCCACCCAGCCATACAGCACCACGACCAGCAGTGCAGGCAGGGCCAGTTTCCAGAATAGAAAAGGAAGCGGCAGTCTCATCGCCGCAAGCCTGCCATGAAGATGACAGGGGTGACAAGAAAGCGCTTGGGAAACCTCCACGCCCTGCATTCCAGCTTGCACGCGCATGTGAGCCACCGTTCATCACTTCATGGCCCAGGATCTCATCCGTGTGCGAGGCGCACGGCAGCACAACCTCAAAAACGTGGACGTGGACATCCCGCGCCAGAAGCTGGTCGTGCTCACGGGCGTCAGCGGCAGCGGCAAGTCCTCGCTCGCCTTCGACACGCTCTACGCCGAGGGCCAGCGCCGCTACGTGCAGAGCCTTTCCGCCTATGCGCGGCAGTTCCTCGACCAGCTCGAAAAGCCCGATGTCGACTTCATCGAGGGCCTGTCGCCCGCCGTGGCCATCGAGCAGGTGCACAGCACGCCGAATCCGCGCAGCACCATCGCCACCGTCACCGAGATCTACGACTACCTGCGCGTGCTCTACGCCGTGGCAGGAAGGCCGCATGACCCGCAGACCGGCGAGCCGCTGGTGAAGAGCACGCCGGATGAAATCGGTTCAAGGCTTCTGCAGCTTGGCGAAGGCACGCGCTGCATCGTGCTGGCGCCGCTCCAGCCCCAGGAAAACGACGCTCTCAAGGCCACGTTTGAAAAGCTGAAGCGCCAGGGCTTCGTGCGCATCCGTCTCGACGGACACATCGTCGAGCTCGACGACGCCTTGAAACCTGCGCGAGGCCTGGAGCACCGGATCGAGGTCGTGGTGGACCGTCTCGTGATTCGTGATGGCGTGCGGCAGCGGCTGATGGAGAGCATCGAGGCGGCGCTGAAATGGAATGAGCACGAGGTGCAGTTCCTGGTCGGCTCCGAGGGGGCGGAGGAAACTCTGGCCTTCACGACCGCCTACGCCAACCCGCACACGGGCTACCTGATGGAGAAGCTGACGCCGCAGCACTTTTCGTTCAACACGCACGTCGGCGCCTGTCCCACCTGCGAAGGCGTCGGCTCGCTGATGGCGCCGGACCCAGGACTCATCGTGCCGGACGGTTCGGTCTCGCTCAAGGACGGAGCGGTGAAGAGCTGGTGGTCGCGCAATCCGAAGCTCAAGACGATCCAGCAGCGTGGCATCGAGGCCTTGGCGAAGCATTTTGGCGTCTTGATGGACGCGCCCTTCAAGGCGCTGCCGCAGGCCTTCAAGGATGCGCTTTTTCACGGCACCGGCGATGAGGCCATTGCCACAGGCTGGTCCACGGGAGGCAACCGGCGCAGCCTGGCCAAACCCTATGAAGGCCTGCTGAACGAGGCGCGTCGGCTGCATGAAAACGCCGAGAGCGATGCCCTGCGCGCCCAGCTCACGCGCTTCATGAACCCGCTGCCCTGCCCGGCCTGCGAAGGCCGCAGGCTCAGGCGTGAATCATTGTCTGTTAGGCTGGCGTCCGCGTTTCAGGTTCAGGCGTCGGAGAGGACCGGCCTGAACATCCATGAGTTCACCTCGCTGCCCATCCGGGAGGCGCTGGCCTGGATGCAGGGCCTGGAGATGACGGAGCATCAACGCGCCTATGCCGGTGAGCTGCAGAAGGAGGCCGTCAAGCGGCTGGAGTTCCTCGAACAGGTTGGCCTTGGCTACCTCGGACTCAACCGTGAAAGCGGCACGCTTTCCGGCGGCGAGATGCAGCGCATCCGGCTCGCCACCCAGATCGGTGCCGGGCTTGCCGGGGTGCTGTATGTGCTGGACGAGCCCAGCATCGGCCTGCACCCCGCCGACACGGAGCGGCTGATCCGCACCCTGCTCAGGCTGCGCGACCTTGGCAACACGGTGCTCGTGGTCGAGCATGACGAGGCCATGATGCTTGCCGCCGACCATGTGATCGAGCTCGGTCCTGCGGCAGGCGAACATGGCGGGCGCATTCTTGCCGAAGGCAGCCCCGCCGAGGTGATGGCCCGGCGTGAGAGCATCACCGGCGCCTACCTGAGCCATCAGCTGAAGATCAAGGCGCCCTCAGGCCGCGTCCCGCCTGAACGCAGCCTTTTTGCTTCGGATGAAAACGTGCTCACCATCCATGGCGCCTGCGAGCACAACCTGCAAAACGTCACCGCCGCCTTTCCCGCCGGCTGCCTGACCTGTGTCACCGGACCTTCGGGCAGCGGCAAATCCACCCTGGTGAACAAGGTGCTCATGCGCGCCCTGCAGCGTCATTTTTACAGCGCCAAGGAGGAGCCCGGCCGTCATGAGGCCATCACCGGCCTTGAGTCCTTCGACAAGGTCGTCGTGATCGATCAGTCTCCCATCGGCCGCAGCCCGCGCAGCAATCCCGCCACCTACACCGGCGCCTTCACCGCCATCCGCGAGCTGTTTTCGCAGCTGCCCCTGGCGCGGGTGCGCGGCTACGACGCCGGCCGCTTCAGCTTCAACACGCCCGGCGGCCGCTGCGAAAAATGCCAGGGCGACGGCCAGATCCGGATCGACATGCATTTCCTGGCCGATGTCTATGTCACCTGCGACCAGTGCCGCGGCCGGCGCTACAACACCGAGACGCTGGAGATCACCTTCAAGGGCCGCAGCATCGCCGAGGTGCTTGACATGACCGTCGCCGAGGCCGCGCGCTTTTTTGGCAAGGCCAGCGCCATCGCCACGAAGCTGGTGACGCTGGAGGAATGCGGGCTGGGCTACATCCGTCTTGGACAGGCGGGCAACACCCTGAGCGGCGGCGAGGCGCAGCGCATCAAGCTGGCGGCGGAGCTGGCACGGCGCGCCACGGGCCGCACGCTCTATGTCCTGGATGAACCCACCACCGGTCTGCATTTCGCCGACATCCAGACGCTGCTGGGCGTGCTGTTCCGGCTGCGTGACGCGGGCAACACGCTGATCGTCATCGAGCATCATCTCGACGTCATCCGCTGCGCCGACTGGATCCTCGACCTTGGCCCCGGCGGCGGCAACGAAGGCGGACGTCTTGTCGCCCAGGGCACGCCGGATCAGGTCAGGGCCGTGCCGGAGAGTGTGACCGGCCGGTTCCTGGCGAAGGCCTAAGGGAGTCGGAAGCTTCTTGCCATCGGCTTCTTCCGACCCCCGTTTGAAAAGGTCTTCAACGCTTACTTCGCCGGCTTCCAGTTGCGCACGAAGTCGAGGCACTGGGTGATCTCCGGCACGCTGGTCTCCCAGTTGTGCTCGTATTCGCAGTGAAGCGGGCCCGGATAACCCTGGGCATGGTACTCGGCAAGGATCGCGGGGATGTCGCTCTTGCCGGTGCCGAAGGGAAGGTCGTGCGCCTTCGGATTGCCGAACTCATTCAGGTCCTTCATGTGGCTGTCAAAGATGCGGCCCTTGAGGATCTTGATGCAGTCGACCGGATTCAGGCCGCTGCGGACCCAGTGACCGACATCGGCGCAGGCACCCAGACGGGCGTCGCGGTTTTTCACCAGATCGAGGACATAATTGGGATCCCAGAACAGGTAGGCACGGTCCAGCGGACGTTTCGGATGGTTATGGATGGCCATCTTGATGTCGAACTCCTTCACCAGCGCCTCGATGCCGTCCATGCCGGCGACATCCGGCTCGGACACGACCACGCCGATGCCCATCGTCTTGCAGAACTCGAAGACCTTGCGGTCGGCCGCCGCGTCCTTGCCGAGCTTGATCACGCCGTAACCCACGGCGGTGAGGCCCTTCTCGGCCAGCTTCGCCTTGATGGCGGCGATCATCTCCGGCGTGGCGTTGTGGTCCCACTTCGCCTTGTCGTCATATTTCTGACCTGGGTAGAACTCGATGGTCTTGCCGCCTGCCTGCGCCGTCTTGTCGATGGCTTCAAAGACGGTGTAGAGGCGGAAGCTGTAGGCCTGGCAGCCGGCGAAAAATTCACCGACCTTGGCGGACTGGGGAATCTCGGCGGGCAGGCTGGCGGCCGCGAGCAGGGAGAGGAGGAGCAGGGCTTTCTTCATGAGTTGGAGGTGGCTGGCTTGAACGGGCGCAGGGCGGTGACCCTTGCATGTCGCTGGAGATAAACATCTTCGCGCAGCGTGGGAAACTCATTCCTTGGCAAATCCACGCACGGCTTTCAAACTGCGCCCCTCATGCCCGCCGCCGCCCGCAAAACCCCCGCACGCCCGAACCCCGCACGCGAACTGGTGTTTGGCAGCCTGTGGGAATACGACCCGGCTCCTGAAACGGCGGACCCCAGGCTGAAGAGGCGCTACGATCTCTTCATCAACGGCCGTTTTGTCCCGCCTCGGAAAGGCCGTTATCTCCCCTCCATCAATCCGGCCACCGAGGCCCGTCTTGCCGAGATCGCCCAGGCCGACGCCTCCGATGTGGACGCCGCCTGCAAGGCCGCCCACAAGGCCTTCACCCAGGTCTGGAGCCGGATGCCCGGCCAGGAGCGTGGCAAATATCTCTATCGCATCGCCCGGCTGCTCCAGGATCACGCCCGCGAACTGGCCGTGGCTGAAACCCTGGATGGCGGCAAGCCGATCAAGGAGTCGCGTGACTTTGACGTGCCGATGGCGGCGGCGCATTTCTTTTATCATGCCGGCTGGGCCGACAAGCTCGAGCATCTGGCATCCGGCCGCAGCCTCGCGCCGCATGGTGTTGTCGGGCAGGTGATCCCCTGGAATTTTCCCTTGCTCATGCTCGCCTGGAAGATCGCTCCGGCGCTTGCCGCCGGGAATTGCGTGGTGCTGAAGCCCGCCGAGACCACCAGCATCACGGCGCTGAAGTTTGGCGAGATCTGCCAGGAGGCCGGGCTGCCGGACGGCGTCGTCAACATCGTCAGCGGCGCGGGTGAAACCGGCGCGGCGGTGGTGCGCCATCCGCTGGTTTCCAAGGTCGCCTTCACCGGCAGCACCGAGGTCGGCAGGCTCATCCTGCGCAGCCTTGCCGACACCGAGAAGAAGCTGACCCTGGAGCTCGGCGGCAAGGCGGCGAACATCGTGTTTGAAGATGCGCCGCTCGACCAGGCGGTGGAGGGCGTCGTCAACGGCATCTTCTTCAATCAGGGCCACGTCTGCTGCGCAGGTTCCCGGCTGCTTGTCCAGGAGGGCGTCGCCGACGAGGTGTTCGCAAGGCTCAAGCGCCGCATCGCCGTGCTGCGTGTCGGCGATCCGCTCGACAAGAACACCGACCTCGGCGCCATCCATAGCGCGGAGCAGCTCGACAAGATCAACGAGCTCGTGAAAAGCGGCGTCGAGGAGGGTGCGGTGAAGCACGACAACGGCTGCAGGCTGCCCGCGAAGGGCTGGTTCTTCCGCCCCACTCTTTTCACCGGCGTCAGCATGAGCCATCGCATCGCCCGCGAGGAGATCTTCGGCCCCGTGCTCAGCATCCTCACCTTCCGCACCCTGGAGGAGGCTGTCGAAAAGGCGAACAACACCCGCTACGGCCTCAGCGCCGGGGTCTGGACTGACAAGGGCAGCCGCATCCTGAAGATGAGCACGCTCCTCAAGGCCGGCGTCGTCTGGGCGAACACCTACCACAAGTTCGATCCCACCAGCCCCTTCGGCGGCTTCAAGGAGAGCGGCTTCGGCCGCGAAGGAGGAAAGCAGGGCCTTCTGGATTATCTCAAGGTGGCCTGAGAACAGCCGCCCAACCCTTCTTCATCTGTCTTCACCTCATTCTGCCCATGCCCCGCCTGACCATCACCAAGACTCCGAAATGCTATGTCGGCGGAGCCTTCATCCGCAGTGAGAGCGGACGTGTCACCGAGCTGAAGGACGCCTCGGGCGCCTTCTTTGCCAACATCCCGCGCTGCTCGCGCAAGGACCTGCGCAACGCCGTCGAGGCGGCTGCCAAGGCGGGGCCCGGCTGGGCGAAACGCACGGCCTTCAACCGAGGTCAGATCCTCTACCGCCTCGCTGAGATGATGGAGTCGCGCAACGGCGAGCTGACGGACGCCATCGCCCTGGGCGGCGCCTCCAGGTCCTCGGCCGCGCGCGAGGCCGCCGCCGCCATCGATCGCGTCGTGCATTACGCTGGCTGGACGGACAAGTACGAGCAGGTCCTCGGCAGCGTGAACCCGGTCGCCTCGCCGCACTTCAGCTTCACCGTCACCGAGCCCATGGGCGTCATTGGTGTCATCGCCCCGGATGAGGCACCGCTGCTGGGCCTGCTCTCGCTGGTCCTGCCCGCCGTCACCAGCGGCAACGGCGTCGTGGCCCTGGCGGGCGCGGCGCAGCCGTATCCAAGCCTTTTGTTAGGCGAGATGCTGGCCGTCAGTGATCTGCCCGGCGGTGTGGTCAACCTGCTCACGGGATTCCGCAGTGAGCTGATCCCGGCCTTCGCCACTCATGAGCACCTGCGCGCCCTCAGCGGCGTGGCGGATCCGGAGGAGCGCAGGACGCTGCGCCTGGGTGCTGCCGAAAGCATCAGGCGCCTGCACCTGCGCAGGGCGGAGGAGCCGGTGGACTGGTTCGCGGACTCGATGCAGGGCGTTGAGGAGATCCGTGCTCTGATTGAGTTCAAGACGACCTGGCATCCCGTGGGTGCCTGAGCCGGGGGATGCGTGCTCACCAGCCTCCGCCCAGGGCCTTCACCAGCATCACCGTCGACAGGAACAGCTCGCCCTTGAGCCGGGTGGCCTCGCGTTCGGCGCGCAGCTGCGTCCGTTGCGCGTCCAGCACTTCATAGTAGGCCACCAGGCCGGACTCATAGCGCTTGTGGGCCAGTTCCAGGGCCTTCGTCGCCGACGCCACGGTGGTGTCCTGGGCCGCCGACTGCCGGCTTAAAATCTCCAGGCCGCTCAGGGCGTCCTCGGTTTCTCGCATGGCCGTCAGCACCGCCTGCCGGTAGCCTGCGGCGGCCTGCTCGTAGCGTGCCTTGGAAACTTCATGGCCTGCCTTCACCCTGCCGCCGCGCAGCAGGGGCCACTCCACGGCCGCCGGTCCCAGCCCCCAGATCAGGCTGCTGTGATTGTCCATCAGCTCATAAAAGCTGGTCTGGGTGCCGGCGCGCACACCGAGGGTCACCGAGGGGAAATAGGCCGCGCGCGCCACGCCGACCTCGGCGTTCAACGCCGCCATCTCACGCTCCGCCGCAGCAATGTCCGGCCGCCTTTCCAGCAGTGCGCTCGGCACGCTGCGTGGCAGAGTAGGCGGTGACCCGGTCAGCGGCGAGGCGGGAATGCTGAATTCGCCGGGCACCTTGCCGAGCAGCAGAGCAATGGCGTGCTCCAGCTCCGCACGGTCACGTTCAAGGCCGATGGCCTCCGCCTGCGTCTCCGCCAGGTCCGTCTCCGCCTGCGCCACGTCCATCTGTGCGATGTCACCCTGGGCAAGCCGTTTGCGCGCCAGGTCGACGGTGCGCTGACGCACGGCGACGGTGCGGTTCAGCAGGGCGATCTGCGAATCCTGCGCCCGCAGGGCGTAGTAGTTCAACGCAAGTTCACTGAGCAGGCTGAGCCGTGCGCTTTGCAAGCCGGCGTCCGCAGCCTCGGCACGGGCGCTGCCGGCTCGGCCCAGGTTGAGGTTCCGCCCCCAGAAGTCGATCTCATACTGAAGATCGAGCGTGTTGAGCAGCGTCGTGCGCGTCCGGCCGCCGGCAAACTGGAAGGCCATGGTGCCCGTGGTGCGGTCACGCTGCGCGCTGTTGCGCATCGTCGCCGAGGGGAAAAGGTCCGCCTTGTCCGCCCGTGCCTGGGCCTTCGCCACGACGACACGCTGACGCGCCACCTCCAGCGTCGGGCTTGCCGACTCGGCCTCCTGCATGAACCGGCCGAGCCGTGCATCGGCAAAGAAGCGCCACCACTCGCCACGCGGCTGGTCGTCGCCCGGTTTCGCCGTGCGCCAGGGGCCCTGGGTCTTGAACTCCGTCGGCAGGTGTGTGTCAGGCGGCTGGTAGTTCGGCGCGAGATTGCAGCCGGAGAGCAGCAGGGCCGCCATCAGGCCGGGCCGGAGGATGGGTGGCAAGGCGGGGTGGGTCGTCATGCGGCTTTCGTCCTTTCCAGCTCCTCCTCCAGCCGTCGTGTCACGTCCATCGGCGATCCCGTGCGGCGAGACAGCATCGCATACATCAGCGGCACCAGGGCCAGCGTCACCACCGTGGAGATGCTGACGCCGAAGACGATGACCACGCCCACGACCCGGCGCGTTTCAAAGCCGGCGCCGCCGCCGAGCATGAGCGGCAGCGCCCCCATGACCGTGGCCAGCGCCGTCATCAGGATGGGGCGCAGGCGCTGCTCGCTTGCGGTCAGGACGGCCTCGCGGAACTCAACGCCCTCGTCGCGCAGCTGGTTGATGAACTCGACGATCAGGATGCCGTTCTTGGCCGCGAGGCCGATGAGCATGATCAGCCCGATCTGGCTGTGGATGCTCTGGTTCATGCCCATGATCATGAGGCCGAGCAGCGCGCCGGCGACGGCCATGGGCACGGTCAGCATGATGGTGAACGGATGCACGAAGCTCTCAAACTGCGCCGCCAGCACCAGGAAGGCGATGAGCAGGGCGAGGGCGAAGATGATGCCGATGTTGCCCTGGTTCTGCTTCAGCTTCAGCGAGTTGCCCTTGTAGCCGACAACCGCGCTGCCGGGCAGGGTTTCCCGGATCAGGTCCTCCATGTAGGCCACCGCCTCGCCCAGGCTGTAGCCGGGTGCGAGTTCGGCGTCGAAGGTGATGCTCCTCATGCGGTTGTAGCGGTTCAGCGTGCCGCTGTCGGCAAACTCCTCCAGCTTCACCAGGTTGGAGAGCGGGATGAGCTGCCGGGTGCGCTCGCTGCGAACAAAAAGGTTGTTCAGGTCGACCGGCGTGCGCTTGCCCTCGTAGCCGCCCTCCATCATGACGTCATACTCCTCGCCGTTGTAGATGAAGGTCGTGGCGCGGCGCCCGCCCAGCATCGTCTCCAGCGTCAGGCCGATGTCCGCCGTGGACACGCCCAGGTCGGCGGCGCGCACCGGGTCGATCTCCACCCGCAGCTGCGGCTTGGTGTCGCGGTAGTCGCAGTCGAGCCCCACCAGTCCCGTGTTGGCCCTGCCCTTGGCCAGGATGAGGTCGCGCCACTGCGCCAGCTCCTCGTAGGTCGGGCCGCTCACCACGATCTCCATCGGCTTGTTCAGGCCGCGCAGGATGGCCTGGCGCATGATCACCGACACCTTGGCGTCCGTCATGTCGGCCGTCTTTTTGCGCACGTCGTCCATGATGGCAAACCCGTCGCGGCGAGTGCCGAAGGGCGTCAGCGTGACGACGGCGATGGACTCGTTGAAGTCGGCGGTGGCGCCGAAGGTGCGCGGCGCGCGCGAGTTCACCCGCGTGGCCTCCTTTGTGTCCTCGACCAGGAACATCACCCGGTCCGTCAGCTTGTCGAGCGTCTCCATCGTGCTCGCAAAGGTGGTGCCCGGCGGCGCGGTGGCCGTGACAAAGAAGGAGCCGCGGTCCTCACGCGGCATGAACTCGTCCGGGATGTGGGTGAGCAGCCAGCCGCACAGGACGGTCAGGCCCGCGACGACGGGAAAGGCGGAGCCGGGGAAGTGCAGAGCCCAGCCGAGAAGCCAGCGGTAGCCGCGCTGCACGGCGCCGAACATGCGGTCCAGCAGGCGCGCCACCAGGCCGTCGCCCTCGCGGCCCCGGAGGATCTTGGAGGCCATCATGGGCGACAGCGTCAGGGCCACGAAGCCGGAGAAGGCGACCGCGATGGAGAGTGTCACGCTGAACTCCGCAAACATGCGCCCGGTGTCGCCGGGCATGAAGGCCACGGGCACGAACACGCTCATCAGCACCAGCGTGGTGGCGATGACCGCAAAGCCGACCTGGCGCGTGCCCTTGAAGGCGGCGACCAGAGGTTTTTCACCCTCCTCGACGCGCCGGTGGATGTTCTCCAGCACGACGATGGCGTCATCGACGACCAGGCCGATGGCCAGCACGAAGGCCAGCAGCGTCAGCGTGTTCATCGAGTAGCCCAGGGCCAGCAGCACCAGGCAGGTGGCGAAGACGCTGACCGGCACCGCCACCGTCGGAATGAGCACGGCGCGGAAGCTGCCGAGGAAGAGGAAGATGATCACCACCACCAGCAGGATGGCGATGCCCAGCGTGCGATACACCTCGTGCAGCGACTCCTCGATGAACTGGCTGATGTCGTAGCTGTTCTCCAGGCGAAGGTCAGGCGGCAGCGTCTTGCGGATCTCCTCGGCCTCGGCACGCACGGCGCGCGCCACCTCCAGCGGGTTCGAGCGCGACTGGCGGACGATGCCCATCGACACCATGAGCACGCGGTTGCCTTTGAAGACGGTGCGCGCCTCCTCCGCCCCCAGCGCGACGCGGGCCACCTCTCCGAGCCGCACCTGGTAGCCATTGTCGCCGCGGGCGATGACCATCTTTTCAAAATCCCCGACGCTGCGGTACTGCCGGCTCATGCGCACGGTGAACTGCCGGTCCAGCGACTGCACCGTGCCGGCCGCCGGGTCGACGTTCTCGCTGCGCAGCGCCTTCTCCACATCCACCGGCGTCAGCCCGCGCGCGGCGAGCGCCTCGCGGTCCAGCCAGATGCGCAGGGCGTAGCGGCTGCCGCCGTTGATGCGCACGCGGGCCACGCCCGGCAGGCGTGAAAACCGGTCCATCAGGTAGCGCTCGGCGTAGTCTGTCAGCTCCAGCGTGTTGCGCGATTCGCTGGTGAGGTTCAGGTACATCAGCACCTCGGCGCTGAGCTCCGTCTTGCCGACGTTCGGCGGCTCCACCTCGGCGGGAAAGGTTGGCAGGATCGGGCTGATCGCCTCGCGGATGTCGTTGGCCGCCGCGTCAAGGTCTCGCCCGAGCGTGAACTCGACCGTGATCTCCGACTTCCCGTCCACGGAGATCGAGGAGATGTTTTCGATGGCCTCGACCTGTGAGATGCGGTCCTCCAGCCGCTGGGTGATGCGCCGTTCCACGACGCTGGAGGAGGCGCCGCGGTAGTAGGTCTCCACCGTCACGATGGGCGGCTCGATGTCGGGAAACTCACGCAGCGGCAGCCGGGTGTACGCGACGATGCCGAAGGCGACGAGGATGAGGTTCATCACCAGGGCCAGGACCGGCCGACGAACGGATGTGTCAGAGAGCCACATGTCTAGTTCGCGCTGCTGGCCGTGCTGGAAAGCGACTCCGGATTGAACGCCTTCACCGGTCCCTTGAACTCGCCGGTCACCTTCACCATCATGCCGTCCTGGAGCCCGACGAGCCCGTCGGCGATGATGAGCTGGCCCTCCTTCAGACCGCTCAGCACCTCGATGTAGCCCGGCTTGCGGCGGCCCAGGGTGATCTCCACCCGCTTCGCCTTGTCCTGGTCGAGGACAAACACAAAGGACTTCGAGCCGACGGGGACGAGCGAGCGCTCCGGAATCGAGGGCGAAACCCGCGGCTGCACCCGCAGCGTCGCCATCACCAGCATGCCGGGCTTCAGCAGCAGGTCGGGGTTGGGCACCAGCGCACGCGCCGCCACCGAACGCGTGACCGGATCAATGCGTGAGTCGAGCTGCGTCAGCGTGCCCTTGAAGATCCGGTCCTCGGAGCCCTGCGTCCGCGCCTCGATCTCCGCCCCGGGCTTTACGAGGCCGAGGTAGGTCTCCGGCACGCCGAAGTCGATCTTCACGCGGTCGATCTTGTCCAGGGACACGATCACCACGCCCGGCGACACCAGCGCGCCGACGCTGATCCGGCGCAGGCCGAGCCAGCCGTCAAACGGCGCCAGGATGCGGCGGTCGGCCAGGCGCGCCTCGGCTTCCCGAATATTTTGTTTGGCCACCTCGGCCAGCGTGCGCCGCTCCTCCAGCCTTGCCTCCGGCGCGGCGCCGTCCTTCACCAGGCTCTGCAGACGGGCGATTTCACGGTCATGCTCGGCCAGCTGGGACTTCGCGGCGGACAGGGAGGCCTCCTCCTCGGCGGCGCTCAGCTCGACCAGCAGCGCTCCCTTCCTCACCTGCTGCCCGTCTTCAAAATGCAGGGCGGTGACGGCCTCGGTGACGTTGGAGCTGAGGTCGATGGACTCGTCCGCCGACACGGTGCCGATGGCGAGCAGGTCGAGGGCATAGTCGGACTTTGTCACGCGGGCGGTGGTGACCACCTGCGCCCCCCGGGCCTTCGGGGCGGCGGCCGGGGCTGACTTCGCGGCCTCCTGGCGCCTGAAAAAGAGCAGGCCGCCGCCGGCCACGGCGGTGCTGATGACCAGGAAGACGAGGAGGCGCAGCCAGGGCGCTGGACGGGATTCAGGCATTGGGGGGAGGCTACTACGTCCCGAATCCGCCCTGACATGCTGCGAAGCAAGGAAAAACGCCCCGTGGACAGTCCATGCCCGTCGGGAGCCCCGCGTGAGACGGGCATGCTTTTTGCCACACTTTTAGTCAGGCCGGCTGTGCCTGTCTTGTCGTTGGTTGGGCCGGGGTTGGCAAACCCGGGCGCCTCTGACATGGCCGCGACGCCTTCGCGTTGGTTTTCCCCATGAAAGCAATCCTGCTCTCCCCCCTTCTTGCGGTCCTGTTCGGAACCTTGTCCGCCAGCCAGGCCGCAGACACCGCCGCCGCCTCAAGACGGATCGACGACCTGCTCGCCCGCAGCTGGGCCTCGCACGGCCTGAAGCCCAACGCTCCCGTGGATGACGCCACCTTCCTGCGCCGCGCCTACCTGACCGTGATCGGCCGCATCCCCACCCTGGAGGAGGCCGGGGCCTTTCTTGACTCGAAGGATGGCAGCAAGCGCGAACGGCTCATCGACCGCCTTCTCGCCTCCGACGGTTATGTGCACCATGCCTTCAACTACTGGGCCGACGTGCTCCGCGCCCAGAGCCAGGGCGTCGGTGACAGCACCACCTCCCAGAACTACCTGAACTACCTCCGTCAGTGCCTGCATGACAACAAGCCCTGGGACCAGGTGGCGCGCGAGCTGGTCAGCAGCAGCGGCGCCTGCTTTGAAAACGGCGCCATCGGCTACTACATGCGCGACCGCGGCATGCCGCTGGACAACCTGTCCAACACCACGCGCATCTTCCTCGGCACGCGCATGGAGTGCGCCCAGTGCCACGACCATCCCTTCGACAAGTGGACGCAGAAGCAGTTCTACGAGATGGCCGCCTTCACCCACAACATGACGGCCTCCAGCTACCGCTCCCCCGGCGTTGAGGAGACCCAGAAGATGATCCGTCAGGACAAGGCCCTGGACAAGGAGGACCAGGACCTCATGCGCCAGGCCCTCACCGAGGTCACCCGCCCGCTGCGTGACACGCTGGTGGTGGAGAACAAGTCGCCGATCCGGCTTCCGCACGACTACAAGTACACCGACGCCAAGCCGAAGGACATCGTGCCTGCCTCCGTCATGTTCGGCAAGCCGGTGACACTGACCAAGGAGAGCGATCCCATCCGGTGCTTCAGCGAATGGATGACCTCGCCTGAAAATCCGCGCTTCACCACCGTCATCACCAACCGTCTGTGGAAGCGCGTCTTCGGCCTCGCGCTGATCGAGCCGCTCGACGAGCTGATGGACAGCAGCGTGCCTTCGAATCCCGAGCTGCAGGCCTTCCTCAACCGTCAGATGGTGGCCCTGAAGTATGACATGAAGGCCTTCCTGCGCATGCTGCTCAGCACCCAGGCCTTCGCCCGTGCCAGCATCAAGGAGGTGCCCATGGGCGAGCCCTGCTACTTCCAGGGCCCGGTCTTCCACCGCATGAGCGCCGAACAGGCCTGGGACTCCCTGGTGACCCTCGTCAATCCCGAGCCTGACAGCGTCAACTGGAGCGCCCGTGAACGCGACAAGCGCGAGCTCGACAACCGCCGCCAGCTCGCCGGCCTGCTCGACAAGACCGAGGCGCCCCTGCTTTTCGAGGCCTGCAAGCAGGTCGCCGTGGCGATGAAGGCGCAGAACAAGGAGTTCGACGCCCTGCGCAAGGAGCTCGACGAAGCCCGCGCCAAGGACGACAAGGAGCGCATCAAGGACATCCAGCGCCGCCTGAACGAAAGCCAGCGCATCCTGCGCCAGACCGTCTCCACCTGCTTCTATGAAGCCGCCAGCAAGTCCGGCAACGAAGCCGTGAAGGCCAAGCTCAGGGAGATCGCCGGCGGCGGTGCGATGGAGATGGCGATGATGAGCCTGATGGAGGGCGCCCGCGTCGAGGCGAGGGACATGCCCATGTCCGCTGGGACGGCCAGGCGCATCGACCAGGACGCCGTCCTGCTTGGCATCAAGGATCCGAAGAGCCGCAAGAGCTATGCGAACTACGTCAAAGGCCTGCACACCTCCTGGAGCCGTGCGGCCGAACTGCCTTCGCCCGCACCGCGCGGCCACTTCCTGCGCGAATTTGGTCAGAGCGACCGCGACGTGATCGAGAACGCCAGCGATGAAGCCTCCGTGCCCCAGGCGCTGACCCTCATGAACGGCAGCCTCGGCGGCAGCATCACCAGCGCCTGGTCCGTCCTCAGCATCAACCTGCGCAAGGCCGCCACGCCGGACCAGAAGCTCGACACGCTCTACCTCAGCCTCTACAGCCGCCGTCCCACGGACAAGGAGCGCGCACTGCTTCATCAGCGCCTGGAAAGCTACGCCACGAACAGGAACATCTGGGAGGACCTCGCGCTCGCCGCGCTGAGCACCCAGCAGTTCATTTTTGTGAGGTGAAGCAGGACGAGTCCTGCCTCATGAAGGGCGGTTCCCAGGATCATCCCGGGAACCGCCCTTCAGCGTCGGCCTGGCATTGGATTCGGCACGCCTTGGTAAGACAAGGAGGGGGCCATGGAGCATGGGCAGGTCAATCCTCCCCGTCGCGCATTACAAACCGCCGCCGGTGCCAGGCCAGCCAGAAGGCGCAGAGCAGGCCCCAGGTCCAGGCCGCATATATGTGATGCGACACCGTCGTCGAGGGCACCCAGGCGGGCGTCGCCCGCGTCGTCGCCGCAAGCACGCCCAGGAACACCAGGAAGCGCACCCATTTCGACTTCACAAAGAATCCCTCCAGGTCCCCGCTGTGGCCGAACAGCACCCGTGAACCCACGATCAGCATGAGCATGCCGAAGCCGCCGATGTAGAGCAGGTGTTCGATGGAGACATGCTGCACATAATGGAACGGTGCGAGCACCAGGCCGAGCCAGCCGGTGACCAGCGACCAGAACAGCCCCGTGGTCAGCGAGCCGCCGCGCTGGCCGCGCCAGCGCACCTCGGCCAGCAGGTAGCCCGCCGCCACCAGCGCCCTCAGGGCATAACCAAGGATGCTCATCCCGGCGGCCTCCAGGAAGAAGCTGCCCACCAGCAGGATGGAGGCCACGGCCGAGCGGCACATCTTCTCCCGCACCTGCGTGGCGCCCTTCGGCTCGCCAAAGTCGCCGCCGAGCATGCGTGGAAAGACAAACGACCCGATGCCAAGCACCGGCGGCAGCAGCAGCCCCTGATACAATAACAGGTTCGCCAGCCGCAGCCTCGGCAGGTCCGTCAGGGTCGATGGCAGCAGCAGCATCGCCGCACCCGCGATGCCGCAGGCGAGGCCCGTGAGGGCCAGCAGCATCTGCGGAGGCGGCGCCTCCTTGCGGAACCGGACCACACGCACCACAAGACTCAGCAGCAGCGAGCCCATGAGCGCGATGAAGAAGGCGTCGCCCAGGGCGGTCTTCAGGATGAGGTGGCTCAGTCCGCAGGCCAGGTGCAGGCCCAGCAGCCAGAACAGCTCCAGAGGAGCCAGCTTCGGCGCCGTGGCCATCCGCGGTCCCGCCGTGCCCAGGAAGCCCGCCACAAAGGCTCCGCCAAAGGCCTCGATCATGAGCCGGGCGTGAACGAGGTTTGGATAAAACCCCAGCATCTGCGCATGAAACAGCGGCCAGAGCGAGACCCCGACGATGCTCCACACGGCGCCGGTCGCAAAGAACACGCGATAGGGCTCTGAAGAAAGCCAGGACAGCCCCTGCCGGCGCGGACCGCGGGCCTTGTGCTTACTGTGCTTGCAGACGGGGAACTGGCTCATGCTGCTTCAAATCATGCCTTCAACAACTTGCCAGCGGCACCTGATCTTGTGCGCCAGATTGACAAAATCCGGGCGGTCGGCTGCAATTCTGACGCACAACAGGTTCGGCAGAGCCACCTGCCCCCGAGGAGCACGGCCCGCTTGATCCTCCCTGGCAGCCGCAGGACATCTGAAATCCCCGCAATGACCGCCTGAATGCCTCTTGTCATGGTGATGGCGATATGAAGAATCGGCGCCGTCATGAAATACCTCCTCGCACTCGACCAGGGAACGACCAGCAGCCGCAGCATCCTTTTTGACACGCAGGGAAGGGTGGTGGCCGTGGCGCAGCGTGAATTCACCCAGCATTACCCGCAGCCGGGCTGGGTCGAGCACGACGCCGAGGAGATCTGGGCCACCCAGCTGCGCACGGCCCAGGAGGTGCTGAAGAAGGCGAGGCTCAGCCCCCGGGACATCGCGGCCGTCGGCATCACCAACCAGCGCGAAACCACCGTGGCCTGGGACCGCCGAACCGGCAGGCCTGTCGCCAACGCCATCGTCTGGCAGGACCGGCGCACGGCGAAGTTCTGTGACAAGCTGAAGGCGAAGGGCGAGGCCGCGCGCATCGGCGCCAAGACCGGCCTGGTCGTGGACGCCTACTTCTCCGCCACCAAGATGCACTGGCTCCTGCAGAACGTGCCGGAGGCCAGGGCGCTCGCCAAGGCCGGCCGGCTCGCCGTTGGCACCATTGACTCCTGGCTGCTCTGGAAGCTCACGGAGGGCCGGGTGCATGCCACCGACGTCAGCAACGCCTCGCGCACGATGCTTTACAACATCGGCACCGGGAAATGGGACGCCGACCTGCTCAAGCTCTTCGGCGTCCCCGCCTCGGCTCTGCCCGAGGTGCGACCCTCCAGCGGCGTTTTTGGTGAAACCACCCTGTTAGGCGGCAGCATCCCCATCGCAGGCATCGCAGGCGACCAGCAGTCCGCCCTCTTTGGCCAGGTCTGCACGCAGCCCGGCATGGTGAAGAACACCTACGGCACCGGCTGCTTCATGCTCATGCACACCGGCACGAAGCGCATCGTCTCCACCAACAACCTGCTCACCACCGTGGCCTGGCAGCTTGACGGCGGCCCGATGGAATACGCGGTGGAAGGCAGCGTCTTCATCGCCGGCGCCGTCGTGCAGTGGCTGCGCGACGGCCTCGGCATCATCAGGAAATCCTCCGAGGTCGAGGCGCTCGCGGCCAGTGTTCCGGACACCGGCGGCGTTCATGTCGTGCCCGCCTTTGCCGGTCTCGGGGCACCGCATTGGGATCAGCATGCCCGCGGTCTCATCTGCGGCATGACCCGCGGCACCACGCGCGCCCACATCGCCCGCGCCGCCCTGGAGGGCATCGCCTACCAGGTCGCCGACATCCTCAACGCCATGCAGGCCGATGCAGGCGTGAAGCTGCGCGAGCTGCGCGTGGACGGCGGGGCCAGCACCAACAACCTCATGATGCAGTTCCAGGCGGACATCCTCGGCGTGCCGGTCGTGCGGCCCGTGGTCACGGAGACCACCGCCCTGGGGGCCGCCTACCTCGCCGGACTCGGCGTGGGGCTGTGGAAAAAACCCGCCGACATCGCCTCGCAGTGGCAGGCCGAGCGCAGGTTCAAGCCCGCCATGAGCGCCGTTCGGCGCAAAAGCCTGATGGCGGGATGGGCCCGCGCCCTGGAGCGGGCGAAGGGTGAATGAGGCTCCATGGATCCGCCGCCCCGGCTGAAGCAGCGCCCTTCCCATCATGCCCCATCTCTGGAAGGAAAAGATCCTGAAGACCGTGATCACCGTCGTTCTCTTCGGAGGCGGCCTCTGGCTGCTGGCCTCCAGCGGCTCCGCTGTCATGGTCGAGCAAAAATTGCAACAAAGCTCCGCGGTTGTTGAGGGCCGGGTCATCGACGGTTCCACGCAAAGGCTTTCCAAGGGCGGGCAGTCCCTGAAGCTGGCGGTCGAGTACCTGCCTGCGGGCCACGCCCCGATCACCCGGACATTCGATGTCGACACAGGCGATTACAAGGCGGCCATGGCCTCCCGCAAAACCCTGGTGACCTATCATCCGGCGGATCCTGGAGTCAGCCGCGTGACGCGGTTTGCCATGCTGCCTTACCTGGCATCCCTGGCCCTGGGGGCCTTCATGGTCGTGGCAGGCTTTATTTGCCTTGGAAGCGATGTCACAACCTCCCGCCGCCCTCCGGGAGGCTGAGGTTTCCGCAATGGGGTTTCCATGCTTCAACCAGGGCATGAAAAAGGCCGTGCCCCTCAGGACACGGCCGGTTCCGACAGCCGATGAGAACTTACTTGGCGGCGATGGCCTTTTCGATCGCGGCCACGACGGCAGGATCATCCGGGGTCGTGCGGGGCTCGAAGCGCTGCAGCGGCTTGCCATCCTTGCCGATCAGGAACTTGCCGAAGTTCCATTTCACATCACCCGGGAAGGCGCCTTCCTTGCCTGTCAGTGCGGTGTAGAGCGCGTGCTGCTCAGGGCCCTTGACGTGCAGCTTGTCAAACATGGGGAAGCTGACGCTGTACTTCGTGCTGCAGAAGGTCTTGATCTCCTCGTTTGAGCCCGGTTCCTGGGCGCCGAAGTCATTGCAGGGGAAGCCCAGGACGGTGAAGCCCTGGTCCTTGAACTTTTCATGCAGGGCCTGGAGCTGCGTGTACTGCTTGGTCAGGCCGCACCTGGAGGCGACGTTGACGACGAGCAGCACCTTGCCCTGGTAGGCCTTCAGGGAGGTGTCCTTGCCGTCGATGTCCTTCAGCGGGATGTCCTGGATGGATTTTTCAGCGGCGGCGGCGAGGCCTGCCACGCAGAGGAGGGAGAGGAGGATGTGTTTCATGGGTTTGTTGAACGGGGGAGATGAGACGAGCTTGAAGTGTGAAAGCTATCAGGCCTTCTCCTTGATGTGGGCCCAGCAGTGCACATGCGGCTCGCCGCGGAAGAACCACACCATGTTAGGCCCCTCGACCTGCCAGACATCCCAGACGCCGTCCTGGCCGATGTCCTGGTTCTTGTAGTAGGCCAGGTGCAGGTTGTCGAAGCCGCCGGCCTCGATGTACTTCATGGATTCGGCGGCGTCCTCGGGGCGGAAGGGCGCCAGCAGGTCCTTCAGCACCAGGCGCACCAGGCCCTTCTGATCCGCGCTCAGCTCGGTCATCGGGATGCCGTCCAGCCCGCGGGTTTTGCCGGTCAGCTTCACGGTGTCATTGCCGTCCTCG
Organism: Prosthecobacter sp.; assembly: GCA_019186985.1. Classification (GTDB taxonomy): domain Bacteria; phylum Verrucomicrobiota; class Verrucomicrobiia; order Verrucomicrobiales; family Verrucomicrobiaceae; genus Prosthecobacter. The sequence continues at coordinate 42,769 of JABARQ010000028.1, read as the reverse complement.
TCACGGCTGGAGTCGCACAGCGCCAGCTCGCGCTGCCTGCCGTCAAGCGCCTGGAAGACCTCGTTCGCCCGCTTCGCCTGGAACCAGTAGGCGTTGCCCTCGTGGTCGGCCTTTTCGTTGAAGCCTTTGGCCGCATGACCGTAGAAGATGGGGCCGCCAAAGGCCGTGCCTGCCTCGCTGTCGCCGTCACAGCGGCGCGTGCAGTGGCGGCCGGTGAGGACAAACTCAAACTTACCGCTGCCCGGCTCGCCAAAGACCGCCACCGACGCGCTCGCGAAGCCGCCGTCGCCCTTGTTGTCGTGGTCGAACTGACGCCAGACCTCCTTCTTGTATTCCTCGCTGTGCAGCCTGTCGAAGATCTGGCGCACCAGGTCCTGCTGGTCGGCCTTGAGGACGTCGCGGATGCGCTGGGGGCGGATGTGCCAGTTGTTGTCCACCTTGAGCCGCAGCGGATGATCCCAGGGCAGGCAGATGGCGGTGCGCTGGGTTTCATCCAGGCTGCCGTAAAACTGCTGAACCAGGGTCTCGGACGCGGGTGCCTTCGGCTTTGCCGCCTCCTCGGCCAGCGAGGAGCCCAGCCATCCGGCGGCCAGCGTCTGGGAGCTGTTCTGAAGAAAACGACGACGGCTGACGCGGGGCAGGGGAGAGGTGTTCATGACGGTTGCGAGGGTTGTATCAGTCTTCAGGCATCCAGGGAAGCCTCCATTTTACGCCCCGGGCGCAGGGTTCTCTCAAAACCCTCCTTTACCCGGCCGCCAAGGAGTGACATCCGCCTCAGTGCGGCCTTGAGCACGTCGGAGGTTGGCTTTAGAATCGTGGCCGCATGTCCCCCCAAAAAATGACAGGCTGCGTTTCTCGCGGCTTTTTGCTGGTCGCCGCCCTATGCCTGGCCGCCTGCAAGTCCACGCCTCCACCGCCACCCCCGGCGCCGCCGCCGGTGAAAAAGCCGACGGGCCTCTATGAATGGACCGGCGACGGCAAGGACATCTCCTCCATCCGCATCAATGTCGATGAACAGAAGGCCTATCTCTTTCACGGAGAAGAGCAGGTGGGCTGGACCTACGTCGCCACGGGCATCACGAGCTTCCCGACCCCGACCGGTCAGTTCAAGGTGCTGGAAAAAATTCAGGACAAGGTCTCCAATCTCTACGGCAAGGGCTACGATGCCGAGGGCAAGCTGGTGAACTCCGATTTCAAGATCGGCCGTGACCTGCTGCCTCCGGGCGGGAAGTTTGAGCCGGCGAAGATGACCTACTTCATGCGTCTCACCGGCGATGGCGTGGGCATGCACATCGGGCCGATCCCCCGTCCCGGCAGACGCGCCTCCCACGGCTGCATCCGCCTGCCTTCCAAGTTTGCAGGCACGCTTTTCAAGCATACCGCCATCGGCACGCCGGTGACGATCACCGGCAGCGGGCCGGATTATAAAACCTACCTCAAGCAGTCGGAAAAAAAGGCGAAGGAGAACGCCGAGAAGTTCGCCGCCGCCAAAAAGAAGGCTGAGGAAGCCGCCGCCGCTGCGGCTGCCGCCGTCGCCCTGCCTCCGGGGGATCCCAACGGCCCGCCTCCGTCCGCCACATCGACACCTGCCACGCCTTCAGCTTCCGTGCCTGCGGGGGGCCCCACGGCACCGGGATCGCCTCCGGAGGTCATCAAGCCGGCGGTGGTGCCTGGAGCCCCTGCGTCTCCGGTTCCTTCGGGAAATTGATTGATCCACCGCCCGCCCCTGTCATGTCCCAGCCCATCGTCGTCACCCATCCGCTGGCCCAGGTTCATCTGACGAGGCTGCGCCGCGACGACACTCCGGCGGACAAGTTCCGCTGGCATCTTCAGCGGCTCGCGGAAATCCTCTTCACGGTGGCCAGCCGGGCGCTGGAAACTTCGGTGATCAGCATCCGCACGCCGCTCGCGGAAACCGAGGGGCATGAGCTGGCCCGCCCCCTGGTGCTGGTTCCCATCCTGCGTGCGGGCCTCGGCCTTTCCGACGCCATCCACCCGCTCGTGCCTGAGGCGACCGTGGCCCACATCGGCATCCGCCGGGATGAGGAGACCGCCCTGCCGCATCCCTATTATGCCAAGCTGCCGCCGGTGCTTGGCCGTGCGGATGTGTTTGTGCTTGATCCCATGCTGGCCACGGGCGGCAGCGCCTGCACCGCCATCAGCCAGCTGAAGGCCGCCGGTGCGGAACGCATCACCTTCCTGTGCGTCGTCAGCAGTCCCCAGGGCCTGGAAGCCCTGGACGCCGCGCATCCCGAGGTGCCCATCATCACCGCCGCCATTGATGAGGGCCTCAACGACCACGCCTACATCGTCCCTGGCCTGGGCGACGCCGGTGACCGCTGCTTTGGCACGACCTGATGAGAAGCACACGTCATTGCGAAGCAAGGCAGCCTGGCGTCCGGCCAGCCAAGCGAGGTCGACTGACCAAGGACCCGCAGCCAGGGTCCAAGGAAGTCCCAAGTTCCAGGTTTCAAGCCTGAATGGAAAGGTTTTCCCTCGCACGACGATGAGCTGAGCCCCGCCTGAACCTTCGTGCATTGAGACATTCCTGGGGCATTGGCGGCTGGACATGGGCCCTTTCGGCGGCTGTTTCACCGCAGGGCCGTGAAGGGAAGTAGCCTGGGGCTCTGATTTTTATGTAACGCCAGATGCTTTCATGGGTTTAATCTGGTAGAATGAAGGCCTTCAGGAACTTTTGCATGACTCGACCTCTGTCCAAACTCCTTGGCTGCCTGCTTGGTTTTGCGAACATGGTTCATGCCGAGGTGACGTCACCCATCGTTGGCTTCATGAAGCTGCACCTTCAGGAGGAGACCAGCTTCATGGGGTTTGCCCTGCTGCCTGTGATGGAGCTGCAGGCCGCTTTCAACATCTCCGGCTCGGATCGCAAGGTGGTCTTTCTGCAGGGCAGCGGACTGACGCTTACGGACGGCCAGTTCAGTCCGGGGCCTCTGGCCACCCATGCTGTGGAAATCGTGTCCGCAGGATCGGGGCAGGGAGTGACCCGTGTCATTTCACAAACCCTGGCCGCAGGCAACCAGCTGACGCTGGCTGAAGAAGTGCCCGCAGGGGTGGGCGATGGCGCCTCGTTGAAAATCTGGCGGCTGTGGACGCTTGCGGATGTCTTTGGCGGCACCAACAACGCCGGGCTGACGTCGGCGGAAACCCCGGAGCAGTCGGACCTGATCCTTCTTCCGAACGGTGCCAGCTTCGACAGGTACTTCTACTGCAGCGGCGGTGCTCAGGGAACGGGCTGGCGAAAACAGGGCGGCGGCACGGCCGACATGGCCGAGGTGCCGCTCCCGATCACCGGGGGCATGGCGATTCGCGCCCGTTCTGCAAAGACCATCCTCCTGGTCGGCCAGGTCAAGCCGGGCAACACCCAGGTTTCCCTGCAAACCGGCCATAACTATGTGGCCAATCTCTGCCCGGTAAACGCCTCCGGCACGGGAGCCTCCAGCCTGGGGAGAAAGCTGGGCAATTCCGGCCTGGAACAAGGTCTCACCGGTGGAACCGCCTCCTCCCTGGCGGATTTGGTGCTGCTCTGGAACGGCACCGGATATGACCAGTATTATTTCTCCACCGGTGGCCTGGCGGGCAATGGCTGGAGAAAGGTGGGGGATGCCGCAACCAGCCAGGCTGATGTCGCCCTTCCTGATGGCGCCTTCATCATTCTCCGTCGCGGCGCGCCGACGACCCTGGTGCTCAACCAGGGAAGCTTCTGATCCTCGGCCGCGCCCAACCTCTTCCATCCTGCACCATCATGAAGAAGCTTTTTCCCTGGGCTGCCGCCGTCTCGATGCTTGCGCTCGCGGACGCTCAGGCGGCGACCCTGACGCTGACAAACTACAATGCTGCGGCGACCGCGGTCCATGGCATCGCTGACAAGGAGGCTGTGAGGATTGGGCCGTCACAAGGCGCCGGCGTCATCGGCCGCATGGCCAGCCTTTCCGATGAACAGATCGAGGCTGCCGTGGCCGCAGGCGACATCGCCGCCCTGGCCGCCGACTTTGAAGCCTTTGACCCTGTGGGGGGGCTCTTTGGCCTTTCCAGCCTCGGGCCGGCGGGAGCCTTCGAACATAGTCTCAGCCATGACACGCGCGCCTCGGTCAACTCCCTGGGGGGCGCGTCCGTCTTTGTGTGGTTTTACAAGGGGGCCAGCCGCACGGAGGCCAGTCAGTATTTCCTTGCCAGGCTGAAGTCCACCTTCCCGACGGATTCCGAGGATCTCCCGCCTTCAGGGCCGGTCGAAGTGGCGGTCAGGCCGGACAACATGGACAAGCTGTTCGCCGGCAGCATCGGTCCGGAAACCCATGACTACGGCCTCGGCGGCGGCTCGGCGACACTGCTGAAGATGAGGTCGAACACCGCCAATCAAGCTCCGGTGGCCCAGAGCAAGTCGATCCGGGCCGCCGTTGCCGTGGCCCTCGATGATCAGGTGGCCGCCACGGACGCCGATCTCGACACGCTCACCTTTGCCCTGGTGACCGGGGTGACCAAGGGCGCGCTCACCTTCAGCAGCGACGGCAGCTTTTCCTACACGGCCAACCCCGACGCGACCGGCCAGGACAGCTTCACGTTCAAGGCCAATGATGGAAAGCTCGACTCCAACACCGCGACGGTGACGATCAACATTGGCGACTTCGGGCTTCTGGCCCAGACCATCAGCTTTCCCCAGCCCTCCCAACGCACCCGCACCGAGGCGGCCTTCAACCTGACCGCAACCGCTTCCTCGGGCCTGCCGGTCACCTTCCAGATCCTCTCGGGGCCTGCGGTCCTCAGCGGCAGCACGGTGACGCTCACGGGGGTTGTCGGCACGGTGTATGTCCTCGCCAGCCAGTCCGGCGATGACGAATATGACGCCGCAGCGCCCGTGGAGTCTTATTTCCATGTGACCTCGCCCGCCAGCACCCCGACCCTCGGGCATCTGAGCCAGGTCTACCGGGGCACCCCCCTGACCGTCAGCCTGGCCGGCGTTCCTGGCGGGCAGACCTTCAGCGTGACCTACAACGGCAGCCCGACGCCGCCCACCAACGCAGGCACTTACAGCGTCATCGCCACGACCTCCGGTGGTGTCACCAAGAAGGGCAGCCTGGTCATTGCCAAGGCGCCCTTGTCGGTGGTGGCGGATCACAAAAGCAGGCTGATCGGTCAGGAAAACCCGCCGCTGACCTTCTCCTACCTGGGCTTTCGTGGCACGGACACGGCCGAAACCGTGTTTCCGCAGCCGGACACGAAAACCGTGAAGCGTCCGGTGATTTCGACCACGGCGACCTGGAAAAGCCCGGGCGGCACCTATCCCATCAAGCTGTCCGGAGGCCTGGCGCTCAACTATGCCCTGACCTATGTGCCCGGCCTTCTCACCGTGGACTCCTTTGCCGGCAGCTACGAAATCCTGGCCGCAGATCCGATGACGGAAGCTCCTGCCGCCAAGGTGGAGCTGACGGTCGGCACGGCTGTTGCGGAGGAAAAAAACCACCCTGGTGAAAAAAGCATGAGCTGCAGCGGCAAGCTCTGGGTGCCCGGTGAAACGGCGGCGCTCTCCTTCTCGGGCAGGCTGACGGTCAATGCGGCGCTGTCCACTGCCTCAGGCGTCTGCTCAGTCGTCAAGAAGACCGGCACGGTGAGCACAACCTACTCCCTGGACCTGACGGTCACGATGGCCAGGGACCTGTCACTGATCCTGCAACGCGATTCGGTCACCATCGCTTCAGGTGAAGACGGCCGCATCCTGCATGTGCCCCCTGCCAAGCCTGTCATCACCTATGCCGGGGATCATGCCGCCGTCCTGGCCCCGGGCACGCCGGTGAGCCCGGCCTCCGGCCTGCTTCCCGAAGGCGCAGGGCATGCCACGGCAAAGATTGACGCCAAGGCGGTGATGGCCTTTGCCGGAAAGCTGGCTGATGGCACGGCGGTCACGGCTTCGTTGAAACCCACGATCACCACGGGCGTGAATGCGGTGAGCTACCGCCTGTTCATCCTGCCTTATGCCTCCAGGAAGGACAGTTATGTGGCCGGCTGGATCGACATGGTGCCTCATCCCGACCTGACGGGTCGCTACTATGTGCCATCCGGTCCGAATGCCTTCCTGGTCTGGGCAAAGGCTGCCAAGAGCACCGACAAGTCCTACCGCTCCGGCGTTCCGCTGCTGAAATGCCCGTTGACGATCGATCCCTGGAGGAAACCGGCCAAGGCCACGAAGTCCGCGCCTGCCATCGTGCTGTCGGAAACCCTCCGCCTCGGCGTCTCTGGCGACTTCCTTGTTGCGCACAGCCCCTTCACCAGCGCCTCCGCCGAAGACCTGCCGACGGGTTTGAAACTGACCGAATCCCCGGCCGTCAAGGTGACCGTGACCGTCGATGCCGCCAACCTGACGGGTTGGAAGATCACCTCCCTCAACACCGCCACGGGTGTCTTTGCCGGTGAATGCACCCTCAAGAAGGAGGCAAAGCCCCGTAAGCTGAGCTTTTCGGGCGTGCTCCGGCAGCCCACGGCCGCCGAGGCCCCAGGCATCATAGGTCGTGGCTTCTTCCTGCTGCCTCCGGTGCTGGCTGCCGATGAGACGGTGTCAGGCGAGATCCGCTTCTCGCGGCCTTGACCCTTGATCAGTCGGAGCCTTGAACCTGTCAGACGGGATTTTCCCACCCGAATGCGTCAGCCCTCAGGCCGTGGCATGAACGGCCTGGATCGCAGTTTCGGCAATTTCGTCCGGTGTTGCGTCAATCGAAACGGTGACCAGGTCCGGCGTCTCCTCCAGGATGGCAAACTGGCTGTCCAGCAGGCTGACCGGCATGTAATGCCCCTGCCGTGCGGACATGCGGGCAAAGATCAGCTCCCGCGAACCTTTCAGATGCACGAAGGCGATGGTCTCCAGGTCGTCTTCCGCCCTTAGACGTCGACGGTAGTCTGCCTTCAGGGCGGAGCAGGCCAGCACATAGACCGGCGTCAGGGATCGCATCTCCAGAATGCGCTCGCGCAGCCTTTGATACCAGGGATGGCGGTCTGCATCCGTCAACGGTGTGCCCTCCCTCATCTTGGCCTTGTTTTCCACGCTGTGGAAATCATCTGCATCCTCAAAGACACCCCCAAGCCTGGCCGCCATCCGCCTGCCAACCTCTGTTTTCCCACAACCACAGACTCCCATGAGAATGATGGTTCGCAGGCTGGAGCGGGCTGGAGTGACGGGCATGGGCGACAGCCTATCCGGCACCTCACGGCGGGCAAGTCATCAACCGCTGCAAGTCTCCGGATCAACGAGCCCTCGTGTAAATCAGCTCTCCGTCATTCAGGCGGATGAACTCGACCGCGCCCAGCACGTCTTCTTCAGTCAGGTTGGGCAGCCTGAAAACACGCCCGGCCAGAGGTCCGCGGGTGATGGTGACGCCTTCGCCCAGGCGACGGATGATCGTGGCGATGTCCCGCGTGCCGGCGGTCACCTGGGCTCCGGCGGCATTCGCGGAAGCTGCCAGCGTGCAGAGTGTCTGGGCATTCTTGCGATGGGTGGCCTGCCGGGTGCCTTCCGTGCTGCCAAACAAGGGCAAGGCCATCATCGCCATGAGACCCATCACACAAACGCACATCATGGCTTCGAAAAGGCTGAAGCCGCTGTTTTTGGAATTTTGAGTTTCAATTTTCATAACCGTTTCAATTATGACAGATATATATAGTGATTATCGAAGCAAATCAAGCTGCCAAAACCATAAATTTGATAATGTTTTCGCCAAAGAATCTCATAATTGAGAAGGTGAGGGTTGATTCCCTGGAAACACCTCTGCCTTTGAATCCGTCACTTCTGGCATGAGGTACCTACCTGGGGCTGTCCTTTTTCTTCTGCTGCTTGCCGAGGTCTGGGTGACAGCGCTGCCACCCGATGTGCTCTTGATTGTTTCAGATGATCAGCGCCCGGACACGATTCGGTCTCTGGGTAACGCGCATCTGGAGACGCCAGCCCTGGATCGTCTGGTCGAATCCGGCACGGTTTTCAGCCGCGCGTATGCTGGTTACCCCATCTGTCATGTCAGCCGGGCGCAGATTCTCACTGGCACCCACGCCTTCCGCGCTCTGCCCAAGTATCCTGGCGGTGCGATCGATCCTGCGCTGACCACCCTGGCGGGAACGCTGCTTAAGTCAGGCTACCAAACCACCTACACCGGAAAGTGGCACAATGACGGTCATCCGACTCAGCGGGGTTATGCGGTGACCAGCGGCTTGTTTTCCAGCGGTGGGGCTGCCGGTCATCCCCAGCCTGATACGGATGCCTTCGGTCATCCGCTCACCGGTTACCGCAGCTGGACCTTCAAGGATGCTCGCAACCAGCCCGAACTCGACAAGGGCGTCGGTCTGTGTCCGGACAACAGCCGTCACATAGCCGAGGGTGCCATCCAGGCCTTGCGGGCGGCGCCTGCGGACAAGCCCTTGTTCCTGCATGTGAACTTCGCCTTTCCTCATGATCCGCGCCAGTGGCCCGAGGGCATGAAGGATCGCTACGATGGGGGCAAGCTGCCGCTGCCTGCCAATTTCCAGCCCGCCCATCCCTTCGACCACGGCAACCTCGACGGCCGCGATGAGAAGCTGCTGCCCACGCCGCGCCAGCCATCCCAGGTCCGCGAACAACTGGCGCTTTATTATGCGATGATCACGGATCTTGATGCCCAGCTTGGCCGGATCCTCGACGCCCTGCGCGACCGGGGGAACACGCTGGTCATCTTCACCAGCGACCAGGGGCTTGCCCTGGGCAGTCACGGGCTTCTGGGCAAGCAGAACCAGTATGAGCACAGCATCCGCAGTCCGCTGATCATTGCCGGCCCGGGCCTGCCCAGGGGTGAACGGTGCACTGCCCTGGTGACGCTGCAGGATCTCTTCCCCACCCTCTGCGAATTGACCGGGACCGTCGTGCCGCCCACGGTCACCGGCAAAAGCCTCAGACCGCTGCTGCTGCATCAAACTGACCGCATCCATGAGTTCATCACCGGCTTGTTCACCGACACCCAGCGCATGATCTGCGACGGCCGGTGGAAATACATCCGCTATCCCAAGGCGGGCAGGGAACAGCTCTTCGATCTCCAGGACGATCCGCAGGAGCTGAACGATCTCAGCGCTTCCACAGCCCACGAGGCAAGACGCGAAGCCCTCAGGACACGCCTGATGCAATGGTGCCGCGACCAGGGCGATCCGGACCTTTGAGCCTCATCGCCGCCGCGCCTCACTTGCCATAGACCTCGGCTTCCTTCCTGAAGCCGTCGGCGATCACCGTGTCGCGCATGTTGTCGCGGGTCACGGCGACGATGTCGAGCAGCACGCTGGGCACCTGGATCCTGCCGTTGTCGGTCTCGGCCCTGGCGATGAGCGGCTGGCGTCTGGCCAGCTTCACCGCCAGCTCCGCCGCGCTTTTGGCAAGCCGGGTCAGCGGCTTGTAAACCGTCATCGTCTGGGAGCCCGCAACGATGCGCTGGCAGGCGGCCAGGTCGGCGTCCTGGCCGGTGACGAGCACCTTGCCCGACAGGCCTTCCTCGATCAGCGCCTGGATCGCTCCACCCGCCGTGCCGTCGTTGCTGGCCAGGATGGCGTCGATGTTCTGCCCGGCCTTGGTGATGGCGGCGTTGGTGATCTTCTTGGCGTTCTCCGGCTTCCAGTCCTCCGCCCAGTCCTCAAACACCACCTCGACCCTGCCTTCCTTGATCAACGGCTGGAGCACGTTGTCCTGGCCCTGCTTGAAAAGCCGGGCGTTGTTGTCGGTCTTCGCGCCGTAGATCCGCACCAGGCGCATCCTGCCGCCGGCGGGAATTTTCTCCGCCAGGAAGCGCGCCTGCAGCTCGCCCACCTTGACGTTGTCGAAGGTGATGTAGAGGTCGGTTTCAGCGTTTGTGATCAGGCGGTCATACGACAGCACCGGGATGCCCTCGGCATGCGCCATCTCGACGGCGCGGGCCATGGCCTCGCCATTGTGCGGAATGATGACCAGGGCGTCGACGCCGGAGGTGATCAGGCTTTCGACATCCCTGAGCTGGCGGGTGTCGTCGCTGTTTGCGGACAGCACCTGAACCTCCGCGCCCAGAGCCCTGGCCTGCTCCGTGAACAGGTCACGGTCAGCGATCCATCGTTCCTCCTTCAGCGTGTCCATGCTCAGGCCGATGACCGGTTTCCCGCCGGACTTGGCCGAACCCGTCGCAGCCCCCCTGCCGCGTGACAGCACGAGACCGGTGGTCACGCTCAGCACGAAGGAGATCAGGACAAAGGCAAGGCGCAGGTTCATGCCCTTTCGTCTAGCGCAGGAGGTTCCGCCCTGGGAAGCAAAAAGGCGTCTGGGTCCTCGGTGCCTGTGCCCGCTGCAATGGATCACGGCCCGGGAGCCGAAAGTGCGAGGCCCCCGGCTATGGCATGCCTCCTTTGCGGTACATGCGCCCAGGTTTGTCATCCTGGAGCCCTGCCGCAACAGGCGATGGGGGATGCCGTAAGTTGGGGCGATCCCCTGATTCTCCCATGAAAATGCACCGCCTTTGCTCCGGCAACCACGCCAGCCCCTTCGCCGCCTCCCAGAGCCGTCGTGATTTCCTCCAGGTCGGCGCGGCGGCCGGTCTTGGTCTGACCCTGCCCGACCTGTTCCGCCTCCAGGCCGGCGGCATCGAGATGCCCTCGGTGGAGAGTTACAAGCCCATCGCCACCTCGATCATCCACATCTACCTGCCCGGCGGCATGGCCCAGCATGAATCCTGGGATCCGAAGCCTTTCGCCTCGCCCGACTACCGCGGTCCGTTCAACCCGGTGAAAGGCGTGACCGGAGAATACGTCGGCGAGAAGTTCGCAAACATCGCGAAGATCCTCGACAAGATCACCATCGTCCGCTCGGTCACCCATGGCGAGGCCGCCCATGAGCGCGGAACGCACAACATGTTCACCGGCTACCGCCCCAGCCCGGCCATCAAGTTCCCCAGCTTCGGCTCCATCATCTCCCATGAGCTCGGCAGCCGGAACAACCTGCCGCCCTATGTGGCCGTCCCAAGCGTCTTCGCCCCGGACCAGGGCAGTGGTTACATGAGCAGCGCCTACGGTCCCTTCGCCCTTGGCAGTGATCCGGCCGACGGCGGCTTTGCCGTGCGTGACCTCGCCACGCCGAAGGACATCGACGACAAGCGCTTTGAGCGCCGCCGCAGCCTGCTTGCCGCCGTTGACGAACATTTCCGCACCACGGAGAAATCCGACGGTCTTGCGGCCATGGACAGCTTCTACCAGGCCGCCTACAGCCTCATCAGCTCGACCCAGGCCCGTGAAGCCTTCAACCTCGGCGCCGAGTCCGCCAAGCTTCGTGATGAATACGGCCGCAACCCCGCCGGCCAGCGCTTCCTCCTCTCCCGCCGCCTTGTCGAGGCCGGCGTGCGCATGGTGTCGGTGAACTTCGGCAGCTGGGATCATCACTCCAACATCAAGGGCGCCTTCGAAGGTCAGGCGGCGCAGTTTGACGTCGCCTTCTCCAGGCTGATCCGTGACCTGGATGAACGCGGGCTGCTTTCCTCCACGCTCGTGCTGGTCAGCTCCGAGTTCGGCCGCACGCCGAAGATCAACAGCACCAACGGCCGCGACCACTGGCCGCGCGTCTTCTCCGTCGCCATGGCCGGCGGTGGCGTGAAAAAGGGCTTCATCTACGGCAAGTCCGACGCCCTCGGCGGCGAGCCCGATGAAAACCCGGTCGGTCCGGAGGACCTTGCCCGCACGATGTACCGCCTGCTTGGCATCAACTCGCAGAAGCGTCTGGTCCTCGAAGGCGTGCGCCCCATCGACATCGTCAACGGCGGCCGCATGATCAACGAGGTCATGGCCTGAGTCAGGCCTCGAAGACCAGCACATGATGCTGGGCATGCCGTCCGATCAGCCGCGACTTCGTCAGTCCGGCTTCTGCGGCCATCCGTGTCAGCGTTGAAAGCGTCTCCGGAAAATCGAAGGCGGCGACATGCGCGCAGGCTTCATCAAGCTGCGCCGGCGGCACGCGCTTCCATTCCGAGCGCATGGTGCCGATGTAGCCCTCCAGATAGTCCTCGCGGCTCTGGCCTTCCTCACGCGCGACGTCCACCAGCAGAAAGCAGCCGCCTGCCTTCAGCCGGCGCGAACAGGCCTGAAAAAGCCGCTGTTTGAAAGCGCTGCCGAGATGATGAACGGCATAGCTGGAAAAGATCACGTCGTGATTTTCCGCATCCTGTTCAACGGCCTCCAGCATGTCCTGGCAGCGCAGGGTCACCCGGCCCAGGCCTTTCAGATAAGCCGCCCCGGCTTCCTCCAGCGCCGCCGGTGAAAGGTCCACGCCGGTGTAGCTGGCCGGCGGCGTCCGGTGCAGGCAGGGACCAAGGAAACGCGCATTGCCGCAGCCCAGGTCCAGCATGGACCACGGTCCGGCCTCATGACGCTCCGCCAGCAGCCGTCCGACCTGCTCATACACTTCGCGATGAAACATGTAGTTCATCTCCGACAGCGCGTCGTAGAGCGTCCAGGACTGGCGGAAAAGCGTGGTTTCGTCGTGGTTCGTGCAGGCTTCGGGCATCGGTGCATGAAAAGCATCAAACCGCGTGCCCTGCCAGACTTTGCGCCTGGCCGCGCCACAAATTTTGCCGCGACCGTTCAGGGCTCGTAGACGCCCAGCGTGCCGTCGATCCTGCCGGCGACCAGCTGTGGCTTGTTCGTGAAGACCAGCGCGGAGGACCAGTCGGGCTGCTTTTCCAACAGCCGTCGCTCGCTCAGGTCGGCGGCGTTCCAGAGCTTCAAGGTCCTGTCCGTGGCGGTGGAGGCGAGCAGGCTGCCATCCGCCGACAAGGCCAGGCTCAGGATGCCGCCCTCGTGGGCAAAGCGGCTGGTGAGTATCTTGTTCGTCCCCTCCTTGGCCCCGGCGCTGATGCTCCAGGCCCGGATCCTGTTGTCAGCCCCAGCGCCGAACAAGGTTTTCCCGTCGGCGCTGAAGACGACGCTCGTCTGCTCCTTGGTCGGCTGGGAAAGCGTGTCCAGCCTCTGCCCGGTGGCCACGCTCCAGAGCTTGACGGTGCGGTCGGAGCTGGCGCTGGCCAGCACCTGCCCGTCCGGACGGAAGGCCAGTCCGTTGACGGCGCCGTTGTGACCCTTCAGCAGGGCGGTTTCCCGGCCTGTGGCACTGTCCCACAGACGGATCTTTTGATCGTAGGCTCCGGTGGCGATGCGCTTTCCATCGGGCGAAACGGCCAGGGCGTAGGCGGCGTCCAGATGCCCCTCAAAGTCATGCAGGCGCGCGCCATCCTCGGTCCTCCAGCTGCGCACGATGCCGACGATGCCCGCCTCTCCCCCGGCGGCATAAACCGTCAGGCCGTCCGGGGAAAACGCCACGGCGTTGACCTTGCCGGTGAAGCCGCCCAGCTTCCGCAGGACCTGAGTGCCGCCCGCTTTCAGCAGCTCGACCTCGCCATAGCGGCCCACGGCGACCAGGCCGGCGCTGGCGGAAAAGGCCACCGCCTGGATGGACCTTTTCGGCGGCACGGTTGGGTCGATCTTTGGCGTGACAACCTGCTTCGGCATCGGCTTCGCCTCAGCCACGGACGGCCCCTTCGCACCGGCGTTGATCCAGTCCTTGATGACCGCGATCTCCTCCGGCTTCAGCTTCTCGCGCTTGCCGGGCGGCATCGCTTCGTTCTTGCCACCCCGGCCGGAGCGGCCTTCGAGAAACTTCACCAGCAGGGACTCCTCCGCCTTGCCCGCCACGACGGCCTCGCCCTCCTCGCCCCCCTTCATCAGCGCCGTGAACGTGTCGAGGGCAAAACCCCCGTCCGGATCCTCCTCCCCATGGCAGTCGATGCAGTACTCCTCCCAGAGCGGCACGATCTGCCTTGTGTAATCCACGGCCGCCGCCAATGCCGGGACAGGCGGCCAGGCGAGGCACATGAATGCAAAGTAGGTTGGGAAAGGGAGGCGCATGGCAGCCCGCATCATACGACGGCTGCGGGGACAATTCAGCCGCTGAGGCGGATTCTCCATGTCAGATCATAGGTTTGGCCGCCCGCGCAGCCGCCTTTGACACCCCGCCCCTCCTGCGTTAGAACCGCCGCCCTATGTCAGAAAAGCGCCAGTTCTTCGGCACCGACGGCGTACGCGCCGTGGCCAACCGTCATCCCATGACCCCGGAGTTTGTCCTCCGGCTCGGCCAGGCCGCCGCCGTGGTCCTCGGGCAGAAGCCCGGATCCGAAGGCCGCGCGCGCTGCGTCATCGGCCGCGACACCCGGGCCTCGGGCGAGATGTTCGAGTCCGCCCTCATCGCCGGCCTGAACTCCGCCGGGGTCGATGTCGTGCTCGCCGGCATGGTGCCCACGCCGGCCGTCGCCATGCTCTCCGCGCAAACCGGTGCTGACTTCGGCGTCATCGTCAGCGCCTCCCACAACCCCTTCCATGACAACGGCATCAAGTTTGTCCACGGCAACGGCCGCAAGCTGAACGACAAGACCGAGATCGCCATCGAGAAGATCGTGCTCGGCGAGGCCGCCGAAGCCCCGCGCCCGGACGGCCGCGGCATCGGCCGGGTCAGCCGCATGATCGACGCCGCCGACCGCTATGTCGCCCACGCCGTCGCCAGCATGGGCGGAGTCCGGCTCGACGGCATGCGCGTGGCCCTCGACAACGCCCACGGCGCCGCCGCCTTCACCAGCGCCGCCGCCCTGGAGCAGCTCGGCGCCGACGTCCAGGTCTTCCACAGCGAGCCCGACGGCTTCAACATCAATGAGGAATGCGGCTGCACCCACAGCGAGGAGCTGGAACGCCTCGTCCGCCAGAGCCAGGCCCATGCCGGCATCGCCCACGATGGCGACGCCGACCGCATCGCCCTGTGCGACGAGGAGGCGATCGCCCTGGACGGCGACGAACTCATGGCCATCGCCGCCGAGGCCATGCTGCGCAAGGGCACGCTCAGGCAGAACACCGTCGCGGTGACCATCATGAGCAACTACGGCCTCGACGACCTCGTCTCCCGCCTCGGCGGACGGGTCATCCGCACCAACGTCGGTGACCGTTATGTGCTTGAGGAAATGCACGCCCGCGGCCTGAACTTCGGCGGCGAGCAGAGCGGTCACATCATCTTTGGCGACTGGGCCACGACCGGCGACGGATTGATCGCCGGCCTGCAGGTGCTGAAGATCATGAAGGAGACCGGCGAGCCGCTCAGCCAGCTGCGCAAATGCCTGAAGAAGTTCCCCCAGGCCGCCCGCAACCTGCGCGTCCGCTCCAAGCCGCCGATGGACGAGCTCAAGGAGGCCCGGAAGATCATCCAGGAGACCGAGAAGAAGCTTGGCGACTACGGCCGCGTGCTGCTGCGCTACTCCGGCACCGAGCCCCTCATCCGCCTGCTCATCGAAGGCCGGGACGTCGAGTATCTCGAAGCCCAGGCCGACAAGATCGCCTCGGCGATCCTGGCGCAGATTGGCTGAAGAAACCGGGCTGCGCGTGATGGAGATGACGCAGTCCCGGTCAGCAGGCCGGCTTGAAGATCTTATTCATCCTCGGCGGCGGCCTCCGATGCCGCCTCCACCTTGACGCCCAGGCCCTCCAGCACGGCATCCACATTCTGCAGCAGCTTGAAGGGCACGCGCCGACGCTGGTACTTGCGGAAGATCACATCCCGCAGGGCCAGCCACAAAGCCGCGTCCGGCTTTTCAATCGGCACCCAGTCCTCGTCCTCCGGCTCCGTTTTTCGGAACACCCAGGCACGGCTGTTCCAGTAGGCGCGGAAGTATCGCTTCCGGCCGTCTTCCTCACGGTTCTCGTGCCATTCGTGGACTTGGTTTTTGGTCATTGAGAGCGTGCAGGATGCGCTAGTATCGCCGCCATGCAAGCCGACATGCCCCGACCTTCCTCCGCCCTGCCCAAGCTGCTGCTCTATCTGCTGGCCGTCATGGTGGGAGGTGCCTTGTTCGCCCCCGTCCTGTTTGACCTCGGGCATCAGGTCCTGGCCTGGATGAAAACCTCGCCCGTGGGGGAGTCCGGACCTGCCAGATGGCTGGCGGCCTCCATCGACCGGGCTTCGTTCACGCGTTTCTTCAACCGCGCCGTGCTCGTCTGCGCCCTGCTTTTCATCGTGCCGCTCCTGCGCAGCCTGAAGCTCGACCGCAGCCTGCTGCCCTCCTGGAAGCCCCTTTCCACCGGGCTTCGCCAATGGCTGCTCGGCTTCGTCCTGGCGGCGGGCCTGCTGCTGCTCATGGGCTTCACCTGCCACGAGATGGGTGCGTACCGGCTGCGCAGCTCACCGGGCTGGACCCGTCTGGGCGAGCCCATCACCGCCGCCCTTGGAGCGGGCATTGTCGAGGAAATCTTCTTCCGCGCCCTGCTGCTCGGCCTGCTGCTGCGCACGATGACCGTCCGCTCCGCCGTGTTCTGGTCCACCTTCATCTTTGCCATCGTGCATTTCATGAAGCCGCCGGACGGGTGGAAGCTCGCCGATGACCAGGTGGTCTGGTCCAGCGGCTTCGCCGTGCTGGCCCAGATCGCCCGCGGCTTTGGCGACATCGACTTCATCCTCGCCGAGTTTGCCACCCTGTTTGCCGTCGGCTGGGTGCTGACCCAGGCCCGGATGCGCACCGGCATGCTCTGGGCCGGCATCGGGCTTCACGGCGGCTGGGTCTTCGGCCTCAAGTGGTTCAGCGGGGTGATGTCACCCCTGCCAGGCTGGCTGCCCTGGATCGGCCCCAACCTGAAGGTGGGCCTGCTGCCCCTGGTCATGGTCCTGCTCACCGGATGGATCACCCTGCGCCTGCTGCCCCGCCAACCGCAGGCAGGCTCATGAATTCGTTTGCAGCCCGTCCCCAGTCTGGAATCATGCCCCCCACGCAGCCCCTCCTTGCCTGAGTGGCGGAATTGGTAGACGCGCCAGACTTAGGATCTGGTTTGGTAACAAGTGCAGGTTCGAGTCCTGTCTCAGGCACCACCATACGAGAGGGCTGCGGAGGCGATGCGTAGTGCGAAGAGGTCAAAAAAGTGCTTCTGGGCGTGACGCAAACGTGACGCGCAGCGCGATGCCCGCATGGTAAATCGCCATCGCAGATGTGCCTTCGAAAAGGACTTGGCAGGTCGATTTCGGGAATCGTGGAAAGGAAGACTTGCTCGATGGAAGCCAGGGCAAGGAAGGCTTTGGTGAGCGCCGATGATGCCAGCGCCATGATGAAGCCGAAGAATCTCAAAGAGATGATTGGGCGGCTTTTAGGCACAGAGAATGAGGTTGGCTGCAGCTCGAGCTACTCCAATAACTCGGTACATCGCTGGAATGCCATGCTGCGTCTCAGGCAGCCTCGGCGGAGCCGTGCTCAGTGTCTGCCTCCTTTGGCTCGGCCATGTGATGGATATGGCCGTGAAGCTGGTCAGTAGCAGCTATGCAGGCATCTGACCTGCCTCCCTGAAACTGGAACGGCTTGAATGAGAGAAAAGGGATGGCACAATCGATCGATTGTGACTGAGGCTGCCAAATGCCCTCACTGTGGCCAGGACACCGCTGAGCATGCTGAGTCTGCGTCTATGGCACAATACTGCATCGAATGCGGAGGTGGTCCTTTCCCTGCGGATCAATGCCATGTCGTAACCGACGATGAGGATCTCTACATGCAGACCGATGACGGTGACCTCATATGCGTTTGCCGCAAATGCAAAGCGAAGTGGGAAAGTCAGGAATTTGGGGTAATGAAACCCATTGCCTTGTCGGTGTGGCAATTGACCAGGAATGCTGCGTGTTTATGTTACAGACATGCAAAGTGATAAAGTTCCCGATATCTTACACAAGATCATGCCTGCTGAGTACGGCGGAGAAACCCTGCCATTTTTATCAAATGGTCTCATTCGATTCACGCAGCCTGGCGCAATGAATGATCCTCTGGAGACACGAAGTTTTGTCGATAGCACAACTATCGAAGAGTTTACTCTCTACCTTGATAATTTTCTTCAGTCTGATTTATCCAAAGTATGGAACTTTGTAAGGCCATGCAGGGAAGCTAAGCGCATGGAGCTACCGATTCACGCGGCTAGGTATGAAATGTTAAAGGACTTCAAAGAAAACCGTGAAATGTTTTTAAAGGAACAATGGGATGCCATTTACCGCAATCGTGACGACACATGCGGAATTTTAAGCCTAACAGAAAACGTTACAAGTTCAGCGATGTGGAGCCATTATGCTAGTCGTCACACGGGCGTAGCTTTTGGTTTTGATGCAAAAAAAATACGGCAACTGTCGGGGCGACAGCGTGGATTCAGTGACCTTCGTTCAGTTGAATACTCCGACGAATTGTCTCCACTTTCGATGGCTTTGGGGACAAAAGCTTTGCCCCACAATCACTTCTTCAGAAAGTCGAGAGACTGGAGGTATGAGAAGGAATGGCGAATTTTGGTTGAGTTCAACGAGCCACTTAATGGAAGGGTGCAAACCAAACTGGATCGTAAGGATTCAAATGGGCATCAAATTATTCTAATTTATCTAGGGCATGAGTTGATAAAAGAGATTCGAATTGGCTTGTTGGCTTCAAGAGAAACGGAAAAACGAGTTCTCGAATATCGTGACCGTGCTGGAAGGCCAATCAGGATCTTTAAGATGAAGGCATCATCAAGTCGCTTTGGTCTAGAGGCCGTTCCTCTTTGACACCATGCCGGGAGTGCCATGAAAACGCACACCCGCCTCTCCACGCTCCTCGCTCTCGTCGGCCTCCTGGCCTACATTCTCACTGCCACCAGCTGCACCGGCATCCTCACGCCGGAGCGCCAGGCCAGCCAGAAATACGAATCGACCACCGGAGGCTTGCAGCCCTGGTCGCCTAGGGCAAGCACGCCGAAGCTGAGATCGCCGCCATCAGCTACATCCTGGACTACACCGACGCCGCCACGGCCGCTTGGGCTATCCATACCACCAAGTACAGCCCTCACCCAAGGGGACCGCTCATGGTGGGCGTCGAGAATTAGCGTCTAACAGCTTTATTATTGCGCGAAGGGCTCCGACTGCATAAAAGGAAAGTGCATGAAGACAAAAATTATAATTCTCGGAGTGCTTGTAGTGGCATCACTCGGAAACATACTCGCTGAGGATATCACACTCAAAGATGGCACCGTCCTGGCCGGGGCCAAAATTATGAAATTTGATGGTTCTGAAGTGCGCATCATGCACAACGGCGGAATCGCCAAGGTAGGCATAAAAGCGCTGCCTGATGACCTTCAAAAGAAGGTATCTGAGATGCCTGGCAGCCAACCGACAAATCCAGCTAATCCTGCAGCGACCCAGACGCCCAAAATAGCTGACCAACCGACGACTCGGGCAGGGCAAGCGGCCAGTCCTGCTGTCATCCTTATTAGCGGAGACAACTCATCTGGCTCAGGATTTATCGTCAACACGGGAGGCAAGACCTACCTGTACACGGCCGCGCATGTCTTGACTGGCATGGATAAGCCTACCTTCAAAACGCCAGAGGGCATTGATGTCAAAATCCCGTCGATGAATAGCCTTGAGATATCTGATGACCCAAAGATCGTCGATGTAGTTCGCATTCCTCTAGCTGGAGCTTTGCCGCCGGGATTCCAACTTGCGACTGATGCCGCCGTTGATGATGATATAGTAGCTTATGGTAATAGCGGTGGCGAGTCTGTTGTGACCGCACTGAATGGCAAGATAGTGGGCATCGGACCGAACGAGATCGAAGTTGATGCCAAGGTGGTGCCCGGCAATAGCGGCGGGCCGATCGTCCGCAAAGGCACTAATTCAATCGTTGGTCTTGTCACTCGTGCCGTTAAAAAGCCAACAGACATATGGATTAAAGACACGCCATTTGAAGGTGTCAGGCGGTTTGCGGCACGTCCTGAACGAGTCGCCAAGTGGACTCAGACAACATTGCATGGCCTGAGGGAACAAGGAAAGCGGATTGAGCGAATGAGAACAGAAACCCTCGCGATTGCTGCTGTGTTGGACTTGGATTATTTTACTGATGGAGTAGATGCCCCTACGATACAAAAAGGGGACTTTTCAGTCCGTGAAGTGCTGAAGTTAGCCGCGCCAACTAAGGTGGGGGCAACAGTCAACGGCGCCGTTGCTACTCTGAATGCTACATTAAGAGCAAACTCGTCCATCAAGTTGGCGGAGGTGGCCTCAAAACAAGCATATGGCAAGTTCTTCGGCGACATCTATCAAGCTGCCAAGTCCGGCGTCACTGACATGAGTAAAAGTGACTTTTTCCAATACAACCGAGAAGCTTATCAGGTTGAAGTGGATTTGCGGAAAGAGGTAACAGCCGAGATGCTCAAGATTGCTCGCGAAGTTCACGGCGCATCCTTCTAAAAGAGTTCCCATGTTTGATCTCCTTTGTTTCAATGAACGGGGTCTCGTGAGATGTGACACGCTTTCAGCGCATTCGAGGAGACCTTGGATTGGCGGGGGATGTGTGAGTGCTTGGAGTTGTACAAGACCGGGCAGCCTCGTGGAAAAACCTATTTTTGGCCAGCCGCTGGATGCCTGCAAAAAGGGTGCGCTGCGGCCCCGTTCATCCTTCACTTGCCTTGCATCGGCGGGTTCTGGTAGAAGGCGGGTCGTTTTTTGTTTTGGAACACGTCACCCGATTATGAAAAGCATTGTCCGCCTCGCCCTGCTGTCCCTGATGATGGGGGCTTTCAGCCTTGCCGATGACCTTTATCCGAAACAGCCGAAGCTCAGCGCGGCTCATCGCAACCTCATGGCCGCACGACGTCAGATGGACAAGGTGGATGTCTCAGGCTCGGCCCCTTCCAAAAAGGCTCTGACTGAGGCCACGGTGTCGTTGAACACCGCCCGGAAATACCTGGAGGACGCCGCCAAGAACAAGGGCAGTCACCGAACGGCCGCCATTGAACGCATCGACAAGGCCAAGGGCCTGATCCAGAAGCTTTCCCAAGGGGTCGGCAGCGCCAGCAGTGTGGTGGCTGAAATCGACATCGCTGTCACGGACGTCAAGGAAGCTGCCCGTGCCGGGCGACGCTGATGCAACTGCGCGATCTCGGCAAAAGCGGGTGCTTCAAGGCTTGGTGATCCTGCAAAACTCCGCCGTGGCAACGCCCAGGCAAGGCGGCGTGACGTGACATGATGAACGGCCGGTGGTTGCCCTGGCCGGTGCGAAATGTGCATGAATGAGTCATTCGCGGACGGCTCGAAGCCTCAGCGCATTCGTGTTCACCCACCGGCGCCGTTCGTCCGTATTCCCCTCCGCCGGATGAATCCCGTCCAGCGCTGACTCCCCCCATGACACTCGTTCCCACTTCTTTTCGTGCCGCCGCGAAATCCTTCATTGGATGCCTTTGCCTTTTCGTGATGCCGCCCGCCTTCATGCCTGCGGAGGAACCACCGGCCGGCTCCTCATCGTCGGCGGATCTGATCGACCCCGCCGCCTTCGGTTTTGGCAGGCCGGGGGCCATGGTGGACGTGACCTTCATGGACACGCAGGACTTTGCGAACCGCGACGGCGGCCTCGATTTCTTTGAAACGCGGACCATCCTGCCTTTCCTGACCCGGAAGATGGGCGCCCTCCGCCTGGGCCTTTCCCTGGGTTACAACCTCAGTGAACTGGACTTCAACGGCCTCGCCGGCCTGCAAAACGAAACGCTCCATACGCTGGAGCTTCAGGCCGGCCTGTTCTGGAGGCCGGAGCAGTCACGTTGGTGGGGGCTGGGCTTTGTGACACCGGGACTGGGCACGGACTTCCAGGGGTTGTCCTGGGATGATTTCGAGATCTCGGCGCTGGGCCTGCTTGGCTGCCGGTTCTCGGAGACCTTCAGCGTCGCCGGGGGCATGTTTGCTCAGTATGGAGCTGAAGAAGGCATGATCGTGCCCGCCCTTGGCTTCATCTGGAAGCCAGACCCCTTCATCGTGCAGGTGACTCCGCCCTTTGTCGTCCTGGGCTGGCGTGCGACGGACCGCGTGACCCTGAGCCTGAGCGCCTACCCGAGCGGCGGTTCCTGGGACGTGGAGGACCCTGGGGTGAACCGCGTGGATCTCAGCGGCTGGCAGACGGCCGCCTCGCTGATCTGCAAGGTCACGGAACGCGTCAGCCTTTCGCTGCGGGCAGGCATGAACGTGGGCGGTGAGCTGGAGCTGCGGGATTCAAACAACCGTGTCCTGGCGAACGAGACCCTGAAGGCGGCTCCTTTCGGCGCGGTGAACCTGCGCTGGCAGTTTTGAGGCGAACCCAAGTTTTTTTTGGTGAGGATGGGAAGGCCTTTGGTGGCGGCGCTTTTTTTTGACGCATCCTGTAGCTGAAGCCGCAGCGACGGAAAAATGTCCAATGACCAGGTTCCCATGACCAGGGAAGGCCCCAGGCTGCCAAACCCCAAGCGGGTCGGAGCCTGGAGAAAAAGTAGTCATGAGCTTCAGCTCGTGACCGCGTGGAATGTCCTTTGATGGTGCTGGGTTGTATCGGGGGGTGTGACGGGCTGAAGCCCCTCACGACTTTGCTTGAGAAACGATGCCATGAGCTTCCACCGGGTTTCGCAGGAACCTGAAAGGAAGTCCCTCCTGGGGTTGATTCCTGCAACCTATGATGCGGGTCCCGTTGCTTCTCCTCCCGGCACTCTTTGCCGCCTCTGCCTTGAAGGCCCAGATGGCCAACCAGCCGCCGACGCCTCATTGGATCGGCGTTTCAGCCAGGGACGGCGCGGAGGCGCGGGTCGAAACGCGGTTTGAAACCCCGGCGCGGCTGCTGAAGGCGATCCTGCTCCTCGCCTGCGGCACGGACACCGAGGTTCATCTGAACGGCAGGCTGCTGCGCAAGGTGCCCGCCACCCTGGACCAGCCGGCGCTGAGCATCGACCTCACGGCCCAGGTCCGGCCCGGGCCTAACCAAATCAGCTTCAAGGCGTCCGGCCTGCGTGTCGCGGCGCTGCTGGAGGTGAACGGCGACCTTGCCGCCGTGAGCTGGCGCGTCACCGACGGCACCTGGACCTCGCCCCGGGGAAAGGTGGCCGACCTCGGCCTGGTGAACGCCGCAGGTTCGGCGAACCCCTTCGACCTGAAGAAGACCTTCGACGCCTACAACTCCTGGCAGCTGGCCAAACCGGGTTCGCAGAACCAGGCCACCGATCCCGCCGACTTCACCCTGCCGCCCGGGTTCAAGGCCGAGCTCGTCCGCTCCGCGCAGCCGGGGGAGGATTCCTGGGTGGCGATGGCCTTTGATCCTCGGGGCGGCCTGACGCTGGCCCGTGAGAAGAAGGGCCTGCTGCGTCTGGATGACGCCGTGCATGCAAGCTCCGCCTCCTCCCTGAAGGTCGTCGAGGACAGCCTGCTCGAATGCCGCGGCCTGCTGCATGCCCATGGCGTGCTGTATGCCAACGCCAACAACAGCAAGGGCCTCCACCGCCTGCGTGACGCCGATGGCGACGGTGTCTATGAGCACAAGGAGGAGCTCATGCACAGCGAGGGCGGAGTGGGCCATGGGCGCAACCACATCAAGCTCGGGCCCGACGGCCGGATCTGGATCGCGCATGGCAACAACGTTCTCCTGCCCAGCCCGGTCGCCGGGGATTCGCCGCTGAAAAACTACGCCTGGGACCAGGTGCTGCCGAATCCCTGGGACGGCAGCATGTTTGACGGCAACGTCGAGCTGCCCGCCGGACATGTGCTGGCCTTCGACCCGCAGACGAGCCGCATCGAGCTGGTGGCTGGCGGCCTGCGCAACCCGCTCGACATCGCCTTCAACCGCGAGGGCGAGCTGTTCACCTTTGACGCGGACATGGAACGCGATGTCGGCGCCCCGTGGTACATGCCGACGCGCGTCCTGCATGTCGTGTCAGGCGCCGACTTCGGCTGGCGGCGCGGCACGGGCAGGTTCCCCGCGTGGTATGCCGACACGCTGCCCGCCGCCGTGGACATCGGCCTGTCATCACCCACCGGCATCTGCTTCGGCCACGGCCTGAAGTTCCCGGCGCCCTATGAAGAAGCGCTCTACATCCTCGACTGGAGCTACGGGCGCATCATCGCCGTGCACCTCCGGCCCGACGGCGCCAGCTACACCGGCACGCAGGAGACCTTTGTGGCCGGGCGGCCGCTGAACGTCACCGACGCCTGCGTGGGCCCGGACGGCGCGCTGTGGTTCATCACCGGCGGACGTGGCACGCAGAGCGGCCTGTATCGCGTGACCTGGACCGGTGGAGAGGTGGTGCGTCAGAAGCCGAAGGAAGACCCGAAGGCGAAGGAGCTGCGTGCGCTGAGGCGGCGGCTGGAAGCCTGGCACGGCGGTGTCGAGGCCGGACAGCGCGAGCAGGCTCTGGCCGTCATCCTGCCCGCTCTGGACCATGAAGATCGGTTCATTCGTCATGCCGCTCGACTCGCGCTTGAGCAGGTGCCGGTTTCGTCTTGGAAGCAGGAGATCCTGGGCGAATCGAAGGGCTGGAGTGGCATCCTGGGCTGCCTTGCGCTTGCCCGGACGGGCCAGGCCTCCGACCTGCCGGGCATCGTGGCGCGCCTGAACTCGCTTTCCTGGAAGGATCTCGGTGAAGACCAACGGCTTGCCACCCTGCGCACGCTGAGCGTCGCTCTCGCCAGGTTCGGCGATGCCTCCGAGGCAGACAGGGTGCGTCTGCTCGCCTGGCTGGACCCGTTGTTTCCCGCGAAAACGCGGGAACAGAACCAGGAGTTGTGCCGGCTGCTTATCCGTCTGGGGTCGAAGCAGGTTTTGGATGAGGCGCTCGCGCTGCTGAAGGACGCCACCGCCAGCGAGGACCTGGTCTTCTATCCCGTGCATTTGCGTTATCTCAAAGAAGGTTGGGCCATGGACTCGCGCCGCATGGTCTTCGAGGCGCTCAACCGTGCCGAGAAGCTGAACGGCGCCAGCACCTACTTCAAGGCGATCCAGGACACGCGCAGCGAGATGGCCGCCGCCCTGCCTGCGGAGCAGATGACCGCCCTGGCCGCCGTCATTCATCCGCCCAAGGCTGCCGAGCTTTCCCCGCACGCCCTGCCCGGCCACACCTTCCGCGTCTGGAAGCTGGAGGATCTGGAACCGCGTCTGGCGGAGGTCGCACGCGGGCGTTCCTATGAAAAGGGCCGCGCCGCCGCCATCACCGCGCAGTGCGTTTTCTGCCACACGATGAGCCGGGACCGCAGCCTGCCCGCCGGGCTGTTCGGGCCGGAGCTGGTGCAGGTCTCCGCACGCTTCGGCCGTCGTGACCTGCTCGACCACATCCTCAACCCCTCGAAGGTGGTCGATGAAAAGTTCCGCTTTGTCACCGTGGTCAGGACTGATGGACGGACGGTGACCGGCAGCCTGGAGGGCGAGGACGACGAGCGCATCATCCTCAGGCCGAGCCCGCTCGCGCCCGAGGTGGTGGAGACTGGCAAAAGCCTGGTCCGTTCACGCTCCGTGTCCGAGGTGTCGCCCATGCCCGCCAGCCTGCTGAATGCGCTGAAAGCCGAACAAATTTTGGATCTGCTCGCCTTCATCGAGGCGGGCGGCGACCCGGCGAAGGCGAACTTCAAGCCCTGACAAAGTGCGCCTCCGCCATCTCGGCGGTCTCGCTCAGCCAGTCAAAGACCCGGTGGTAGAGGCTGAAGAAGTGGTCGCTGAACCTCTCCACCAGCCGACCCAGGGCCACGGCTTCGGCGATGCCCATCTCCTGGGTGGTTCCGAGCCTGGCCCAGTCCCTGCCAAGGAAGGCCAGCGCCTCCGCCGGGTTCATGCCGGCCAGCTCCTCGGCCAGGCTTGGCGCTGAACGTGAAGGCAGGGCCTGGAGCGGCTGCAGGGCCTGGCCGGCCAGGCTTGCGATGCGTGGCGCAAGATAGCGCAGCGCCTCCGGCAGGCCCATGGGCATGGAGGCTCCGACATGACGAAGGCCGAGCGCCTGGTAGGCGTTGAACAACGTGGTCAGGTTCCGCATGTGCGCCAGCTGCTGGCCCAGGGCCACATAGAGGCCCGCCTGCCATTCGAGCTCCGCCGTCCGTGCCGCCAGGGCTTCCGGCAGCGTCGATGGAGGTGAGAGCGCCACCAGGCCGAGAGCGGCGGTGAGCAGGGACTCCAGCCTGGCCTCGCTGTGCACCAGCGATTCCTCGGTGAACGAAAGCGACACCGCCTGGGCGTCATGCTCCTCGCGGTAAAGCGGGGCCGAGTGGGCGGCGACGCCGTACTGATGGTTGTCGAGCGGCATGCCGGCGAGCGCGAAGGCATGGCCCATCTCCAGGTCACGGCAGCGCTGCCAGCCCTTGCTCCATTCACGGCGCAGCATGCGCACCTGGTCCACCATGCCGGGCATCCACTGGCGGCAGCTTTTCAGTTCGGCGACAAAGCTCGGCAGGTCGTGGGCGGCGGAGGCGTTCTGCACCAGGCCGCAGACCACGCGGTCCGGATCGGCCATGCCCTGGAAGAACCTTTCGACGAACGAACATTGCGCCGTTTCCTCATGGCGCTGCTTCAGCGTCTCCTCCGCCGCCACCACGCGGCAGCGCGAAAGGTTGAGCCCGAGGTCCTGCTGATAGTAGAACTGCGTGCTCTGCCGCGCCAGGTCGTTGAAGTCACGGAAGAGGCTGGAGGCCTCGCTGTCGCCATCCATCATCGGCTTGAAGCCCCAGGCAAGCGCCTGCCGGATCCGAGCCTCGTCCGAAGGACAGAACAACGATCCCTGGGAGTCGACGCCCTCCTCGCCGTCACGGCTTTTCTGACCCGTGGGCTTGGCGTGACGGGCGGCCAGAAGCGGCAGATTGTCCGGCAGGCGCTCCGCCTTCACGCCCTCCTGCACCTTGCGGCCGGCCTCCTGCCAGGCGCGTTCAAACCGGCCCCGCTCGGGCAGCGCCTCGGCAAAGGCCTTGGAGCCCACGATTTGTGCCTCGCACTTGTCCGCATCGCGCACCATCCGCCGCATGGGGCCCGCGCTCGCCACCCTTGCCACGGCCATGAACACCCAGACCGGACGCTGCGTGAGCCACAGGAACGCCTGGGCCAGCCGCATCGGCAGCCCCCTGCGCTTCGGCGCGCTCTTCACCGCCTGGGCCAGGGCCTGCTCCCAGGGGTCGCGCCGGCAAACCGCCCAGTCTAGCCAGGCGTTCATGCCGCTGAAGATCTGCAGAAGCCGCCCATGCAGGCCCGCCGGATGCCGCGCCATCTGGTTGATGACCGCCCCGGCCAGCTCGCGCGAGGTGGTCGAGGCCGCCAGCGGCAGCCCGATCACCAGGGTCGTGTGTCCCTTCAGCCAGCCGAACAGTCCATGGGTGACCTGCATCCGCACCCGCATCGAGTTGTCCACCTGCACTTCCGAAGGCTTCATCGAATGGCTGATCTTCTGCAGGTCCGACAGCAGCTCAAACAGCTCCGGATGATCCACCGCCTTCAGCAGGCGTGTCGAGGGCCGCCGTGGTGCTTTGACAAACAGTGGCTTGAACAGCAGCAGGCAGTTCAGATAACCCAGCGCGAGCAGGCTCATCTGTGCACCGGCCCTCCAGGCGGGCAGATGACCCAGCGCGAATTCATTGATCGTGCCATGCGTCTGCATGACCAGCCACCAGCAGCTCAGCAGCAGCAGGCCGATGAAGAGCAGCGGCAGCAGCAGAACCACCGCCAGGTTTGGCAGAAGCAGAAGCCACGACAACCCTGAGCGCCTGAACTTGGCGCGTGAGGGTGACTCAATGAAGGAGATGTGGCTGGCAGTGGCGGCCGACATGACGAGTAGCTTAATTTCACCTCTTGGATTATAATTACAATAATAATTGTAATTTATTTGCCTAGCTGCTCCTCGGGAAAGTTCATTCCACCCGCCTGTCCGTCCAGGCACTTCATTCGACCACCACGGGCAGTTGCTGCAAACTGCCGTCCGCCTGTGGCGTTCTGATTCGCCCATGAAAGCCTTCGCCTCCCTGCTTCCCCTCCTCGCCGCCGGTCAGATTGCCGCCGCCGACTACAGCCGCGTCATCTTCGCCGATGACTTTTCCTCGGACGGCTTCGGACCGCGCTGGGGGCACTACAAAAGCTCCAGCGTCGTCAAGGGAGGCGTGCTGGTCGGCATCACCGCGCCCACGTCCGACCACAGTGCCGTGGACAACATCAAGTTCGACGGCGAACGCGACCTTGAGGTGACGGTGAAGTTCCGCTTTGTCAGCGACAAGGCGAAGAGCTTCAACGTCTGGTTTGACGACAAGAACTACAAGGGCTCCCACGCCGGTCACATCTGCCAGGCCACCATCAGCCCCGCCGGCATCAACATGGCCGATGCCAAGACCGGCGGCTTTGACCTCACCGGCGGCCTCTACGACCGCAAGAAGGCCAACCAGCTTACCGAGGACGAAAAGAAAATGCTCGCCGCCAAGCAGAAGCGCGTGCCGGCGAAGGTCAGCCTGGAGGACTGGCACACGCTGGTCGTGCGCACCCAGGGCGACACGCTGACGGTCAGCATCGACGGCAGGGAAGTCGGCAGCTTCCAGTCCGCCGGCATCGCGCACGACACCAAGTCGCTCGTCAGCCTCACCACCAATCCGGTGGACGTGGAATACGATGACTTCCGTCTAAGCGGCATGGCGAAGCCCTGATTTCAGGGTTCCCCGGCCTCCCGGGTTGTCTTTTTCGATTCACTCGCTAAGCGCAGCACGCCCTTTGCCGCGTGTCTGACTCCCCGTCCTTTCCCTTTCCCCAGTTCTGGGCCCTGATCGGCCGCAAGGCCTGGATGTGGCTGTTTCAAAGGACGGCGCTGGAGCAGGCGGCGAAGCTGGCGAAAACCGGTCATCTGCGCCTCAGGTCGGCCGTCACCACCGATCTCACGGAACTCGACATCGCCGCCGAAAGCGGGCCCACCGAGGCCACCTTCCACGAGCCCCGGGTTCACCTGCGCCTGACGCAGAGGGGTGAACTGCAGGTCACCTCCACCTGCAGCTGCTTCGGCAGCCGTGCCCTGTGCGAACATGCCGCGGCGGTCATGTTTGCGCTGGGCGGTGCTGACCTGCAGAAGCTGGTGCAGATCATCGCCGACAAGGGCGAAGGCAGGGCGGTGAAGGAGGAACCGCCCGAGGAGGAGCGCATTGTGATGCTGGACAACGACCGGCCGCGCCCCTTGCTGCACCTGCGCCGGATCACCCTGGAGCGACCCATGCTCCGGCCGGGACGCAGCGTCGTCACCAACACGCCCGTCTCCCTGGGGGTCGCCGAACCCCGGGTGACCTATGACGGATGCCCTGATGTCTTCCAGATGCTCGGCCGCGGCACGGGCTCACGCTGGACGGGTGACGACGGCGCCACGCAGGTCCTGACCCGCAACCTGCGGATGGAGCGCCTGCTGGTCGCCGACCTGATGCAGGCCGGGCTGCAGCTCATGCGCGACGCCATGCCCGGGGTGAACGCCACCGAGACCGTGCAGCCCCTGATGACCGTGCCCGAGTCGGAGCAGGCGATCTTCTGGGCGCGGTTTCTGGAGGACCAGGTGCCCGCCCTGCGCGCCGAGGGCTGGGAGGTGCAGGTCAGCGATGATTTTGGTTATGCCATCCGCAGGGTCGGCGAGGAGGCCTGGTACACCGACCTGCAGTCCGGCCCGGTGGCGGGGGAAAGCTTCGCGCTCGACCTGGGCATCGAGGTCGAAGGCCGGCGCGTGTCGCTCGTGCCGATCCTGGTGGACTGCATCGACCGGGGACTCACCCCGGCCATGCTGGAGCAGAACATCGACCAGCGCTACCTGCTCGCGCTGCCGCCGCCGAGCCATGACGTGCTGTCCGTGCCCGCGCACCGCCTGCTGGTGCTGCTGCGCTTCCTGGATGAACTGCTTGGCAGCCGCCCGGCCCGCGGCAGGGATGGCAGGCTGCACCTGGACAAGCTGCGCGCCGCCCAGCTCGACAGCCTCGACGGACTGCCGATCCGCGCACCGGCGGAGCTGAGCGCCCTGCGTGAACGCCTCGCGGGCTTCCAGGAGATGGCGCTGGTTTCACCGCCCGCCGGGTTGAAGGCGGAGCTGCGGCCCTACCAGCTGGAAGGCCTGTCCTGGCTGCAGTTTCTGCGCGAGTTCGGCCTCAATGGCGTGCTGGCGGATGACATGGGGCTTGGCAAGACGATGCAGACGCTCTCCCACCTGCTCATCGAGAAGGAGGCGGGCAGGCTCGACAGGCCTGCGCTCATCCTGGCGCCCACCTCGGTGATCCGGAACTGGGCGCGTGAAGCCGCGAGGTTCACGCCCGCCTTGAGCGTCCTCCTGCTTCATGGCGAGGACCGGCACGCCGGCTACCACCGCATCGGCAGGCATGACCTCGTCATCACCTCCTACCCGCTGCTCGTGCGCGACGCCGCCGCCATGCGGAAAATCGACTGGCACATCGTCGTGCTCGACGAGGCGCAGAACATCAAGAACCCCAAGAGCAAGGCCGCCCAGGTCTGTGGCAGCCTGAAGACGCGCCACCGCCTCTGCCTCACGGGCACGCCCATGGAAAACCACCTTGGCGAGCTCTGGAGCCTCTTCCAGTTCCTCATGCCCGGCATCCTCGGGGACGCCGAGGGATTCCGCAGCCACTACCGCACGCCGATCGAGCGCGAGGGCGATCCCGAACGCCAGAAGCAGCTCAACGAACGTCTTCAGCCGCTGCTGCTGCGGCGAACCAAAAGCGCGGTTGCCAAGGACCTGCCGCCCAAGACCGAGATCGTGCACACGGTCGAGCTCGACCCTGCGCAGACCGACCTTTATGAAACCATCCGCGCCGCCATGGACAGCCGCGTGCGCGAGGCGATCAGCCACCAGGGGCTCGAACGAAGCCAGATCATCGTGCTCGACGCACTGCTGAAGCTCCGCCAGGTCTGCTGCCATCCGCAGCTTCTCAAGACGGACACCGCGAAGAAGCTCGCCGTCTCCGCCAAGACCGCCTACCTCATGGAGGACCTGCTGCCCGAGCTGGTCGATGAAGGTCATCGCGTGCTCATCTTCAGCCAGTTCACCGGGATGCTCGCCATCATCGAGGCGGAGCTCAAAAAGGTAGGCATCCCCCATGTGAAGCTCACCGGGGACACCCGGGACCGTGAAACCCCGATGCAGCGCTTTCAAAAGGGCGAGGTGCCCGTCTTCCTCATCAGCCTGAAGGCCGGTGGAGCGGGCCTGAACCTCACCACGGCGGACACGGTCATTCATTATGATCCCTGGTGGAATCCGGCCGCCGAGGCCCAGGCCAGCGACCGGGCTCATCGCATTGGACAGACCAAGCCCGTCTTCATCCACAAGCTCATCTGCCAGGGCACCATCGAGGAGCGCATTCTCGAACTGCAAAAATCCAAGGCCGCCCTGGTCGAAACCCTGCTGTCAGGTCGAACAGACCGTCTCCAACTGACGTATGAGGACATTCAGCGGCTCCTCACCCCTTGATTGCCCTGATATTTTCCAAAAATTATGAATTTGATTGAAAGCCGACTTGTCGGAATCGATCCCATGAGCGACTTTAGGCGGTTACGGAGAGCCTGAGGCTCTTCCTTTTCATGAGCGACGTTCTCCAATTCCAATGCAGTGCCTGTCAGCACACGCTGACCGTGCCCGCGCATCTCGCCGGGGTCAGCGGACCCTGTCCGGTTTGCGGAACGATCGTGACCTCGCCCGCTTCGGCCCCTGTGTTTGGAACTCCGGCCTACGGTGCCCCGTCAGGCATGAACGCACCGGCGCCTCAGCCCGTCATCCCCCAGGCCAGCGCTCCCACCTCGTCCATGCCGGTGCTGCCGCCGAAGCAGCACATCCAGCCCATGAGCGGCGCCCCTCTGGGCGGCTTTCCCTCAGGGAGCATGGCTCATCAGGCACCCGCCGCACCGCCCACACCACCGACTCCTCCCTGGCAGTCGCCAGGACTGGGGCAGACCATCCTGGAATCCATCCCCGCTCCGGGTGCCGTTCCTGCCTCCGCTCCGTCGATGCCTTCAGGCGGCGGGTTCCTGCCTCCGAAGCGTCCCGAAGGTCAGCTGCCACAGTTTGGAAACAGCGCCATGCCCGGTGCCATGCCTGGCACCAGCGCCCCGTCTGGCATTCCCTGGGGAGGCGGCCCTGCCACTCATGCGGCGGCGCCCGGCATGCCCCAGCTGCCGCCCATGGAGACGGCTCCCGCACGCCCGGCCGCCAGCCCTGGACACAGCACCCTGATTCCCGGCTCCCCCAGCCTGCCGCTTGGTGGCACCGGTGGCGTCACCGCCGCCGGTGGCAACGGCTCACTCCTCGGGCGCAGCATGCACGCTGCCCCCCTCGGGCAGCAGCCGCCACCGCTCAACCTGCCGCTTCAGCTTAATCCTGCAGCCTCCCCCGGCCTGCCGCAGGCCATGCCGACGTCCAAGCCTCCTCCGCGTTCACGGCCCATGAGCCGCCCCAGGAAGTCGACCAACGTCTTCATGATCGGCCTCGCCATCATCTTCCTCGGCGGATTCCTGGCGGCGATTGCCTGGCTCTTCCGCGAGCCCTTGATGCAGCTCGCCGGGCTCAACGCGCCCGCACCTTCAGATGCTGCTTCCATTCCCGTGGCCTCGTCGCTCCCGGGGGCTTCTGCCTCCACCACGCCGGCGCCGGCTCCGGTTCCGCCAAAGTCCGACGCGCCCGCGCCCAAGGCGCCGACCATCACCGAAGCCCCTCCAGCCAGCCGGCCGCCGGGCAGTGCCGCCTTTGACCCGGCGGAAATTTCCAAGACCCCGCCCCCGGCGCCCGCGTCCCCTGCCTTGACCACGCCACCCGACGTGAGCAAAATGCCTCCGGAGGAGCCGTCGATGACGGTGAAGCCGCTTTCGGCACCCGCTCCGCTGATTGAAAAAAAGGACAGTCCGCTGCTGGAGGTCGTCCAGGCCACTCCGGCCAAAAACACCGCCACCCGGCTTTCCACCGTCAGTCCGGAAGCCTCGCCCGCCAGCAAGGAAATCCGGCTGGATGACGTGACTGCGGAAGCCAGGCCCGCCGCCGATGCCCTCCTGCAGTTCCTCAAGGCGGGCTCCCTCCAGGAACGTCTGAAGCACACACTGGCCGCCGAGCACATGCGGCCGATCATGGAACGCTACTACGGCGCCAACCCCGACGGCCCCATCCTTGTCGATGCCATCGCCCTCGTGCGGCATGATCCAAAGCCGCAGATCGGCGGCGGCGCTCATGCGGTGTTCGGCCTCGAAAGCAAGACCTGGGAGTATCCCGTCCCGGTGATGCTTGAGCAGACCGATGACGGCTTCAAGGTGGACTGGCTGAGCTTTGTGGAGTTCAAGGACCGGCTGCTGGAGAAGTTCCTCCAGGGTTATCAGGAAGGCCCCGCGCGCTTCCATGTCGGCATCACCCGCACGCATTACTTTGAGGACAAGGTGCCCAACTCCTCCAACAAGGACGCCTTCCGCATCAGCCCCGCCCCGCCCAACCCCTTCGTCGCCACCATCTTCATGGACAAGGATTCCGACCTGGCCCGTGAACTGCGCGACAAGATCCCCTGGGGCGCCCAGGTCTGGGCCATCGTCGAACTGGAATGGAACAAGCTGGGCAACCTGAGCTGGGTCAGCCTGTCGGCCGTGCCGCAGCTGAACTGGTATTCCGTGCCCGCCACCGAAGGCTCCGCCGCTCAACGCAGGCCGATGGAAGGCCAGGTGCCCACGGAAACCCAGAAGGCCGTGCCCGTGGGACGCTGAAGAAGGCGGCCAGCCTTTCGGGAGCCCGATGAACTGGTGTGGAAGGCGCAAAACCTCCACGCTCTGAAAATCCTACAGATGGTAGGTGATGGCTCCTTTGGCCCCCAGGCTGAGATGACTGGTCTTGCACAGCTTCTCAAACATTTGGGCGGCATCGGCATCCGTGGCGTCCTTGCCCAGCATGGACTTCAGATGGCTCAGCAAGGTGGCTTTCTTCTTCGGACGATTGTTGGCGCTCTTTCGCAGGCGCTCCAGAACGAGTTTCAGGTCATCCCCCCCCTCAGCAGGCTTCACCACTTGAACGGCAGCCGGCTTCTCCCTCGGCTTGTAGGAGAACGTGAGAGACGAGAAATCATCATGACGACGTGCATGGATGTGCCGGCTGCGCAGGTGCTCGACCAGCGGATCGTAGCCCTTGTCCCTGGAAATGATGTGAAAGTAGGCCGTGGGATCCGTCAGCACCTTCCGGCCCAGGTAATAGGACAGGGCAAGGTCGAGGGCGTCTTTGCCGCTGGAAGCCAGGCGGACCAGTTCCACGGATGCAGCGTGTTCCAACAGCTTTTCTACAAGCGTCGTGTTCATCTTGGTCTGCTTTGCGCCCAGCAAGAAGGTGAAGCTCGCCATCTTGGTGCCGATCAAGGTCAAATCGCATTCACTGACATTCTCGAAGTCCACGAAAACATGGTTCATCGGCGGAGGCAGCTCGGAGGAAGCGGACATGGGGGCAAAAAGTTGAGTTCAGTAAGAGGAGGCCGGTATCTTTTGGAAGCACTGCCTGCTTAATCCTTCGAGTTGATGTTGCCGGAGCGGCGGATGGCGCGGAGGAGGCGCCAGCCAAGGAAGAGGCTGAGGAGGTAGCCGAGGGCGCCGAAGACGGAAACGCCGAAAAGCAGCGGGCGGGCCTCGCTGCTCCAGAGCTGGGAGGAACCGAGGAAGATCGCGGCGGTGAGCACGCCGAGCACGAGGCGGTTGATGATCGGGTCCAGGTGCCGGTGGTCGAGGTGCACGGTTAGCGTGCCGTCCCTGAAGCGGGCGAGCAGGTCCGTGACGTCGCGCGGCAGCAGGGTGATGAGGCGGTCCCAGTCGCGGTAGGTGCGGCGGGCGCGGCGCATGACGCGGGTCGGGGAAAGGCGGCGCAGGATCATGCGCTGGCAGAAGGGCTGCATGAGCTCGGCCAGGCTGACCTCGGGGCTGAAGCGGCGGCTGGTGCCCTCCAGGATGATGAGGGTCTTCAACAGCAGCGCCAGGGGCGGCGGCAGGGTGATGTGATAACGCCGGATGATTTCAATCAGCGACGACAGGGCCTGGCCGACGTTGATGTCGCGCAGCGGATGGCCGACATAGTCCGCCATGAAGTCGTCCAGGTCGGCGCGAAGCCGCTCGCGGGGGCAGTCGGAGGGCACGGCGCCGAGCCGCAGAACTTGTTCGGTCACCTGTCCGGAGTCGTTTTCGACGATGGCCAGCAGCAGGGCTTCAACCTCATCACGCAGCTCGTCGTCGATCCGGCCCACCTGGCCGCAGTCGATGACACCGACGATGCAGCCGGGCAGCAGCATGAGGTTTCCGGGATGCGGATCGGCGTGGTAGAAGCCGTCACGGAAGACCATCTCGAGGTACATGCTGGCGCCGCGCCGGGCGAATTCGGTGAGGTCTTCACCCGAATCCCTGAGGGCCTGGATGTCGCTGCCGGGAATGCCGTCCAGGCGTTCCATGGTGACGATCTGATGCGAGCAGAGGGCGGGATGAACGCGGGGGATGTGAACGTGGGGCTCGTCGGCGAAATGGGCGGCGAACTCCTCGAGGTTGCGCTTCTCGTAGCTGAAGTCGAGCTCGCGCAGCAGGGTGCGGCGGAACTGCCGGACGATGGCCACGGGCTGATAGGGGCGGAGGGAGGGCGAGTGCTTTTCGAGGAGCTCGGCGAGGGCCTGGATGATCTCGAGGTCGGTGGTGACCTTCAGCTCGATGCCGCTGCGGCGGACCTTGACGACCACGCGTTCGCCGCTGTGCAGCCTGGCGCCATGCACCTGGGCGATGGAGGCGGCGGCGACCGGGGTGTCCTCAAACTCGGCAAAGAGCTGCTCCACCGGCTGGCCAAGGTCGCTCCTCAGGACGGCGCGTGCGGATTCGGCGGATTCGGCGGGGACGTTGGCCTGGAGTTCGGAGAGCTCGACGGTGAGTTCGGGGCCGATGAGGTCGCCGCGTGTGCTGAGCATCTGGCCGAGCTTGATGGCGGTGGTGCCGAGTTCGGTGAGGGCGAGGCGGATGCGCGCCGCGGTGGAGATGCCGGCGAGGGCCTGGCCGTCGGCGCTGCGCAGGCGGTTGTTGAGCCAGGGGTAGTCGAAGCCGCCGAACATGTCGGCGAGGCCGTATTTGCCAAGCACGGCGGCGATTTCACCGAGACGCTTGGCGTGGCGCTCCAGTCGGGAGATGGCGTCGATCTTCATGGCGTGGAGGAAGTCCCGGGCGGCTTACGGTGCGCATTGAATGGCGCAGTCCTGCCGTTCATTCAACCGTGGCGCTGGTGAAAGCAAGCGGGGCCGGAGGCTGGCTGCGGGCGATAAAAAAACCCCGCTGACACCGGGGGTCAGCGGGGTGGGGAAGGCCTGGAGCCTTGAGGATTACAGGGAACCCTTCAGGGAGGAGGAGGCGACGAAGCGGACGGTCTTCGAGGCCTTGATCTTCATGGAGGCGCCGGTCTTGGGGTTGCGTCCGGTGCGGGCGGCGCGCTTGGCGACCTTGAAGGTGCCGAAGCCGATGAGCTGGACGTTGCCGTCCTTCTTCACGCCCTTGGCGATCGCCTCAAGCACGGCGTCGAGGGCGTCAGCGGCGGCGCGCTTGCTGGTTTCACCACCGAGGTTCTTCTGAACCAGTTCCAGGAGTTGAGCTTTGTTCATGTTCTTGTCGGGTCGTTGGTTGCTAGATGTTCTTGGGCTGCCGCGGGTTGATAAACGCGGAATCGCGGGCGATTTAGAGGCTGAACACCGTTCACCGTCAAACATAAAATCAGCGCCAGGCCAGCAACCACGCGGAATTATGAGCAGCCCCCACCTCAAAAACTTCTTGATTCCAGAGTCCAGGCCCCTGGTCGCCGAGGGTGTTTTCATCGCCCCGGGGGCGGTGGTCCTCGGGGCGGTGGAGCTGGGCGCTGAGTCGAGCATTTGGTTCGGCAGCGTGCTGCGCGGTGACATCAACCGCATCGTGGTCGGTGCGCGTTCGAACGTGCAGGACGGCAGCGTGCCATGTGAGCGACGACCATGCCTGCGTGCTGGGCGGGCTTGTCACGGTGGGTCACCGGGCGGTGGTGCATGCCTGCACGGTGGGTGACGAGGTGCTGGTGGGCATGGGGGCGGTGATCCTGGACGGCGCGCGGATCGGGGCGCGCAGCATCATCGCCGCCGGGGCGCTGGTGACGAAGAACATGCAGGTGCCGCCGGGCTCGCTGGTGATGGGTTCGCCGGCGAAGGTGGTGCGGGCGCTGACGGCGGAGGAGCAGGCGGCCAACGCGCGGCTGGCGCTCAAGTACGTCGAGGTCTCGCGGCGCTACCTGGCGCAGGATGTCGGGGCGCTCATCGAACCTTCGTCAGCTGCCGGCGCAGGTTCAGCTCCACGACCGTGAAGATGAAGGCGATGGAGAAGAGGATGACGAGGCCGTTGATCCAGAGCGTTCCGAACTCGGTGCCGAAGTAGCGCTTCACGGTGCCGAAGAAGACGTTGGGGCTGCGCTTGCGGCGGTAGTCCTCGCGCTCCATCTCGGCCTTGGTGACGAGGTCGAGGACCTTGCGGTTGACGTAGACCTCCTCGGCGCTGACGCCGTCCTGGCGCTCGAGGGCCTCGTTGAGAAGCCTGGCGTCAAGCCTGCCGCGGATGCTGGCGGCGCGGATGCGGTTGAGGAGGCCGACAGCCTCGTCGGCGTCCCTGGCGTAAAGGCCGGAGACCACGGCGAGCGCCTGCTTGGCGGTGTCGAGCTCGCGCTGCTGGTCCCTGGTCATGCGCGCCTCCTTGGGCAGGCTGACTAGCTCCTGGATGCGGGCTTCGAGCTGGTCCTGGGCGGAGGTGAGTGGGTTGAGCTTCGCCTGGGAGATGAGCATGGCCTCGTAGCTCCAGCGCAGGGGCATGAACTGGCAGATGAAAGGCACCTTGAGCTTGCTGGGCTCGCTTTCCTCGGTCACTCCGGCGCGTTCAAGCCAGCGGGTGACGGAGTAGACGAAGTCGAGGTTCTTGTTCATCTCCTCGTACTTGATGAGGGCGCCGCCGAGGATGATCTGGGGGATGAGGATGAGGGGGATGGCGTTGATGGCGGTGCGGTTGTCATTGACCACGCAGGAGACAAGCAGGCCGAGGCAGGCGCCGGTGAGCGAGGTGATGAACATCCACCAGAGATGCACCCAGAACATGTCGCGGATCTCCAGCACGGCGTTGCCGATGAGCAGGTAGATCACGCACTGGACGAGGGCGAAGGCGCTGAGGGAGGCCACCTTGCCGAAGAGGTAGTAGAAGGTGCGCAGGTTGTGGTTGCGCTCGCGGCTGAGCAGGTGGCGGTCGCGGATGATTTCATCCGCACTGTTGGTCAGGCCGAGGAACATGGCCACGACCAGGCTCATGAAGAGGTAGGTGGGGACGTGGAAGGCGGTGGCGAAGGTGTAGTTCTCCTCCTCGCTGTACTTGAGCACGCCGGAGATGAGGAAGGCGAGCAGGGGCGCCTCCAGCAGCGTGGTCAGCAGGTTGGTGCGGTTGCGCAGCTTGGAGAGAAAGGCGCGCTTGAGGTTGGTGTAGAAGAGGATGCTCTCCTCCCGCAGCGTGTGCTTGGGCGGCTTCGGCACGGTGCGGGCTCGCGTCTGGCTGCCCTGCGAGTCGTCGCGCGGACGCGAGATGACGTTGGTGGCGCCGGGCATGGCCTGCACCTTGGCCATGCTCTCCAGCAGCAGGTGGCTCTGATAGCGGTCGCGCCAGAAGTTCGGCGGGAAGCGGCGCGCGGCGACCATGTGCCCGTCGGCGCTGCGCTCCTGGATGATGTCGCCGCTGATGTCGCGCAGCGGCGTCTCCAGGACATCGAACACGAAGTCGGGCGTGATGTTGGCGGGCATCTCCTGCTCGCGCTGCCCGGTCTCGTCGTTGTAGGCCTTCCAGAAGTACTCGAGCAGGCCCTGGGGCGTGCCAAAATAGGCCATCTTGCCGCCCTTGTCGAGCAGCAGGGCCTTGTCGAACATCTGCAGCAGGCGCATGCTCGGCTGGTGGATGGAGACGAGCACGAGCTTGTTGCGCGCGAGGCTGCGGATGATCTCCAGCACATGCTCGCTGTCCTTGGAGGAAAGGCCGGAGGTGGGCTCGTCAAAGAGGTAGACGTCGGAGATGCCGATCATGTCCAGGCCGGCGTTGAGGCGCTTGCGTTCGCCGCCCGAGAGGAACTTCTGTTCGGGCGTGCCGGCGAGGCGCTTGCGCATGTCCGCAAGGCCGAGCTCGGCGAGCTTGGCCTCGACGCGCTTGCGACGGTCCTCCTCCTTGAGGTGGGGGCAGCGCACGGCGACGGAGAAGTCGAGGTTTTCCTGCACCTTCAGCAGCGGGTCAAAGGCGTCCTCCTGGGGGATGTAGCCGATGTAGGGCTTGAGGTTGGGCAGGTTGCCATAGAGCGGGATGCCGTTCATCAGCACTTCGCCGCCGCGGGTCTTGAGCTGGCCGCCGAGCACGCGCAGCAGGGTGCTCTTGCCGCAGCCGCTCGGTCCCATGACGCAGATCATTTCGCCGCGACGGGCGATGAAGCTGATGCCGTCCAGGGCGGTGTCCTTGCTGTCAAAGCGGTGCGCAAGCTCGCGCACCTCGATCTGGCGGATGACGTTCTTCTCCTCCTCGATGATGCGGTCGCTGAAGTGGCAGCGCAGGAACTGGCCCTCGCCAAGCGTGATGGTGTCGCCGTCGCTCAGGCTGATGCGTTCGCGGACGGGGACCTGGCCGATGAAGAGCGGGCGTGAGGAGCGCAGCACCTCCAGGGTGCCGGTCTTCTGCGCGTAGTTGCACTCGATGCGCAGCAGGATCTCGCCCTCGGTGTCCTCGCTGAGCAGGATGTCGCCCTCCTCGAGCAGTTCCGGCTTGTTGGAGACGAGGTAGGTGTTGCGGCTGCCTTCGAGGCGGAACTGGCCGCCAAACTCCTGGGCGCGCACGCGCAGGTCGCGCAGGGCGATCTCGATTTCGCCGTGGGCGATGATCTTGTCCTCGATGGAGGCCTCGACCTTGGTGCCTTCGCGCAGGGCGACTCCGTTGAGGGTGGCGCTGGTGTTGCGCAGGGCTTCGACGGTGACGCCGAGGCCGAAGCTGAGCCGGAGGTTGGTGCCGCGGGTGCGCTGGGGGGAGATCTCCGCGTCACCGGTTTCCGTGAGGGTGAGGTAGAGCTGGGCGCCGGTGAGGGTCTTCTTGGCGTTGAAGTAGGAGGTGAGGTCGTTGAAGTCGAGCGTGACGTCCTCAAGCACCACGCGCTCACCGGGGTAGAGGCGTGAGAAGTCCCCGGGCGGCAGGCGGCGGCTGCGGACGAGGATCGGAGCCTTGCCGGTGTTCTTGACCAGGACGAGGTTCTGGTAGCGGAAGGCGGTGACGTGGCAGCCTTGGGAAAGCGAGCGCAGGACGACGGAGCTGGTGTCGTCGGCGCTGATCTCCAGGGTCTCCAGAGGCTGGCCGCTCTTGGTGACGAATTCCTCGGCGGGCGTGCGGTCGCCGGCATTGAGCTGGTAGACGATGTCGATGGCCTGGGCGGCGATGCCCAGGTTCGTCATGAAAAGGTAGAACTCCACCATCTGCCGCTGGTTCGAGGCGGACTGGGAGATCAGCAGGTACAGCTGCACGCAGAGCAGGATCTTCTGGTCCATGGCCAGCTGCCCGCTGAGGTCCTTGGCCCGCTGGGCGAGGTCCTGGGGCTGCTGCAGGGCCTCGAAGTAGAGGCGGCGCATGTCCGAGTAGATCGCGCCGGAGTAGTCGTAGCGCAGGTAGCCGAGCGAGCGCTCGATTTCCTCCTCCTCCACCTCGCCGTCCAGCTTCGAGAAGCCGGCGAAGACTTCGATCAGCACGGGCAGCATGGCGTCGCGGGTCGCCCCGGGCTGGAGGCCCTCATGGACGCGGCCAAGCAGCTGGTTCCACCAGTGCCGCGCCTTGTCCACAGGACCGACGGGCTCCGGTGGGCGTTGAATCAGGGGGCGGGGCATCTGGGCCGTGCTCATGCGTCGGGAGGAGCGCGAGTATGGCCCTTCAGGTTCCAAAGACAACCGCTCTTGCCATTCCAGGCATCATTCTTAGGGTGATGGCGATGAAGCTCCTGATTTTTCTGATCTTCCTGGCCGGGGCCGCCCTGGGCCGGGAGTGGCACGGCGTGGAGGCCGGCGGCACCCTGGAGGCGGAGTTCGCCGGGATGAAGGACGAGAAGGTGCTGCTGCGGCTGGAGGGTGGCAGGAGCCTGCTTTTGCCGCTTCGTTTGTTAAGCCGTGAGGACCAGGAGTTTGCCAGGCTGGCCCAGGTGTCGCTCAACGGCGCGCAGGTCCTGGGGCCGCAGACGTTTGAGGTGCAATGCGTGGTGGACGGCGGCTGCATGGCGAGGATGGGAACGCGGCTCCAGGGAGGCAGGGGCCCCTGGCTGTTCATTGGAGAAACCTTCTTCCTGCCCATGGGCGGCCAGAAGCTGGAGCGCGGGGACAGGCTGGAGTCGAAGCTGCTCTACTACGCGGGAAACCGCACCTACCAGCCCCTGGA
This sequence comes from Prosthecobacter sp., assembly GCA_019186985.1. Lineage (GTDB taxonomy): Bacteria > Verrucomicrobiota > Verrucomicrobiia > Verrucomicrobiales > Verrucomicrobiaceae > Prosthecobacter. The sequence goes on along the minus strand of JABARQ010000028.1, from coordinate 1,496 downwards.
AGGCGATGCGGTGGTGCTGCGTGCCTTTGCCCTGGACCTGGACGATGCCGTGAACGCCGACCTGCGCATCCGGCTGACGGCGGCCGGCGACCCAACCAAATTTGCTCCCACGGTCCTGGAGCCGCTGGTGGAGCGGGTGAGCACGCGCGCCATCGCCCTGCCGGTCGGCAAGGGCCTGTTCGTCACCGAATCCGCGCCGCTGAAGGAGGCGAAGACCCTGGTGCTGCACCAGGAAGGCAGGGACCTGCCTGTGCAGGTGCTGAAGAAGGATGACGTGCTCGGCCTGGTGCTGATCTCCTGCGCCCATGAGATGGAGCCGCTGCGCCTGCTGCCGCGCGAACCTTTGCAGATCGGCCAGGACGTCTATGCCGTGTCGATTCCGCTGACCGGCATCCGCAAGAAGCTTGCGACCCCGATCCTAACCCGCGGCATCGTCAGCAAAACAGGTTCGGCCCAGGTGTTTCAGCATGACGCCTCCGTCGCCAGGGACGCCATCGGCGGCTACCTCCTCAACGACCGCTGGGAGGTGGCCGGGGTGTTTTTCCGCCCGACATCACGCGTGGAGACGACAGGGACGGGAAGGAAACCTGCGTCCGCTGCTGCGGAGGCACCGCCCGCCCTGCTGGAATGTCTGCACACACGGGCCCTGGAGAAGCTGTTCATCGAGGGAGAGAAGGACAAGCCCCGCCGCATGAGCGGAGTCCCGCCCCTGCGTTCCGGAAGTCTGGGCGAAGAGGCGGCGGAGGTGATCGCCCGGCTGCGCAAGGCCACCGCCCTGCTGGTGGCCACGCATGAAGTCATGCGAACGCCGCCGCCGCGCAAGGGGGATGGCGCAGGCGCGGCAGGACAGCCGGCGGGTGCAGCACAGTTCAGCCTCAGCGGCTCGGGCACCCGCCACAACGCCCGCTGCCGCTGGTTCAACCCCGCCAAGGCCTGCCAGGCCAATGAAGGCAGCCCCTGCAAGGCCTGCGGCGGTTAAAATAAGCCTTAAGCTAATGACAAAAAATCGGGCAGGCGATAGGCGAACCTGGGAACGAAAGAAATTTTCTTGATAAGAATCATCCTTTTTCGCTATGAAATAAAAATATGACTTCCTACTCTCAGGCCATGCTCGTCGATGCAAGTTATTCTTCAGTTTTATGACAAAAGAGCGGGCCTTTGATGCGTGCCGACGCCCGTTTCGCATGACTTATCTAAAATAAACACATTATGACTTCGTACCGCCCATTCCTGCCACGCTTTCGCAGCAGCTTGACTGCGAATATTACCACAATCGCCATGTTCTGCTGGGCAGTTTCTCCGTCCCAATGGATGCAGGCATACGAGCCCCAGCCCCAGCCGCAGCCCCAGCCCCAGCCCCAGCCCCAGCCCCAGCCGCAGCCCCAGCCCCAGCCCCAGCCCCAGCCCCAGCCCCAGCCCCAGCCCCAGCCCCAGCCCCAGCCCCAGCCCCAGCCCCAGCCCCAGCCCCAGCCCCAGCCCCAGCCGCAGCCCCAGCC
>JABARQ010000042.1 GCA_019186985.1 Prosthecobacter sp. | reverse complement strand
TCGGCTGTGTGGGCTTTGATGCCGCCGGGCAAGTTAGCCAGCCAAAAATACCAATCAGCAAGTCTCCAATGCCTTTCGGCTGTGTGGGCTTTGATGCCTAACACATATGTCCGACATCCTTACTACCTCCGCCGCGTCTCCAATGCCTTTCGGCTGTGTGGGCTTTGATGCCGAAGCAGTCCGTGCAGCTCACCGCTACCATAATTACTAGTCTCCAATGCCTTTCGGCTGTGTGGGCTTTGATGCCGCTTCTGAAAAAGAGTCACCTCTACGATCAAAACATCCAGTCTCCAATGCCTTTCGGCTGTGTGGGCTTTGATGCCACAACTCAACTCAATAGAAGCTAAATATATGTCCGATACGTCTCCAATGCCTTTCGGCTGTGTGGGCTTTGATGCCCATGTCCAGGGTCGCCTCAAGCAGGAAACCTGGGAGGACGTCTCCAATGCCTTTCGGCTGTGTGGGCTTTGATGCCCTCGCTAACCCATCAGATGATATCATCGGCTGGCGCTACGGTCTCCAATGCCTTTCGGCTGTGTGGGCTTTGATGCCCTCGCTAACCCATCAGATGATATCATCGGCTGGCGCTACGGTCTCCAATGCCTTTCGGCTGTGTGGGCTTTGATGCCGGCCGGATAAGTTCGAGGACTTCGTGGCCCAGGTTCCTGTCTCCAATGCCTTTCGGCTGTGTGGGCTTTGATGCCACTTCGTTGCCAAGTGGGAAGCCGTCAACCCTGGCAAGGTGTCTCCAATGCCTTTCGGCTGTGTGGGCTTTGATGCCAACAAACATGAAAACGACACACACCTACGCTATCAAGGAATTGTCTCCAATGCCTTTCGGCTGTGTGGGCTTTGATGCCACACTCTGTGCAGGCCAGAACGCCAAGGCGAACTGGTTCTGTCTCCAATGCCTTTCGGCTGTGTGGGCTTTGATGCCTAACTGGAGTTTCGCGGAAGATCACCCAGGCGAGTACAGTCTCCAATGCCTTTCGGCTGTGTGGGCTTTGATGCCTTCGGTTCGTCCTTCGGCTTCTGGAACAGCGCACCGGTGGTCTCCAATGCCTTTCGGCTGTGTGGGCTTTGATGCCTTGCGTGTTTTAAGTTTCGACCCGACCAAACCCATACGCTGTCTCCAATGCCTTTCGGCTGTGTGGGCTTTGATGCCAAAGCTGCTGTGAATTTCCTCGTCGGAAGGCGTTTGAGTCTCCAATGCCTTTCGGCTGTGTGGGCTTTGATGCCTTCTGGCTGCTCAGAAAGGCATGCAGTTTGCTGGTTTTGTCTCCAATGCCTTTCGGCTGTGTGGGCTTTGATGCCTGGTGGTTGACGACCTGGAAGCTGACGATTTCGACTCCTGGTCTCCAATGCCTTTCGGCTGTGTGGGCTTTGATGCCCCGGGGCAGATTGTTCCGACCCTCTCAAACTGAGCCGCGGTCTCCAATGCCTTTCGGCTGTGTGGGCTTTGATGCCGGAGGAGCCACCGGGCCAAGCATGCGTTACAAGGGTGGAGGTCTCCAATGCCTTTCGGCTGTGTGGGCTTTGATGCCAAGAGGCAGCACAAGAAATTAAGCTCATGAGATCAAGAGGTCTCCAATGCCTTTCGGCTGTGTGGGCTTTGATGCCCTCGTGCGGGTCGATCCGACGCAGCTCTCGTTCCCGGCTATGTCTCCAATGCCTTTCGGCTGTGTGGGCTTTGATGCCTCGGGGACCTGCTGTCGCAGTTCAAGGGACAGGTCCGGGTCTCCAATGCCTTTCGGCTGTGTGGGCTTTGATGCCAGGTAAGAGTGATAAGAAGGAGTTCTGCGTTGAGGTCGAGTCTCCAATGCCTTTCGGCTGTGTGGGCTTTGATGCCATTGTGTGGCAAACACAACTAATGGAACAGTCTCGCTATGTCTCCAATGCCTTTCGGCTGTGTGGGCTTTGATGCCTCCGGGAGGGTTGCCGACGGCGATCTTCACCTGCATCCGTCTCCAATGCCTTTCGGCTGTGTGGGCTTTGATGCCCGACTTTAGCGGTCTACCACAAAGCGTGCAGCAGGTCGTCTCCAATGCCTTTCGGCTGTGTGGGCTTTGATGCCGATGCAGGCCAAACGCGAGATGAGCGAAAAGCAGGCTCGTGTCTCCAATGCCTTTCGGCTGTGTGGGCTTTGATGCCCTGAGGGGGCGGCGAAGCAGCTCGTTCGTGTCCACAATGGTCTCCAATGCCTTTCGGCTGTGTGGGCTTTGATGCCCCCGAAGGTTGCGCCGAAACTCCCCTGCCAGCGGGATGGGTCTCCAATGCCTTTCGGCTGTGTGGGCTTTGATGCCTGTTGGGGGTCATTTTGTCAATGCTAGGCACGTTCCATATGGTGTCAGGTCGGGAGCTGTGTTTTGACAGTCGTGCATGATGGACGGGTATGAAATTGGCTTTCCTTCCCCTGGCTGGAGTTCAGGTCGGCAGCCACGCCTGACATGGCCCGGCCAGGTCGCGACCTGGTTTTGTGGAACAGTAGCCAGGAAACCACGATTCAAACAACATAGCATACAACCTTCTCCGAGCAAACCATGGTGCCTGCCGTCATGACCTGCCGGGCAGATTTGGCGTCGATCTTGTAGGCCACCAGGCGGTCTTCCTTCTCATCAATCTCGTAAAGAAGTTTGAGCCATAGATCTTCGAACTCCGTCTCTTCCAAGCGGCATTCGAAGAGGCTATATTGCACCCTTAGCCCATAGTCCTCACAAACCCTGGCGACGCGTGACAGCCGCCTTGGATCAGTGATGTCGTAGGCAACAAGGGTCAGCATTTGTTTTTCTCCAGGGGCCGAGCGTTCGTAGGGAAGAGGCGCGAAGGCTTCGTGCCACCAGGACATGCAGGGGGGATCGGTCATGCCTGAGTTTAGTTCATCAGGAAGGGTTCAAACTTGGCAGGTTCGGCAAGGGCCGACTTGAACATGGTGGCCTGTGCCCCGATCTGCTGGCGCAGGGTGGTGCGGTGTCCGGCGCATTCGCTCATGAACTGGCGTTCCATCCTCCGCTCATATTGAACGATAAACTTGGCACGGCCTTCATCATTGAGGTAAACGCCGCCTTCGTGGGGACGAAAGTGCTTTTCGTTAAGGATTTGATGGGTGAAGACGTCAAGAGCCAGGGCCTCCACGAGCACGGGTCGGAAAGGTTCCATCAAGTCTAGTGCCAGGGACCATCTTCTGTCTTCGGTGGTGTGGATGAGGCCGAGTGCTGGATCAAGGCCGCAGGCGTGGATGCACGAGACCATCTCCTGGTAAAGCAGGGTGGAACCGAATGACAGGCAGGCGTTGACCGGGTTCAGCGGTGGACGTGTGCTGCGTCGTTCGAAGGGAAAGGCAGGTGGCAGAAAACCCGCCCATTGCTGGAAATACAGCGCTGCCGCCGCTCCTTCGAAACCCCTCAGTTCATCAATGCTGCGCGCGCGTGGGCAGTCATTAAAAATCGCGCCGATGGCATCAAGGGGCTGGCTGGCGTCCTGGCTGCGATTGGCGGCCATGCGCTGCAACACACGCCGTTGGTTGTAGATTTTGGCTGTCACGATGCGCCCCGCCATTTGCAGGGTGAACACGGGGTCGAGGCTGGTCTTGTATTGGCGCACACGCCAGGCTCCCTGGGCTGGAATCGTGGGCTGGAAGCCACCGAGGAACCTTCCGCTGCTACTGAGCATGGCGACGGCAATCTCCTCCCGTAGAAGTGCTGCAAGCGCCTCGCTGCTGATCTGAGAGTTTTCGTGCAACAGTACGCGGTCAAGGTCCCGAAGTGGGACGACACGCAGGGTGGTCGCACCGTTTTCTGGATCGGGGCCGTGAATCTCAAGTCTTTCCGAGACAAGCCGGACTTTGCAGCCAGGAGTGTTGACACAGAGGGTTGGCATGTGCGGAGAGAGCTTATGAGTTGATGTTGATCACGGCCGTTTTAATGGGCGGCGGTGCCAGAGCCATGCGGCAAGCAGGCAAAGCGCGCCTGACGAAACGATGATGAGGCTGGTGGAGATTCCTGATCCAAGCTTCTGAGCAAACGCCAGGACGGCTTCGGGAGCCTTCTGCGGCATATCTTGGACGGCGTCCTGAACACCATCGGCCACCAGAATCATGCTGGTGGTGAGGCCGCCGGTGAGGATGAGCGCCTTGTGTTGGTCCAGTCTGTCGAGAAATGCGCCTCCTTCCCTTTTCCAAGCGGCCCATAGCGCGTCCCGCGTGGCCGGAGAATCCGCCTTTTCAGCAAGCCCAACGAGGCGAGTCACATCCCGTGGGGACGTTTGGGCCAGCGCGGGAAGGGACTCGCGGCCCAAACGCTGAACGGCCAATTCTGCCATGCCGGGTGCGCGCGCCTCAAGCCGCAGCGCGTGATCCCCATAGCGTTTGGCGAGCAGCAGAGCCTGCTCAGGGCTGGCTCCAACGAAACCTGCCGCTTCCGGCACCCGTGACGCCGTGCGCAGCACATCGTCCCCATAATGCATGCCGGCCTGAAGAAACGAGATGCCACCGCGCTGCACGGCCCTCTCCGCCGCCTCGCTGCCCATGACGCGCACGGCATTGGCTGCGGCGAGTTCTACAGCTTCACGAGACATGGTCGCGGCTGCCTTGTCGGCGGATGCCTGCAATGCCTGCTGCGCCAGACGGCGAACCACAGGATTTGCCCATGCCGAAGCTGAAATCAGAAGCATGAGGGAGGAGAAGAGGATGTGGCGTGTGGGTTTCATGGAATGGTGGTGGAAGAAGTGAGCGCCAGGACCGGAGCTGCGGCTTTTTGCCGGGCCTCTGCCGCAGCCTCGATCAGATGCGCTGCCTCGCGGTCGAACTTTGCCATTGCCTCTGCGGAAGCCTGAAGCAGGCCGTCGCGCAGGCAGTGGGAGATTTTCCCTGGCAGCTCACGACTGAGCCAGTAAACATCCCAGGCGGTCCAGATGGAGAAGCCAATGTCCATCAACAGAGCAACCGTCTCCCCGAATGGCAGAGGCCCGTCTGCCACAGCCAGCCCCAGGTTGGCACCCGCCAGCTTCGCCGCCTCGTGAGCGAATTTCCCCAGGACATGCTCAAGAAGTTCGCGTTTCAGATAAAAATGAATGCCTGCCGCAGCTGCTCCCGCAGCACCCAGAACCGAACTGGTGGCGAATGTGCTCATCTCGCTGCGGACCTGGACCGCCATGGTGCTCATCGCCCCAGGGATCGCATCAGCGGAGCCAGCGGCTGGCACGATATCCGCCGCCTCCAGCCAGCGACTGGAAAGCTGCCCGGCCTGCGCGGAGAGCTGGTGATGCAGACTTCCCAGGGCACCTGCCAGCTCAGACCGCACCAAGGTGCTGGCCTGCATCTGAGCCCCTAGCTTGGCCGCAATATATTCGTCAGCCAACTTGGAGCCCTGAACCATGTCCAGGCCCATCCGCACGATAAGGTGAAAACAGTCCCAGAAGTTTCCCAGATCATTGCCTGCTTTGGACACGGTCGCGCAGCCCTGGTTGATGATGCTTTGCAGCCGTGTCTCCAGCCCCGAACGCAGCGGCGCGACCATTTGCCCGGCCAGCGCCCCGGCTTCGTTCAAATCGCGTTTCACCATCTCACGAAGGCTTGCCAGGGCGGCCGCACGCCGCCGCTCCTGCTCCGATGTCATCCAATGGCGGCTGACCATGAGGCATCCGCCGAAACCAAGCAGGGCGGTGGGGAGCCATTGCCGCCGCGTCCAGCGGCGCGCAGGCACGGCGGCAGGCTGGCTGATGACTAGGCAGGTGGCCTCAGGCTGGGCAGACGAAGCGAGATTGTCGGTGGAGTGAGTGGTGGGCTTCATGGCGTGTGATTAGGGTTAACTGGATGCCGGACGGGGTAGGATATGGCTTTGAATCAAACACATGCGATCTGGCGGATGTCCGGGGAGGTCGGCGGAGTCTGATCAACCGCGAAGTCATAGCTGCCGCCGCGCTCCTCGAACGCGGTGCGGTCAAACGACACCTGGGCAAAGGCGGCCTCAATGCCGACCTCAAGAATCGGCTGGCTGTAGCGGTGGCTCCCCGCGCTGGAATCGAAAAAGCGGCCATGGGGATCAATCATCGCGTAGCTGCCACGAATGCTGGTGACCGGCTCCGGCACCATGCGGATGCCCGCGGCCTCAACACGGACCTGGTGGCGGTCCACGAAGGCATCGAACATGGCACGGGAAACCGTGAGCAGATCAATGTGGGCGTCATTCTGTCCCTCGACCGGCATGACCTGGAGCACCTTCCAGCGTGCGATCCCGCTGTCGGCAATGAAGGTGCTGATATCCTCGCAGTGATTGAGGCGGTTCACCACGGTGTTGATCTTCGTGCGCAGGCCGAGCAGCGCGGCTTCGGCCAGGATACGGGCATAGGCATCCGCGCTCAAGGGCTGCCCTTTCGAGTCATGGCGGCCCATGGCACGGTTGGTCGGCTCGTCGAGGCTGTCGATGCTCACCGTCAACCAGTCGAGCACCGGAGCCAGACGGCGCAGATAGTCCGGCGTGCAGCGGGAACCGTTCGTGACCACCATCGTCACCAGGCCGAGCGACTTGGCATGGGCCACCAGTTCCGGCAGCCAGGGGCAGAGCGTCGGTTCACCGCCAGCAAAAGTCAGCTTGCGCACCGTCTTGCCAGTCAGCAGTGGCGCGGACGCCACCGCCTCCACGATGCGGAACATCTGTTCCCTCGGCAGCATGACGCTGCGAAGGGATGGATCCTCATCAAATGTCGCGTAGCACCCCTTGCAGCGGAAGTTGCAGTTCTTGTTGAGGTGGTAGTTGACGGCTTCGGGGAGGGAGTTGGCTTGCATGGAGCCATAGTGAGTGCTCCTGAAAGTCGCGTCACCATGGCGGACGTCTGGATACGTCCGCGCTTGCGGATGCCGTCATTTAGCGGCAAGTGCTTTTGTGCCTACAAGCTTAAGTGGGAGGAGCTTGAGTGTCTTCTCTGGAAGCTGTCTCCAGGGATGATCGTCAGGGACTCGCTTTCGGACACGGGCAAGCGCTTTTGTAAAGTCACGCGCCTCCAATTTTTTAACCCATGAAGGAACTTCCCCTTTGTATTGAGGCACGATTGCTTTCAGAGTATCCTTCCAACCAGTGTGAACCTGCCCCTCCATAACGGGCATGCCATGCCACTTCCGGCAGAATTGTTCGGCAGCTTGGAAAATGCCTGATATCTTTTTTTGCGTGGGTAACCAAGACGCATCTTGCACCAAGCACAACCAATTGAGCAAGTTTAGATGGGTTGGGTTCTCCATCTCAATAACAATGGTTCCGTCAATAATCAGTGACTTATTGTCGTGGTCAAAAGCAAGATTGGCAACATAAGGGGTGCTATTTAATTCCTTTCTTGCGATGCGTGAGACTGTCTCAAGAAAAGATCCCTGCTGCTCATGCTCTGCGAAGTCTTTGAAACGATTACTCATTGGAACAAAGGGAATTCTCGCGAGGTGAATAACGGCGTCTCGGCTCGAATGCTGGCTGACTACCTTGCCGTCTTTGTCGAGGAGTTTATGGACTATAGCTTTTGCAGGTTTGAAATAAAAATCAGGAACCAATTTCTTGTCGAAGGGATCATTCACGATGACATGCGTCACCCAATCTTGAGGGCGGGCGGCTAAAGACATTGCCGCGTAAAGTAACGTTCCCATTGTTTTTCTGCCGCCAGCTATGGAAGCAATCAGCATGTCTGACGACTGAACTTCCGTGCGAACCTGGTTCAAAATAAAATCTGCAGCAGCAGCATTCTCTTTATCGTCACGAATGTCGTCGAGTTCCGGTGCTGGCGCATTGATTGCAGCTTGTGCTGTCATGATCCGATAGCCTTCTATTCTCAGCTTTTCCTGGGGTGCGCGGAGCTCCTTCCTCAGCGCATCCCAGACGCTCATGCCCCCCCAATCGTTGCTTGAGGTGAAAAGCTGACGTTCAAGGATTCGCCGCCCTTCCGTAGTGGTAATGAGTACGACCCGGTCTGGAAGAATTTCGTGCTCTTTGGCCAGCACCCAGACGGTTTCAGCTAGGATTGCCGGAGAAAGTCCGGTAACTGCAATGAGAACGGTTTGCTTTTTGGCTGCTTCTGCCGTATTAGCAGCCGCAGCAGATGAATTCTTTTTGGCTGGCATAAGGGGATTAGTTTGGATTGTGGTTGAAAACGACTACCGGACCGGTGACGGGGGAATCGTAGCGCAGGCTGCGGGCGATGCCGTGGAGGGTGTGGGCCAGCCGGAGGTAGAGCCAGACCGGGCCGGGCCCGGTGAGGGTGACATCGACGCCACGCGGCACCGCCTTTTTGACTTCCGCCTCATAGGCAGGAAGGTCGGCGAGCTTGGCGGTGCCGGTGGCGGCGTAGAGAGTGGAGAGGTCGAGGGTCATCGTTTGAAGGCGTTTGCCAAATCTTGAAGCTGGGCGCTGTCAGGCTTGGCGTTCGGGAAAAGCTGCGCCCGCAGGTCTTCGACGAGGCGGGATTTGGGTATGATGGGAATGTGATTGTGGCGGGCGAACTGGGCGACCTCCTCCGAAGGCTCCGTTTTGCGCACACAAAGCACCTGGCCCTGAATGCCGCCCGCCTCGCGGATGGCGAGGAGGTCTTCCTTCATAACTTTGGTTTGGCCGATGGAGAGTTCCTTTTTGATGCGCTCCAGAAGTTGTTCGGCCTGCGCGGAGAGATTTTGACCACGCAGCTCACGCTTGAAGCGTTCTGCCAAAGACTCTGGAGCTTTCCGATCCTTGCAATCCACGATCCAAAGGCGGCCTCCCCAGGTGAATAGTAGATCAAGTTCAGCATGGGGTAGGCGCGTGCCCACTCCTATGGCAGATTTGACCTTGAGCCGCAGGCTGCGTTGGACACGGCGGACGCCAAGCTTGAGCAAGATGGCTGCGGTTGTAAATTCGAGTCCATCGCCTTCCTTTTGATCTGCATCTGCCGAGCCGGAGATGGTCAACCAGCGGGTGGCATCGACACCAGAAGTGGCCTGTTTAAAAAAGGTGGCCTCATCCAATTGTTGGGCCTGGGTGGTTAGGGTTAACGATTCGCCCTCACGTTCCACTTCAGATGCATCTACCTGACAGCGAAGCAGTGCCACGGGATCGAGTTCATTGGTGAGGTGACCGTCGAGCTTCTGCATGTGGGTGAGGACATTGCCATCTTGAAAGGTGAACTCGGTCAGTGTGCTTCCACGCTCTAGGTAACAGGTGCGAACTCCGCGCCGGGCAGCCCAGCGGAATGCGGCGGTGGCCATGAGCTTGTTGCCGCCGGTTATGTTCAAGATGCATTCGCCGAGATTCCAGGTGCGGTTGGCGGTGAGTGCATCGAGATTTTTCTCGATGCTGTCGAAGTCTGTGGAAGAAAGTAGCTCCAGGGAGGTGCTGCCCTGTGAAATGGCACCCTGCCGATCGAAGAATTTTTTCAGACGTTGAGCGGGCTGCTTTGATTCTGTGATGTCATCACTGTGGAGAAGCACGAGTCTGGTGGGCTGGAAATGTTGGACAGTAAGTATGTGTGGCCAGATTTGCTTGGATGCGAGGGAGAGGAGGGTCATGGCAGGAAGATAGGGCCGCTGTGTGATATTTGCACGGAGTAGGACGTTCGGCTATGTGGCTAAACTGAGTGCAGAATCAATGCGTGGGCTTATGTGGAGATCCGTGCATGTCAGTAGCACGGCAGTTTGTCGAAAGATCCTGCGGAGTGACTGGCTGATTATGAGATTTAATGCCTCTAACGCCTTGGTGCCCAGGACTTCAATCAAGAGGTCCAGGGCATGGAAGCATGGTCTATGGCGGCGATGCGAAGCCAGTCGTGCGGGTTGAGCGGATCACTTTTAATAAACGGGCAGACCTGCGAGGCACGGAGTGAGGAGCCAAGCATCTGAAATTACATGAAATTAGCGCGATCGCGGTGGTGCTGCGGGCGCAGGGCCAGTCAGAATTGTCGAAGAGAGCACTTTTGAGGTCTTCTGACCGAGAATACGGTTGTGAGGTGCTTCCAAGGCGACCCAAGTAAACTGGCCTGTCGGAAGCAAGATTGGCCTGAAACGAACAGCGCTTGCTTGCCGGCGCGGAACAATTCCTCCCAATGCCGAGTAACGTTCAGCTTTGTTTTCCTTTCTGAACTTGTAGCGCAGCCAGGAACTCCAATCGCGTAGAGCCGATTCCCAGTTCGGGAATGTATCCGGTGATTGACGCAAAGCGATGGTGAAGTCTGCCTTCTCCAGCGGAGTGATTAATTCTTTCCAAGGACGAGACGAGTTGCACGAGAAAGCACCCAAACCCCTCGTTGAACGGAGCCCGATTGTCCCAAAAGCCAAAAATGCATCAATCACGAGGCACAGTCTTGCAGACTGATCATCTCTCAAAGGTCGGATGGTCGTGATAGTGACCTTAAAAGTGCTTTTCGGCGGGATGGCTCCTTGTGGCTGCCATCGTGGACCTGTGACTTTAGGTCCAGCATTTGCAGCTTTGCCAGACGCTGCGGCAAAGTGCCAAGTGTAATTTTGCGGACTATTTTGGTCAATCGTCGGAGGATTCCATATCGGTCCTTTTTTGAAATCGCTGACAGCAACACGAATACTGCTGCTTGTGCTGTTGTCATCTCCTGCAACGCTGCCAAAAACAGCGGCTTCATCCGAGGCACTTCCACCCAGTGCGCGGAACCACCAGCGCAACTGGCCCCGAATGGATGGGGCGCGGATTTCGGCTTTAGCGGGGTCGGCCCCGGCGCAGAAGCATGGGGTGATGAGTTCGAGAGCATAGGTTTTCCGGATCATGGCATTTTGCCGAGGTTGAGGGTTTTGCTGAGCTGTCGGATGGCCTGATCCACGGTGGCGAGGTCGCCTTTGGTGGCTTTGGTCTTGAAGGTCTGCCAATAGTCGAGGCGGGGGCCGCGCAAGGCGCGGACGATGGCTTGCTTCTCGGCATCCGTTGGACCGCCTTTCTTGGGTTCCTTGCAGAAGGCGCGGACTTTGGCGTCAAACTGCGGATTGCTGAGGAGTTCGAGCTTCTTGTCTTCCTGCTGTTCAGGCGTCAAACCTTCGAGAGCGGCGGCGAGGGCAGCTTTGGTCTCGGCACGAGCTTTGGCCTCAGCATCTAGCTGGGCTTTCTCGGCGGCTTGGCGTTCCAGCTCTCGTTTTCGCTCGAAGGCCTCTTTTTGGCGCTCTGCGATCCGGGTGTTCAGATCCTCTGAGGCATCGAACCAGCCATAACCGGCGTTCGTTTTGGCACCGATGCCAAAGACTTCCAGGCCGGCACGAAGCGCCTCCTGGGCAAAGGTGAGCAGGGATTGATCCGCTCTCCGCAACTGGACGAGCGGGAAGGTGAAATGGTCGTTTTCTCCCTGCTCTTTGACGGCGGGGAAAAAGACGGGGACGGGTTCTTCGATGTCTGGAGCAGTGCGATGGGCATTCCACTTTGCCCATTTGTCAGGCTGAGCACGTTTGTCGGGTTCGGGTGAATAATAGATGGTGTGATGCGGAGTGACGACATCCAGCACGAGACCCGGGTCGCGATTGGGGCGGGCGTCGAGGAAGGCGATGCTTCCGGCGAAATGCTTCAGCGCACCAAGTTGGGCGCGAGCTTCACCGAAAATGGCCTTGATGCGTTGGGCCGCCCCTACAGGGCTTGAGCCTTGTGGCGCTGATTTCCCCAGGGCGCTGCCCTGGGCTGATATGGGTTGCCCTGTTGGGGCAGAGCTGTCCGCTGAAGATGGGTCTGTGGCGGGAGTGCCTGCGCAGGCCCAGGCGAGGTCTGACTGCCAGGTGCCATTCTTGTTTTTGTCTTCGCTCCAATCCGTCTCCACCCAGCCGAAGGTGCGCGCGATGGCGGTGAGCATTTCCGCCGGGGTGGTGAATCGAGCGCAGAGGCCTTTGAAGAGATTGCCTTCGTCGTCGGGTTTAACTCCTGTCTCGCACCACTCTCGCAAGGCGGCGAGGGCGGCGCGGCGGGCGCAGCCTTTGACGGCACTGCCGGGAATGAGGGGCAGGCCGTAGCGGTCCAAGTTTAGGCCTGCGTTTTCCATGACGCCACCTGCCATGTTGACCATCAGGCGCGATTTGAGCTGGGCGTGGAGGAGCGTGGCGGCCGGCAGGTGCCAGGGAGTGCGGGTGATGGACTCCTTGCCGATGAGGCTTTGGAACCACACCTTCCTAGAGTCCTCTTTTGAAGTTGGATCGGCAAAGCGGCTTGCGAACAGGGAGCGGCTTTTACACTGTTCCGCAGTCACGCCAAGCGCGTTGGCAGTATCACATGGGATGGCTGTTGGCATGAGAAATCAGGGGGTGGGGCTTTTCTCCTTCTTCACGGCAAAGCGCTTGAGGTAGGCAAGGAAAGCAAGGGCCTCGGTGGTGGCGCGTTGGAGGTCGAGGCTATTTTTGGCAGCAAGATCGTTGATCAAGCCCTGGCCTGTGGACGCGGCGGTCAGGCCGCGCTCATTGAGGTGGCTGGCGATGCCGTCGAAAGCGGATTTCATACCTGCTCTCTTCTCTTTGCCTTCCTCACAACAAAAGGCGGCGGCGGCGAGCAGGCCGTTGCTGAGGATGAGGGCAGGGATGCCGACGACATCACTGCGGTAAAAGGGATGGGCCTTTCCCTGCGGAAGGAGTTTGTCAGCAGCGGCGGCGCGGATTTGGTCGAGGTTTTGCATGGCTCAGGCTCCTTTCGTTGGGTTGAGGGTGACGGTGCAGAAACCGAGGCCGGTGGAGGCATCGCCGCCGAACTGGAAGGTGTAGTGGGCTTCCTTGAGCTTGGTCACGAAGGCGGATAGGGCGTCATCGGCAGACTTGTTTTTCAAATCACCTGTGGGAACTCGGCTCTTGGTGGCGCTAAGGACGGAATAAAAGAGGGTTTCGCTCGGTACGTTCTCCTGGTTGAAGAGGCCGCCTTCTTCAGCGGTGCCGGTGTCGTCGCTGATGCGGACATGTTGGGCAATGTCACAGGTCGTGCTGACGAAGTGGCTCATCATGCCGTTGCTTAGAATGACGAGGCGGTCGTTGATGGACTTGAAAAGTTCATCTTCGGGAAGCGCAGCGAGTTCTTGTGCGAGGGCTTCGTGGTAGTCTTCCGTGTGGGTCAAGGTGTACTCTTCAAGAACGATTTGGGTGCGCTCCACTCCTTTGACTTTCACGGAAAGGGCCAGAGGACCGTCGGATTTAAAAATGGCTTCGTCATCTTTGGGCTCGTTAGGAATCCCACTGCTGATGACGCCATCCCGCTTGGCTCGTTGCAGCATGAGCGGACAGGTGATCCATGCGTAGCTGCCTTTGGCGCTGCGGATGGGGAAGGCTAGGACACGGGCTTCGGAGAAGAGGAGGGCACCGGCAAAGGCGGGCTTGTCGCTGTCCGAACCGAAGAGCCATGCGGCTTCGGCAATCGCTCCGGCTTTTGTGACGCGAACACGCTTTGTCTTGCCTCCTTCATCGGCCTCTTCGTCGTGAAGGCTGTCATTCCAGTGGTCTGCAAAGCTGCCTTTGAGCGATGAGGCCGGAATGATCGGAAAGCCGGTGTGGCGCTCGCGCTGGACAGGCTGATCAATGGCTCCGACGGAGGCCCCAGCGCCGACGTGAAGGGGAGTGCGGGTGAAGAGGTGGAGGATGCGGGTGTTCATGAGTTAGGAATGAAGAATGATGAGTGATGGATTGGGAATCAGAGGGATGTCCGGGGATGTCAGGCAGTATGGAGGTTGGTAGAATGGAAGTTCCAAGCTCCACAGACCCCGAGACCGAAGCCTTTTTCGCCAAAAAGGGTACTGCGACGGTTGCGGATGTCGCCGGGCTGCGGGTCGGACCCATGCCAGTTCAAGGCGGCGGCGAGTTTTTGGGCGGATTCAGGAGACTCCGCTTCGAAGTAATAGACGCTGCCGGCCGGGACGGCGAGGTGGGTGGATTTGGCACCGCCTTCCGGGCGGTCGGGATCGGCGCTGTTCGGCAGGGCGTAGCCGGTGACGGGGGTCGGCTTGCCGACGAGGGCGGCGGTGAGTTTGGCGGAGATCGCAGGCGCTGATCGAACTCGTTGGCGCCAAGCTTCGCGACTTTCGCCCTCGCGACGGGTGGTGTCGCCTGCTTTGAGAAGGACCGCGCCCGTGTCGGGAGAGATCCAATTGGGCAGCCAGCCGCCTGGGTGGGCTTGGATGCCTTTCTGGGCATCCGCATGGATGGCGGGGAAGATGGCAGGGCTGAGCAGAACCCATTTCACGCGATTGCCGGTGATGATCGGCCCGGTCGGGAGGAGAACCCCGTTGGAATGAGTTTTTACGGTGGTGGTGCAGAGGCGCTGCTGGCCACCGACGATGATCTTTCGTCCATGGCCGTTGAGCATTTGAAGAACAAGGTCGCATTGGAGGTCTTTATCCCAGGCTGCGGCGAGCAAGCCCATACGCCAGCCTTCACGCAGGCGGAGGCTGTGGGCGGAGTAGATTTTGCCTTCGGCTTCGCCCTGGCCGGTGGTACCGGTAGCGGGGTCGATAGCGATGCCGATGGTGTGCTCAGTGTCCGTGAAGGCGCAGTCTTGGAGGAAGTGTCCGGCGGGTGCGTCTGTCTGATTGAGGTAATGCTGAAAGGCATCCTGGCTGATCCACAGTTCAGGCTTGTCCTTGGTGGGTGGCTGGAGGTTGCCGACTGGGTGGAGCCAGTCATGTGGCAGGCTGCATGCACCGTTGCGTGCCATGGGAAGCAGGGTGACGAGGGTAGAGCCTTCCTTTTGTGCGTCGGCTGGACGAGGGAAAAACCACTGTCCATCGGAATTCACAGGGAAAGGGCCGGCGGTGGTGAGGGAGCCGAAGAGGCGGCCGTTTTTGTCGCGATTTTCCTGGGAATAATCGCGCCGTGCTGATGAGCGGCCGGGAGCGTGTTTGTGGACACCCTCAAAATCGGCTCGATGCAAAGCTGCGTGCAGCGCCGCACTCGTGACGGTGGGCAGCGGCCATGCGGCTCCGTGGCCGCTGAGGCTGCCGGACATGGGACGGCCATCTCGGAAAAAGAGGGTGTCGGTGGGTTCGAGGAGGAGGGTGTTCATGGCTCAGGCGTGCTTTTCAGCGTTGGATTCATTGCCCTGGCGCTTGGCAAAGCCGCAGTAGGCGCAGAGTGCGAGGATTTGCTTGATCGCGAGATCGAGGGCTTTAGCGGGATCATCACTGCTGTTGCGCATGGAGTTGATCCAGCTCTGCATCTTATCGGTGAAGGCGGTCGCAAAGGTGCTGCCATTTTTCTCCCAGGCAGGACCGCGCTGGCGCTGGAGGACGGTGCGGAGTTCGTGGGCAAAGATGGCTGCAAGGTCAAAATCAGCGACAGGCTGGGCGCTTTTTGCATCCGCGATCAAGCCGGTCGACTCGGTGCGGTAAGCGCTGATGAGTTCGCCAAGTCGGTAGGGGAACTTGGCGCTGACGGTCTGCTGGTTAAGGGCGTCCAGCAGGATGGTGGCGGCCTGCACACCCGCGTCCTGCCAGCGGGCGGACCACTCGACCATTTCACCGCTGCGTTTCATGACGGTGACGGAGACGGCAGCTTTTTCGGGAGCAAACATCTTCTTTGCCCGTTTTTCCGCAGCCTGGGCGGCGCGGACGGTGTCCTGCAGCGGACTTTTGAAGTGGGCGATGGCGATGCCGACGGACGCGCTGGCAGCGGGGCCGGGAACCATGAAGGGAATGAGCTGCTCGTTGGCAGGGTCGTTCATGCCAGTGTGTTGGTGCAGAGACTTCGAAGTCAGGAAGCCTCGGGCTTCTGGGTCTGTCTGATGAATGCCTGCGTCTATCTCTGGTGCTTGGCCGGTGAAGGCGCGTTGCAAATCATTGGCACATGCGAGCGCGGAGTCGGCAGGGAGCAGAGCCACAACATCATCTCCCCCCGCATAGATCAGGCGGCCATCATGCGCCTCGACGATTGGGCGAACACAGCGCAGGGCAAAGTTTGACAGGCACTCGCTGAATTGGAGGTGATAGCTGGGCGAAAGCGGGCGAGGTGTTTTGAGAAAGCGGCTGAACTTGTCCGCATGAGCGGGACGCTGGAAGTATTCCAAGGAGCCGCCTCCGTCGTAATTAGCCAATTGGTCAGCGAAAGGCGGCGTTTTTTCACCGCTGATCCACTTGCCCATGTCATCGCCATCAAAGGCGATGACTGCAAAGTAGCGATCACCAGAGTCGGCGGGCAGATCGTCGTCTGCATCGTCTTCAGGGGCATGAGCTGCAAGGCTGCGGGTGTTGGGAAATCTTTGGGGATGCTCCCCAAGATCGTCTTTCCAAGCCTGGTGGAGGTAAGACCTGTCCCAAAGCCGTTTCACGAGCGTGGGGCCTGAAAGGTAATCGTCATGCTTGAAACGATTGGCCTTGCCTGTTCCCTTCCATTCGGGACCTCCTGCGATGGCCTCATCTTTGCCGGTGAGGCTGTCTTTGCTGTGCTGCTTGCTGGGACGAATGTCGGTGAGATTGGCTTGGAACGCACGAGTCTGGCGCACAGCATCAAGCTGCCAACTGCTGAGTGAGGTGAGCACTGACCAGGCGATACCTTCGTTTTTGAGGTGTCCGTTAGGGTCGAAGTAGCGGTCGTCCTGTTGGTCTAGGGCACGGATGGTTTCGGCAGCATTCTTGGTGGCCTGATAGTGCTTGAGCGTGGCGGATGCTGGCAGCAACTCCGCGAGTTTTTCGATCTCGGTCAGTGACTCAGGCCAGGGCAGCACTGACCATGAAAGGTTGAGAAAACTCTCAATTTGATGATCGAAGCGCGCGCGGCGCTCGCTGGGCGGCTGCAAGCCGTCATCTAGCTTCCAAAGCCCTTCGTTGTCGCATGCTTTCCAGACGGAATCAGCAATGCGTTTCCACTCACCTCGAATGGCTTCGCAGACACCTTCCGCCAGTTCTTTCGCACGATCCGCCGGAACGACGGCGAGGAAGATGTTGGGAAGATTTGGCGTTAGGAGATCCTGGCGACTCCACTTGAAGGACTCCCAAACCGTGGAACTGCCAATTTTGACTTTGTTCCAGACGAGTTCTTTGAGAGCAAGATCCATGAGCGGCTGCTCTCGAAGGCTGGGAAAGATGACTGCATCAGGGCCAAGATCCATGCTGAGCTTGGCGAGACCTTGGGCCATTAGCCAAGAGAGCAGGTAGCTTCCGCTCCAAAGATCCCGCGTGCTGCGGGCAGCGGCGATAAAGTCCTGCACGGGGCCAAGCTGGAATTTCAAGAAGGCTGGCTGCAATCCGCGAGATGCGTGGCGGCAGCCATCCAGGGCGGAGACGATTTGCATGTGATTCCAGATGGTGTGGTCCGGAATGCGTGTGTCGGCGGGCAAATAAGCAAAGCGCCAGTCCTTTTCCGCCGAGCGTGGTGCCCACAACCGCCAGTGGGCGAGAAAGCGGGCGCGGTCATGCTCATCCAACGGCAAAGAACTGAGGTCGTTGAGGACTGGTTGGGTGGTTTGCTCGCCTTCGATGGCCTGCTCCACCGTGATGAATGGGCCATCAAAACGAAGGCGTTGTTTTCCCTGAAGCGGGTGACGGAAGATATTGCGGACACCATCGAAAGCGCAGCTTAGGTTTGCTTTGGAATGATGAGGAAAGGGAAAGCGGTCGGCAGAGGCGGCGGTGTGATCCGCATTATGCTCCCAGTCGCGCCGCTCTTCCGGCGTGCCGAGACCAGCCGCTTGCATGGCTTTTTCGGAGCGATCCGTATGAGTACGAATATCCAGCGCTTTGCTGGGCGGATCATGCAGGAACGCGGCGAGTTTGCGTTTCCAGAAGTTGGGGGAAGCTGGAGGTGAGTCGGGCATCGGGCAGCTTGGATGATTGTGGAGATGAAGTTGTAAATTATTAAGAGATTTACGCGGGTGCTGTCGAGCTTCTTGTGTGGGTCGTTGCAACTCATATACTAGAAGTTCTCTGGGTGCGCTTTTCCGGACATCCGCGGATGTCTGGCGCTGTAGGCCGTTCGTCCTCACAGCCCGGAACTCTCCCGTCGGGCTTGCGTTTGGGTCTTGCATCTGAGCGCTTGCGCCCGGGCGGGTTTCTTTGCCAAGGTGACTTCTCCCGACGTGACACCCTCCAACCCTGATTCATCTGAAGCCGCCGCCGTGCCCCGGCTGATCTGGTCCGGCATGACCCATGTGGGCCGTTTCCGCCAGAACAACGAGGATTCCTTCCTCGCCCTGACCTACGACGCCAACGAGGTGCGCTACCTGGGCAAGATCGGCGAGTCCTCGCTCCAGGCGGGTGACTTTGTCTTTGCCGTCAGCGACGGCATGGGCGGGGCGAAGTCGGGCGAGTTCGCCAGCAGGATGGTCGTGCAGCAGGTGATGCGGCTGATGCCGCGCAGCTACAAGCTGGCCGCCCAGGGCCTGAGCTCGGGCTTTGGCGACGTGCTGGAGGAGATCTGCCTGAAGGTGCATGAGGAGATTTCCAAGATGGGCCGTGTCTATGCCGAATGCCATGGCATGGGCGCGACGCTGAGCCTGGCCTGCTTCACGCCGGAGGTGATGCACTTCGCCCATGTGGGAGACAGCCGGATCTACTACCTGCCCCAGGGAGGCAAGCTGGTGCAGGTCACCGAGGACCACACGCATGTCGGCTGGCTGCGCCGCCAGGGAAAGCTTAATGAACGGGAGGCGCGCACCCATCCGGGCCGCAACCGGCTGGACCAGGCGCTCGGGGCCGGGCAACAAATTGTGCGTCCACACATCGGCAGCGTGCGCTACCAGTCCGGCGACCGCTTCCTGCTCTGTTCCGACGGCATTACGGACGCCCTCTGGGACTTCCGGGTCGAGGAGCACCTGCGGGCGCCCGTGGAAGACAAGCCCAGGGCCTTCAAGGTCGTCGAGCATGCCGTGTCGGAGTCGGGCCGGGACAACTGCACCGCCATCTGCGTGGAGGTCGTCTAGGCTCTTGCCCCGGGGCGGCTTCCGTGTCATGGCAGGGGGTCTTGAAACTGCACCTGCCCAACCACCCGACCCAGCTTTACCTCATCCGTCACGGCGAGGTGGAGGAGCGTTATCACAAGGTCTTTGGCGGCTGTCGCATTGACATGGGACTCTCCCCGCTGGGGATGAGCCAGGCGCAGGCGGCTTCGGACTGGCTCAAGGACACGCCCCTGGACGCCATCTATGCCAGCCCGCTGAAGCGCGTGCAGCAGACCCTGGCCCCGCTTTCGGAACGCCTGGGGCTGAAGCCGGTGAACATCCCCGCGCTGCGCGAGGTCGATTTTGGCGACTGGACCGGCTACCGCTGGGATGGCGTGCAGGAGCATTTTGGCGTCAGCGCCTTCGACTGGCTGGAGATCATCGAGGCCAGCGGCATCCCGAACGGCGAATCCGCCGCCGAGCTGGAGCATCGGGTCCAGCCCGCGCTTCAGAAGATCCTTCACGACAACCCGCACCGGCGCGTCGCGGTCTTCTGCCATGGCGGCATCATCCGCGTCATCCTGGCCCTGCTGCTCGGCCAGCCGCTGCGTCACATGGCCCATTTCAACATTGATTACGGCAGCATCAGCGTCGTCGAGGTCCAGCCGGAGAAGAAACATGCCTTCGAGATCGAGCTGCTGAACTTCTGCCCGCCCGCCGCCGCCTAACCTTTCAAGTCACGTCCCCTTATGTTCTCGCTCCTCACCGAAAAACTCGAAGACGCCTTCCGCAAGCTGCGCGGGCTCGGCAAGATCAGCGAATCCAACATCGCCGACGCGATGAAGGACATCCGCATGGCCCTGCTGGAGGCCGACGTGGACTTCAAGGTCACCAAGGACCTGATCGAGGCCGTGAAGCAGCGCGCCCTGGGCGAGGAGGTGCTGCGCACCGTCAGCCCCGGCCAGATGATCGTCAAAATCTTCCATGACGAGCTGACCAAGATCCTGGGCAGCGACGCCACGGAGCTGAATCCGGCGCCGACCCAGCGCATCCTCATGGTGGGTCTGAACGGTGCGGGCAAGACCACCACCTCCGCCAAGCTGGCGGGCTGGCTGAAGAAGCAGGGAAGGCGGCCGCTGCTCATCGCGCTCGACCTCTACCGCCCGGCGGCCATCACCCAGCTCCAGGTCCTCGGTCAGCAGCTTGGCGTGCCCGTCTGCGTGCCTGCCCAGGGTGAGACCGACCCGGTGAAGGCGACCCGCGCGGCGCTGAAGTGGCTGGAGGAGCAGGGTGGCGGCGTGGCGATCTTTGACACCGCCGGCCGTCAGGAGGTGGACGACGAGCTGCTCGCCGAGCTGCGCCAGGTGCGCGACCTGGTACGTCCCGATGAAACGCTTTTGGTTGCCGATGCGGCGACCGGCCAGCAGGCGGTGAGCGTGGCGGCGAAGTTTCACGAAACCGTGACCATCACCGGCCTCGTCATGACCAAGCTGGACGGCGACGCCCGCGGTGGTGCGCTGCTTTCCATGCGCCAGGTGACCGGCTGCCCGGTGAAGTTCCTGGGCGTGGGCGAGAAGGTGGACCAGCTCGAGGTCTTCCACCCCGACCGCATGGCCCAGCGCATCCTGGGCATGGGCGATGTCGTCAGCCTCGTCGAGAAGGCCGCGGAGGAGATCGACGAGAAGGAGGCGATGAGCATGATGCGCCGCTTTGAAGAGAACAAGTTCGACTTCAACGACTTCCTCAAGCAGCTCAAGTTCATGAAGCGCCTGGGGCCGCTCGAGGGCATCCTTGGCATGCTGCCCGGCATGGGCGCGCTGAAGAACATGCCCGGCGTGGATGACAAGAAGTTGAAGCACACCGAGGCCATCATCCTTTCCATGACCCCGAAGGAGCGCTCGAACCCGGACGTGCTCAACGGCAGCCGTCGCAAGCGCATCGCCGGCGGTGCCGGGCGGCCTGTGATGGAGGTGAACCAGCTCGTGCAGCAGTATGAAATGATGCGCAAGCTGATGGGCAACAAGGGCATGATGGCGGCCCTGGCCGGCGGCATGATGGGCGGCGGCGGTCCTGGCGGAATGCCTGGCATGGGCGGTCTTCCCGGCATGGGAGGCATGGGCGGCCTGCCTGGCATGATGAAGGGCGGCGCGCCGAAGTCGAAGCTGCTGCGCAAGCTCAATCCCGGCGGTGGCGGCGGCAAGCCCAAGCTGCCCAAGGGTTTCCGTTTCTGATTTCAATCCTGTGCGACGATGAAGATCCTGGCCGCCATGTCCGGAGGCGTGGACAGCAGCCTGGCCACGGCCCTGCTGGTCCGCGAAGGTCATGAGGTGACCGGGGCCTACATGAAGAACTGGATCAACGAGGAGGGCATCCTCGGCCACTGCCCGTGGGAGGAGGACATCACCGACGCCCGTGCCGTGGCGGATCAGCTCGGCATCGAGTTCGAGGTTGTGAACCTGATGCGCGAATACCGGGAGCGGGTGGTGAAATACCTGCTTGAGGGCTACGAAAGCGGCATCACGCCGAACCCGGACGTGATGTGCAACCGCGAGATGAAGTTCGGCGTGCTCTGGGACTGGGCGAAGGAGCGCGGCTACGAGGCCATCGCCACCGGGCATTACGCCCGCAAGTCCGGCCAGCAGGGCATCCTGCGCGGTGTCGATCCCAACAAGGACCAGACCTATTTCCTCGCCATGATGCGGCCCGAGCAGGCGCGCATCGCCCTGTTTCCCATCGGCCATCTGCTCAAGGCGGAGCTGCGTGACGAGGCCCGGCGGCTCGGCTTGAAGACGGCGGACAAGAAGGACAGCCAGGGCATCTGCTTCATCGGCCAGGTGAAGATGGAGGACTTCCTGCGCGCCTTCGTGCCGGATTCGCCGGGGCCGATCGTCGACCTGGAAGGGAAGGTGCTGGGCCGGCACAAGGGCCTGCACCTATACACCCTCGGCCAGCGCAAGGGCATCGGCGTGGCCAGCCCGCTGCACAAGCAGGCCTATGTGGTCGTGGCCAAGCGCCCGGAAAAAAACGAGCTGGTCATCGCCATCGAGCGTCCCGACACGCCGCTGCTCTGGGCGCGGCGCTGCACGTTGTCCGGACTTTCCACGACCGGGGAGCCCTGGGCCGAGGCCAGGACGCTGAACGCCCAGCCTCGCTATCGCTGCCCGGCCGGCCTGGCTGATTTCATTCCGCTGGGCGAGGGGCGGGCGACACTGGTCTATCATGAACCGCAGCGTGCCCTGACGCCGGGCCAGATTTGCGCCCTCTATGACGGAGAACAGATGCTCGGCGGCGCCTTTTTTGAGAGCATCGCGTATGACTGAGCCCTGTTGCTCGTTTCCAAGCCCGTCTTCAATCCTGATGAAAAAGCTCCTCCTCCCCGTTCTTGCCACCCTTTTTGTTCACGCCGCCTGCGCGGCTGACTTCGTGTCCCTTTTTGACGGCCGGTCGCTGGCCGGCTGGACCTCCGCCGACGGCAAGCCTGTCGGTGCGGGCTGGGTGATTGACAACGGTGCCCTGCATCTCAACGGCATGCCCGGCGGCAACCTGCTCAGCGACAAGGAGTACACGAACTTCGAGCTCGAATGGGAGTGGAAG
Organism: Prosthecobacter sp.; assembly: GCA_019186985.1. Lineage (GTDB taxonomy): Bacteria > Verrucomicrobiota > Verrucomicrobiia > Verrucomicrobiales > Verrucomicrobiaceae > Prosthecobacter. The sequence goes on along the minus strand of JABARQ010000042.1, from coordinate 70,494 downwards.
GTGGACCCCGGCGGCAATAACGGCGTGAAGTACTGGGTGACCAAGGTCGGCGGCAAGGAATGGCTCGGCATCGAATACCAGATGATCGATGACTCCAGGCATCCCGACGGCCTCAAGGGCGGCAGCCGCGTCACCGCCAGCATTTATGACATCAAGGAGCCTGCGAAGGACAAGCCGCTCAATCCTCCGGGCCAGTGGAACCTCAGCAAGGTCGTGGTCAAGGATGGCCGGATCGAGCACTGGCTGAACGGCAGGCTTGTCTGCGAGGCCGACACAACCGGCAGCGAGTGGAAGGAGCGCATCGCCGCCAGCAAGTTCAAGAAGAAGGAAGGCTTTGCCCCCGGGCATGGCAAAATCATGATCACCGACCATCACGACAAGGTCTGGTACAAGAGCATCCGCATCAGGGAGCTTTAATCCGGCCCGCCATGAACAGCCCCGCCACACGCCTGCTTGCTTTTTTGCTGGTGGCGCTGGTGGGCGCGGCCCAGGAAGCCAGCCCCTTTGACAAGGCTGCGAAGGAGCGGGAGGCGGCCCGGCAGCGCGCCTTTGAGCGCGGTCAGCGAAACGAGCTTCCTGCACGTGAGAAGCGTGAAAACATCGGCAGGCTGGGCAGCAAGGCCGGAGCCGTGCTGGATGAGAAAGGCCAGCCGGTGAACCCGGGGCCGCCGGCGGCGGCGGTCTACAACCGCGTCATGGAGACGCAGCGGCATTTCAAGCATCACCACGATCCCTATCTCTGGAACGTGAACGATGTGTACACCGACGATCCCAAGGTTCGTGAGAAGATGGAGGCGGAGGCGCGCCGGCTTTATCCTGACCTGCTTCGCGAACGTTCGGCCTTTGCCCTCAGGCAGGCGGCGATCAACCGCTGGATCGACTCCCGCACACCGCCCCTGGCGCGGGATTCCCGCCGCATGCTGCTGGTGGCGCACATGGTCAGCCTGGAGCTGACCGGCGTGCTGAGGCAGGACTCGTTCGGCATCGGCCAGGTGCCGCTGAAGCAGATGTTTGGCGAGTCCAAGCCCCTGCTTCTCAGGCATCGCATCCTGGAGATCTCCGTTCAGGGCGACCGGGCCAGCCTGCCCGACGGTCTGACGGGCAAGGTCGCGCATGGCCGGGAAGGGCGTCCTGACGTGATCGAGTGGCTGGACGCCGAAGGCGCCCACAAGCTCGTGATTCCCCAGACCGCCACCGGCCTGGCCGGCTTTTCCTCCGGCCACCAGCGTTCCTACACCCGCCTGCCCGGCGTCAACGGCAACTACCGTGTCAGGCTGGAGGAACGCTGAACCCGCAGGGGGCGGGGCTGGGCAGGCCTCGGGAGGCGGGGGGAATTTGCCCCGAAGGAGCCCAGGAAGGGCGGAATGTTGTGAAAATTTGCGTTGCAAAATGGGAAGAAGCCGCCACTTTCGCCGCCCCTATGGCAAAAACCTGCTGGCTCGAACGCGAAAAACGCAAACAAAACACCGTCAATAAGTACGCCAAGCTCCGTGCTGAGCTGAAGGCGAACAAGGATTATGTCGGCCTCACCATGCTTCCCCGTGATGCCAGCCCGACCCGTCTGAAGAACCGCTGCCGCGTGTCCGGCCGTCGTCGCGCCTTCCTGCGCCGCTTCCAGATGTCCCGTCTGACCTTCCGTGAAATGGCCAATGCCGGCCTCATCCCCGGTGTGACCAAGTCCAGCTGGTAACGGCCTTCCGCGTTTCGCGCCCCATTTTGCAAAGCCCAGGGACGTCCTCCCTGGGCTTTGATGTTGTAAGTCCCCGGCCTCGCGCACCGTGTTTCTCCCGACAGGATGCCCATTTATTCCTACATCGCCGAAAATCCTGCGGAAGGTTGCCTGCGCTGTCGTCGTGGTTTTGACCTGCGACGCCCGATGGACCGCGAGCCCCTGACGCACTGCCCGCTCTGCCGTAAGCCGGTGAAGAAGCTGGTGACGGGCTTCAGCACCCCGAAAATCTCCAAGCCCCTTTCGGTTTCCGATGCCAAGAAGGCCGGGTTCACCATCCTCGAAAAACGCTGTGATGGCAGCTACGAGAAGCTCTGAGGCCCCGGTCGAGCCCCCTTTTTCATGCTGTTCTTCATCGCCAATGCCTCCGCCGACCTCGTTCGCGAGTGGCATTTCACTGTGGGTGAGCTGAGCTGGCACGGTCTCATCGTCCTTGTCATCGTCCTGCTGAACGCCTTCTTCGTTGCGGCCGAGTTTGCCATCGTCAAGGTTCGCGACAGCCAGCTCCAGGCGGCCCAGGAGGACGGGGTGAAGGGCGCGAAGTTCGCCCGTCAGGTAACCAAGAACCTGGACGCCTACCTCTCCGCCGGGCAGCTCGGCATCACCCTGACAAGCATCGCCCTGGGCATCTTTGGCGAGCCCTATGTGGCGGCGGTGATCCAGCCCCTGCTTTTCAAGGCGGGCATCACCAGCGACGCCATGGTGCACGGGGTGTCCATCGTCATCGCCTATGCCATCGTGACCTACCTGCATGTGGTTCTTGGGGAGCAGACGCCGAAGGTGTTCGCCATCCGCAAGTCCCTGAAGACCACGCTGCTCATCGCCAGGCCCCTGCACATTTTCTACATGCTGCTGAAGCCGGCGATCTTCATCCTCAACGGCAGCACGAACGTGATGCTGAAGTACCTCTTCCGCCTGGACGCGGTGTCCGAGCACGAGATCGCCCACAGCGAGGAGGAACTGCGCCACATCGTCGCCGAAAGCCAGAAGTCCAAGGAGGTGACGGAGACGGAGAAGGACATCCTGCTGAATGCGCTGGGGCTGAACGACCGCTGCGTGCGCGACGTGATGACGCCCCGCAACGCGGTGATCTCGCTGGACGTGGAGGACGACTTTGCGGCGAACCTGAAGCGTGCGGTGGACCACAAGCACACGCGTTATCCGCTCGTCGAGGGGCATCTCGACCAGAGCATCGGCATGATCCACATCAAGGATCTGCTGGGGCTTGTCGGACAGCCGCAGGTGGACATGCGCAAGATCCGCCGCGAGCTGCCGATGGTGCCGGAGCTGATGCCGATCGACAAGCTGCTGCGCTTCTTCCTCGACAAGCACGCGCACGTCGCCCTGGCGGTGGATGAATACGGCGGCGCGGTGGGCATCGTGACGCTGGACAACGTGCTGGAGGAGATCGTCGGTGACATCCAGGACGAGTTTGACCAGGAGGTGAGCGAGTTCCGCCGCATCAGCGAGGACAGCTTTGATGTCGACGGCACGCTCAACCTGTATGAGCTGGTCGAGCATGCCGGGCTGGAGATTGAGAGCGATGAAGTCAGCACCATCGGTGGTTATGTCACGCACCTGCTCGGGCATCTGCCCAAGGCGGGGGAGAAGGTGCGCATCGAGGATTACGACGTGGTCACTCTGAAGGCGGATGCGCGTCGTGTTTACCTGCTGCGCTTCACACGCCGAGCCCAGGGCGGTGATGCTGGGGACGAGTCCGGAGACGAGTAGAGAAAGCCCGCGCCGTCCGCGTTGATTATGATTCAGGTTTTGCTCGTGGCCGGGTAGAGCCGGACGAGCACGCAGCTCAGGCAGTCATGAATGAGCGCGTGGGCGGACTTGGAGAGGCTGTCCGGCATGGCGTTGGATTCGACGCCGGACTTCCACAGCCGGGTGATGCCGTCCTCGTGTTCATCGAGGATCTGGCCGCAAACCGTGTTCCAATGGGCGGGTTCGGCGCTTTCCTGCCATTCCCCCCGGCCCCGGCCGAAATGGGCGACGGCGAGGTAGGTGAGCATGGCCAGCCGCACCTGCTCGCGGAAGTGCTCGCAGGACCAGTGCAGGCGGTGGTCGCCTCCACGCACGAGGTTGTAGCTTTTGATCAGGGCATAGGCCCCGATGCCTGCGGCCAGGCCGCCGACGAGGGCGCCGCCGCCAAAGGTCATGCCGCCCATCTTGAGGTCGGCGATCAGGCCGCCCATGGCGCCTCCGGCGACACTGCCGACGACGCTCCAGATGGCCTCGGGCACCTGGGCGGGCAGGTGAAACTGCTCCTGGGTGAGCCTGCCAAGCCGTCGGGCGGCCTCGCCCTCCAGGCCATGCAGGTCGATCAACTGGTTGGTCGCGAGCACCAGGCGGTCGGCGAGGCGTGTGGCGAGCTGCTCGCGGGCGTCCTGGTATTCCTTGTTCAGCTCACTGCGGCCGATGCCGATGCGCTCCCACAGCGTCTCGCCGCGCACCTCGATGCCATCGACGACGGCGGCGGTGAGGAGTTCGGCGAGGATGCGGCTGGACTGCCGGAAGACCTCCTCGTTGCGCTGATGCCAGGCGCGGCGCAGGTGCTTGAAGGCATCGGCCTTGGTCTCTGAAACCAGCGGCGCCAGGCTGTCCATGAGCCGGTTTTCCTGAACCCAGCAGCGGGCGAAGGCATCAAGGCAGAGGACTTCCCGGACCATCGGCCACTGCTTGAGATGTTCGCGCCAGGCGTTGACCTCGGCCTCCTCAAGGGAGGCTTCCTGCGCGGGGCCGGTCTGGTTGAGAAGGACTAGCACCGGCTTGCCCACCCAGCCGAGGATTTCCATCTCGGGGGAGATGTAGGCGGCGACTTCGGGCGGTTCGGTGGCGTTGACGAGGTAGAGCACCACGTCGGCCTCCTCGCGGACGTTTTTCAGCGCCTGCTGGCTGCACCAGAGGGGCTTGTCGGTGAGGCGGTCCCAGGTCTGGGAGATGAACCAGAGGATGGGGTTGCGCTCGCGCTGCAGCCGTTTCAGCAGCCGTGCGCTGTCGCCAAAGCCCGGAGTGTCCCAGAGCCGCAGCAGCCGGGCGTCCTGCTCCAGCAGCCTGTAGGATTCGTTGAAAAGGGTCACATGCGCAGCGTCCCGGACCTCGCCGACATCCTGGCGGAGGAGCGTGCGCGCCAGGGTCGTCTTGCCCGCATTGGTGTGCGAGATCAGACTGAGCGTGACGATGTCCGAAGCAGGTGGCTGGATGCCCGGGGGAGGCGGCATGGCGAAAATCTAGGCAGGCTTTGCCCGCTGGCAACGCGGGGCTCCTGCGGATTGAAGCAGGCGTCCGGGTGTTACTCGACGAGGTAGAGGATACGTCCGCAACTGTCGCATTGCGCAAGGATGTCGCCACCCCTGGCGGCCTGGATGGTGCCCGAGACGACCTTCATGTGGCAGCCGCCGCAGATGCCGTTTTCCAGCGGTGACACTCCGGCGTCACCCTTCTTGGCAAAGATGCGCGTGTAGAGGTCGAGCGCCGTCTTGTCGATGGGGGCCGCCAGGCCAGCCCGCTCGGCCTCGACTTCAGCGAGGCGCCTTTTCAGTCCGTCGGCTCGTTCAGCCAGGGCCTTCAGCTCCTCGTTCACCCGGCCCTGGGTTGCAGCAAGCAGCCCCTGGGCCTCCTTGAGCACGGCGCGTGCGGCCTCAAGCTCCTCCATGTGCTCGATCTCCTTGTCCTCAAGGGCGCGCACGTCGGCCTCGTAGCGCTTGATTTCGACGCCCAGCGCCTGGAACTCGTCGTTCTTGCGGGTTTCAAACTGCTGGTCGCCCAGCCGCTTGATGGTGTTCTGGCGGGTCTGGATGTCGAGCTCCACGCCTTTGATCTTCACCTCGATCTCCTTCACCTTCAGCGTGGCGGCGTCGACGGCGGCGGTGTCGCCCGCCAGCTTGGTCTTTGCGGCCATCTCATGCCGGGGCACGTCCTTCAGATCCTTTTGCAGGGCGCGGATGCGCTGGTCACGTTCTTGGAGCTGGAGGAGTTTCGGAATTTCAGGGTGCATGTGACGCCAAGATGAAACAGGAAGCCGTGGTCTGGCAAGAGATCGCTGCTGCCCCGGCGGTGATTGATTCAGGGCGGCCCGGGCACATTTGCAGATGATCCAGTGACTCGCCGACCAGAAGCCGCGGCCGGTGCACCGTATTCTCGGCGTCATGAACCCGCGTCTTTTCCTCCTCGCCCTGCTGATTGCCGCCCCCGTGCTTCGTGCCGAGTTCAAGGCCGGCGCGGCGTTGGTCGACATCACGCCGCCCAAGCTGCCGGTGCTGGTGAACGGCGGCATGTTCAGCCGTTATGTGGACAAGGTCAACACCCGCATCCACGCCCGGGCCATCGTCTTTGGCGATGGCCGGACCCAGGTCGCCCTGGTCGTGGCGGACAGCTGCATGATGGGCCGGGCGCTGCTGGATGAAGCCAAGGAGGCCGCCGCCAGGGTGACCGGCATTGCGCGTGACAAAATGCTGATCTCCGCCACCCATGCGCATTCCGTGCCTTCATCCATGGGCTGTCTGGGCACCGATCCCGATCCTGCTTATGTGCCGTTTCTGAAGGAGAAGCTGGTGGAGGCCATCGTGAAGGCGCAGAAGGCGATGGTGCCGGCGCGCATCGGATTTGCCAAGGCGGATGCGGCGGAGTTCACCGCGCTTCGGCAGTGGATCCGGCGTCCGGACAGGCTGGCGGAGGACCCCTTCGGCAACATGTCCGTGCGTGCCAACATGCATGCCGGACGCAACTGGGATGATGTCACGGGCGAATCCGGCCCCGAAGATCCGGACCTCTCGCTGATCTCCCTGCAGACGAAGCAGGGCCGGCCGCTGGCGGTGCTGGCGAACTTCTCCATGCACTACTTTGGTGACAAGGACATCAGCGCGGACTATTTCGGCCTGTTTTCGGAAGGGCTGAAGCAGCGCATTGACCCGCAGGGCGGCATGGTGGGCATCATGTCCCACGGCTGCAGCGGCGACATCTACCGGGTGGATTACAAGGTGCCTGAAAAGGACCGGCCGAAGCCGACCATCGACGAGTACACCCAGGGACTGCTGGGCATCGCCCTGAAGGCCTATGGCGGCATTCAATACCGCGACAACGTCGATGTGGTCATGGCGGAGCGGCGAATGACGCTGAACTACCGCCTGCCGGACAGGCAGCGGCTTGAATGGGCGCGCAAAATCGTCGCGGAGATGGGGGATCGCCTCGCGAAGACGCAGACCGAGGTCTATGCGCGTGAGCAGATCCTCCTCGATGAGCGCAAGCAGGCGGAGGTTGTCGTGCAGGCGCTGCGCATCGGCGACATCGGCATCGCCACCACGCCCAACGAAACCTACGCCATCACCGGCCTGAAGATCAAGGCCGCCAGCCCGCTGCCGAACAACATGGTCATCGAGCTGGCGAACGGTGGCGACGGCTACATTCCGCCGCCGGAGATGCATGCCTGGGGCGGTTACAACACCTGGGCGGCCCGGAGCGCCGGCCTGGAGGTGATGGCCGAACCCAAGATCGCCCAGGCGGCGATCGGCCTGCTCGAGCAGGTGGCCGGTGCGCCGAGGCGTCCGCATGGCCTGGGCTCAGGGCCGGCGGCACGGGCGCTGGCCGGCCTGAAGCCGGTGCTGTGGTGGCGGCTGAACGAGTTTCAGGGGCCGCTGGCGGCGGATGAGAGCGGACATCAACGTCACGGCACCTATGAGGGCGGCGTGGCCTATTACCTCGACGGACCGCATTCGCAGGCCTTCTGTGCGGGCGAGGTGAACCGTGCGCCGCACTTCGTGGGCGGGCGGCTTGCCGCAGGGCTGGGGGATGTGTCAGGGAGCTACACGGTGTCGCTGTGGATCTGGAACGGCATGCCCAACGGCGTGCGGGACATCACCGGCTGGTTTTACTCACGCGACCACAGCCACGGCGTCAGCGCGTACGGCGAGCATCTCGGAGTCGACAGGCAGGGGCGTCTTGTGTTTCAGGCGCAGAAGATCCTGACCGGGGGCACGGAGATTCCACGCTGGACCTGGCAGCAGGTGGTGCTGGTGCGCGAAGGCGGCAGGGTGCGTGTCTATCTCAACGGCCGGCTTGAGTGTGAAGGGGAGTCCGCCGAGTGCCGGATTCCGACCGTGTTCTTCGGCTCGCGCAGTGATTTTGATTCGGGCTGGGAAGGCCGGCTGGATGAAGCCGCCGTCTTCGACCGCGCCCTGACCGCAGAAGAGATCGCCGTGCTTCAGGCGAAGTGACGGGGCATCTGGTTGTTAAGAATCATTTGTTAGTCCGGTGCTTTGAAAGGGCGTCAACCCGGCCCGGCAAGAGGGCTGGGCCGGTGTCCTGTCATGATGGAGGATGCATCAGTGGCAGGGATGCTTCATTCCTGCACGGGCCCGGGGTGCGAACGGTTTCAGTTGGAGTCGGTCTGCGGCAGGACGGGGAGTTCGTAACAGGCGGCTTCGCGGTCGTTGCGGACGAGCAGGTAGCGGCCTGCGAGGACGGGGTGGTTCCAGGTCTTGCTGCCGAGGGCGGGGAGCTGGCCGTGTTCCTTGAAGCCCTGCGGGTCGGCGGCGCAGAGATGGATGCTGCCAGCCTCGTTCTGCACGATGACCTTGTCGCCGGCGATCAGGCTCTGGCCGGAGGCAAAACGACCCTCCTTCCAAAGGCGCTCACCGGTCTTCAGGTCCATGCAGGCCAGGCGTCCGTCATCGAGTCCGAACAGATGGTGGCCGAGCAGGGCGGGGCTGTTGAACTGGGTTTTCATCTTCATGCTTGTCCAGAGTTCGGAGGCCGTCAGCCTGCCGCCGGGCTCCGCCTTGATTTCGAGGAGCAGGCAGCCCATGCCATAGCCGGCGGAGAGAAACACCTGGTCAGGTCCGGCGATCACGGGCTGGCTGGCCTTGGGCCATTTCTCCACGCCCCAGGCGTGCTCCATGCGCAGTTCGCCCGTGGCCGGATCATGGGCGGTGATGGAACGGGCGTTGCTGCTGAGGATGACCTGTCTTCCCGCCAGGGTGGCGAGGACCGGGGAGGCATAGCCTGCTTCATCATCACCCGCCTTCCACACGCGGGAGCCGGTGGCGATGTCATGGGCAAAAAGCACGGGGCCGCGCGTTCTGCCGCCGGTGACAATGACGAGGTTGTTGACGATGAGCGGTGAGGCGCAGACGCCCCATTCGAGGTTGGCGATCTTGTTTTCCTCAAGCACGCGGCGCTGCCAGACGGGGCTGCCGGTGGCGGCGTCGAGGCAGTTGAGGATGCCGGTGGCGCCATAGGTGAAGACGCGTCCCTGGTGCAGGGCGGGGGTGGCGCGCGGCCCTTCGCTGCTCTGCCACTGGTCGAAGCGCGCCGTGTCGGCGTGGGACCAGACAAGGGCGCCGGTGAGGAGGTCGTAGCAGGTGACGATTTCCTTCTCCCCCTGCTGCTCCTGGGTGTAGGCAAGCCCGTCGGCGACGGCGAAGGCCGACCAGCCGGCGCCGATGCCATGGCGCCAGAGTTCGCGCGGAGGATGCTTCAGCCAGTCCGGATCGAGCCTGACATCGGGGGCATGGCCGTCGCGATGCGGGCCGAAGAACTGTGGTACATCCGCAGCCTGGGCGAGAGCCGGGCCGGCGCTTTCAGCGCGCTGCCGGGAGGGCTGGGAAACAGAAGGCGTGGTTGGTTTGGCCGACCACCGCCAGGCGAGCCTGGGCAGGCCGCGGCCGTCGATCACGCCGTCCACCTTGAGGCAGAGACGGGCGGTGAAGAGGAGGAGCAGCAGGGCGAGAAAGCCCAGCACACGGGTGCGGGGACGGAAACGTCGCGACAGCAGGAACCAAAGCACCAGCAGCAGGGCGGCGAGCAGGCTGGACGCCATGATCAGCCAGCCCTTGAGGTTGCGTTCGAGGTCGGGCTGGAGGCCGGCGTAGGCCAGGACGCCGCCGTAGAGCAGCAGGGTGATCGTGGGGAGGAGGGGAGGGAGGCGCCGCGGCATGATGGCATGCATACGCTGCGCGATGCCTTTCAGGAAGCCCGCCCTGCAAAAACAAGCCGGGGCATGAACCGCTGTCGCGCATTCATGCCCCGGGGTGTCTGGCTGTTGGTCGGGGGGAAGTCAGGAAGCCAGGACCGGGGTCATCTGGCGGGCGAAGGTGTCCGGTGCGTGGGCGGTGCGGACGGCCTTGGCCATGGATTTGCTGAGGGATTCCAGGGCGTAGGGCTTGAGCATGATGTCCACCGGCGGGCAGCGGCCTTCGCTGAGGATGGTGAATTCGTCGGGGTCGATGACGAAGCCGGAGCAGACGACGACGGGGATGTCGTTTCCGGCGGCGCGGAGCTGCTTGAAGGTGTCGCGACCGCTGAGCTTCGGCATGTAGATGTCGAGCAGGAGGGCGTCGATTTTTTCGCCGCTGCGCAGGACGATGTCGAGCGCCTGCTGGCCGTCGCCGGCCTCGAGCACGCGGTAGCCGAGGAAGTTGAGCATGTTGACCGCGATGGCGCGGACAGGGGCTTCATCATCGACGACGAGGATGGTGCCGCGCTGGCCGGCCGGTGCCTGGGCGAGGCGGGGGTCGAAGTCGTGGGCCTCGTCCTCGATGTTTTCCGGGTCGCGGGCGCGGGGCAGGAAGATGCGGAACTCGGTGCCCTGGCCTTCGACGCTGTCGAACTCGATCCATCCACCATGCTCGCGGACGATGTCCTGGGCCATGCTGAGGCCGAGGCCGGTGCCGCGTCCTGGCTCCTTGGTGGTGAAGAAGGGCTCGAAGATGCGATGACGCGCCTCCTCGGAGATGCCATGGCCGTTGTCGCGGACAGCGATGAGGACAAACTCGCCCGGGGCGCTTTCCTCCGAGGTCTTCTGCTGGACGTTTTCGATGCCGATCTCGATCACGCCGTTGTCGGGCGGGAGGGCGTCGCGGGCGTTGAGGCAGAGGTTGAGGACCACCTGTTCGAGCTGGGTGGCATCGGCCATGGCAAAGGAGGCCTCCATGCCGGCGCGGATGCGGATGTTGACGCGGGGGTCGACGCTGTGGCGGAGCAGGCTCTGGACGTCGGCGAGGAGCTTCTTGAGGTTGGTGACCTTGCGGAGCGGGGTGCCGGTGCTGCGGCGGGAGTAGGAAAGCAGCTGCTTGACCAGGTCGGCGGCGCGCTGGGTGGCCTGGCTGGCATTGGAGAGCTTGTCGCGCACATCGTTGCTGCTGGCGGCTCCCGGGGAGAGTTCGGCCAGGGTCAGGTTGCCGCGGATGGCGGTGAGCATGTTGTTGAAGTCGTGGGCGATGCCGCCGGCGAGCTGGCCGATGGTGCCGAGCTTCTGCGATTCGCGCAGCTGCTTCTTCAGGCCGTTGACCTCGGTGCAGTCGCGAACCATCCAGAGACGGCCGATGACCTCCCCGGTGTCCGTCTGCATGGGGGCCGTGCGCAGGATGAACATGCGGCGTGCCGGGTCGGCGGTTTCAGCCTCGACCTGGTCGGCCAGGGTGGGCTCGGCTTCGGTTTCACCAATAAGCTTCATCACGCGGTCCTTGTCGGCAAAGCGGGTGGCGATGGCCTCCATGAGGTGCTTGACGTCCCTGCCGCCGACTTCTTCGAGGGGGCGGCCGAGAAACTCGTCGAGCCTGGCGTTGGAGGCGATGATGGCGCCGGAGGAGTCGACCACGGCCACGCCTTCGTCACTGGCGGCAAAGATGCCCTGGAGGGCGGTGAAGGCGTCGCGCAGGAGGCGTTCGGCGTTGAGAAGGCGCTGGGCAGTCTGGCTGGCGTGGATTTCGGCGGCGTTGAGGGACTGGCGGTGCTTGGCAAAGAGCATGTTGATGTCGCAGCGCAGCTTCCAGAAGTCCTTCGGCAGCCAGTCGGCGATGTCCTTGGCAGGAGGCACGCCGCGCAGCACGGAGGAGGTGGCGTTCATCAGTGAGACGACGGGCTTGAGGGCCCAGCCGCTGATGAGGTAGCCGGCGATGAAGACCCCTGCGAAGAGCAGGAACCCCTGGCTGCTGAAGAACCAGTCGAGGGAATGGCCCATGAGACGGGCGGCGCCGATGGCCGGCAGCCAGCCGAACAGCATCAGGGGAAGCATGAGGCGTACTCGGAGGGAGTTCATACGGGTGTTGAGGTTAGGATGACGGGAGGTTGAGAGAGCGAGGAGTGCAGTTCAGCGGGAGGCAGGGGCAGGCGCAGCAGGCCCTGGGTGGAAAACTTGTTCAGGACGGGAGTGAGCGTGCGCTCCAGAGCCTCGCCCAGGCGTGCCTCCAGCCAGGCGGACATCCAGGTTTCGAGCTCGCTGCGGGAAGGGAAGGAGGACGACTCGGCACCGGTTTGCTGGACCTGGGATTCGATTCCATCCAGGCGGTCCTTGAGGGCGCTGACGCCCATGACAGCACCAAAGAGGTCATTTTTCACCTGCTCAATCTCCGCCTGGAGTTCCTGTTTCAGGGCATCCACCTCCGTTGGTGACGGCGTGGAGGAGGGACGCAGGCTGGTGGATTCGACCGGCCTGGCGGGTTCGGAGGAAACGGCGGCTCCTGGGGTCGGGGGAAGCCGTTTGTTGAGCGGAGGAGCGGCAATGTCACTCTGGCTCAACACCATGGCAGCAAGTCCGCCGGTGCCAGGGCGTCTTTCCACCTGGGGAAGGGGGGGCGGCTCAGGCTTTGTCAGAAGAACGGTTTCTTCGTGGTGAAGCCGTTCATGGCTGGGCGGCTGCTCCTGAGAAATGATTGTGGAGCCTGCAAAAGGAGAATGGATCGGAAAAGGACTCGAAGGGGTGGTTTTCTTCGATTCGGAGGCATTGGCATCAACTTGTTGAGCGCCAGGAAATTCAGGCCCTGCCGGAGCAGGCGAGGCCGGATTTTTGGAGCTAAAAAAGGAGAAGGCCAGGGGCATGAGATGCGTTGATTAACCAAAACTTCCATAAATATAATAATTTGTCGAGCGAAAAATTAGCTTTCCCAAATAATCCAGGGACCTGTGTCATCTTTTTGTAAGCGCCTGACAAACTTCTGAAACGTTGGTTCGGGCCGGGGCAGGTGGCAGATTTTCCCGTCGTTTTTCTTGTCACTTTCTAGTCAGTGGCCTATGAGCGACGGCGGGATTTGCCGGAGAGGACCTTTGACCTGCCGACAGACTTCCCAATCACCTCATTTTCATTCAGGAACCATGACATTTTCCCGTCTGTTTGCGGCACTGACCCTGTTTGGCTGGCTCACCGTTCCAGGCCTGCAGGGCCAGACGGTGCTGGATTCCCTGACGAGCAACCTGGACATTGAGGGTTTGGAGACAAGCTACGACCCGACGACGGGGCTTGCCATCGCCAAGGGGGATGTGCGGATATCTTACACGGATGTGGAGATTCGCTGCGGCCAGGCGAGCTACAACCAGACGACCGGGGAGGTCATTGCGCGTGAGAACGTCATCATCTGGAAGTCTGGCATCACCTACAAGGGGGAGAACATTCTATACAACGCGAATTCCGGGGAGATCAGCGGGGACGCGGTGAGGAGCTCCCAGGCCATGGACCTGGGCAGCCTGTTCTTCCAGACGGACCGTTTTGACACGGAGACCAAGCTTACCCAGAAGCTTGAAGGCGGTGACACCTACCTGACCACCCACGATTCAGAAAATCCGAACTTCAGGCTGAGGGCGCGCAGCCTGACGGTCATTCCTGAGGACAAGGTGGTTCTCCGGAATGTGACCGTGCTTGCCGGTGATGTGCCGGTTTTTTACCTTCCCTACCTGTCACAGTCCCTGGAGGCTGAGGCGGGCTACCGGTTCAATGTCGGCCAGCAGAGCCGGTGGGGTGCCTTCATGCTGAATCAGTATGATGTGATTCACGGTGATCACACCCGGGCACGATACCATCTGGACCTGCGTTCAGCGCGTGGCGTGGGTGTCGGGGTGGACCTGTTCTCCATGCGTTATCGCAACAACTGGAACAACTTCTCCGGCCTGAAGCTTTATTATCAGCGCGACAGCGATCCGACGAAGAACCGCACGTCCGTGCCGCGTGGGCCGGTTCCTGAAAACCGCTACCGGGTCAACTTCCAGCATCGCATCTACCTTCCCGGCCCGGAGGAGAGCACCTGGTACCTGGACTTTGACATCAACAAGATCAGCGACGCCCATTTTTACGAGGACTTCTTCTTCAACGACTTCCGCGAGACGCCGCAGCCGGACAACCAGGTTTCCCTGGTGCATCGGTCTGACAGCTACCTCGCCACGCTGATGGCGAGGTTCCAGGCGAATGACTTCTACCGTGTGGGCGAGAAGCTGCCCGAGCTTTCGATCGACTGGACGCGCCGTCCCCTCTGGAACACCGGCATCTACCACCAGGGCACCGCCTCGATCGGTTACATGCGTGAACTGGCCAGCGAACTGGAGGAGTCGGCTTACAAAGCCTCGTTCAAGGGTGTGTCAGGAGGTGTTCTCAGTGACCGTGAAAACAACTTCATCCGAAATCTGCTGGAACTGCAGGATGATGCCGCGATCGGCTTTAATGAGTATGTCAGTGTCTTTGGCATGCTTGCCGGCGGAGTCTCAGAGTATGCCCGCCTGCACACCTATCACGAGTTTCTTTATCCCAAGACCCTTGGCGGCTGGTTGAACGTGGTGCCGAGACTTGGCGCCGGAGTCACTCATTATGCGGGTTATGGGCGCACCCAAAGCGGTCTTTATGACGCATTTTCGCAGGAAACCCGGCCGATCTTCCATGCAGGGCTTGATGTGTCCTTCAAGCTGACGAAAACCTGGTCTGATTACACCAACGAGACGCTGGGTCTGGACGGGCTCCGGCATGTCTTCCAGCCTTATGTGAACTATTCCTACCTGGATGCCTCCATGCCCATCGGGTTTGTTGGTGTTGACCGGCTTTCCCCGACCACGCGTCCGCGTCCGATTGATGTGCCGCTCTATTCCGCCGTGGACAGCCTGCGTTCCTGGAACACCACCCGCCTTGGAATCAAGAATTTCCTCCAGACCCGGCGTGACTACACGATTGAGGGCAACGGGCGCTTTGCCTCGGCCAATGATGACCCCGTCCAGACCTACACCTTTGCAGGCATGAACACCTATGTGGACCTGTTTGCCAAGGATCCTGAGTTCAACCGCGACATGTCCAACCTCTACAATGAGCTCTTCTTCCGCCCGGTGCCCTGGGTGAACCTGTGGATGGACATGCAGCTTCCCATCTCCAACAAGGATGGCAACTTCACCGAGTTCAACCAGGGGATCACCTTCATGCCGTCGGACTCCATGTCATTCACGCTCGGGCATCAGTTCGTCAACGACAGCCCGTATTTCCAGGACTCCAGCCTCATCTTTGCGCGCACTTATGCCCGCCTGACGGAAAACTGGGGAGTGTCCATGTATCACGTCTATGAAATGGATGACAGCACCCTGGAGTTCCAGAGCTACAGCATCACCCGCGACCTGACGAGCTGGGTGGCCTCCATTGGTGCGATGCAACGCGACAACCGTAACGGGCGCACGGAATTCGGCATCATCTTCTCCCTGACCCTCAAGGACTTCCCCGGAGTCACCATCCCGCTGGACATTGATCCCAATCCCTCCGGACGCGGCGGCTCCCAGTCGCAGTAATTTGATCCTGGGTGGGTTGGCACAGGGAGCAGGACTGTCCCCACATTATGTCGAATTCGAAATTTCAAGAGGCAGGTTTGTGATTTGAGTGTGATGGTACTGCCTGTTATGGACGGCAGATCCCGTTCTCCCCTCTTGCATGAAGCTCACCATCATTGGCTCTGGTTACGTCGGCCTTACCACAGGCGCATGTTTTGCTGAAGTCGGCCACCATGTCTGCTGTGTGGACAATGATCCACGCAAGGTGGAGACTTTGCTGGCGGGCCAGATCCCCATTTATGAACCCGGCCTGGAGGCCCTGGTGAAGAAAAACGTCGCGGCCCGCCGCCTGCGTTTCACCACCAGCACGGAGGAGGGTGTGGACCATGGCGAGGTCATCTTCATCGCGGTGCCCACGCCGCCCCAGCCCGATGGCAGTGTCGACCTGACGTACATGGAGAAGGTGGCCCGTGAGATCGCCCAGTATCTCGACAGCTACCGGGTGGTGGTGGACAAGAGTACGGTTCCGGTCAGGACCGGCGAGAGGGTGGGGCAGACCATCCGGCGTTATGCCAGGCCCGGGGTGGAGTTTGACGTGGTCAGCAATCCGGAGTTCCTGCGCGAAGGCAGCGCCGTGGCCGACCTGATGAAGCCGGACCGCATTGTCATCGGCGGCAACACCGACCGTGCCATCGCGCTGATGCAGAAGGTGTATGAACCCTTCGCCGCGCCGGTCCTCGTCACCGACATCAACAGCGCGGAGCTTATCAAGCATGCGGCCAACAGCTTCCTGGCGCTGAAGATCAGCTATGCCAACGCCCTTTCCGAGATCTGCGAGGCCTCAGGGGCGGACGTGCTCAAGGTGGCCGAAGGCATCGGTGCCGACAAGCGCATCGGCCGGGATTTCCTCAACGCAGGCCTGGGTTATGGGGGCTCCTGCTTCCCCAAGGACATCGCCGCCTTCATCGCCATCGCCGAGCAGCTCGGCACCCCGTTCACGCTGCTCAAGGAGGTGCAGCGCATCAACCAGCGCCAGCTTGACCGCTTCGTCGATGCCATCCGTGAGGCGCTCTGGGTGTTGAAGGACAAAAAGCTCGCCGTCTGGGGGCTCGCCTTCAAGCCCAACACCGATGACGTCCGCTCCTCGGTGGCCGTCGCGCTGGTGGAGAAGCTGGTGGCTGAAGGTGCGGAGGTGGTTGCCTACGATCCCAAGGCCATGGAGAAGGCGAAGGAACTGCCTGTCGCTGCCAAGATCAAGTTTGCCGGCAGTCCGCTGGAGGCTGCCGCAGGTGCCGAGGCGCTCATCATCGCCACGGAATGGCCCGAGTTTGCCACGGTCGACCTCTCCGAGCTGCGCGCCACCATGCTTGCTCCGATGATCTTTGACGGCCGCAATCTCATCGATCCTGTCGCCGCCGCTGACTTCGGCTTCCAATACCGGGGCATCGGGCGGGGTGTGGTGGAAACGAGGGCCTGAGATGGGGCGGTGGTTTCCTGCGGGGGAGCGAACTCCGCCTTGCTCATCCCGGCAGGCTGTGGCTTATCCAGCCTTCCTCCCCTCAAGCACCTTGGGCTCCGGCCCCTCCCCCTGACCGCCTGTGAATGTCCGTCGTCTCTCCGTTGAAGTCCTCGAAGCCTGGCAAAAAACGCCGCGATATGCCGCGGACCTGCTTGATGACAAGACCCGTCAGACCGCCCTGTCCGGGCCGAACGCCGCCTTTTTGCACGACATCGTGCTGACCACGCTGCGGAACCTCAGCCTGCTGGACCATTGGATCGGCCACCTGACCAGCGGACGTCATCTGGATCATCGTACGCGATGGGTGCTGCGTGTGGGGCTGAGCCAGCTCCTGCTGCTCGGCGTGCCCTCTCATGCGGCGGTGAATGAAACCGTGGCGGCGGCCGGGCGTGCCTCCGGCCTGGTCAATGCCGTGCTGCGCCGTGCCGGGCGTGAAAAGGATTCCCTCCTGGCCGGTCGCGAGGCCCTGCCGCTGGCGGTGGCCTTTTCGCATCCTGAGTTCCTGGTGCGCCGCTGGATCAAGACCATGGGCAAGGCCAAGACCGAGGCCCTTTGTCAGTGGAACCAGGAGCCGGCGCAGACGTTTGTGCGCCTCAACCGCCTGCATGAGGATGCGGCTGAAAAACTGCCTGCCATCCCTGGGCTGGCCCCTCACCCCGGGGCGGAAGACTTTTTTCTCACCACCTCCGTGCCGCGCGAGGCCCTGAAGGCCGGCCTTTGCTACGCCCAGGATCCGAGCACGGCCGTCGCTCCCGGAATGCTCGCCCCGCGTCCGGGTGAAACGGTGCTCGATGCCTGCGCCGCCCCGGGAGGCAAGACCGCCATCCTGGCCCAGGCCATGTGCGGCGAGGGAAGGCTGGTCGCCTGCGACAGCTCGCCCGCTCGCCTGACCCGTCTGCGTGAAAACCTCACCCGGCTGCGCGTGCACAACGCCCAGGTGATGCAGCACGATTTCCTCAGCCAGGATCCGCCGCCCTTTGGCGACCTGCTTTTCGACCGCATCCTGCTCGATGTTCCCTGTTCCAACACCGGTGTCATGCGTCGCCGCATTGATGTGCGCTGGCGGCTGCAGGAGGCCGAGTTCGCCGAGCTGGCCAGGACGCAGCGCGGGATCTTCGAGAGCGCCCTGCGCTGCCTCAAGCCCGGGGGCAGCCTGGTTTACAGCACGTGCAGCATTGATCCCGAGGAGAACCACCAGCTGGTGAAGGCGGTGATGGCCGATCACCCGGAGCTGGAGATGATCGAGAGCCGCCTGGTGTTCCCGCCGAAGGACCAGATGGACGGTGCCTATGCCGCACGTCTGGTGAAAAAATAACCCGACCCGCCTCCCGTCATGCCCACCGTCCTGACCCCTGTCCCTCTGCCGGATTTCCTGGCCGCTCCGCTTGCCGCGAACCATGATTGCGTCAAGATCCCTGAGGCGGCGGTGCGGGCGATGGTGGTGCCCGGAGGTTATGCCGTGCCGGAGGCCATGATCGCCGCGCTGCCCGGCCTGGAGATCATCAGCGTTTTCGGTGTGGGATATGATGGAGTGCCGCTTCCGGCCTGCCAGGCACGGGGCATCCGTGTGACCAACACGCCGGACGTGCTCACCGATGACGTGGCGGACATCGCCGTGGCGCTGGTGCTGATGACGAGCCGCCGTCTGGGCGAGGCCGAGCGGCATGTGCGCGGCGGGCAGTGGCCGCTTGGAACCTTTCCTCTGGCCCATGCGCTGCGGGGCAAGACGGCGGGCATTCTTGGCCTGGGCCGGATCGGCAAGGCGATCGCCCGGCGGCTGGAGGCCTTTGGCATGAAGATCGCCTATCACGGGCGCAGGCCCCAGCCGGTGCCGTTCAGCTTTTGCCCGAGCCTCCGCGAACTCGCCCAGGTGTCTGATTTTCTGATCGTCGCCTGCCCGGGCGGGCCGGGAACGCGTCATTTGATCGATGCGGAAGTGCTCGCCGACCTCGGCTCCAAGGGAACCTTGATCAACATCGCCCGGGGCTCGGTGGTGGATGAGCAGGCCTTGATCAGGGCGCTCGAGTCTGGCGGCATTCGCAGCGCCGGGCTGGATGTGTTTGAAAACGAACCGCAGGTGCCGGAACGCCTGCTGGCCTGTCCTCAGGCGGTCGTGCTTCCTCACCTTGGCAGCGCCACGCATGAAACACGCCGTGCGATGGCTCAGCTCGTGGTCGACAACCTGGCCGCGCATTTTGCCGGGCAGCCGTTGATCACGCCGGTAAGCTGAGAAGAACCTGGCCGGTCGCCGCCTTACTCATTCAGGATCACCCGGGCGCCCTCGGGGTGGATTTCCAGGGAGCGGATGCCGGAAAGGAAGCGCTGGAGGGCGGGGTCGCGCTGGAGGTTTTCAGCAATCAGATCCACGCCCTTCAAGTCGCCGAGCCAGGCGTTGGGCAGGGAAATGCCGCCGACATTGAGGTCGTTGAAGACCAGGGAGAGCTTGTGTTCGGGAGTCAGGCCGGTGCCGAAGGTGATGCGGGCACGCACCTTCTGGCCGGGAAGGATGGGGAAGTCCGGCGGCATTTCGACAATGATGGCGGTGATCACCCGGCCTTCGGCAAAGCTCACCTGGATGTTTTCACCCAGGTTCTGGGAGGCGAGGTAGGCGTTCACCTCACGCTCGGTGAGGACGATCGTCTTGTTTTCCAGGCCTGCGGGAACCGTGGGGGCGGAAGCGGCGGCAGGAGAGGTGGGGGATGGCGTGGAGACGGTGCCGGTCGTTGGAAACTTCAGCATGACCGGGGACATGGCCGGGTCACCGAAGGCGGAGAGCTTGGCGCTGAAGGCTTGCTTTTCGACTTCGGAAAGCACCACCGGCTGCAGGGGCGCGGGGTTGAAGTTGTGCTGGAACCACCAGATCACCGCACCTGTGGCGAGGGCGGAGAAAAGCAGGAGGCCGCCGAGGATGATCAGCAGGGTCTGCCGGGTTGAAAGGCCTTGTCTGGCGGGCGGGATAGGGGGTGTGGAAGGGGGTTCCATGGCGGGAATGAGACAGGGCAGGGGGGCGGGCTATTCAGCGGATGTTGTTCGCGGCGGTTGATGACGGGCCTCAAACAAAGCGCCCCGGACGAAGCCGGGGCGCCTGACCCGCCTGTGTCGTTCGATCTGGGGGCCTCGAATCCCAAGGAGACGAGGTGGGTGCCCGTGAACAAGGGCGCTGTCTTCCAGTGAAGGCATGACAAGACATCCCAGGTCACGCGGCTCCCGGTGTCATAAAAACGGGCCGGGCCACAACAGTCTGAGGACGAACACCGCAGGAAGGGGAGGACGGCCGGCTCCTGAGCAGCCGGCGCATCAAAATGGAAATGCAAAGAGCCAGGAACGGGATCTCCTGAATGATACGGATACTACCGGGCCAGGACCGGGCTGACAAGAAGGAAAGCCAGGCGCCCGATCATGCCTGGAAGCGCCGCAGGCGCAGGGCGTTGCTGATGACGGAGACGGAGCTCAGGCTCATGGCGGCCCCGGCCAGCATGGGGCTGAGGAGGATGCCGAACCAAGGATATAACATGCCTGCGGCCACCGGGATGCCGACGGCGTTGTAGAGGAAGGCGAACAGCAGGTTCTGGCGGATGTTCCGCATCATGGCACGCCCGAGTTCAATGGCATGAACGATGCCGCGCAGGTCGCCGTGCACGAGCGTGACAGGCGCGCTTTCCATGGCGATGTCCGTGCCCGTGCCCATGGCGATGCCGACATCGGCGCCGGCCAGGGCGGGGGCGTCATTCACGCCATCTCCCGCCATGCCGACGACGCTGCCAGGATGCTTCATGCCAAGCACCAGGGCATGCTTTTCCTGAGGGGTGACTCCGGCGTGGAAGCGTTCGATGCCCAGGAAGCCTGCGATCCTTGCGGCGGTGCGTTCGTTGTCTCCCGTGAGCATGACGACCTGGACGCCGAGCTGTTTCAACCTTGCCAGTGCCTCCGGCGTGGTCGGCTTGACGGGGTCGCTGATGATGAGCGCGGCCGCGGCTTGTCCATCGACCGCCATGAAGATGGCCGTCCTGCCTTCCTGCTGATGCGCAGCAGCCCTGGTTTCCAGCGATTCCAGGCCGCTGACCTGATGCTGGCGGAGGAAGTCCGGCTTGCCAATGAGCACGAGCTTTTCAGTCACACGTCCGCTCACACCGCCGCCGGTGGTGCTGTGGAATTCAAGGACGTCGAGCCGGGGGAGGCCGCGGGCCTGGGCGGCCTGGGTGATGGCCTGGGCGAGAGGATGTTCGCTGTGCCGTTCGACGGCGGCTGCCAGGGCGAGTGCTGCGTCGCTGCCGGGGCGGGATTCAGAGGCGGTCAGGATCTCCGTCACGTCGGGACGCCCGAGGGTGAGCGTGCCGGTCTTGTCCACGGCCAGGGTGTTGAGCGAGGCCAGTTTCTCGATGGCGGCGGCCTCACGGATCAGCACGCCCATCCTGGCGCCGCGGCCGATGCCGACCATGACGCTCATGGGGGTGGCCAGGCCAAGGGCGCAGGGGCAGGCGATGATGAGCACGGCGACGGTGCTGGTGAGCGCGTGGGCCAGCCGCGGCTCGGGGCCCAGGCTCCACCAGAGGGCAAAGGTGACCAGGGAGGCCAGGAGCACGGCGGGGACAAACCAGGCCGCCACCTTGTCGGCCAGCGCCTGCACAGGAGCACGGCTGCGCTGGGCTTCCCCGACCAGTTTGACGATCTGTGCCAGCAGGGTGTCCGCGCCGATGCGGGTCGCCTCAACGACCAGGGAGCCCTGCTGATTCAAGGTGCCGCCGGTGACATGGGAGCCCGTGGTTTTTTCAACCGGGATGGCCTCGCCGGTGATCATGGCTTCATCGACATGGCTGCGACCTTCAGTGACCCGGCCGTCCACGGGGATTTTTTCGCCAGGACGGACGCGCAGGCGGTCGCCCACCTTCACGGATTCGAGAGGCACCTCCACATCACCCTCCGGCTTGAGCAGTGTGGCGGTTTTGGGCTGGAGCCCCAGCAGTTCCTGGATGGCGCTGCCGGTGCGGGCGCGGGCTCGAAGCTCCAGGACCTGGCCGAGCAGGACCAGCACGATGATCACCGTGGCAGCCTCAAAATAGAGCGGCAGGCGACCGTGGGCATCCGCCAGGGATGCGGGAAAGGCTCCGGGCGCCAGCATGACGGCGGCGCTGAAGGCAAAGGCCGAACCTACGCCGAGGGCGATGAGGGTGAACATGTTCATGCTGCCGTGCTTCAGCGAGAGCCAGGCACGAAGAAAGAAGGGTGCGCCAGCCCAGAGGACCACTGGAAAGGCCAGGGCGAACTGCATCCAGCGCGAAGCTTCACCATTCGCCCACTCGGCATGACGCCAGGCTGGTGCCAGGTGAGCCATGGCGGTGATGAAAACCGGCAGCGTCAGCAGCGTGCTCCAGAAAAGACGCTGCGTCATGTTCTTCAGCTCCGCGTCATCTTCTCCCGGCGCCGTAGGGCCGAAGGCGGGGTTGCGCTCCAGGGCCATGCCGCACTTGGGGCAGATGCCCGGTTGGTCGGACTCCACCCCGGGGCACATCGGGCAGAAGTATTTCGCGGAGGCGGAGGGCTGGACGGGGGGGCTGTGCTCATGCCCGCAGCAGGCCGGTTTGGCGGGTTTCGCCTCGCAGCAGGAGGGCGGGGAAGGCCTCGGCTTGCGTGAGCAACAGGAGGCAGGTTTGTCGTGATGATGGGCTGACATGGTGGATGGAGGTGTTTGGGCGGGGCCGGAATGAAGGGCCTCCATGATCCGCTCACGGATGAGGCGTGGAAGTGTTACCGATGAAAAGCAGACCTGTCTGCGCGGATCTTGGCAAGCTGAAGCGGCGGCCGCCAGAGGGCCGTGCCCAGGCTCGAAAAAGATCTGACGGCAATGTTGATGCATGCGTTATGGTCCGGCCGATGAGGAACCCTCGCCGCTCTTTCCCTTCATGGATGATCTGTCTGCTGGCATGGTCTGCCCTGGCCCAGCCGTTGAAGTCGGCGACGCTTGAGGGAATCGTGTTTGCCGCTGAGCCCGGGAAGGTCTTTGTGCCCGTGGAGGAGGCGGTGGAGGCGTTGAAGTGGAGCCTGCGTCAGGATGATGAAGGAAAGGTCTTTGAGCTGAACGGGCTGCCCATGCGGGCGGGCTCGCTGCGGTGCCTGACCGACGGCACTGAACTGGTGGACAAGGAGTTGCTTGAGCTGGCCGGGGCGCCGGCATCGGCTTTGGATGAAAAAGGCCGGTTCCGGGTGGGGCGGCTGTTTCGTGGATTCACGGTGCTGGTTTCGGCCCAGCGGGTGGAGGTCAATCTGGCCGCGCAGACTCTGGAATGCTGGCAGGGCGGACGCCTGGTGCTGAAGACGCGCATCAGCTCCGGTCGGCGAGGGAGCACACCGAAGGGGGATTTTCGTGCAGGCCCCTACCGGGCGGTGATGCATCGTTCCAGCCGTTATCAGAACGCCCCCATGCCCTGGAGCGTGCAGATCAACGGGCACGTCTTCATTCATGGCTTCACCAGCGTGCCCGCTTATCCGGCGTCGCACGGCTGCATCCGCCTGCCGCTGGATGAAGGCAATCCGGCGAAGCTTTTCTTTGAATGGGTGCTGAATGGAACACCCGTGCGGGTTCGTTGACCAAGCGGCTGCCATGTCCCTCGATCCTCTGCTTCAGCATCTCGACGCCTTTGTCGGCTTTGCCCGCGCCCGCACGGGTGATCCGGAACTGGCGGCCGACCTGGTGCAGGAGTGTCTTTTGAAGGCCATGAAGGCCGACCCTGTGCCGGAGGATGCCGAGGGTGTGGTGACCTGGTTTTACCGCGTGCTGAGGCATGCGATCATTGATGCGCACCGCCGCAGGGAGACGAGGGAAAAATCGTCTGACGCCCTGGTGCTCGAGCTGTCAGGCAGGCTGGAGCCTGAGGAAGAGAAGAACATCTGCCAGTGCGTGATGAAGCTGCTGCCAGGGCTGCCGGCGGAGGATGCCGCACTGATCCGCCGCGTTGACCTGGAGGGTGAGCCGGCCTCCGAGGTCGCCAGGTCGTCGAACCTGCGTGTCAACACGCTCAATGTCAGGCTGTACCGTGCCCGGCGAAGGCTGCGCGAACTAGTCGAACGCACCTGCCGGGCCTGCGCCGCCCATGGTTGCCTGGATTGTGACTGCGCCTGAGGCGGCACGGACCTGGCCTGCGGTCATTGCAGGACGACAAAGCTGCCGTCAGGGCAGGCATGAGCCGCAGGGAAACTCCATGTCGGCAGCTTGACTCCGGAGCCTGAAGCGGTGATCCGCCCCGCTGCGTTCATCAGGTCCCAATGAAGTGTCCCAGCCTTGTTCCAGCCCGTACCAACGACGCTGGTGATGAGGGTCCAGCCCTGCTCATTTCTGGCAAGCGCGGGATGCCTGGCGTTTGCAGGGCCGGTCCTTTGCACTGCTGTGGCCGTGCCTCCAACGATGCCTGTGCTGATCCGGCCTTCATTTTCCCAGGCCGCCAGAAGCCCCTGGCCTGATGGCATCAGGCTGGCGCTGCTCATCGGGCACATGGCGGCTTGCCAGTCGTCAAGCCGGGTGAGCCGGGTTCTGCCGGCCTGGCGTGTGAGCAGTGTCATGCCGCGTGAAGCGGGTGGTGACATGTTGCGATAAAGCACGGTCAGCGTGCCATCCGCCGCCAGATGAGCACGCAGGGAGCAGCATGCGCAAACCCCCGGTTTTTCAGTGTTGAGGGGTTGTTGGGCGGCAAAGGTTCCACCATCATCCATGGAACGGCGTTCGTAGACAAGGCGCGTGGATTCGCCTGCGGTTTCGGAGGGCGTGGCGTGCCAGACGAGGCTGACTGTCCCCCGGCCGTCCGCAGCAATCGAGGCTCCACCGTCAAGCGCCGTGGTGTCCCCGGAGAGGTTTTGCTGCCGGCTGAAGGTTTTCGCTCCAGGGACAAGGCGGGCGTGAAACAGCGGTGCATGCATCATGCGTTCCTTCTTGCCGCCTGTGCTGCCATTCCACACCACCTGCACGCTGTCTCCTTTTCCAAGGGCAAGCTGGGCGCCCCGGATCGTGCCCGTGGCGATGGCGGTTCCGGGTTCGCTGTTCACGGTGACGGGCGCTGTCCACGCTCCTCCTTTCGCGGGGCGGTTCGTGTAGCGGACATCGCAGGCTCCGGGTTCACCCAGGAGGTAGACCAGATGCACCACACCGCCGGAACTGACCGCGACCTGAGGTTGCATGCCTGGTTCTGGCAGCGTTTCGATGCGGACCACCTGTGCGGACACGGTCAGAGGCAGCAGGACGGCGATGGCAAGGCTGATCCAGGGCGGCTGCAAAAGCGCTGACCATCGAATCATGACCCTGGAGGCTGGATGTTCATGGAAGGCATGCATGGGCATGCATCAAACGTCGGCGCCGGTCATTGCCTGTCCTGGTTTGCATGGAGCCGGTCTAGCGATGTGTAACGACGCCTGTTTTGCTTTGAATGGGGTTGGGTGAAAAATGGTAGCCGGATGCCGAACCCGGCCTGCTGGCGCAGCCTGGCAGCGCGAATGACATGGCCGCGAGGATGATGAGGAACGGTGTTTTCATGGTGGGGTGAATGGTTTGCCCAGGCTCCGGAAGGACATCCGTTCCGGAGCCTGGAAAAGGTTACTTGCAGTGAAACATGGTTCCGCCGCAGGATTTGCAGGTGTGCGTGTTGACGGTCATGCCCTTGAAGAAGGGGGTGGCCTTGTTCTCACAGTCCGGGCAGTTCATGGCGGCGGTCGATTTCAGGACGACAGGGTTGCCCTTGCCGCTTGAGCTGCCGGTCTTGACCCAGACCGTCTGGCACTTTGAACAGGCGATGGCGGATGTCGGACCCTGGCTCTGACAGGATGACAGCGCCAGGGCGCCGAGGCTGACGAGGCTTGGGAGGATGAGGCGGGCGAGTTTCGTTTTCATGGTGGTGTTTAGGTTTGAGTTGAGGCAGGTGACCTGCCTTCTCACGTCAAACACCTGCCCGGATTCAAACCCTGAAAGATGCCAATACAGGCGCGCCGGTGAGCAAAGATGTTCTAAAAGCCTGAATCTTTAAGCAGCGACTTGAGGATCTGGCGAGCCCGGTAGATGCGTGTTTCCACGGCCTTGATGCTGCAGCGGGAGGTTCTGGCGATCTCAGCGTAGCTCATGTCCTCGTAGGTGAAGAGCAGAATGGCTTCCCTCAGGTCCGGTGGCAGTGCGCTGATGGCCTTTTCAACGATGGTCAGGCGTTCCCTCAGGCCAGCGTCAGCATCGGATGGCAGCTCTCCCTGCTGGGTTTCCACGGTCAGGCGCGCATCGTCAATGGAGGCCGAGGGGTGACGGCGCTGCCAGCGCAGGTGGTTGCGGGTGAGGTTCGTCGCAATGCGGAACAGGTAGGTGGCAAAGGCGGCGTTCGCCTGGTAGGAATGCCGGTGCTGATAGATCCGGACAAAGGTTTCCATGGCAAGATCAGCCGCTGTTTCAGCATCTCCTGTCATGCGCTGCACAAAGCCGGCCACCTTCTCCTTCCACCGGTTCATGATCTCGTTCAGGGCGGTGTCATCGCCTGAGGCAAGCCGCTGCATGGCAAGGTGGTCGGCGTCGGGAGGGGTGTCTGACATCGGGCTCAGTTGGATGGCCGGGGTTCCAGCTCGCAGCAGTGCCGGATTCCCAGGAAGTGCGGCAGCACGGTGTTGAAATAGTCCTTGGCCTGCTGGGGATCCATGCAGGCGGCTGTCTGCCGGATGTGGTCCAGCATCGCTTTCTGGCATTCAAGCCTGACGGAAGCGGCCTCCTGAAGTGCTTCGGTGGCATCCTTCCCGGGGTCGCTGAGGACTTGCATGAGGGATTCTTCCGCGTGGCTGATCCGCTGGCAGAGTTCACGGCACCTGGGACGGTAGGACACATGCAGCTCCTGAACGCGGGCGAACTGCCGCTCATCCAGCCCCAGTCGTTCCCGCAGCCATTTCAGCTCCGGCAGCATGATCTGGTCTTCCCAGGGGGGGGCTTCCCCGGCGTGTGGCCGCTGCAGCATGCGGGCGCAGAAAAACATGCAGATGCCAAGCATCAGGGCGATCAGCAGGATGAACTGGCCTTTTCTCACGGCCGGACCTCCTTGGGGTGGCCCTTCAGCGGGTCAATGGAGCGGAGGTAGGCTGAGGCGCCGTCAAGGGGAGGCTCTGCTTCTGCTGTCTGAACACCGAGCCAGGCTCCCAGAGCCATGCTGGCAAGGATGGCCGCCCCTCCGGTACATGGGTGCGCGAGCAGGGTGAAGAACCTCTGGCACAGCTGGCGGAGGCATGCCCCAAGGGAGATGGATTCCTCGGCCTCAATGCGGTGCCAGACCTCGCGGTTGAACGTGTCCGGCAGGCTGCTCCGTGCTGTTGCACGACAGAGGATGCGGTGAAGTTCGTCGTCGTTCATAAAGGGTGGTGTAGGGGGGTGCTTTTCCACCGTGGGGACGATCAGACAAACACCTTTCACACGCCAAACCCTCTGAAATCCTGCGACCGTGCCCTGCCACCGTGGTGACGGCGCAAGGCAGGCGCAGAACAGCGCAATAAAGGCAGCAAGGCCAGGCCCGCCTACTTCTTCAGCCTGGACAGATACTTGGCGGGATTGGCGTCGAACTTCTTCACGCAGGGCTTGCAGCAGAACTTGATCTCCTGGCCTTCGTGGGACCTGACAACGACCTTGCCCATGGTGCCGAGCTTGTTGCCGCTGACGATGCAGGTGTCGAGCGGATAGGGCTTGTCGGCGGCCAGGGCGGCGGAGGCGAGGCTGAACAGGAGGGTGGTGACGAGTGTTTTCATGATGTGGGGTGGGTTTGGGGTGTTGTGTTTTATTCGAGGGCTTGTGCCTTCAAAAACGGAGAAGCAGTCCGGCGCCGAGGCCGTAATCGCTGTGATAGGAGATGCTGAGGGAGGTGGATCGGGTGAGCGTGTAATCGGCGGCGGCGCTCCATTCGAGATGGCTGCCGGTGTCGTAAAAGGCGTAACCGGCAACGCCCAGGCGTGAAGTGATCTGGAGGCGTTTGGAGAGCTGGAAGCGGCCGTTGCCCCGGCCGTCCACCGTGACGTCCGAAAGGATCATGAGGGGCAGGCGGTAGTTGAATCCGGCGATGGGGCGGTCGCCGCCTCCATGGTCCGCCAGGCGGTAGCCGGCATAAGCCTGGAAGTTCATGTCCAGGTAGCGCTGATAGGTCAGGTCAACCTCATGCTCGGCTTGATCGGATTGTCCCCAGCCGACCTCCCAGGACAGCAGCACGTTGTTCCTGGGGTTCATCCACGTCAGCAGGCCGCTGCTCATCTGGCTCTGGATGGAGGCCGCCCCCCAGACGTGGCTCATGTCATGGGCGTGTTCGCCAAGGCCGCCCGTGTGCTGACGGCGATGCTCTGCGGGGGAGGCCGGAGCCTGGGGGGCATGAGCGCCGACAGCCGGAGCCCCGGCTTCCTGCTCATAGCGGAACACGCGCGCCATGCCGCTCATCATGTGGTAGAGGATATGGCAGTGAAACATCCAGTCCTTTTCCTCATTGGCCTCGAACTCCACGAGCCGGCTGCTCATCGGCGGGACATCGACGGTATGCTTCAGGGGTGAGCGTGCGCCGTTTCCCATCAACAGGCGGAAGAAATGTCCATGAAGGTGGATGGGATGATGCATCATGCTGTCGTTGATGAGCTCAAGCTCGATGATCTCCCCCTTCCGGATCTTGATGAAGGGTTCCTGGGCGATCGTCCTGCCGTCAAAGCTCCAGATGTACCGGTTCATGTCGCCCGTGAGATGCAGGGTGATCCTGCGGCGTGGCAGGCCGGCTGGCAGCGTGGTGTCCTTCACCGCCTTCAGCAGGCGGTAGGGCGAGCCGGGCCGGTCAAGCCGGAGCGAGGCACGGGGGTCGTCCTCCTGCTCCTCAAGGGCGAGGTTCAGCATCTGGTCCATCTGATAAAGGTTGGGTCTGGGAGGGTCGTCGGCGGGATGAGAGGCCCCCTGGCCGAAAAAGGCGGAGGCATGGCCGCTGCCGTCCTGGCTGGTGGCGCGCAGCTCAAATTCGCCGCTGGCGGGAATGGTGATGAGAAGGTCGTAGGTTTCGGCGATGGCCATGAGGAAGCGGTTCACCTTCACCGGCTCAACGGCGGGGCCGTCGGCGGCGATGATCGTCATGGGGCCGGCGCTGGAGTGCAGGTAGAAATAGGTGGCGGCGCTGGCGTTGATCACCCGGAGCCGGACGCGCTCCCCAGGCCTGCCTTCGATGCGTGTCTGCGGGAGGCCGTTGATGAGGAAGGCATGGTAGCCCACGTCCGAGATGTCCATGGGCGGCAGGCGGTCCCATTCGCGTTGGAAATACTCCTTCAGCATGCCGCGCCTCCAGGCGCCGAGGATGCTCTGGGAGTTGTTGCGCAGGATGCCGAAGTAATCACTGCCGCGCATGAGCATGCGCAGTACCTCCATCGGGTCGTAGTTGGTCCAGTCGGACAGCACCAGGACCTGCTCCCTGTCAGCCTTCACGGGTTCGCCGTCCCGTGGCTCGACCACGATGCTGCCGAAGACGCCGCCCTGCTCCTGGAGATGGGTGTGGGAATGAAACCAGTAGGTGCCGGCATGGCGCAGCGGGAATTCAAAGGTGTGAACGGCCCCGGGCAGGATCGGGGGCGTGGTCACATATGGCACGCCATCCTGTTCATTAGGCAGGAGCAGACCGTGCCAGTGGGTCGAGGTCTCCTCGTTCCGGAGGTCGTTGTGAACCCGGATCCGTGCGATGTCGCCTTCTTGGAAGCGCAGGGTGGGGCCCGGCATGGTTCCGTTGATGGTGAGGGCACGCACACGTTTCCCGGCCGGGCTCAGGTGCTGTTCGGCAATGTGGAGGTCATGTTCGACCATCCGGCCGCCGGGGCTCGGGGCGCCTCTGCCGCAGGTGTCGCAGGCGAGAAGGGTGGCTGGCAGGAGGAAGGCTGAAAAAAGGCTGGATCGTTTCATGGCAGGTGAGTCGTTGAAGGTTTTGAAAACCGGCCCATGGGCGCACACCTCCCCTGAAGGGCTGCGATGCGTGGGCATGATGGGTCCTTGGAGGACGCCGACTCAGTTCAGCAGGGAGCAGAACAGCACCGTCCGCCGGACATGCGGCTGCCGACAGGCTCCATTCTCAGCGGGATTCTGATGCGCCGCCCGAAGCTCCCGGGCGGGACGTGATGGCGACAGGGGCTCCTGGGTCGTCCACAACACCCTTGGCGAGATCAACCGATCATCAGCTGACGTGGGTGCGGCGGGATTCACCGGAGCTGTGGAGGGTTCATCCAGGCAGCCGCAGGCGCTCATGCCAGGTTCAGCCATGGCCAAGCAACAGCCCATCTCACAAGTCTCAGGACGGCCGCCTGCATTCATCACCGCCTGGGCTGGCCAGATCTGCGCCAGCAGCGTGAAAAGGAGGATGATGGAGCGAGGGCAGTTCATGGACTCGAACAGGCACACGGACTGAGTCGGTGGATGTTACGCACAAATTCAGCCAAATGCTGCATGGTGTTCGCCGCTCACCCGAAATTGGTCTTTTCCTCTCAGCCCTGGCGGGGGCTGGACGGGTGCGGCCGCTGGAGCCGGCTTTTGAGGGGAGGTGGATGAAGTGACGCAGCGTGTGAATGCTCCATTGCCAGCAGGAAAACGCGGCCTAGTCTCCGGCCGTGAGCTACCAGGTTTTTGCCCGCAAATATCGTCCCAAGACCTTCGCCGACGTGCTCGGCCAGGAACATGTCGTGCGTACCCTGCGGAACGCCATCGCCCAGGACCGGCTGGCCCATGCCTACCTGTTCGTCGGGCCGCGCGGCACCGGCAAGACCTCCACGGCACGCATCTTTGCCAAGGCGCTCAACTGCCCGGGCGGGCCGAGCATCGACTTCGATCCCGAGGATCCCCTGTGCAAGGAGATCGCCGAGGGCAACTGCCTGGATGTGCTGGAGATCGACGGTGCCAGCAACAACGGCGTGGACCAGGTCAGGGACCTGCGGGAAAGCGTCAAGTACGCCCCGGCCAGATGCCGTTATAAGATCTATTACATCGACGAGGTGCACATGCTCTCGGCCTCCGCCTTCAACGCGCTGCTGAAGACCCTGGAGGAGCCTCCTCCGCATGTGAAGTTCATCTTCGCCACCACCGAGGCGAACAAGATCCTGCCGACGATCATCAGCCGCTGCCAGCGTTTTGACCTGCGCCGCATCCCCCTGAATGTGATCGCCCGCCACCTGCTGCA
This sequence comes from Prosthecobacter sp., assembly GCA_019186985.1. GTDB lineage: Bacteria > Verrucomicrobiota > Verrucomicrobiia > Verrucomicrobiales > Verrucomicrobiaceae > Prosthecobacter. The sequence continues at coordinate 39,569 of JABARQ010000042.1, read as the reverse complement.
CATTGCGAAGCTGGAGGGGGTGGACCTGGACGAAAAGGCCGCCTTTGCCATCGGCAAGGGGGCGGACGGCGGCATGCGCGACGCACAGTCGATGCTCGACCAGCTTGTGGCATTCTGCGGCAGCAAGATCTGCGAGCAGGACGTGCTCGACATCTTTGGCTTCACCGCCATGCAGACGGTGGTGCAGCTGGCGCAGCAGATTTTGGAAAGTGACACTGTGGCGGCGTTGCAGGCCGTGCATGACACCAGCGAGTCCGGCAAGGACCTGGGCAAGCTGCTGGCCGACCTGATCCAGCATTTTCGTACGTTGCTCGTCAGCCAGGCCGATCCTGAGGCCGGCGCCGAGGACCTGGAGCCGGAGATCGCCGAGCGCGTGGCGGCGCAGAGCCAGATGGCGACGACGGAGCAGCTTCTGCGCATTGTGGACGGACTGGCCGAGGTGGACGCCCGGATGCGCTGGGCGACGAACAAGCGGCTGCACCTGGAACTTGGCGTCATCCAGGCCGTGCAGCATCTGAATGAAGTCAGCCTGAGTGATGTGATTGAAGCTCTGGACAGCGGCCCCGGAGGCCCGGTCCCCAAAGTGATGCCGCGCCCTCCGCAGGTGACCACGGCGCGTGCGGCCGCTCCGGCGGTGGAACGTGCGCCGAGGAGTGCGGAGGCTGTTGTGGCCGCACCCGAGGCACGATCTGCCCCTGAGCCTTTGGTTGCCGCAGCCCGTTTCGTGGAGCAGAAACCCGAGCCAGCTCCGGCCCCGATACCCGTGCCTGTTCCTGCACCTGAGGCGGCGCCTTCCGTCCGGGCCGCCGAGCCTGCTGCACCTCCGTCCGAGGTGAATCTTGAGCAGTTCTGGGCGGACTTCACCGCCGTGATCCAGGAACGGCGCGCCCTGATCGTCAGCTGGCTGAAAATCGGCACCGTGCTTTCGTTTGCCAGGAGCGTCATGAAGGTTGGCTTTCCCACCACGGAGGCTCATGCCAGGGACAGCCTGAACCGGGATAACCAAAAGAAATACCTGGAGTCGGTCGCTGAGGAGATCCTGGGGACGACGGTGAAGTTTGAATTCGTGCTTGATGCTTCGCTGGCGCCTCCGATGGCCAGCGAGATGAGCTTTGACCTGCTCGACGCCCCGCCGCCGAAGCCCGAGCTTGCGGCCGAGCCCAGGGCGGAGCCTGCCAGGGCTGCCGCAGCGGCGCCTGCGGCCTCGGCCGTCGCAGCCACGGAGGCCGTCCCTGCCGCAGCTGAGGGGGATTTTCAAAACGACCCGCTGATCAAGGCTGCGGTCGAGAAGTTCCGTCTGAAGCTGGTGGCGCGTCAATGATGCGTCCGCTGACCCGCCGCCGTTGAGCCTCCGTGAGCCCGCACCTGCTTGACCTGACCTTTGATGAACTGCGTTCACGCCTGACGGCTGACGGTCTGGCGGCGGTGCATTCCAAGGCCTTGTGGAACTCCCTGCACTTCCGTGCGGAAACCGATGCACTTGCTCGGAAGGACCTTTCTCCGCCGCTGCGGCGCTGGCTGGAGGCGAGGCTGGGCACGGAGGTTTTCACGGATGTCCTGCCGGTTGCGGCGGAGACTCCCAGCGGCGATGGCCTGACCCAGAAGTTCCTGCTGCGGCTGGCGGACGGGCAGGAGATTGAAACCGTGATCATGGGTTATGAAGGACGGCACACGGCCTGCCTCAGCACGCAGGCGGGCTGCGCCATGGGCTGCGTCTTCTGCGCCACCGGGCAGATGGGCTTTGTGCGACATCTCCGGCCGGGTGAAATCGTGGCCCAGGTGCATCATGCGCGGCGGATACTGGCGGCGCGCGGCCTCAGGCTGAGAAACCTGGTCCTGATGGGCATGGGCGAGCCGCTGCACAATTACGACGCGGTGATGCACGCCCTGGAGATCATCAGCGACACGCGCGGCGCCAACATCGGCCCGGCGAAAATCTCGGTCAGCACCGTCGGTGTCGTGCCCGCCATCCGGCGCATGGCCGAGGAGGGCAGGCCCTACAATCTGGCGGTGAGCCTGCATGGCAGCACGGATGAGGAGCGCGCGGCCCTCATCCCGGCCAACCAGCGCTGGCCGCTGGCCGAACTCATCTCTGCCTGCCGCTACTATGGCGAAGTTACGCAGCGGAAGATCTTCTTTGCCTGGACGCTGATCGCCGGGGTCAACGACACCGCTGCCCATGCTCACCGGGTTGCTGGTTTGCTGCGGGGGTTGAACGCGCATGTGAACCTGATTCCGCTGAACGAGACGGCGGGCTTTGCCGGGCGTGAGAGCGCGGATGCTTCGGCCAGGGAGTTCCACGGGCTCATTCAGGAAAGCGGCATTCCCTGCACGATCCGTCAGAGGCGGGGCATTGATGTGGCGGCTGGATGCGGCCAGCTCAAGGCGGTGAGGGCGCGCGGGCGGGCGGTGCGAGGGGCAGCCGGGAGTGCGGCCTGATCCTGGGGCGCTGAATGATCACCTCCACCACGAGGGCAGGCCGGGCAGGGTTTCCTTGAGGATGCTGCGGATGGCGAGCTTTTCCTGGACGGGAATGTGGGCGCCGACCGGGGCTGGGTTTTGTTCGCGCAGCCCTTCCGCCATCTTGTAGTAGACGCGTTCCCTGAGCATGGCGGGCAGCTTCTGCCAGGACTCGGTGTAGAGCATGTAGCTGGCACGGTGCTTGAACAGGCGGCTTTTGAGGTCGAGATCCTTCAGGGCGAGCCCGCTGCGGGCGGGCTTTCGGTTGCGTGCAAAGTCCTTCATGAAGGCTGGATCGCCTTCGATGCCAGCCCTGGGAAGCGCAGCTTCGTCGGTGAACAGGATGTAGCGGGCCAGTTCGTCGGCGATTTTTTCAAACTCGGCCTTGGCGGAGAAGGGCAGGGTGCCGCGGCCGTCGGCCAGGAGCTGGCGCATGACATAAGCGGCGTGGAAGACCCGGTTTTCGAAGCCCAGCTGATGTTCGTGAAGCAGGTTGGGCAGGATGTCACTGGTGGGCAGGAGGTGGCGGTTGATGTCCCACATCTGCCCAGGCTCGGCGGGCACCTTGTCAAACTGGCCGGCGGTGGTCGCGACGCCCATCAGGTTGGCGTGCGTCGAGGTCAGGTGATGTCCGCCGGTGAGGTGCCAGCCGCCGAAGCGCTGGTCGAGCGGGATGTGATGTCCCTGTTCGTCGCGGCGGTAGGTTTCCAGGCTGGCGCCGCTGGCCATGGGCAGGAGGGATTCGGCAATCAGCCCGGGGACTCGGCGCGTGGCGTTGCCGGCGTGGCAGTTGAAGCATTTGTCGGAACGCGCGATGGCTGGCAGCCCCCCACCTGGGCGGAGCCGGTCGAAGATGTAAAAGATGGCGGCATGGGTGGGGTCCATGCTGATGACCTCAACCTTGCCGCCCGGCACGAAGCCGACATAGGTGTCCTCATTGAAGTAGAGGGCGCGCGGATTGCGCGGATTGATGATCTCGCTCTGCAGGGAGCTGGCGGAAAAGACGAGGATCTGGGAGCTGACGGGCACGTCGAGGGCTGAGAGCAGGCTGGCCAGGAAGGCCTTGTCATCCGCAGTGTCGAGCCTGACCTCGCCGGAGTTCAGCTTCTTGAGCAGTCCGGCAAAGCGGTCCCGGGCCTCGTGGGTGAGGTAGTTGTGGGGTGGCTTGCGGAACTCAAACGCCGTCTCCTTCACCTCCGGCCCGGCACCTTGAAGGTGAAGGCTTCCGGCCAGGGAAAACGTGAGGATGGCGGTGATCCGTGGATGGGGCATCGTCATGTCAGTACGATTCAGCCGCGACTGCATTTGCGATTGTTTTGAGCGGAGACCTGAAAGTAGGCTGATGCATGTTTGCACGAATCCTGATTTTCAGCCTGTTGTCCGCCTCGGCGCAGGGACAGTGGACACGTCTGGAGCCTCTGCCGGACAAGGAGGGGGTTGCCGGGGCCTTTGCCGGTGTCAGTGCCGACGCACTGATCGTGGCCGGCGGGACCAATTTCCCGGACAAGATGCCCTGGGAGGGAGGCGTCAAGCGTTGGTATGACGATGTCCATGTGCTGCACGATCCAGCCGGGCGCTGGGAAAAGGCCGGACGGCTTCCGAGGCCGAACGGTTATGGAGTGAGCCTGAGCACACGGGAAGGGCTGCTGCTGATCGGAGGCGGAGACGCCCAGGAACATTTCCGGTCGGTCTGGAGGCTGCGCCTGGAGGGTGGTGAGGCCCGTTTTGACAGGCTTGCTGACCTGCCCCGGCCCTGCGCCTTCATGGCCGGGGTGGAGTCTGGCGGCATCATTTATGTGGTCGGCGGCATCGAGCGGCCTGCGGACACGGCCGCCCTGGGGACCTTCTGGGCGCTCGACTTGTCGCAGTTGGAAGCAGGGTGGAAGGAACTCGAACCTTGTCCGGGGCCGGCCCGCATCCTGGCCTCCATGGCAGCGGCGAAGGGCAGGGTTTACCTGTTCAGCGGGGCCTCGCTCAAGCCCGGCGCGGATGGCAAGGCGGAACGTGGGTGGCTGAAGGATGGCTGGTGCTTCAGTCCTGCGGAGGGATGGCGGCAGGTCGCTGGGCTGGCTCATGCGGCCGTGGCTGCGCCTGGACCGCTGCCTGGCCGCGATGGCAAGCTTTTCCTGATTGGCGGTGATGATGGGGCGCTCGTCAGCTTTGAGCCCAGGGACAAGCATCCCGGCTTCCCCAGAAGGATCCTGGCCTACGATCCGGCAAACAACCGGTGGAGTTCGGCCGGCGAGGTGCCGTTTTCGCGAGTCACCACGCCCGCTGTTGAGTGGCGGGGCAGGGTGGTCATCCCGGGTGGGGAGGCCAGGCCGGGAAAAAGGTCGCCGGAAGTGTGGCAGGGCCTGCTGAGGTTGTCAGAGTAGTCCCTGCTTGCGCTTTACTGGAAAAGCCACAGACTCGCGGCCCTTCGTTTTCCCCCTGTCCATGTCAGCCAAAAAAACCGCCGTTGTCACCGGAGCCGCCGGCTTCCTGGGATCCCACCTCACCGACCGCCTGCTTGCCGAGGGCTACAGGGTGATCGGGATGGACAACCTGATCACGGGGAACGTCCGGAACATCGAGCATCTGGCCGGCAACCCCGATTATGACTTCATCAAGCACGATGTCACGAAGTTCATCTTCCTGCCGGGCAAGGTGGACCTGATCTTTCATTTCGCTTCGCCGGCATCGCCGATCGACTACCTCCAGATCCCCATCCAGACGTTGAAGGTCAGCTCGCTCGGCACGCACAACGCACTGGGACTGGCCAAGGAGAAGGGGGCCACCTTTTTGATCGCCTCGACGAGCGAGTGCTATGGCGATCCCCTGGAACATCCGCAAAAGGAGACCTACTGGGGCAACGTCAACCCCATCGGCCCGCGTGGCTGCTATGACGAAGCCAAGCGCTTTGCGGAGGCGATGACCATGGCCTATCACCGGGCGCATGGGGTGGACACCAAGATCGTCCGCATCTTCAACACCTACGGGCCGCGCATGCGCCTGGAGGACGGCAGGGTGGTGCCGGCCTTCATCGGCCAGGCTCTCCAGGGCAGGCCGCTGACCGTGTTTGGCGACGGATCGCAGACCCGCAGCTTCTGCTACGTCTCCGACCTGATCGACGGCATCTACCGCCTGTCCCAGTCCGGCTATCATGAGCCGGTGAACATCGGAAACCCCCGTGAAATGACCGTGCTGGAATTTGCCATGGCCATCCTGAAGCACACCGGCGTGGACCTGCCCGTCATCCACAAGGAGCTGCCGACCGACGATCCCAAGGTCCGCCAGCCTGACATCACGCTGGCCAGGAAGCTCCTTGGCTGGGAGCCGAAGGTTGACTTCGAGGAGGGCATCACGCGCACGATCGCCTATTTTCGTGAGTTTCTTGCAATCAAGTCTTGATGACCGGCGCAGTTTGCGAATAAAAAGAATTAATTCACGCGACCCCCGCCCGTGTAACCGACCTACCGTGCGCAAGTCTGTGACCACCCCCCGACTCCACATGAAATCCTTTCATCTCGCTTTTGCCGTCCTGGCACTGGCCGCCAGTGGCCTGCAGGCCCAGACGGCCCCTGCCGTCAAGGTGGACATCAAGCCGCTGAAGTTCGCCAATGTCCAGACACCCCAGTTCCAGGCTTCCAACGTGCCCTCCAGGAACTGGCGCCCGAAGGACTGGCTTGAAATCGACATGGAGTTTGACATCAAGCTTCCAACGACCGCCGGCGGCCGCAACGGCAGCCTTTCCTCAATGACGGTGAACTACTACCTGGCCATGAGCACCACGACCAAGGATGGCCGCCGTCAGGTGATCAAGGGTGCCATCGAGTATGTTGACATCCCGGCCTCGGAGCGCTGCCATGCCCTGGCCTATGTCTCCCCGGCCATGCTTCGCCGCATCCTCGAAAAGGACACCTTCCAGCCTTCGGACGTCACCGGCTGGGGCGTGGAAGTCATTGTGGAAGGCCAGCGTGTCGCCGGTGACGGCAGCATCAAGGGGCCCTGGTGGGAGAAGGCGGACGGCCTGGCCATCAACGACAACACCATGCTGCCCAAAAAGGACACCCCCTTCGCCATCCTGTGGGGCGACTATGATGTCGGCGTGAAGAACAAGTAAACTGACAGTCACACCCAGCCTGGAGCACAAGCTCCGGCTCAACTGGCCTGAATTCATTTTCCTAGCATGGCAGACAGCAAAATCATCGCGGTCCTGAACCTGGGTTCCCAGCGTCTTTCCGGGGCCATTTTCTCCAAGTCCGGAGGGGATCTTGTCCTCAAACGTTACGAGTTCGTCGACATGCCGGGAGATCCCACGGTGGACGCCACCCGGATTCCTCAGCTCAAAATCGGACTTCAGGAGCTCGCCAGCCGCCTGAAGATCAAGGGTTCCGCCGTCTGGTATGCCGTCGCCGGGCACACCGTCTTCAATCGTTTTGTGAAGCTGCCCCCCGTGCAGGATGACCGGGTGGCGCAGATCGTCGAGTTCGAAGCCCGCCAGAACGTGCCCTTCCCAATCAATGAAGTGGTCTGGGATTACGAGTTCTCCTCCGAGGGGGGAGTCGAGACCGAAGTCGTGCTGGTCGCGATGAAGTCGGACGCACTCAACGAGATCAATGACCAGGTCGTTGAATCCCGGCTGGCCACCTCCGGCGTGGATGTCGCCCCCCTGGCTCTCTACAACGCCTTCCGCTACAGCTACCCTGATGTCGACGAGCCTGCGGTGCTGATCGACCTTGGCGCCAGGTCCACCAACATGGTTTTTGTGGAACCCGGCCGCTTCTTCATCCGCAACTTCCTCGTGGGAGGCGCATCCATCACCTCCGCCGTCTCCAAGGAGTTTGGCATTGGATTTGCCGAAGCAGAAACCCAGAAGATCAACCGGGGCTTCATTGCGCCCGGAGGTGCGGTTCAGGAGCATGAAGATCCTGAGATCGCGGCGCTTTCCAAGGTGATCCGAAATGCGGCGTCGAACCTGCACACGCAGGTCATGCGCACCATCACCTTCTACCGCAGCCAGCAGGGGGGCGCCCAGCCCAGGCGCGTGTTCATCACCGGAGGTGGCGCGCTGCTTGGCAACATGATTTCCTTCCTCAATGAGAAGCTCAAGCTTCCTGTTGAGGTGTTCAACCCTCTTCGCGGTGTTCAGCTTGACCGTGCGGTCAAGCAGGATGTGGCCGCCGCAGACGCACCTTTCCTGGGCGAACTCGTCGGCCTTGCCCTCAGGTCCTCAGGCGGCTGTCCTTCCGAAGTTGAACTGGTGCCTACAGCCGTCGCCAACGCCCGGGACGCCGCACGCAGAACGCCGGCCTTGATCCTCGGCATGCTGCTTTTCTGGGCTGCCCTCGGCACCGGCGTTGTCTATTACCAGAACAGCGAACGTGTCATCCGCGAAAAACTCGGTGGAATGGTGGCTGAAAACGCCCGTCTGAAGGGCCTCGGTGACAAGATCGCCGCCCTGGACGCCCAGCAGGGCCAGTATGCAGCCCTGAGCCAGCAGCTTGAGCAGGCGGTCGCCGAGCGCTCCTACTGGGTCAGGCTGCTCACGGATCTGAACGCCAAGTTCGACAATGACTTGATCTGGCTGACGCTGGTCGAGCCCCTGAAGGACAAGGCTTCCATCACCCCCCAGCTTGTCGGGCAGGGGGAGGGTGGATCCAAGAAGGAGGAAACCGCCGCCGGTGCCGCGCCCGCCTACAGCCTTCGCCTGCAGGGACTCTACAGGAAGAATGACGAAGGCGAGCAGGTGGTCTACCGCTACGCCGCCGCACTGGCCAAGCTTCCCTGGTTTGATGTTGCCGACTTCGAGGCCAAGCGGGCCGAATATGTCAGCGCGCAGAGCGGCGTCGAGGAAGACCGTTATGCCTACACTTTTAAAATCGAGCTGCCCCTCAAGCAGACAATGAACTTCAAAGACTGATGAGCTGGATTCAAGACAACAAAGTGCCTGCCGCCATTCTTGGTCTCACTGGGGCCGGGGTGGTCGGACTTGGAGTGATGCTTTTCAACGCCTGGTCCGGCGCCTCCGGCGCCCAGGAAGAGTTTGACATGGCAAACGCCTCCCTGGCGAGGCTCAAGGGCGCTTCGCTCGCTCCAACGCCGGAGAACCTGGCGCAAAAGCAGAAGCTGGTGCAGGATTACACGGGTGAGGTCGGAAAGCTCTCCCTGGTGCTTTACAAGCTTCAGCCTGAGGACAAGCCCACCTCCAACACGGATTTCCAGGCCAAGCTGAAGGCCCGCATTGCTGAGATCAAGAAGGCCGGCGGAGGCCGCCTGCCCGCTGAGTTCAACCTGGCCTTCGACCAGTACACCAGCGAACTCCCCAAGTCTGACCAGGTGGCTGCCGAACTCTCGACCTATCTGGACTCCATCGAGGAGATCACCAGGCTGCTGCTCAAGAGCGGCGTCAAGTCGGTTGACCAGCTCGAACGTTCGCTGCTCGCCTCGGAGAAAAACGAGGCGGACAAGCCGCAGCGCCAGGCTTCGAAAGCCAAGGCCAAGGGGGCTGCCAAAGGTCCTGGTCAGGCAGCTCCTGCCGCCATCAACATCACCGAGCGACGTCAGGTCCGCGTTGTTGTGCGTGCCGACCAGGGAGCCCTTCAGACCCTGCTCAGCTCACTGGCCAGTCCTTCCGAGATGCCTTTCTTCACCGTTGCAAGGCTCGTGCGCATTGAAAACGAGGCGCAGGTCGGCCCTCCCCGCGTGGCTTCCGGGGCATCTCTGGATGCCTCGCTTGATCCTTCCGCCGCCGCTCCTGCCGAAGGCGCCCAGCCAGCTGCGGCTGAGGCCAAGCCCGCCGCCCCGGGCGCCCAGCCCGCCGCACCTGATTCGCATGTCGTCCTTGGTCGCGAGACGCTTCGCGCGTTCATCGAGATCGACTTGGTCAAATTCCTCAACCCCCAGGCCTCTGCGGCTGCTTCTCGCTGAGAACACCCCCCTCACAATCAAGATTCCATGCAGAAGAAGAACGGTAATTACGAAAAGGTTCTGCTCATCATCGCCGCCCTGCTTGCGGCGGGCGTTGTGACCTTCACCATCCTGGACAGCCAGGGGCTCTCGGAAAGGCTCGCGATCAAGCAGGCATCATCACCCAACAACCTGAATCCCCCCCCGACGGAACGCGTCAAGAGCGTGCTGGCACGGCTCATGGAAAAGGTGAACTGGGTCTCCCCGGTCATCAACGGCAAGCCGGTGCCTCTGAACAAGTCGATCCTGCTCCTTCAAAAGGGCGACCAGCTGTTTGACCTGCAGGTTCCGGAGCCGGCCCTGCGTCCGCCCATGACCAATGAATTCCTGGTCAAGAATGACATCCCGAACATCGAATCTCCCAACGTCGGTTCACTGGACCCTGACAACGACGGGTTCTCGAATGAGGAGGAGTTCACCGCCAAGACCAATCCCCGTGACGAGCACTCTCATCCGCCGGTGACTCAGAAGCTCTTCCTGAAGCAGCGCATCACGCACGACTACAAGATCAAGCTGAACAGCAGCTCGCCGCCTTATCAGGTGCAGCGCATCGCACCTGAACCCAGGGCCAGCAAGTTCGTCTCCCCGGGTGACGAGTTTGGCTTCGATAAAAACGCGGCGGCCAGGTTCAAGGCCCTGACCTTCACCCAGAAGCTTGAAAAGAGCCCGACAACGGGCTTGGAGACGGATGTCTCCGAGCTCAAGTGCGTGGACATCTCCACCAACAAGGAGTTCGTGCTCATCAAGGGGCAGGAGACCAACCTTGCCGACTATGAGGCAGAGTTCGAGTTTCGCATCGGAACACCGGAAATCCGCAAGGTGCGTGAAGGCGAGACCTTCCAGATTCCGGGACTTGGGGTGACCTTCAAGGTCCTCGGCATTGAGGAGTCCCAGGCCGTCATCGTGCCCGTCGACGGCAAGAATCCGAGCGGTGAGTCGATCACCATCAAGAAAGGTTGAGTCAAAAAACAGAAAAAACATCTCGCCAAAAGCGTCCACGCCTTGCTAAAAAAACCAGCTTATCGTCAAATTTCCTTTTCCCAAGCGCCCATGACCTCCCCCTCCCGAATGAAAAGAAAGCAACTCGCCCTGTTGATCTCGGCCGCCATCCCGCTGTCAAGCCTCCCCGCCCAGGCACAGAGCGGTGGACACAATAACAGCGTGCCCGGCATTGCCGAGCGTGAGATTGCCCGTCGACTGGCCCGCATTCAAGATGCTCAGAAGGCCATGGAAAAGGGGGATGAGCTCTTTGCTTCCGGTGATCGTGAAACGGCCCTGTCCCAGTACCGTTCCGCCAAGGAGGTCTTTGACCAGCTGCCCAACGCCCCCTTCATCCAGGACTGGCGTGAACTCGCCAACCTCAAGTTTGCTGATTGCTCCGTCGCCGTTGCCCGTGAAAAGACGGTCGCCGGGGATTATGAGGCGGCCCGCAAGCTTCTGGACGAGGCCACCGCCGCCGTTCCCGGACACAAGAAGGCTGCGCTTTTCGCGGCGGAGATGAACGACTCGGACCGCTGGCCGCAGGCGCTGACGGCTGAACATGTGGAAAACGTGGGCAAGGTTCAGAAGGGCCTGGTCAAGGGTGCCAGCGCCGTGGAAATCGGCAACTATGACAAGGCGATGGAGGAATATGAGGATGTCCTGCGCATCGACCCTTACAACACTGCAGCAAGGCGTGGCATGGAGCTTGCCGAGCAAAAACGCTCGCAGTACTTCAACTCGGCCTACGACCACAACCGCATCCGCATGCTGAACATGGTGACTGAAGCCTGGGAGCACAAGCCGCCGGTGAAGGGATTCCAGGTCGAAGGCACCCAGGCGGGTGCCCGTGCGCCGACGGTCTACCTGAGCCAGAAGATGCAGAAAATCATCTTCCCGCAGGTGCAGTTCTCCGGAGCCAGCATTGACGAGGCCGTGGAGTTCCTGCGCGTCAAGAGCCGCGACCTGGATGTCTTTGAAACCGACCCGGCCCGCAAAGGCGTCAACATCATCCTGAAACCCGGTGACAACGCCCCGACCGCTTCCATCAGCCTCGACCTGAAGGACGTTCCCATGGTGGAGGCCCTGCGTTATGTGACGGAGCTTGCAGGCATGAAGTACAAGGTCGAACCCTTTGCCGTGCTGATTGTCCCTGTGACGGAAACCACGACGGAGCAGTTTACCCGCATCTACAAAGTCCCGCCGGACTTCGAAACCATGGGCACGGCAGGTGGTGATGCCGCCCCCGCCGCCGCTCCGGCTGATCCCTTTGCCGCTGGTGGCGCCGCCCCCGGTGCCGCATCCGGCCTGATCAAGCGCAAGAGCGCTCTCGAAATCCTCAAGGAACAGGGCATTCCCTTCCCCGAGGGAGCCACGGCGGTCTTCAACAAGGTCACCTCCCAGCTCATTGTCAAAAACACCCAGCCCAACCTCGACCTTGTTGAGGCCTTCGTTGACTCCATCATCGGTCGTATCACCAAGCAGGTGTATGTGACCACGAAGTTCGTGGAAGTGACCCAGAAAAACACCGACGAACTCGGCTTTGACTGGCTGCTTGGCGGACTCGGCGTCAACGCTGACAACATTGATGTTGGTGGTGGCACCAATGGCAACTGGGGCGGGCGCGTGTCCTACACGGGCGCTGTGAGTGATCTGGTCACCGCTGGTGCGATTGCTCCTGTGACCCGCGGCCTGAGAACTGGTTCCAAGGCTGTTCGTGGTGACAGCATCGACTCTCTTTTCAACCCGATCGATGCAACATCCGACACGGTGGCTCCTGGCGTGCTGTCGATTGCAGGCATCTTCACCGACCCGCAGTTCGGCATGGTCATCCGGGCGCTTTCACAGCGCAAGGGCGTTGACCTGATGAGCGCTCCGAGCGTCACCACCAAGGGAGGCCAGCCTGCCACTGTCGAAGTGATTCGCGAGTTCATTTACCCCACCGAGTTCGATCCGCCTCAGATTCCGACCAACGTTGGCGCCCAGAACGGCGGTGGCGTGGGTGGCTCTTCTTCTTCGATCCCAGTCACTCCCACGACTCCCACGGCCTTCGAAATGCGTCCTGTGGGTGTCCGCATGGAAGTTGACCCGGTGATTGGTGAGAATGGTTCGATCGACCTCAACCTTCTCCCCGAGGTGACGGAGTTCGACGGCTTCGTGAACTACGGCAACCCGATTTACAGTGTTCAGCCTCCCACCGTACTGAATCCTGCCGGCAGCCGCGTTGAACTGACCCCGAACATCATCAACCAGCCCATCTTCTCCACCCGCAAGGTGAAGACTTCGGTGACGGTCTGGGACGGTCAGACAGTCGCTCTCGGCGGCCTCATTCGTGAGGACGTCCAGGATGTTGAGGACAAGCTGCCAGTGCTGGGTGACGTTCCGCTGATCGGCCGCCTGTTCCGCTCCCAGGTTGAGGACCATTTCAAGCGTAACCTGATGATCTTCGTGACCGCCTCCCTGATCGACCCTGCGGGCAACCGCATCCGTCAGCAGGGCACGGGCTCGTCCACCGAGGAGTCCGGCGACGCTCCCAACCCGCTTCTCCCCGCAGTCGGCAACTGACCTTCTCTACAGCACTGAATTTGACTCGAAGGCAGGAGATGCAAGTCTCCTGCCTTCTTCTTTAGGATATGAATTCATGGATCGTGACCGGTGGCCTTGGCTGTGGTAAAAGCGCGGTTGTCAGCCTGCTTGGGCGGGTGGGGCTGGCCGGGCTGACGGCATTCTCCTGTGACCAGGAGGCGGGCCGCCTGATGCAGGATGCCTCCATCATGGCTAGGCTGGAGGGCATTTTTGGACCCTCGGTGATCGAGCAGGACCCGTCTTCTGCCGATGGCAGGCGGGTCAGCCGTTCCTGGCTCCGCCGGATGATTTTTTCTGATCCCGCTCAGAGGCATGCCCTGGAGGAGATGATGCATCCCCGCATTCTGGAGGCCCTTGAAATGGAGCGTGTGCGGGTTCGTGAGGGGGGGGGTGAACTTTTTCTTGCGGAAGTCCCTCTGCACTATGAGATTGGCGGCATAGTAACAGCGGATCGGGTCATCGTGGTGGCTGCCAGCCGGGCGGTGCAGATCAGGCGCTTGATGGAACTACGGGAACTCGACCAAGGCACCGCCGAAAGGATGCTGGGTTCCCAGTGGTCCGTTGAGGCCAAGGTTGAAAGGGCTGATGTGGTCATCTGGAATGATGGTGATCGTGCCGCTCTCGAGGCCCAGGTGCTGACACTTGCAAAACAACTCCGGCCAGCATGAATCCCACAGCCTCCCCTGAACCTACCTCCAGCGTTTCAACCCCCGATGCGCCGGTGACGGCCCCTGAAAAGACCCCCGTGTCCATCAATTCCCAGATTGTGACTGAAGGCCAGGTCCAGGAGGCTGCTGCGGATGCTGCTGATGCGCCTGCCGTGTCCGAAAAACCTTCCCCGCCTCCCCCTGAACCGCCTTTCCCCCTGGAGATTTCCCTCAACTCCCTTCACGGGATGAGCCTTGGGGAAATCCAGGAGCTTGCCGCCAGCGTCAACTTCAAGATCAATGCGGCCCGCAGCAAGCATCAGCTCATCTACGATGTCCTTTCCTGGATGGCGGATCATCGCACGAGGGTTCTTGTCGACGGCATCCTCGAAGTGGGGGCCGAAAATTTCGGGCTTATCAAGTATCCCGGCTACAGTTTCGCGCCCCTGCCTGAGGATGTGTTTGTCCCCCTCTTCCTCGTTCGCAAGTTCAACCTTCGTGCGGGCAACCGCATCCGCGGCATCGCCAGGGCGCCCAAGGACAGGGACAAGTATCTCGCCATCGACCGCATCACCCATGTGGATGACGTGGAGATCGACAACTACCAGGCCCCCACGCATTTTGACAAGCTCACAGCCACCTTTCCCAAGCAGCGCATCATCCTAGAGCTTCCCAAGTCCATCTGCCCGGTTTCAGCGCGTATCATGGATTTGATCGCGCCGTTGGGGAAGGGGCAGCGCGGGCTTATCAACGCCTCGCCCAGGTCTGGCAAGACGATGATGCTCAAGGACATTGCGAAGTGCATTGTGCATAATCACAAGGAGATCACGCTGATCATCCTCCTGCTGGATGAGCGCCCCGAGGAGGTGACCGACTTTGAGGAATCCGTGACGGGCTGCGAAATCTACAGCAGCACCTTTGATGAAAGCCCCAGGCGCCATTGTCAGCTGGCCGAGCTTGTCCGCGAGCGTGCCTGCCGCCTGGTGGAGGCGGGCAAGGACGTGGTCATCCTGCTCGACTCCCTGACCCGTCTGGCTCGTGGCTACAACTCCCTCATGGGCGGCAAGGGGCGCACGATGTCCGGCGGCATCGACGCCAAGGCGCTGGTGAAGCCCAAGAAGTTCTTCGGCGCCGCACGCAACGTCGAGGAGGGTGGCAGCCTCACCATCATCGCCTCCGCCCTCATCGAGACGGAAAGCAAGATGGACGAGGTCATCTTCGAGGAGTTCAAGGGAACCGGCAACATGGAGGCGACCCTGGACCGTGAGATTGCGGAACGCCGCATCTTCCCGGCCATTCATCTGCTCAAGTCGGGCACCCGCAAGGACGACCTCCTCTACCATCCGGATGAATTCCGCCGCATCATGGCCATCCGTCGTCAGCTCGCCCAGGTGCCTGCGGTCGAGGCTCTGGAGCTGCTCATCCGCAACATCAACCGCACCAGCAACAACGCCGAGATCCTGCTGACCGGCCTCAAGTAAATTCCGATGAGCCAGGCCAGCAGCCCAGATTCTTCCACCCCTCCGGCCCGCGATTTCGAGTTCATCGCCACGCCCGGGCACCTCGTTCAATGGATCGCCGACACGGAGGCGCATCTCCAGCAGACGGGGGAGACGCGTGTCTGCCTCGACACGGAGGCCGACTCCCTGCACCACTATCATGAGAAGCTCTGCCTTCTCCAGGTGGCCTGCGGCGGTCGTTTTGCGCTCGTCGATCCCCTGGCCATTGCCGACGTGTCGCCGCTTCTCGCCCTGCTGGACCGTTACGAGCTCTGGTTCCACGGCGCCGATTACGACCTCACCATGCTTCGCCGGAGCTACAACTGGGAGCCGCGCCTCATCCGTGACACGCAGATCGCGGCGCGTCTTGCCGGCGCCCGGCAGTTCGGCCTGGCCGCCCTGCTTCAGAACGTCCTTGGCCTGACCATCTGCAAGGCTCCGCAGAAGGCCGACTGGAGCCGGCGTCCGCTGCCGGAGCACATGCTGTCCTACGCGGTGGATGACGTGCGCTACCTGCTCCAGGTGGCGGATCATTTCCTGGCGATCCTGCGTGAAAAGAACCGGATGGCATGGTTTGAGCAAAGCTGCCGCGCGCTTCAGGCCGAGGTGGCCCAGCGCAGCATGGCCCCGCGCGAGGATCCCTGGCGCGTCCAGGGCAGCGGCAGGCTGAACCCCAAGGGACTCGCCATCCTCAAGGCCATGTGGGAGTGGCGCGAAGGCATCGCCCAGGAGCGTGACATGCCCTGCTACCGCATCATGTCGAACAAGCAGATGGTCGCCTATGCCGAGACCTTTGAGCAGGGCGGTGTGATGAATCCTCCGGCCGGCTGGAGGCCGAAGTGGAAAAAGGAGTTTCATGACCTGGTCGCCGCGGTTTTCCGCCAGGGGCAGGCATCCTGGCCGCAGCGCCAGAAACGCGTCAAAAACCGCATGACGGACTCCCAGCGTGATGCCGTGGACAGGCTCTGTGCCAAGCGGGATGAGATCGCCCAGTCCCTGGATCTCGAAGGCAGCCTTCTGGGTTCACGCAGCGACCTTGAACTTCTGGTTGTCGAGCCCGCCTCCGGACAGCCCCTCATGCCCTGGCAGGACGAGATCCTGCGCCCGGTCCTGACGGACATCATCCAGCCTGCACCGTCCGTGGCTTGAGGCCCTTGCTTTTCCTGCAGGCTTGACCCGGCCTGCCGCCTCGCCATCGCTCCAGCGTGGAGCCCGACACCCGCTTATTCATCGATCGAGCGCGTCTGCGTGCCTGTCAGTGGCGCAAGCTGCGTTCCATCGTCCTCCACCTCGCCACCACGGACGGTTTTTATTCCCGCAAGTTCCATGAACATGGCATCCGGGTCACCTCCCTGAACCGCATCGAGGACT
The DNA here is from genome assembly GCA_019186985.1 of Prosthecobacter sp. Taxonomy (GTDB): domain Bacteria; phylum Verrucomicrobiota; class Verrucomicrobiia; order Verrucomicrobiales; family Verrucomicrobiaceae; genus Prosthecobacter. The sequence goes on along the minus strand of JABARQ010000042.1, from coordinate 23,080 downwards.
TCGTTCAGCAGATGCCGTTCACCCACAAGGCTGAACTGCTTCAGGACCGCCTGGCGCATCCGCCCTTTGGCAGCAACCTGACCCGGCCTTTCGAGCATTACACCCGCTTCTGTCAGACCAGCGGCACCAGCTCCGGGCTGCCCATGGCCTGGCTGGACACCTCCGAAAGCTGGGAGGCGATGCTGGCCTGCTGGCGCCGTGTCTTCCAGGGGGCGGACATCCAGCGTGGTCGTGACCGGCTGTTTTTCGCCTTTTCATTCGGGCCTTTTCTGGGGTTTTGGACGGCTTTTGAGGCGGCGGCTCGCGATTATCTGGTGATTCCCGGCGGGGGGCTGTCCAGCCAGGCAAGGCTGGAAATGATGGCCCGCTACGGCGCCACCTGCCTTTGCTGCACTCCGACCTACGCCCTGCGGCTGGGAGAGATGATCGGCGCCCCCAGCGGGGTCGAGCGCATGGCCCTGCGGGTGAACAAGATCATCGTCGCCGGCGAGCCGGGAGGCAGCATTCCGGAAGTTCGTGCCCGCATCGAGCAGCTTTGGGATGCGCGCGTTTACGACCACCACGGCATGACCGAGGTCGGTCCGGTCAGTTATGAGATCACGGAACGTCCGCGTGACCTTGTGGTGATCGAGGAAGCCTACCTGGCTGAAGTCGTCGACCCCGCGACCGGTCTTGAAGTGCCGGAAGGCGCCCATGGGGAGCTGGTGCTGACGACGCTGGACCGTGCCGCCTGCCCTCTCCTTCGCTACCGCACCGGCGACTGGGTCTGTCGTGGTGAACATGGCGGCCGGCTGATCCTTCCAGGGGGTGTGCTCAGCCGGGTGGATGACATGGTCGTGGTCCGGGGAGTGAACATCTATCCCAGCGCCATCGAGGCCGTCGTCAGGCAGTTTCCCGGAGTGGTCGAGTTCATGGTGGAGCAGAAGAAGGTGGACGCCATGGATGAGCTGGAGCTGATGGTCGAAGTGGCCGAGGATGCTCCCAAAAACCTGCTCAAACGCCTGGAAACCAGGCTCCGGGACACCTTTTCGCTGCGCATTCCCGTGCATCAGGCATCCCCTGGCAGCCTGCCCCGGCATGAGTTCAAGGCGCGCCGCTGGCGGAAGCTGGCGGCCTGAATGCCCTGACGGTGGTGGACAGCGCCGCCAGCCTGCGGAATGATCACCCGATGCTTTGCCTCCGCCGGGTCCTGCTGATGGCCGCCCTTGCCTCCCCCGGGCTGGGGGCCGACCTGCTGCGCCATGACTTTTCAGGCCCCGGCATGGCGACCATTTTTCGCATTGCTTGTTATGCCGAGGACTCCAGGGCGGCTGCGGCGGCTGCTGAAAAGTGCTTCCAGAGGGTCGCCGAACTGAACGCCCGGTTCACCGACTACGACCCTGCCAGCGAGCTGATGCGCCTCTGCGCACCAGGCACCCCGATGCCTGTGGCGGTGAGCGAGCCGATGTTTGACCTGCTGCTGCGCGCCCGTGAGCTTGCCGAAGCCACCGGAGGCGCCTTTGACCCCACCTGCGGTCACCTGTCACACCTGTGGAGGAGGTCGAAACGCACGGGCAGGCTGCCCCCGGCAGGCCGTCTGGCGCAGGGCATCGCGGCGACCGGCTGGCACCGTGTCACGCTGATTCCTGAAGGCAGGAAGGTCAGCCTGGCTCCTGGAACATTGATCGACCTCGGCGGCATCGCCAAGGGGCGTGCCGCGGATGAGTGCCTGCGGATCCTCAAGGAATGCGGCATCACCCGGGCTGTCGTGCAGGCGGGGGGCGACACCGCTGCGGGGGATCCTCCACCTGGTGAAGCCGGGTGGGAGGTGGTGCTGCGCACAGGTTCGAGCCAGGAAACCAAGATCCGTCTCGCCGGTCGTGCCGTGTCCACCTCGGGGGACCTGCATCAGTTCATCGAGCTGGATGGCAGGCGCTATTCGCACATCCTTTCCCCCAGGACGGGCCTTGGGCTGACGGAACGCATCGCCTGCAGCGTGACCGCCCCCGACTGCACCACGAGCGATGCCCTGGCCACCGCCATGTGCGTGCTGGGGGAGGAGGCGGGCATGAAGCTGGCAGGCCGCCTGCCCGGCGTGGAGGTGCGCTTCTCCAGGCCTTCCGCGAAACCCTGATCAGACCATGCTCACGCCGCTCGACCTCAAGCTCCTGCGCGACCTCGGCCGCATGAAGGGGCAGGTCGTGGCGGTGTCGCTTGTCATGGCCTGCGGACTGGCGATGATGATCATGACGCGCAGCCTGCTCCTGACCCTGGAGGAGACGCGCGACGCCTATTACCAGAGCCACCGGATGGCGGACGTCTTCGGCTCGTTGAAGCGTGCACCGCTGTCCCTGCGCGGCCGTCTTCTGGAGGTCCCGGGCGTCGCCGCCCTGGAGCTGCGCGTGGTCCGGGCGGCGGTGCTTGACCTGCCCGGCGTCGCCGAGCCATGCACCGGACAGCTGGTCTCGCTGCCTGAGGATGGCAGCCAGCCGCTGCTGAACCAGGTCTTCCTGCGCCGGGGCCGCATGCCGCGGGCGGACGCACGGCGGGAGGCGGTGGTCAGCGAGGCCTTCGCCGAGGCCAACAGGCTTCAGCCAGGCGACAGGGTGAGGGCCATCATCAACGGGCGGGCGGACACCCTGGAGGTCACCGGCATCGGCCTGTCACCGGAATACGTCTTTGAGGCCAGGGCGGGGGAGAGCCTGCCGGATAACAAACGATTTGGCGTCTTCTGGATGAACTACCGGGCGCTGTCCGTCGCCTATGACATGGACGGCGCGTTCAACGACTTCTGCGCCGACCTGGCTCCGGGCGCCGAGGCCGGGCCCGCGCTGGTCGAGTTCGACCGCCTCCTGGCCGTGTATGGGGCCGGCGGCGCCATCACGCGGGCTGACCACGGCAGCGCCAAGCGGCTGGATGACGAGATCACGGTTCTGAGCGCACTCTCCGTGGCCTACCCGGTGGTGTTTCTAAGCGTCGCCGCCTTCATGGTGAACGCCGTGCTCGCCCGCCTGGTGCGGCTGCAGCGCGAGCAGATCGCCCAGCTCAAGGCGCTGGGGTATTCCTCCTGGCAGGTCGGGCGGCACTACCTGGGCTTTGCCATCGTCATCGTTGTCCTCGGTTCCGCTCTCGGCGGGCTGGCAGGACGCTACATGGGCGGGGGGCTGCTGGCGTTGTACCGGCTGTTCTTCCGTTTTCCCAGCCTGGACTTCCTCATGGACTACCGCGCCGTGGCCGTGGCCCTGGTGGTCAGCACGGCGGCCTCCCTCGCCGGCGTGCTCAGCGTGGTGTGGATGGCGGTCAAGCTGCCGCCGGCGGAGGCGATGCGGCCCGAGCCTCCCGCCAGCTACAAGCCCAGCCTTCTGGAGCGCGCCGGACTGACCGGCTGGATGTCCCCGGCCATGCGCATGGCCCTGCGCAACATCGAGCGCCGCCCCTGGCAGTCCGTCTTCACCATCGCCGGCCTGTCCCTTGCCACCGGCCTGATGGTGCTGCCCGGCAGCATGGCGGACAGCATCGACCACCTGCTGACCTATCAGTGGAACGACGTCCAGCGCCAGGACGCGGTCACCTTCCTCATCGAACCTGGTTCCGCCCCGGCGTTGCACGATCTTGATCACCTTCCAGGGGTCATGCTGGCCGAACCCGTCCGGGCCGTGCAGGCCAGGTTTCAAAACGGTCATCACTCGCGCAAGCTGGCCCTGACCGGCCTGCCGAGAAACACGACGCTCAACCGGCTTCTGGACGCCCAGGGCCGACGCATCGTGCTGCCGGACGACGGCGTGGTCATGTCCAAGGCGCTCGCCGAAAAGCTGGAGCTCACCACAGGCCAGATGGTCCGGGTCGCGGTGCTCGAAGGCAGGCGGCCTGTCCTCACCCTGCCCGTGCGCGGCCTGATCGAGGATTTCTCCGGCGTCTCCGCCTTCATGGACATCGCCGCCCTGCGTCGCGCGATGCATGAGGGTGACAGCGTCAGCGGCGCATATCTGAAGGTGGATCAGGGCCGCTGGGAGGACTTCATGGCCGAGGTCAAGCAGACGCCGCGCCTGGCCACCACGCTGGTGAAGAAGGACCAGCTCGCCGCGTTCCGCAGCACGACCGGCGAGAGCATCGGCATCCTGCGCCGCCTTTATCTCACCCTGGCAGTCATCGTGGCCTTCGGCGTCGTTTACAACAGCGCCCGCATCGCCCTCAGCGAACGCAGCCGTGACCTGGCCACGCTGCGCGTCGTCGGTTTCACTCAGCGTGAGGTCGCCGCCGTGCTGCTGGGGGAGCTGACGCTGCTGGTCACCGTGGCGCTGCCTCTGGGCCTGATGTTCGGCAAGGGGCTGGCGCTCTGGATCATCACCAAGGTCCGCACCGAGACGGTGCGCCTGCCTCTCATCATCAGTGACAAGACCTACAGCCTTGCCGTGCTTGTGGTTGCCGGCGCCGCGCTGGCCTGCTTCTGGGTGGTCGGCCGCATGCTGAGGAAGCTGGACATGGTCGGCGTGCTGAAGGCTCGGGACTGATGCGAAGGCGGTGACATGCCTGCACAGCATCTTGCCAGGCGTGATCAGCAGCCTACTCTGAGGTCATGCCAGCCGATCCCCCGCGACTTGCGCCCCTGATCGCCCCCCTAGCCGCCAGCCTGCTGGCGGCCGTCGGCCTTTCGGGCTGCTCCGGGTTTGAAATCCCCCTCCTGAAGAAGCTCGGGGCCGGCGGTCCGGAGGATGGCACGCTTTCCAAGGAGGAGCAGGCGGAGCATCTGCGCACCATCTCACGCATGAACGCCGAGGCCCTGGCTGCTGAAAACCTGCAGAAGAAGGCCTCTGCGGCAGCCGCCGGCATCGACCTCGGCTTTCTGCTGGGCATGACCTTCGACGAGGCGAAGGCGATCTCCTCCCAGAGCGTCGAAATGCCCTCCGAAGTAAGAGTGGCCGCCGACAGCATCGAGGTGTTGAAAAAGGACCGGGCCGACCGTCCGGTGCGAATCAGGGCCAAGGGGCGTGTGTATCTTGAAAGCGGGACTGGCGAGGACGTGGCCAAGGTGCTTTGTCATGAGGCCTATGTCAGCTCCTGGGAGATCGTGCTTCGCGGCAAGCCCATCGTCCAGCGCGGCAACAGCACCATCGAGGGCCTGGAGGACGAGACGGTGGCCTACATGTTCGGCGGCCGTCTGCGCGTGCTCGGCCTGCACCGCCTCACCAACCAGACGGACATGCTCGCGAAGCTGCCCGACCTCGGGCCCTGGACCGAGGGCCCCAATCCGCTCCTGCCGCCGCTGACCGAGGCCGCCGTGCCTAACGACATCCGTGACCAGATGATGAAGGCGGCCGAGGCGGAGGCCGTGCTGCAGCAGAACCGCGCCGAGGCGCTCAGCCTGCCCGCCGATCCCCCTGCGCCGTGGGTGAAGGAGGAGACGGTGAAAAAGGAACAGCCTGCCGCCTCCGAAAAGAAGCCCGAGGAGAAGAAGGCCGGAGACAGGAAACCGGGGAAGGGTGACCGGCCGTCCTGAGCGGCATCATGCCTGGGCGGATGTTTCCTCGATGCCGTGGCGCAGCGCCGCCACCATGCGCGCCAGCTCCTCCAGGCTGACGGAAAGCGGCGGCATCAGCACGAGCGTGTCGAGCACGGGACGGGTCAGCAGGCCGTGTTTTCTCGCCGCCAGGCAGGCCTTCGCCCCGCGCAGTTCACCGGCGGGCCAGGGGCCGACCTCAATCCCGGCGACCAGGCCGCACTGACGGACGTCCATCACCCGTGGAAGTCGGCGCAGATCCTCCAGCAGTTCGGTGAGGCAGGCGACCTTCGCGGGCAGCTGCTCCAGCACCTGTTCCTCCCTGAACACCTGGAGGCTGGCAAGCGCCGCAGCACAGCCGAGCTGGCTGGCCGTGTAGCTGTGGCCATAATAAAAAGTGCGTCCAGCCCCCAGGAAGCCTTCGAAGACACGCTCGGTGGTCAGTGTCGCGGCCATGGGCATGTAGCCGCCGGTGAGGCCTTTGGCGAGGCAGAGGAAATCCGGAACGACCTCCTCCTGCTGGCAGGCAAACATCGTGCCGGTCCTGCCGAAGCCGGTCATCACCTCATCCAGGATGAGGAAGATGTCCCGTTCGCGGCACCAGGCGGCAAGCTCCTTCAGCATGCCCTTCGGCCAGAGCCTCATGCCGGCGCTGCCCTGGACCAGCGGCTCGATGATGACGGCGGCGAGGCTTTGCACCTGTTGCTCCGTGAGCCGGCCGAGGGATTCCAGGTCAGGCACCCGAAGGGTCTTGTAGCCAAAGTCGTTGCCGCTGCCCTTGAAGACGGGGATGCCGCCGACGCTGGCGGCGCCGAGGGTGTCGCCGTGGTAGGCACGGTCAAAGCTGAGGATCGTGCTGCGTTCCGGGTGACCGTCCTGGCCCCAGTACTGAAGGGTCATGCGCATCGCGCACTCGACGGCGGTGGAGCCATCATCAGAATAGAAGACCCGGCTCAGCGGCCTGCCTGGGAACAGTCCGGTCAGCTCATCCGCCAGCCGGATGGCGGGCTCGTGGGTGAAGCCGAGGAAGGAGGTGTGCGCGACCTTTTCAAGCTGGGCCCGGATGGCGGCATTGAGGGTTGGGTGGCCGTGGCCGTGGATGTTGGTCCAGATGGAGCTGTTGCCGTCCAGGTAGGTGCGGCCGTGCTGGTCGGTCAGCTCACAGCCCCTGCCCGAGGTGATCATCAGCGGCTCATGCCCGTCGGCACACCAGGCCTGCATGGGCGTGAAGGGATGCCACAGATGGCGTTTTTCGAGCTGGAGGAGGTCGGGCACCCGTGCCGATTAGCATGAAGACAGCCAGGGCTCCAGAACCTTTGTCCTGCCTTGAAGGCGGGCGGATTCACGGTCACCGGGTCACCTGCCGCCGAAGCAGTAGGCGTACCTGTTGGAGCGGAGGAAGATGCGTCCGTCGCTCACGGCGGGGCTGGCGTTGGAGATGCTGGAGTCGTCGCTGATGACATTGGTTGCCAGCAGCTCGAACTGCGGCTTCGCCGCGATGACATAGGTGCCGGTCTCACGGCCCACGCAGTAGAGCCTGTCGCCTGCCAGCAGCGGTGTGGCGTAGAAACGGTCGCGCCTCTGCCGGGAGGTCAGCGGCTGCTCGTAAACCACCATGCCGGTTCCGGCATCGAGGCAGGTGGCGGCGCCGCGCGAGTCATTGATGAAATAAAGGTGGCCGTCCTTGTAGACGGGGGAGCCGACATTGCTGCCCTTCTGCGCCTGCCAGAGGATGTGGGTGGCGCTGACGTCGCCCTTGCCGCCGGCCTTCACCGCCTGGCTCTGGCCGCCGGGATGGCCGATGACAAAGATGACGCCGTCATGCGAGACGATGCTCGGGCAAAGCTCGGCCGCCTTGATGCTGCTGCAGTTCCACAGCTCCCTGCCGGTGAGAGGATCGAAGGCACGGAGCCTTCCGCTGGCGTTGAGCACCAGCTCGTCATGCCCGTCCACCTTCACGATGGCCGGTGTGTTCCAGGAGGCGGGGAAGCCGGTGGCGCTCCACACGGTTCTGCCGGTTTTCCGGTCAAGAGCGAGCAGCTGGTTGCTCTCCAGCGCGGCGTTCACGATGAGCAGCTCGCCATAGAGGATGGGGGAGGAGCCGACGCCCCAGTCATGCGCCTTTTCGCCCACGCTGACATTCCAGACGGGCCTGCCGTCGACGGTGTAGGCGAACACCCCTGCGTTGCCCATGAAGAAGAACACACCCATGCCGTCGGTGACTGCGGAACTGGAGGCATAACCATGAGTGGTGATGTAGGTGCCGGTGTAGGGCTTCACAGGCAGGTCGGAGACGACCTCCTGGTTCCAAAGGATCCGGCCGGTGTTTTTGTCGAGGCACAGGGCGTGGCGTTTGAGGTCCTTCATGTCGCCCGGCTCCTTCACGTCGGTCCCATAGCCGCTGTAGCAGGTGAGAAAGACCTTGTCGCCCGCGATGACCGGGCTTGAGGAGCCAGGGCCGGGCAGCTCGGTGCGCCAGACCAGGTTCTCCTTCTCGCTCCAGCTCAGCGGCAGGCCGGTGTCCGTGGTGACGCCATCGGCGGTCGGCCCGCGGAACTGCGGCCAGTCGGCGGCGGAAACGGTCAGGCTGAGGCAGACAAGGAGCAGGAGGATCTTCATGGCCTCATGTGAACGCTGCCGGACGCGCATGCTTTGCATCCCATGTCAGCGGGCCTGGATTCCGCTCAATGGGTGTGATTTCACCGCCTCCCACGCGAGTTCCTGCAGCAGTCGGTTGAGGGCTTCACCATGCGCCTCCCTTGCCAGGGCCGGAGGGCAGGGAAGGCCCGCTGGCGGGCGGCGGTAGATCACCGCGAAATGGCAGTAGGCCGTCAGCCATTGCAGCGGAGGCGTTGCATGGCCGATGGCGTCGGTGAACAGGTCGTCCTGCTGCTTCAACCCGGGAGCCCTGCCCTCGATGATCCTCGTGCGCAGCGCCAGCGCCGCCTGGCCGGCGGGCACGACCAGCAGCACCTGCCGGCCAAACTTCTGGTTCAGCGCCCGGACATGGTCGTCCATGCTCCTGAAATACGGTTCATGGATTGCACGCATCTCCGCGGCTGTCCGGGAGTTCCGGTCCACCGGCGCGGGGCGCTGCTTCTTGTAGTTCAGGTCAAGGACATCATAAGGCAGCCAGAACTCCTGGATCGTGACACGAATGTCCGGCCGGTGCTCCAGGCCCAGCCTGGCTAGGTTTTCAATCCCGTCGTCCGGCAGGTAGATCGGCGAAAGCGTGAGAACGTCCACCCTGCCGTCGCGCAGGGCCTTCTTGAGGGTGTTCTTCTCATCCGCCACGTCCCAGTGCTGATGGACATAGGAGCCGCCGATCGAGCTGACGCCCGCCTGCTGGTGCCCGGAAACCTTTGCCGCCCGGGCCAGGTCGGCCAGCATCTTCGGCATGAACATGTGGAAGCTGTGCCCCGCCGAGAAGACGCTCAGTCCTTTGTCAGCAGGGCCGGCCTCCGCCCCGAGCGTGGGGCATCCCATGCTGGTGAGCATGAACGCCGCCAGCAGCCCTGTTTGGATCCGGATGTGCCGGGTTGTTTTCATGGGCGTGTCACCTGACGCTGAACGCCGCCTTCAGCTCCACCGGCGGCCTTTCTCCAGGCTGTTCGTCGGTGGGCCAGTTGGTCTGGTGGTTGTTCTGGGCCTCGCGCGGCTTTTCGAGCTGCTTGAAGACGAGCGGCTTCACGATCCAGGTCACGGTGTAATCACCCCGTGGAAGCCGGCCGAGGTTCAAGGCGTCGACTTCGTAGTAGGTGAAGGTCTTGAAGTAGCTGCCCTGCCAGACGGCCTCGTGCATCGTGATGGTGAAGGCGTTGCCCTGCCGTTCGACTTTTTCAATCCACGCGCGGTCGTTGTCATCGAGCTGGCGCGTTCGGAAGAGCAGCCAGGCTTCTTCCCCGGCGGCCAGGGCAGGCTTTTTTTCACTCACCTCGTCCATCCAGTCGTCGAGCGGCATGCCCTGCGGCCTGCCTGCCGGGGATGGCGCCGGCAGGAGCGTCGCCGCGTCGTTCCACCTGCCGGTGTCGCCACGCACAATCTGGCGCTGGTCGCTCAAGGTGCCGCGCTGCGGGCGTTCTTTCACCTGGTTGATGACCTGGGTCTCCGCGGCGAGAAGCAGCGCCGGGATCAATGCGAATGCGGCGGTGCGGCCATGCCGGAACGCGGATGACAAATGATCCACCCACCCCGGGGGGCGGGATTTCGAAAGGCATGCGTCCGCCGTTTTCATCAAGGTTCCGTCCTGCGGGGGGCTTGGGTCATTTCTTCAGGTTTTGCAGCCGGTATAACCATGAGTAGGTGCGGATGAAGAGGCTGCCCCGCGCAATCGCCGGCGTGGCCCAGGCGACGTCGCCAAGGCTGTTTTTGCGGACGAGCCGGTACTCCGGCGCGTCCTCGACCACCCAGGTGTCGCCGTTTTCATTCAGCATGAAGATGCGGCCGTTGCAGGCCCAGGGCGAGGCGTAGAAGCGTCCGCCTTTCGTGTTAAGCCGCGTCTTGGGGATGATCTCCTCGCCCGTCTTGGCATGAAAGCAGCCGAGCAGGCCGGAGTCATAGCACACAAAGAGCCGGTCGCCGCTGATGAGATAGCCTGGATGAATGCTGGACCCGCGCTTTTGCGACCATGCGATGAACCCGCCGCCCGTCGCGTCGCCCTCAGGCGTGATGTCGCCCTTTGCGCCGGGCCTGACCGCATAGAGCGGGCCGTAGTGGTAGCCGGCGCCCGCATAGAGAAGCCCGTGCTTCGACAGGGGGATCTGGCTCACGAGGCCGGCCGTGCCGCGGATCTCCCACAGCAACGCACCATCCTCCACGGCATAGGAACGGATCCTGTTCATGCCGATCGTCACCAGTTCGGTGCGCTGTCCGCTTTCCCATGCATAGGGCGTGGACCAGGTGCTCTTTTCGTCACGCGAAACACGCCACAGCGTCCTGCCGGTGAGCTTGTCCAGGGTTTCGAGGAAGGACGACTCCTCGTTGTCGTTTTGAATGAAGATCCGGCCGGCGTGCAGGACGGGGGACGTGCCGGTGTTCCAGCCGTCGCGCATCGGATGGCTGGGCCAGCGGCGCTCCCAGAGCTTCCGGCCGTTCATGTCACAGCAAAACAGGCCGATGTTGGCAAAGTAGGCGTAGACGCGTTCGCCGTCCGTGACCGGTGTCTCGTTGGCGAAGGAGCCGCGTGGATGTCGCATCTGTGGAGGGATGCCCTTGTGCGCCTCGAACTCCCAAAGGATCCTGCCCGTTTCGAAATCGAGGCAGAAGAGCATCCACCGATGCACCTCTCCGCTGCCGACATGGCCGCCGGGGTAGCCTCCGACATGCGGTGTGGGCAGGTCCTTCTCGCCGATCGCCGCAGTCACGAAAATCCTGTCCCCCCAGACGATGGGCGATGACCAGCCCCAGCCGGGCACCCGTGTCCTCCACACGACGTTTTCCGTCTCGCTCCAGGTCTCCGGCACCGTCTCGCCTTCAGCGATTCCGTCGGAGGCGGCCCCGCGGAACTGCGGCCAGTTCAGCGTGTCGGCGGCCATGACGGCGGTCGTCATGACGAGCAGGAGAAGCCCGGGTTTCATGGGGTCGTGGCTGGGTGCGGGGTAACGAACCGGACGACACCATCACGACCGGCCGGCGGGCGTTCTTTCAAGGAGGGTTCAGCGAGGCCGGGCACCTGGATCCCTTCGCGGGGAGGTCCTGGGCACCGGCTTCACCGGTTTGGAATCAATCCTGGTTATTCCAAGGAGCCTGTCTCAAGGCCTCTGAGGCGGTGGTGGATGCAAGGCCGTTGTTCCCCTGCACAAGCCGCCAGGGAGGTGGCAGGCGCCACCTCCGGGTGCTTTTGGGGAATCTGCCGGTCCTGGGCGGGGATCAGCCCAGGGCGGTCAGCATTTCCCGAAGCTTCGCCAGCTTCTCCTCCCAGTCGGTCTTCCGCTGCTGATGCTCGTCGAGCACCTTCTGGGGGACCTTGGAGGTGAAGTTTTCATCGGCCAGCTTGGAGGTGACCTTCTCCAGCTCGGCCTCGGCCTTGGCGACCTCCTTGCCGACACGGGCGCGCTCGGCCTCGACGTCGATGAGGCCGTCGAGCGGCAGGTAGATGGTCCCCAGCGGCGTCAGGGCGCTCGGCGTGCCGCGGGTCGGGCTGAAGTCCGGCGCGATGTCGAGCGGCTCGGCGTTGAGCAGGATGCGGATGACCTCGATTTCGTGGGCGGGCAGCTCCTGGACGGGCTTGAGGACGAAGCGGACCTTCTTGTTGATGTTGAAGGTGCTCTTCAGGCCCCGGCCGAGCACGACGGTTTCATACTTGTCGTTCGCGGTTTTTTCGTCCTCCGGCAGGATGCCGAAGTGGGCGAGTTCGTCGGCGTCGAGCGGCTTCGGCCAGGGGGCGGTCATGATGCTCCTGCCGCCCTGGTCCCCGGGCATGTCGGCGTTGAAGCCCATGCCGTTCCAGAGCTCCTCGGTGATGAAGGGCAGGAAGGGGTGGAAGAGGCGCAGGGTGTGGCCGAGCACGAAGTCGATGACGGCCAGGGTGTTGGCCTTGCGCTTCTCGTCGCCGCCCTGCAGCACGGCCTTGCTGGCCTCGATGTACCAGTCGCAGTACTCGCTCCAGAAGAAGCGGTAGAGAGCGGCGGCGGCGTCGCTGAAGCGGTAGTCCTCGAGGGCGGTGGTGACTTCGCTGATGGCGGTGTTGAGGCGCAGGAGGATCCACTTGTCGTCGCTGCTGAGCAGGGCGGGGTTGATCTCCGTTTCGGAGCTGCCACCCTGCATCTGGCGGAAGCGCGCGGCGTTCCAGAGCTTGGTGCAGAAGTTGCGGCCGAGCTCGACGTTCTTTTCATCAAAGAGCACGTCCTGGCCGAGCGGTGCGCCGCGCATGATGCCAAAGCGGAGGGCGTCGGCGCTGTAGCGGGCGATGAGGTCGAGCGGGTCGGGGGAGTTGCCGAGAGACTTCGACATCTTGCGGCCCTGCTTGTCGCGGATGATGCCGGTGAAATAGACGTTCTTGAATGGCAGCTCGCCCATCCATTCGAAGCCGGCCATGATCATGCGGGCGACCCAGAAGAAGATGATGTCCGGGCCGGTGACGAGGTCGGTGGTCGGATAGAAGGCCTTGAGGGTCGGGTTTAGGGAATCCTTTTCCTTGTCGCCGGTCCAGCCCATGGTGGCGAAGGGCCAGAGCCAGGAGCTGAACCAGGTGTCGAGGACGTCGGGGTCTTGGGTAAAGCCATTTTTATTCAAGTTGGCTTCATAGCGGGAATTTGCAGTGCAAACCTGGATGGTGAACTCCTTGATCTCATTGGACTCATCTTTGTCCAGATAAGGCATAACGGCGGCATCATCGAAGCGAGTCCCGTTAATGGAGATTCCGATGCTATCGATCTCCTGTTCACTGGTCTGCTTTTCAGTATCGAATACCAGCTCTATGCAGAGTTGATTCACCTCAGCATGGGTGCCCATGATCGTCTTCGTCCACACCGGAATCCGATGCCCCCACCACAACTGGCGGCTGATGCACCAGTCCTGGATGCCGCTGAGCCAGTGGTCATAGACCTTCGCCCAGCGGTCGGGGTGGAATTTCATCTCGCCCTTGGCGACGACATCCTGGCTCTCTTTGACGCTCGGGTATTTGAGGAACCACTGTTCGCTCAGACGGCTCTCGATGGGTACGTCGGCGCGCTCTGAATATCCGAGGTTGTTCTGATACGGCTCCTCTTTGACGAGGCTGCCGATTTCCGCGAGCAGCTCGGCGGCGCGTTTGCGGGCGGCGAAGCGCTCCATGCCGCCCAGGTCCTGGCCGGCAAGTTCGTTCAGCACGCCGTTCGGGTGCATGACGTCGATGACGGGCAGGCTGTGCCGCTGGGCGATTTCAAAGTCCGCCTTGTCGTGGGCGGGCGTGACCTTCAGCACGCCGGTGCCGAAGGTGAAATCGACATGTTCGTCACCGACGATGGGCAGCAGGGCCTGGTTTTCGACCGGCAGGGGACGACGCACGTGCTTGCCAATGAGATGGGCATAGCGCTCGTCCTTCGGATTCACCGCGATGGCGGTGTCGCCGGGGATGACTTCGGGGCGGGTGGTGGCGATGGTGAGCCAGGTGTCCGGCTCCTCGACGACCTGCACCTTGAAGTGATACATGACCGCGTTCTGCGGCTTCATGACGACCTCCTCATCGCTGAGCGCGGTGAGGGAGGATGGGCACCAGTTCACCATGCGCTTGCCGCGGTAGATGAGACCCTTCTTGTAGAGATCGACGAACACGCTCATGACGCAGCGGTTGTAGTCGTCGTCGAAGGTGAAGCGCTGGCGGCTCCAGTCGCAGGAGGCGCCGAGGCGCTTCAGCTGCTCGATGATGATGTCGCCGTGCTTGTCCTTCCATTCCCAGATCTTGGCGATCAGGCCCTCGCGGCCGAGGTCGTCGCGGTGCTTGATCCTGCCCTCCTTCTTGAGCGTCTTTTCAACGACGTTCTGAGTGGCGAGACCGGCGTGGTCGGTGCCGGGCAGCCAGAGCACCTCCTTGCCCATCATGCGGGCGCGGCGTGCGAGGATGTCCTGGATGGTGTTGTTGAGCACATGCCCCATGTGAAGCACGCCGGTGACGTTCGGGGGCGGGATGACGATGGAGTAGGCCGGACGCTTGTCGCTCACGCGGGCGGGGTCGGCTTCAAAGCACTTGTCGTCGAGCCAGCGCTGATAGATGCGGGCTTCGACCTCGGCCGGCGAATAGGTTTTGTCGAGTTCGGGCATGGGCGGGAAAAGGGGCGCGAAAGATGGGGCGGAAATGCCGGGGCGCAAGGAGGGGTGATGGGTGGTTTTGCCAGCCGGCCTGGAGCCGCGCCTTGTAGCTCCGGGTGCGAACAGGCCCCGGGGCGTCCGTCGGGAGCTGGAGACAGGGTTCGGTGGTTTCTTGGGAGGCCCCGGGGAGGGGCTCCAGGATTCACGCTGGCAGGGGGCGGGTCGATGTGGCTGACGAGAATGGCCGTTTCATGGGCGAGACGGATTTCACCCAAAACATGTCAGAGCGCATCAGCAGGGTTCGGGCGTTGATAGGACAACCCGCCAGCCAACCGACATGAAATCGCTGCTCATTCTGCTCACGGCGCTCAGCGCCAGCGCCTCGCCCATCCGTGTGCTCTACCTCGATGCCGAAGGGCGGGAGCAGTCCGCCGTCGGGCCGCTTCATGAGGCCATGCGTGACCTGGGACGCGACGCGATCTATTTTGACTATGCCCGCGAGAAGGTCGATGCCGGCTATGACCTTGTCCTCAGGCCGGGGGAGGAGCTGGGGCGCGAAGCCATCCTCAGGAGGCTGTCAGCGGAGCGACGTGCCGCCTACGAGGCCTTTTTGGCCCAAAGAGAGCCGGAGCAGCGCGAGAAGCATCCGCAGGTGGCCAACTACGAGAAGCGCCCTGAGCCGCTGACCTTCCAGAAGCCGTTTTCACCCAGGGGAAGCATGGAGCGCACCCAGGTGCCGGCCGACTGCGAGCTGAAGCTGTTCGCCGCCGAACCGGAGATTGCCAAGCCGATCGCCTTCGCCTGGGATGAACGCGGGCGCTGCTGGGTGGTGGAGACGCGCGACTATCCCCATGGAGAGCAGGAAAACGGCGAGGGCGGGGACAGCGTGAAGATCTGCGAGGACACGGATGGCGACGGACGGGCGGACAAGTTCACCGTGTTTGCCGACAAGCTGAACCTGCCCACCGGCATCGTCTTCGCCCGCAAGGGCATCATCGTGGCCGCGCCGCCGAAATTCATCTACCTGGAGGACACGGATGGCGATGACAAGGCCGACAAGCGCGAGGCCATCATGGACTGCTGGGGCATCCGTGACACGCATGCCCAGGCCAGCAACCTGCACTACGGCTTCGACAACTGGATCTACGGCTGCGTCGGCTACAGCGGCATTGAAGGTTATGTCGGCGGCAGGCAGCATCAGTTCGCCATGGGCACCTACCGCTTCAAGCCGGACGGCAGCGCGCTGGAGTTCCTGCATCAGTTCACCAACAACGCCTGGGCTCATGGCACCAATGACGCGGGAGATCAGTTCGGCGGCACGGCCAACGGCGCGCCCATCTTTTTCGGCGGCATCCCGGCCACCGCCTATGGCGAGGGCTCGCGCGGCATGACGGCGAAGAAGATCAATGTCGTGGACACCTGCCATACCATCACGCCGAACTTCCGGCAGGTGGACGTCTTCGGCGGTTACACGGCCGCCGCAGGCTCCAGCTTCATCTTCAGCAATGCGCTGCCGAAGCGCTTCCAGGGCAAGGCGATGGTCTGTGAACCCACGATGAAGGTCGTGTCCCTGTTTGACGTGGTGCCCGACGGCGCGGGATGGAAGGCGCTCGATTTCTACAACATCTACGCCAGCAGCGACGAATGGAACAGCCCGGTGCATGCCGAGGTCGGGCCTGATGGCGCGGTGTGGGTGGCGGATTTTGAGAACTTCATCATCCAGCACAACCCGACGCCCAGCCTGGAGCGCGGTGGCTTTGTCGGCACCACGGGCGTTGGCGGCGCTCATGAAAATGAACTGCGTGATCACAGCCGGGGGCGGATTTACCGGATTGTGGCGAAGGGCACGAATCCAAGGCCGGAGAAGCCTGCGCTGACGGCCGGAAACTTGACTGCACGTCTCACGGCCCAGCGGATCATCGTGGCTGAACAGGATCCCAACGGCTGCCCGGCGGCACCCGGCAACGCCCATGAATTCTGGGCCCTGCATGGAACTGGAAAGCTGGCGCCGGTCGTGCATCAGGCCGCGCTCATGTCCAAGGATGCCGGACTGCGCCGCAACGCCATCCGGGCGCTTGGCAGCGACAAGGCCGCGCAGGATCTCTTTTTTGGTTCGGGCGTGATTTCCGATCCGGACCTGCACACGCGCCTCGCCGCCTTCGTGAAGCTGGCGGATTTTCCGACGACTCCGGAGATCCAGACGCTCGTCAAGAAGCTCTCCGCCGATCCTGTCGTCAAAAATGACGAATGGCTCGCCGAAGCCGCGAAGATGCTCGGCAAGAAGCACAAGGCCCTGAATTACAAGGAAGGCCCCAACCTGCTGCCCAACCCCGGCTTTGAAGAACCCATCGCCAAAACGTGGCAGCACCGCGACTACGGCGACCGTCCAGGAAACGCCGACGCCCGGTGGGGGTTCGTCACGGATCCGAAGATGGTCCACAGCGGCAGCCGCGCCATGCGCTGCATCACCCGCGACGACGCTGACACCAGCTTCTTCGCCGATGTGCCGCTCAAGCCGAACACGGATTACAAGCTCAGTGCCTGGATCAAGACCCACGCCTTCCGCGGCAAAGCCAGCCTCAACGACCACATCGGCCGCGCCGAGACCTCGCCCAAAATCAGCCGCAACCAGGACTGGACCGAAGTCGAGGTCATCTTCAACAGCAAGGAGCGTACCAAGGCCAGCATCAACCTGCTCCATGTCGGCAAGGGCGACATCTACTTCGATGACGTGAAGCTTTGCGAGATCATCCTCGAAGGGGATGAAGACGCCACGAAGCTTGCTGGCGACGTCAAGCGGGGGGAGAGGATCTTCTGGGAGCATCCCGTGGCCGCGTGCAAGAACTGCCACATGCTGAAGGGGCAGGGCAGCGCCGTTGGCCCGGCTCTGGACGGCATCGCCGGGCGCAAGGATGAGGCCTACATTTTGGAGAGCCTGGTCAATCCCAATGCCCGGCTTGCGGAAGGTTACACGGCCACGCCGATCAGCCCGATGCCGCCGATGAACCTCATTCTGAAGCCGCAGGAATTTGCTGATGTGAAGGCCTTCATCCTGAGCTTGAAGTGAGTCAGGCCTGCGGCTCCTGAAGGGTGGCGCCAAGCTGCGGATAGTCCGTCAGCTGCACGAGGCGGATGCCATAGCGCTCGGCGATGAGCGGTGACTCGGAGTCCGGGTAGACATCGCGGTAGTACACCTCCTTGATGCCGTAGGCGCAGAGCATCTGCATGCAGCTCGTGCAGGGCATGGTCGTGCAGGCCAGCAGGCGTGCCGAGCCGCGGGTGAAGAGGCTGCAGAGGTTCACTTCA
The DNA here is from genome assembly GCA_019186985.1 of Prosthecobacter sp. Taxonomy (GTDB): domain Bacteria; phylum Verrucomicrobiota; class Verrucomicrobiia; order Verrucomicrobiales; family Verrucomicrobiaceae; genus Prosthecobacter. The sequence goes on along the minus strand of JABARQ010000042.1, from coordinate 5,571 downwards.
GCATGCAGCATGAACTTCCGCCGCGCCTCGCGGTCATCCCAGAATCCCTCGGGGGCGTTGTAGCCTGGGGCGAGGCCGTTGTAGGCCGTGCCGATGACGCGGTTGTCGAAATCCAGGGCGACCGCCCCTACTTTTCGATAGGGGTCCTCGGAGCGCAGGCTGGCGACATGGGCCAGGGCCATGGCGTATTCCGGGATGCTGAGACGTGACTTGGGAACCTCGATCATGGAAGGGGCGGGGATGTTTGGCAGGATGCATGATCGAAAATCCCCGCTTCACAAGGAGCAAGGCGAAAACTCCCGGCTGCCGGCTGGCGGGACGAACAATTTCTGGAATAATTGCCGTGATTGAGCGTCGTATGCTCTGTCTGAATCGAAAGACACCCACCCCCATGAAAAAGCTCATCGCCCTCCTTGCCGCGCTCACCCTGCCTGTGCTCGCCAGCGAATTTCCTGAAGGCAGCCCGAAGTTCGGCACCAATTATGAAGCTGCGCTGAAGACCGCCAAGGCCGAGGGCAAGCCCGTCATCCTGGTCTTTTCCGCCGTCTGGTGCCCGCCCTGCCAGGCGATGAAGAAGAGCGTGTACCCTAGCGCCGAGGTCAAGCCGCTGCATGACAAGTTCGTCTGGGCCTACCTGGACGTGGATGAGGAATCCAACGCCAAGGCCGCCGAGAAGTATGGGGTGCAGGGCATCCCGCATGTGCAGTTTCTCAGCAAGGACGGCAAGGAGCTGGGCAACCAGGTCGGCGGTGTTTCACCTGCCGAGTTCGCCGGCATCCTGAACAAGGTGAGTGAAAAGGCCGCCAAGTAACTTCAATTGCCAAGCCATCCTTGGAACATGAAGCCTCCGGAAGACCGGGGGCTTCGTTTTTGAGGGATGTGAGTGCCGGGCGAGTTCGCGATTGCGCCGGAGGGCTTCTCCGCCATCGTCGCCCTCCCATGATCCACAACGTCTACTTCTGGTTGAAGAAACCCCTGTCCGCCGAGCAGCGCGCCCTTTTTGAAACCGAGCTGAAGCTGCTGCCCAAGATCGGCTACCTGGCCTCGGGTGCCGTCGGCAGGCCTGCCGCCACCGCGCCGCGCCCGGTCACGGACCACAGCTTTGACTACAGCCTGAGCCTGACCTTCAAGACCATGAAGGACCATGAGTTTTATCAGAACGGCTGCCCGGACCACCAGCGCTTCGTGGACACCTGCAAGCCGCTGTTTGAACGGGTGGTGGTCTATGACACGGAAGAGCTGGCCTGATCGCTGGCAAAACCATCATGCATCAGGGCCGGACATCGGATGCCTGGCCCTTTTCATTTCGCCAGATCCTGGTGTTACAGCCTCAGGAAGGCGCGCTGGCGGTAGAGCCAGAAGCAGAGCAGCCAGAGCACGGCCAGGACGCTGCAGCGCTCGATGACCGGCCCCCAGGTGCTGGCGAAGAAGGCGGCCATGCCGTGCTTGGCGAGCTGCTCCTTGATCCAGCCGGCGGCCAGACTGTGCATGACATAGATGAAGATGCTGTTCATGCCCACGACCACGAGAGGGAAGACGAGGCGGCGCTGGCCGGCGATTTCGACCAGCCAGTAGAAGAACGAGAGCAGGATGAGCACCCAGCCGCCGCTGAAGATTGCCCAGGAGGGCGTCCAGATGCGCTTCACCACAGGGCAGGCGACAAAGCTTAGGACCGTGCCGATGAGCAGGCAGACGATGCCAATGGCGAAGAGGCGGAGGAACTTCTGGCGTTCGGTGCGCGGGCTGGTGAGCAGGAACTGGCCGGTGATGGCGCCACCCAGCATGGTGGCCAGGGCGGGGACAAAATTCAGCGTCTGATAGCCGCCGGCATTGTAGGTGAAGGATTCGGCGCGGGGGAAGAGGTTCAGAAGCCAGCGGTCGAAATCGGCGGCGGCGTTGGTATGGATGTTCCAATGGGCGAAGAAACCCTGGAAGAGGGCTTCGGGCGGAGGCTTGGCCGCCTGGATCGCCGCGAGTTGCTCGGCCGTTGGCAGCGGGTGCTGGTAGAACCAGTACCAGTCTCCCACCAGAATCAGGATGATGGCGGCGAAGCAGTATTCCCAGCCCATGCTGGCGATGGCGACCAGGAACACATAGCCCAGCCCGATCTGCGCCAGTACGTTGGGGAACTCCCAGCGTGTCAGGGTGTCCCCTGACCGGGTGGAAAGCAGGACCGCCAGGAGCACGAGGATCACGGCCCGGACCAGCGCATGCCAGCTCAGCTTGAAGAAGCCCTGGCCCTCCTCGCGCCGCCGCCGGATGGACAGGGGCACGGCAACGCCGACCATGAACATGAAGCTCGGCTGGATCAGGTCCCAGAGGGCGCAGCCCTGCCAGGCGACATGGGAGACCTGGTGGCTGGTCTGCTGCCACAACCAGGAGTCCGGGTGCAGCTTCGCCATCTGGGCCAGTCCGAAGCCGGAGGAGGCCATGAGCAGCATGACAAATCCGCGGAAGGCGTCGAGGGAGATGAGGCGTTGGCTGGGAGGCATGGGCTGGGAGGTCTCAAACGTCCATGAACGGCCAGCCTTTGCCTCCGATGGTCATTTGAGCCAAGAAAGCCGCGGCTGCCGGTGAACTTGGCCTTTGCCTTTGCCGTGAACCTTCGTATTCACTGCCGGCCTCTGACTAATGATTGCTGAATTCATTGCCGCCGCCAACACCGCCGCCACTCCCGGACTCTGGGATCAGTTTGTACAGGCCCTGCCTGTGATCCTCGGCCTGGTCCTGATCGAAGGCCTGCTCTCGGTGGACAACGCGCTGGCCATTGCTGCAATGGCATCCCATCTGGATGAAAAGCGCCGCGCCACGGCCATGAACATCGGCTACCTGGGGGCTTATGGTTTCCGTCTGGTGGCGCTGCTGTTCGCCTCCTGGATCATCTCCAACCACTGGGTCATGCTGGTGGGTGCGCTTTACCTTGTCTGGCTGATGTGTGCGCACTTCGCCGGACAGAAGGGCATCGCGGAGGAGGAGGGCGAGGCGGTGAACGTCCATCATCGAACCTTCGCGGGAACCATCGTGATGATCTCGCTCATGGACCTGAGCCTGAGCGTGGACAACGTGGTGGCAGCCATCGCCCTGAGCCCGAAGGACCTGTGGCCGGTCTATGTCGGCGTCACCATCGGCATCATCAGCCTGCGGCTCGTCGCCGGTGTGGCGGTGAAGGCCATTGCCAAGTATCCGGTGCTCGAGCACACCGCCTTTGTCCTGATCGGTTATGTCGGCGTGCTCCTGCTGACGGAGCTGCAGTTCCCGGACTTTTTCCACGGCCTGGGGCCGACGAAGGTGAAGCTGGTGAAGTTCGCCGGCATTCTTGTCATCACGGCGCTGACCCTCCTCTGGTCGCAGAAACCCGCCTTCCAGAAGCTCATGACCCCTGTCCTGCGTGTCCTGCTGCTGCCCATGGAGCTGTTTGCCTCCGTGGTGGGTGCGCTGATCGTGCTGATCACCTGGCCCTTCAAGAAGCTCATCGCCCTTGCCAAGGCAAGGTGACCTGGCCTTAGGCGAGGATGTCTGAGGCCACTGCGCCATGCACGTCGGTGAGGCGGAAGTTGCGCCCTGAATAGCGGTAGGTGAGGCGCTCGTGGTTGAGCCCGAGAAGATGAAGCACCGTGGCGTGCAGGTCGTGGGTGGTGATGATGCCGGTTTCGGCGGTGTCGCCCATGGCGTTGGTACTGCCGTAGGTGAAGCCGCCTTTCACGCCGCCGCCGGCCATCCACATGGTGTAGCCGCGGCCGTTGTGTCCGCGGCCGTTGTAGGGTTCGTTGTCGTAGCTCGATCCGCGGCCGAATTCGCCGCCCCAGAGGATGAGGGTGTCCTTGAGCATGTCGCGCTGCTTCAGGTCGGCGATGAGGCCGGCGATGGGTTTGTCGATGCTGCCGGCCTGGCGGGTGATGCCTTCGCGGAGCTGCTGATGATGGTCCCAGCCGGTGCTGGTGAGCTGGATGAAGCGCACGCCTTTTTCTGCCAGCCGACGCGCCATGAGGCACTGCGTGCCAAAGCGCCCGGTGTCGCCGTTGTCGAGGCCGTAGAGCTCGCGGATGTGCGCGGGTTCCTTGCCGAGATCGAGCACGTCGGGCACGCTGGTCTGCATTTTGTAGGCGAGTTCGTAGCTCTGGATGATGCCTTCGAGCTCGGGATTGCCCGGATCGCCTGCAAGGAGCCTGCGATTGGCTTTTTGGATGAATTCGATCTGCTTGCGCTGCTGCGCGTCGCAGAGCCGTCCGTTCGAGAGATCGGGAACACCGCCGCCGGTGGTGCTGAGTCGCGTGCCCTGGAAGCTCGCTGGCAAAAACGCCGAGCCGTAGTTCATCGCGCCGCCGGTATCGGCCACGGGATTGATGGTGACAAAGCCCGGCAGGTCCTCCGCCTCGGTGCCGAGGCCGTAGACGATCCACGCGCCCATCGAAGGCCGCACAAACGTCTCGCTGCCGATGTGCAGCGCCACCGTGGCCATCTGATGCGCGTTGGTGCGTGTCTGCATGCCGTTGAGGATGCAAAGATCGTCCGCGTGCTTCGAAAGCTCCGGAAACGCGTCGGAAATCATGAGCCCGCTCTTGCCACGCGGTTTGAAGTCGAACGCGGTGCCCATGTATTTCGCCACCTTCTGATCGTGGGCCTTCACCAGCTCCGGTTTATAATCAAACGTGTCCAGATGGCTCGGCCCGCCCTGCATGAACATGAAAATCACGCGTTTCGCCTTCGCCGCGAAGTGCGGAGCCTTTGGAGCCAGTGGATTGATCGTCTTCGGCGGTGCCGCCGCATTCGCCCACTGCTGATGCAGCGCATTGAAAGCCAGCCAGCCGAAGCCTGCGCTGGTGGATTGGAGTAGATTGCGACGAGTGGTCATGGCGCTGGCTAGGCTGAGGTTTGGGCCGAAGACTGGGTTCGTAATCCTTCAAAGCCCAACGGGCTTTCGTCATGCAGCCCAGGGTTGGAACAACCCTGGGTATTGGAGGCGGCACATCGCATGTTTGGCCGAACCCCAAAGGGGTTCCGTCCATCGGAGGCTCTATCGCGAACGAAGGCCGATGGAACGTGCGGCGGTTGACGCAACCCCGTTGGGGTTGATGCACCTGGGGTGAACGTGCCGCGTTGGCCCCAGGGTAGCGCTTCGCGCAACCCTGGGCTGCATGACAGAAGCCCGTTGGTCTTGGAGTGGAGTGTCGTCCATGTGTAAATCTTCGTATTTCCGGACTTTCCCTCAACCTCTATCGCGGGTGCATGGGCATGATTTCGCATTGTCTTGACCTTCGGTTGTCATGCTTTGTCATGCAGCCAAGGGGCTTTCACGCACTGTTTCGCAGGGTTGTTCCTTGACCTTTTTATGGCTCAAGGGTGCAAGCCGGTTGAGTATTGGACAGCAGGTTGCTTTGGTGCAGGCAGGTTGTTCTATTTTACACCCAGCACTTGTCCGGCGGTGACTGTCATGGTTTTGTGATTTGACCTCTACATGAGCCTTTCGCTGCCCAGCCATGCCAAGATCCAAATCTCTCCCACGGGTCTGGATGTGCTTGCTCCTCTGACCTTCGAGGAATGGAGCCAGGTCGCCTCATCGCTGGGCAACGC
>JABARQ010000035.1 GCA_019186985.1 Prosthecobacter sp. | reverse complement strand
AGAAGGCGCAGACCAGCACCTCATCGAGACGATGAAGGACCTTGCCGGGCTGGCGGGTGTCTGGCATGCGGCCAAAGGCTTCACGCAGACGACTCATAACGCCAAGCTCTTCTTGACCGATGACGACAACAGGGGCGGGCTGAGGATGGGCTTCCATCAGCAACCTCATCACCCGGGGTGAAGATTTGTACAGCGCTACCTCACCACCCAGGGCCTTTTAGAAACTCCATGCTTTCACCCTCCATTCATGCGTAAGCCCTGGGAATCTCACTGTCTAGAGACCCGACTCTGTAGCACTTGTGCAGCGGCTCAACGCTTTTGCCCTATGACTTTCTGAGCGGCGGCGGCAATTTCAGGTGCCTTGCTTTGTGCCAGTAGTGATAGTGCATCTCGGGTCTCTGGGTCGTGGAAGTTCGAAAGAGCCTGAATAGCGGCAACCCGGGTGGCTGATTGATTTATCGCTTTTTGATCTGTCGCAATTGCAATTAGGGAGTGCTGGGTGCCCGGGCGACAAATGCCTGCCAATGCTGCTTCCAGATATGCTTGGTCAGCTTCTGTTATGGCCGAATTTAGTCGTCGTGCCAGGGCATCTGCCACAAAGGGTGAACCAATCTCCCGCAAAGCAACCAAAGCCGCCTTAGTTAGCATGTCTTCCATGGCGATGGGGGCATCAACAAGAGACACGAGCAGCCCGGCCAATTCATCTGAGCGAATACGCTGCACCAAGGTGGTTAATCGTTTAGCTTCCGCTGCTCCAGGCACACTTTCATAGCGCTCCACAATCTGACGCAGCATCGTGGCGTCGGCCATGCGCACGAGCATCCACTGCATGGTGTCAGCGGCGGCTTCATCAGTTTCGACTGCCAGGAGTTCGATGAGCCGACCGGTGATGCTGCGGTCCTGGGTTTGGGCCAGTGCATTGAGTAGCTGCTCCTTTTTGGCGCTGTTCTTGGCGTGTAGATAGGCTGCCAATAAGACCGAAGACTCCCGTCGTGAGTGTGCGATTTCCGGCTTTAGCTGCTTGGGGATCACAGAGGAAGCGGCAGGTGATGCAAGAGAGGAGACTATTGCTTCTGGTCGAGGCCACAGCAGCCATAGTCCTGCAAGGACAATGCCAAGCAGGGAAAGTTTCTTCCAGATGGTGGACTGGTTACGGGCCATGCCGGTCTTTGGATTTAGGGTTGCTGAAGGAAGGTTTGATCCGTGCTCTGCCCTCGGGGGACGTAGCGCAAGCTCATGCCTTGGGTCGTGTCGATGCCATTGGCGGCTTCAATATCAGCAGAGATTTCGCCTTCGAATTGTTGTAAACCAATCTCGGATCCCATTTTGTTGGGCAGCCATGGGAAATCCCCCTTCACTGTCTGATTATCGAGTTTGGTGATGCTGAAGTAGTCAGAGATGACATCGCTGCTAGTGCCCAAGCCATAGTTGCGCATGAGCGTATGGGTAAAAAAGCCGACTGGAGCACTGTGCATGGAGATAAGATAGTCGTATGCACTCCCAAAGTCAGAAATTGTGAAGTCGCTGTCGCGAATGACAAAGGCTTCTCTTGCGGTGGCTGCTTTTGCCGGGCTCCCAGCAAGACCTTCAGCGACTGAGTCCCTGATGAACTCCAAAGGATTGGCCGCCTGGCTAACGCGAGCTCCGTTGGCGACGAAGGCCCAGCTTTTTTCCGCGACCGAACTGAAGTTGACCTCGCTGTCCTTGAAGCCCCCCTGCCCTGCGGCTGCCGGATCCAGAGCGATCAGACGCTTAAGCTTTTGAGTTGGGCTGCCCATTTTGAAAGCGACGAAGGTGCCCCAACTATGGCCTGTTATGGACAGGGTTTTAGGTGGCATGCCATTCGCTATGAAGATGTCTTTAACCCTGGAACTCACGGCGTGGATGTAAACAGCGGCACTGAGGAATTTGTAACTTTGAAGCAAGTCGTAGCTGTCTGCGGACATGGAGTTCCAATCGAGCATGATAACCTGTGACCTGACAGTGGTTGGCAGGTATTCCAAGGCGGCTGCCAACCGGAGCACCGGGGTGTTGCCGCCGTTGCTAACTTCATCGGCCCGGCCGTGAATAGCCAGCCAGGTGTTGGGCTTGCCTGCTTGGAGATCGGAGCCCTGGGGGGTGAGCAGTTCGCCCTGCATCAGCTCAACTTTGAGCTTCATTTTGTAGGACGGAAGCTGGATGGCTCCTCCCTTGGGATTTCCGCCTTGGGCCACCAACAGCCCGTAGTAGCGGGCACCTGGGACTAGAGTTTCACGTTTGATGCCAGGGTCAGATGGGTTGACCTTGCCCAAGTTAAGCTTGGTCAAGCCCAACGGCTCGTTCGACAGGCCGGAGAGCCTGTAATCATAGTCAGTGGTGGTTGGTGCTGTGCTGCGCTTGAAATAGATATCAGCGCTGGTGTATTGACCCTCCAGTTTCATTTTCATTGCCACGGCAAACTTGATGCGGTTGTTGCCAGCAAAAGCTCCATCGGCCGGGACATCAAAGAAAAACGGAAGCTGGTCCGCGACACCCAGAGGTGTGTCGATTTCGAACTCAACGCTGCCTGCAAGCTTGCGACTGTGAGTGGTGGGCAGAAATGCAAGTTCGGGGTCACCTTTGTTAATGATGATGAATGTGCCGTCAAGCAGGTCACTGGGTTGCTTGCCTTGCACGACGCTGCGGGCTCTTACCCTTGTGGTGAAGAAGATGGGGATGGACTGCCCGGCAGCCAGGGCTGTGGCGTTGTGCGGTGTGGGATCAGGCGCGTTGGAGTCGATGGTGTAGTAGATGGTGGCGTTGGCTTCATCGGTGTTGATGAGCAGGTTTTGGATCGGTGCCCGGTGAAGGCCCGGATCGAAATTGAAGCGAGGCTTGACAGCTTTACTGGTGGTTGTCGCGCCATTCACCGAGACATACAGCCCGGAAAATGGCGGGCTGCCGATGAGCATGACATAGAGCTTGCCGAGGGGTGGGTTCTGGATGGTGATGGACTCTTCGTTGCCTGCATTGAGCGGAGAAATCCGGTCATAGTCAGTGACCGTAGGCAGGCGGTTGAACCCGACATACATGCTACAATCCCCCGTGCCGCCCGAGGTAGCGATGTTTACATGACTCGTGGTGCTGCCAATGGGGATGGTGAAGTAGTAGCCCTCGCTGCCTGCGCTCTTGCCAATGACGGTGGTGTTGAGAGCCTGAGAGGGCAGGTCAAAGGTGTAAACTTGGCTGGCTTGCGAGGGGCGTGCTCCGTCTTTGAAGGCTCTAACCCGCAGGGTGACATTGGTATTGCCAAGCAGAATGGGGGTGGTGAATCGTGTGGACGAGAGCTGTGGGACTGAGCCGTCTGTCGTGTAGTGAAGCGTGACGCCCGAGTCGGGATGCGAAAGGGTCACCAGCACGGGCGAGCTGCGCTTGCCACCCTGCGGATAGATGTCGGGGGCGGCAAGAAGAGGCGCAGTGGGAGCCTCGACAGAGAAGGTCGCGGGGTTGGAGACCTTGCCATCCGGGTTGCGCACTTTGATGATCCAGGCATCGGCGCTGGTGCCAGTGCTCAGGCTGGCAGTCAGCCTGGTGGTGTCCTGCACGACAACTTTGGACGGTGCCAGCGGCTGGTCGCTCAGCGTGCTGTTGCTAAGCAGCACGGTAGCCCCTTTTTGGAAGCTGGTGCCCAGCACGGTGAGCGACTGCGAGGCGGTGGAGCCGATGAGCTGAGTCATGGGCAAGCTGGTGATGGCGGGGGCGGAAAGGTCGGCCTTGGTTTGGAAGTGGAAGGCGGCGGCCCATGTGCTCCAGAGTCCGCCAACACGATAACGCAAGCTCCAGTGGTACGTCTTGCCCGGCAACAGCCGACCTGCGGGCAAGCTTAGATTGGTGGTGGGGGCTAGATTGCTGTCTTCGTAGGCCCGCGCTCCAGTGTCGGAGTCGTTTACGATGATGGCGTAGCTCTCGGCGAAGCCCAAGTCTTGCCAGGTCAAGGTGGGGGTCAGGCTGGTCAAGACGGGATACGGCGAGCGGACGCTGCCTGGGCTGAGCAGCACGGGTGGGACAGGGGTGCTGATGCTGCCGGGCGGGGTGGTGAAGTAACTTGGTGCAGAGGCGGGGCCCCAGCCTGCGGCATTCCACGCGGTTACTTTCCAAAGATACACCTTGGCCTCGGCGAGAGTGCCTGCCGGCACTTGGAAGCTGCTGATGTTGCCCAGGCGCTCGTTATCGAAGACACTCTCACCGCTGGCTGTCTCCCATATCTGCAGACGATGCTGCATGGCAGTGGACTGTGCCTTCCAGGTCAGCGTGGGTGTCAGGCTGGTGACCGTGCTTCCTGGCAAAGTGGCTCCGGTGGGGCTGACCAAGATGGTCTTTACCGGTGGGGATACGTTTCCACCTGTGCTGAAGTAGAGCGGTGCAGAAGACAGACTCCACAGCCCGCCACGGCGGGCACGCATTTGCCAGAAATAAGTCTGTCCCTGGACCAGAGTGCCAGCAGGCAGGTCAAAGGTGGTCGTGTTTCCAATCGTACCGTTCTTGTAGACTTCCAGATTGGCCTGGCTGTTGATAACCGTGAGTTCGTAGCCTGTCGCGGTGCTGGCCGCGCCCCAGGTGAAGCGAGGGGTCAGCGTGGCCAGCGCTTCCCCGGGCAGCGTGGCCGATCCGGGAGTCTTCAAGACGGGGCCGGGCGGTGGCACGACGGTGCTGTTACCGATGAAGCTCATGAAGGCTGTCTGGTCACCGGGGAAGTGATTGCGGTCGATGTAGGTGGAGCCGTTCCCGGTCAGGGTTGCGCGGCTGGTGAACTGCCACAGGCTCCAGCTAGGCCAGACCCCGGCAGCAGGACTGCGGCTGAGCATGAAGCGTCCATCATTCGGTCCATAGTCGGCGACCCAAAGCGGAAACTCCGAGACCCGAGAGTCCACCTCATTGGTAGCAAAGTTGCGATTCATATAAACGATGGGCTTCACGCCGGTCTGCCTCTGCACTTCTCGGCAGAAGGCGAGGATCCAATCCGTCAACGCTGCGGAGGAGAGGCTGGAAGTCAGGGCTACATCACTCTGGTTCTCCACATCCAGCGCAGGAGGAAGGAAGCCCGCGCCGATCTGGCTGCGGGCGGTGCGGACGAAGTAGCTGGCTTCCGCGAGGGCTGCATTGATCGCTGGGTAGGCGAAGTGGTAGGCCCCGTGGACGATGCCTGCGGCCTTGGCTCCGGCTGCATTGGTGACGTATTGGGTGTCGGGGATGTTGGTGCCCAGGCTGGAGCGGATATAGGCAAAACTGACGCCTTCCGCCGCGAGCTGAGGCCAGTTGATGGTGCCATTGTGGCGAGAGACATCCACGCCCTGAATGTCTCCGCTGGTAGCGGCGCCTGTGGTGATGATGAACCGGTCGTTCTTCCACCACGAGTCGTCCAGAAAGTCGCCGATGCCTTCCGAGGTCGAGTCAAGAGAGGGGCCGGACTTCCCCCCCCAGAGGCGGCCCGACACATCGTAGCCGCCTGCGCTCAACGCACTGGTGTCCACATCGAAACTGAAATACATATTCTGCCCGGCGCCAAGGAGGGTGGCAGCGCTGACGGCTACCCCGCCACCGATGGCTGCATCCGAGCCAACTTCGTTATTCTTGGGGCTGCGGTACACGGTGGTCTCGGTTTGACCATCGCGCACATTGCACAGCGCATAGGTCGGCGTGGAGGCGCCCGTGTTGCGGGCCAGGAAGGTAAGCCGCACGACTTGTCCCTGGGTAAACAGAGAGCGGCTTTGACCAGGATTGGAACTGTGCGGCAGGCCCGAGGTATCACTGACGCGGTAGAGCGAGTATTGAACCCCGGTGGTGCCTGGCAGACGAGCGCGGATGAAGGTGCCGGGGTCCAACCAGCCCGCGGGGCGTGCGGTCGCTGAATAGCCAGTGCCGATCGCGGGCCAGCCAGAGCCGGTGTTCTCACGCAGCTCCAGATGCAGATGGCTGGCTTCTTGAGTGCCGCCTCCATCGCCCACGGTGCCGATTTGCTGGCCTCGGCTGACGACCTGGCCTGGTGCCACATCCATGCGATCCAAGTGCGCATAGAAGCTCTCCACCTGCAGTCCATCGGCCAGCGTGTGGCGGATGGTAACGATGTTGCCCCATCCCGTGTAGGATGCCGCCACGACTACCGTGCCGTCACCAATCGCAAACACCGGCTGCCCCAGATCGGTATTGCCGCCGGACTCCAGATTCCAATCCTCCCCCAGGTGATAACCGCCAAAGCCGGCGTTGTAAGTGCCGAAGGTCTGGCTGGCATACCAACCGTCGTTGTCGCGGACCGTGGTGTAGTTCTGTCGATTGCCGAAGGGGAAGCTGAAAACATCTTTCGTGGTCGTTGCAGACTGCGGTGCGGCAAAGACTGTGGAGAAGCCCTGGCCCATGGCACCCGATCCATCAAAAGCACGGACTCGCACGCCATGAGGCTGACCTGGGGAGCAGAGACGGGTGACCTCTGCTGGCAGATAGGTGTAAGATTTCTCTGTGCCACTGGCAGCGGCAAGCACGACTTTGGAACTCAAGTTGTAGCTCCCCGGATCGCCCGCGCCGCCGGGCATGGACAGGTAAACTTCAATACCGAGGCTCGCGGTCATGTCGTCCGTGGCGGTGAATCCGACTTTCAAAGATCCATCCAAAAGCACCGTGGCAGTGACGCTGGCGACCGTGGGAGCTGCATTGGTCGTGCCTGCATAGGTAAACGGGTCGGAGTAAACCCAGCCGCTATCGGTGGCGCGGGTATCCTGATACTTGATGCGCACTCGATACTGGCTGCCAGGCGTGAGCCAGCTCGCAAGGCTTGAGGCTGTCCATGGCTGCCGAATCTGGCTCAGGCCGCTGGTCAGTCCTGTGGTCTCCTCGATCTTGGAAGCGGCAGAAAAGGCAGGATTCACCGCCATTGATGCATCCACCAAATAGAAGGCCAGATATCCAAGACCATCACTGTCCGTCGCCTGAGTGGTTACATCCAGCCGGCCATCTGCGCGTGCTGCCACCATGGGTGTTTGAACCACAGGAGCGGAAGCGGGTTCCGTGTAAAGGAATGTGGTTGAGTAAACCCAGCCAGAGTCGGAACCGAGGGCATTTTGGGCCTTCATCCTCAGCCGGTATAACGTGCCAGAGGTTAGCCAGCCGCTCAATTGCGAGGCAGACCAGGGCTGCAAAGTTTGAGCCGCGCCACTGGACAATCCTGTGGTGTATTGCACCTCGGATGCCATAGTGAAGGCAGGGTTGACCGACTGGTCGCTGTTCATGATGTATACTGCCACATAGCCGATACCGTTGGCATTTGTGGCGGTGTATTTGAAATCCAGGCGTCCATCACTGCGCATCATCCCAGAGAAACCAGTGATGACAGGCGGCGAGGTGACGGTGAACGAGTTGTAGGCGCTCGGCCCCGACAGGATGGTATCGACGCCGGCGTTGATCACCCCGTCGGAGTCGTTGTCCCGCCACACGGCACCGCGCAGGCTGTAGGTGCCGTCCGGCACACCGGACGGAACGCTGATGCTGATCGAGTAGCTGCCGGTGCCTGCGGAGAGGGTTTTGGCATAGCCAGTGCCGATGTCGTAGTTCGTGCCACCGGAAGAGCGCAGCTGGGCTCCGAGCAGGACGTTGCCGCCTTGGTTGGCGCTGACCGTGTAGCTCCAGGTCATGGCCGTGCCCACGGGACCGCTGGCCGGGCTGGTGGTGATGTTGCTCAGCGTGACGGTGAGCGGACTGGTCACCGTGAAGCTGCCGTAGTTAAAGGCACCGCTGAGCAGGGTGTCGCCACCGTCGATGGAACCGCTGCTGTTGTTGTCGTTCCAAACCGCCCCGCGCAAGCTGTAGGTGCCAGCGGGAATGCCAGCGGGCACGGTGAGACTAACGGTGGGCGAATTGCTGCCGGAGGCGAGGGAGCGGGAGTAGCCCGTGCCAATGTCGTAGTTGGTGCCGCCGGAGGACTGCAATGCCGCGCCAAGCAGAACGGTCTTGCTCTGGTTGGACTGGACGGAGTAAGTCCAAGTCATGGCCGTGCCGGGTAGGCCGCTGGCCGGGCTGGTGGTGATGTTGCTCAGCGTGACGGTGAGCGGCGAGGTGACGGTGAACGAGTTGTAGGCGCTCGGCCCCGACAGGATGGTATCGACGCCGGCGTTGATCACCCCGTCGGAGTCGTTGTCCCGCCACACGGCACCGCGCAGGCTGTAGGTGCCGTCCGGCACACCGGACGGAACGCTGATGCTGATCGAGTAGCTGCCGGTGCCTGCGGAGAGGGTTTTGGCATAGCCAGTGCCGATGTCGTAGTTCGTGCCACCGGAAGAGCGCAGCTGGGCTCCGAGCAGGACGTTGCCGCCTTGGTTGGCGCTGACCGTGTAGCTCCAGGTCATGGCCGTGCCCACGGGACCGCTGGCCGGGCTGGTGGTGATGTTGCTCAGCGTGGCGGTGAGCGGCGAGGCGGTAACGGTTACTCCGCCCGACGCTATCTGGCTGGTAGGACTTCCATTTCTAGTAGCATAATATGTCCGACTTCCCGATGAAAAGGGTAGTGTGTAGTTGGACCAATTTGTTTCAGAAACACCTGCGAAATAGGTGAAGCTGTGAACAATACTCCCGTTTATTGACCCCTCTCTTATTTCTACTGTGCCATTGGAAGAGAATGTTCCACCTGACACGCTTGCCACCTTGAACCAAAGGGTGCCATCAGTAATAGTCGTGCCTGAGCCAGAAGTGTTGTCCACCTGCAATTTGAAAACAGCGTTCCCAGAGGAGGTGTAGGTTCGCAGTGCTGGCGAACTGATGTAGGTCACTTGAGCCTCTGCGGAACATTGAAAAAAAGGCCAGCAAGCAAGGAAAGTTAGCGATGGAACCAAGGTGCGAAGATTCATAAATATGACGAAAGGACTGGAGCGATCCTAGGCAGCATTACCTAGATATCAAAGGCATTAAAAGAGTTTATAATCTCATTTACTCAGCAGAAGCCACTTCAGCGGCAGGCGAAGCCTAACGATGGGTCGCAGGTCGTTGGCCCACTCCCACAGGATGATCACTTCGTCCGGCGGCTTTTCAGGGGGTAGTTTCCGGCGTCCGAGAGCTGCTGTAGGCCATCCCAGCAATCTTGGAGTCAGCTTCCGCAGCAGCCCGGACAGCCACTCGGAGGCGCGGGCAGTGCTCTCAATGGCAGCACCCTCCCGGACGAATCCCGAAGAGATTTAGGATCGACCGACATCGCGTAGCGTTTGTCCTTGTTCAGGGGCAGTTCGTCATCCCGGAACTGCCGGGGTTCGGGCAAACCTTCCTCCCAGTTGATCTGGAGCCAGGGATCCTCGGCTGGATTGCCATTGCTTGTTCTTGGGACGGCCTCCAGGGCAGGCCTTTCGAGCCAGGACTCCACACTGAAGCTCGGCGAACTCGCCCCTGTTGCGAGGTTCTTCAACCAGGCTGGTCTGTCCCCGGAGCTTGAGCAAGTTCCCATGAGAGTCTGGCGGTGACTCGCGGCTTGGTTTGGTTGTTGGGTTTGGTTGGGGGAGTTGTGCTGCCTTTCGGCTGCCTGCGCTACGCTCCGTCAGCCGAAAGGCAGCAGTGCACGAACTCCGCCGGGGGTTGGTAGTCCAGCGACGAATGTAGCCGCTGTTCATTGTAGGTGCGGCGATAGTCCCTGCCCAGCACGTTTGCCTCGGCCAGTGTGGCGAAGATTTCCCGGTTCAGCAGCTCGTCTCGCAGGCGGCTGTTAAAGCTCTCGCTGTAGGCGTTCTGCCACGGGCTGCCCGGCTCAATGTAGAGCGTCTGGAAGCCTTGCTCCGCGATCCGTTCGCGCACGGCCTTGGCGATGAACTCCGGCCCGTTGTCGCTGCGGACATACGCCGGCGCCCCGCGCTCCGCCACGGCGGCTGCCAGCACACGCATCACGTCCTTGGCTTCCATTCTTCGCTCGACCTCCAGGTCCACGCTCTCGCGCGTGAACTCGTCGCAGACGGGCAGCCATTTGAGCCGCCTGCCATCCTCCGTCTGGTCCAACACGAAGTCGTCGCTGGCACACATCGAGTGGGTCGTGACCGAAATGCCCGGGGAGGAAGGAGCCAGGGCAGGCCTCCATGTGATCGCTCACGGAACCTTTGAAAAGGGCCCCACCCTGACGACCACACTGCCATCCGAGTGGTCGAACAAGCCTTTGTCAGCCCGCTGTGGAAGCCTGAACCTGTCCCGGCGCAGATAAGCCAGGCTTGCCATCCTGAATCCTTTCCTGCAGCCCGCTCCTTGTGTCCGAGCTGGCGCTGGCTGCCGCAGCGGAGCGATTGCATCAATAAACTCGGTCTCGCGCGGATCATGAGGCGGGGTTCTGCGGCAAGACAACTCATGCGCCCCCCTCAAACCCTCGCCCCCATGAGCACTTTCATGACGTCGTCCAAGGTGATCCAGCCGATGAGGATGCCGTCCTTGTCCTCCACCAGGGCGGCGACTTCGTGCTTCTCCAGAAACAAGGCGAGAAGCTGGGTCAGGGAAGCTGAGCCGGAGATGCGCAGGACGGGCCGCTCCAAGGCCTGCCAGGGGGCAGCCTCCGGATCCACCAGGTTCTGCACGAACAACTCGCGCACCCGCACATACCCCGTGACGGCCTCGAAACGGCCCGTGGCACTGACGGGATAGCTGCGGTGCAGCTTTTCTCCCTGAGCCCGCACGTTGCCGGCCAGGTCAAGCCGGCGGTCAAACAGCTTCACCGCCGCCGCAGGCACCATGGCCGCCCTGACCCGCCGGGCGCTGAGGGTGGCGGCGTGAATCATGATGACCTCCTCCTGATTGTGCAGAAGTTGTTCGGCACGGGCGCTCTCGACCAGCGTGATGATGTCCATGATGCGATCGCCCTGCGTCCGGCCGTCCTGGGAATGGCGCTTCAGGCGCTCGCAGAACTTTTCCATCAGCCCTACGAGCGGATGGCAGAGGCGCAGCATCCAGGTCAGCGGACCGATCAGCCGGGGGGCCAGGCTTCCGGCGCAATGCACGCCCAGGATCTTCGGGGCCATCTCGCCGCCAAACAGGACGGCCACGGTCATGAAGGCCGAGAAACCCCAGAGCCAGTCCGCGCCGCAGACCTCGGAGAACATCGCCCCTGCGAGGGTCGCCAGCCCTGTGTTGGCCAGGGTGTTGAAGACCAGGATGGCGGAGATCGGCCGCTCGATGCGCTGCTTCATGGCCAGCCAGCGGCCCGCCTTGGCGACGCCCCTCTTCTCCTGAACCTGAAGCTCCAGGGGGTTCAGGCTGAGCAGAACGGCCTCCGTCAGCGAGCAGAGGAAGGACACCCCGAGAACGGTTGCTGTGGTGACGATGAGCAGCAGGATCATGGTCGGCGGAGGCTCTCCTCCGGAATCAGGCAAAGACCTTCAGCAGGGTGCGCAGGCTCAGGCCGATGACCAGCAGGCCGACCAGGATCAGGAAGGGCCTGTGCGGCACATGTCTGCAGATCCAGGCTCCGATCGGAGCCGCGACGACACCGCCGGCGGCCAGGCTCAGGATGACATCCCAGTGGCCGATGCCGATGCCTAACAAAAAACCCAGCGAGGCGGACAGCGTCACGAAGAACTCCACCGCGTTGACGCTGCCGACGGTCTCGCGGAGCGGACTGCCGCGGGCGAGCAGCGTCGAGCCGACGATCGGCCCCCAGCCGCCGCCGCCGATGGCGTCGATGAACGCGCCAAAGAAAGCCAGCGGACGGACATGGGTGGTGACGGACTTCGGTGGAAAGGAGCGCAGCGCCTTGACGATGAGCACCAGGCCCATCAGCAGCAGGTAGGCCGCGATCCAGGGCTTGATGGCATCGCCCGGAAGCTGCGTGAGGATGTAGGCCCCCAGGAAGGCGCCGATCACGCCGGGGAGGAGCAGGCGGTAGAAAAGGCCCTTGTTGATGTTGCCGAAGGCGTGATGCGAGACCGCGCTGGCCCCGGTGGTGAAGCACTCCGCCGCATGCACCGTGCTGCTGACCACCGCCGGAGGCAGGCCGAATCCGATGAGCAGGCTGGAGGCCGTGACGCCGTAGGCCATGCCCAGGGCGCCGTCGACAAGCTGGGCGGCGAAGCCCGCCAGGGCGTAATAAATCCAATGTTCGTCCATGAAGCGTGCGGTCAGATATTGGGCGCGTAGGCCTGGAGCAGCCGATATTCCGCCAGGATGGTCTTCACGGCGGCGACGGTGGCTTTCACCTGCTGGTGAAGCGGGGCGAAGCCGGGTGTTTCAAAGACGATCTCCAAAGGCTTCACGGCCTGTTCAGGAGGCGCGCTGAGGATGCCCAGATAACCTTCCCGGATGATGCCCTCGCGGGCAAGAAAGCCATCAATGAGGGGGGCATGATTCGAGGGCAGATGCTCTGCCGCGGCCTCAAGCGCGGGCTTCAGCAGGTGCTCGCTGAGAAGAGCACCACTCACGAAGCCATAGCAGCCCTCGCTGTCCGTGTCAGAATGCAGGGCGATGATGCCGTCGTAGCTTTCGCGACGCAGCTCGGACTCAAGATACAGCACCTCGGGCTCGAGCGAGCCGCTCCAGAACTCGCGGTTCAGGTCCAGGCCGTTCTGGTTCTGGCGGGTGCCCATGTTGCGGCCGGTTGGATTGCAGACAGGAAAGACGTGCAGCTCATAATCGCCCAGCTCATCCGGCTTGTCGGAAGCCCAGCGGATGATCTCATGCGCCGCCAGGATGCCCGCCTCCTCATCGCCATGTATGCCCGCGAAGATGGCGAACTTGAAGCCATGCCCGCGTTTCAGCGGCCTGCTGACCACCTTGGGGATGTAGACCCCGAGGTCGTGGGGCATGCTTTCCAGCAGCAGGCGCGGCGCCGGCCGGGTGAACTGGCTGAGCAGCTGCTCAGGCATGCGCCTTGCGCTGGTGGGTGTGTCTGTCATAAAAGAGGTTGGGCGGTTGGAATGCGGGTTCAGGCGGAGACCTTGGAGCGGGCCTCCTCGGCCAGGGCGGTGGAGAGGTAGCGCTCCCCCGTGCTGCATCCGACGGTGACGATGAGCTTGCCCGAGTTTTCAGGACGGGCGGCGACCTGCAGCGCAGCCCAGACATTGGCCCCTGTCGAAATACCGACCAGCAGGCCCTCCTCGGCGGCAAGCCGGCGCGCCACGGCAATGGCGTCCTCATTGGAGACCTGGATGACCTCGTCAATGATGTCCAGCTTCAGGTTCTTTGGCACAAAGCCCGCGCCCGTGCCCTGGATCTTGTGAGGCCCCGGCACCAGGGGCTCACCGCGCAAAGTCTGGGTGATGACCGGCGAATCCTTGGGCTCGACCGCGATGGACTTCAGCCCTGGGCGGCGCGACTTGATGACTTCGCTGACCCCCGTCAGCGTGCCGCCCGTGCCGACCGCCGCCACAAAGACGTCGATGGCACCGTCCGTGTCGGCCCAGATTTCCTCGGCCGTGGTGCGGCGATGCACCTCGGGGTTGGCGGGGTTGGAAAACTGCTGAGGCATCCACGCACCCGGGGACTCCGCAAGCAGCTCCTCCGCCCTTCGGATGGCTCCCTTCATGCCGTCCTTGGCGGGCGTCAGCACCAGCTCGGCACCGAGCAGGGCCAGCAGGGTGCGACGCTCCACGCTCATGCTTTCCGGCATCGTCAGGGTCAGCCTGTAGCCACGGGCGGCGGCGACGAAGGCCAGGGCGATGCCCGTGTTGCCGCTGGTCGGCTCGATGATGCGTCCACCCGGCTTCAGGATGCCCTGACGCTCGGCCTCGTCGATCATCGCCCGGCCAATGCGGTCCTTGACGCTGCCCAGTGGGTTCTTGAACTCACCCTTGAGGGCGATCGTTGCCGGCAGGCCAGCTGAGATGCGGTTCAGACGAACCAGGGGAGTTGCGCCGATGGCGTCGGTGATGCTTGTGTAATAGGACATGGGAGGATCGGGGATGAGTTTCAACAGGGCGGCTCAGCGGGCGCCGTTCAGCCAGCGGTGCAGCCAGTTGCGAAGACGGAAGCTGAAAAGTCCTTCTGGAGGCTGGCGGTAGGGCGATGTGATGGTGTTCATGGCGGGATCTGGGTTGAACAGTTTCAGCGGGCATTCCCCTGTTCCGCAGGAATCCGTGTCTTCTCCAGGCTCTCAACCTGGGTCACCCGCCCCTCGTGGACGACGAGCTGGATGGAACCAAAACGCATCGAGGCCAGCTTCTGGCGGACGATCTCGATCCAGGGTTCGGGGGATTCAGGCAAAGGGTGGGTGGCTGCGGCGCTCATAACGGGAACGCCTTCATCCTTCGTATTTAAAATACATCTGTCAAATAGGATTTAAATAAATAGGATTTAAACCCCGGGCAGTTCCTTGCCGCCCTTGTCGTGCCCGTATTATCAAGGGCTGTCAGGCCCCACCTCCGAGGCCTCAAGCGGCTTCGGCCTGACAAAATCCTCCGGCAGTTCGTGCTGCCAGCGAAACCAGCCTGACCAGGCGGCACCGGGCCTGTCACCGGGGTCGCTGGCCAGGTTGTCAGCTGCCTTCAGGGCTGTCACAAGCCCGGCGATCACAAGGGAATTTGCAGAAGGCCGGGTGCGCAGAACGCGGTTGTCCTCAAAGGAGCAGTCGCGAGGAAGATGCGTCCATTCCTTGTCCGGCTTCTCCAGGCCGATCTGCAAAGGCGAGCAGTCCAGCCAGGTGTTGCGGGAAACACGGCAGCGGGTCGCCGCCGAGGCGGTGTTGTCGTCATATCTGTCACCAATGGCATCGGTCGTCTCCGTGTCGTGCAGGCCTGGAAAAAACGAGAAGGGCGCCTCATGGCGCGTGCCGGTGAGGCCGGCGAAAAAGTTACCCGTCACCTGGTGGTCGAAGCCGAAGAGTTTGACGCCGCCGAAGCCCGGCCCGTCCTCGGTGGCGATGATGACGTTGCCGGAGACCAGGCTTCGACTGCCAAGGCGCAGGCAGATTGCGCCGCGGCAGTTGATGAGCGTGTTGCTGCGCACGATGTTGTCCGAGGACTTCAGGGACATGATCTCATCCTCCCCGCTGCAGCGTTCGAACAGGTTGGATTCAATGATCGTGAAGGAGCTTCGCCCGGACGCCCCCAGGTCATTGCCACCGGTGCGCAGGGTCTCATGGCCGTTCTCACGCCCCGCATGGACGACGTCTCGGAAATGGTTGTGGTCGACACGGTCATGCTGCGAGCAGACCAGGGCGGTGTCATCGCCGCGGATGAACAGCGGGCTGCCGCGGTTCACCTTCCGGCCGAACAAGTTATGATCGATCCGGTTGTGCGAGCTCCGGGCACCCTCGACGGTCACCCAGTGCTCCCAGTGCCTGGGCTTCCTGCGCTCCCTGGGCCGGAATGTGTTGCGTGTCACACGCACATGACGGCAGTTTTCCATCCGGATGCACTGCTGGTCGGCGTCATTTTCAAACACCAGTCCCTCGATGACCACATGAGCGCAGTCCTTGAGCACCATTCCCGCGTCTCCGGCGATCACCGCCCTGCCCCGGTTTGCCGCACGCAGGACGGCGGGATTTTCCGCCGTGCCCACCACGCCCCTGAGGGTCGGCACTCCTTTCATGACATGCATCCCGTCCGGGACGGTCACCGTGCTTCCAGGCCGCACTTCCTGAAGCAGTTTCACAAAGTCCGACTCCGCCGCCAGCGTCTCCATGGCGGTTGCGAGCAGGATCGGCAGAACTCCACAAAAGCGGAGCATGAGAAAAGGCTGGGATGACATGCAGGCCACGAAACGACAGGCGATGCCGGCTTCTGTCGCCCCGCCATCCTCGGGACACCGGCGCTCTCAGTCAGTCGAAGGCCTGCGACGCCGGAGCTGCGTGCCAAGCAGCCCTGCGGCCAAAAGCAGCACGCGCCCGGGTTCGGGAACGATGGAGGTGACGGCGATGAGACCGCCCGAATAAAGCTGGCTCCAGTCCCAGGCCAGGCCAAGGCTGGAAAGGTCCGGAAGATTCGCGGGATTGCCGGTCCGCACCCCATCATCAGGCAGGTTGGCAAAGGTTCCTGTCAGGCCGGACCAGTCAAAGAGCCTGAAGGACGAACCCTCCGTCCAGCCTCCCGCCGAGACCGCCACATTCGTGTTCAGACGCAGGATGGAATCGCTGAGCAGCGGCGCCCCAAGTCCATCGCCTGCGCTGCTGCTGAAGACGATCCGGTCATGACTGCCCGTCTGCGCGTTGAGTCCGCCGCTGGCCGTGCCGCCGACGATGTCAAGCTCCAGCGTGCCGCGCAATGTGAAGGAAGTTTCCGCCTTCAAGGTCAGCACCTGGGCATCGAAGACTCCCGACTGACCGGCAAAGACCGTGCCACCCGTCTCCAGCATGAATGAAGCGCCGGGGGCCGTGGAACCCGCCGTGCCACTGCCGCCCAGTCTTGCCGAACCAGCGACGATCACCGAGCCTGAACCGGTTGCCGTGGCGCTGCTGGCGACCAGGGTTCCTGCATTGACGTAAGTCGTGCCGCTGTAGGAGTTCGCACCGGAGAGATTCAGCAGACCGGCTCCGCCCTTCACCACATGCACACTTCCCGCGCCATTGTCGGCGATGACGGCGGCGATGTTGAGGTTCGCTCCCGTGACGCGCAAAAGCAGCTCCGCGCCTGCAGAACTTCCGGCGGTCAGGGTGCCATTGGTGATCTGGCTGCGGTTGGCCGCACCGTTGTTGCCCACGGCACCGCCCTGCTTGATCAGACCGCCGCTTTGCACCGTGAGCAGAGAGCCGCCGAGGTTGATGTCGATGCCCGCAGTCAGGTTCACGGAGGCCACCTCCCTCGCGGCGTTCAAGGTCTGGTCGGCGGAGGGCTTCACATGCAGGGCCGCATTCCAGTCGGCCTGAACAGCGGTGGAATAGTCCGCCGCCGTAAACGCCGCCACGCTGCCCTGATCACCGGCAAGAACGGCGTCGATGTCCGTCACATGCTTCGCAAACTCATTGCCCACCGTGGCCCAGCCGCCGAGAAAACCGGCAGCCGCTCCGGTGATGTCGAGACGGTTGCGTGTGCTGGTCCCAAGACCGCTGCCGCCACCGGTGAAGTTCACGGTTCCACCCGTCTGACGCACCAGCCCGGAAAGCACCAGCTCAGAAACCCTGCCTGCGGCCGCCTGGTCGGCCGTGACCTGACTGGCCCCTGCCCCAAGCGTGACCACGCCCACGGTCTCCGCATAGTCCGTTCCGGCGGCGGCGCTGTTGTTAAACTCCAGGGTGGCGCCTTGCAGCAGGAGGCTGGCGGCGTTGTTGACACGGTCGGAAAGGACGTTGTTGCCACTGGTGTTGGTCAGCAGCAGCCGAGTCCCGGCCCTGAGCTGAATCGAGGTCGTGCCGCTCAGGCGTCCGCCATTGCCTCCGTTGCCAAGCTGAACCGTGCCGCCTTCGATCACGGTGCCACCGCTGTAGGCGTTGTTTCCCTGAAGGGTCAGCGTGCCCGAACCCTTCTTGACCAGGCCGGTCGATGCCGCCGCACCATTGTTGATCATGCCCGAAAAGCTGCCGGCACTGACGGTCAGGGTCGAGTTCACCGTCGCATGGTTGTTCACCAGCGCCCCCGCGCCGTTGAGCTCCTGAAGCGTGATGCTCTGCCCGTTCAGCCGCAGGGTTCCCCCGCTTTGCAGAGCCATTGAGTTGACACCGCCTGCATTGATCGCGGCAGCGTTGTTGAGCTGCAGGATGCCTCCATAAACCCTCACATCGCCGGTGAAGGTGTTCGCACCTCCGAGAACAAGGATTTTATTACCAGCCCCGGAGCCGCTCAGGGTCAGGCCCTGGGTGCCGGTGATGACACTGTTAAGGGTTGCCGTGACGGCGACACCGGCCGCCAGATGGATGATGCCCTCCTGACTGCTGGCGAGGTCAAGCGTGCCGCCCGTGATGCCGCCCGTGGAGGAAAAAAGCATCGCACCGCTCTGCACCGCGAGGGTCACGCCGGAGCCCAGCGTGGTCGTGCCCGTGCTGCTTCCTGTCCAGGAGGCAACGACGGAACTGGCATTGACCGACAAAGCCCCGGCGGTGCTTTTCAGAAAGTGCCCGCCCGAAGCCACGCTGCTGCTGTAGTCCCCGGCGGAGAGCAGACGCAGCCCCTGCCCCGTGCTGTAGGTGACAAGGGCCGTGCCAGTGCCCGTGGAGGAAGCATCCCCGATGAGCCAGGGAAGGATGCCGGAAACCAGTGTCGGCTCCGCCACGAAGGTGACGCGTGAAGAATCCGCCGTGCCTGTGGCAGCGCCGAGCGCAGCACCTCTTACCAGCCCGACTGCATGATCCTCCCGGGCCAGGGACGCCAGGCTGAGCGAAACCTCGTCACCCGCCCCAGGAGTCAGCGTCAGGGAACTGCGGTGATCGCCGGCAAACACCAGGGCACCCGCCGTTTCATGATGAACCGCCGCCTCTGCAAAGTTCGATCCAACATAGCTCAGGCTGGCACCGCCCGAAGCACCGCCGGTGAGTCTGACAGAAGCCTCATCCCCAAGCCGGTTGACCGCCGCCGTGTCCGCCGGGGAGCCGATCACCACGCTGGAAGCAGCGCCAACGGCCAGGCCGCTGCTGGCCGTGATGCCCGCCTGGTTGCCCTGAATCGAAAGGCTTCCGGACGCGGCATTGACGGTGGTGGTACCCGTGTAAGTGTTTTCGCCGGACAGCACCAGGGTCCCGGCGCCCGCCTTGATCAGGCCTGATGAAATGCTGCCGTCGCCGATCACGGAGGTGATGCTGAGATCCGCTTCCGAGGCGATGTTTTGAATTGTGAAGGTGCGGCTGCCGTTCAGGTTCAACACTCCGCCCTGCACGACGGCAGCCATGGGTGTGCCTGCATTGGCAAAGGTCAGCCCACCCCCCAGGTTGAAGACCGTGCTGCTTCCCAGGGTCAGCACCGCTGCCTGCCCCGCCGCCCCCCCCAGGGTCAGAGCGCCGGCACTGACCGTCAGGCCATCCGCCAGCTTCAGCTCACCGGCCTGCACCGAGTAAGCACCGCCAGGCGCCTGGGATCCTGCCAGCAAGGCGGTTCCCGCGCCGCTTTTGATGAGACCGCCCGAACCCGCCAAGGGAGCCTGGAGGGTCAGGCTTGATCCAGCCGCCACGTTCAAGGCCGCTGCCACAGCACCGAAATCCAGACTGTCAGCGAGTGTCTGTTGAGCCAGTGTCAGACTGCCCGCATTCAACGTCAGCCCCGAAAGCAGCACACTGCCTCCGGCTCCCAGGGTGACGACATAGCTTCCCGTGGCATCCGTTCCTGCGGCAAAGACTGCCGTCGCCAGGCCCGAGTTGTCCCAGGCCACCGGCATGGCGTCTCCGGCAACGTTGTTCCAGAGGCTTGAAGTCAGGTTCCAGATCTCCCCGGGCTGGGCTCCACCCGCCCCGGGATTCGGACCATCCACATCCCAGTAGAGCGTCTGTGCGGACGATGGATGGACAAAACCGGACAGGAGGGCGCTTACGAATGACAGTACAAAAGGACGACGAAGCAAATGAAGCATGGAGGGTCGGGATCAACCTTCGGCTCCATGGGTCCTGGTCGCTTAGGCGGGTGGGGGGCAGCGGGGACAGGCCTTCCCTGACGGGATCAGCATTATCCTATTTGATAAGTATGCTTTAATGCACCCACATATCCTATTCGTCAAATAGGTTTTAAACACAAGGCGTGTTATGCTTGTGAAAGTCCGGCTCCGGGACTCAGAGCTTGCCCGTCTTCAAAAGCGCCAGGAAGCCGTCCGCCGGATCCGCATGACGTGAACGGGCCGTCTTTTTGACAACCTTCTTCTTCGGCGGCTCGAGCTCCTGCTTGCGCAGCGTGACCTCGACCACGTCATGCAGCGTGTAGCGGTCAAGAATGTTGGCGATGGCGTTGCGGACATCGATCATCAGCATGCGAAGGCCGCAATGTTCCTCGTCCGGACAGGAGCACTTTTCGTACTCCGTCTCGCTGGCGCAGCCGATGGGCGCCAGCTTGCCGTCGATGAGGCGGACGATCTCGCCCATGGTGATCTCATTCATGGGCTTGGCCAGCCTGGCGCCGCCGTATTTGCCCCTGACGCTTTCCACATACCCGGCGGTGCGCAGCTCCATCAGGATGGCTTCCAGGAACTTGAAGGGCAGGTGCTCCTGGTGGGCGATGTTGGAGACCGAGATCACGCCCTCCTTGTTCCACTCGGCGACGCCGAGCCGGATCATGGTTCTCAGGGCATATTCTCCGCGTTTGGTGAGGGTCATGGTGGTGGGTGCTGATGCTTAACCTTTCATCCCCACTCTGCAAATAGGGATTCAAGGCCAGAAACGCAGCACCCGGGAAGTTCTCGCATCCCGTTTCGCAAACCTCACTCGGCCCCTGCCCCGTTCGAGGCTCGGCGGCGGTCCTCGTCATCATCGTCCTCAGCGCCTCCATATCCCAGAACTTCGACCGTGATGATGGAAGGCAGGTCGCCGGTGGAGGCGGTGTCGCGATTCTGTGCGACGTTTTGAGCCGAGGCGGCCGAGCTTGTGGCGGCGCTGCTGTTGTTGGCGGCGGTCACGGCGCCGAGGCTGGGCGCGCTGACAGCAGTTGAGGGAGCCCCGGTCGTGGAGCCACCCACGGAGATGTTGCCTGCGTTCAGCACCTGGGCGGCGGCGATGTTCAGGTTGCCAGTGGCACGGATGCCCGCATCACCGGCATCAATCGTGCCTTCGGGAGCGATGAGGTCCACGCTGCCAGGCGGGATGCCCTTGACCGAAGCCAGAACACCGATGCCTCCGCCCGTGGCAAGGCCGGCCAGGTCCGTGGTCACGTCCGCGCTCTGAGGATCGATGATCACACGTGTCGGAGGAGCAGCCTGTACGGTCTTGGAGGAGGAGCCTGCGGCGATGTCGCCCGTGCTCGACCAGATGACCTGGCTGCCGCCACGCAGCGTGAAGATTCGGGAAATGCCAAGGCTGACGCTGGTGTGGGTGAAGATGCTGATGTTGCCACCGGCGTCCGTGATGATGCCGGGAGGAGCCAGAGGCGACCCCAGGATGCTGCTCGCCAGGCTGAGGCCGCCGCCCGGGGCGAAGAGCGTGATGTCACCGCCGTTGCGGGTCCGGATGTCACGGGCCTGGGTGTTGATTCCGCCCTGCCAGGCGCTGCCAGGAAAGAGCGCCGCAATGGCCGCCTTGCCCGCGTCATAATTGCCGAAGCCATCGCTGTCGGGATTGTTATGGTCACGGCCAGCATCACGCAGCACAAGGTAGAAGACCTCCAGGGCCAGCCGCCTCTGCTCGTCCTCCGGAAGCGCGGCAAACGAAGCCGGAGTGATCGGCGAGGATGGGTTGGGTGAAACCTCCTTCAGATAACCGGCCCCTTTCGGCCCGAGCACAAAATCTTGGATGAACTTGCCAAAGCCGAGACTGCTGCCAGCCAGACCGGTCACCGGCCCCAGTCCGGCACCTGCGATGATGTCCGCTCCTTCGTAGGCCAGGTAGGGATTGCGTCCGTTGCCGATGCTGGTCAGGCCGGCACCGGTGCCATCGATCAGGTTTGATCCAGTGCCGAGGTCCAGATTGCGGCCAGCAAGAACCTGGAGCACGCCTTTTCCGGAAACCTGGAAATCGCCGGCAAGAGGTGCGGCGGAGAGGTTTTCATAGGACTGCACCGCAAGGTTGCCGCTGCGCCCAGCGGCCACACGCGCCGAGGAATTGGCATTGTAGGGCAGGAGGTCCCTGCCTGCGGCGATGATGCTGACATCCTTCGCCCCGCCCGAATGCTGGAGATACATGGAGACATCACTGATGTCGCGTGAAGCGATAATGCGGCTGATCTTGGGAGAGAAAAATGTCAGGCCGCTGATGTCGCCATTGAGGGCGTAGATGCGGGCGGGCGCCGTGTCGTCACGATGAAGCAGCCCGGGATCATGCCGGGCCTGCCTGGTTTCCAGCACGGCCTGATCGCCCAGCATGCCGCCCGATTCACGGAAGAGCTTGTCCACAGGCTCCAGGAAGTCCGCCACCGTGTTTGTCGGATCAATCGTCGCGCTGATGCTCCTGTAGGCGAAAGGCGTCAGCACTCCGGGAATGGAGGACGGGCTCGCATCGGAAAGGTTGAGGGTGGCCGCGGCCCAGGCGGTGAAGGTGCTGCCGGGCGAGGGTGAAACAAGGCCGACCGGGCGAAGGCCGTTCACCGCCCCATGCGCCAGCAGGTCAAGCGAGCCCAGGGCCGCAGGCGCGAGACTGAGGTTTCCAGCGAGGTTGATGTCACCGGCAAAGGAGGTCACACGCAGCGTGGGCGGCATGAGGCCCGCCGTGGTGCCGAAGGGGGCGGCATCATTCTCCACCAGCCTCAGCCAGGGCTGGAAGTTCGCGGAGGAATTGCCGCGCAGCACCTGCTGGGTGGCGCTCCAGGCCTGCAGCAGAGGCGTGAAGACATTGTTGACCATGGCCCCTGTCCTCAGGGTCACCGAACCCCCCAGCGAGCTGACATTCACGCCGCTGTCCGGCGCATAGGTGCTGAACCAGGTCTTGTTCCAGTAGCTGTTGCCAAGCCCCTGCGGCATGAGAAAGGCGTTGGCAACCGGGCCAAGCAGGACGTCGCCGCGGGCCGAGACATCAAAGCCGCCCTTCCCAACAAAAAGCACGGTCGGCAGCCAGGTGCTGGAGTCACCGACGGCGTTGGTCCCGGCAAGAGGGTTGATCAGGCCCGGCGAACGGGTCGAGTTGGTCGTGATCTGACCTCCGGCGCTGAGCGTGCCGCGCCCGCGCTCCACATAATAGACACCGGCGTCCAGACTGCCGCCCGCGACCACCCGGACATCCCCGCCGCCAAGCTCAAGAAGCGTCTGGTCCGCCGCCAGCGGGCTGGCCGCCGACCCCTTTCCCGCCCTTGCATTTGTCGGCACCACGGCGTCCACATTCGTGATGTTGCCACCTGCCAGAAGCGACACATGGCCGCCGCCGAGCGCGCCGACGCCCTGGAAGAAGTTGCTGAAGTCCACCCACCAGGCCGTGGAACCGACGGCCGTGCCAAAACCGGTCACGTCAAACTGGCCCGCCTGGTTGACGACACCACGGCGGTACAACCAGTTGTTCACCAGCTCACGGCTCACCGCGTTGCCCTGGCGCTCGATGTTTTCCCGGGCCTGGATTCGCACATCGCCCCCGGCCAGGCTGAACAGGGCCGGGTAATTCTGCTGGATCGCCCCCAATGGCCCTGTGCCGCCAGCCTGGCTGAGCGAAGGCGGGTCAAAGGTGCCACCCAGGGTGACATCCTGGACACGCGTCCCGGCGCTGTAGATGCTTGCGAATGGATTCAGGAACTGCACGCCTCGGCCCGCCTGGATGTCGATGTCACCACTGCCGGTGCGTATCACCTGGAACAGACCGCGCCCGCCGCCGCTGGAGAAGCCGCCGATCACCGAACTGGTCAGCGCGCCACTGCCTCCCGAGGCGATGCCAGCGCCCGCATCCTTGCCTAACAAGACGGAGCCGGCTCCGGCGGCAAGGGCGGACGGGGCCAGCGTCTGGCGGAAGTCGGCTGCGGCAAAGTCGGCGCCTGCGGTGAAGCGGTAGCTCCAGGACTGGGCGTTGGCGGGCAGCAGCGCGTTCTGCGTGCTCAGCCGGGCAAGCCAGAGCCAGGAGGCGTCGCTGCTGGCGAGGGTCGGCGTGAAGCCGTCGCTCAGGGCATTATGGAAGTTCAGGTTGCCGGCGGCCCGCAGGGTGAGGACACCCGGCGCGCTTTTCGCCCCATAACGAAAAGTGCTGAGATTCCAGTCGGCCGTCGTGTCCGAGGCGGCGGAACCGAGTGTCAGCGCCCCGCTGCGGTTGATGACCTCCGCCCCTGGCGCCAGGACAAAGAGGGAGGACAGCCCCGCGTTGTTCGCCAGCAGCCGGGCTGTGACGGCCGCGGCATGGGCTGAATTCGCACCCGCGGCGCCCAGGAAAGCCTCGGCATGGCCGTGGATGCTGGACTGAACCGCGCTGGTGATGGCGCCGCCTGACGAGGTCAGGTCATAGATGCGATATCCCTCCACCAGGATGCTGGAGGCGTCGACGAGGGTGCCGTTGATGGGATTGACAAGGACATCCGTGAAGCTTGCGTTCTGCGGAGCTCGGATGTGCAGCCTGCCGCTGTACTGCCCCTGATAGGCGCTGGAGCCCGGTGTCAGCTCGCCGCCCGCCACCTTGGAAGCCACGGAAAAATCAAGCGTGGATCCCGTCTGGATGCTGACAGAGCCTGTGCCGACGACACCATTGCGCTGAGCGCCTGACTCAAGCGTGATGGATCCGCCTTTGCCTGCGGAATCAAAGGTCTGGCCTGCCACGCTCAGGCGTGCACCTGCGGCGATCGTCAAATCCCCGCGTGAGACCAGGGCGATGCTGCCGCCCGTGACACCGGAGGCGTTGACCGTCCCCGTGACCGTGACCCCGCCCTGGTCGGCGGAAAGCCTGAACTGACGCGCGCTGGTGGTGCCATCGACCAGCACGTTGCCCGACCGGACACGGATGAACTGGGCTTCATTGAAAAAGGCGGAGGCGAGCGCGCCACGCAGCGTGGCGTAGGAGGCAAGCGTTCCCGCATCCAGCTCAAATCGGCCGTTCAAGCCACCAGCACCTCCCCGGGCCTGCACCGCACCCAGAAGATTGAAGGCTCCGGCGGGGGCGGAGACGATCAACTGGCCCGCGTTCCCGCCTCCTGCGCTGGCGGACAGGTTGACACTTGTGCCGGCGCCGATCGTCACATTGCCCGTGGCCGAACCCAGCGTGACATCGCCTGCATTCGTGTATTGCGTCACCTCGTTGAACACCCGGCCGACGCCGCCAACGTCAACCAGGTTGCTGATGCTGACGCTGCCGTTGGTCGCACGCACGTTCAGTGAACCTCCAGGAAGCTGGATGCGGGTTGAACTGGTGACACTGGCGCCCTGCAGGGTCAGGCTGGCACCCAGGCCTCCGCTGACACGGTCGCCAATCTCCAGGACAGGCATTTGCAGGACAAGCGCTCCATCGGCACTGATGCCATGCCGGGCCGCCAGCGTGCCGACAACCTGGGAGGCATTGGCCGTCACGGCACCCTGGGCGCTGAAACCACCGGCTCCATCCACCTGGATGCCGCCGAGACCGTCAAGACGAACCAGGCTGAACTGGTTCACCCTGAGCAGCCCGGTGCCGAGCACCAGGCTGTCGGCCTGAAAAGCCAGCGTGCCATTGCCTGACAAGGGCGATGTGGAAACAATCGTGCCACCTGTGCTGTTGTTCAGCTGGATGCGCTTCGCCGCAAAGGTCGTTGTGGCAGAGCCCTGGTTGAAGCCGCAGATTTCACCTGCGCTGATGTTCAGCAGTTCCAGTCCTGACCCACCCACCGTGCCGCTGCCGTAAACATCAAGCGACGAATAGCTGCGCAATGACAGCGACTTGGCACCGCCAAGGCCGGAAAGAAACGCACTGCTGAGCACCAGGCCTGGGTTTGCCTGCAACGCACCACCGCCAAGCTGAAGGCTGATCCGTCCACTGTTGATCTCATAGGACTCGGCCGAGAGCTCGGCGCTGGCATCCAGCGTGGCGACCGTGCTCGTGGTGTCGAGAATGATGCCGGCACCTGCGATCCTGGCCCCGGCACCAATGGTCAGTGAAGGCCCTGAAGCACTGCTGACATCACTGCGGCTGACCTTGACGGAACGATCCTGGGAAACCCTCACCAGCGAGCCATTGCCCACGACCCGCAGGCTGTCAGCCCCGCCGTTCAAGCTGCCCGAAGACTCCAGCACGGCACCCGCCCTGAGGGTGATGCCATTCGTCGCCGCCAGGGTGAGATCAGGAGCGCGAAGGGCGTTTCCGGCGTTGTTCAAGGTGATGCTGGAACTGGAGACGACAAGCGTCACACCTGTCGAATCCCTCACGCGTCTGCCACCGATGACCAGGCTTTCGGCGTTCCAAGAACTCAGGGTCTCCGCGTTCAATGAAATCGAGCCTGCGACCGGCGCGGCAGGCAATGCGGTGATGACCACGTTGCCAGGGGCGTTGATGTCGATGATGGCGCCGCGGCCACCCGTCGAGGCGTCGGCATTCGGCAGGGCGGCCGAGGACACCTGGCCGAGAAGGTTCATGGACTGCGTCGCCTGCAGAAGCAGGTAACCGGAGTCTGAGGGAAGTCTCGGCACCGCGAGGTTCAGCCTTTCCGCCGCCAGGGAAAGAAAACGGCTGGCATACAGCGGCTGATACTCCGCCCGCTTGTTCAACACAGCTCCTGAAGCCACCTCAAAGAGACTGGAGAGGGTCGGCACCTGACGCGTACTGTTCAATTCGTTAAACCGATAA
Source organism: Prosthecobacter sp. (assembly GCA_019186985.1). GTDB lineage: Bacteria > Verrucomicrobiota > Verrucomicrobiia > Verrucomicrobiales > Verrucomicrobiaceae > Prosthecobacter. The sequence goes on along the minus strand of JABARQ010000035.1, from coordinate 68,001 downwards.
CCCGAGACAATGCTGGCGCCATCCGGAGCTTCGGAGCTTCCCACCGGCAGGCCAGGCTTGGGTGTCACCAGCACCGCCCCGGGCAGCAGGGCATAACGGGCGGGCAGAAGGGTGTAGAAACCGGCATCCAGGCTGTCGCTGCCCGCAAGATAAATGCGGTCGCCCACCTGCAACGAGCTGTTCACATAGCCTTCCCCGGCCCCCTGGATCAGGTTGGTGCTGCTGCTAAGGGAGTTGAAGGGCGCATAAGGTGCATGACCGGCCTGATAGCCGGGAAGCACCGCAAAACTTGCATGGTCCGCCAGAACGTCGGAGGGGCCTCCGTTGCCCTGCACCCAGCGATAGGCAAACAGGTCGCCACCTCCCCGCAGGTCAATGTTCGCCGTTGCGGCCATGCTGATGCTGGAGGCGGCCATGTTGATGATCTTCTCCGGCGGGCCAAGAGCGGTGATGTCAACACCACGCGGATCAATCCACGTCGTGCCGTCCAGACTCACTCCGTAAGGGACCACCAGCCCCTTGCCCGTCGTGGAGTCGACGCCCGACACGGAGGTGATGCTGCCGTTTCCAAGCGTGAGCTGCTGGGTGACCGGCATGGTGAGCGTTGGACCCGTGAGAAGATTCACCGGTGCCGTGCCCGTGCCATCCCAGCCCAGGTTGAGCGTGCCAAAGGGGGAGCGAAGCACGCCCAGCTGGTCGATGTGTGAGGCGTAAAGGCTCAGCGTGCCCCCGGCGACCAGCGGCAGCTGGCGCGAACCTGAGGCCTTGATGGTGATGCCGCCCTGCCGGGTGGCTCCGCCGACCACGGAATCATAGGCCACCACCAGAAATTCACCGGCCGTCGTCGGATGCACCTGCCCTGCCCTCAGGGTCAGGCTGCCGGCCATGTTGAAGATGCCGTTGCCCACCAGGTCACCCCCATCCGCCGCCAGCGTGGCCTCACCGATGTTTTGCAGGCTGGTGGTGCCGATCTCAAGATGCTTCGCGTTCACCGTCAGCCTGCCGCTTCCGTATGTTGGAGCAATGTTGGTGAACGGAAGCTGGGCGAGCCTGTCCTCCGGACGCACAGGGGGGGTGAAGTCCGCGCCGAGCGAGACCGATGAACCGCTGATGGTGACCGAGTCGCCCGCGGAAAGCACGCCGCTGTCCGCGAGGTGCACAAAGCCCCGCGCCTGGACCGTCACCGCACCGCTGAACTCGAGCGCACCACCGAGCTCAAGGGAGTCGAAGCCGCCCTGGCTGAAGGAATCGACCGAGAAATACCCGCGGCTGATGCGCGCCCCGCCACCAGCGGTGGCAAGGGCATGGCCCACCGCCGTGGCATCATCTGGAAGCAGGGAAAGAAGGGTGGCGCCGGACTGCTGAACCTGCAGGTTGGTGTCGAGCACCGGTGGGATGACGTCCGGCAGATAAAAGCGGCCGGAGGACACATGCAGCTCGCCCCCCTCGGCGCTGGCACCACCGGCAAAACCACGCAGGGTGGCGTCACTGGCCAGCAGCTGGCCGCCATCGAGATGAATGCTTCCCGCGTTGCTTTCCACGCGTGTGGCGACGCTTTGCAGGCTGTAGGGAACCGAAAGCGAACCTGCTCCAGGCCTTGAGAGGTAGCTGTTGGACGGGCTCACCTGCGCGGGATGAAGGTCAAGGATTCCCGAGGCACCCGAAACATCCAGCAGCGCACCGGCGGCTGCGGCGATGTTGCCGGACACATGGATGTCGCCCCCGGCGAGCACTTCACCCAGACGACGATTGAGCGTGGTGGTGTCAGGAACCAGGACTCGGCCTCCCGCCGTTGAAACCACGCTTTGTGAACCGAGATACACCGTGGTCAGCGCCTGTGTCTGGTCGCCTAACAACAAGGGAAAGGAATCACTCGCGCCCGCGATGTCGATGAAGCCGCCGCTGGCCTGGATGCTTCCCAGAACGGTCACCGTGCCGCCATGCACCTCCACGAGGGCACGCGGATCCGTCACAATCTCGGAGGCTGCGCCAAGCACGATGTCACCGCGAATTTCCAGCCCGTCGATGCCCTTCACGCCAGGCGCATCAAGGGTGAGGTGCATCAGGTCGCGCAGCCCGGCGGGGTTTCTCACAACCTGGGTGGCAAGCGTGCCTCCCTTCGGGTTCAGAATCACCGTAAAGTTGTCCGCCACGGGAGCAAGGCGGACCCCGGGGGCCACGACAACGGCTGGCAGGAATTGTCCAGCCGTTCCTGTTTCAATGCCAATGCCTGTCAGGTGATGGTCCGAAAAGCCCCCCTGGGTGAAGAATTCAGGACTGAGAAGCAGTGTGTCTGCATGCTGGGCCACGCCTCCGACCTGGATCTGGGGAGCCTTGAGGTGAATCCTGCCACCATGCACACCGGCATGCCCCAGCAGCGTGGAGCCAAGAGTCAGCCTGCCGCCGGTCACATAGCCAAGCGTGGCGTCCTGCCCTGCAAAAATATTCAGGGATCCGCCGTTGCCGTAGACCACACCGCCCTGGGCCGAAACCTGGAAGCCCCCGGAAACATTCAAGGTGCTGCCGGCGGCCAGGTTGGCGGTGTAGGCCTGAAGGGTAAGCGTGCCGCCATGAATGGCCGTCGGAGAGGCAAGCCGTCCCGGTGTTCCAGGACGGTCGTCGATCTGCGAACCGGCAACGCTCAGCGTGGCGCCGCTGCCGACCGTGAGGATGCCCCGGCCTGCATTCGGCGGCGGCTCAACCGGGAACGGGCTGCGTTGAATTGCCGCAGCCACGGACGGCGAGATATTGCAAGCCGTGAGGTTGATCTGGCCGTTGGGGGCGATGAGGCTTCCCTGGATGTTGAGGTTGGCACCCGCAAGGGTGATGGAGTTGCGGGGCGCCGCACGCAGTGTCACGCCCACCGGCACCACGATGTCACCATCCACGTTTTCCACCGCAAAACGGCCAAAACCGTCGCGTGTCAGCAGCTCGGGCGAGAGATAGACATGGGCTAGCCGTTCTGCGGCCAGAGAAGACGGATTGCCATTGGCATCGACACTGAAATCCGCGGCAGGAGGCTGGGCGGCCCCGTTTTGAAAAACAACGGTCGGCGGGGTTGGTGAGAAGACCGGATAGAGAGGGGCGAGCATCTCCTGGGCCTGCAGCTTCAGGACGAATTCACCCGGCCTGGGTCCGACAACACGTTGATTGGGGCCCGGTGTCGTGCGGCCGATGAAGCTGCCATCCAGCGCCACCGACGGCGCGGTAATTTTCAGCACCCCGCCATGAGCGCCATGAAGGTATCCAGGATCGAAATAGGCGGCACCAGGCCTGACAGGGTTGTTGAACTGGTCGACAACCGCCCACTTCAAGTCTGCACGAATTGCACCTTGAGGCAGGATGCCCGTGTAAGCGATGTCCGGTGTTGCCTGAGAGATGTCATAGATGCGGCCGCCCGCCAGAAGCCGAGTGGTTTCCAGCATCGCCCCGGTGTAGTTGACCCAGCCGCCCGAGGTGTTGATTTCAGCGGTCTCACGCACCACGACCGATCCGCCTGCGTTCAAGTCCACCGTGCCGCCGGCAACAGTCAGCTCGCCCACCGAACGCTGGATGTTGTTGACGTAGCCTGTGATGTCGGCCAGCGGCGTCCCCACCCAGCTGCGCCCGTTGTAGGTGCCCGTGTTGCGGATGTCCACCGTGATCGTCTGGCCGCGCAAGGGGCCGTCACGGAGCAGTGGGGAACCCGCCAGTTCGGCCGCACGCAGCTCGACCTGCAGCAGGAACTTGCTGACAGGCACATCGACATCCGTCGTTCCGGCCACGTTGAGCACCGCGCCCCGGTCCACGTAGATCTGGCCGCCTGAATGCACGAAGAAACTCTGCGGGCTCACCCCGTTGACGAGGTCCCAGACGCCGGCGTCGGCATGAACAAGACCATTGGGCGCAAGCAGCACCGAATCCCTGCCCAGATGCACCGCCCTGCCCTGCAGGTTGACCTGGGAGCGAAGCGCCAGCTCGGTCCCGATCGTGGTTTCATTGCTGGTTAGTTCAGGAAGGATCTGAGTCAGGCTGCCCTGCCCCAGGCTCACAGTCCCCGTCCTTGTGAAAAGAAAGGGGGGGATGTTCGGCAGCAGGACGGGGTCATAGCCCGTGTTCGTCACAGCTCCATAGCTGGCCTGGAGGTCGATGCGACCATTCAGAACCACGGAGGTGCTGCTGTTGATGACGCCATTCTGCTCGACCGTCTTGCCGGCCATCGTGACGCTGGCGCGTGGGGCCTCGACAAGGCCTTCATTTCGGGCGGTTCCTGCATAATCAGGCACGGCAGCCAGCGGATCGACCACAGCTCCGACAAACGTGTCCAGGCCACGCAGGCCGGGATCGCTGCTGCTGTGCGCCACAAAGCCGACTTGCAGCCCTGCGGCGAGGATCGTCTGGCCGTCAGGAGTGGAGATGGTGCCCTGGTTGACCACGTTGGCCCCGATCAACGCCACACGCCCGCCGACATTGGATGCCGTCGTCGGCGCCTCGATCCTGGCACCTGCGCGAACAACGACATCGCCAGTCTTGCCGTTCGCGGGGGTCGGCGGTGTGAAACCCGGAGTCGGCCCCTTGGCGCCAGCGTTCAGGGCGAGCGCGGAGAAGAGGAACTGGGCGTCGGGGTTGTTCAGCAGGCCGCGATTGATGAGGTTGTCATTGATGGGCAGGGCCGAGGCCACCAGGGTGTGCGTGTTCACCTGGCTGGAACCGCCGAAGATGATGCCGTTCTGATTGATCACATAAACCTGGCCGGAGGCGCGAATGCCGCCGAGGATCTGGGAGGGCCGTCCGGAGGGATCATTCACCTTGTTGAAGACGATCCACTGGGACTGGCTGGCGCCGCCGGCGCTCTGGTCAAAGGTCAGCGTGGTGTCGCGCCCGATGTTGAAGGTGCGCCAGTTGAGCAGGGCCTGCTGCGCCGTCTGCACCACGGTCACATTCGTCTGGCCGCCGCTGGTGCTCTGGGTTGGAAGCCGGGCGCCCGTCCAAAGGCCGGCATTGCCAGCCACCGCCGGGTCGACCTCCAGTCCGCCGACGCCGAGGCCGTTCGGAACATCCGGCAAGACCTGGCCGGGATGATTGGGATCAGCGCCCAGGTTGCTGGCCCCGGCCTGCGCCACAGCCCTCGCCTGCTCCTGAAGCAGCCGGGCGGCGTTCAGGGCGGCCTGGGAGCGCATGAGCAAGCCCTGGGCGTTGGCACGGTTGGAAACCATGTTCGCGGGTGCGTTGCCCAGCCCGGTCACGCCCGGCTGACCCGGCGTGCCCGCCGAAGGGCCGCCACGGCGCAGGAGGTCGGCCGCCATGGCCGGATGCGTGCCGCTGAGAATAACCAAAAGTGAAATTAAAGCGGCATGAAGCCCGCGATGGCGGCGGGCAAGCTGACGAAACAGGGAGAGGATGTTCATGGTCGTGAGTCCTGGATTTCACGCGACAGGGCGGCACCAAGGGCGCTGACATTGATGTGAAGCGTGTGACGGCGCAGGAGACCGGCCAGGTAGGCCTGGGAATTCGTCCGCAGCTTTTCCTGCCGAAGGCGCCTGATGAGCTGCGGCCTCGCCTGCTCCAGCGTGGGCGTGTGGGAGGCCCGGGCATCCAGCAGTTTCAGGACATGCCAGCCGTCCTTGAGCCTTGCCGGCCTGGACACGGCAAACAGCTTCAGCCCCGCCACAACTTCGCGCAGGGATGGCTCGATCTCGGACTCCGTCAGCCAGCCGATCTCACCTCCCCGGGAGGCGCTAAGCGGCTCCTGGGAATGCTCGGCGGCAAGCTTGCCAAAATCAGCGCCAGGCGCAGCCAGCAGCTCATTCACAAGGGCGAGCCGCCTTTCACCATCCGGAGCATCCGCGATGAAGATCTGAGCCAGTCGGAAGGACGGCGGCACCCGCAGTGAATCTCGCACCTCCGAGTAGGCGGCCTTCACCTCGTTCTCCGACGGATAACCGGCCGGAGGTTCGGCGACCGACTCCAGATAGCTTTCAGTGATGGCGCTCTGGCGGGCTCGCTCCACCCTGGCGGCGATGTGCGGCTGCGAGTCCCATTTCTTTTCCGCGGCCTCATGCAAAATGAGCTTCTGGACCAGCGAGGTTCTCGCCACCTGCTCCAGCAAAGACGGGTCCGCCTTCAGCGAGTCCACCTGTGTCGGGCTCAGGCTCTGGATGGAGGAACGCAGATCATCGGCCGTGAGTTCGACTGAACCCAGCCTGCCGAGCGTCTCCTCAGCCTTGACCGGGAACGCCGCGCTGGCGGCATGAATCACCAGCAGCCATTTCAAGATGGAGGGAACCGAAGTCTTCATGGCCGTCCGGGGCTCTCCTTTGTCGAGGCGTCACCAGGCGCGGCTGTCTTCGTCACTTCAGGCTTCTGCGCCTCCGCCGCCTTTTCAGCAAAGGGATTGTACTTGTTGTCCTGGAGCCTGTCGCCGTAGTCCTGCACAAGGTTTTGCAGCTTCACCCGGGTCGTGCCGACAAAGGGCTCGCGAGCGGTCAGCGCCGTGCCCAGGCTGAATCCGGCCAGACGATCCAGGATCTCACGGCCGGTCACATAAAGCTCCAGGTTCTGCCGTTCGCGCTCAGCCAGCCTGCGCTCGGCAAGCACGGCCTTGCTGACGGCCTTTGCCCGCAGGGTCTCGCGCTCCCTGGCGACCTTCACGACTTCATTGTAGCCCGTCTTCCACTTCTCCAGGGCCTCCTGGAGCCGGGCGATCTGGCCGGATTGAGCCTCCTTGGCGTTCTTGAGCAGATCGATCTCCTTCCTGGCCGCCTCCTGCTCCTCGTTCGCGTCCTTGGTCATCTTGACGATCTTTTGGTTCAGTTCCTCAACCTTTGCGCCGAGCTCCTTGATCTTTGCTTCGTCGACCAGATGGGCGGCCTGAAGGCCCGCACGCTCCGTCTCGGCGGCGCGCAGCTGCAGCATGGTGTTTTTCAGCGTGTCACGAAGCCTCTGGTTCGGGTCAGGAGGTGGCGCTGCCAGTAGGACCAAGGGCAGCAGCAGGGACATGGCGAGGGTGAGTGTCTTCATGGTCAGAACTTGGCGCTGATGTCGAACTGGAAAATGTTGGAGCGGTACTGAGGCCCGGCGATCTGGTCGGCACTCATGTACCGGAGGGCAAGGGAGACGCTGGGGGACACGGCAATCGCCGCCCCAAGGGTGTAGCCTTTCATGTTGGTGCCTCCACCGCCGAAGTCCTGGTCGTTGAAGCCGTCGACGACCGCATCCGACTCCACATGCCGGTAGCCCAGGTAGGCGAACCAGTCGCCCTTCTTCAGCAAGGCCGGCCTGCCGACCCTCAGGCTGGCGTAGTAGGCCGTGTCACCACCTTCAAACTTGTTGTTCGCCCCCAGGTTGTTGACGGCGAGCGCGTTCAGCTTCCCGGCGTCAAACGCATGGTTTTTCAGGTATTCGGCCAGTAGGGAGACCTGCAGGGGCTCGTAGCCATTGTAATCCAGACGGGCGGTGACGGACTGGACGCTGAACGGCGTGGCCAGCCCGTAGTATTGGAATTGGTTCGTGGAGCCGAACCCGTTGGTCGCATCAGGAAGGATGCGGCGCAGCTCCATGTAGGTGTTGCCCTTCTGGGCAAAGGTCGGCCTGGTATGGTCTGTGTCCCCCGGATCCTCGGCATTGCGAGGAACGAAAGGCGTCGACAGCTCGCCCTCGATGTTGCGGAAATCGTACCAGGCAGTCGCGATCTTGAGGTTCCAGTCCTTGCCGATCTTCCAGTTCACGCCCGCCTGGCCCGCATTGAGCCACTTGTCGCGGCTTTCAAACTTGGCGACCTGATTGGTGGAGAGTTGAAGGTCCGAATTAAAGACGGGAAATGAACCCACGGTCAGGAAGGGTTCGACGCCATCGGTGATCTCATGCCTCACCTGCAGCACCAGGCCGTCAAAGCCGAGGTCCTCGGAGTAGATCGCCGTGGTGGAGAAGAAGGGGTTGTCAAAACGGCCCAGCGTCAGGGACAGGCTGTCCACCGGCTCCCATTTCAGGAAGGCACGGTCCAGCCAGATGGCATACTTGGCAAACTGGCCTCCCTGCTGGGAGAAAGTGCCTCCCTGCCCCAGGTTCGTGCCGCCGAAGCTCTGGTTGCCCGAGACAGGTGAATTTGAATCCCCCGTGCCGAGCCGGATGCCCATGGTGAAGCTGTCCGCCAGGTCCATTTCAGCGCCGAAGCGAAGACGGAAACGGGCGCGCTGCCGGTCTTCCGTGGTGTTGTAGTTCGGATAAAACAGCACCCCGGTGGTGTCGAAGGGCAGGCCTGTGTTGATGACGTTGAAGTTGGGGAAGGAACCTGCGGCATCATTGCCTTCCGCAAAGCCGATGTACTCATAGCGCAGCCTCAGGTCGGCATGAGGATGAAAGGCGGCCACCCAGTCCGGAAGCTGATACTGCGGCGCCAGCAGCTTGCTCCCGCCAGCCTCCTTCAGCAGTTCATCCTTGATCTGGCTGCGCATCTCATCCTTCACCGTCTCCGGGATGTAGGTGACGCGGACATCCGCATCCGTGGCCGGGGGCGCCTCGGCGGCCACCTGGGCAGCCGAGAACAGCTCCTCGCGTTCCTGCCTGGCAAGATCGGCGTCCTCCTTGGCCAGGGAGATCATCTCCGCCGCGTCCGCCTGGGTGAGGACACCGCGCTCAACCAGACGGTTCACCAGGTTCACCGCGAAGTTCTCGGACAACTGGACGCGCCGCTGTGCCATGGGTGCCAGGGTCGGCTGCGTATTCGCCTGCGCCCCCTCTGCGGGCTCCTCGACCGGCAGGGGCAGCAGTTCGTCAATCGACGGCGGCGCATCATCCGCCTTACTCGGCGCAGAAGCCGTGGCTGCTGAAACCGCCGGGGCCTCCTCCGCCCCCTGTAAGGCGGCGGGCGCAAAGGAAAGGAGCAGCGCGTAGGATAAAAGATGGTGGTAGGGGCGCATGAAGTCGTTTCGTCAAATTAGTTAGGCCGGCTGGCGGTGATGCGCAGGACGATGGGCCTGGGCATGTCGGCAGGCGGCGGCTCCGAAAGCCGGAGGCCGGTCAGCACCTCGGACTCGATGACCCTGTCCAGGGCCGCGTCTCCGGAGCTGCGGGCAAGGCGGGCGCGCGTGATCCGTCCCGTGTCATCCGGCCAGATGCGCACGTCGATCCGCACGCTGGCCCGGCTTGTCTGACGGTTGCTGCGCAGGGCATCGGCGATCCGAGCCTGCACCTGGGCCGCATACCAGCCGAACTTGCTGCCACCTCCGCGGCGGCCACCGCCTCCGAGACCCTTGCCACCACGCCCGCCACCTCCAGGACCGCCCAGTCCAAAGCCATCGGGCGGGCCGTTGCCAGCGATGCCCGTGGAAAGGTCAGGGGCTGCGGGAGGTTCGTCCGGCTGGGCTTCCTCCGGCTTTGGCTCATCTTCCTGAACCGCCTCCTGTTCGATCATTTTTTCCTCCACCTTGGTTTCCGGAGGAGGTTCCTGCCTGGGCGGTGGCGGAGGAGGTGGAGGGGGCGGTGGCGGCGGCAATGACACCCGCACAACATCCATGCCGGAACGTTTGGCCGTCGGCGCGCCCTTGGAAAAGAGGCTGGGAAGAAAGAACACCGCCAGTGCCAGCAGGACAAGGGTCACGGCAATGCCCAGGCGGTGTCGCCGGAAGAAGGAACGCTCCTCCTCTTCGTCATCGAGATAGATTTCATTCATGGCGCGACATGGGTTTATTTGGGGGCCTGGGTGGCAAGGCCGACCTGGCTGATGCCAAGACGCCCGATGAGGTTCAGCACCTCCATGATGCTCTGGTACTGCGTGCTGCTGTCACCGCGGACGACGACCGGCAGCTCGGCGTTCGCGGCCTTCAGGACCTCCAGCTTCTGCTCGAGTTCCTGAAGGCTGACCGGGATGGTGTTGAGGAAGATCTTGCCCTCGTTGTTGACGGTGACTGCCTGCGTCTTCGGAGCATTCAAGGGCGGAGTGGCGGCGCTTCCTTTCGGCAGGTTCACCTTGATGCCCTGCACGCCTGCAGTGGTCATGATGATGAAGATCAGCAGCAGCACGAGGTAGAGGTCCACCATCGGCGTGACATTGATGTCGTCGTAGCTCTTGTCGTCGGCGTTCATGACACGTTATTCGTTGGCGGTCGGATAGGCTTCGGCGATGCGGGTGATGAACTCGTCGATGAAGATGTGCATCGACCTCACCGCCTGCCTGATGCGGGTGCTGAGATAGCTGTAGGCAAACAGCGAAGGGATGGCCACGGCCAGGCCCGCCACGGTGGCCAGCAGCGCGCCCGCGATCCCCGGGGCGATGGAATTGATGTCCACCTCGCCACTCTGGGCGATGACGGCAAAGGTGATCATGACCCCGATCACCGTGCCCAGCAGACCGAGGTAAGGGCCCCCGGCGATGCCGATGGTGAGAAACACCAGCTTGCTGTGCAGCTTCTCCACCTCCAGCTCCTGACCGGCGTCGAGCGCCGCCCGGATGGCCTGGATGGAACGGCCGGACAATCCACGGAAGGCTCCTGGTGCCGACGCATCGATGCGCTTCTGGATTTCCTGGGAACCGAGATGGTAGATGTGAAACAGCGGCGACTGCCGGATCACCCCCGCCCTGGCGCCGCTGACCGTGCCGCCAAGGCTGCGGATGCTCTTTTCATCGGCATGATCCAGGGCGGTGATGTCGGTGGATACCTTCGCCCAAAGGCCCAGGAACACCTGGCTCGCCCGGCTGATCCGGTTCAGGTAAAGCAGCTTCGAAATCGTGACGAACCAAGCCACCAGCGCAAGGATCGCGCAGAGGGCGATGACCACCCAGCCGTCGAAGGTCAGCGACTTCGAAATGCTGACAAAAAGCGACAGGTGCTCGGCCAGCTCGCTGTGCCCCGCTTCGTCGGCCTCGTCCTCACCGGCCACAAGCAGCTTCTGTGCTCCGCCACCGGTCCCCTGGTTGATGGCTGCCAGATGGATCCAGCCTGCGGGACGCGCCACCTTGTCGAGCCGCAGCTCATCCAGTTCGCCGGAAAACCCGGGCCTGTCTCCGGCTGAATCCTTGCCCAGAAAAATAGCCCCCTTGAGAGCAGGCAGCGTGGCATCGAGAGTGGCCTGGTTTTTGCCATCGAGATAAAGCGTGACCTTACCTGCATCGGCCACGACTGCCAGATGATGCCATGCATTCACGGCAACCGCCTCACTGGCTGTGCTGCGCCGCACCTTGCCTGCCTCCACGACCTCAACATAAGGCGCTCCGTTGTTTTCACCGATGAGCAAGGCGGAGCCTTCATTCCGCCAGGCCAGGATGACGGCGTCAGGCTGCAGGGCAAGAGGCTGGAACCAGGTGCTGAAAGCAAGGCTGCCTCCGGCCGGAATCTCAAGTCCAGGTGAGGAGGGAAAGCTGACGGGCGACTGGCCGGTGAAACGAAGCGCCCCTGCAATCAACGCACCACCCACCGGAATTCCCGCCTTGTCCGCCCGGACGCCATGTCCCGAGCTGTCCGCAGGCAGCCCGTCGCCTTCCGAAAAATGCAGGACCAGGGCCGTCCCGTCATCATAGGTGCCACGGGCATCCTCTTTCTTCGTGGTTCCCTCCAGATGGCCATAATAGAGCCAGAAGCTGGTCTGCGCCCCCGGCTTCACGTCCGGAACCTTGACCCAGACAAAGGCCTCATTGAGCAGGCTGTCGAACTTTTCAATGTGGTGGCTCAGCTCGGTCCTGCCATCCGCAGCGATGAAGCGCAGGTCTGCACCATCCTCGCTCGCGGACATGAACTGGAAGTTGCCGTCATGAAGACGGACCAGCACCGTCGCCGTGCCGATGGCGTCGGTGATCTTGGAACCCGACTCCGTCGTGTCGATCGTCAGCTTCTTGCGAAGGCTCCACTTGGGATTCCACCAGGACTCGGCCTGGGCTGCGGAGAGGGTGAAAAAAACAAGGGCGATGATGAGGCGGGGCATGAGGGCAAGGATGGAAAGGTTCAGAATTCAGCCATGAAGCGGACGCTGATGAGCAGTTCGCCCACACGCGTGAGGCCCTGCTGAATCAGGGGCAGGCCGGCATCCACGGTGCCGCTGAAGTGATCGAGGACACGGAAGCGCGTGCCGACACCGACGCTGGCAAGGTTGAACTCCGACTCCTGCTCAGGCAGCGTCGAGTCGAGGACCAGGGTTCCGGCGTCGGCAAAGGCATGGAAACGCCATTCGCTGCGGCCTTCGTCATCGGACTTGAGCAGGGACGGGCTGCGCAGCTCGAGGGTGGCAAAGGCGCCGCTGTCACCGAGCGCCGTCGATTCAAGATAGCCGCGCACAGTGCTCAGGCCGCCGCCCGAGAGCTGCTCATTGTTGATGAGCGGACCTGAGCTTGCCTGTCCCTGCAGTTTTACAAAGGCCTCGAAGCCGCCCGGAAGATCATGAGTGTGCGAAAAATCACCGCGCAGGTAGATGAAGCCATCGTTGGCTTTGTAACGACTGTTGCTGAGTTCTCCGCTATCAGAGCCGAAGCGAGGAACATGCAGAACCAGCCCGAGGTTCACATCCGTGCCGTGGCGCTTCGCAAGGACTGTCGCACCGTAATCGATGCTGATTGGATAATAGGTCACCGGACTGGCGATGACCTGGCCGGCGACGATGATGTCCTGTTCAAAGCTCTTCCGGTCCAGACCGATGCTGAGGCTATGGTAAAAACCCTCCTTGTCAGGCAGGGTGGTTCTGAGGCGGAGGCCCAGCACCTCTCCGCGACCAACCACCGCCGAACCGCCGAGGGTGGAAACATCGCTGTCCTGCCTTGTTCCCTGAAGCGTGAGGGTCCAGGCATCATCGAGGGCGGCCTGGTAGAAGGCGGAAAAAACACGCGCATCATCCAGGCGCTCCGGCGCCACCTGGAAACTGGCCCCCAGGGAATGGCCAGCCTGCCAGAGGTTGGAATAGCTGAGGCTGCCGCTGAAGCGCCAGGGCGTCGTGTTTGCACTGTGCCGGTTGTTGATCTCCAGGCTGCCCTTCAGCGGCAGCTCGTCCTGGACATTGAGGTCGATGTCCACCGTGCCTGGAATGACGCCCGCCCGCAGGGCCGGGGTCACACGCAGTCCCGACTGACGGTTGAGCGCGGCTATGTCCTGGTTCACCGCCTTGAAATTGAGCAGCGCACCCTCGGCCATGGACGGTGCGCGCTGCTTCAGCCGTTCAATGTCATGATAACGCGAGCCATGCACACGCAGGCGGCCGACCAGGGTTTCATTCACCTGAAGAAGCACCACGCCCTTCCGCACCCTCTGCTGGGGAATGGTGACGCTGACCGTGGCATAACCTGCATCACGGTACGCCTTTTCAAGGGCCGCACGCGCCGCATCCACATCCTCAGGCCTGCGTTCCGGGCCGAGGAAGGGATAGACGGCCTTTTCAACGCTGCGCTTGTCCAGGCGCGTCGCACCAAGCACCCGGTACTCCGTGATGTACATGCCCGGTGCCGCATCTTCCTGCGAATGAACCCGAGCCGCGCTGCTCATCGAAAGCAGCACGGCGAGGGCCGGGAACTGCCGGAGCAGGAGCGAGATCAGTTTCAGGAATGGGGGAAGGTTGTTCACGGCAAACATCACTCCGCAGGTGCGGTCATGGTTTGGAACTTTTGCTGGGCGTCTGAGAGAGAGAGCCCGTGCGGGTGCTTGCATGGCACCCGCACGGGTGTGTTGGTCGCTGTCGGGAGGTGGCCGCGCGGAGGCGGCCGGATTGTCATTTCGGCACCACGAGGCCGCCGTCGGTGAAGCGCTTCACAAGGAAGCTTTCATTGTTGAAGAGGCCGCCGCCGGAAGGAGCGTCGACATCACGGATGCGGTCCCGCAGGGCGTTGGCAAAGGTGAGCTTGGCGCCGGTGAGGCCCGTCTGCGGCTTGAGGATGCGGTTGTAGAGCCATGCGGTGTAGGTGCCGTTGCGGACGTTTTCGTCCGTCAGCTCCACACCATTGTAGCGCAGGGCCACGCCCCGGCTTGCGGAAGGCACGACACCATTGCCGCCAAGCACGCGGTTGGTCGCATCACCCGGAGTCACATAGCCAATGTAGTAGCCGCCGACGGCATTGGGATAGAGCTCCTGCGTCTGGCTGTTTTCATCCACATACTGGCCCTTGTAGGCGGCGGAGCCGAGGGTGACGGTGAGGGCTGCGGCCAGGTTGGCGCCGGAGTTGTAACCACCGCTTCCCAGCGGCACGGCAAAAGTGCCCGGCTGCTGGCTGACGGGCCAGAGCTGATGGGAGGTGACCGTGCCCCCATAGGTGATGCCGCTGGTCGTCGTTGCGCCCGAAACGGAGGGGAACCAGACCGTGACATTGGTGGTCGTGCCCAGGCCGATTTCGGTGTAGGCGCCGAAACGCTGGCCGGCGTCCGTGTTACGCCCAATGGCATAGACACGATAGAGGCGGTGATCCGTGGGATCGCCACCGTTGACCGTGTAGTCGCCGGTCAGCTGGGCCAGTGATACCGAACCCGTCGTGTAAAGCAGCTGCGCGATCTGGGTGGTGATGTTGGGCTTGTAGCTGCCGAACTCATAGCCGGCGCCATGCGGGTTCACCGGTGAACCTGGGAATCCCGGGCTGGCATAAAAGCCAAGTGGAGAGACCCCGACAATCTCCTCGACCACCGTACTGTAGGTCACCCCCTGGAAGGTGCCGTTGAAGGGTGAGGTGGACTGGAAGTTCGTGGAGAAGCCAAAGTCCGCCTTGGCGATCTCATAGTCCGAAGGAGTTGAGCTGGTGAGCGGGTTGGCCACGGCCCCCGAGCCCGTGCCGTCCGTCGCCACAAAGCGCTGGTCCAGGTTTCCCGCCACGGCGGCGATGCCTGCCAGGGCACCGGAATAACTGACCTTGATGATCACCGGATTACCTCCGTACGCGCCGTTCCAGGCTCCAAAGTTGGCCCCGGTGGCGGTCGCGAGGCTGCCGCTGGAAGTGGTGCTGCCATTGATCCCCTGGAACTTCCATCCGGAATCGAGGAGGTTGGAGATGGCGGTCTGGGTGGCGGTGCGGTCGCCGTTGGAGGCGACGATGCGGATGACGGTCTGGGCGGAGGCCTGAATGGCTCCGGCGAAGACCAGGGCGCTGAGCGCGAGTGTTTTGAGCGTTTTCATGATCGTTGATGCTGGCAAAAGGTTGTCGTTTTAAGAATTGGATCGGCCGGGGGGGTCATGAGCGAGGCGAGAGGGTGACGGCACCCGCCTCACCCGAGCCGTCACGCACCTTCGGCGTGGTGCTGAGGAAGTGGCCGTAGCCGCCGCGCTGCGGTCCTTTCTGAAAGACCACGCCGCTGAAGGCCGGCTGAGTTCCGTCGCTATGAGTGAATTTGCCGCCGAAGAGGCCCGTGGACTGGCTGACGCTGAGGCTGAAGCTCTTGTCCGCCACCGGCGCGTTGACCGCCTTGTCCCTGGCGTCCAGGTTCACCGCCTTTGTCACGTCATCCGCCAGAAGGCCGTCAGTGAATTCCAGCACGGCGTTGCCAAGGTTTGCATCCGCAGCAGGCAACACGCCCAGCGAACTGGTGGAGCCAACGGCATACTTTGCGCCAAGCACCACGGCCGCAAGGCCCTCCGGCCAGCCATACGGATAATGCTGGACGTTCTGGAAGGGGCGGAACCAGAAGAGGCCTTCCCCCTTGAAGTCTGAGGCAGGCAGGGAGTCGTTGAAGGCAATGATTCCGCCCAACGATCCGGCCTTGCCATAGAGCTCCGTGTAAAGCGGCAGGCGCAGGTCGCCCCAGAGCAGGCTGGAAGCGGTGAACTTCGTGCCGTCGGCCAGCGTTCCGGCAAACGACACCGTGCCGTCGGCCTTCACCGTGGCGCTGCCGACGCCATCCCCCTGGGGATAATCATGAGCCGTGAATTCCGACGACTGCGGCTGCGCGGGAAGCACCAGGGTGTAGGCGCCCTTGTTTGCCAGATACTGGCCAGGAACAGAGCTGCTCTTGCTGAAACCCGCCCGCTCAGCAACGAAGGAGGACGTTCCGACAACGGTGCTCCGGCGGTATTCCGTGACCGTGCCGTTGATGCGCTTCACACCCGCACCCGCCCCGAGGTCGAGCACGAAGGAGATTTCAAAGCCCGGCTTGTTAGGCCTCTCGACCCGCACCCTGGAGGCCCCTGTGGCGCCAAAGCGCGCGGTGCCGCCGGTGCCGATGAAGCCGTTGAAGGAAAGCGCCAGCCCGTCCACGGTCAGCTTGCCGCTGAAGGAGCCTGATGGCAGAACCTGGATGCCCACCAGGCCGCTGCTGCTGTGCGAAGGAGCCGTGGCACCCGATGCCAGGGAAAGCCCCGCGTATTTGCCGGCGAGGGCCGGGAAGGGATCATCGTAGGTGAAGGTCACCGCGACAGGGGCCGAGACGTTGCCGCGATGATCCAGGCTGCGCAGAACGGCAATGTTCGTGCCCCGCAGGGCGGTCACGGGATGATTGAAGGAGGCAACGCCTTTCGCATCGGTCGAAAAGGCCACCGACACCGGCGCGGCACCGTTGAGCTCCAGAAGGATCGAAGCCACCTGCTTGTTGTCCTTGGCGGCGCCCACGAGGTTGACCGTGGCATTGGGGGCGGCGAACCTGACAGCATTCTTCGGAGCTGTGAGCGCGAGGCTCGGAACTGCGGTGTCCGCGTCCAGGATTCTTATGGTCGCCGTGTTTGTGGCCCCCACCGTGGCTCCTCCGGCAGCGTCGCCCAGCGTGACCGTGAAGGTTTCGTTGGGCTCGTTGGGCACCGTGTTGGCGATGACCACAGGCACCGTGGCGGTCGTCTGGCCGTCGGCAAAGCTGACCAGCACATTGTTCAAGGCGGTGAAATCAGCCGGTGAAACGGCAGAACCCGGGGCGCTGCTGATACGCACACTCACCTCGCCGCTGCTGCCTCCCGTGCGCACGACCGGAATCAGAAAAGTGCCGGCCTCCTCGCGGACGTTGAAGCTGGCCGCGCCCAGGGAGATCGAACCTGCGGAACCCACCACGGTGACCGTGGTGGTGGATAGCGCGCCGATCGTCGCCGAGTTCGTGGGGCTGCCAAGGCTGAGCACAATGGTGGCGCCGCTGTTCAATAATGCCGAACCAATGCTGTTAAGCTGGATGTTGAGGCTCGCGCTGTCAGCACCATCCGCAAAGCTCACCGTAGTCGGAGCCGCAAGCGCCACAAAATGCGTGCCGCTGGTGAGTGACCCACCCGTGACGGCCACCTGCACGGAGGCCGGCCCGACGGTGCCGCCGCTGCGGGTCAGGTTCACCGTGATCAGGCTGGGGTCGCCCAGGCCGGTGACCGCACTGACCTCCTGGGCTGCGGAGGCAAAGGCAATCTCGCCGCTGTTCGGCAGCACGTTCACTGTGACGGAGCTGTTGGCTCCCAGGCTGACGCCAGACGCACCGCCCAAAGTCAGCACGATCGTGCCTGGAAGGTCGCCAGCCGGAATGTTGTTCAGCGGAATGCTGATCAGTTCGGAGCTTTCGCCCGCGTCAAAGTTCAGGGTGACAGGGCTGCTGAAGGTGAAGTCCACCCCGCTTTCGAGGCTGCCACCGCCCAGGCTTGCCTGCACCGAGGCCGGAGCCGCTAGGCTGCCGCTGCGATTCACCACAAGCTCCACCGTTGCCGGCTGGTTCAGGGCATCCAGCGCACGCACCTGCACTGACGCAGACGCAAACTGAACCTCGCTGTCCGTGTCCTGAATGGTGATGGTTGCCGAGGCAGGTGAGACAATCTGTGCCCCGGATGAAGCATCGGAAAGCGTCACGGTGAAGCTGCGCGAGGCCAAGATGCCTGCACGGTCCAGGATCGGCACCGTCAGGGACTTCTCGAATTCGTTGATGCCGAAGCTCACCGGCACATTCGACTGCGCCGTATAGTCCGTTCCGGCGGCGGCACTGCCGTCCGACGTGCTGAAGGTGGCTGAAACAGCTGCACTGACATCATCCGTGCGACGGAAGGTCAGGGTCACTGTTCCGTCATCTTCATCCACGGAAAACGAAGCCGAGGCCAGCCTGATTCCAGCAACTCCAGCAGGAAGCGAACGGGTGAAGCTCAGGGCTCCCGCGCTGGTGATCTCAAAGGACCCCAGCCGCTCGGTGGCGGGAACCGTGGGGGTGCCTCCATGTTGGAAGAAGTCGAGCACCGTCCCCCCGGGGCCGGCACCGAAGTCACCTTCGATGGTTGTCCACTGGCTCAGGCTGCCAAAATCCGTGGTTCCTCCAGCCCCCACCTGGAAGTTATAGCTGCCGCTGTTGAGCGCATTGGTCTGCAACGCCGCCAGGGCGTTTCCAGAAAACGGCTCCAGCAGTGAATAGGCGTCCACCACACTGATGATCTGGTTCTTGGTGGATGTCCGTTGAGTCAGGTCCTGGGCCGCATAGGCGGAGGCTGGAAACCCGACCGGAGACTGTGGGCGTGAGCCATAAACGACCGGGTTGGCCTGGTTGCGTGCACCAAAAATTCCCCAGGCCAGATCGCTGCGCGTGGCCCAGTTCGAGCCAAAGGCGGCGACAAGCTCTGCACCCAGGCTGCCAAGCGACAGCGTTCCGCCTGCGGTTGCATTTTTAAAGCTGGCATCATCCCCTAGATTGATGAGAAGGGAGACGCCCGAGCCCTGGCCGCCGGAAGCCCTGACGCCAAGGAAGATGTCGCCGTTGGCCGGCGGAGTTACGGTGGCCCCGGAAGCAGCCGAAACGCCTGCGAGCGCCAGAGCACCAAGCAGACGGAGGAGAGTTCGTTGAATAATCATGATCTGATGTGTTGGGAGATTCGCCGCCTCCACGGCCATAGGGCCGCTTTGCCGACGGGTGGCTGGCTCCAAACTCCCCGGTGCGGGGTCATCAGGCCTGAAGGACTCCCCTTCCCATTCCGGGATCGGGGATATGAAAAGGGGGGCATCTTCCCCGGAAGGGGATCAATGGCGGCTGCTGGCGGGTAGCGCCTCACAGCATATCATACTTCTATGATGTGAATTAAATGGCAACTAAATCACTCCTGTCCAATAGGATTTTAAAGTTTTTTCCACCAGCCCCCAAGGTGACCGGTCATGTGCATCACCCCCTGCGCGCCGGGCAGGATTTTGATGCCCCTCTTCTCTTGGTGATGGCATTCATGCCACGGGCCAGCCCTGCGCTCAGCCGCCATGCGGTCAATCATGGCTCTCCTGCATCCAGGACAACCCTGCCAGATTCCGGGTCCGTGTCATTGGATCGGTTGGAGTGGAAGAAGCCATAGCCTCCGGCGGATGCGCCCTTCTGAAGCAGGACCCCCTTGAAGGACGGCTTTGTTGAAACCGCCTGAGTCCAGTTCGGGGTGAAAGTCCCGGAGAACAAGCCCGAGCTCTGCGTGATCGCGAGGCTGAAGCTGCTGTTGGTTGCCGGAATTTTGGTGACGCTCGTCGCACCGGCAGTTGTGGCGGGCTGGATGTTGAACCGGGTTACGGTGACATCCGGCTGCAGACCGGCCCCGCTGAACACAAGCCTGCCATTGCCATTGACAGAATCAACAGGCCCCAGCCTCAGCGCACTCTGGGCATCCAGTCTCCTGTCATAGAGCGCGCCAATCATGTCCACCGCGATGCCGGACGGCCAGCCGTCGGTGTAGATCTGGGTTGCCCTGGCGGCCGCCGTGGTGCCGCTCAACTGAAGAACCGACGGACGAATCCAGCACAGATCCACCGCCGTCATGTCACTGTCTGGCTGATCCTCTCGTACTCATCAGCCTCCGCCTCCCGGGTCAAAAATGGCTCCACCATGGCGAAGATCGACTCCCTGCCTGATGAGACATACTCGGCCCGCAAGGCTTCAAGCGCACGGTCCATCAGCACCAGGGACCAGCTTTGATCAAAGGCCTCGGCAGGTGTCGCGCCCCGGTCAGGCGGGTCCTGCCCCCCTGCCCCGCCCGCTCCTGGAACCAGCGGCAGCATCACGGCACCGCCCCCCTCTTCAAGGCCTGCCTGCCCCTCAGCACGTCGATGAGATAAAAATCCAGGGCGCCCAGAAGATAGGCACGCAGCCTGCCCTTCTCACGATCCGCCTTTCCAAAGGCGTCACGCCGCAGCAACCGTACAAAAAACTCCTAGGCCAGGTCCTGGGCATCTGCCTCCGACCATCCCCGTCGTCGGATCTCCCCGAAAATCGGCTGCCAATAGATGCGGCACAGGTTTTCAAGGGCATCGGCGACTGCCCCTCCATCCTGACTGTTCGCACGAACCACAAGACTCCACCGCGTCGTGCAAAAACGTGCATGGTTGTTCTCGGAGCCAGCGGCGGGAGCGCTCATGCTGAATGATGATGTATGACATCCTCAAAGCAAAACACAGGGAGATTGCCAAGCAAATACGAGGCCGTGCCTTCTTCGAACCTTGAAAAAGAGCTTCAAAAGCCAGTATGACGGCCTCGGCTCGCAGTTCCAAAGGGAGCTTGTGAAATTTTTCACAAATTCGGGTTGCCGCTTGTGAAGCACTCCTGATAATGCCCCGCCCCCCGCACCTGATGGCAGCCATCTTCGCCAACATCGACCTGACGTTCCTCATCGTTTCCCTTGTGAAAATCGTGGGGTTCACCTTCGCGGCGGTCTTGCCGCTCGTCACTGTATGCGTCTATCTGGAGCGGCGGTTTTCCGCTGTCATCCAGGACCGCGTGGGCCCCAACCGGGTGGGCATCCCCCTCACACTCCTGGGTTTCAAGAAGGACATCCAGATCTTTGGCATCGGCGGCCTGTTCCAGGCGGCGGCGGACGGTGTGAAGTTCATCCTCAAGGAGGATTTCACCCCGAAAATGGTGAACACCTTCTACTTCTGGCTGGCCCCCTGCCTCACCGTGGTGCCCGCCCTGCTGACCTGCGCCGTCCTGCCCTTTGGCTCGGAACTCGACCTCAGCCTCCTTGGCCTCGCCCAGCCCGTGAAGGCGGTCATCGCCGACCTCAACGTGGGTCCGCTCTACACCTTCGCCATCGCCTCCCTGGGCGTTTATGGCATCGTCCTTGCAGGCTGGGCCTCCAACTCCAAGTACCCTTTCCTGGGTGGCGTCCGTTCCTCGGCCCAGATGATCAGTTACGAAATCTCCCTCGGCCTGTCCATCATCCCGGTGTTCATGGTCTTCGGGGAGATGAACCTGCCCAAGATCACCCAGTTCCAGGATGCCCATGGCTGGCTGATCCTGCCGCTCTGGGGGGATGGCCTCTCCCTGGGCCGCTGGGTCCTTTGGATCCCGATGATCATCAGCTTCCTGATCTTCACCGTGGCCATGTTCGCGGAAACCAACCGCCTGCCCTTCGACCTTGCCGAATGCGAAACCGAGCTCGTCGGCGGTTACCACACCGAGTACAGCTCGATGAAGTTCGCCCTCTTCTTCATGGGTGAATACGCCGCCATGATCATCGGCTCCGGCCTGGCGGTGACCCTGTTCCTGGGCGGCTGGAGCATCCCCTTTGCCCCGCTGCTGGGCCTCGACTTCAAGGCCGGAGCCACCCCGCTCTGGCTGGGTCTGCTGCACATCGCCACCTTCTTTGCCAAGGTGCTGGGCTTCATCCTTTTCTTCATCCTGATCCGCTGGTCCCTGCCCCGTTTCCGCTTTGACCAGCTGATGAAGTTTGGTTGGTTGTTCATGTTCGAGGCCGCCCTGGCCAACGTGCTGCTCACCGCCGTCCTCATGATTTGGTTTCCGGTGAAGTAACCCCCCTCCTCTCGACCGATCCACGATGGCCACCATCATTGTTCAGCGTCCGAAGCTCGCCTGGCACGAGAAAGCCTTCATCTCCACCCTGCTCAAGGGCCTGAAGATCACCCTCGGCCATGCCTTCAAAACCCTCTCCCAGATCATCGGCCGCAAACCGAAGGTCACCATGGAATACCCGGAGGAAAAATGGGATTCCCACCTTCCTGACTATTACCGCGGCGCCCCGGCCCTGGTCACGGACGAGCAGGACCGCGAACGCTGCGTGAGCTGCCAGCTCTGCGAGTTCATCTGCCCGCCCAAGGCCATCAAGATCACCCCCGGCGAGATCCCCAGCGACGATCCCTGGGCCAAGGTCGAGAAGCGTCCCAAGGAGTTCGAGATCGACATGATCCGCTGCATCTACTGCGGCATGTGCGAGGAGGTCTGCCCCGAGCAGGCCATCTTCCTGCGCAAGGATTACGCCATCACCGGCCTCAGCCGCAAGGAGATGGTCCACGACAAGCAGCGACTCTATGAGATCGGCGGCAAGCGCGTGGGCCTGGTGAACAAGTGGAACGAACTCAAGTAGCCTCGATGCCTCCCCTCCTCTTCTTCCTCTTCGCGCTGATCACCCTCGGCTTCGGCCTGAACGTGGTCATCGCCCGCAACCCGGTCACCAGCGCCCTGTCCCTCGCGGTCAGCTTCGTCGGACTGGCCGCCCTCTTCCTCAGCCTCGACGCCTTCTTCATAGGCACCCTGCAGGTGCTCGTCTATGCCGGGGCGGTGATGGTGCTCTTCCTGTTCATCATCATGCTCATGGACATCAAGGAGGAGGCGGATCACGGACGCACCAACCTGGCTGCCATTGCCGCAGGCGTCGCCGTCGCGGCCATCCTGGCGGTGCAGATTGCCACGGTGTCCGGTCGTCTGCCAGAAAGTGCCGCCACCACGCGGTCGGCGGCGCTCAAGCTGCAGGAAGCCGGCGCCCGTTGGGAGGCGCTGGGCAGCAAGAATCTCCCCACCATCTCCAACGACCTCAAGGCTGGCAGCCTGCCGGACGCCAAGCTGATGGGTGACACCCTCTTTTCCAAGTATGCCTTCCACCTCCAGGTCGTCGGCCTGCTGCTCCTGGTGGGCACCGTGGGCGTCGTGGCCCTGAGCAAGCGTGACAAGGAGGGCTCCTCACCGTCATGATCACCCTGAATCATTACCTCATCGTCAGCGGCATCCTGTTCAGCCTGGGCCTGGCAGGTGTGATCGCCCGCCGCAACATCCTCATCATTTACATGTGCCTGGAGATGATGCTCAGTGCGGCCAACCTCGCCCTGGTGGCCTTC
This sequence comes from Prosthecobacter sp., assembly GCA_019186985.1. Lineage (GTDB taxonomy): Bacteria > Verrucomicrobiota > Verrucomicrobiia > Verrucomicrobiales > Verrucomicrobiaceae > Prosthecobacter. The sequence continues at coordinate 45,095 of JABARQ010000035.1, read as the reverse complement.
TCACGCTTCAACGTCACTCAAGGCCTGCCTGACTACACCGCCCAGGCCCTGGTCTTCTTTACCATCACGGTGGCCGCCGCCGAAGTGGCCGTCGGCCTGGCCATCATCGTCGCCCTGTACCGGACGAAGCAAAGCGTCGAGGTCGAGGCCGTGACCAAGCTCCAGGGATGACTTGGAAAGGCCCGATGACCCCAAATCCAATGATCCAGGAATGTCCCAGTCCGAACGCCTCACAGGCCGCACAGTCCCGGAGATGCTTCGGGCGGCCTGGAACAGGGGACATTGCCTCCCTCTTCTGACTTTTCGCCTAAGCCCTCCTTTTTAACGCCCCATGCCCGAACCGGAATCCACCTCCGCCAGCCTGCCGACGATGCTGCTGCTTCTGCCGCTGTTGTCGGCGCTGGTCATCCTGCTAGCCCATCGCGTCCTGAAAGGGGCCAGCGTCATCATCTCCCTGCTCTCCGCCACCGTCTGCTTCCTCATCAGCCTGATGCTCCTCGGCACCAAGGATGCCACGCCGGTGCTGCTGCCATTCCTGGAAGTCGGCAAGTTCAAGGTCGCCATCGATGCCATCATCGACCAGCAGAGCCGCGGCATGATGTTCATCGTCACCTCCATCGGCTTCTTCGTCCATCTCTTCTCCGTCGGCTACATGAAGGAGGACGAGTCCAGGGAGCGCTTCTTCGGCGCCCTCTCCCTCTTCATGTTCTCCATGACCGGCATCGTGCTCGCCGGCAACCTGGTGATGATGTTCATCTTCTGGGAGCTGGTCGGCCTCAGCTCCTACCTGCTCATCGGCCACTGGTTTGAAAAGGCCAGCGCTGCGGAGGCTTCGAAAAAGGCCTTCCTGACCAACCGCATCGGCGATTTCGGATTCATGATCGGCATCCTGATGCTGTTCATGGCGAATCATGGCGACGTCAGCTTTGCCGGCCTCAAGGAAAGCTTCGCCATGGGCCCCGTGCATGACGCCGTGAAGATCCATCCCACGTTCTTCCTGATCGCCGCCCTCGGCATCTTCATGGGTGCGGTCGGCAAAAGCGCCCAGTTCCCGCTGCATGTCTGGCTGCCTGACGCCATGGAGGGCCCGACCCCGGTGTCCGCCCTCATTCACGCCGCCACCATGGTGGCCGCCGGTGTTTACATGCTCGTCCGCTGCGCCTTTGTCATCGAGGCCTCGCCGGATGCCTCGATGACCATTGCCTGGATCGGCGGCGGCACCGCCCTCATGGCGGCCCTCATCGCCACCCAGCAGAACGACATCAAGCGCGTGCTGGCCTACTCAACCCTCTCCCAGCTCGGCTACATGGTCATGGCGGTCGGCCTCGTCGCCCTGCAGGCCGGCGGACATCATGACACCGCCGCCCCAGGCCATCCGGCCATGTTCCACCTCTACACCCACGCCTTCTTCAAGGCCATGCTCTTCCTGGGCTCGGGCGCCGTCATCTACGCCTGCCATCATGAGCAGGACATCTGGAAGATGGGCGGCCTCGCCCGGCACATGCCCGTGACCTTTGTGACCTTCCTCATCGGCACCGCCTCCCTCATGGGCGTGCCCTTCATCACCAGCGGCTTCTGGAGCAAGGAGGCCATCCTGGGCGTCGCCTTTGAAGTGAAGGGCGGCTCTCCGCTGTTCTGGATCGGCGTCGCCACGGCCCTGCTGACCTCCTTCTACATGACGCGCATGTTCGTCATCGCCTTCCTGGGCAAGCCACGCACCGATTCGGCCCATCATGCCACCGAGGCCCCCATGGTCATGATCCTGCCCCTGGTCCTGCTGGCCGTGCTGACGCTGATCTCCCCCTGGGGCTGGGCGGCCAAGATGCTTCAGGCGATGAAGCCCGATCACGCGGAGACGCATTCCACCGTCATGATCGCCTCCATCGCGGCCCTCCTCATCGGCAGCGGTCTCGGCTTCATCCTCTACCGTGGCAAAAACAGCGACCCCCTCGCTTCGAAAGGCCTGTTCAAGGTCTTCGCCAACAAGTTTTACTTTGATGAACTCTACGCCGTGCTGGTGAAGGTGCTGCAGGATGGTGTCGCTTGGCTGGTCAACGGCCTGGAGCGCATCTTTGTCGACGGCATCGTCGCCCGCCTCCCCGCCTTTGCCGCCAGGAGGATCGGCTCCGCCGCGCGAGTCCTCACGGGCGGTCACCTTCAGGGCTACACCTTCCTCCTCGGCGCCGGCCTGCTGCTGGTCATCTACCTCGCCATCTTCGTCCTGCCTCAGATGGGGCATTGATCTTGATCTTCTCCACACGGAATGAGTCCTCTCGAAATCGTCATCCTTCTGCCCATCCTGGCCGCACTGGCAGTCTGGCTGGGCGCCCCCGCCCGGGCCACCTCGATCATCGCCACCAGCTTCTGCCTCGGTGTCCTGACCCTGTTGTGCGTTCAATACCACGGCTCCACCGGTGCGGAACTGCGCTACACCCATTCCATCGCCGTGCTGGAGAATCCGGCCATCTCCTTTGCGGTCGGTGCTGACGGGGTTTCCCTGCTCCTGGGCCTGCTGACGGCCCTCGTGGCCTTTGCAGCGGTCTGGCAGATCAGCCCCGAAAAACCGGGCATCTACCACATCGCCTCCCTTCTGATCGCCGCCGGTGCTTTCGGAGCCTTCCTTTGCACGGACGTCTTCTTCCTCTACGCCTTCCATGAACTGGCGCTCATTCCGACCCTGCTGATGATCGCCCTCCATGGCCACGGCGATGACGAACATCGCAAGGCCGTTGCCTGGAAGACCACGGTTTACCTCGGCGCAGGCAGCCTCATCCTGCTCGCAGGCCTTGCCTGGCTGGTGCTTGAGTACAGCGGCGGTGAAAAACTGACCTTTGACCTCACCGCCCTGAAGGCCCAGGCCGCCACCACCCCCCTGCCTGCCGCCAAACAGGCCAGCATCGCCTTTGTCCTGCTGCTTGGCTTCGGCACGCTCGTCAGCCTTTTCCCCCTCCATTCCTGGGCGGCTCCCGCCTATGCCTCCGCCCCGACTCCCGTGGCGATGCTGCACAGCGGTGTGTTGAAAAAATTCGGCCTCTACGGCCTCTTTCGCATCGCCCTTCCCCTGCTTCCCCAGGGATTCCAGGCCCCCTGGGTGCATCAGGCACTGCTGTTCATGCTCCTGGGCAACATCCTCGTCATGGGCTTTGTGACCATCCACCAGAAGCGCCTCGATGATGTGCTCGCCAGTTCGTCCGTGATGCACATGGGCTACATCTTCCTCGGCCTCGCCGCCGGCACGGAGATCGCCCTGCGAGGCGCGGTTTTGCTGATGTTCGCCCACGGCGTCAGCATCGCCCTGCTGTTCGCGCTCGCCGGCAGGCTTCGCAGCCAGCTGGGCACGCTTGAACTCGCCAAGCTGGGAGGCCTCGGCGCCCACGCTCCGGTCTTCACCGTCCTGTTTGCCTTTGGCGCCTTCGCCTCCATCGGCCTGCCCGGGCTGGCCAACTTCGCAGGTGAGGTCATGATCTTCATCGGCAGCTTCACCCAGTTCGGCACCGACAGCTTCGGCCCTCTGCAATGGACGGTCGTCCTGGCCCTCTGGGGCGTCGTGATGTCCGCTGTCTACATGCTGCGCGCCTACCGCAGCATCTTTCAGGGCAGCGCCAGCACCGGTCTCTTCATGACCGACCCCGCAATCGCCCAGCGCGTGCCCATGATCCTGCTCGCCGCCGTCCTGCTGGTGGCGGGCTGCTGCCCCTGGCTGCTCCTCGGCCTTTTGAAAACCGATCTCGCTTCGGTCACCGAAGCCGCCAGCACCGCCGTTCACGGAGCCGCCAAGGCCGCCGCCGGAGCCACCCACTGATCCCTCCCCCATGTCCGTCTTCACCATCGAAGCCTTCCTCGCCATCCTCGGCCTCGCGCTGCTGCTGGTCGAGGCCTTCGTGCCCCAGGTCAGCCGCCGCACCATTGCTGCGGCCAGCATCGGCGGCACCGCCCTCGCGCTTGTCCTCTTCTTCACGGCCGCCAGCCATGCCCCGGACAGCCTGCCCTCCTTCTGCCGCCCCTGGATGCAGCTGGATCAGCTGGCCCTTTTCTACAAGGGCTTCTTCCTGGTCATCACCCTGCTCGTTCTCTGGCTCACGCATGAATGCGCGCCCTACCTGGGCAAATACACCCTGGAAGGACGGCTCACGGAAATGTTCAGCCTGCCTCTCATCGTCTGCGCTGGCATGATGTGGATGGCCGCCGCCCAGGACTTGGTGACGGTCTTTGTCGCCCTCGAACTCGTCACTGTCTCCTTCTACGTGCTCGTCGCCTTCGCCCGAAAAAGCAGCCTCGCCCTGGAGGCCGGCGTGAAATACCTCATCCTTGGCGCGCTCAGCACAGGTGTCCTGGTTTTCGGCATCGCCTGGATTTACGGCACCACCGGCTCCCTCAGCTTCCAAGGCATCGCAGCCGCCCTGGCCAAGCCTGGCATCGCCAAGGCGCCCGTCCTTCTTGGTGCGGCCTTCCTGCTCGCCGGCCTTGGCTTCAAGGTCGCTGCGGCTCCTTTTCAAAGCTGGGTGCCTGATGTTTATCAGGGCGCTCCCATTCCGGTGACCACCTTCCTCTCGGTTGGTTCCAAGGCCGCCGGTTTTGTGGTGCTGACCCGCACCGTCGACGCCCTGCTGGTCGGACACTCGGTCATCGGACCGGAAATCAAGGGCCTGCTCCTGATCCTCGGCTCCCTCACGGTCCTTCTCGGCAGCCTGCCCGCCATCTACCAGCAGAGTGTGAAGCGCCTTCTCGGCTACTCCAGCATCAGCCACGCGGGTTATCTGCTTCTGGCCCTGGCCTGCGATGACTCCACCCGCTCTGGCATGACCTCCAGCGGCATCGTCGCCTTCTATCTGGCCACCTACCTGCCCATGACGGTTCTTGGTTTTGTTGTTCTCGCCATCCTGCGTCTGAACGGTGGGGGTGAGGACATCCGTGACTTCCGCGGCCTTGCCAAACGCAGCCCCGTGCTCGGCCTCGCCATGACCATCGCCCTCGCCAGCCTTGCCGGTCTGCCTTTGACCGCAGGTTTCATGGGCAAGCTGTTCGTCTTCGTCAGCCTGGTGGACCAGGCCTACTGGGGTGCCCTCGTGTGCGCCGCCATTGGTGCAGCCGCCGGTTTCTACTACTATTTCCGCACCATCCTGGCCATTCACAGCCCCGAGACATCCCCGGCCTCCGAGCCCTTGAAGCTCGGCACCATCACCAAGGCTTGCACCGTCGTCCTGACACTCGCCATCCTTGTTCTTGGCCTGTATCCGAAGCCTCTCCAGCAGGTGCTTTCCAAACCTGCCGAGGTGGCTGCGAAGTCGGCCCACTAAACAAAAGCCTGGCGAGCGCCCAAGCAGTCAGGCACCTCAGGCCAGGCCAGGACCTCGAATGATCGACCAGGCGATGCTTCACGGGGCTTTTAAGGGCCGCCAAGATATTAATCTCACTCCTTTATCGAGAATTGATCGAGGCTGTCCATCAGGCCCGAACTGTGACACTGGCAAGCGCAAGACCTTGCTGACACGACAGATAGCCTTCGAGCTGTTGCCTGCATCCGTTTTGTTCACCCTCCTCTGAACGATAGCCTGAACTGGTGGATTCATGTGGAATGGAAGATCCTATGGCAACCAACGATCAGGAAAGCAAAGGATCAGGCGATGCAAAAACCCGGAAACTCAGCATGAAATCTCGCAAGCATCTCGGGGTGGGCAATCAAAGCCGTCTTGGCTGCCGCGGAGCTGACGACCGCAGTGTCAATCTCTCGACCTCGAAGCAAAGCGATGCCAGCAAGGGCTCGTTCCTGTGAAGGCGTCAAACCAGATGAAGGCGTAAATCCGATGACCCTGTAAATGTGAAATGCTGCCTGCTGGAAATCCAGAAGATCGATGATCCATGGCGGGCAGTGCTGTGACGTGCTCAAAACATGCTGCGCCCAACCTCCCACCTCGGTGCTGTCAATCGCACCGGTCATCAATGCACTCACCACAAAACCGATCCTCGACGAATCCTCTCTTGTCAGGCCTTCCATATCTTAAGCGGCGGAGTTTGGGTGCATGGACATCAGCGCTTCGTTCATGCTCGTTGCTGGTGTGGAGAGCTCGGTCATGCTGCTGAGACTGCGGGTTGAAGATACGCTAGGGCACAAGCGGTGAAAAGAAAACCTCGGGAATGCCCTGTCTCCTCAGCTTGAGACATTGAACAGGGCTGAATGCCGACACGAATGGAACGATGCCCGTGGCATAGTGGCCTGAAAGTATCCGCTGAGAAATCACTCGACAAAACTCAGCCCACTCATGCTGACAGCTCCAGTCCCGCTCGGGTGAAGTGAGAAAGACCGTCCCTTCTGCCAGCTCAAACAAGTGTAGCGCCACCCCCAAGTCACAAGCCGGATGATCCGAAATAGCCTGTGGGACCGCCATGCCATCACCCCAGTTGTAGTATCTCGCCAGATCCAGCAACTGTTCCGCGGAAAGCAATGCACGTAGCGCAGCAATCCGCTGATCGGCGTCGTTCAGCTCATCGACAATGCGAACTACTTCGACAGACGGCATGGCGCTTCAAGGGTTGGACGAACATTTCGGATCAGGCGACGGCGAACGCTTTAACCTCCGCTGCTAAGTCCTAACGCAGGTAACATCAGGATGCCAAAGAACCACCGGCCGAAATTGCGGCGGGCGTTTTGGCCGGGAGTCCGGGTGTTGGTGATCTTTCGGGCTTCCCCCAGCAGCACTCCTTCCGGACAGTCAGGCACGCCGCCCTTTGGCACAAAGAAGCGCCAGCCATCAGCAGCATCCACAAACCATGTGCCACTCGCCTCCGTCAGTGACAGCGCCTTCGGTGTCCCGATGGGGATGTAAGTGGGGGGATCCGAACGGACGCGCCGCCACAGTCCGAGCGGGTTCCAGTTGTCCTTTTCATGATCAACCAGCCTCACAACAAGAGAGGAGGTGAATCCATGATTGTCATCCAAACCATGCACGGGACCCACGGGCGAACTGGATGAACATGAGGACAGGCCCACCAAGACACCCGCCAAGGCTAGTAGATTGATCAGAAGGTGACGCATTGGTGGATTGGCGAACGACCCGGATCAGGCGACGGCGAGCGCAAGACGTTGCTGACACGATAGATCGCCTTCAAGCCGTTGCCTGCATCCGTTTTGTTCGGCCTTGGTTGCGGTGTTAGGATCAATCGCCATAAAATGTTAAAACGCCTGAGCTGGTAATGACCTGATCTGCGGCTTCCTGCAAGCGAAGCAAACAGGTCTCCACATCCGACGATCTGATAGTGGAGATTCCGCCCTCGATTCGATCGTATCGAAACTCAGGACGACCCAACCTGCCTGAGTCCAGAATGAAACTAATGTTCCGCTTGAGCCTAAAGCAGTCCTCACGACCAAATGTCGTGTCTCCGTAAGAATCGATCATCTCGAAACCAACGTTGATCATCGGGAGGAGCATCTCCTGAATGTCGAAGCTCGGGAAATGCCAGCCATCTCCGCCCGTCTCCTTGGAACTACTGGATACTCTCCAATCAATCATGTGCGACTCAGGTGGAATGAAGGGCAGCTATTCACGGGCAACGCGTGGAGTTGGCCGAACGACTCGGATCAGGCGACAGGCGGAGCGGGCGCGGCACCTGCCGGTGGGTGGAAAGGCGGCGGTGGTCTGCCGCAGGTGCCGTGACCGCGGAGCCTGTTCGCTGCAGCGCATGGTTCGGCGTTTCCGGTTCATTGAGTTGCAGTGGATGGACTGCTCCAATCGTAAAGGTGTCCATCGGTGCCGATGGACTCAGTAGGACACGCCTCTGCGGCCTCGATGGCGAGTGCAATCTCGTCTTGTGTCGTTGGTTGCCGAGCAACGAATGCCCACCCGCGCTCGGAATGCTCGATGAAAAGTGCCGGAGCGATCCCGTGGCAAAGGTTGCAGTAGATACACGACCAATCGACGTAGAATCGTACCGCTGCGTTCTGTGGGACTCGGTCGGAGAAATGAGCCATTGGAGCGTTGGTTGCACGATTCGTATGAAGTTACGAGTGACTTGATTCGCGTTCGTTACGAGTGGCGCGAGGAATCGCCGAACGACCCGGATCAGGCGACGGCGAGCGCAAGACGTTGCTGACACGACAGATAGCCTTCGAGCCGTTGCCTGCATCCGTCTTGTTCGCCCTTGGTGGTGTTGATGGCTGACTGGTTCATGATCTTTGGTCGTAGTGTGAAGCGATCTCAAACAACTCGCACTCCGTCGGTGTCCATACAAGTAGCTGGTGCGCAAGAGAAGCGAATGAACGGATGGCGGTGCCGAGCCTGTTGATGGAGGCGGCCTCTGTCTGAATGCAGAACTCGGAAAGTTCACGGTGCGGCAAGTCACGGTTATTCGAAAAGCGAAAGTGGAGCGCACAGTGCCCAACGCTGTCCGCTAAGAAGGCCCTAAATCGAAGGTAGCACGACCCCCGGTCTTCAGGTCGCTCTGAACCAAGCTCTGTCAGAAATACGTCGGTGGCGTGTCTCGGGAACTGCTCAAGATGCTCTGCCCACTTCACCAGTTCTTCGCTGTGGGAGTAAAACTCAATGCAACCGCTGGTGCTCCCGTTGGATGCACTCATGACAAGCTGAATCTCTCCTGGGCCTTCGTGCGAAAGGGATCGCAAATGGAGACATGGCTTCATTGGTTGGGCGAACGTCCCGGATCAGGCGACGGCGAGCGCAAGACGTTGCTGACACGACAGATAGCCTTCGAGCCGTTGCCTGCATCCGTTTTGTTCGCCTTGGGTTGCTTGTGGTCCGTCATCGCTTCGACTCCGTGATCTTTAGAAGATGCGACAAACCATGCCGATCAATCTCTGCGGTTGTGAGTAGCCAATCTGGATACGACCAGTGAGCGTTGCTAAAAGCCCAAAGGTCATCCGATACAAACGGGAAACCGCACAAGGGGCACGGATGAGAGTCTCCACAAGATGCGAGAGACACGCGCGGCGACATGGTCTTCACGTCGGGGTAGAACCAGTCATGTTCATAATCATGAATGACTGGATGAGCGCACTTCGGGCACTTGAACAACCAATGCCATCCGTAATAGTCGCCACCACTCGCAACAACGGCATCGTGATCGATGTCGGTGAATGGTTCGATCTTCACTGGTGGGCTAGGTTCCATTTCGACCGACTCGGCTATTTGGGCGAACGCCTCGGATCAGGCGACGGCGAGCGCAGGGCGTTGCTGACACGACAGATAGCCTTCGAGCCGTTGCCTGCATCCGTTTTGTTCGTCTTGGTGTTGGTGATGGCTGTTCATTCGGTGGCTGTCGGCAAGGATCGCTAGCTCCAGTAAGTCCGTATCGAGATGGTGCCTCGGGCAGGGTGATGAATCAACTCGGCAAACACTGCCCCACCTCCGGCGGGTATCTCAAACGTGACCCTGCCGTCTGGCGACTCTGTCCTCGTCGTCTTCGGATCAGTAATGCCAGGACAACTGCGAACCCACGCCGCAATGACCGTGGGGTCACCAAAGAAGGAAACCCGAAACTCGCGAGTGAACATGCCTCCTCCGGTAACGATGGTGAAGCTCTGAGCCTCTGCCGGAAAGGGACTCAATCTCGCCCACTCGATTGTGGCTGTCCGTGCGCTCTTCTCTGTGAAGTGCGGGTAACCAGGAGGGCCGAACGTGATGTCGAGGCCATAGATCAAGGCTAACGAACAAGCGACAGTCATCGCAACGCCTGCGATAACACCTCCGAAAAACGAGCGCTTTCTTCCGTGGGCCATGGTGGAGGACTTAGTTGTTAGACGAACGACTCGGATCAGGCGACGGCGAGCGGAAAGCGTCGATGACACGACAGATGCCATTCGAGCCGTTGCCTGCATCCGTTTTGTTCGCCTTGGGGTGTGGGGCAGGTGTTCATTGCTTCGTGAAGCGGTCGTAGTCTCTCTTCAGTGCAGGACGCGAAGGAATCACGAGCCAGCCTTCTTGAGCGAGGCTCTCCGCGGTTCGATTGTCGGGCTGATCCTTGGCGTGACGAATGGAAACCTCCTCGGGGACGCCGACAAGGACTGTGACGGATGAGCCGCCCTCAAAGGAGTGCCATGCTCCAAATGAAGTAATGCGCAATGTCCGTCCGGTGATCTTCAAGGCCACACCCATCTGCGAGCGTTGGTCGTCAATGGAAGTCTTCGTGTCTGGATGTCCTGCCCATGAGAGACTCTTCTTGAGGTGACCGACAAGGAATGTTCCGTCTCGTCGATGGGTGGTTGTGTTCGGGGGTAGCGTGATGGTCGAAATCGACTCTGGAATGGTGATCTGGAACTGCTCGTAACAATCACCGTTCGTGACCAAGGGGTCGATAATGAAATCAGAATGGTGGATGCTCTGCCGGAATGCTGATGGAGGAAAGCTTCGTGTCGGCAGAATCAGCTTGGTGTAGTCGTGGTGCTCCTGAGTCTGACACGAAGCCAGCAACAACATCACTAAGGGGGCTGAAAGTGCGCTATGCATTAGGCGAACGCTTCGGATCAGGCGACGGCGAGCGCAAGACGTGGCTGACACGACAGATAGCCTTCGAGCCGTTGCCTGCATCCGTTTTGTTCGGCCTTGCGTTGGTGATGATGTCTATGTGAGCCATAGGTGAGCCCGTCTGGAAAGTATGACCGCTGTGCGAAGATCGTCTGCGTCTGGCATAATCCGAGGCTCCTTGGAACCTCGAAATACGGGCAAGTGAGGAGAGTCTGCGAGCAACTGGAGTCGATGGCTGGCTCCAGCACGACTGAGAACGAGCTGAATGCTCCGTGGCTGTATATCGCAACTGACGATCTGACTGCCCACAAAATCGGCCAGCCGTGGCAAGGAGCCGTGAAAGGATGCCTCAAGATCAGCGATCTCGTCGGCAAACTTGCCTTCACGGCATGGAACGCCGTCAACGGTGATCCAGTCTGCTGCTCCCCACACGGTGATGACCAGCCATAGAGCAGGAGATGACAATCGCAGTCCAACAAATCCGGGGCCGCCCATGCCATAAGAACCGAGATACTCACAAACACGAGTCACGGTGGCACCATCCACGGCCTGAGAATCAATCAGCTTCGGCGGCCGTCTGGCAAATCGCCAGATGCCAAGCAAGCTGTGAAAAGGAGCGATGAAGAAGGGAACACTGGCCGGCCCTCGAAAATAGATGAGCAATGGACGCCACCCGTCAGAGTGACGCCAGAACCACGATGGAGCGAGAGAATACTCTTCCTCGTCACAAGCATGGATGGCTGACTGCTTCACGGGTGACTCCGTTGGTTGGCCGAACGACCCCAAGCTCAGCGACAGGCGGAGCGGGCGCGGCACCTGCCGGTGGGTGGAAAGGCGGCGGTGGTCTGCCGCAGGTGCCGTGACCGCGGAGCCTGTTCGCTGCAGCGCATGGTTAGGCGTTGCGGCTGTTGTCATTTGATTGTGCGGTGAAGGTCACGGAGCGCCTGCCAGTCGGCGTCCTGATAGAAATCAATCTTGATTGGGAGACGCGGCTTGCCGTGCATGACTTCGTTGAAGGCTTTGAGGAATTGGTCGCGGTCGGCAATGTAATACTCCCACTGCTTCTTGCCGTTTCCGGTTCGGCTGACGGTCTGAATGCAGAGCTTGGCTGTCTCAAGCTTCTGTTCGATGGCGTCCTCCAAGTCGTTCATCTGCTTGTGGACTTCGTTGGTCGGCATACCGCCGTCGCGGGGCGTGTAATCCCACGAGATGGTCATCAGCCAGACGAATCCTTTGCGGGCTGCGTCGTCCGGTAGTGCGAGCAGTGCGCGGACGATAACGGTCTGCCCTGCCTCCTCGGTTCGCCCGACCATCCACTTGTCCTCGGGCTTGGCTGGCTCGGCTGGAAGAGCTGATTGCGAAACGCCGATGCCGGCAAGAAGGCTGGAAAGAAATCGCTTCATGGGACGCGCGTAGCAACGCCTAACATTTAAACTCACCGACGTCCAAGCGGAGGACGGAGGTGAATGGCACGGAAAATGAACGAACGGCCTAAGCGTGTCAATGTCTCAGCGCGCTTGGATGTTTGGTGCAGTGGACTGTTCATTCCCCTGGCGAAAACGCAGCGCCGCATCATCAGGAACTCACGGCATGTGCAGCTCCGCCCACGCCTGCACTCCGCGCCCCTACACGCCGGGGGGCCAGGCATGGATCCAAGACGGCTGTTGGCGTGCAACGCATGTTCACCCACAGCCGTCTCCTTGGCTGGCTCCAGCCATCCCGCGAAGAACGATCCTCCAAATGCCTCAAACAAGGCGATTGAAACCCTCATTCCACCTTAGCCTTGCTTTGCTCATTGAGCTTGAATGACGGGTCATTCGCTGCGCTTCGCAGCAGCAATGCTACGCTCCTTCACGCCCCTTTCATTCGCCTTGTTTGAGGCCCAGATCACTCCCTCGTTCTTCCTTTTTAGGCGTGTTGAATGAACGTCCAAGCTCAGGCAACCCCTGGGGCCTGACCACAATAGAACGTAGAAGGCCAGTGAGGAAGTCCTGGCGCACTTCCTGCTGGGGTGGGGAGCTTGGGGTGGGAGCAGGAAGTGTGACAGGACGGCCGCCGGAGCGAAAGAACTTTGAAGTCCGACAGACAGCCCCAGGGGGTTGCCTGCAGCGCCTTGTTCGCCCCCGTTCGTTCGTGGTGTGTGTTCATACTGGATTAGATAGTCGTGACTTCACATCATCTACCTTGTGTGCGACTCCATCACGGCCGCCGGAGGGAATGAACTTTGAAGTCCGACAGACAGCCCCAGGGGGTTGCCTGCAGCGCCTTGTTCGCCCCCTTTTGGGTGGTAGTTCTGCTCCGTGCAGTCATATCTCGTTAGCGTCACAGGTGGCCTGAAGAAAATCAAGAATCTTCTGCTCTCTGCCGGGATGCAAACTCTCTCCTATCGCCATCATACCGTTCAGAGCCCAAAGCAGTCCAAGACCAGCCAAAGGCATGAAAATAGTCCAAACGAAGATCACGGACATCAGGATGATGCCACCACACCAAACGGACACAAACAACTTAGCAAAGCGATTGTGGGAAAAGTAGCCTCGTATGATGGAGCTACTTCCCGATGACACAATCTGGCCATGGAAAACTGGTGCAAAACTATCTCGAAACATCCCAGTGGCCCAGCAGACGTGAAAGCTAGTTCCAAATAGATAACCAGACGCACCGTGTGAACCCCAAACTACCGAACCAAGCCCCTTTCGAAGTCGAACAATCAGAGCATCCGCTGATACGGCGGAGTGAAGGCAAATCTGATCTCCACGCGAAAAGAAAGCGCGAACCCTCGGTGGTATCCAACGCAACCATCTCGAAGGTTCGTGGGACTCGGCAGGTGACTGGATACGGGGGCTAGCCTCGGTCATTGCGGGTGGCGCTTGGTTCTTGGGCGAACGTCTCGGATCAGGCGACGGCGAGCGCAAGAGGTTGCTGACACGACAGATGGCCTTCGAGCCGTTGCCTGCATCCGTTTTGTTCGCCGTTGCGTGTGTCGTCATATAAGCCATGGCCCAGCGGCTTTCTCGAACTCCACGAGGCGGTCGCGTGGGATCAAAAGTAAAATGCTGAAATCGCCGAGTGATTCCATGGAACGAAGAGCGCGTGGCGCTGATGCGAAGCGCTCATCGAGGAACTGGATGGTCTCAGCGGGACGCAGTGCGGGAATAGACTCTACTGGTGGAAGACATGCGCGCTCCTCTGCGGTGACACATGGCTGCAAAATATCGTAGATGTCCTCTGCTGTGCCGCGCCAATCGACTGGTCCACCGTGACGCTGCTCCACGAGCGAAAGAAAGCCAGCCTCCCGCTCCTCGCCCTGTAACGATGCAAGGTTGGCGACGTCGGACTCAGAAATGCCGAGCGCTCGCGCGACGCCGGGAAGGTGAGGCGTAGTGCTACCCTTGAGTGTGGCAACCATGAGTCTCTTGAAGAACTTCATCGAGCGGGGGAGTTAGGCGAACGTCTAAGCTGTGCCGACCGCCGGGGCGGGTGGCGCATCGAGACGGGATGGCGGGTTAAAGTTACGGAGAGCATGGCCGACAGAGCAGCCCCGGCGGTTGGCACCAGCGCCTTGTTCGCCCTTGGTTGGCAGTTAGGCATGCTCATGGTCATCTTGTGGCTTACGGGGGATGATGTCTCTCACCACCGACTCCGAGCCTGTCTAGAATAGCAGCAAACTCATCTCCTCTCTGCTGTAAACAGAGATAGTGAACCGAGTTGTCAGATGTCACTACTCGGAAACACCCATCGGGGTCAACCATCAGAATGCGTCTCCAGATACTCAATGGGTAGCGATCAACTGAAGCGAGGTCGCTCAAAACAAAACTCAAACGCAAGCTGGGTTCAAATGCCGCCCAAGACGTCTCCCTCGACGAGTATGAATGGTGGATCATCTCGCTATCTGTCACGATGAGTGCTCCAGGGCGTGCCCTCAAGCCGATTCCATAGTAGCAGGTGGGCAGTGAAAATAGGGCCGACTCAATGCAAATGTTCTTGGTTGCACACCAAGCTTTCCACACGGGGTCTCGAATCACGTTGAACATGCTTAGTGAACTGCGGGTGACGCTGTTGAGTTGGGCGAACAGGTGATTTATCGACAACTTTGTTGTTTTGTCAGCAGCTTTATCTCCGACAAGAATGTTGCTTTGCACCGGGGTTTTCGAGTCATGTTGTTGCTTTAGCGGTTCATTTGAGTGCAAAGCAACAAAAATGTTGGTTCTTGCTCAAGTGAGCGGGTAAAAAGCATGTATGAATATTCCACACATCAAACCCAGCCTGGAACAGCGCCTCATCGGCGTCATGAGGGTGCGGCATTACTCACGCCAGACCGAGCAGGCTTATGTGGGGTGGTACAAGCGCTATGTCTTGTTTCAAAAGCAGGCCTGCGGGCAGATGCGCCATCCCTCAGAGATGGGGGCGGCGGAGGTCGAGGCATTTCTGACGAACCTGGCAGTGATCCGGGATGTCTCGCCTGCCACTCAAAATCAAGCTCTGAATGCGCTGGTGTTTTTGTATCGTGAGGTGCTGGAGATGCCTCTGGAGGGAATCGACGCCCTGAGGGCGCGGCGGAAGAAGAACCTGCCGGTCGTCCTGAGCGTGGAAGAGGTCAAGAGCCTGCTGGCGGCAGTGAAGGGGGATGCAGGGCTGGCGGTCCGACTGCTCTATGGTTGTGGACTGAGAGTGGCGGAGGCGCAGAGGTTGCGGATCAAAGACGTTGATGTGAAGGGCGGCAAACTCGAGGTGCGAGGTGGAAAAGGTGACAAGGACCGCGTCCTGACGCTGCCTAAATCCCTGTTGCAGTCCATTGCTGAGCATCTTCAACGGGTGAGGGCCTTGTTTGACCAGGACCGGCGCCAAAGCTTGCCGGGCGTGCATCTGCCACATGCGATGGCGGCCAAGCAGCCAAGTGCGGCGGAAAGCTGGCCGTGGTTTTGGTTCTTCCCGTCCGCGAGGATCTGGCAGGATGTGGATCGTGACGGCATGCCGCGTTCTGGCGAACGCGCCTACGGCCGAGGACGGCATCATATTCATGACATCATGATCAACCGGGAAATCGCCCGCGCCTGCAAGCTGGCGGGCATTGAGAAACGGGTGACAGCACACACGCTGCGCCATTCCTTTGCGACCCATCTGATCCTGCGCGGGGTTGACATTCGCAGTATCCAGCAGCTCCTCGGTCACGCGGATGTGCGCACGACGGAAATCTACACCGAACTAGCACGAGCCATGCGAGGGGAGATCTCCAGCCCGCTGGATGACCTGTGAGCAACACCTGGGCACCCCGGCATGGCACTCCATCAACACCGGAGTCTATGGCGGCTTTGGCTGCTTCAACTGTAGATTCCCAATCCAATTTCCTCATTCCAGTTTCAGGGAGGCTGGGTCTCTTACAGCCATCCCCCCTGAGAGTCATGGATGAATGCGGAAACAAAAACGCCCGCTGGTGGCGGGCGTTTTCAAAGGGAGGCAGCAGAGGGTTGTTCAGACTCCTCAGACCGTGCGGCGCTTGCGCTTCACGTGGAGCTGGGCGGTGCTGCGCTGGATCATGGCCATGACGGCGGCCACTTCTTCCTGATGCTCGCCATGCTTCAAAGATTCGAGAGAGTGCCTTGCGCGCTCCAGGGCCTCTTCGACGGCCTTCTCATCGATGCTCTCGACGTCGATGGCCATGTCAGTGAGGATGCGGGCATAGGCGCCGGTCACCTCGACCAGTCCCTCACCCACCGCCATCTCCGTGGTCTTGCCGGACTTGGAGATGCGCAGCTCACCGCACTGGAGGGTCGTCACCAGCGGGGCGTGCGCGGGCAGGATGCCCAGCTCACCTTCCACGCCGGGGAGGACGACGGTGTCGACCTCATCGGAAAAGATGCGGGCTTCAGGGGTGACGATTTCCAGTTTGAGAGGCATGGGCGAGGCAGGGGGAAAGCTTCAGGTTTCAAGTTGCAGGTTTCAAGTCAGCTCTGGCTCCACTTGAAACATCCAACCTTGAACTTGGAACGCGGATTACTTCTTCGGCACGGTGTCGATGCCACCCTTCATGTAGAAGTTGGCTTCGGGGACGTCGTCGTGCTTGCCGTCGAGGATCTCGGCGAAGCCTTTGACGGTGTCCTTCACGGACACATACTGACCGGGGGTGCCGGTGAAGATTTCGGCCACGTGGAAGGGCTGGCTCAGGAAGCGCTGAAGCTTGCGGGCGCGGTAGACGATGAGCTTGTCGTCGTCGGAAAGCTCGTCCATGCCGAGAATCGCGATGATGTCCTGAAGGTCCTTGTAGCGCTGAAGCACGCGCTGGACACCACGGGCGACGCGGTAGTGCTCTTCACCGACGATTTCCGGGGCGAGAGCCTTGGAAACGGAGGCCAGAGGGTCAACGGCCGGATAGATGCCGAGCTCAGCCAGGGAACGCTCAAGCACGACCGTGGAGTCAAGGTGGGCGAAGGTGTTGGCGGGAGCGGGGTCGGTAAGGTCATCCGCAGGGACGTAAACGGCCTGGAAGGAGGTGATGGAACCGCTCTTGGTGGAGGTGATTCGCTCCTGCATGGCGCCCATTTCAGCGGCGAGGGTGGGCTGGTAACCCACGGCGGAGGGCGTACGACCCAGAAGGGCGGACACTTCGGAACCGGCCTGGGAGAAACGGAAGACGTTGTCGACAAACAGAAGCACGTCCTGGTTCTTCTCGTCGCGGAAGTACTCGGCCATGGAGAGGGCGGAGAGGGCGACGCGCAGACGGGCGCCTGGAGGCTCGTTCATCTGGCCGTAAACCAGGGCCACCTTCGAGCCGGGCTCGCTGATGTAACCGCCCTGGGCGTTGCGAACGATGTCGTGACCGTCCTTCTTCACCTTGATAACGTCGGACTCGATCATTTCATGGTAAAGGTCGTTGCCCTCACGGGTACGCTCACCCACGCCGGCGAACACGGAATAGCCCCCGTGGCCCTTGGCGATGTTGTTGATGAGCTCCATGATGACCACGGTCTTGCCCACGCCGGCACCCCCGAAGGCGCCGACTTTACCACCCTTGGTGAAGGGGCAGATCAGGTCGATGACCTTGATGCCCGTTTCGAGGATCTGGGCGGAAGGGTCCTGATCGACGAGAGCAGGAGCCTTGCGGTGAATCGGGTAGCGCTTCTCCGTCTTCGGAGAGGGCTGGTCATCGATGGCGTCGCCGGTGACGTTGAAGATACGTCCCAGGACTTCCTCACCGACGGGAACGGTGATGGGGGCGCCGGTGTCGGTCACGGGCATGCCGCGCTTGAGACCTTCGGTGGAGGACATGGCCACGGAGCGGACCCAGCCGTCCCCCAGGTGCTGCTGCACTTCGCAGACGAGCCTGGCGCTCTTGCCGCCGAGGTCATAGCTGATCTCCAGGGAGTTGTAGATCTCGGGCAGTTTGCCGGTGGCGGAGAAATCCACGTCCACCACGGGACCGATGACTTGAACGATTGTGCCGATGTTGCTCATGGTTTGAAAAAGGGGGTCAAGATGGGGTCAGGGAGTCGAGAGAGGGTCAAGTAGCCTATTCGAGGGCCATCTTGGCGGTGGTGATTTCGAGAAGTTCGTTGGTGATGGCGGCCTGGCGCAGCTTGTTGTACTCGAGGCTGAGGTCCTTGAGCATCTGCTTGGCGTTGTCGGTGGCGTTTTTCATGGCCACCATCCGGCTGGAGTGCTCGGAGGCGCGGGCTTCCAGCAGCATCTGATAAAGCGTGCCGTTCACATACTGCGGCAGAACGGTTTCAAAGACCACGGCGGCGCCGGGCTCGAAGGTGTATTGCGGCAGCTCGGCGGCGTTGACCTCCTTGGAGGTTTCATCAAAGCCGCGCTTGCCACCGAGGGTCACCGGATTCACCGGCAGGAGCTGCTCGATGCTCGGCACCTGGGTGACCGTGTTGATGAAGTTGTTGAAGGCGATGTGGACGGCCTTGTATTCACCCGTCAGGAACTTGTCCTGGATGAACTTGCCGACCGTGCGGACTTCCGCGAACTTCGCCGGATCCTTGACCGGGAAGTCGGCGATCAGCTTCTTGCGCAGACGGGCCAGCCCCTGGGAGGCCTTGCGGCCGATGGTGACGTATTCGACCTCGCCCTCGATCTTGCTGTTGACCAGCTTTTTGAGGAGGTTGGTGTTCAGGGCACCGCAGAGACCTTTGTCCGTGGCGATGACCAGAACCAGCGTCTTGCTGCCCTTGCCTTCGGCGAAGTAGGGATGAATGCCCTCCTCGGCGCTCTCCTTGAGGGCGACGAGGATCTTGTTCATCATCTCGGCGTAGTGACGGCCGTTGGCGGCCTGGTCCTGCGCCTTCTTCATCTTCGCAGCCGCGACGAGCTGCATGGCCTTGGTGATCTGGGCCGTGTTCTTGACCGATTTGATTCGGCGGCGGATGTCGCGGGTGGAGGGCATGGAGCGGAGAGCTTAAATCTGGGAGCTGAGGACTGGAGGATTACTTCCAGGCGGACTTGAAGTCGTCGAGGGCGGCCTTGATGTCGGCTTCGACGCCGTCGAGGGCCTTCTCATTGCCGAGCTTCTCAAGGAGGGAGGACTTGCGTTCTTCGAGGTAGGTTTCCAGCTTGGTCTGGAACTCCTTCACGCGGTCCACGGCGATGGTGTCGAAGTAGCCCTTCTGCATCGCGTAGAGGCTGATGACCATGACGGGCAGGCTCTTCGGCTGATACTGCTGCTGCTTGAACAGTTCAACAATGCGGGCGCCGCGATCGAGCTTGGCCTTGGTGGCGGCGTCGAGGTCGGAGCCGAACTGGGCGAAGGCGGCGAGCTCGCGGAACTGGGCGAGATCAAGCTTCGTGGTGCCGGACACCTTCTTGATGGCCTTGGTCTGGGCGGCGGAACCCACGCGGGACACCGACAGACCGACGGAGATGGCCGGGCGGATGCCCTGGTAGAAGAGGTCAGTTTCGAGGAAGATCTGACCGTCGGTGATGGAGATCACGTTGGTCGGGATGTAGGCGGACACGTCACCGGCCTGCGTCTCGATGATCGGCAGGGCGGTCAGGGAGCCACCACCGTAGTTTTCGTTCACGCGGGCGGAACGCTCAAGCAGACGGCTGTGGAGATAGAACACGTCACCCGGATAGGCTTCACGACCGGAGGGGCGCTTCAGCACGAGGGACACCTGGCGGTAGGCCACTGCCTGCTTGGAAAGGTCATCGAACACGATGAGGGCGTCCATGCCCTGGTCCATGAACCACTCGCCGATGGCGCAGCCGGTGTAGGGGGCGAGATACTGGTTCACCGCGCTGTCGGAGGCGGAGGCGTTGACGATGACGGTGTATTCCATCGCGCCGGCTTCCTCGAGAGTCTTGACGACACGGGCAACGTTCGACTGCTTCTGGCCGATGGCGACGTAGATGCAGTAGAGGGGCTTGTGGCCCTGGAGCTTGCCTTGCTCGGCGGCCTTGTTCTGCTTGGCCTGGGAGATGATGGTGTCGACCGCGATGGTGGTCTTGCCGGTGGCACGGTCACCGATGATCAGCTCACGCTGGCCGCGGCCGATCGGGATCATGGCGTCGATGCTCATGATGCCGGTCTGCACGGGGACGGACACGGACTTGCGGGTGATGATGCCAGGGGCGATCTTCTCCACCGGATACTGGGCGTCGCCCTTGATGGGGCCCTTGCCGTCGAGAGCTTCACCGAGGGTGCTGACGACACGGCCCAGAAGGCCCTTGCCGACCGGCACGGAAAGAAGACGACCGGTGGTGCGCACTTCGTCGCCCGCCTTGATGTGCTCGCCGGAGCCGAGAAGCACGCAGCCGACCTCGGTTTCTTCGAGGTTGAGGGCCAGGCCGTAGAGACCGCCGGGGAACTCAATCATCTCGTTGAGCATGACATCGCTCAAGCCTTCGATCTTGGCGGCGCCGTCACCGATCTCGCGGACAACACCGACATTGGACTTGGTGACTGCCGTCTTGAGTCCGGCGATTTGGGATTCGATCTCCTGGAGGATGTTGCTCATGGTTCGACTATTGGGGTAAAGGAGGAGGGAGAGGGACGTTTAGCAAAAATAGGATCAGGCGAGGGAGGCCTTGAGGGATTCGAGACGGGCTTTGACGCTGCCGTCCCAGACATCGGAGCCGACGCGGACACGGATGCCGCCGAGGAGTTCGGGGCGGACCTGGAAATCCAGGGTGAGCGGGCGGCCATATTTGGCGGAGAGGCTCTTCTGCAGCTGGACCTGGATGTCAGGCGTCAGGGAGGAGGCGCTTTCCACCAGGGCGCGCTGGCGGTCCAGCTCCGCCTTCACGAGGGCGGAGAAGCTGTTGAGGATGGCGACGCAGGAACGCGGACGGGCCTCAGCAATCTTCGCCACGACCTGGCGCACGCGGCTTTCGTCGAGGCTGCCATTGTTCAGGCAGGCCTTGAAGAGCTGGCGTGAGGTGCGGCGGACTTCCTTGCTGATTTTCATGGACTGAGGCGCGGTTCGGGTTTCTCAGCGAAAGGGATTACAGGGAGACCTGGGCGGCGGTTTCCTGGTTGATGCGGCTCTGGTCGTCGGAGTTGAGGACCTTGCCGGTGACGCGGCTGGTGGCGTCGGCGACCATGCGGCCGAACTCACGCTTCAGCTGGGACATGAGCTGCTCGTGCTCGAGCTGGGCGGCTTCGCGGGCCTTGGCGATGATCTGGTTGGCCTCATGGATGGCCTCCTGCTGGCGCTTTTCAGCGAGGGACTTGGCGCTGTCGCCGGCTTCCTTGATCAGGCGGGCGGCGTCATCATTGGCCTTGTCGAGCAGGTTCTTGGCGTTTTTCTCGGCCTCAGCGAGGTCGCGGGCGATCTTTTCAAGCTTGGCTTCGCCATCGGCGATGCGCTGGCGGCGCTGTTCGAGCATGGCCAGGATGGGGCCGAAGGCGAACTTCTTGAGGACCATGAAAACGATCCAGAAGATAATGACCTGTGCGAAAAACTTTCCCCATGCGAGGCCAAATTTACCGGCGATTTCATCGACCTTGCTGGCGGCAATGATGGGCATGGTGGAAAGCATAATCAGAAAGGGAAAGAAATCTGGAACAGGCTAAAATGAGAACTGCGGAGCAATGTGTGCAGCGGATTGTCGTTCAATCCGCTGCACGGGAGAGGCTAATTAGAATCCACCGAGGTAGGCGATAATGCCGAGACCTTCAGCGAGGGCCATGCCGATGATGCCA
Source organism: Prosthecobacter sp. (assembly GCA_019186985.1). Taxonomy (GTDB): domain Bacteria; phylum Verrucomicrobiota; class Verrucomicrobiia; order Verrucomicrobiales; family Verrucomicrobiaceae; genus Prosthecobacter. The sequence continues at coordinate 23,477 of JABARQ010000035.1, read as the reverse complement.
AGGGTCAGGATGTTGCCGAAAGCGCCGGGGTTGCGACCGACGGCTTCGACAGCCTTGGAGCCGATGAGGCCCACGCCGATGGCGGCGCCAGCACCGCCGATAGCCATCGTCAGGTTACCAGTAACGCCAGAAGCTTCAGCAGCGTGAGCAGCAGCAGCCTGGGCCATAGAGAGGAGTTCGATTGTCATAGTAGTTGTGTGTTTAGTTGTGTTGTCTCGACCTCATCCACACATTGCGCATGGTCCTGCGGTCAAATGGGTTCTCAGTGGTGGTGGTCACCGCCCTCCTCATGACCGTGATCGTCGTGAGTGGTGGAAAGCTGAATGTAAACGGAGCAGAGAAGAGTGAAGACCACAGCCTGGAGCAAACCAACCAGGAGTTCCATGAAATAGAAGGGTAGAGGCAAGGCGATGCTGCCCAAGAAGCTCACTATCGGACCCTGATTGTTTAGAAGGTCGCTCATGGTGTGCAGGACATTCTCACCAGCGAAGATGTTACCGAAGAGACGGATGGACAGAGTCACCGGACGGATGGCGATGGAAACGATCTCAATGACACCCACGAAGAGAAACACGATCGCAACCGCAATGCCCATGACTCCTTTGAGGCCACCCTTTGGGCCGAAAGTGTGGACGATGAAACCCCAAACACCGACCTCCTTGATGGTGAGGAAAAGCCAGACCAGGAATGAAGAAAGTGCCAAGCCGATGGTGGCATTTAGGTCTGCTGTGGGCGGACGAAGGAGTGGTTCCAAGTGAGCTGGGTCAAGAGTAAGAAAGCCCTCGGCGTGACCGAAACCAATGGTGCCGACGCCAGGGATCAGGCCGAACCAGTTGGAGGTGAGAATGTAGATGAAGAGGGTGCCCAGAAGCGGGAAGGCCAGCTTGGCCTGCTTGACACCGACGATGCCCTCCACGCGGCCGTAGAGGAACTCCACCAGGAATTCGAAAAGGTTCTGCGCCTTGTGCGGCACCAGGGTCATGTTGGTGGTCGCCTTCTTGGAGAAGAAGAACACAATGCCGAGCACGCAGAGCGCGACGATGACCGAGTTGGTCAGGAAGCTGAACAAACCCATCTCCGCAGCCTTGGGGCTCACGTTCGCGAGCATCGGCAAGAGAAAATCAGCGGAGGAGGTCAATGCCATACGTTTGATCAGGGCGGGAAGGTTGCGGGCGGGGTTTTTAGCAGGGGGACCGGGAGAGGCAAGGTTTATTTGTGAAAAATTTCACAAAGTCGCCGAAGCCTTGATTTTACGGGCTTCCAGGAGTTTTCACCCCGGGCTTCGAGCGCGGTTTCAGGTCGCAGCCGCAACCGCCGCCGCAACCCTGCTTTCCGGCCCGCGAAACCGCCCGCCAGACAAAGGCCAGGGCCGTCACCAAAACGATGACGACGGCCGCGCTGGACTGGAAGTCGGAGGGCATGGGATCTGTCAGTATGAGGCACCCCGGCAGCACCTGGCAAGCCCGAATTCCCCCTCTCTCCCCTGCCCTTTCCCGGCCAGCAAGCAGCCCGTCCTTGCCATCCTTTTCCGAAGGGTTCATAAGCAAGGCATGGCGGGCCGCTGCACAGCGACCCGTTTTCTTTATCCGTCCGGTGCCGTGATGAACGGTGCCGGCAGCCGTTTCGCAGATGCAGGGAAGACCGTGAGAACCGGTCACAGTGGCGCTGCGGTATCGGGTCACAATCCAGCAACGCGTCCGGCAGTGATGCCGCACAGGTGAAGCCAATCGGAAGTCCGCTTCCGGTGAAGGCGAGCTGGAGAGGCGCGTGGCTTCCTCCACGCACAAACCCGGAGTCCGAATATCTCGCTGCGAAACGCTCACTCCCGCCCCTCCGGATGGAGGAACGCGGGGACAAACTTCATCGCAACAATGAAGGGTGGGATCGACCTCCCCGCGCCGCCGTCCCAGCCAAAGGGCGCAGCCGGTGCGGGCGCTCGTTCTTGCCAGACCCAGCAAGACAACATGAAACGACGCAATACGCGCCTGTGGCCGGCCTATGCCGCCCTGGCAGGACTCAGCCTGTGCGGAAGCCCCGTGCTCTCCGCCCAGGAACAGGACAAGAATAACAACCCGGACAAGGCCCCGCCCCAGGAACTGCCGCCCACGGTGGTCACCGCCACCAAGACGCAGACCGAGACCGGCAAGACCGCCTCCAGCATCACGGTCATCACCCGGCAGGAGATTGAGGACAAGCAGTTCCGGATGCTGCCGGACGCCCTGCGCAGCGTGCCGGGCCTGACATTGCTCAACCCCGGCGTCACCGGCAATGTGGCCACCGTGCTCACCCGCGGCACGGCCACCAAGGACACCATGCTGCTCATCGACGGCCGCCCCGTGCCCTACAACCTCGCGGGCTCGTTCAACCTCGAAACCCTGGCGCTCGACAACGTCGAGCGTGTGGAGGTGCTGCGAGGTCCCGCCGCCAGCCTTTACGGAGGCCGGACCATGGGGGGGGTCATCAACGTCATCACCCGCAGCGGACGTGGGCTGAAGAAGCCGGAAACCACCACTTTCTTTGAAGCCGGCAGCTATGGCACCTTCCGCGAAGGCTTCAGCACCCTCGGCGCCGCAGGAGACCTCGACTGGGCCTTTGAAGCCAGCCGTACCGACATCCAGGGCCAGCGCGTGAACAGTGGGTTTGAGCAGTCCAACCTCGCGGGCCGCATTGGCTACCAGATCGCCGACGGCCTTCGGTTCGACCTCGACACCCGCTACTACACGGCGGAGGTCGGCGTGCCCGGCACCCGGTTTGCCAATGACCGCGACGACCACCTGCTGACGGAGTTCTGGAGCGTGTCGCCGCGCCTCGTCTGGGACGTGAACGAGCGCTGGCAGCAGTCGCTCACCTACTCGCACAGCCAGTTCCGCCAGGTCGCCAGCGGCTTCACCGGCTTCTTCCAGGTCAACAACCGCGTCACCTCGCACAACGACTGGCTGGAATACCAGAGCGTGGTGAAGGTCACGGACCACTGGACGCTGACCGGCGGCGCCTGGCTTCAGGATCAGAACCACACGCGCTTCAATGACAACACCGGCGTGGTGGACATCGACCAGAACCAGACCAACTGGGCGCTCTACCTGCAGAGCCAGGCCGAGATCCTGCCCGGGCTGAACCTGGTCACCGGCGGGCGGTTCGACGCCTACTCGGACTTTGACGACGCCTTCACCTGGCGCGCCGGACTGAGCTACCGGGTCCCCGTGCTGCGCACCCTGCTGCACGCCAACTACGGCACCGCCTACACGCCGCCCACCCCGCAGGACATCACGCCGGTGTTCTTCGGCAACCCCTTCCTGGTGAAGCCCGAGCGCAGCCGCGGCTACGAGATCGGTCTTGAGCAACCTTGGTTCGGCAACCGCCTCGTCCTGCATGCCACCGGCTTCCGCAACGACATCCAGGACACCTACCAGTATCCGCCTCCGGCCTTCGTGCCCCAGGCGGTGGGCGAGGCGACCACCCAGGGCGTCGAGTCCGGCCTGGTCTGGACGCCCTGCAACGCCTTCAGCCTGGACTTCAACCACACCTGGCTGGAGGCACGCGATGACACCAACAACGACCGGCTCGTCCGCCGTCCCAGCCATTCGCTGAGCGGCGGCATCACCCTGCGGCCGCATCGCGATGTCAGCGTCAGCCTCAGCGCCGTGTATGTCATCGACCGCGAGGACTTTGATCCCCAGACCTTCGCCCAGCGTGACGTGGAGGACTTCCTCAACGTCCGCCTGAGCGCCAGCTGGAGAATCTGCCGGAATTTCGAGCTCTATGGCCGCATCGAGAACCTCCTTGGCGAGCAGTATGAGGAGATCCCCGGCTTCCCGGCCCTCGACACCGGCGCCTACGTCGGCGCGAGGATCCGTTTCTAAAAGCGACCTCCCCTGCCCCGGAGTCCCCTGGATTCCGGGGCTTTTTCATGCCCGGCCGACCCGCGTCCGCCACTGGACAAGCCGCGACCTCCCATGTATCAGCGCCGCCTCCATGAAACTGTACCAACCCCTCCTGGCCCTTGTGGCCGCCCTGATCACCGCCGCGGCCCCGGCTGCGGACAACGACGGCTGGATCTCCCTGTTCAACGGCAAGGACCTCAGCGGCTGGAAGTCCAACGATGAAGTCCCCGGCGTGTTCACCGTGGAAAACGGCGAGCTCAAGGTGGCCGGCGGCCGCGCCCATCTTTTCTATGTCGGCAACGACGGCAACGCCAGCTTCAAGAACTTCGAGCTCAGGCTCAAGGTGAAGACCACCGAGGGCGGCAACAGCGGCGTGTATTTCCACACCAAGTACCAGGCCACCGGCTGGCCTGACGCCGGCTATGAATGCCAGGTGAACAGTACCCACACCGACCCGAAGAAGACCGGCAGCCTTTACGGCGTGATCAACATCCTGGCGCTCAAGGAAGGCCAGGCCGAGCCCAAGGGCGGCAAGCACATCAAGGTCCCCGCCGCACCGAGCAAGGACAACGAATGGTTCGACTACGTCATCCGCGTCGAAGGCAGGCACATCACCCTCAAGGTCAATGGCGAGACCACCGTGGACTTCACCGAGCCGGAAGGCTGGGATCCTGCCAAGGAGCTGCAGAACATGCCCGGCCGCAAGCTGAGCGAGGGCACCATCGGCATCCAGGGGCATGACCCCAAGAGCGTGACCTTCTACAAGGACATCTCCATCAAGCCCCTCTGATCACTTCCCACGGGGCGGAGGGCCTGCCATCATGCAGCCCTCCGCCCTTTGTTTTTCCAAAGCCGCCAGCCATGTCAGACAACGAGAACGGCCCAGCCATCATCGAGCTCCGCTCCTACTTCGTCCGGGGCAGAAACTGCCTGCTCGTCCGCGGACGTTTCACCGACCTCTACATGGACTACTACCTGCACCTCATGCAACACGGCCTGCAGCATGAGGAGAAGCTCGACACGATGCTGAAGGAGACTCTGGCGGCCGTCTCCCTGCACCTCGCCTCACGGCCGCATGACGAGCGCTGCGCCTGGACCATCCACCTCCAGGAACCGATGCTGAACCTCTTTGTCACCGGCGGCGGCTACCCGGTCGCCAACGTCACCGGCCGCCTCTTCACCGACGACGTCAAGGACATGGGCAAGTCCCTTCTCATCGCCCAGACCAGCCGGCCTAACCAACCCGCGCGCCAGAGCATGATCGAGTTCGCCGGCACCGACATGCTGCACGCCGTCGAGCAGTTTTACACCCAGAGCGAGCAGCGCCCCACCCGTTATTTCCGGCTGCCGGACGAGGATTTCGTCCAGATCTCCGCCGAGCCCGACGCCGACCTGGAATGGCTCAACGGCCTGCGGGAGGAAGACCTGCCCGAACTCGACAAGGGCGAGCAGCTTTCGCTTCTGGAAACCCGCGCCTGCCGCCTGGAATGCGGCTGCACCCTGGACCGCATGTTCCCGATGCTCAGCCGCCTGGGCAAGGAGGACCTGGACTACATCTTCGAAGACGGCCACGCCGATCTCACCTGCCCCCGTTGTGGCGCCAAATACAGGGCCCCCAAGGCGGCCTTCGAACAATGGCTGGCAGCTCAGGCCAAGGCTTGAAACGTAAATCCTCCCGATGTCCGAAACGACTCCAGCACCCGCCGCCCCCGCCTACAAGATCGGCAACGAAAAGCTGATCAAGGTGATGCCCAGCGCCGCCGCCAAGCTCACCAGCCTGCTCACCAAACAGGGTCGTGCCGAGCATGGCGCCCTGCGCGTGGCCGTCGTCGGCGGCGGCTGCTCCGGCCTGCAATACAAGATGGACCTCGTCGACGGCCCGGCCAGCCGCGACATCATGGTAATGTCCAATGAGGTGCGCGTCGTCATCGATCCCAAAAGCGCCCTCTTTGTCACCGGCTCGGAACTGGATTACAGCGACGACCTGCAGCAGGGCGGCTTCAAGGTGAAGAACCCGAACGCCGTCGTCACCTGCTCCTGCGGCGAAAGCTTCTCGGCCTGACCCGTCATGCAGGACTGCTTCAAGCTCCTCGGACTCAGGCCCCAGGCGGCGCTGGACCTGGCGGCGCTCGATGAGGCCTACCTCGCCGCCACCCGGCTTGCGCATCCCGATCAGGCCGGTGGCAGCGACCACGCAAGCGCCGGGCTCAATGCCGCCCTGGAAACCCTTCGCAATCCCGTCACCCGGCTCAAACACCTGCTCGACCTGCATTCCGGACTTGGCTGGCGTGCCATCCCGCTGGATGCAGGCCTCATGAGCCTGTTTGAAAAGCTCGGGCCGCTGCTTCAGCAGACGAACGCCTTCCTGGCCCGCAAACAAGCCGCCTCCAGCGCCCTGGCCAGAGCCCTGCTGACCTCCGAGGAACTGCGCCTGCGCGAATCCCTGGAGGAACTGGGCACGGCCATTGAAGATGAATGGCAGGCGCTTGAATCCCGTTTTGCGGACTGCGATGAACGCATCGCCGCCGGAGACAGCGCCGCCTGGGCCGACCTGCAGTCGCTCCAGGCCAGGCTGGCCTACCTGGGCAAATGGAAGGATCAGATTCGAGCCAGGCTCCTGGAGCTGATGATTTGAGAAGCTTTCCCATGCCCGGAGGCGATCTGCGTTCGTAACGAACGCATGTCCCATTCACGAACCTGGTTCATCACCGGCTGCTCCTCGGGTTTCGGCCGCAGCATCGCCGAAGCCGCCCTGCTCGCCGGCGATTCCGTCATCGCCACGGCAAGACGCGCCGAGGACCTGGAGATTCTGGCACATCTGGGAGCCGGCCGATGCCTGGCGCTGCCCCTGGACATCACGGATGTCAAAGCGGTATTGGAGGTGGTCTCTGAAGCCGCCGCATTCACAGGCAGGCTCGACATCATCGTCAACAACGCCGGTTATGGACTGCTCGGGGCCGTGGAAGAATGCACGGACGACCAGGCACGGCGAAACTTCGAGACCAACTTCTTCGGCACCCTGAACGTCATCCGCGCCACCCTGCCCGTTTTGCGCCCACAGAAGGCCGGTCACATCGTCACCCTCAGCGCCGCCGCCGCCATTTCCAACTATCCGGGCTTCGGCATCTACGGAGCCGCCAAGGCGGCGGTTGAGTCGCTTCACGAAAGCCTGGCGGCTGAACTGCGGCCTCACGGCCTCAAGGTCACCCTGGTCCAGCCCGGCCCCTTCCGCACCCAGTTCGTCAGCCGCGGGCTGGAACAGGTTCAATGCCAGCCTGATTATGAAGGAACCGCCGGAAAATTCGCCGGGTATCTGAAGAAGATCGACGGCAGCCAGCCCGGCGACCCGGAACTGGCCGCCGAGGTCATTGTGCGCATGGTCCAGTCCGGCCAGGCTCCCCTGCGGCTGCCCCTGGGCAGGTATGCCGTGAAGAAAACACGGGACGTCCTGTCGGCCAGATTACGCGAGCTGGAGGCCTGGGAACTGGAAGCGGCCTCGGCGGACCGCCCCGCGTGATCAAGCCCCCGACTTACTTGTCCAGAGCCGCCATGGGGAAGTCGCTGCTGCGGACATGCTGGGAAGCGATCACCGCCTCCAGCTTCGCCACGATCTCCGGATGCTCCGCCGCCACATTGCGGGTTTCCTTTTCATCCTTCGTCAGATCGTAAAGCTCGGTGGTCGGCGTTGACGGCTTGCCCTTGAACTTGCGGCCCGAGAGCCCGTTTTTAACCAGCTTCCAGCCGCCCATCTGCACACAAACCTGGCCGCCATAGCCGGGAAATTCACGATACAAAAACTCGCGTTCCGGCTGCTCGCCGCCCAGCAGCGTCGGTGCAAAGCTGATGCCATCCAGATTGGCGGGCACCTTGTCCTTGGCCCCCGCCAGCTCCGCCAGCGTCGGCAGCCAGTCTTCAAAACCCGTCACCCTGGAGGAAACGCTGCCCGGCTTGATCCTGCCCTTCCAGCGCACAATGCCGGGCGAGCGGATGCCGCCTTCATAGAGCGTGCCCTTGCCGTCCCGCAGCCCCTGGTTGGAGTTGAAGAAGTCGCAGTCCGTGCCCGCAAGCTTCGCATGCGTGCCGTTGAGCGGACCATTGTCGGACACAAAGACAAAGATCGTGTCCTCATCGAGCCCCAGCTCCTTGACCAGCCCCATGACACTGCCGATTTCACGATCCATGCGCGTGATCATCGCCGCATAGGCCGCCTTGGGATGAAAGTGCGGGATGTAGCCGTTGCCACCGGCATACGGTGGATCGTCCCACTGGCCGAGATACTCGCGCAGCGAATCATCCGGCACCTGCAGGGCCACATGCGGCACCGTCGTCGGCCAGTAGAGGAAGAACGGCTCGTCCTTGTGCCTGCGCACAAACTCACGCGCCTGTTCGGCGATGAGGTCGGCGGAGTACTCCGAGCCCTGAAAGCGGCGGTAGCTTTCCTCACGGGTCGGATCCTCGCCGGGCTTGAAGCGGTCGTGCGCGGGGAAGTCCGGGTTTTTCAGCGGAATCGTCCGGTCGTCATCCCAGAGATAGACCGGGTAGAAGTTGTGCGCGACGCTCTGGCAGTTGTAGCCGAACCAACGTTGAAATCCCTGCTTCAGGGGCGCGCCGCTGCTTGTCGGCCCGCCCAGGCCCCACTTGCCGAAGCCGCCGGTGGCAAGGCCGATGTCGCGCATGACCTCGGCCATCGTCCTGGCCTCGTCGGGAATCGGATGCTGTCCCTCCGTGGCCGGGATGCCGCCCTGGGTCTTGACCTTGTTGTCCGCCGTGCCCCGGTTGTCGCGGATGAAGGTGTGCCCGGGATGCAGGCCGGTCATCAGCACCGAGCGCGACGGCGCGCAGACGGCGTTGCCGCAGTAATGGCGGGTCAGCTTCATGCCCTCCGCCGCCATGCGATCCAGGTGGGGCGTGCGGATCTTCTTCTGTCCATAGGCGCCGAGATCCCCGGGCCCCAGGTCATCCGCGAGGATGAACACAACATTCGGCAGCCTTGCAGACAGGTGAGAAAGCCCGGCCAGAAGGAAAAAGACCGGCAGCAGCAGGAAACGGGTCAGCTTCATGGGAGACGCAGCAACGCATCCGGCGGCCCCTTTCTTCCTTCAAACCCCGGCCATGAGAGCGAATGTCGCATGCAAGCGGCTGACCAGAAAGCATTTCACCGGTTTTAATCTTGCAGTTTATTCTGATTTTGCCGAAAATTCGTTTTAATCATCGTGAAAGACCTGAACATCGCCCAATACCCCCCGAATATTTGCGGTGAAGTTCTTAATTTGAAATCATCGCGCAAGCAAAACACTAATGCCAGGACTCATGGAGGTCTGCAGCAAGAACACTGGGCTCATCACGAGCACTTCGAGAATGCTCTAGCACCGTCTGTCATCATGGTGTCGGGCAGGATTTTCACCATGATTTACGCAAAAATGCTACACCCAGGGCAAGGATCGCGAGAGTTCACTGCCCATGATTTTGCAGAGCCTAGATGTGGATCATCCTCCTCAACTGCTAGGGATGCTGCTTTGCTCATCGTTCACACAATAAACTCGAGCTTCCAGGGAAGAGGCAAGCAGCTTTGCTTAGACAATCAATTTTATGCAGCCCGGAGTGGCATCCTCAGGTTGGATGGTCGCAAACGTGCTTTCGGCAATCCCATCGACGATTACAGCTTGCTCCTGAAGCTAATTCTACACGCGCACTGCCATCCAGATCAGACTGCAGAGCCATTTCAGGTACCGAATGAAATCAGCACACCCAGTGAAGGATAAACAACCATGAACCATCGACCTCTGCTTCTTCTTTTCGCCGCCCTTCAATCCACCGGGGCACTTGCCGATGACTTCACCGTGGACAACCTCACCATCAATGCCAGTGCCACGGTTTCCGGGACTTCTGCCTTTGCCTCCTGGTCCACCTTTCAGGCTGGAGCGCAGTTTGACGGACCGGCATATTTCAACTCCAACATCAATGTGGTAGGCAATGCCGCCTTTTCTTACACCACCTCGTTCGGCACTCTTTACACGGGATTGCAAAGTTCCCCAACCCCTGCGGGCAGGGCCTTCACAGTTTCTGTTTCCCAGGGTTTTCAGGAGGTCCAGGTGCCCTACACAATCGCAGGCTATTACCAGGATGGTTACATCACAGTGGAGGACTATGGCTTGGTTAATAATAGTTACTGGGAAGCCCAGTACACCTGGGGCATCGTTAGTGGACAAAGTTATGGGCCATATTATGACCAGGAGGGAAACATCACCACCCCTGAATATAACGACTACCAGTACGGTTACATCTACACAGGTGATGTCTGGGTGGATTCGAGCTATTGGGGGGTGATCGGAAGCCACACAGAACCAGGACAGATCTGGGTGGATGAACAACAGGCCACATATACTGATTATCAATTTGGTGTTCCTAAAATTCAGTTCACCGCTGCGCGTTCTGATGCCAACTGGGCATGGCAGGTTCCCGGACCGGAAGGCAGTCCGAAAGACATCATGCTGCTTTGGGATGGCGGATTGCGAATCCCAAGCAGTGACACCAACCGCATGATGGCGCTGATGTCCGACAGCCTGACCCAGTCCTATCAACGGCCGTGGGACGGCTCTCAGGCCAGCGTGGAAAACTCTGAAGTCAAGACAGGCGGGTTCAAGGCCGTCAGCGTGATCCTTCACGATACCGAGGCGAACGGCTGGTCGGAAGAGCGAAAAGCCCAGCTGCAGCCAGGATCACTGCAAATCTCCCACGAAGAAAAAACAGGGGGAAATTCGACAATCGTTCAAACCCAGGTCGCAGCGGACAATGCCAGTTTCGGCGGGGTGGTGCAGGTTGCGGGGGATTTGCGCGTGCAAGGTGTGATCCGAGTGCAGCCGTCGGGTGATCTTTCGATGGGGACCTTCATCAACGGACCCCAGCCCTGAGAGCGAGCGCTCTGGGCTTCCATCGGAATTGCCTTGTTCACTTTCTGCCCTATATGAATCCTGTTCTCCGCGAGATCACGGCCGCGCTCATGTTTGTTGTCATGGGATTGCAAAGCGTCGCAGCCCAGGAGCCCGTCTGGTGGGCTGAGCAAAATGTCCTCGTGCCGCAGGCAGCACCGGATGATTATGCGGCAATCAATCAGGGGCAGCTCAAGGCACTGGCTTCCGCCGCATACCGAGCAATGGAGGACAGGCTGGAGGGCGGGGCGGGCGCTGCTGTCAGCAGTCTCGTGACATCCTGGCAGCAACCTTCGCTGGATACGGACGACTTCGCAGTAGTGTCTGCCGGGCAGCTCAAGCATGTCGCCATGCCATTTTATGAACGGATGAATCAGATCAACGGTTCCACGGGCTATCCCTGGTCCGCCAGCACGACCGCAGATGACTACAGCATCGTCAACCTGGGGCAGGCCAAGATGATGTTCGCTTTTGACATCCCACGTTCAACGCCAGTCAGCATCCCTCCCCCTCTTTCGGTTGTGACCGATCCGTTTAGCGGCACAACCCCTGGCTCCTTTCTGACGCTTGCTGTTTCTCAGCCAAACTGGGCGGCATCCACTTCACGCTCGTTCAATGTGTCTGACATAAGCGGGAATGGAGAATCACAAGACCCTTCTGATGATGTGTTCTGGGAAGTGTCCAAAGTCGAGTTATCTTATGCCCAAGAAAATGCACGGGTAGCCAATGGGACAACATGGGACAGCCTACTTGAGTCCAGATGGAGAATAGGCAAGAGGGCTCGCGTCGACACAGACACCATGGCTGGCGACACATGCGTACCCGCGCTTCCTCCCATTGAATCACCTAACCTTGTCGGACAAAAGTGCGGCTGCCAGCATGGAACACCCGATTTATACACTGCTTGGTGGAACACCGAAGTGTTGAATGGACCCCTTTATGGCAACTGGGATACGGATTTTCCACATGGCTACAAGTGTAATAAATCCTTGAATCAACTTAGGTATATAAGCGGTGTTGCTGCTCGGATTCGTGTTAACACGCCTGTCGCACCGGGAACCCCCATCGAAAGAATGTGCAAGATCACATATCATTCCCCACACATGGGCGATGCCATTGAGTACCGAGTTATCACCATCCCTGCAAACAGCAAGACAGGTTCTACTGCCGAAATAGCTTCACCAGCAGGCTGGGGGGTGGAAATTGAAGCCCTCGACTCTGCCGAAAATGGCTCACCGACGCCTCTCTCCATCAGTGATGCCGCAGGACCTCGTTATCGAAAAGTGGGCCTTAATGGCATTCCGATGCCGGATGCCAGGCCGCAGGTTTGCAATGAAAACGGGGAGGAAGAAGAAGAAACATTCATTGATGCGCTCTCGGCGCAGGTTCGTCATTCCGTGAGTGATGTCTACGTCACGGATGAAGCCACCTTGCTTCCTCTCATGGTGCGCCGGGATGTGGCTCCAGACTCCTGGAGCGATCGCTATGGCCTGCGCCCTTCCGAGAGGCCTTGCCAGCCGTTTGGCGCAGGCTGGAGCAGCAATGTCTGCAGCTATGTTCGCTTCACTCACAATGAGGATGTCATCACGGCTGAAGTGGTGGATGAGATGGGTGGCTCCCAGCGGTTCGTCAGGCAGGGGGACCGCTGGCTGCATGACGGACAGGAAACGCGTGACATGAAGGGCTATCAAAATGAACTCGTCACCTCGCTGCCGAAGATCGAGCCAGTGATGATCAACGGTGGAATAGTCGGCCTGGAAGTTTATGATGACATTCGCTTAAAAAAGAAATTTGGCACGTTGTGTGACTACAAGATGGTCAGCCCGACTCAGCTCTCCCAGTTCATGAGCCAGGACAGGCTCGATCACGAAGGCGGCTACACCGTCCATGTCTATGCAAGGCTGGAGAGGGTTACAGACCGCATGGGCAACGAGTTGAAATACGACTACCCTTTTGACAACACGCTCATACCCGAGCGCATTTTCGACCCCGTCCGGCCGGGGCATCAGGTTTTGCTTCAGCAAACCGGTGGTCTGGTAACGGCCGTGCGGGGTCCGGGCGGAGACCTCATCACCTACCAGTATGGGACACGGCTGGAGGAAGCCCCCAACATGCCGGCCGATCCAAACCTGGCGGTTCCGGCGACTGTCCTGACCAGCGTCACCAAGAACTTCAACGCGGCTGAGACTCAGGGCACTGATGTTGTCCGGTACGATTATACGCTCGATCAGGTGTTCATCCCGGACGACCGAGATGATCCGGATGCGCAAGAACCGCCCAAACCGGTCATTTATACCAACCTCGAAATCGGATCCATCACAGATGAACGCGGGGCGGTGTACCGCTTCAATCATCAGCGGAATGACTCCATGCTCAGGTTTACGGGCAAGGTTTATAAAACAGCCATGGGCCAGCCCATGGCCCTGACCTCGGTCATCCTGCCGAACAATGAGGTTACCACGATTCAAACCACTGATCTGGATGGCAATTTGTTCCATCCACAGAGCAACCCTCGGCTTAAATTTCCTTACGGCGCCGGTTTTTCTCCTCCTGGGGTGAGGGTGGTGATCACACCACCCAGCTCTGCTGCGGCTGCCGCTGCCCCCCGTTACACTTACAAATTCAGTTTGCCGGAATGGATTCCATTGATCGGTCTGACGACCAACCCGAATGCCGTCACGATGGGTTACAAAATCATGACCATAACCGCACCTGATGGCGGCACGGAAAGTTATTTTTATGATGGTGCGGAAAACATGGTGAACCGCGCTCCGGGCTTCAGCATGCTCCTGACCTGCGTGCGCGACAGAAACGGCCGGCAGACGCGGTTTGTGTATGGTGACAAGCCGGTCGGTATGCCGTTTAGTTTTGATGACCCCACCCAGGAGATCACGGCCTTTGCCACCAGTGGCGGCACCACAAGGGATATTGTCAAGTCCATGACATATGACTCTGTCAGCCGAATCCTGAAGAAAACCACGGTCAAGCGTGGCATTACAGCGCCCATCACGGAGATCAGCACCACTTACGGGATTGATGGCCTGTTCCGCAGGACATCGGAGAATCACGAAGGTAAGGCGGGCACGACCGATCTTCCGGGCGGAAGCAAGAAGTCCCTGGTTTATGGACACGCTGTTTTTCCCGGCTTTGTGACCGTGGAGACGCTGGACTCTCCGGCTACGAGGACCGCTGCCGGCACCGCCACCGTTCCAGGAACTGCGGAGGTGCCGGCAGTCACAAAAAATCGTTCCACAGCAGCCAGCGCCCCGGGCTCCCCCGGATGGTGGCGGACGATCTCTGAGGAGGTCGCCATCGGCAACCCAGTCAGCCTCACGGGCTCCACCCTGCAAAACACAGCTGCGGTCACCAGGACATGGAGCGATTTCAATGGAAACAAGCGGGCGGTGTGTGACGCCCGCGGGCATGTCACTGAATTTCAGTATGACCGCAGGAACCGTCTGGTGAAGGTCATTCACCCTGACAGCAGCTTCAAAACCCTGGCCTACGATGCCCACGGAAACCTGCTGCGTGAAACGGATGAACTGGGCACAGCCACATTCCATGAATACGATGTGCTCAACCGACGCATCAAGACAACCCTGGATCTGAACCGCAATGGTCAGCCTGATGCGCGCTACCAAACAGTGGAGGTGAACGGCACGGTGACAGCCTACGACGGGGATCTGGTGACGGAGACCAGCTACAATCACTTCAACCTGCCCGTGACTGTCACGGACCCGCGCGGCGTGGTGACACTTCATGAATATGACATCCTGGGCAGGCTGGTGAAAAAAACGGTGAACTCCACAGGCACTCTCAAGCAAGTTCACAGCTATAGTTTTCAAGAACCTGGCATCAATGAGGGCAAGGAGGCTGGAGGCACGCTCTTTGAATCCGGCGGCTTCAAGCCCGTGAAGGTCACGGACCCGCGCGGCCATGTGACTCTCTTCGAGTATGACAGCCTCTACCGGCAGGTCCGTGAAATCCGCCCCGACGGCGGCATCATCCACAAGAGCTATGACGATACAGGACTGCTGCTCAGCGTGAGTGAACCAACGCCACCCGGCAAGGCTGAGGCCAATCTGACGACCACCGTCTACAATGCCCAGGGGCTGCCCCAGAGGGTGACGCATGCGGACAATCTGTTCAAGGAAACTTATTACACGCCTTCCGGCCAGCCCTGGAAAACAAGGGATGAGACAGGGTTGGAAACCCGAATCCAGTACAATTCCGCAGGCCTGCCCATTCGCAGCATTGTGATGAGCGGCACCACTGTCGCGCTTCACCCCACCACCATCACGACCTATGACCTTGCCGGGAATCCAAATCGCATCACCGATCCCCGTGGAAACACAACCCAGCAGTTTCATGATGAGCGCAACAGACTCGTCCAGGTGATCGCACCGCAGGTGTCCAATGCAGCTGCCAGCCCCCCGGTGATGGCAACCCCGACAACCCTGACCACCTATGATGTCCTTGGCCGCGTGACGGCGTTCACTGACCCTCTTGGCGCCGTCACGCAAAAGATTTACGACCCGGCGGGCCGTGTGACGGCAGTGATCGACGCCTTGAATCAGGCGATCCTGATGAGCTACAATCAGACGGGGGCCGTGCTGACGACCACCAACGCCCTGAATCAAACCACGACCAATGTCTATGATGACCTGGATCGTCTGATCACCACGACGGACGCGGCGGGGAATGTCAATCATTTTGGCTACGATCTCTCAGGCAACCGCACTTCGGTGAAGGACGGCAAGAATCAGGAAACCACTTTTGTTTACGATGCTTTCAATCGGCTGACGCGTCAGACTTTTGCCGATGGAACCACCTGGACCTATAATTATTTTAGCCCCTGGGTGAGCACTTCTGTTCCCGCGAACTACCTGGACAAGAGCAGCCAGACGGACCCGGCCGGGAGAGTGACAACCTTTACCTATGACAAACGTCACAGGCTCACCCAAAAGCTGCGGACGAAGGCGACGAGTGGCCCTGAAAACTACGAGCTGAGCGCCAGCTACACTTACGGCACTGGGAGTTCGGCTGGCAGGTTGCTCAAAGTAGTGAACAAAAGCCTAGGAGCCAGTGTTGCTCTGACCGGTCCGGCGGCCGCTACGGTGACTTCGAGCTACACTTATGACAAGCGCGGGCAGGTCATCACAGAAACGAGCAGCGCCCAGACACACCAGTATGAATATGACCTGGCGGGCAACCGCACCAAGACCACTCTGAAATGCGGGGGAATTAGCCGTGTCCTCTACACCCAATATGATGCACTGAACCGCCCGGCGGGCATCGTGGACAACAACGCAACCGCCACCAACGTCTCGGACGACCTGATCACCACCTACGGATACGACCTGGCCGGGCGTGCTCTGTTGCTCTCACACGCCGGCAACGGCCAGAAAACGCAAAACACCTACGACATGCTGGGGCGGTTGACGGAGCGGATGCTGAAATCCGGCATGGGCTTGACGCAGGCCTCCTTCACCTGGCAGCATGATGCTGTTGGATCCGTCACACGTCAGGATGAGACCTGGGCTGCCGCAGGAGCCGGGCAGCCAGCGCGCAGCCGCAGCACGGTGAACACCTACGATGCGGCCGGGAGGCTCGCCACGGAGACCATCACGGAAGTTGTCGGAGGAAGCGCCAGTCCACCCGCTACGACTACTTACAGCTATGATGCCGCGCACAACCGCACCCGCAAGCTGGTGGTGGGTGGTGCCGGGGAGGGAGACTGGGACTACGCTTACAATGTGGCGAACCAGCTCACCCAAACCGTCAAGACCCATGGCTCCGACCCCGTGGAGACCACCACTTACGGCTACGATGCGAACGGCAACCGCACGTCCAGGGACAAAAGAATCGGCGGGTCCGACAGCTACATGACGCTCTATCAGTGGAATGCGTGGGACAGGCTCATTGGCGTGAATCTAACAGGTGCAAGGAAGTTCAGCTACTCCTACGACGACAGGGCGAGGCGGGTGGCCGTCGCGCAGGCGACGTCGGGAGGTCTGGTGGCGCGCTACACGGCGGTCACGTTCAGCGGGGGGCTGAGCGTGGCGGAGTTTGAAAGCACGTCGGCGGTGGTCGGCACCGTGGCGGCCGTGCAGTACATCCGGGGGCCGGACATGGGGGGAGGTGTGGGCGGCCTGCTACGCACGGTGCGCAACCCGGTGAGCGCCAGCACGACCCTGCCCGTGACCCCCACGGCGGCGAACCCTGCGACCCATCGCTACAACCTGAGCAACGGACGGGGCGACATCGTGGCGCAGAGCAACGCGGCCGGGGAGGTGACCTGGACAGCGAGCTACGAGGCGTACGGGAAGCGGACGAAGGAGACGGGGGCGAACGCGGACAAGCAGAGGGCGAACACGAAGGACGAAGACCCGACAGGGCTGCTGAACGAAGGGTTCCGGTACCGTGACCTGGAGACAGGCGTGTGGCTGAGCCGGGACCCCGCCGGGTTCCTGGACGGCCCCAACCTCTATGCCTATGTCCAACAGAATCCCTGGACGAGCTTTGATCCGGATGGGCTGATGACTTGGCAGGAAGCCAAAGGTTACGCAGGCGACTGGTTCAGTGGGGTGGGCCAGATGTGGGCGGGATACGGTGATGTCACTGTGGGCGCAGTGTCGTCGGTGGGTCATGCGGTTGCAAGCTTGCCAAGCAACGTGAATTCGATAGCGCATAGCCTTGCGGACATCTCGACTCACGACCTGGGAACACTGGGAAGAGCAGGTGTTGGAGCAGGAAAAGAGATCAGCAACAACGTCGGTCAGGCGGTGTCTGAGTTTGGAGGCCGCCTTGCCCAGGGTGATGAGCGAACGTGGGGGCAAACCGTGGGCACGGTGCTTACTCTGGGAGGAGCCAAAGGCGCGCAGTTTGCCAAAGCAGCGCCAGCAGCCGAAGTGTCAGCAAGTGCAGCCAGCACTGCCGCTAAAGCAGAGCAGGCTGCTGCCGCTGCGGCTCCAAGAGCTGATGCCGCAAGCAGCGTGCCGAGCGGTCCGACTATTGGCGAGCTTCGCGCCACCGGCCAGAAGGATGCCCATCACATCATACAGGATGCAGCAGTGCGGGATATTCCCGGCTACAATTCCAACGCGGCTCCCGGTGTTCAGCTACAAGGTCCTTCGACTGCCGTTGGCTCTCCGCACTACAACGCCACTCAGGTTCAGAGGCAGGCCGGCGGCGGAACCTACGGTGCTGAACGCCGCATTGGATACAAAGCTATGCGAAGAGGCGGACTCTCGCCCGACGATGCGCGTGCCAACATTGAACGCGCAGATGCCCACTTCAAGACTCTCGGAGTGGACAAAACCACCCCGCTGCGTGTGCCCGGTAACAGACGTTGAATATGAATGCAGAAACCTTCAGCCGCATAACCAAGACAGTGCAGAGCGTTGTCGGAAAGCTCGTGGCGCGCGACTACATTGGACTGGAACGTCTTTCAAGTGGTGTTCGGCTCTCCGCTCAAGCACTTGAGCTTACCGTGAGTCAGTATGGACGTACCCTTTGCCCGCTGCCCAGTGAACGATGGCCCGATCTTGATATTGTCGAGGTCTCAGGAACGGAGCCTGCAAGGTTTTCCGTTCGAGTCGATCTTTGGACGTTGGAGGAAGGTCGCTCGGACTTGTCGCTTGAGTTGACGCTGATCGATCGAGGCGAGGCTTTGGCCGTTGAAATCGATGATTTGCATGTCCTCTGAGAAGACGACGCCAACCCCTCGTGGCCGAGATTATATGAAATCGCCAGGATGGTGGTTATCATGTCGCAGCAGCCAACGACACCCGCCCGTGCCGCTTTGATGCACCCTGATTTGATCCCCCGTTTGATGGCATCGACGAAGGCCTCGGCATGGCAGAGGAGTTTGAAGCGGTCGAGGTGACGGGGTTTGGCGCGTGAGGGTGGGCGGCAGGCGGGGATCAGCTTGGTGGAGGTGGTGGGAGAACGGGGTCAGGGTGCAACTGCTTGACAAAATATCTCCCTCATCAAATCACTCCTGATTTAATCCCTCTCTGCACTGCATCGACGAAGGCCTCGGCGTGGCAGAGGAGTTTAAAGTGGTCGAGGTGTCGGGGTTTGGCGCGTGAGGGTGGGCGGCAGGCGGGGATGAGCTGGGTGGAGGTGGTGGAGCTGGCGAACTGGGCGTCGAGCCAGAGGGGGTTGCCGTGGTCATCCTTGCGCCACTCGGCGGGGTGCCACTGGAGGGCGTGGAGCCTTCGTGCGCCGCTGTGGCGGGCTCTTTTGAGTTGCTCCCACCAGAGGCGGCTGCCGAGGTTTTGAGCGCCCTTGATGAGGATGCCGTAATCAGGACCGGGGGCTGGCTGGCGGGGGTTGATGTCTTTGAAGAACAGGGATCGCCGAGAATGCCGCGTAAAAGCTCCTTCCTTGAGCCGCCTGAGACTGCTAGAAAGGGGTCGATGTCCCGCCTGGTGTCCATGTTCATGCTGTGGTTGCCGCTGCTCCTTGCAGCCGCGCCCGCGTCGGCGGTGATGGACGTGCAGCCGAGAAACCACGCCTGGGAGCCGCCCGCATCGGGCTACGACATCGCGCCAGATGTGCGCAACGGCCCCAACCTCTATGCCTATGTGAAGCAGAATCCTTGGAGCAAGTTTGATCCACTGGGATTGGCGGAGAAAAAAAGCAAAGCCGGTGAAGTTTACTTCATCGTAAACCACGAGACCAAACAGGCTTATGTGGGCGAGACATCGGGTTCGGCTCATGATCGAATGTCGCATGCTCAGCACCCTGCTCGCTCCCTGCTGGATACCAAAGGAACGCAGGCCCATGTGCGTCAGGTCATGGCTAACGATGGATGGGAAGCTGATGTCAAAGCGAACGGATTCGAGACCAGTGGCAAAGACCCAGTTGCCAGTGCTCGCAATCACATAACAAAATCAGCAGAAAGAGCGGAATTTTACTCCAGGCAGAAGGAGTTCGAGGGTTACACCTTCCTCAATGACGAGTCGAAGCTCATCGGCGAGGACAAGGCTATGGCTGCACGATCTCGTTTTGGAGCAAGCCGCACTGCTCGTGCTCAGGTCCGCGACGTGAGCGTTGGCAGCGGCTTTTTCGGTGGGCGCAAGTTATCGTTTAATCGTCCCAGAGGAGGGGGCGCTGGAACTGCGGCATCACTTCTGGCAACGGCAGCCTATGCGCTCTCATCTCCAGATGCGTATGCTGATGACATCGAATCCCAAGTTTACTCATGGGCTGGTGCCACTGCCCAGGCTAGGAGTGGAAATCTTGATTTTGCTGGGCAAGCCGACTTTACCAGGCAGTCTCACGAGTTGGGGGCAGCGATGACTGGAGGACTACCTGGAGCCAATCAAGCAGCCGTTAGACAGCTCCTCAAGGCAGGCGGCATGCACTCTGGCAATGCCAGTGAAGACTGGTCAGCTCTAGGACAGATAATCAAAGACAACGCAAACTGAGAACCATGAACGATGAACAATTTTGGGGATTGCTCGACGTTGCGGGCAGGACGGCTGGCGATGATTTGGAGCGTCGCTATCAAGCCGTCTTCGATCAGCTCAAGGGCATGTCTCGCGATGATCTGGTTGATTACACAGTGCGCTTTGCCAAAGCCCATGAAACCACTTTCACTCCTGGCGTCATTTGCGGCGCATACATGATTTACGAGGGAAACCTCACGCACGATAGCTTCCTCGACTTCTCTGACTGCCTGGTTGGGTTGGGGCGAACAACGCTGGAACGTGTTGTTGCGTGTCCTGACTTTCTCACTGGCTATCTTGAATTGGCGTATTGTCCGAGTCTCTTTTTTTGGATGGCTGGAATCAAAGCCTACAACTCGAAGTTGAAGCGGCGGGAAAGCCCTTTGGAAGACTATTTGCCGCCTCTCCCATCTGGAGCGTTTGAAGCAATCCACTTTGCGGGAAAGCAAGGTCTGGATGTTGCTTGCCGTGAAAGCTGCGAGGTTTTAACACCGGTGTTGGCTGCTAAATTTGGACCTACAGTATGGTCTGCGTGAATAGCAACTTCCCCAGCTCGTCGCGCAGCTCCTCGGCTCCGCACCGTCGCCAGCCGTGGGGAAGCTCCGCCCGCTCCCGCCCCTGCCGCTGGGGAGTGTGCTCCTGATCGTCGCAGCTCCGCACCCGCCGAGGAACGGCCCTTCGTGGGGATGGGGGTCAGGGTGCAACTGCTTGACAAAATATCCCCATCAAATCACCCCATCTCGTATCCCGCGTTTGACGGCATCGACGAAGGCCTCGGCGTGGCAAAGGAGTTTGATGTGGTCGAGGTGACGGGGTTTGGCGCGTGAGGGTGGGCGGCAGGCGGGGATGAGCTGGGTGGAGGTGGTGGAGCGGGCGAAGCCTGGCTGGATGAAGACGGGTTCGCCTTCGTGTTCGCGCCATTCGGCGGGGTGCCACTGGAGGGCGTGGAACCTTCGTGCGCCGCCGTGGTGGGCGCTTTTGAGTTGCTCCCACCAGAGGCGGTTGCCGAGGTTTTGAGCGCCCTTGATGAGGATGCCGTGGTCGTGGCCGGGGGCGGGCTGGCGGGGGTTGATGTCCTTGAGGAACAGGGGCCACCGTGAATGCCACGTAAAAGCTCCTTCCTTGAGCCGCTGCTGGCTGCTAAAAGGGGACAAATGAAGTCCCGCCTGGTGTCCACGTTTTTGCTGTGGTTGCTACTGCTCCTTGCAGCCGCGCCCGCATCGGCGGTGATGGACGTGCAGCCCAGAAACCATGCCTGGGAGCCGTCCGCATCGAGCTACGACCTCGCACCGGATGTGCGCGACGGCCCCAACCTCTATGCCTATGTGAAGCAGAACCCCTGGACGAGTTTTGATCCGGATGGGCTGGCGGAGACTGCCGTCACAAAGGCCATCAAGGAAAGAAGTCAGTTGGTCGTCCAGGCATACGAAAGTGCAGGGAGTGAGGATGGTGCTGCTGCGCAAAAGGCACAGTTTACCAGAGGTCAGGCTGTGGCCGGAGCCATGGCCAAGGGCTTGAACGAGGTCGTCACCAACACGCCGTTAGGAGCAGCCAACGAAGCGTTGACAGGCAAGGATGCCTCAGGTGAACCCTTGAGTGCCGTTGAACGGATCGCGGTAATGGCGGGCTTTATTCCAGCCGGGAAGTTCGCTGGCAGGCTTGGCAAAGCAGGAGTGGATGAATTGAGCGCAAGCGCCCAAGAGATCAGCAAGAAAGCCGATGAGATAGTGGATGCCATCCGCAAGGGGGGCGATGGCGCCGCAAAGACGGGAGACGGCACGATCTACAAGGTTCCGGGAACTGCTACGCCCTCCGGCAAACCATACATCGAACGACACAACAAACCGGAACCGCAGAGAACGCGTGCGAGCACTGACGGGCGTGATCGAACTCAGGCGGAAGTGATCGACACTTACGACACTTCCAAGCCGATGGAAGGCAGAGTCAAGGAGCAGGCAGCCATCGACGCCGAAGGCGGGGTTCCCAACCTCGACAACAAGCGCAACGAAATCCGAAAGAAGAAGTGACGCCATGACACCCGAAGCATTTTGGCAGTGGTTCAGCGCGAACGCCGACCACATCGCCGCAGATCCGAACAACCCAGACCTCATCAATGTGCTCGATCAGCACGTTTTGGATACATGGCCGGAGTTGGCTTGGGAGATTGGCCCCGACCCAACTGGTGATTGGTATTTTGCACTCTCGCCGAACTTGAACAGAGCGTTGGCAGCGTCTGCTGGTGAAGCGATCCGTAATGCGCCCAGCGTGAAGGGTTGGAGGTTGTATCCAGTAAGGCAACGCAAGTCTTGGGATGGCAGGTTTGAGTTCGAATCACAGGGACGCGTTCTGCAGTTTGATTCGAGTGGATGGCAGTATGTGCTGCTTCGCTATCCAGAGGGCGATACCGAAGTTGTGTTGACGGCATCTGAAGCTGCTTCACTTACTGCCGATGACCGATGGCAAGCAGCCGCAATCGTTCTCGAGGGCCTTTTGGGAGAAGCGTGCTTGCTTGAGCATGTGAATAGCTTCGCCCTAGAGCCTGTTAATAACTTTAGCCGAAGAGGGAAGAGAGCATGAGCATCGAGAATGCCAGCCAGTGCATTCCCGTGAGCGTCGAGGCCAGGCGTTCATAGTCTCTCGACAGGCGCTTGAACCGGGCCGCCCACCCAAAGCTGCGTTCCACCACCCAGCGGCGCGGCAGCAGCACAAAGCCTTTCCTGGCCTCCGATAACTTCACCACTTCAAGCTGTATGCCATGGGCCCTGGCCTGCCGTGCAGGCTCCTCACCCGTGTAACCCTGGTCCACATACGCCAGTTCCACCTGCTCTCCGGTCGCCTGCTGGATCCGCTCGGCAAGCTCTCCAACCTGAGCGCGCTCCTGCTCACTGGCCGCCGTGACCGTCAGCGCCAGCAGATGCCCCAGGGTGTCCACCGCCATGTGAACCTTGCTGCCCCTGCGACGTTTGTAGCCATCGTAGCCGGCGCGAGCGCCGCTTTCCGGCGAGGACTGGAGCGTCCGCCCGTCCAGGATGGCCGCCGTCGGCTGGGCTGCCTTGCCCTTCGCCAGGCGCGAAAGCTCGCGCAGGTCGTGGGCCATAACTTCAAAGCATCCGGCCTTCATCCAGCGCTGGGCCTGCTGGTAAACCGCCTGCCAGGGAGGCAGGTCATGGGGCATCATCCGCCACTGGCAGCCGCAGCGCACGATGTAG
>JABARQ010000007.1 GCA_019186985.1 Prosthecobacter sp. | reverse complement strand
CCGATCTGCCCCCGGTGGGGCGACCGATTTTGCCAAACTCCAGTCGGCCTCCGGCCTTCTTCCGTTTGGCAAAATCGGAACAAAGACAACACGATACAACAAACCAAGTCCCACCCGATGCCTCATCTACGCTGAAATAAAATGTGCGAAACTTGACGGACACTACCGAACATCACCTGCCAAGATGAGACGACCACGACTTATGAGTATGATGTAATGCAAGGCTGCGTGACCCTTCAGGATAACGCTGTTCATTGTAGGTGCGGCGATAGTTCCTGCCCAGCACTTTTGCCTCGGCCAGTGTGGCGAAGATTTCCCGGTTCAGCAGCTCCCGGCGGCTTCAGTTCACCACATTGACCGGTGAGCCGTTGAGAAAGGCCTGGAGGTTGGAGGCGACGAGGTTGATCAAGCGGACTCTTGCCTCCCGGCTCGCCCAGCCGATGTGGGGTGTGATGAGGCAGTTGCGGGCGGAGAAGAGCGGGCTGCCGTCCTTGGGCGGCTCGACGCTGAGCACGTCCAGGCCGGCCCCGCCGATGCGGCCGTCGTTCAGAGCCCGGGCGAGGGCGGCTTCATCGACCAGCGGACCGCGCCCGGTGTTGATGAGGAAGGCGTCGGGCTTCATCAGGGCCAGCGTGCGATCGCACACCAGGTGCCTGGTGGCGTCGGTCAGCGGGCAGTGCAGGGTGATGGCGTCACTCTGGGAGAAGATCTCGTCCATGTCGGCCGGGGTGACGCCGACGGGCGGCGGTGTTTTCCATTCGCGCCTGGCGGCAAGCACCTTCATGCCGAAGGCCAGGGCGATGCGCGCCACGGCGCTGCCGATGTCGCCATAACCCACGATGCCGAGGGTGCGCCCGCTGAGTTCGATCAGCGGATGATCCCAGTAGCAGAAGTCGGGGCAGGCGGTCCAGCGACCGTCGCGCACGGTCCGGGCATGATGGCCGACGTGGTTGGTCAGCTCCAGCAGGAGGGCGAAGACGAGCTGGGCCACGGCGGGGGTGCTGTAGCCGGGGACGTTGGAGACCACGATGCCGCGTTCGCGGGCGGCGGCGGTGTCCACGATGTTGTAGCCGGTGGCGGTGACGCCGATGTAGCGCAGCCTGGGCAGGGCCTCGATGATCTCGCGGGTCAGGGGGGCCTTGTTGGTGATGACCACCTCGGCGTCCGCGCAGCGGGCGATCGTTTCTGAAACCGGAGTGCGCGGGTGGATCTCGCAGGGGGCGATGGCTTCCAGGGGTGCCCAGGAGAGGTCACCCGGGTTGGCGGTGTGGGCGTCGAGAAGGACGATTTTCATGCGAGCCCTTCATGGCAGCAACCACGGCCAATGCCAGCGGGAAATGCCAGCGCCCGGGCGTGTTTTAAAAAGCCGTTGGGCGGGTGAATTTCATTCGCGCAGGCGGCATGAGCCGCTATTCTCGCCGCCCTTATGCTCCAAGCTGGTATCGTCGGCCTGCCCAACGTAGGCAAATCCACCCTTTTCAACGCAGTCACCCGCACCCGCAAGGCGGAGGCTGCCAACTATCCCTTCTGCACCATCGAGCCCAACCAGGGCGTCGTCATCGTTCCGGACGAGCGCCTTGCCGTGCTGTCGAAGATCAGCGGTTCACAGAAGCTGGTTCCCGCCGCGATCGAGTTCGTGGACATCGCCGGCCTGGTGAAGGGCGCGAGCCAGGGGGAGGGCCTGGGCAACAAGTTCCTGAGCCACATCCGTGAGGTCGATGCCATCGTGCATGTGGTGCGCTGCTTTGAAAACGGCGACATCACCCATGTGGACGGCAGCGTGGACCCGGTCCGCGACATCGAGGTGATCAACACGGAGCTCATCCTGGCCGACCTGGAGGCCATCCAGCGCCGCAAGGAACGCTGCGAAAAGAAGGCGAAGAGCGGCGACAAGGAGGCCAAGGCCGAGATGGCGCTTTGTGAAAAGCTGCTCCCGCACCTGGATGCGATGAAGCCCGCCGTCACCGCCGACCTTTCCGATGACGAGCGCAAGCTGCTGAAAAGCTTCTTTCTGCTCAGCGGCAAGCCCTGCATCTACGCCTGCAACGTGGCGGAGTCCGACCTCGCCTCCGCCTCCAGGGAGCCGGACAAGCATCCCCTCGTCTCCAAGGTTCGCGAATACGTCAGCCACGCCCATGCCGCCAGCGCCTGCGTGGTGAGCGCCGCGATTGAAAACGAGCTGGTGGACCTTCCCGAGGAGGACGCCAGAGCCTACCTGGCCGACCTCGGTGTCACGGACAGCGGTGTCAACCAGCTCATCAAGAGCGTGTACTCGCTCCTGGGCCTGCAGACCTACCTGACGACCGGGGAAAAGGAGACCCGCGCGTGGACGATCACCAAGGGCATGAAGGCACCGCAGGCCGCCGGGGTGATCCACGGTGACTTCGAGCGAGGCTTCATCGCCGCCCAGATCGTCGGGTTTGAGGACCTGGTCGTCTGCGGCTCCGAAGCCAAGGCCCGCGAGGCCGGCAAGCTTCGGATCGAGGGCAAGGAGTATGTCATGCGCGACGGCGACGTCGTGGAATGGCGCTTCAATGTCTGAGCCAGTCCGATTTTTTTCCGCCACCGCCATGACCGCGAAAGTCCGCAAGGCCGTCATTCCCGCCGCCGGTTTCGGCACGCGTTTCCTGCCGATCTCCAAGGCCGTGCCCAAGGAGATGCTGCCGATCGTGGACAAGCCGGTCATTCAGTATGTCGTGGAGGAGGCCGTGGAGTCCGGCATCACGGACATCCTGATCGTCATCAGCCGCTCCAAGCGCGCCATTGAGGAGCACTTTCATCCGATCCACGAACTGGAGGCCGAGCTGGAGATGAAGGGCCGCGTCGAGGAGGTGGAGATGCTGCGCAAGTTGCAGGGCATGGCGCGCATTCATTATGTCTGGCAGCCCCGCATGGGCGGCCTGGGTGACGCCATCCTGCATGCCCGAGATCATGTCGGGAACGAGCCGTTTGCGGTTCTGCTGGGCGACACGGTGGTCACCACGCGTGAGGGATCACGTCCGGTCACCCGGCAGCTTGCCGACATCGTGGAGAATCATGGAGGCTCCGCCGTGGCGCTGCAGGAAGTCCCGGTGGAGAAGGTGAGCCGTTACGGCATCCTGGGGGGTGAGGAGATTGCCCCCGGCCTGATCCGGGCCAGCCAGTTTGTGGAGAAGCCAAAGCCGGAGGCTGCTCCGTCACGTCTGGCTGTGAGCGCCCGATACGTCCTGTCTCCGCGCATTTTTGACGTGCTGCAAAGCACGCCGAAGGGGAGGGGCGGGGAGCTTCAGCTGACGGACGCCATGGCTTCCCTGATGAAGACGGAGGTTCTGCATGGCCTGCGATACGACGGGCAGCGTCATGACATCGGCAACAAGCTGGATTTCATCAGGGCCAACCTGCACTTCGGGCTTCAGCGCGAGGACATTGGCAAGGCCCTGAGGGATTATCTCAAGGAGCTTGTCGGCTGAAGAAGGCCGTCCGGCCTGATCAGGGCGCAAGGCGGCCGAACTTTTTCTCCAGCTCCTTGAGGGACATCTGGATCAGCGTCGGGCGACCATGGGGACAGCAGTAGGGCATCTCGCAGGCGAACAAGGAGTCCAGCAAGGCCTCAATCTCTGGCAACGCCAGCCGGTCGTTGGCCTTGATGCTGTGGCGGCAGACGGTCGTGGCGATCATGTCTTCGCCAAGACGCAGCGACGATCCCTTTGAGGACAGGGTCTGAAGTTCCTCGATGACCTGGTCCAGCCAGCTGAGCGGGTCATCGGTCTTGAGGAAGGTGGGCAGGGCCTCGACCTTGAAGGTGTTCGGGCCGAAGGGTTCGATTTCGATGCCCAGGCGGGCCAGGGGTTCCTGGTGATTGCGGAGAATGACGGCGTCACGCGGGCTGGTTTGAAGAGTGAGCGGCATGAGCAGGCGCTGGGTGGGAACGCCACCCTGCTCCATGGCCCGGCGCATTTTCTCGAAGTTCACGCGTTCATGGGCGGCATGCTGATCCATGAGCACCAGGCCTTCATCGCTTTCCAGAAGGATGTAGAGGCGGTGCAGGACGCCGATGATGCGCAGGTCCGGCCTTTCACGGGCAGGCTCCTCCGGCTCCGGCGTGGTTTGCGTCATCGTTGGTTCGTGCTTCACGTCCGCGACGGCTGCCGACGGAAGTTCTGACGCTGAGGAGGGCGCAGGCTCCACCGGCCGCGACCCTGGCGGCAGGGTTGAGGGCGACTCGGCAGCCACCAGGGTTGTCAGTGCTGGTGCTGGGGCCGGGGCAGGCATCGGACGGGCGGGGACATGGAGGGCGAAGCTTTGCTGCCGGGATTCCAGAGCGACCTGCGGGGCAGGGCGCGGGGCCGCGGGCTGGACATGGCCTTCGGGAAGCCTGGCGGCGCCTTCCAGCGCCTCACGCACGGCCCGGGCGAGGGCGTCGCGCACGGCGAAGCCGTCATGGAACCGCACCTCCTTCTTGGCCGGATGCACATTGATGTCGTAGCCGGCCGCATCCATCTCCAGGAACAGGAAGGTGACCGGATGCTGTCCCTTCATCAGCGAATTGTGGAAGCCTTCGCGAAGGCCGTAGTTGATGGAGTTGCTTTCAACGGGCCGTCCGTTCAGGAACGTGAGCTGCTGCTGACGGTTGGAACGGCTCAGGCCCGGCCCGCCGATGAAGCCCGAAACGCGGATGCCCTTGTGGGAGACCGGCTTCACCTCGATGAGCCTGCGGGCCAGTTCCTCGCCGACAATGCCGCGGATGCGGTCGAGCAGGGTCGTGGTGGTTGGAAGATGAAAGGTCACGCTGCCATCGCGGATCAGGGTGAAGGTGACCCGGGGGTGAGCCATCGCATGGATGATGAACTGCTGCTCGACATGGGCGAACTCCGTCGCGTCCGCCCGCAGGAACTTGCGCCGTGCCGGAACATTGAAGAACAGGGAGCGCGCCTCGATGGTGGTACCTGCGGCACCGCCAAACTCCTTCACGCCGGCCAGCCTGCCGCCATGGATTTCGATCTCGGTTCCGCCCAGGGAATCCTTTTCCCGGGTGGCCAGGCGAAAGCGGCTGACGCTGGCGATGCTGGGCAGCGCCTCGCCGCGAAATCCAAAGGTGAGAATGGCGGCAAGGTCCTCCTTGGTCCGGATTTTGCTTGTCGCGTGTCTTTCAATGCTCAGCAGCGCGTCCTCCCTGCCCATGCCACAGCCGTCATCAGCCACCCGAATCAAGGCGGAACCGCCCTTTTGCACCTCCACGGTGATGTGCGAAGCGCCTGCATCAAGGCTGTTCTCCACCAGTTCCCGGATGACTGCGGCCGGCCTCTCGACGACCTCGCCTGCTGCCACCTGGCTTGCCAGGGAATCGGACATGATTCGAATTTTCGACATAAAATGAAGAATGGATGAGCGTAACCCTTGCATGTGTCGCGTGCCTGTGAAAAGGCCGCGGAACACAAATCAATCGCCCCTCCCCCTTTGAAGCGATGATCACACTGACTGACAACGCCGCCATTCACCTTCGACAGATGCTCGAAGCCAAAAAAGCGCCCGCAGGTTCCGGCCTGAGGGTGCTGGTGGAGAAAGGTGGGTGTGCCGGCTGGCAGTACCTGATGAAAATTGACAGCATTGGGGAAGGGGACCGCAGCTTTGATCACCAGGGTGTGTCATTAATTGTCGACCCTGAAAGTCTGACTTTTCTGGAAGGTAGCCAGATTGACTTTGTGGAGGCCCTTAATGATTCTGGTTTTCGCGTAGAAAACCCGAATGCTGCTCGTAGTTGTGGCTGTGGAACCTCTTTTGAGCCGAAATCCGGCTAGAAGCCTCAGGAACAATGAACTATTTCGACTTATTCACAGAAATTTCTTTTCATTTCACGTTTAGTCAGTAAAATTTAGAAAACTTCCTCCTGTAATTTTAATAAATTTCTCAATCTTGCCATGCATGTTCGATTTTTGAGCGACGGCAGCGAATACCGATCCTACGGTGGGGGCGGGTATTCCAAAAAAAAGGAAAGTTCGGGTTCCATGTTTTGGTGGGCCATTTTGATCACCCTTCTGATGGGTGCCGCCACGTTCTGCTGGTTCTTCAGCATCATGGTTTTCGCTCATCCCGAAAAACCTTTCAATTACAAGGTTCTGGCCAAGTTCAGCAAGCTGGAGCCGCTGCGCCCATGGAGCACCTTCAGCGTTCCGAATGGCAAGAAGCTGTCGGCGCGTGAACTTGTCGCGGAATTCTATCCCTACTCGCACGAGCAGCTGATGGTGAAGAACGACCTTTTGAAGCGTTCCTACATCCGGAACTACAAGCATGAGCAGCCGCTTTACGTTCTTGGCAGCTACAAGGTTCTCAGCCTGCGCATGCTGACCTCCTCCGATGTCATCTCCTCCGGATGGGTGGCGCGGCTGCGTTCGACCGAGCTTGAGGATGTGGATGTGGAGATCCTTCTGCCGGGGCTGACCATCAAGGATGAGCCGCTGCTGGTGGGCGACCTGGTGTCGATCGACTCCAGCCGTCCGCAGCTTGCGGCGCTGCATGTCCAGCGTCTTGAGGGAGATCGTTTCTGCGTCACGGCGGTGCCCCTGGCCTACAGCGGCTTCACGAAGACCGCGCAGAACCTCAGGATGTCGCCGCCGGAGAAGCTGAACATGGACGCCTACTGGCCCGTGACGCGCGACGTGGGTTCGGTGGCCGAAGGCCCGGAGGAGGACGGCGGGGAGGAGCGCAAGGAAGTCGCGGCCAAGGGCTGAGGCTTTGCGTGACTATTGGTTAGGCTTTGGGTCGTGCGCGCCATCGTCATGGTGTCGCTAAGTCATTTTTGGCTAGGTCTGGCCGTCGGGCCGCCGTCCCCGGAGCCCTGGTGGTGACGGCCCTGGTCCTGCTTGATCATCATTGGCTGCGCCTGCGCCGGTTCCGCGAGCTGCGTGAGCAGCGCAGGCCTGCATGACAGCAGGCCCTTGTAGGACGCCAGGGAGTCGTGCATGGTCATGAGGGCCCGGTGCATGCCGCGGCGGACGTCCTGGTCACGCGTCACGGCATCCAGGCGGTGGCAGCTGACGCGGATGCCGAAGAGGATGGCGCCTGATTTTTCCAGGCGTGTGAGGAACTGGTGCTCAAGCCGGACCCAGGTTGTTTCGAGCGTGGCCTGAGGCCCCGGGCCGGGGCCCTTGAAGGCGGGGTGGTGGTTGAGCGCGTCATCCGCGGACAGCCCCCAGTTTTCCCGGCCAAAGCAGACGCCGGGCTGAAGCTTTTGAAGGAAGGCCGCGATGCCTGCGCCGAGGGATTCCTCAAGTCCCGGCACAGGCTGGTGGATGGCGCTCATGGGAAGCCCCAGCTTGGCGGGAAGCGACCAGGATGATGGAAAGACGACTTCGCCGGCCACCAGCCTCGGCTCCTCGCCCGCCGATCCCTGAAGCACCAGCCAGTCCGGTTCCGGGCGGGTGGCGAAGCGCTGCATCCAGGCCAGCGCTTCATAGCGTGAGTTGTCATGGCCGTCGAGACATGCCCTGAACAGGGATGGCGACGCCTGCAGCCATCGTTCACGTTCGCGCAGAAGCCGCCCCGCCGGATCCCAGGGGCTCCAGAATGAAGCGGGACCGACCCGGCGGAGGCCCATGGAATAGCGGTAGGAGCTGGCGGAAAGCAGCCTGTTCCAGTCCGGTGTCATGATGATGGATGCTTTCAGCCGATGGTTCGTCTTACGGTGCGGCCCGTCCCCATGAGATCCTCGCGCTGGAGTCCGGTGAGGCCTTGAATCCTGCCCAGCATCCAGAACAGCAGGGCAACGGTGGCTCCAAGCATGGGGATGCCGATCACGACCACCCCGACCCAGTTCTGCCTGCCGATGGCGCGCATGTATTCCTCGCTGCCCGGAACGGTGCCGCGAAGGTAGTGAAGCACGAGCAGGGTGTTGGCCAGGGCGGAGAGCAGCATGGTGGCGGCCAGGCCCCATGAGGAAAGCGCGAGCAGCTTCTGGAAGGCCTTCCGGCGCTGTTCGGTGTCGAGGGCCGCGTTCAACGCCTGATGGTTGATGAACTGGGGGTTCAGCAGCAGCTCGGAGACCAGCGGACGTCCTGCCTGCAGGCTGAGGGGGAAGGCCAGGCCCAGGAGCACGGGAAATGCCGCCTCCTTGATGGCGAACCAGAATGCATCCAGGCTGAGCAGGCCAAGGCCGCCGGTGATGATGACGGCGGCGAGTCCGAAGGCGGAGAAGAAGTTGAGCCCGTGCGTCCTGCGCCAGCAGTAGATGCCAAAGCCCGCAGGCAGGGCAACGGCGGCCAGCAGGGCCGGCACGGGTCCGAGCAGGGCGGGCTTGCTAAGGTGCTCGAGGATGAGAGACGGGGCGACAACCGTGATCAGCAGGTCTGTCATGGGGTGCGGCTGGTTCTCGGTCGTCGGCGTGGCCATCAGTCATTACAGAGCAGCTTCCGGGCCTTCTGGCAATCCCGGAGAGGCCGGAGCAACGACGCTCATGCGCATGATGGAATCTTTTCATGGCGCACCCGGGCGGCGCCGCTCACTGCCGGGTTGCACCGAGGTTCAAGAAGTGTTTGTTCGGCCTGCATCCCCATGAACACCTCCGCATCCTCCTGGCATCGCTTTCAGCAGTACTTCGTCCGCTATCCGCAGCTCGGCTTTGGCATCGACATCAGCCGGATGCGCTTTGAGGAGAGCCTGTTTGAGAAGATGGCGCCGGCCGCTGAAGAGGCCTTTGCGGCGATGAAGGCCCTGGAGGCGGGGGCGATCGCGAATCCGGATGAAGGGCGCATGGTCGGCCACTACTGGCTGCGTGACGCCTCCCTGGCGCCCGCCGAGCTCCGGCAGGAGATCGAGGGCACGCTTGCCGCCACGCTGAAGTTTGCCGCAGATGTTCATCAGGGAGCGGTTCTTTCGGCGGGTGGCAGGAAGTTCACGCGTGTGCTTGTCGTGGGCATCGGAGGTTCGGCCCTGGGGCCGCAGTTCATCGCCCAGGCGGTGACGCCGGTGACGCCACCGCTGAAGATCGACTTTTTTGACAACACGGATCCGGACGGCATGGATCGTGTGCTGGGACAGATCGGTGATGATCTGGCGACGACGCTGACGCTGGTCATCTCCAAGTCTGGAGGAACCAAGGAGACCCGCAACGGCATGCTGGAGGCGGAGGCGGCCTACAAGGCTCGAGGCCTTGATTTTGCGAAGCATGCGGTCGCCGTGACCGGGGATGGCAGCGAGCTGGACAGGCATGCCGCCGCGCGTGGCTGGCTGGCCCGTTTCCCCATGTGGGACTGGGTCGGGGGGCGAACCAGCGTGATGAGCGCGGTTGGAACCCTTGCGGCTGCGCTGCAAGGTGTTGACGTGCGCGGTCTTCTCCGGGGGGCCGCTGCGATGGATGCGGAAACACGCAGCCGGCCCCTGCGTGAAAACGCGGCCATGCTGCTTGCCCTGATGTGGCACAGCGCAGGCCAGGGCAGGGGCGCGAAGGACATGGTCGTCCTGCCTTACAAGGACCGGCTGGTGCTGTTTTCGAAATACCTCCAGCAGCTCGTCATGGAGTCGCTTGGCAAGGAGCACGACCTGGATGGCAACGTGGTCAACCAGGGCATCGCCGTCTATGGCAACAAGGGCTCGACGGACCAGCACGCCTACGTTCAGCAGCTTCGTGACGGGGTGGACAACTTTTTTGTCACGTTCATCGAGGTTTCCAGGGCGCGTGACGGATCCTCGATGGAGGTGGATCCCGGCTTCACCAGCGGCGACTACCTTCAGGGCTTCCTGCGGGGCACGCGCAAGGCCCTGGCCGACAAGGGGCGTGAATCCATCACGCTGACGGTCTCCGAGGTGAGCGCCTTCAGCGTGGGCATGCTGATCGCCCTGTTCGAGCGGGCCGTGGGCTTTTATGCAACCCTGGTGAATGTGAACGCCTACCACCAGCCTGGCGTTGAGGCGGGCAAGAAGGCCGCCGGGGATTTCCTCAAGGAGATGGCGGCGGTGTTGGAGGCTCTGCCCGCCACCGGGGCCACGGCTGAGGTCATGGCACAGGCCGTCGGCATCGATCCTGAGGATGCCTGGCACATGCTCAATCATCTTGCCGCCAACGGCAGGGCCTTTGTGGCCAGGGGGGTGACGCCTGCCGGGGATTCTTTTGCCCGCTGTTGATCGAATCATCATTGCCATGCCGGGGGAGGCGTCATAAAACAGCAGGGTAATTCCCGCCGCGCCGCCCATGGACGAACGTTTTCCCCTGCAATATCAGATCGCCTGCATCGTGCTGACGGCGCTGTTCGTCTGGTGTTTCAGCGTCTCCCGGGAGCCCAGGCAGTGGCGCCGGCTTTTCCAGTCGGTCTTTGCCAGGAACGAGCCCGTTTCAGTCAACAAGAACAAGGTCATCGACGAGAAGCTGAAAAGCTACGGGATCAGCGTGGCGATGATCTTCCTGGTGGCCGATGTGGCCTGTTTTGTGGCGGGGGTGACCTATCGCGACCGCATGGAGGCGAAGGAGAAATCCGCCGAGGACTGGTCCCGGATCAACGAGGTGAACAAGATCCAGGGGGCGGCGCCCGCGAGAAGCGGCGGAGGCTATTGAACTCCGGCCTTCCGCACGGGCCGCAGGTTTTTCAGGCAGAACCCATCATGAGTCTGGCGCCATGAATCATACCGCCGGGCTGTTTGGAATTCTTGCCTTCATCGGGGTGGCGTGGCTGCTCTCGGAAAACAGGCGGCTGTTTCCCTGGCGGACGGTGCTGTCGGGGCTTGGCCTGCAGGCCTTGCTTGCATGGCTGATTCTCCGAACCCGTGCCGGAGAGGCCTTTTTTGAGCGCCTTGATGCGCTGTTCCGCCGGCTGATGGGTTTTTCCGCCGAGGGGACGGCCATGGTGTTCGGCCCTCTCGCCAACCCGCAGCTGCTCGCCGAAAAGTGGGGCAGTGAAAACGCCTTCCTGTTCGCGGTGTCCGTCACCGGCACGATCATCCTGGTGTCATCACTGTCGGCCCTGCTTTATCACTACGGCGTCCTGCAGATGATCGTGCGTTGCATGGCGCTGGTGATGAGGCTGGTCATGAGGACGAGCGGGAGTGAAAGCCTGGCCGCCGCCGCCAACACGTTCATGGGACAGACGGAGGCTCCCCTGCTGGTCAGGCCCTATCTTGCCAGCATGACGCGCAGTGAGCTCATGGCCCTGATGACCGGCGGGATGGCGACGATCGCCGGCGGGGTGCTGGCGGCTTATGTCGGTTTCGGAATCTCCCCGGGTCACCTGCTCACCGCTTCGGTCATGAGCGCGCCTGCCTCGCTGATGATGGCCAAGATCATGGTGCCGGAAACCGAGGCGTGCGGGATCGGGCATGTCACCGGGAACCCTGTTGAAAAACCAAGCGTCAACGGCCTCGACGCCCTTTGCCAGGGGGCGGCCGAGGGCATGAAGCTGGCGGTCAATGTCATGGCCATGCTGATGGCGTTTGTCGCCCTTGTGTCGATGTCCAACTGGCTTCTGTCCCGGGGGCTGAGCCTGGCAGGCATCGAGGAGGCGAGGCCGCTGCAGCTCGTGCTGGGATGGGTCAACGCCCCCTTTGCCTGGCTGATGGGCGTGCCATGGAAAGACTGCCTCACCGTCGGAGGCATCCTGGGCGAGCGCATTGTGCTGAATGAGTTTGTCGGCTACCTGTCCCTGAGCAGGGCGCGCTCACTTCAGCCTGAAAGCGTCGTCATCACGACCTATGCGCTCTGCGGGTTTGCCAACTTTGCCAGCATCGCCATCCAGATCGGCGGCATCGGAGCGCTGGCGGAGTCGCGAAGGGCGGTCCTTGCCGGCCTGGGGCTGAAGGCCATGACGGCCGGGATTCTGGCCTGCTACTGCACCGCAGGCATCGCCGGGCTGCTGTTGCGCTGAAGGTTGCGTTTGTCACGGGCCGGGTTAGGACTGCCGACTTATGACACAACCCGTTGTTGGCATCATCATGGGCTCAAGCTCCGACTGGCCCACCATGCAGAACGCCGCCCAGGTGCTGGAAGACTTTGGAGTGCCCTATGAAAAGAAGGTGGTCAGCGCGCATCGGACGCCGGAGCTGCTTTATGACTATGCCAGAACGGCGGAAGGCCGGGGGCTGCGCTGCATCATCGCCGGGGCGGGAGGCGCCGCCCACCTTCCGGGCATGACGGCCAGCATGACCCTCCTGCCCGTGCTCGGCGTGCCCGTTTCAAGCCGCGCGCTCAGCGGGGTCGACAGCCTGTACTCGATCGTGCAGATGCCCGGAGGCGTGCCGGTGGCCACGTTTGCCATCGGCAATGCCGGAGCCATCAACGCCGGGCTCTTCGCGGTCTCCATGCTGGCGGCTGGCGATCCTGCGCTGGGCGAAAAGCTGAGGAGCTTCCGGGAACGACAGACGGCCAAGGTTCTGGAGAGCCAGAAGGAGCTCGAGGCACCCCAGGAATCCGTCTAGTGACGCCGAACGATCCATCCGAGCGCCGCCTTCAAGGCCGGCCTCCCGCCTGTCTGGAATCATGAGCTTCAAGTCCACCCTCATCCTCTTATTCATCGCCGCCCTGCTCGGGGCCGGGATCCTTGGCATTGAACGCTACCTGCCCAGCACCCGTGAGCTGGCGGAAATGCGCAAGGGGCCGGTACGCTTTGATCCCAAGGCCATCACCCAGGTCGAAATTGACTCGGAGGGTGGGGATGGAGTCAGCCTTCAGTGGGATGGGGGCCGGTGGTGGGTGCGCAGGCCCTTCAATGACCTCGCGGACCCTGAACGGGTCGACAAGCTTCTCACGGAAATCCGTGCGACGGGCTGGCTCAACCGTGTGCATCGCACGGAGTTTGATGCCGACACCTGGGCGCGCACCCTTCTTGAAAAGCCCGGGCATGTGGTCAGGCTCAAGAACGGAACGAAGGAAGTGCTGAACCTCGGCATGGGAACGGCCGCACCTGTGGGCGGAACTCATTACCTGGTGCTGCGGTCCGTTGAAGGCGCCGGGCAGCCGGCCTCTTATGTGGCTCGAACGCTGCTGCCGGACCTGCTCAAGGCGGTTCCCAACGAGTGGCGTGATCCCAAGCTGCTCCGCCTTCCCGCCGGTGATGTGGCCGGGGTCAAGCTCATCCACGCGGGCGGCCAGATCGAACTGGCGCGTGGCGCGGAAGGCCAGGCCTGGGAGCTGGTGAAACCGCTGCAGGTGCGTGCCAGCACGGAAAGGGTCAACGACCTGCTTTCGGCGCTGCTCAACCTCACGATCAAGGACGCACAGGAGACGTCCGCCGGCACCGGCGGCGCGGTGAAGCCGCAGGATGAGCTGGGCATCACGTCCAGTGAGATGAAGGTGCTTGTCAGCCTGGGGGGCGGGCAGGCTCCCCTTGAAATGCTGCTGCAAAGGCCGGAGCCTGCCGGGGCGGCCGAGACCAAGGCTCGGGTCAGCCACCGGAAGCCGGCTTTCACCGTCATCTCGAAGGACCTGCCCCGGCTCTGGGCCGAGCCTAACCAGCTTCGTGACCGCATGCTCGCCCGGATCGATCCGGAAGCCGTGACCACGATCGACATCACGAGCGCCCTGCATCAGCCCATCCACCTGGAGAAGCAGAACAACTCCTGGTTTGCCGGGCGTGGCGGGCGCCTGGTGCGTGCCAACGGCGACCGTGTCGGACGCTTTTTTGAGACCTTGAACTCCTACGAGGTCCTTGATTTTGCGGCGGACAGCGCATCCAGCCTTGGTTCCTATGGACTGGACGCGCCGTTCCTGAAGGTTGCCTGGGCCACGGCGGCAGGCAGGGCGGAGACGCTGCTCTTCGGCGCCAACAAGGAGAGCACGGAGTTTTACGCCAAGTATGAGCAGTCCCCCTCCGTCTACCGTGTGGATGCCACGATCCTGCCGGCCATTCCCCAGGAGCCGATCAAGTGGAAGGGGCTTGGCGTCCTGCGTTTCAGCCAGTTTGCCCTGAGGCGGATCAGCCTGGGGGCTGGCACGGCGCCTCCGACCGTCCTGAACTATGACCCGTCGACGGCCCAGTGGAGCGGTGCCAGGGCCGGACAGGACATCACGTCGATGCTGGACCGGGTGAAGGCGGACCGTCTGGCGGAGGCCTTGTCCAAGCTTAACGCCCATGACTGGGTTGGAGACATCACCAACGCCATCGGAGCCCTGCAGAATCCTTCGCTGCGGATTGTGATCACCCTTGGCGAACCAGGCGTCTCCTCAGGGCCGACCAAGGACATCATCCTGAGTTTTTCCCCGACCCAGGCCGGCAACATGAACTCGACCCTCTTTTACGGCCAGGTGCAGGGGGATGCCGACATCTTCTACATTTCACGTTCCGCCCTGCTGGAGCTGCTTGCCCCGGTGTTCAGGCCGAAGGACTAAAGCGGCGGGGCCGATATGAAAAAAGCGGCAGGGAAGCATTGCTCCATGCCGCTTTCAAAGGGGAGAGGCGTGGCCTTCCGGTGCTTACTTTTTCTTGGATTCCTCGCCGCCGCCCGCGTTGGCCAGGGCCTGTTCCTCCGGAGGCAGGAACGCCTTGAAGCGGCCCTTGTCGATGGCCTTCATGTAGGCCTCCATCGGGCTGATGTAGCCGTCGCGGAGCTTCTGCCAGATGCTGTCATCCATGAACTGCATGCCCTGGGCCTTGCCGCCGATGATGACATCATAGAGCTTCTGGGTGGCGCCTTCACGGATGATGGCGCCGACCGCCGGAGTGGAGATCATGATTTCGTTCACGGCGGCGCGCCCCTTGCCGTCGGCCTTCTTCATGAGGAGCTGGGCGACGACGCCCTTCAGCGAGGCGGCCAGCATGGTGCGTACCTGGCTCTGCTGTTCGGACGGGAAGACGTCGATGATGCGGTCAACGGTCTTGCGGGCGTTGTTGGTGTGCAGGGTGCCGAAGACGAGCAGGCCGGTTTCAGCGGCGGTGAGGGCGAGCGAGATGGTTTCGAGGTCGCGCATTTCCCCCACCAGCACGATGTCGGCATCCTGGCGGAGGGCGGCGCGCAGGCCGTCGGCGAAGCTGGGGGTCTGGATGGGCACCTCACGCTGGGTGATGATGCTCTTCTTGTTGCGGTGAACGAACTCGATGGGCTCCTCGACGGTGATGATGTGGCGCCTGAAGTTGGTGTTGATGTAGTCCAGCAGGGCGGCCAGGGTCGTGGACTTGCCGGAGCCCGTGGGGCCGGTCACCAGGACGAGGCCGCTGCGCAGGTGGCCGAACTCCTTGACGACGGGAGGGATGCCGAGCTGCTCAAGGCTGGCGATCTTGGTGGGGATGATGCGGAAGACGGCGCCGTAGCCGTTCTGCTGCTTGAGGTAGTTGCAGCGGAAGCGGTGTTCCTCATCCATTTCATAGGCAAAGTCGAGGTCGCCTTTTTCGACATAGCGCTCCCAGCTCTTGGGGTCGCAGATTTCCCGCATCATGAGCTCCATGGATTCGGAGGTCAGGAGCTGGTCGGAGATGGGGCTGATGCTGCCGTGGACGCGCACCTTGGGTGGCTGTCCTTCGCTGAGGTGGAGGTCGGAGCCGCCCAGTTCAATGAGGGTCTGGAAGAGTTGGTCGATGACAGGCATGGACGAAGGGAGGGGATGAAGGTCGTTGGAGGTTCAGGTCGATGGCTGGGTCAGCTCTGGAAGAAGAGCTTCATCTGCTGCTTGTCTTCGGCCCTTGATTCGCACTCCTCGCGGCTGATGAGGCCCTTGCTGTAGAGGTTGCGCAGGGAGTCATCCATGGTGATCATGCCGACGTTCTTGCCGGTCTGCATCACGCCGTTGAGCATGAAGGTCTTGCCATCCCGGATGCACGCGGCGACGGCGGGCGTGTTGACCAGGAGCTCAAGGGCCATGGCGCGGCCGTTGCCATCGGCCTTGGGCACCAGCTGCTGGGAGACGATGCCGCGGAGGGATTCGGACACCATGATGCGGATCTGGTCGCGCTGGTCTGGCGGGAAGACATCCAGCACGCGGTCCAGGGTTCGGGCGGAGTTTCCGGTGTGGAGGGTCCCGAGCACCAGGTGACCGGTTTCGGCGGCGGTGATGGCCAGGGAGATGGTCTCCAGATCGCGCATTTCACCCACCATGATGATGTCAGGGTCCTCACGAAGGGCTCCGCGCAGGGCTGCCGCGAAGGACTGGGTGTGCGTGCCGACCTCGCGCTGGTTCACATGGCAGCCCTTGGGCTCGATGACGTATTCGATCGGCTCCTCCAGGGTGATGATGTGGTCGTGACGTTCCTTGTTGATGGCGTCAACCAGGGCGGCGAGGGTGGTGGACTTGCCGCAGCCGACCGGACCTGTGACCAGGATGAGGCCGTTGTGATAACGGATCAGGGTGCGGACGGTGTCCGGCAGTTCCAGCTCCTCGATGGTGCGCACATGGGTGCTGATGATGCGGAAGGTGATGTCGATGCCAAGGCGCTGGTGAACGACGGAGGCGCGGAAGCGGCCGAATTCGGTGGAGTAGGCGAAGTCCACGTCGCCACGCTCCTCCAGCCTGCGGATCTTGTCCTCGCTGAGAAAGCCATAGGCCAGGCGGCGGGTGTCTTCGGCCGTCAGCTGGGCGCCGTTGTGCCAGATCGGCCCCAGGGTGCCGTAGCGGCGCCAGATCGGCTGGCAGGCGGTGGCGAGGTGGAGGTCGCTGGCATCATACTGCATGCAGAAGCGAAGGTAGTCATCCACGGAGCCCAGAACGGGCACAAGGTCTTGGGGGGCGGCTTGGTCAGACATGGTCTTGGGAGGCGTCAGGCGCGGTTGTGGAGGTGGCCGCGTGGTGGGAGAACTGGGTTGTTAAATAGGTTTGGAGGAACTGGGAGCCGAATTTCAGTGCAGCCTGCCTGGCCATGCCGAGAACGGGCTGCATGAGCAGTGCAATAAAGCCGTTTTTTCTATCGGAAGCACCGGAGATGTCACGATCAAATTTCCCGCGCCTGGAAGGCGAGGCGAGCTTCCAGACGAGCGTTCCGCCCACGCAGGCGGCAAGCGCCCAGGCCCAGGCGTGTTTTTGCAGGGAGTGCCTGAGCAGTTCACGCGGGTTCAGGGCCTCACTGGCGAGTTGCACATGGGCGCCGAGCTGGGTGCGTGCCTCGTCCAGGTCACGAAGCGCCTGTTCCTTGGGGCTCAGTTTTTGGGTTGGGATGTTCCTAGCCATTCGCGGTCGCGTTGGAACTGCTTGAAGGTTTCTTCAAAGACCTGCAGCCGGGCCAGCAGCACCCTGAGCCTCAGGAGGAAAATCAGGCCGAGCAACAGATGCGCCCCTGCGGCCCCCAGGGCGACCTTCCACCAGGGCCATCCTTGATGGTTTGAGACCAGCCAGACCAGGGCCGGCATGGCCAGCAGCCATCCGAAGATCAGGAAGGCGGAGGCAAATCCGACCAGCAGCAGGATGGCGGTGAACTTGACTCCGGCCTCCTGGGCCTCGATCTGCAGCAGCCGTCCGCGCGCCTCGCCATAGAGCGCCAGGGCGCGCAGCAGCGATTTCAGCCGGGAAACTTCCAGGTCCATCATGATGTGTCAGCGGTTCCCGGTCATCGTTTAAGCAGCCTGCCGGGGCATGTCATCAGCGGCGGAGCAGAAGACCGACGACCACACCGACGCCAAAGGCGGTCAGCAGGGCCTGGCGCGGCTTTTCCCGGGCCATGTTTTCGGCCTCGGACATCAGGTTTTCGTACTGCTTCCTAGCCTGGCCGATCGCCTCATCCGCGTAGGCCCGGAGGTCTTCCGTCCTGTCCTTGATGTCCGTCTTGAACTCGGAGGCCTTCTGACCGGCGGAGGCCCGGAGCTGCTGGGCGCGGTTTTCGGCGGCGGTGCGCAGTTCATTGGCCTTGATGGCGGCGGCGGCACGAAGTTCTTCAGCGGCCTTCAGCGCGCTGGCCTTGGCCGACTGGAAGGGGTCATGAGCGGCTCCGGCGCCAAGGCCGGCGCCGCTGGGAGAGGGGGCGCTTTCGTTCATGGAGATTACGATGTGTTTCGGCCTGGATTTAATCCCTGGGCGCTGTGATGGCGAGGGAAAAAAGTTCCACCTTGGCTTGATGCAGGCTTGGCAAACCGCCCTGCTTCCGGCGAAACTCGATAAATACCGGGCACGCCGCCCGTCTTCATTTTCCAAACTCATTTTTTTCTGCAAGCCATGGCCCGCAAACTCAGCCACATCGCCCCCGACTGGTGGGATTACACCACGCTCGACAACTCGCTCATCAATGACGCCGCCCGTCTTACGGAGCGCGACCTGCGCCAGCTTTCCCGCCCTGGCTTCAAGGTGGTGATGCATGACACCCTGGAGGAGTTCTATCTCGCGGAGGCGCTGGAATATATTCATGCCTGGCGTCAGGCCACGCCGGACAATCCGGCCGGCATCTGCGGGCCCATCGGCCCCACGGAGCAGCTTCCCCTGGTCGCCCGTCTGGTGAACGAGCTGGGCATGTCCATCAAGGACGGTCATTTCTGGGGCATGGACGAATGGTATGA
The DNA here is from genome assembly GCA_019186985.1 of Prosthecobacter sp. GTDB lineage: Bacteria > Verrucomicrobiota > Verrucomicrobiia > Verrucomicrobiales > Verrucomicrobiaceae > Prosthecobacter. The sequence goes on along the minus strand of JABARQ010000007.1, from coordinate 82,074 downwards.
CCCTGACACGAAGAAGGAGGTCAGCATGGACCACCCGCTTTCCTTCGAGAAGGCGGACCGTGAACTCTGCTTCGACCGCATCCAGAAGAAGCTGGTGATGCCTGACAGCCAGCTGCATTTCCCCAAGGCGGACACCAGCGCGTACATCAAGAGCTGGAGCAGCGGCGTGCGCTGCATTGTCATGCAGGGCGGCCAGGGCGACATCAAGCACTGGGCCTTCAACGATCCGCTGAAGAGGACCGGAAAGTGGAAGAATGAGCCGCCGCCTCCTGCTGAATACCGCAAGCTGGGCACCCGCATCGTTGAGCTGCACCCGGTCACCCTGGCCCAGAACGCCCGTACTTCAGGGGGTGGCAACATCACGATGGTGCCCAAGATGGCGGTCACCGTGGGGCCCAAGGAAACCTGGATGGCGGAGAAGGTCAGCATCTGGCATGCGGGCAAGCATGACAACCCGCTCGGCCAGCGCCTGACGGCCCTCATGATCTCCAAGAGGCTGGTGGACAGCAGCGTGCCGATGTCGCTCCTGGCGGATCATCCGAACGTTCAGTTCAACTATTACCGCGGCGGACTTGGCGAGGTGGCCGTTGAGATGCATTGACCTGCCGCTCAGCCTGGGAGGCTGGAAAGGAGGGTGCCAAGGTCTGTGTCAGGGCGTTTGATCAGACAGGCTTGAAAGCCTGCCTGCTGCGCTCCCTTAAGGTCGGCTTCCAGTTCATCTCCGGCATGAAGGCATTCGCCAGGCTCCAGCCCGGCCAGCCGGGCGGCATGGATGAAGATCCCGGGGTGTGGTTTGGAGTGGCCGACCTCGCTGGAGATGACGACGGACTCAAACAGGGGCAGGAGGCCGAGGCCGTCCAGGATGCTCTTCAACCGTGCATCAAAGTTCGACAGGACGAAAAGCCGGGACCGGTCTCGAAGCTGTTCAAGCACTGGCTTGACCTCGGGGTAGGTCTGCCAGGCCTCGGGCCGGGCAAACCAGGAGTAGAGATCATCAAAGAGCGGAGTCATGACGTCCGCGGTCAGTCTGGCTCCCAGAGCGTCGGCAAAGCAGTCATCCACCAGCCCTGCCCACCAGGCGCGGTCGCCATCTTCCGGCGGGATGCCGTCATGCTGGGGCTGCGGCCGCGTTTTCCAGGCTCGGCGAAAGGCGGCTTCGAGCTGCTTCGGGGCTGCCTCCACGCCATGACGCTGCGCCAGGCGGGCATAGCTGTCCCCGACGGATTCCCTGAGGTGGATCAAGGTGCCGGCTGCGTCGAAAAACACGGCCTTAACCTGCGGCCCTCCGTGGCTCATCAACATTGGTTGGGCATTCCCGGGCGGGCTTACTGCTTCACCACCGGCGTGAGGACCATGTTGCGGTAGTCCACATTGGTGTGGTCGCCCTGGAGATAGATCGGGCCCGGCTTGAACTCATCGCTCGTCATCGCGCCGCCGGTGCAGCCGAGCACGGGCTGGTTGTCGATGATGGTCTTGCCGTTGAGGATGACGGTGAGATGGCGGTCCACCAGGGTGATGTCGAGCGTCTGCCATTCACCGACGGGCTTTTCAGCCGCCACGCTTGGGGTGATGCGGCTGTAAAGCGCGCCCATGTGATGGGAGTCGAGCGGTTTGCCAAAGCTCTCCATGACCTGGACTTCGTAAATGCCACGCAGGTAGATGCCGCTGTTGCTGCCCTCCTGGGTGCGGACTTCCGTCTTCAGGTTGAAGTCCTCAAACTCGGCTTCGGTGCGCAGGTTGCCGAAGTGCTTGTCCTTGGCCTTGACGACGCGGTTCTGCAGGATGCCGTCCACGACACTCCAGCCATTGTCCGCCTTCTCATCCATCAGCCTCCAGCCGGCGAGGTCCCTTCCGTTGAGAAGCTGGACCGGGGCGCCAAACTTGACCTTGGAGAGGTCGGGGCGGGCGGGCAGGGCGGGGATGCGTTTGCCTGAAAAGCTCTCAGCCTTGCCGACTTCCTTGCCCGCAGCGTTTTTCCTGGAGGTGGTCAGGTTGAGCAGGTCGCCCTCGGCCCTGGCCGTGAGGGTTTCCGTCGTGACCTTGCCTTCCTTGTTTTTTTGCTCACGGGTCACGATGAGGGTGTCGCCCTTCACCTGGGTCGAGGTGGTCGGCACCACGCTGCCGCCGCCCCAGAGGATGCTGGAGGTGAAGGAGCCATCCTTTTCCTCAACACCGAGCCAGCCGGCCCTGCCTCCGGGAAGGGTCAGGGCCCAGCGGCCCGTGAAGACGGATTCAGCATGAATGGCGGAGGGGAGGGCGAGTCCGAGGACGGCGGTAAGAAGCAGGTGGCGTGACATGGATGAGGTTGGGGGAACGGTGGAATGGACGGACTTTATCAGACGGCGCGGTCAATCCAGAAACTGGAACTCGTTCGACATCATGAGGACCTGGGCGAGCTGGGACAGGGGTGACTGGGGCATGGTCCGGTTCAGCGGCCAGCCATCGGGGCCGCAGAAGTCGCTGTCTGCCTTGGTGATCAGCGTCGCTGGCGCATCCGGAACGACACGCTCGATTTTCGGGATCCAGTTGTAGCCGTCGCTGTTGGTGTCGCCTTCGCTGTCGACGATGAAGGAAAGGGTCTCATCCTGCTGCACATCGATTTCGGCGGTGATGTCCTTTACTTCATTGGGGCCGACATGCTGGCTGGTCACGAGACCGGTGCGGCTGGAGATGATCAGGCCGCGGATGCCGTTGCCCTTGTCGCTGCTGCGCTTGAGCAGGCCGCTGAGGCGGACGCGTTCCTTTTCAAACGGGGAGGTCCATTGCAGGATGGAGGCGAACTCACGGCCGGGATGGCCGTGGCCGATGCCGATGAAGAGGTGGCCGAACTCCTTGTCCGGGAAGGTGTCGGTGGGATACCAGCGGTTCTTGGTCTGAGCGCTCCGGCCGAAGTGCTGGAAGGGCTTGAAGGCGGCAAGCCTGTCCTTGCCGGCAGCGTCTTTTTCGAGCCTGCCATAACCTGCGGTCCAGATGAAGGCGCTGCTCCGCCGGCGCAGCTGCTCACTGTCATGGATGAAGCGCTGGGCGAGATCGACCTCGTCCGGACGTGGATCACGGCGCAGCACGCGGCGATAGAGGCTTGTCACCGCCTGGGAGTCGATGCCGCTGCCCTGAAGCGTCGTCTTGTCCGCCGCATGGGCGGCCCGTGTGCTCATGAAGGGGCTGTTCATGAGGAACAGCGCCTGCTGAGGGACGGTGGTGACATAACGGACGGGGCTGTGGCTGTCCGGATTCGCGAAGTCGAACATCGCGGGCACGGTGGGCTGGTCATAGCGGTTGACGAGCAGGAACAGGCTGCGGCGCATGTCGGCCTTGGCGTCATTGTAGGGGACAGGGCGGCCGCCGGAGATGTTCAGGTCGAGGTCGGCGCTGGCCTGGAGCAGCGAGTCGCGCATGGTTTCATAATCGAGACGCTGGCGGTTGAAACGGCTGAGCAGCTCGTTGTCGGCGTCCTTGAGGTTTTTTTCAGGCGTGACCTCCGAACTCTGCTGCCAGGTGCGGCTGAGCAGGATGTGGTGATGCAGCTTCTTCAAGCTCCAGCCGTTGTCCATGAGGTAGGCGGCAAGGTGATCGAGGAGGTCAAGCTGGGCGGGTTTGGGGGTCTGCACGCCGAAGTCGCTGGTCTGACTGACGAGCGGCTTGCCGAAATGCAGGCTCCAGATGCGGTTGACGATGACGCGGGCGGTCAGCGGGTTGTCCTTGCTGGCGATCTTCCGGGCCAGCTCCAGCCTGCCGGAGCCATCGGTGAACTTGTCGCCACCGAACATGCTCAGCCAGCCGCGTGGGGCGGGCTCGCCCTGGCGTGCCGGATTGCCGCGCATGTAGACACGCACATCGTTGGGCTTTGGCTTGTCCAGGGTCACCATTGCACGCGGCGGGGCGCCTGGGTGCTCGGACTCCAGCTTCACCCGGTCATTGCCAAACTTGGTGATCTTCTCGAGGTCCTTGCGGGTGTAAAACAGGTTGGCCTGCTCCACGGGCACGGCCATCGGGCTCGGGTCGGACAGGAGGATCTCGCGCACCTGCTTCCAATCCGCATTGTCGGGCTCCTTGCCGTCGAGGCAGGTGAGGAAGATGTCGGCATACATGCGGGCGACATCGTCGAAGTTCTTGGGTGCCGGGCGTTTGGCCAGTTCGTTTTTCGGCACGGCGTTCAGGCCGCTGTCAGGTCGGGTGAGCGAAGCGAGCACCAAGGGCGCCTTGGCGGCAAACTCGGCGGCGGGGATGCCGGCGAAGGCCTTCCAGGCGATCATGACCGGATGCGGCTTGTCCTTCAGGGCGTGACGCTGGACGAAGTCCCCCCATTTGTCGGCGACGGTGTCGCGCAGCTTGAGCTGGCCGGCGCGTCCACGCATGGCGGTGCGGTCCTTGATGCCCGCCGCCTCCTGGGCGAAGGCGAGGTACTGCTGGACGCGTTCCGGGCTGCGGATCTCCTTGTAGACCTCCTTCTTGAACTCAAGCTCCTTGCCGGCGATTTCCGCCACCCTGGCCTCATAATCCTTGAAGGCGGCCTCGTCGGCGGCCTTGCCGATGACCGGCAGGTCCGTCTGTTCGGGCTGTTCCGAACTGCTGAAGATCGAGTAGAGCGCGTAGTAGTCCCTGCTCGGGATGGGGTCATACTTGTGGTTATGGCAGCGGGCGCAGCCGACGGTGAGGCCGAGCATGCCACGTGTGACGACATCAATGCGGTCGTCGGTCTGCAGCAGGCGGTCGCTGATGAACTTGTCGCCCACGTTCAGGAAGCCGAGCGCGGCCAGGGAAGGGTGGGCGGGCTCGTTGGGGTGCAGCCGGTCGGCCGCCAGCTGGTTCATGAGGAACTGGTCGTAGGGCAGGTCCTCGTTCAGCGACTTCACCACCCAGTCTCGATAGGTGTAGGCGTAGGGGTAGTTGATGTTGCGTCCGGCGACCTGGTAGCCGTCGGTGTCGGCGTAGCGTGCGACGTCCAGCCAGTGCCGTGCCCAGCGCTGGCCGTAGGCCTGGCTGGCGAGCAGGCGGGTGATCAGCTTGTCGGCGTCCGGGTTCCTGATGAAGTCCTGGATCTGCTCATAGCCTGGCTGCAAGCCGGTAAGGCTGACGTGAATCCGGCGGCAGAGCGTGGCAGGATCCGCCTTGGGGGCAAAGTCGAGGCCGGCCGATTTGAGCCTGGCCTGCACCAGGTTGTCGATGTCTGCTCCAGCCTGTCTTTTCACCGGGACATAGGCCCAGTGGCTTTTCCAGTCCGGCTGTTCGTGGGCGACCTCCTTTTCCGCAGGCCAGGGAAGGCCCATCTGGATCCATTTTTCAATCGCGGCGATCTGGCCGGGCTTCAGCATGTCGCCTTTTTTCGGCATGGCCTCAACACCAGGGGCATGGGTGATGGCCTTCAGAAGCTTGGAGGCGGCGGGGTTGCCGGGTTCGACCACCTTGCCGTAGTCACTGCCTTTCAGCAGGGCGCTGCGCAGGTCCACCCTCAGGCCGTTTTCATGCTTGTGGCCGCCATGGCAGTCGTAGCAGTTGTCCGCCAGCACCGGGCGGATCTCCTTTTCGAAAAACTCGATTTGATCGGGCGGGAAGGCCGGGGCCTCCGCTGCCAGGGCGTGGACGTGAAGAATGGCTGCTGCGCCACCCAGCAGGAAAAGCGGGCGAGAAATCACGGATGTCATCGGGGGGATTACGACAGAAGAGGATGTGTGCGGGACACACCAGGATGTAAAACGCAACTTTCCGGCCAGGACTTGCGGGCGGCCTGAAGCAAATGCGCTCCGGGGCCCGGCGGGCATGTGCATCCCAGATAGAGCCCCGTGCAAAAGCAGGCTTCCCTCGTGTCGTTGGTCTCGCCTAACCTCCGGTCAACCATCCATGAAACGCCTCCTTGCCGCGCTCCTGCTTTCCACGTTCGTCGTCCAGGCCTCGTCCTACGCGGCGGAACCGCTGCGTGTCTTCATCCGCGCCGGCAAAAAATCCCACGGCCCCGGCGCCCATGACTTCCCGCAGTTCCTCAAGGACTGGGTGCCGATGCTCAATCAACGCGGCGCAAAGTGCGAGGGTGGCCTCGAATTCCCGACCAAGGAGCAGCTCGACAAGACCGACGTGCTCATCCTGCACGCCCAGGAGGCCGGAAACATCCAGATCGGCGAGGAGCGGAAAAACCTGATGGAGTTCCTCGCCCGCGGCGGCGGCTTGGTGACGATCCACGCGGCGGCGGTTTCACGGGACCACGATTGGTTCAAGGGCATCATCGGCGGCTCCTGGCACTTCGGGCAGACGAAGTGGCTGGAGGCCCCGATGAGCCTCTATTTCACCGATCATGACAACGCGATCACGAAGGACATCAGCAACTTCGACATCGACGACGAGATCTACTACGACATGGACCTGCTGCCCGAGGCCAAGATCCTCGCCGCTGCCTACACGCCGAACACCCCGCAGGTCAAAGGCGGCAACAAAGAGGCCCAGCAGCGCGCCGCCGAGGCCGTGGCGAAGAAGAAGGCGGTCAATATTTATGACATCCAGCCACAGGTGTGGACCTACGAGAAGGACAAGTATCGCGCCTTCACCTGCATCCCAGGCCATTGGTATAAAAACTTCAGCCACATTGCGCTGCGCACGATGATCCTGCGCGGCATCGCCTGGGCCGGCAAGCGTGAAAACATCGACGAGCTGTGCAAGCCTGCCGAGCTGGGCGATGCGCTGCGCTATGTCGAGGGCGGCTGCCCCAGCCCGCAGGAGCTGCCGAAGGCGCTGGAAGTGCATCCGGAGTTCAATCTCTCGCTGGTTGCCGCCGAGCCGCTCATCAACAAGCCGATGAACATCGACTGGGATGAAAAAGGCCGCCTTTGGGTCGTCGAGACGCCGGAGTATCCGAACGGCCTCCGCCAGTCGAATGTGGACGCGTGGAAGGACAGCGGCGCCATCAAGCCCGGCCAGTATGACCGCAAACCGCTCGACCGCGTCTCCATCCTCTCCGACACGAACGGCGACGGCGTCATGGACAAAAAAAAGGTCTTTGCCGACGAGATCGAGCTCGCCACGAGCAGCGTGTTTTACAAAAACGGCATCATCGTCTGCGCCGCGCCCGATGTGTGGTTCTTCGAGGACACGAACGGCGACGACAAGGCCGACAAACGCACCAGGCTCTACACGAATCTCGGCAATCGCGACACGCACGCCGTCATCAACAACATGCGCTGGGGCCTTGATGGGTGGATCTATGCCACGCACGGGTATTCGAGCACCGACGACGTGAAGTCCGGCGATGGCAGCAAGGGCTTTGGCCCCGCAGGCAGCGGAGTCGTGCGCTTCAAGCCGGACGGCAGCGCCTTTGAGCAATACGCCAGCCGCGGCGGCAACACCTGGGGCCTCGACATCACCAGCGACGGCCAGGTTTTCTACACGCAGCCCACCAGCGGCAATCACTTCATCCACGTCGTGCTGCCGGAGCATGTGCTCGCCAAAGGCAAGCTGCCCGGCGTGAGCGGCACGAATGGCATGCTGCCGCGCGAGCCGACGTATCCGGCCATGCATTGGGAGCAGCAGGCCTATGTGCAGATCGATCAGGTCGGCAGCTACACCGCCGCCGCTGGTTGCGCCATCTATGAAGGCGGTGCCTGGCCCGCGAAGTGGAACTACGGCTACTTCACCACCGAACCCACGCTGAACATCGTCAGCCACTTCATGGTCGAGCCCGATGGCGTCACCTACAAAGCCAAGCGCGAGCCCGGTCGCGAGCAGACCGAGTTCATCCGCAGCAAGAACCTGTGGTTCCGCCCCATCGAGAATCGCGTCGGTCCCGATGGTGCGCTCTACATCGTCGATTTCTGCAATCAGGCCGTCATTCACAACGACACCCGCGGTCCCACCCACGGCCCCGCCAACGCCGCCGTCCGCCCCGACCGTGACCACTACTACGGCCGCATCTGGAAGGTGCAGCACAAGGAGGCGAAATCGCCCGCCGCCACCGCGTATCGCAACAAGCCGGAGTCCAAAGGTGCCCAAGGCAGCCAAGCCCTGCGGGCCTACGAAGCCGCCAAACAAGCCGCGAACGCCGACAAGCTCCTCCAGGACTTCGCCGCGGCCAAAGATGACTGGACCCGCAGCGCTCTCATCGCCGCCGCAGCCGACAAACCTGCTGAAGTCATCGCCGCAGCCTTGTCGCTTCCGTCCTTTGAGTCCCTTCCGTCCTTTGTCAGCGCCCTTCTTCCCGCAGCGCTGCCCGCGAATGCCGAAAAACTCATCACCGTCTGCGCCAACGCCGATGCGAAGGCTGATCCGGTGAAGAACGCGATCCTTCGTGGCATCGCCACGAGCATGAATGAAACTCCCGCGATGTCTCCGGCGCTCACGGAGGCTTTGAAGAAGCTTCTCGACCAGCCTTCGCTCGCCGCAGCCACGTTGCCGCTCGTGACGAAGTGGGACAAAGGCGGTGTGCTCGCTGCCGAGGTCAAAGCGCAGCTCGACAAGCTCAGCGCCACGCTTTCCGACAACGCCGCGCCGGTGGAGGCACGAGTGAGTGCTGCCAAGGGCCTTGTGGCCGTCGGAGGTGCTTCGCAGGAGTACGTTGTTCGAGCTTTAGCTCGTCCGGAAGTGCCTGCGGCACTGCAAAGCGCCATCGTGGCCGCGTTGGACGAAAGCGGAGGCGTGGAGGCCATCGTGCCCGCTTTTGGCACGCTGAAGCGTGAACAACAAACTCAAGCCTTCGAATCCATGCTCAAACGCCCCGAGGCCACCGGAGCCCTGCTCGACGCCGTGAAGGCCGGGAGCATCGACCGCGCGATTTTCGCCCCCGGCGATGTCGCACGCCTGCGCTCGCATCCGAACAAACAGATCGCCAAACGCGCGAACGACCTCTTCAAGGTCAACAACGCCGCGAAGGACGCCATCATCGCCAAACTCACGCCGGAGGTCGAGAAGCCCGGAAACACCGCGCAGGGCAAAATGCTCTTCACCGCCGCCTGCGCCATCTGCCACAAACTGGGCGACATCGGTGTCGCCGTCGGCCCGCCGCTCGATGGCATGGGCGCGCATGGTCCGGCCGAGCTGCTCGTGCACATCGTCGATCCGAACCGCGAGGTCGATCCCAGCTTCTGGGCCTTCAACATCACCACGAAGAAGGGCGAGACGCTCGTCGGCGTCGTCACCAGTGAAAACAGCGCCACCGTCACGCTCGCCACGCAGATCGGCGTGCGCGAGATCGCGAAGAGCGACATCGACAAGCGCGAAAACACCCGCCGCAGCCTTATGCCGGAAGGCCTCGACGCGCTCGGCCCCGAGCCGCTGCGCGACATCCTCGCCTTCATCTGCGGCGATGCGATGAAGCAGTTCCGCATCCTCCACCTCGCCGACGCCTTCACCGCCGACAGCCGCGACGGCGTCTTCGCCAGCGCGAAACCCGAAGGCGGCCGCGTGAAGCTCACCAAGTTCGGCAACGTGAAGGTCGAGGGCGTGCCCTTTTTTATCCAGGACCCCGCGAAAAGCTCCACCGGCGCGAATTTGATCGTGCTCAAAGGCGGACCCGGCAAAGACAACCACTCGCAGACCTTCCCCGCGAAGGCCGAGGTGGCCATCAACGTCGCCGCGAAGCGTCTGCAACTCCTTAGCGGCGTCTCCGGCTGGGGCTGGCCCGCCGTGCAGGACGAGGCGCCCGCGCTCAAAGCCACCGTCGTCTATGAAGGCGGCGAGAAGGAGGAATTCACCTTCCTCAACGGCATCCACTTCAGCGATTACATCCGCCCCGTCGAAGTCCCCGGCTCCAAAGGCATCGAAGGCCTCGCCGACGGCCAGGAGCCGCGCCTCCTCACGCTCGAACTCACGAAGAAAGCCGTCGCGAAGACCCTGATCCTCGAAAGTCCCGCCGGAAACAAAACGCCTCCGGTCATCATCGCCATCACGGCCGACATCGAAGGCAAAGGCCCCGCGCCGCTGAGCGCCGATGCCTCCGAGCGCCCGCAGCCACCTGCGCGGGGCAAAGGCAAGGCCAAGGCCGCGCAAGGCCCCGAAACCGGCCCCAAAGAAGGCGGCAAAGGCGATGGCCCGCTCGTTCCAACCTCGCCCGTGAACTGGGAGGCCGGCAAGACACGCGTCCTCGTCATCGGCGGCGGTTCCTCGCACAACTTCAAGGACTTCTTCGGCACCGCCGACGTCGCCACGCTCAAAGCCGCCGGCTTCACCGTTCATTACACCGAGGACCGCGACCAGGCCGCCGCCGAGCTGAAAAACGCCGACGTGGCCGTGATCAGCGTGAACCGGAAGTTCTTCGACACGGCCGCCTATCGAAAAGCGTTGATGGACTTCGCTGGAGCAGGGAAGGGCGTCATCATGCTGCATCCCGGCACCTGGTATGGCTTCGCCTCCTGGCCGGAGCTGAACGCCCAAATCGTCGGCGGCGGCGCCCGTGGCCACGACAAGATTCATCCTTTCGATGTGAAAGCCCTCAAGGCGGATCATCCCGTCATGGCCGGCCTGCCTGCGAGCTTCACGGTCGAGGACGAGCTCTACTATGTGAATGCTGAGGGAGTCCCCGAAGGAACAGCCGCCATCGAAGTCCTCGCCGAGACCAGCAACAGCGACAAGTACCAGAAGCCGCACCCCAGCGTCTGGATCACCAGGCACCCTCAAGCCCGGATCGTCGGCATCGCCCTGGGGCATGACGCCCGCACCCACGACCTGCCGTCCTACCGGAGGCTGCTTTCGAATGCCGTGAAATGGGCGGCAGGCAAGTGAGTCCAAGCGCCCTCTGCGGAAGGTGAGAATCGAGCCGCCTGATTCATGCCGGGGCGGCAAAGTCCTTTGCATGGAGGCGCTGCCGAAGTGCGTTACTATCCGCCCGATTCACCATGTGCCGTCCTGCTCCCGTCCGCCTGCTGCTTTCCTGCCTGACCCTTGCCGCCTCCGCCCTGTGGGCTGAGGACGGCTTTGTGCCGATGTTTCAGCCTGACAGCCTGGATGGCTGGGTGAACGCCAACTGCGCGCCGGAGACCTGGAGCATCAAGGGTGGCGTCATTTCCTGCACGGGCAAGCCCACCGGAGCTTTGCGCACGGCGCGGCAGTATGAAAACTTCATCCTGGAGGCCGAATGGCGTCATCTCTCCAGCGCCGGGAATTCGGGCATCTTCATCTGGGGAACTCCGATCAGCGCACCGGGCGTGCCGTTTCTTCGCGGCATCGAGGTGCAGGTGCTGGATCACGGCTACATGAAAAACGCCGATCCGGCCAAGCCGCGCTGGTTCACGACCCATGGCGATGTCTTTCCGATTCATGGAGCGACCATGGAGCCCCATGGCGAGCACAACGGCCAGAGAAGCTTCCCCAGTGAGGATCGCAGCAGGCCAAGTCCTGAATGGAATCATTACAGGATCGAGGCAAACAACGGCAGGCTGACCCTCGCCGTGAACGGCAAGGTGGTGAGCGGCGGCGACAACTGCAACTACCGCAAGGGTTACCTGGCGCTGGAATCGGAAGGTGCGCCGGTCGAATTCCGCAACGTCCGCATCAAGGAACTGCCCTCCACCGGCGCTACGCCGGAGCTGACGGCGCCGGAGGACCAGGGCTGGCGGGCGCTCTACACGGGGGTGGATTTCCGCAACTGGCGGGTGCCTGTGACCTCGCGTGACCGCTGGAAGACGGCCGACTGGCAGATTCAGCTTGCCGAGGGGCAGACGGGCTCCGCGCTGTGGAGCGAGGAGGAATTTGGCGACGTCGAGATCATCTGTGACGTGAACCTGCCGAAGAAGGTCGACCTGACCAAGCCTGCGGCAGGGCTCTGCGTCCGTGGCCACAGCCATCCCCTCGTGATGTTTGGCAGCGGCGGCCAGGCGCCCATCATGCTCGGGCCCGACAAGGTCCAGCCAGGCCGCTGGTACCGGATCAAGGCAGCGCTGAAGGGTGGCAGCGCCCGGGTGCAGGTCTGCGAGGCGCAGGAGAAGAATCCTCAGGCCTTTGAAGTGACCGTGGACATGGGGGCGTCCGGCCGGATCGGGCTCTCCGACCTGACGCAGGCGGTGGGATACGCCAACATCTTTGTGCGCAGGTTGTAGCTGTTTTCCTTTACGAGCCTTTGAGGGGACGCGTTAGTTTGCGTCCCCCCATCATGCCTGACACGGTCGTCCAGGAATACATCGACACACCGTCCGCCCGCGCGGAGCTGGCGTCCTATCTGGGCCGTGGCGCGGGGGCCGGGCTGGATGACGCAGGCTGGCTGCGCCGCTTCAGCCATTGGTGGGATGCCAATCCGCGTGCCGGCATGCATTCACACCGGGGCTATGTCGTGAGGCAGGAAGGACAGATTGTAGGTTATGCGGGTGCGATTCCTTCCAGCTACATGTTGAACGGACGTGAAGTGCCCGCGTTGCTTGCCACGACGCTGCGGGTGGATCCCGGGCATGCAAAGGCGGGGCTGCACATCCTGCTGAAGATGCGGCGCATGGGGCGGCAGGTGCTGATCGTCCACACCACGCCGGTTCCCAGGCTTCAGCAGGTGCTGCAGGATATGGGGGCGCATGCGGAAACCCGGATGTCCAGGCGTGTGCTGCCGCTTGGCAGGCTGGCCGGGCTGGTCCCAGGCAGGTTCAGATGGCCCGGGCTGGATGCTTCGGTTCAAACCGTGGCCGGCCTTGGCGGTGTCAACGGACTGGCGGTTCCATGCATGAAGCGGGATGTGCTGGAGAAAACGGTTTCCCTGGAGCTGCTGCGCTGGCAGATGGAGACCCCGATGCAGCGGCTGCGTTTTCTGGGAGCCGTGGATTCCAGGGGATGCCTGCATTCCTTCGTGCTTCTGAGGGAGAGCCGCACCCTGCGTGTGCTGAGAAGCTGGGAGATTGTGCAGTCCTGGACGGCCCGGGAGACGGTGGAGGAGCTCTGGGCCCTCGTCGGCGTGCTTATCCGCGAGCCTGGGATCCTGGGACGGTGTTTGAACTGGCTGGCCGCCCCCGCCTTTGCCGCAGACTTTCACTGGCACGGCCTTCCATGCCTTTTCGAACATCCGGAAAAGGTCTGTCATTACTTCCTCGTGCCCCGGGAGTTCGGGCATGTGGCCAAGCACAGCATGCTGGCGGAGGGCGACCTGATGCTGTGATCCGTCCAGGGGCCTGGAAATGAAGCTTTTGACAGGTGTTCCTTGCCGCCGCTTCTCCGCAGGTTAAAAGCCCAGCATGTCTGAAGAGCTGAAAAACATCCCGCGGCACATCGCCATCATCATGGATGGCAACGGCCGCTGGGCCAAGGAACGCGGGCTGCCCAGGACCGAAGGTCATCGACGCGGGGCGGACAGCGTGCGCGCCATCACCGAGGCCTGCGGCGAACTGGGGGTGGAGTTCCTCACCCTCTATGCATTTTCATCGGAAAACTGGCGGAGGCCCAAACGCGAGGTCGAGGCCCTGATGAGGCTGCTTGAGCAGTTCCTGCGCACCAAGACCCCGGAGATGATGGAGCAGAACGTCCGCCTTCAGGCCATCGGACGCCTTCATGACCTGCCGCAGTCCTGCCAGCAGCAGCTTCACCGCAGCATCGAGCAGACATCCGGCAACAGCGGCCTGACCCTGGTGCTGGCGCTCAGCTACGGGGGCAGGGAGGAGATCGTGGACGGTGTCAAAAGCCTGATCGAAAGCATTGAGCGCGGCCATCTCGACAAGGGCATGATCGACACCGAGGTCTTCTCCAAGCACCTTTACACGCGCTACTATCCGGACCCCGACCTGCTGATCCGGACCAGCGGCGAGATGCGGTTGTCGAACTTTTTGTTATGGCAGCTGAGCTACACCGAGTTTTACGTCACGGACGTGCTCTGGCCGGACTTTGACCGTGCGGAGCTTGTCAGGGCGATCCGGGCCTATGAAAAGAGGCAGCGCAGGTTTGGAGGCGTGTGATCATCATGAAGGCCCTTCAGCTTGCCGAGCCGCACAGGCTTGAACTCATCGACCTGCCTGAGCCCGGCCCCCCGGGCCCAGGAGAGGTGCTTGCCGGGATCCGGTCGGTCGGCATCTGCGGCACCGACATCAGCGGCTACCTGGGCAGGATGCCGTTCATTGAATGTCCTCGAATCCTCGGGCATGAGCTGGGCGTGGAGGTGCTCGCCACGGGCGAGGGGGTGCGGAACGTCAGGGCGGGTGACCGCTGCTCCGTGGAGCCCTACCTGAGCTGCGGTGAATGCCATGCCTGCCGCCAGGGCCGAACCAATTGTTGTGAAAGCCTTCAGGTGCTGGGCGTGCACTGTGACGGTGCTATGCGTGAACGGATGATCCTGCCGGCGGCAAGGCTTCATCCTGGAAACGGTCTGGGCTTCGACCAGCTTGCCCTGGTCGAGACCCTGGCGATCGGCTGTCATGCGGTGGACCGTGCGGTGCTTCAGGCGGGCGAGGATGTGCTGATCATCGGCGCCGGGCCCATCGGGCTGACGGTTCTTGAGTTTGCCAGGCTGCACCCGTGCGCCATCACCGTGCTTGAGCTGAACGAGGCGCGCCGGGAGTTTGTCTCCCGTCATCATCCCGGGGTGCGGGTGGTTGAAAGCCTGCCTGACGAGCCCGCCGCCCAGGTGGTCTTTGACGCCACGGGGCATCCGGCGTCCATGGCGCGCAGCCTGAGGCTGGCTTGCTTCACCGGGCGCATCGTCTATGTCGGCATCACCAAGGAGCCGGTGTTGCTGGATGATCCTCTGTTTCACCGCCGTGAGCTGACCCTTCTGGCCAGCCGGAACGCCGTTTCAGCCGACTTCCCGCGCATCATCCGGCTGATCAACGACGGGATGGCCGACACCCGTCCCTGGGTCACCCACCGGTGCGGCCTTGATGAACTGCCGCAGCTCATGGCGGACCTGGTGCTGCCGGGCAGCGGAGTGGTCAAGGCCGTGGCCAGCCTTTGACAGGCCTGTCAGGGAAGCTTGACCGGCACATAAGCCGCCGGGAGATCCACCTTGAACCGCCAGCTGACGACTTCATCAGGCTGGTCTGCGGCACGCTTGAAGCTGAGGGTGACGGCGCAGTCCTGGCGTCGGAGCCGGGTGGGCAGCCGGTAGCTGACGACGAGGCTGGCGGCATCAAGCTGGGCGGGCACGACTCCGAGGCCGGCCACGCGCATTTTGAGGGTTTCCGGCAGGATGGCGCCAAGGCGTGCAAGGTTTGCCCTGATCAGCGGCTGCCTGTCGCTGACCAGTTCGTCCGGCGCCGGGGAGAGGTCGATCAAGGACTGTCCCTGGGCGTCCTTGGCGGATGCCGTGAGGAAGCGGTTGGAGGAGACGTCGCCACGGCCGCGGAAGCTCGTGGCCAGCTTGAAGTTGGTGTCGTTTTCCCCATGGATGATGTAGCGGCCGAGCTTGCCCATGGGGCTGTCCCAGGTGACTTTCTGATTGTTGACGGTGACCAGGGTTTCATAGCCAAGCTGAAGGGAGAGCTCGGTGATGGAGTCGTCAAAGATGCCGAAGGGATAGGCGAAGGAAGTGCAGGTGACGCCCAGGTTCCTTTCCAAAAACTCCTTGGAATCCTTGAGTTCGCTGAGCAGCCAGAGCTGCTGGTCCTGGGGCGTGCGGCCCTTCTTCTGGCGCAGGCTTTCGTGCGAGACGCTGTGACTGCCGATCTCGCATCCATGCTTCATCATCTCCCGGATCTGCTCCCAGCCCAGGGATCGTCCGCCAATGTTCACGTACTTTTTGTAGAGATAGACGGTGAAGGGAAATCCGTGCTCCCTGAGCACCGGAAAGGCGTGGGTGTAAACACCCTCCCAGCCGTCGTCCATGGTGATGACAACCGCCTCCTCGGGAATGTTCTTCCTGCCCTTGCGCCACTCGAGCACGTCACTGAGCGGAATCACAGGGATGCCGGATTCCTTGATGGCCTTCATCTGCTCACTGAACTTGGAGGCCGCGATGATCATCGGACTGCCGCCCCGCTCCCTGAAGTCATGATAGCCAAGGATGGCGACAACCGACGACTTGTTCAGCTCAAAGGGCTTTTCCGCCGGCTCGGGGGGCTCCGGGGCGGCGGTTTCGAACACGGCGCTGCCTTTCAGCCTGCTTTCCAGGGCCTCCTGCTCCGGCGTCAGCTTTTCTTCCGTCGGCGCGAGCTTGGGCCTGTCAGGCTGGGCGACGGTGATGCCCGCAAGCCTGGCAAGCCGGTCGAGCTTGGCCTCAATGCGTTTGCAGGATGTCAGGCAGGCCAAAAGCGCAAGGAGGCCTGGCAGGAGTGATTTCATGAGGGTTCGAAGTTGAGAAGGACGGATGGCAACAAGGGAGGCCAGCAGTTTCTTGCAAACCCATTCTTCCCGCTCATTCTGAATTGTGTTCAGAACCCTGCTCAAATCGAAAATCCACCGCGCCAGCGTCACCGATGCCAACATTCACTATGAAGGGAGCATCACGATCCCCGAGGATCTCATGGAGGCCGTGGACCTTTGGGTGGGTGAAAAAGTCCTGGTGACCTCGGTCACGGGAGGCCAGCGCCTGGAGACCTATGTGATCCCCGGGCCGGCTCATTCCGGCCAGATTGTCGTGAATGGGGCTGCTGCACATTTGATCAGTGCCGGCCATGTGGTCACGATCATGGCCTTTTGCCAGTCGGATCAGCCGCTGGAAGCCAGGAGGGTTCTTTTGGATTCCCAGAACCGGATCGTCAACCACACAGTCAAATAGCGGCTGACAGCCAGCTTCTGGCCGGTTTTCCCAGCTTTCGGGGGGAGGAAACTTTCCTTGACCCTCAAATGCGCCTCTTTTAGGGTTGTATCGGTTGGAAAAATGGAAGGGACGGCGCTGCTTTCGGCATCTTTTTCATGAAAGCGTCATGCCGCCGTCGTTTCATTTTTTCTTGTTCTCTCATTTTCAATCCTTTTCCCCATTTTTAGCATGTTTGGCAGTTTTTTTGGTTTTGGAGTCAAAGACATCGGTATCGACCTCGGCACGGCAAACACCCTCGTTTATGTCAAGGATCACGGCATTGTCCTGCGGGAGCCGTCCGTGGTTGCCGTGAAGTCGGGCACCAATGAGGTGGTGGCCGTGGGTGATGATGCCAAGCGGATGCTTGGACGCACTCCCGGGGGCATCACGGCGATCCGCCCGCTCAAGGATGGTGTGATCGCCGACTTCCGGGTCACCGAGGCGATGCTACGCCATTTCATCCGCAAGGTGCACAACAACCGTCGTGCGATGCGGGGGCCGCGTGTGGTCATCGCGGTTCCCTCCGGAATCACCGAGGTTGAAAAACGTGCGGTGAAGGAGAGCGCCGAGGCTGCCGGAGCCCGCGAGGTCTACCTCATCGAGGAGCCGATGGCTGCGGCCATCGGGGTCGGGCTGCCCGTCCAGGAGGCGGCTGGCAACATGATCGTCGACATTGGTGGCGGCACCACGGAGGTGGCCATCATCTCCCTGAGCGGCATCGTCTACAGCCGCAGCGTCCGGGTCGCCGGGGATGAACTGGACGATTCCATCATCAACTACATGAAGCGCGCCTACAACCTGATGATCGGCGAGCGCACGGCGGAGGAGATCAAACTCAGAATTGGTTCGGCATTTCCCCTGGGCAAGGAGACCACGATGGAGGTGAAGGGGCGTGACATGGTCGCCGGCCTTCCGAAGACCATCACCATCACCAGCCAGGAGGTGCGAGAGGCGATGCTTGAGCCGTTGAACGCCATCATTGACGCCGTCAGGACGACTCTTGAGCGCTGCCCGCCCGAGCTTGCCGCAGACCTCGTTGACCGCGGCATCATGCTTGCCGGCGGCGGGGCGCTGCTGCGGGGGCTGGACAAGCTTCTCCAGGAGGAGACCGCGCTGCCGGTCCACGTCGCCGAAGATCCCCTCAGCGCAGTCGGGGAGGGTGCCGGGCGGGTCCTGAACGAACTGGAGTTTCTCAAGAAGGTGAGCACCACAGAAGTCTGATGATGCCGGAGGCGGCGTTCATCAGTCCAACCAACGTCCAGGCAAAGCCCCCTGCGGGGACACGCCCATGAAAAAGCTCAACATACTCGCGTTGCTGATCTTCGTCGCCAGCCTGGTGCTGGTGTTCACGCTGGACACGCCCACGACGCGGGAGATCCAGTCGCGGGTGATGGCCGTGCTCACACCCTTCATCCACACGAGCGCGGCGGTCGAGGAGAAGCTTGGCGGCACGACAGGGCCTGTCATGGACACCCGGGAGCTGAGCCTTGAGAATGAGCGGCTTCAGGTTGAGGTGGAGAGGCTGCGCATCATCTCGCAAAAATACCTTCAGTCCCTGGAGGAGGTCAACCAGCTGCGCGGGCTGGTGGAGTTCAAGAAGGCTTCTCCGTTCAAGATGACCGCAGCGCGTGTGGTCAGGCGTGTGTCGACGACATGGTGGAACACGATGATCATCGACAAGGGGCTGCTGGACGGGCTGGCCACTGACACGCCCGTGATCAGTTCGGCGGGCCTGATCGGCAAGACCGGCAAGATGGCCCCGCACATGGCCGAGGTGATCCTGCTGACGGATGAAGCCTGCCGTGTTTCCGCCAGGATCGACGGCACGCTGGAGCAGGGCATCCTTTCCGGAGAGCGCGGAGGACTGGATCTGCGGCCCGACCTGCGCCTGAGGTTTTTGAACCGTGCGGCCGCGATCTCACCGGGCGCGACCGTGGTTTCAACGGGCGAAGGCGGCGTGTTTCCCGCCGGGCTTCTCATCGGCAGGGTGAAGCGCTTTGAAGTGAAGGACATCACCGGCGAGGCCGTGGTGGAGCCTGCGGTCGATTTTTCACAGCTCCGGCATGTCTTTGTGCTGGACGCGCATGAGGAGGCGCCCGCAGGCCGTTGAGTGGGCAACCAGGCAAGAAAAGATGATATTCTATCCTGTCACGATGCTGATGCTGCTTCTGGCCTTTGCGGCCCAGGAGTTCATGCCCGGCATACCGATGGCCTACAACGCGACGCTGCTGCTGCCGCCCGTCTTCTTTTTCACGGCGGCCGTGGCGGTGCCGTTTCCCATGATGCTGCTGCTTGCGTTCGTCACCGGATTTCTGTGGGACGCCAGAAACCTGCCGGTGCTGGGGGCCTCTGCGGCCGGCTCAGCCGCTGACAGCCTCGTGGGAGGCGCCATGGACACTCCGGAGATATCCGGCGGGATGGGAATGCTTTTCGGCATCTCCATCATCCTTTTTGCCCTCAGCGGGGTGTTTCTCCAGGGAGTGCGGCCCCTGTTCAAGAGGGGAAGGGTGGAGCTTCCCGTCCTGCTGGTCGGATTCACCACGTTCTGCTGGCTCCTGATTGAATACCTGCTGATGACCTTTTTCAGGGGCGCCCTGTTCTTTCCCGCGTCCGTCTGGATCAAGATGGTCACGGACACCATGCTGGCGATGCTGGCATCCCCGCTGTTGTTTCTTTTGTTATATTCGCTGGCCGGCCTCTCACGTTATGAGATCCGCTACGAAGGCCTAAGGTACTCTTTCGATGGTCGTTAAATACCGCTTCCGGCTCCATGTCTTCACCCTGGCCATGCTCTGTGGCTTCGGGGTGCTGGTCTATCGGCTATGGTGGCTTCAGATCGAGCATCACAAGGATTTCGTGAACAAGGTGCCAGAGGCCAAGCGTGAGCGTGCGCGCATCCCAGGCGTCCGCGGAGAGATCAAGGACCGCAACGGCATGGTTCTCGCCACCAACAAGGCGACCTTCGAGGTGCGGGTCAACCTCAAGGAGGTTCTCGACGAGCATGTGCGCCAGTGCCGGGTGAAGAAGGTCGACGTGCCCATGATCAAGGTGGAGTTCCGTGACCGTGGCATCATCCGTCAGAAGGAGGAGCCGGACATCGTGACGATGTTCAAGGAGCTGATTGAGTCGCGCCTTGCCGACCTCGGGCTGGCGGCGGCGTTCAACGCGGAACAGGACCTGAGGGTGCATTTTCGCAGCTTTGGCGGCGTCATTCCCTGGGTTTACAGGGACAACCTGAGCTTTTCCGAGTTCAGCCGCTTTGCGGAGCACAACCTGTCGCTGCCCGGCGTCACCGTTGCCGAACGAGGCAGCCGTGTCTATCCGCTGGGCGCGCTTGCCTGCCACATCCTCGGCTATGTCCGCCTGCCTGACGACCAGCGTGTGTCGGCCGAGGAGCGGAAGGGCTGGGATTACTACGTGCCTGACGACTATGGCGGCGCCGGGGTTGAGAAGAGCTTCGACCATTACCTGCGCGGGCGTCCTGGCGTCAGGGTCATGCAGAAGAACGAGCGCGGGCGCATCGTCGGGGAGGTCACCTCGGCCTATGAGCCGCCCCGAAAGGGCAACGATGTGTTTCTGACCCTTGATGCGCGGATACAGTACATTGCCGAAATGGCCCTGCGTGACGGTAACATCGGCCGTGGATCCGTGGTCGTGGTCAAGCCTGACAGCGGCGAGGTTCTGGCGATGGCATCGGTGCCGAACTTTGACCCCAACCGCTTCATCCCGAGCATCAAGCAGGAGGACTGGGATGCCTTGACGACGAAGGACAAGACCTGGCCGCTGCTGAACCGTGCGACACGCGGGTTCACGCCCGGGTCGACCTACAAGGTTCCCATCGCGCTTGCGGGATGCCTGGCGCACATCCAGAAGCAGAGCTTCAACTGCAGCGGCAGCGTCACCTACGGCACCAAGGCGATGCAGTGCTGGATCCAGCGCCAGAGCGGCGGTTCGCATGGTTCACTCGGGCTGAGCGACGCCCTGATGCGCTCGTGCAACTGCTTCTTCTACCAGTATGGCAACTCGGCCGGCATCGACCAGATCACCCGTGTGGGCAAGATGCTCGGCCTTGGGGAGAAGACCGGCATCGAGCTGGATGAGGAGGACGCTGGCATCCTGCCGAACCCGCAGTGGCTCCGCCTGCGCAGCCCACAGGAGCGCTGGAGTGCGGGTTACACCGCCAACACTTCCATCGGGCAGGGCATGGTCCTGGCATCGCCGCTGCAGATGGCGTCGGTGGCGGGGACCGTGGCCAGCGGCAAGTCCTTCAAGCCCCACCTTCTCTATCAGGTGATGGATGGCGGTGAGGTGGTCGAGGGTCACAAGCCCGTGCTGCGGGCCGACCTGGGACAGCATTTTCCGGCCTCAGACCTGGAACTGGTGCGGCGCGGCATGTGGAAGGTCGTCAATGATGCCGGGGGCACTGCCAAGGCGGCCCGGATCCCGGGTGTGGAGGTGGCTGGAAAGACGGGCACCGCCCAGAACTGGAGGCGGGATGACCGCAATGTGAGGGTCGAGGACAACCACACGCTTTTCATCAGCTTTGCGCCCTATGTAAACGCCAAGTACGCCGTCTGTGTCATCGTGCAGGGCGGCAAGTCGGGCGGCGGCTGCGCCGCTCCGGTGGCCAGGCGGGTGCTGGAAAGGTCGCTCGCCCTGGAGCAGGGCTACAACCCAGGCGTCGTCCGGCTGGCGGAAGTCGCTGGCAATTTCAACAAGATCGAGGCGGTCACCTATCCGGACGAGGGCACTCCGGTGCTCGCCGTGGCGGACGAGGATGGCGACACCGGTGGTGACGCCCCTGAACGTGAGAGCACGGATTCCGCTGCCCAGCCACGCAACGCCCCGAACATCCGGCGTGAGGCGGACCGGGCAGGGTCGTCCTCCGCAAGCTCCGGCCGCTCATCCTCGAGGGGGGCGGCCGCCAGACCGTCACGTTCAGGCCGTGAGGACACCGCCGCTCCGGCCGGTCAGACTGAATCCGCCCCCAAGGCCGGGGGATTTTTCCGCAGATTGTTCCGTTCACCCAATTAACCACCTTCAACATCCACCTCATCATGGCATTAAGCTTCGTACAGAGAGTCAAAGAGTTCATCACCGGCAAGAAGGACATCAAGGCCGGGACGCGCCTGGTCATCAATTGTGAAAAGCTCGAGAACCGCGTGGCCCTGCTCGATTCGGGCGCGCTGGAGGAGTACACGGTTGAGAGGACCGGCACGAGCACCATCGTGGGATCCATCTTCAAGGGGCGGGTCAAGAACATCGAGCACGGTCTCAAGGCGATGTTCATCGACATCGGCCTCGACAAGAATGCCTTCCTGCACTTCTGGGACGCCATCCCCGAGGCCCTGTCGAACCAGGGCATGGAGGAGGTGAGCCGCGGAGGCTCGGCCAAGCAGAAGCAGAAGCGGATCAAGGCCGAGGACATCCCCCAGCTGTATCCTGTCGGGTCGGAGATCATGGTGCAGGTCACCAAGGGGCCGATCGGCAACAAGGGACCGCGTGTCACGACGAACATCTCGCTCGCGGGACGGCTGCTGGTGCTGATGCCGCAGAACGACCAGTTCGGCATCTCACGCAAGATCGAGGAGCCCAAGGAGCGCGCGCGGCTGCGCAAGATCATTGAGCGGGTGAACATGCCCGAGGGGATGGGGCTGATCATGAGGACGGAGGCTTCGGGCAAGCGCGCCCGTCATGTGATCCGCGACCTGAGCCTGCTGATCGAGCAGTGGAACGAAATCACGGCGAAGCGTGACAGCAAGGCGGCCCCTGTCTGCTGCTTCCAGGAGCCGGAGCTGATCGAGCGCACGGTGAGGGACTTCCTCACCGAGGACATTGACGAGGTGGCCTGTGACGATCGTGAGACCGTGGAGCGCATGCAGAAGATGGCGGCGCAGATTTCCGCGCGCGCCAAGCGCCGGATCACCTTTTATCAGGGACAGGTGGCGATTTTTGAGGCCTACGGGATTCAGAAGCAGATCGACAACGCCTTTTACCGCCAGGTCTGGCTGCCCTGCGGCGGCTACATCGTGCTGGATCAGACGGAGGCCCTGGTCTCGATTGACGTCAACACGGGCCGCAACAAGGGCGCCAAGGACCAGGACCGGGTCATCGTGGAAACGAACCTGGAGGCCGCCGCCGAGGTGGCCAGGCAGCTCAGGCTGCGAAACATGGGGGGGCTCATTGTCGTCGACTTCATCGACATGAAGCATCGCAAGGACCAGCAGGCGGTCTACAAGGCCATGCAGGACCATCTCAAGAGGGACAAGGCCAAGACACAGGTCCTGCCCATCAGCCAGTTTGGCCTGATGGAGATGACCCGTCAGCGTCTTCACGAAAGCCTGAGCAGCGCCCTCTATGAGGCCTGCCCGTATTGCAAGGGGCATGGGCAGGTCAAGACGACCACCACCATGAGCGTTGAGCTTCAGCGTGCGCTGAGTTCGATCCTCGGGCGTGGGCGTCCTGAACACAAGAACCTCATTGTCGTGGTGCATCCGGAGGTCATGCAGCGGCTCAAGACGGAGGATGGCGAGCTTCTGGTCGCCCTGGAGAGGAAGTACGAGGCGCGTCTGACGTTTCGCAGCGACCCGACCCTTCATCGCGAGGAGATCAAGATCAACAGCGCCCAGACCGGCGAGGACGTCAGGCCTTGATGCCTGGCATGGCTTCGGGTGCCCGCCGTTCCGGCGCAGCGCCTGGAGCCTGTGATTGAACACATTCTGTCAAACCTACTGTCAAAGCCGCCATGTCAGCCGCCTCATCTCCCCGCAGCAAGATCATCCTCCTCGGTTCGTCCGCCGCCCTCCTCGTCGCCTTGTACTTCGGCTGGCAATGGGCGGGGCAGGAGGCTGTTGTAAAGCCAGCTCCCGCCCCGGCCGCCGCCAAGGGCAGCCCGCAGCCGGTGAAGCCTGCGGATGCATCCGCCACAAGCTCCAAGGATGGCAAGCCGGCGATGGCTCCGGGAGGCGACAGGCTTTACACTGTCGAGGAAGGGGATCTCATGATTGATGAAATCCTCCGGTCGACAAAGGAGATTCCCGAGATGGCGCGTGACCTGCATGAGCTTGTGAAGAAGCTGAACGGTGAGGCCCAGGTGAATGCGAGCAGGCACCTGGTGAACCTGACGAGCGACCAGGATTATGGATTGATCGCCGGCTTCCTTACGGACGCCAAGATGAACCCTGACGTCATCGAGGTGCTGTTTTCCGACCTGATGAACCGGAACCGTGTGCTGCAGATGCCTTTGTTCATGAACATGCTGAAGAATCCGGCCCATCCGCAGAACGAACAGGTCCGCAATGTGCTGACCATTCTTGCAGGCGAGGACTTCGGGACGGACTGGGCCAAGTGGGACGCCTGGGCGGCTGCCGAAATCAAAAACCAGCAGACGGGTCAGTAAGCGCCGGACGTGGTTTTCAGGGATGCCTGAGGCTGGGAGGTGGAGAAGCCTTGGGCGGCCTGCCGTCGCGGTTGAAGATCCGGTTCAAGAAGCCCGGCTTTTTTGTGGCTTCATTCGCCGGCTGGGCTGCGGCATTCGGAGCCATGCCTGGGTCCTGGGGGAAGCGGCCGGCGGCTTCCGCTCCGATCTTGGTGCGATAATCCTCCCTGATGGAGGTCTGGCGCAGGTCGACTTCGTCGGTGACGACCTGGGGCTGGATGAAGATCAGCAGCTCCTTGCGGGTTGTTTCATTCTTGTTGTGCTTGAACAGGTTGCCCACGCCCGGGATCCGGCTGAGGAAGGGGGTGCCGGAAGTGCTTTTCTTGTCGCTGTCAGAAATGAGGCCTCCAAGCACGATGGTGTTGCCATCCCGCACGTTCACGGAGGTGACGATCTGCTCGGTGGCGATGATGGGGACGGTGTTCTGGGCGATGACGGTTTCATCCACGACGGTGTCGTTGATCTGGGCGATGGTCAGGTTGACCTCGCCGTCCTCGTTGATGAGAGGCACGACCTCGAGCTTGAGGACGACATCCCGGTATTCGATGGTGGTCGTGAAGGTTCCGAGGTTGTTGTTGTTGAGGTTCTGAACGGTCTGAGCGGGAACGGGAATCAAGGTGCCCGAGGTGATGACCGCCTTCTTGTTGTTCAAGGCGAACACGGACGGGCGTGACAGCACCTTGAACCTGTCGGTGGTTTCCAGGGCTGAGACATAGACGTCGAGCGCATTCCCGATATGCCCGTACAAGTTGAGGCCGCTGGCCATCGGAATGGCGTTGGCGATGTTGGTCTGGATGTTGGGGACGCGTGCCGTGGTGCCGCTTCCAAGCAGTCCGGTGACGTTCTGACCCGCGGTGAAGTTGTTGGATCCTCCATCCCTGTCCTGGATGGCGTTGAGGTAATCAAAGCCGAAGTCAAAGCCGTCACCCAGTGTCAGCTGGCCGATCACCGTGGCCAGATAGACCTGGGAGGGCTTGCGGTCGAGCTTGTCGAGAAGGCCGTTGACCTTTTCGATTTCGCTTGGCCGGCCGACGACCAGGATGCTGTTGGCCATGGGGTCGGCGACGACGCGGGTCTTGCCGACCAGGACGGAGATGGGTGCGTTGTCCTCGGTGGGGCCTTGAATCAAGTCGGAACGGGAGCCGATGCCGCTGGTGGCCGACGCGGTGTCGTCAGTGCTTCCCGTGCTGCCGGACGTGCTCAAGACCTGGCCGCCACGGGTTCCTGTTGTGCTGCGGCCGCTCAGCAGCTGGCTGCTGGTGGAGGCAAAGCTCTGCTGACGCTGCTGCTGGAGGCTGCCGCCTCCGGGCAGCTGGGTGGCGCTGCTGACGGGTTCGGTCAAAAGATCGGTGACCGCCGCCAGCACGTCCACGGCGGCTGCGTATTTGAGCTTGCGCTCAAAGGGAACGTCGACCTTCAGCGGCTTGTCGAATTCGGCGATCATGCTGGCGATGTAGGTGTAGTCGGCCGTGGATGCGACGACCAGGATCTGATTCAGCCGGGTGTCAGCGACGACCTGCGCCGTGGTTGTCGGTTCCGAGGGGGAGTTGGGGATCACCCACTGGCCGTTGACAAAGATCGGGTTCACCCGGGGGGCGTTTTCCCGGGGATCACGGTTGTTGCTGCTGCTGTTGTTATTGTCGCCTTCCCGCCGTTCCCTGCCGTCGCTGGCAGCGCTGCCGCGGATGGTGTTCACGCCCTTGCTTTCCTTTTCCTGAGCCTGGGCGGTGAGGGTGGCCTGGATGATTTGCGCCACCGTGCCGGCATCCGCGTGCTCAAGCGGGATGAACTTGGTGACCAGGGATGCGGCCGTGGCCGGAATGTCGATGGCGTCCCGGATGCTGATGAGCTGTTTGACCACGGTGCTGCTTTCCGTGATCAGCAGGCCGGGCGGGGTGAGGACGGGCGTGATACGGCCATAGACCCCGAGCCCGACATGGCCGGACAACATGGTTCCGGCGGTTTCCGGATCCAGGTTCTCCAGCTTCATGAAGTAGGTCACGATGGTTTCCCCGGCCGGGAGGTCCTGCGGGTTGGTGTAGAACTTGACCCCGTGGGAGAACTGGACGGCGTTGGCGCTTTGATTCCTGGCAGGAAGGATGCGTGCGCTTTTGCCATCGGGCTCCATGACGATGGCGTAACCATTGGTGAGGAGGGTGGCCTCGATCAGCTTCACGGCTTCGGCCTTGTCCACGGCCTTCGGAGTGGCGAGGCTGACGGGGGCTCCTTCCAGGATGTTGGTGTCCTTGATGAGGGTGACGCCCGTCAGCAGCTCGTAGATGCTGAGCATGTCCATGACGGGGTTGCTGGGAAATTGCAGGACGATCTTTTCGCCCTCCATGCGAATGGTCTGGGAGAGAGTGCTTGCCGGGTCGTTTCCCGGGGGGCCTCCCATGCCGGGAGGGCCGCCGAAGCCGCCTCCGAAACGGCGGCGGAAGCCGCCCTCACCTCCTGGGCCGCCCGGGCCCATGCCGGGGGGGCCGCCAGGTCCGGGGCCGCCGGGGCGCGCTGCTTCACCTGCGTTGGGAGCAGGTGGTGGGGGCTGCTTCTCCGCGTCGGGAGATGCGGGCTGGGCGGGTTGGGAGGAATCCGGGGCGGGTTCAGCAGGCGTGGTCGCTGGCGTCTGGGAGGCGGCGGCGGGTGGGGGTGGGGCAGGCTCCTGAGCCTGGGCGACGGCTGCGAGAATGACTGAAAAGGTGGCTGCGACGTTGATGACGGAATGATGCATGGAAATGGGGGGACGGGACGTTCGGCTTGCTGCTGCTTTGCGTGTCATTTGCCGCCTTTGTCTTCTTTTTCGATTCGTTCGAACTCCTTGCGGATGATGTTGCGCCGCTCCTCTTCGGGGGCGTTGCGGAATTTGTCGTCGCTGAACTTGCTGCGCATCATGTCACGGAATTTTTCCCGTGCCTTTTCGGAGAGGCTTTCGTAGCGACGGCGGTCTTCTTCACTGGGGCCGCGGCGCTCGCCTTTAAATCCATCTCCGCCCGGAGGCGGCGGCCGGTCGCCACGATCCCTGTCCTTGTCCTTTTTTCCGCCCTTCAGGTCATCGGCGGAGATGGCGGCGTAGTTGAGCCTGACCTGTTCGCCGCCGATGGTCACGACGGCGCGGCTGCGGGTGATGTCCGGTGCCGGCAGGGCTTCATTGAGCACCCAGCCCAGGAAGTTGGGCTCGTTGGAGACGATGTGGCTTTCCTTGGTCTCCTTGTTGAAGATGGTGGCGACGGGCTTGCCGTCGATGTAGGCGATGCCGGTGAGGACCAGGTTGTCCGACATGTTCACCATGCGGGTGAAGGGGGAGCTGGTGGTCAACGAGGCGACTGAGGTGGGGTCGAAGGGCTGCGGCAGGTCTGGGTCGGGTTCGGCAGCCAGGGCCAGCAGGGGGAGGAAGGCGAGGCAGGTCAGGAACTTCATGGCTGGTGCGAGGTGGATGGTCAGACTCCGGTTTCAGGCTTGAACCAGCGTGCCAGGGTGAGGTTGCAGATGACCTGGGGAGTCTTTTCCCGGGCGCGGGTGTCGATTTCGATCTGAAGTTCGCGGACGGCCTGGAACTTTTCCGGAGACTGGAGTGTGGCCAGCCAGTTCAAGACAGTGCTTTGATCGCCCCGAAGCCGTACGGAGACGGTGACTTCCCGATAGCTTGGGCTGGGAGTGGTGGTCAGCGGGGGGAGGGTGGGCTGTTCCGCAGTGATGCCCCATTCCAGGGCCTGGTTTTGAATATCTTCCAGAAGCTGGCCCTGGGCGCGCCCGAGGCTTTCCGTGGAAGGCATGGTTGCGGCCAGCCAGGTCCTGCGTTTCTCCCAGAAGGGCTGTTCCTTCATCCAGCCGTCGTTTTCTGCCTTCTGGCGTTGAAGGATGACGATCTTTTCAAGCGCCGCCTTCCTGCGGTCGAGGAACTGCTTGGTGGCGATCATGCCGGCCATGAGGACCAGGACCGTCACGCAAAGCAGCAGCAGGTTTTTTTCGCGGGTGGTGAGCTTGGTGGCCATGGGTGGGGTTACAGAGCCTTGCCCTGGGTGCGGAACTGGGCGGTTCCGTCACGCACATTGGGGCTGGGTTTGGACCATTCGTAGCGGCCCAGGATGGGATGTTTCTGAAGATCCTCCATGAACTGGACCGCCGTCTGGGCGTCCCTCGCATCTCCCTGAAGGTCAATGGTGTTGTCCTTGAGGTTGAAACGCCGGATGACGAGGCCGCTGGGCGGCATGAGCTTGGTCAGCTCGGCGAGGAGCAGCATGGGATAGCGCCTGGGTTCGATGGCGGGTGCGAGGGCCTTCCAGTTTTCGGCCGTCTTCCGGACCTGCGCTGCGGGGGCTGAGGTTTTATCCACATCCTCCTGAAGCCGTGCCGCCTGGGTTTCCTGGAAGCGAAGGTAGGCAAAGGCCAGGAACACAAGGGAGACCGCCAGAAGGCCGCCAAGCAGGCCGAAGCGAAGCAGCTTGGCCCGTCGCCTGGAGAGTTGCTGGGACTGCCGGACGACGGAGGGCAGGAGTTGCGGCCAGGAGTGGGTGTCGAGATCTGGATGGTGGGCAAGCTGGGCGGTGGCCCGCACAGGCAGGCCGGTTTGCTCCTCCAAGGCTGCAGCCAGGGTGGGATCCGAGTCGCTGCCGCAAAGAATCACGCTGGAAACGAGGCCTTCACCAAGCTCGGACTCGAAGGTCATGCGCGCCAGTGTGACTTCCTGGGCCAGGGCCTCGGGAGTCATGGCGATTGAAGGTGAGATGATCAGGCTTTGGTAGAGCTTTCCCTGGCAACCGATGGCAAGAACGAGGGTGCCTTGTTCCTCGGTGATGACAATCGCGCCTGAGGGAAGCGCCGTCAGACGCAGCGCCGCCGTGTAATCCGATGCCTGGGGGACGGCCAGGTCATCGGGAAAGGGATCCGCGAGAACATCAACGCTGACGGTTGCGGTGGAGGCGGTCTGGGCGAGGAGGTGCCAGCGAAAGTTGCGCTCTGCTCCGCCTGTCAGCTTCAGCCCCCTGCGCTCCAGCTGCGTGATGATGATCTGCTCCAAAACATCGTGGTCTGCGTTAGGCAGAACCAGGCCGATGCTTCGGCAGGCGCTGGCTGGAAGACCGATGACGAGCGGCCTGCCTTTCAGCTGAACTTCAGCGGGTGAATCCACGGACTGGGTGGCGCTGGTCGCCCGGGGCTTCCACAGGCGCCAGGAGGCATCAGGAGCTGGAAGCAGAAGCGTGGAGGCGGCGATGGACATGAGGCGGGTGTGACGAGCTGAACTGGAACGTCCGAGGTGCCTGGAAGTTGCGTAATTTCATCGGTGAATCACAGGGTGGCAAAGACTCGTCGAAGGCCCCCTCCTCCGGGCCGACAAACATCCTTGCCGCCGGCCCGGAACTCCACCATAACCTTGAGATTTCATGCGTCTGTTTTCCATCGTGGCCGTGGCATCCGTGCTCTTGCCTCAGTCTTTGCCTGCTCAAAATGAGGCACGGCTCGTCTGGCAGCCGGTCCAGGAGTACTTCATCCATGTGCGGCCAGACCGGAAGCCCATGCCCGTGGAAGGAAAAAAGCGGCTTAATTCATTCACCGCCTACACGCATCTTGGCACCGACTTTGGCTTCATGGGGCCGGCCGAGCATGACATTGAGTGGCAGCGGGATGAAATCTGCGTGCACCTTGGCCAGGAGCCGGAGGCCTGGTCGGGCATGTGGCACAGCCTGGCCGGCCTGGCGCGGGCGGCCGGGGAGCCTCTCAACTTCATGGCGGCCTGGCCGGCGATCATCGAGCCACGTTACCAGCCGCGCATTTCCAGCCTGAGGCTGGATGCACACGGGCGCGGGAGGTTGAAACTGGAAATCAAGTCAGAGACCCAGGAGACCCTGTGGTCTGCGCAAGTCTTTCTGGATGAGGAAAGCACCGGTGTGGAGGTGCTGGCCGTGCCTCCCATGGCATGTGCCAGGGCCAAGCTGCTCACCTGGGTGGCCGAGCCTGGTTCCGAACTCTGCATTGAAGCCCTGTTTCTGGGGGTGGAGGCTCCTGAGGTGCCGTTTGATGAATATGTGCTCGCGGCCTCCTACGCAAAGCTGGCGCGTTGTTACGACGCGGACGCCGGCCTGGTGAAGGACCGGGCGCACCTGGAAAACGGCGCCTTTGACTCCCTTGCTTCAACGGGGCTCTTCGTCCTGGCGACGGCGGCGGTGTCTGCTCCACCTTTGGGACTCGTCAGTCCAGCCCGGGCCGCGTCCATCCTGCGCCAGGTGCACAAGACGGTGGGCGGGCTGGAGCGTCCCTACGGGCTTCTGCCACATTTTGTCAGAAGGGCGGCATCCGGCCACAGGATCCACCCGGGGACGGAATACAGCACCGTCGACACGGCGATTTACTTTCACAGCCTGCTGCTGGGTTCGGAAATGCTGGAGGATCATGAGCTTAAGTCGGAACTGCTGTCGGAGGTGGACCAGATTGACTTCACCCGCCTGCGCCTGCCCGGCGGGGAGGTCAGCCACGGGCTCAAGGAGGACGGGCGCAGCCTGCTGCCACATGGATGGAAGGACTGGGGGGGGGAGACAGCCCTGGTCATGATGCTGCAGAACATGGTCAATGAAAACGCTCCACGCAGACTGATGGAGCGCCCCGGTCAGGCCTGGCAGGGGACGGGTTTCATCACAGAGATTCAGAGCCTGTTTTATCCAGACTTCGACAGTGACAAGCCCGATGCCCTTGATGGTGTCAGATGGCTGGATGTCCGCCGCAGGATGATCAACGCCCAGAAGGAGTACATCTCCAGGACCTGGCCGGGCAGCATGGCGGCCAGAATGGGGCTCTACGGGCTTTCGGCAGGAGAAAGCCTGCATGGGGATGCCTACCATGTTGGAGGGGCTGACCTGCCCGGGCAGACGATGATTCATCCTCATTTCATCCTGATGGCGGGTTCGCTGGCAAACCCTGCGGAGACATATGCCCTCCTGAAACGGATGGAGAAGGCTGGGTTTTTCATGCCCTGGGGCATGGTTGAAACCATCGATGTCAAAGGACGAAGCTATCTGCCCATGGTGGGTTCGCTCAATGCGGGCTTTGAAACCCTTGGGGCGTATCATCTCCTGGCACGTCACCGGGGGTTTGCGAACAGGATCCATGCATCGTCCTTGCAGTCACCGGAGATGCGTCGCGCGGTTCAGCTTTTTTATCCGTCACGTCGGTCGGCGGACGAGCCAGGCTCGCACTGAACAGGCCGTAGAAAACGCACGGACGGAATTCGGGATGGGGTCTGCAATGGGTTTGCCGCAGCCTAGCCAGGGGATGAATGGGCAGAAAAAACCCGCCGTTCCGAGGAGCGGCGGGTTTTCAGAGGAACAGGCTGGATCAGGAGCCGGAGACGGCATCGGCACCGCGCTCACCCGTGCGAATGCGGACGGCTTCGAGGACGTCGCTGACGAAAACCTTGCCGTCGCCGATCTTGCCTGTGTTGGCCGCCTTCACAATGGCATCCACGACGGTTTCGCTGCGGGAATCTTCGACGACCACCTCGATTTTGACTTTAGGCAGGAAGTCCACGGTGTACTCGGACCCGCGGTAGATTTCAGTATGGCCTTTCTGACGGCCGAATCCTTTGACTTCGACGACGGTCATCCCCTCCACTCCGACTTCGGAGAGAGCTTCTTTGACGTCCTCGAGTTTGAAGGGCTTGATGATCGCTTCGACTTTTTTCATGGCTGAGGCAATTAGATATGTGGTTTGGCGGTTTGCAACGCCCAGAGGAGACCGAAAGTGATTTTCCCGAGGTTGTTGCTGCGGATTTAACCAAAAGCGGAAAGCGTGCCAAGTTTCTGCGTGAATATTTTTCCGGGAGTCTCATTTCCTGTGAACATGCTGGGCCATGGTTGCTTTTGCGCACCTTCTGACCTAGGTCGCCTCATGTTGCTGTCCCGTCGTGTTCCGCTGTTTTGGGCCGTTTTTGTCGCCGTTTCGGCCTCCTTGCCTGGATTTGCCCAGGAAAACCTGCTGGCGCTGCGGCTGACCTGGCTGCCTGGGCACCTTTACACCCAGGAGACGACCACGGAGACCACCTCAGTCCTGGCGGCGCTTGGGAAGGAGGACCAGAAAATGAGGGTGGTGCAGACGACGGACATCCGGGTTCAGTCACAGCCGGACGGCGGCAGGCTGGCTCGGGTCACCTTCCGGTCCATGAAGGGGGAGGTGATGCTCAACGGCGTGCAGCAGGCCTTTGACTCGGATCGTCTGAGCGATGCCAGTCCGATGATCCGGGATTCGATCGGCAGGAGCGTGGGCAGGTCCTTCGGGCTGCTTTATGACGCCAGGGACCGTTTTGTGGGTGTGCAGGACACGGCGGACATGGCATCCCAGGACAACAAGCCCTCCCCGTCCCTGGAGGCGATTGCCGAGGCTGGTGATGTGGCGAGGCTTTATCAACGTTCCCTCGAAATGGGGCTGCCCAAGACCGCCGTGAAGGTGGGCGACCGCTGGACCACCCAGGAAAAGCTGGATTTTCCAAGTGCCGGACCTGTTGGAATCGAACTGAGATCCCGTCTGGAGGCCGTGATGGACTACGATACCCGCCGCCATGCCAAGATCAGCTTTGATGGGGAGATGAGACGTGCCGATGACAGTGTCGGCAGCCGCAAGGTGACGATTGGTGAAGGTTCAAAGGTCTTTGGCCAGGTCCTTTTTGACATGGAGAGGGGCACGGTTTCTTTCGCGGCCTTCCGTGCTGACATCCAGCTGGAGGTTGATGGAAAGAGCTTCCCTGTTCGTCAGCAGGTCACGACCAAGCTGACGGGTTTCAAGCACGAGTAAGGGAAGGCCGGGGCTGCCTTGGCTTGGTTCCCCGGCCATGCTGGTCAGCCTTTGACTTTGGCAGCCGGGGCCGGGGACTTGGAACTGGGACGAACTTCAAACCTGACCGGTTCGGGCTGGCTTGCCTGATGAATCTGCTGTTCGAAGGAGGCGGCCTTTTCCAGGAGGGCGGCCTCCTGCTTCCTGCCTTCGCCGTTCCACCAGGCTTCAAAAGCTGCCTTGTCGAGGCTCCGAAGCTTGCCCTTGCGTTGTCCGTAGAGGTTGCGCAGGGGGCGGATGGCCTCGTCGTTGCGCTGCTTGTTCAGGGCGATGACCTTTTGCGCCTGCCGAAGCGTGGCGGATTCTGGATCTGCTTGAAGCTCGATCTTTCTGCCCAGGACGACGTGATCCCAGGTTCCGACCACCTGGTCGTTTTCAAGCACGTCATAGCGGCCGGGCTTCAGGCCGCTGACGGTCAGGACTTCACCGCTTTTCCGATGTCCGGCGGACGTCAGTGTGGCTCCGAGCCTGGATTCTTCGAGCACGGCCCAGGGCAGGCACTTGGGCTGAAGGGTGAAGCTCAGGGACTGGCCCGGGGTGCCCGAGATGCTGCCAACCGTATTCCCTGGCCCTGCGTTGAGCCTCCAGCCGTCTTTTTGCGGCTGGGCGCTGACATTCCAGACAGGCCCTGGCTCCTGAAATGCCTCGATCATGGAGTAGGCCATCACAAACTGGCCGTCACCCGCCGGATGAATGGCGTCGGCGATGAGGGTGAAGTTCGGGTCCTTCAGGCGTCCTTCAACCGTCAGCTTGTTCAGGGGGCCGAAAAGGTCGATGAAGCCGTAGCCACGCTTGCGCGCCTGTTCCTGCCCCCATTTGCCGAAGTAGGCGAGCACTGCGTTGTAGTTCTCGGGGTTCTTGTTCTTCCCCCTGGCCGGGTCCTTGGCGACCATTTGCTCGAAGGCCTGGTGGTCGAACATGGTGGGACTCATCAGGAACACCCGCACCTTCAGGGCATCCAGGCGGTCAAGAAGCCGGGTCATGTCCTGGGCGTAGGTTTTGAAGATTTCCGGGGAAAAATCCTGGTACGCTCCGTCATTCATGCCCAGGAGCACCGTGGCGACGGTCGGCTTGAAGCTGGCGATGTCATCGTCAAACCGGTTGAGCGCGTCGGCGGCCCGGTCGCCGCTGACTCCAGCGTTGCGGAAGTGGATCTTGAGTTTCGGATAGCGGGTGTAAAAGAAATCCTCCACATACTGGGTGTATTGACACTGATGGGTGATGGAGTCGCCGATGAAGATGACCCGGTCGCCATCCTTCAGGCCCAAACCCGCCTGCCGGGCGGCAGGTTGTGCAAGGCAGGTGAGGGTGAGGCAGGCGGAGAGGAGAGGCAGGAGAGGAAGCTGGCGCATGGAGGTTTTTCAACGCGCCCGAACTTCGGGCCTTTCGATGATCCGGTGATTTCCGACCGGCCCTTGGTGCTGATGCTCCAGTTCCTCCATCTCAGTCGCTCACCTTGAGCCAGCGCTGACGGAAGGAACGGTTTTCCTCCATCAGCTGGGCGGCCACGGTGGCGGACAATTCGGTCAGTCCAAAGACCCGGGCAAAGGCTGCGGTCTCCTCCTGGCGCTGATAATACTCGGTGCTGTCGGTTGTCTGTGAGGAAAAGTGTCTGGCGGTATCGAGCAATGTCTGGGGGGGCAGGTCGCTGAGGGGAATCGTCAAGGTGCCCCTGTCGAGTGCGATACGGGCATCCTTGAGGTCAGCTCCCGCCAGCTTGCCTGTGAGTGGCGCACCCGTCCTGCGGTCGATGCGTCCGGAGTAGCCCCCCTTGCCGGCAAGGTCGGTGAAGAGCCGGGTCAGGAAGGCGGCAGCCTGCTGGTGAAGGTAATACTGGCCATCCAGGGCGGCCTGAACCTCGGGTGAGTCAAACATCATGCCTCGCAGCAGGTCGAGCACGCGTGTGTTGTCGTAGCCATCAATGAGCCCGGGCAGGGTGGCGGTGATTTCAGACCACTGCGCGAGGTCGCGATCCCGCAGCTCACGGTCACGCGCCATCTGGGTGCGCTTTTCCTCCATGGTGAGCCGGGTGACGTCACGGCGTGCCTGGGCCACCCAGGCATCCACCTGTGCCCGGAGCCGTGGTGCGTCGCCGAGTTCGTTGCGTTGCTCTTGCAGGGTGGCGAGAGCTTCCCGCGCCTCGGTCAGCGTCGTTGAGGCTGCTGGCGGGCCGAGGCTGAGTGCCATGCGGAGACGGGGTTCCAGGGGTTTGACCAGCCCGGTGGAGTAAGCGGGAATCCAGTCGAGGGAAATGGGGCTGCTGTCGTCCTGCAGGTCACCGAGGTGCTCCTGGAAATGGAGCAGGGCCTGCGCGCCCAGCCGGGGGTCGCCGAACTGCCATTCGGCCAGTCCATGCACCAGGTAGCCAAGCAGGGGCTCGCTGGAGGTGGCGTAGTTCATCTGACTGAGTGGCGTGCCGGGCGGGAAGCGCTTTTCAAAGCTCGTTCCCAGGGACTTGAAGAAGTCCAGCAGGGAAGGTGAGAGCAGGGGCGTGCTGGTGGTGATGGAATCCTTGGCCAGCATGTGGAGGTGCCTGGCGGCATCGTCCTTCCTGCCAAGCATGAGGGCGCAGATGGAGGCGTTGATGCGGGCCCAGTTGAGGGTTGGCTGGCGGAGATCGCCGCTGATCAGCCGCTCAAACTGATGCCTTGCTTCGGCAAACTGACGCCGCTGAAGCATGATCTCGCGGGCGGCGATGAAGCGCTCGGCCACAGTGCGCTTGTCGTCGGACTGGACGATCACACCCTCACCGTTCAAGTCCTGGCGGCTGGTGTCGATCTTCTGCGTGACCGAGGCTGACTTGCGGGCGTTGGCGAACTGGATCATCCAGCCCACGAGGAAGGTCAGGCACAGGACGGCGGCTGCGGCCAGCCCCCAGCGGACACGCCTGCTGGTGAGCCTCCAGCGTGCCGCGTAACCCTGGTTCAGCAGGCCTTCGGCCAGACGAAGTTCGTCCACGGTTTCATCATAGTTCGCGCAGCGTTCCTGGGGGCGGAAGGCCAGCATTCGGTTGATGGCATGCAGGGTCCGGGGGGCGAAGCGCATGCCGCTGTCCTCAAGCGCCACACGGCGGCACTTGATCATCCTCAGCTGCTCGATGCTGTCGGTGTCGGCCTTGTGCGGCGGCCTGCCGGTCAGGGCATGGTAAAGGGAGGCGCCAAGGCTGAAGATGTCGCTCCGGTAATCCTCGCGGTTGTCGAGCACCTTCTCGGGCGCGACATAATAGGGGGTGGCCCAGATTTCACCGGAGTTATCCCCGCCCCGGTCGACAAAGAGGGCCAGGCCGAAGTCCACGACCTTGGCGGTCCCCGTCTCGGTGAACAGGATGTTGGCAGGCTTGACGTCCCGGTGGATCAACCCCATCTGCTGGGCTGCACGCAGGCCTTCGGCAACTTCCAGCCCGATGCGCAGGGCCTCGCTCTCCTTCAGACGGCCTTCCTTGCGGATGCGCTGCTCCAGGCTGCCTCCGGTCACCAGCTCCATGGCGATGTAAAAATAACCCTGGTCATAGCCGACCGAGTAGAGCTTGATGACGTTGGGATGGTTGACGTTGGCGGTGATCAGCGCCTCCTGGCGAAACTGCTCCACCCGGGTGGCGTCCCGGCTGTAGCGCTGATTGAGGATCTTGAGTGCCACCCGCCGTCCCAGGGTTTCGTCCTCGGCTTCAAACACCCGGCTCATGCCGCCCTCGCCGATCTGCCGGACGATCATGAAGTGGTCAAACTTCCGCCGCACACGCACCATCTGGCCGCAAAACGGGCACTTCAGCTTGGTGAACGGGTCCAATGAGGTGACATCGACCTGGTTCTGGCAGACCGGGCAGGTGCTCAAATAGGACTGTTCAGGAACGGGAAACACGGAAGCGTTTTTCAAGCCAGCAGGGCTGGCAGTCATGGGGAAATGGTTTGAGTTATTCTAAAGGGCAGGTGACAGAGGGAGCGGTCTTTGGACTGTTCAAGCGACACATTGTTCACGCTTGCCTTATGCCAGAAATTACAGATTGCTAAATTAATTCGAAACTGGACTATCTACCGTGGATTGGAGCATTTCCGAGCCAGCCGATGTTGGCTCCCGCCTCGACAAACATCTCGCCCAACGCTTTTCCGACCTGTCCCGATCCAGGGTCCAGGACCTGATCCGGGAGGGGCATGTGACCTTGAATGGTCGTCCGGCCAAGGCAAGCGCGACGCTGAAGCCTGGGGACAGGCTCTCGATGCACGTTCCGGACCCCACGCCCACGGAAGTCGTGGCGCAGGATATTCCCATCGAAGTGCTTTTTGAAGACAGCGACATCCTGGTCCTGAACAAGCCCCCGGGGCTGGTGGTGCACCCGGCGGCTGGGAATCCGGACGGAACCCTGGTCAACGCCCTGCTGCATCACTGCGATGACCTGAGCGGCATCGGTGGCGAGATGCGTCCCGGGATCGTTCACCGGCTCGACAAGGACACCTCCGGCTGCATGGTGGTCGCCAAGAACGACATCGCCCATCGCAGGCTGACCGAGGCGTTCGCAGAGCGTCGTCTGGGCAAGATTTACCTCGCCGCCATCAACGGCCTGCCGAAGGAGTTGTCGGGGCGAGTGCAGAACATGATCGGGCGTCACCCGGTTGATCGCAAACGGATGACCGTGCTCTATGATGGCTCGGGCAAGGAGGCCGTGACGGAATGGGAGCAGGTGGCGGCGCATCAGGGCAGCGCGCTCATCCGCTGCCGTTTGCTCACCGGGCGCACGCATCAGATTCGTGTGCACATGCGTGAAAACCTCGGGCACCCCATCCTGGGCGACCCCATCTACGGCAATCCGAAGCGGCAGATTGTCACGGTTGGCCGCCTCATGCTGCATGCCTGGAGGCTGAGCCTGCATCACCCCATTCATGACCAGCCCATGAATTTTGAGGCTCCCATTCCGGCGGAATTCGAGCCATGGACGCGGCAGATGTGAGAGGGCGGTCAAGGTCCGCAGGCTGAGGCGCCAGACCGCAAGGAGCACTTCACGGGGGCCGGGAAAAGAGATAAGCAGGCCGATGCCGAGCGTTTTCAGTGGCTCCTCCATGAAGATTTCCCGCCTGCTTGCAGTTCTTTCGTTGTCCGCCATTTCCCTGGCCGTCCAGGGGGTGCAGCCCAACCTGATCTGGATCATGGCGGACGACCTTGGCTACGGCGACCTCGGTTGCTACGGCCAGAAGGTCATTCAGACGCCCAACATCGACCGCATGGCGAAGGAGGGGCTTCGGTTCACGCATTTCTATGCCGGCGCCACGGTTTGCGCCCCGTCGCGCAGCGTTCTCATGACCGGCCTGCACCACGGGCACACCCGCATCCGCGGCAACGCCGGCAAGACCAACCCGGCCGCGCAGGCCTTGAAAGAAGGCGACATCACCGTGGCGGAGGTCTTGAAAAAGGCGGGCTACCAGACCGCGCTGATTGGCAAATGGGGGCTTGGCAATATAGGCGAGGCTGAGAGCGGCCTGCCTCGCAAGCACGGCTTTGACTACTTCCACGGCTACCTGAGCCAGCATCACGCCCACAACCATTTCCCGGACTATCTCTGGCGCAACGAGACGAAGGAGCCCCTTTCCAATGTGATCGTGCCCGTGGGCGAGGACGGGGCGGGCTATGCCACGGAGGCGGTGCATTATGCGGATGACCTGTTCACGGATGACGCGCTGAAGTTTGTCTCTGAAAACAAGGCGCGGCCCTTCTTCCTCTACTGGAGCATGGTCATCCCGCACGCCAACAATGAACGTGCCCGTGACCTGGGTGACGGCGCTCATGTGCCCGACTATGGCCCTTATGCCGACAAGGACTGGCCGAAGCAGGACAAGGGCCAGGCGGCCATGATCACCCGCCTTGATGGCTACGTCGGCCGCATGATGGAGCACCTGAAGGCCCTCGGCATCGCCGACAACACCCTGGTCATCTTCACCAGTGACAACGGGCCGCACAATGAAAGCAGGCACGACCTGGAACGCTTCGATCCAAACGGGCCTTACACCGGCATCAAGCGCAGCCTCACCGACGGCGGCATCCGGGTGCCGTTCATCGTTTGGTGGCCGGGCAGGGTGAAGCCGGGCGAGACAGGCCATGTGGGTTACTTTCCCGACTTCATGCCCACCGCCGCCGAACTGGCGGGAACGCCCGCGCCGGAACAAACAGACGGCATCAGCCTCGTGCCGCTGCTCAGCGGAAAGGCGGATGCCCAGCGGCGGCATGAGTTTCTCTACTGGGAGTTTCACGAGGGGGGCTTCAGGCAGGCCGCCCTTTACCAGGGCCGCTGGAAAGGCGTCCGCTCGGGCGGCCCGGATGCCCCCGTGCAGCTCTTTGACCAGGAGAATGATGCCGCCGAGCTAACCAACGTTGCTGAAAAGCATCCGGACATCGCCGCCAGGATCGGAGCTTATCTCAAGACCGCCCGCACGCCGCTCCCCGAGTGGGAGCCGCAGTGGAAGGCCGGAGGGAGGAAGGCGAAAAAATAGGCTCCGGGTTACAGTCGGCAGGCCCTTCACCCACCGAGGCCGCACGCCAGATTTCCTGTGCCGCGGCCGCCTGCCCGTCGGCCTGGGATGGCATCCAGGCTTCAGGGGCGCCGTTGACGAAGGACTTCATGAAACTTGGCCTGCATGCGTCCGTTCCCGCTCCATGCGTCCTTTCATCATCCTGCTTTGCTCAGTTTTCGGTCCGGTGCTTGCCGCGGACCGGCCTAACATCATCCTCATCCTGGCCGACGACCTGGGATGGGCGGATCTCCCCGCTTATGGCAACAGCTTCCATGAAACACCCCACCTGGACCGCCTGGCCCGGGACGGGATGCGTTTCACGCATTTTTACGCCGGGCCTGTCTGCTCGCCGACACGCGCCAACCTGCAGAGCGGCCAGGACCAGGCGCGATTCGGCATCACCCAGCACATCCCCGGCCACCGCCGGCCTTTTGCAAAGTTGGTTGATCCGGCGGTTCCCCGGCAGCTGCCGCTGGAGGTCGAGACCTTTGCGGAGCGGCTTTCAGCGGCTGGCTACGCGACCGGCTACTTTGGCAAATGGCATCTGGGCAAGGAAGGACACGGCCCCGGCGAGCAGGGCTGGCAGACAGTGCTTGAATGCCAGGGGAACACCCAGCCGCCCAAGATCACGGGCGGCGAAACCCGGCGCACGGCGGAGTTCCTCACCGCGAAGGCGCTGGCCTTCATCGAGGCAAACAAGGCGCGGCCCTTCCTGCTCCAGGTTTCGCATTCAGCCGTCCACATCCCGCTTTCCACCACGCCCGGACTGCTGGCGAAATACCAGTCGAAGAAGCCGGTGCCGGGAAAACTGTGCAACCCCGCCTATGCCGGATTGCTGGAGGAGCTGGATCAGAGCGTGGGCCGCATTGTCGAGGCTGTGGGAAAGGCGGGGGTCGCCCAGGACACGCTGATCCTTTTCCTCTCCGACAACGGCGGCATCGAGCATGAGCAGGGCGGGCGTGTGGTCACTTCCAACATGCCCCTGCGAGGTGAAAAAGGCACGCTCTATGAGGGCGGCATCCGCGTGCCGGCCATCGCCTGCTGGCCGGGGAAAACACCGGCTGGAAGCCTGTGCGGGACGCCTGTGATCACGATCGACCTTTACCCGACCCTGCTTGAGCTGGCGCGTGCGCCCATGCCGAAGCAGCCGCTGGATGGGGTGAGTCTTGCCTCGTTGCTGCGTGATCCGCGCGCCATGTTGAACCGGGACACGCTACACTGGCACCTGCCGCATTATCATCACAGCACACCGGCCGGTGCGATCCGGCGGGGCGGATGGAAGCTCATTGAATTTTTTGAAACGGGAGCGCTGGAACTCTACAACCTGGATGCTGATCCCGGCGAACTCAACAACCTCAGCGCCAGCGAGGAAGGTCGCGCCAGGGAGCTGCAGGCTGCGCTTGCCGCATGGCGGCGGGAGGTCGGTGCGCTCATGCCGGTGCCAAATCCTGCGCATGATCCGGCACGCGCCGATGAGCTTGCCAAGGGCAGGGGAGGGAATGCCGAGCTCTGAATCACTCGCCCCTGAAACTTATGAAGACACTGCTTCGATGGCTTTGCATCCCCGGCCTTGTTTGCCTTGCGCAGCCGGACCTCCATGCCGCCGGGGCTGGAAAGCCCAAC
The DNA here is from genome assembly GCA_019186985.1 of Prosthecobacter sp. Taxonomy (GTDB): domain Bacteria; phylum Verrucomicrobiota; class Verrucomicrobiia; order Verrucomicrobiales; family Verrucomicrobiaceae; genus Prosthecobacter. Next base: position 41,090 of record JABARQ010000007.1, on the reverse strand, counting down.
CTGTTGTTCATCTACACGGATGACCACTCGTACCGCACACTGTCCTGCTACGAGGGCGCGGAGCCATGGGCGAGGACGCCCAACATGGACAGGCTTGCCGCGCGCGGCGTGCGCTTCACCCATGCCTACATCGGCACCTGGTGCATGCCATCGCGCACGACCATGCTCACCGGCCGCCATTCTTACGGTGTCGAGACGATGCGCATGAAGCCGCCCTATCCGGGCGCGGCCTATGACCCGGTGAAGTGCCGCTTCTGGCCCTCGGTGATCCGCCGGCAGGGCTATCACACCGCGCAGATCGGCAAGTGGCACGCGGGCAACGACGCTGGATTCGGCCGTGACTGGGACCATCAGGTCGTGTGGAACCGTCCGCGCCATCCCGACAACGCGCCTAACTATTACCATGACCAGCTCATCTCGTTCAACGGCGGCGAGCCGCAGGTGGTGAGGGGCTATTCCACCGACAACTACACGCGCTGGGCCGTGGACTACATCAAGGGCTCGGACCGTGATGCCTCGAAGCCCTGGTGCCTCTGGCTCTGCTACGGCGGCGTGCACGCCCCCTACACACCGGCGGAGCGCCACCTGAAGGACTACCCCGGCGCACGCGTCGCCACTCCGGCCGACATCTATCCGCCACGTTCCGGCAAGCCCGGCTACATGCAGAGGATGGCGGCCTGGGAAAAAGGGCCGGAGGGCGAGCCGGTGCTGAGCGACAAGGCCATCGGCAGCGAGGTGGGCGATGACATCGGGCGTGACCGCGGGCGCACGCTGTCCGAGTGGTCGCGCCAGTATCACCAGGCCGTGCGCGCCCTGGACGAGGGCGTCGGGCGCGTGCTCGCGGCTCTTGAGGAAACCGGTCAGCTGGCAAACACCCTCGTCGTGCTCACGGCGGATCAAGGCTACGCCTGGGGGCATCACGGCTTCCGGGCCAAGCTTGCAGCCTACGATGCGAACATCCGCAGCCCGCTCATCATCTCCATGCCGGGCACGCTGCCGGAGGGCAGGGTGTGCCGCACCCCGGTGGGCGGGGCGGATCTGCCGCCCACGTTCTTCAGCTTCGCGGGCCTGGAGCTTCCATGGGAGATGCACGGTCATGACCTGACACCGCTTTTAATGAATCCGGATGCCGCATGGCCGCACACGACGATGATGCCATTCACGGCGGACAAGTTCGGCGCCGACTGTGACGCCGTGCCGCCACCGCCCGGCAACCTGCACAAGAGCGGCGTGCCCTGGTACGTGATGATCGTCGAAGGCCGCCATAAATACATCAGGATTCTGGAGGCCGGTGAGACCGAGGAGCTTTACGACCTTCAGGCCGATCCTGAAGAGCTGACCAATCTCGCCGCCCGTCCCGAGCACAGCGGGCTCCTGCGGAGACTTCGCGACGCCGCCGTTGCCGAGCTGAAGCGCACAGGAGCGAAGATGGCCGGCTCGCTGCCGCGGGTGAAGGAGTGAAGCCGGGCTTTCAGGGCGAGGAAGCCAAGGTTGCCGGATGCGACACAATCTTTGCGGGCAGAACGGCCGTCGACGAGGCGTTATCAGACGCCAACCATGAAGCTGTTCCTTTTCTCCCTGTTCGCTGTGCTCGGCTGCGGCCAGGCTGCCGCCGCGTCCGGGAGGCCTAACATTGTTTTCTTTCTGACCGATGACCAGACCTCCGGCTCCCTGGGCTGTTACGGCCATCCGGTCGCGCAGACGCCGAACCTGGACTCCCTCGCGTCGCGGGGCACTCGTTTTCAAAACGCCTTCGTCAGCCATTCCATCTGCTGGGTGAGCCGCACCACCCTCCTCACCGGCCTGACCGGGCGCAGCCAGGGGGCCAGGGAGAGCCCGGAGCAGCTGAAGCCGGAGAACGCCGGGACTTTCTACACCGACCTGCTGCGCCAGGCAGGCTATCGCACCGGCCACTACGGCAAATGGCACACAAAGCTGCCGAAAGGCGCACGGCCTGGGGATCACTTTGACGTGTTTGAGGACATCGGCCGGAACCCCTACTTCAAAAGGCTGCCCGATGGTTCGCTGCGGCATGAGACGGACCTCATCGTCGACCGGGGCATCGAGTTCGTGAAGCAGCAGCCAAAGGAACGGCCCTTCGCCCTCAACCTGTGGTTCAATGCCTGCCATGCGGAGGACGGCGACCGCCGGCCCGGGGCACATTACGCCTGGCCGGAATCCGCGAATGGGTTGTATGCCGACCAGGAGATGTACCGCCCCCGGCTTGATGATCCCGCGATCTTTGAAGCTCTGCCGGACTTCTTCAAGACCAGCATCACCCGCGAGCGCTACTTCTGGAGCCTGAACACTCCGGAGAAATACCAGACGAACATGCGCGCCTACCTGCGCCAGGTCACCGGCATCGACAACGCCATCGGCCGCTTCCTCAAGGAGCTTGAGTCGGCAGGACTCGCTGACAACACCATCATCGTTTATTCGGCCGACAATGGCTACCACATGGGCAACCGCGGACTGACGGGCAAGTGGTCGCATTTTGAGGAATCCCTGCGTGTGCCGCTCATCATCGCCGACCCACGCCTGGGGAAGCCTCAGCGTGGCAAGGTGAGCGATGCGATGGCGCTCAATCTGGACCTGCCTTCCACCTTCCTCGACCTGGCCGGTGTGGCCGTGCCTGCCTCCTATCAGGGGCGCAGCCTCAGGCCGGTTGTGGAAGGGCAGAAACCCGCCGGCTGGCGCACGGAAACCTTTCATGAGCACTATGCCGTTCGCAATCGAATCCCGGCCTATGAGGGCCTGCGCACCGAGCGCTTCAAATACGCGCGCTACTTTGATCACAACTACGAGTGCCTGCATGATCTGCGGGAGGACCCGGACGAGTTGAAGAACCTCGCCAACGATCCTGCCCATGCGGAGACTCTGAAAAAACTGCGCCAGCGCACCGATGAGCTCGTCGCGCAGTATGGAGGCGCGCTGCCGCCGCTGAAGGGTGGATTTCAAAAGTCCACCGACGCGCATCCGGCCATCTCCGCCGCTGTCACGGTGAAGCCGCAGCCGGATGGGTGGGTGAACCTGTTCAATGGCCGCAACCTCAACGGCTGGGATGGTGACCCGCAGTACTGGTCCGTCGAAGATGGCGCCATCACCGGCAGGACGGATGGCTCGCTGAAGATGAACCGCTTCCTCAGCTGGACCGGTTTCACGGTCCGAAACTTTGACCTGCGTGTGAAGGTGAAGGTGACGGCAGGCGGCAACAGCGGTCTGCAATATCGCGGCGCCATGCTGCCCGAGGTCGGGCTCGACATCGTCAGCGGTTATCAGTGCGACATCGTGGCGAACAATCCGGATTACAACGGCATGCTCTACGAGGAGCGCGGACGGCGCATCCTTTCGCACACGGGCGAGAAGGTCGTCGTGGCGCCTGACGGCCGGCCCTGGATTGTCGGGAAGATGGAGGTCCGGCAGTTCGCCCCGGATGAGTGGCATGACTACCGCGTGCTGGTGCGTGGCAACCATCATCAGCACTGGATCGACGGTCACATGACCGCTGACCTGCTCGATTTCGACGCCAAGGGGCGTTCGCTTGACGGTGTGCTCGGCGTCCAGGTGCATGTGGGGCCTGCGATGAAGATCCAGTTCAAGGACTTCAAGATCCAGCACCTGCCCGACGAACTGCCGCTGATGAAGTTCGAGGATCACCCCATCCCCGCCGGTTCACCCGGAGTCAAGCCGCAGGGCAAGCTGCCCAAGAACTGGCAGCCGCCGTTATATGGGGACAAGTGAGCGGGTGGCTCAGGGGGAGGCAGATGTCAGGCGGGAACTGCTCCTGACACTTTGTCCTGCACAGGGGGGCATCTTTCAAATAATGTTCCATTGAACAGTATTGAAAAGTGGCCTAAAACAGGACTGTGAAAAGTGCCCCTGAAACTCGTCCGCTGCGGTGGTTGTTCCTCGATTTGAACAGCTACTTTGCCAGCGTGGAGCAGCAGCTGGATCCTCGTCTGCGGGGGCGGCCGGTGGCGGTGGTGCCAATGGTTTCGGACGCCACCTGCGCCATCGCGGCGAGTCATGAGGCGAAGAAGTTCGGGGTGAAGACCGGCACGAATATCGGCGAGGCCCGGCGCCTGTGTCCCGGATTGGTGCTCGTGGCGGCGGATCATTCCCGCTACGTTGAGTTCCATGAGCGGATCAAGGAGGAGGTCGAGAGGCATTACCCCATCGAGGAGGTGGCCTCGATTGATGAAGTGGCGCTGCTGCTGGATTCAAAACGGCAGTCCGAGGAGGTGGCGCTGGATCTGGCCAGACGCCTGAAGAAGGGGCTGCGGGAGAACATTGGCGAATGCATCACCTGTTCGATTGGCATCGCCCCCAGCCGCTATCTGGCAAAGGTGGCCAGCGACATCCAGAAGCCTGACGGCCTGGTGGTGTTGAAGCTGGAGGACATGCCGGGCAGGATCGCTCACTGGAAGCTGACGGACCTGTTTGGCATCGGCCGACGCATGGAGCCCCGGCTGCGGGCTGCGGGCATCCTGACGGTGGAGCACCTGTGGAATGCGCCGCCGGAGGTGCTGCATCAGGTCTGGGGTGGGGTGGGTGGCACCCGCTTCTGGCATGAACTGCATGGAGGGGATCTGGGTGAGTTTGCCACGCAGTCGCGCAGCGTCGGGCACAGCCATGTGCTGGCCCCGGAGCTGAGGAGGCCTCCCGAGGCCGCGATTGTCGCCCGACGACTGCTTTTCAAGGCGGCCAGCCGGCTGAGGCGCCAGGGCTACCGGGCGGGGGCGGTCAGCCTGAGCGTGCGCACCGAGGAACGTGGCCGAGGAGATGCCGGGCTGCGGCTGCCCAGGCCGGTTTCAGACACCTTCACCCTCATGCACCTGCTTCAGGATCTCTGGCCGGTGGTGATGGGACAGGTGCGCTGGGCGCGGGTGAAGAAGGTGGCGGTCACGCTGCACGACATCGTGCCCGTTTCCGCGCCGGAGCAGATGGAGCTGTTTCCGGAGCTCGACCCTCTGGGCCGGGGCAGCGACCAGGAACGTGTGGAGAGGTATGACAAGCTTTCCGGCATCATGGACCGGCTGAACCAACGATATGGCAGGGACAGCATCGCCCTGGGCTTCATGCCCGACCAGGTGAAGGGTTTCTCCGGAACCAAGATCGCCTTCACCCGGATTCCCGACATGGAGGAGTTCAAGGAATGACCCAGACCGCCAGCCCTGTCTTGACAGGAGCGGTGGTCCTTCGCTTCACTGACGGGCCATGCCCACCGCCCTCGCCGCCGTCCTTTATGAATCCGGGAAGCCGCTCGTGATCGAGGAGGTGGAGGTCGCGGAGCCGCAGGCGGGCGAGGTGATGGTGCGGATGAAGGCCGCCGGCGTCTGTCACAGTGACCTGCATGTGATGAAGGGTGACCTGCCCATGCCCACGCCCATCATTCCCGGTCATGAAGGCGCCGGGATTGTCGAGGCCGTGGGCGAGGGTGTCACCAGCGTCAGGGCCGGGGATGCGGTCTGGCCGATCTGGCGTTCGTCCTGCGGCAGGTGCGACTACTGTCAGCAGGGCCGCCCTGCGCTTTGCGACCTTGGCACCGCCATGCGTTTCACCGGGCTGATGCCCGATGGCAAGACCCGGTTCCGTAACCAAAAAGGCGACAGCATCCGGCATTATGCGGGCGTCTCCACCTTCAGCAGCCTGTCCACCATGCCCGAGGCGGCGGTGGTGAAGATTGAAGGCGGATTTCCCCTTTGGAAGGCGGCGCTGATCAGCTGCGGCGTCATCACGGGCGTGGGTGCCGTCACCCATGCGGCCCAGGTCAGGCCCGGTGCGGCCGTCGCCGTCTTCGGCTGCGGCGGCATCGGGCTGAACATCATCCAGGGGGCGCGCATGGTGAGCGCCCGCCAGATCATTGCGATCGACCCTGTCGCCGGGAAGGAAACGTTTGCGCGCAGACTGGGAGCCACGCAGTTCATTGACTCCAGCACCTGTGATCCCGTGAAGGCCGTGAAGGACCTGACCGGAGGACTGGGGGTGGACTTCAGCTTCGAGGCCGTCGGCCTGCCGGAGCCGATCGAGCAGGCCTTCGACAGCCTGCGCAAGGGCGGCACCTGCGTCGTGGCGGGCATTTCCAGGGCCGATGCGCGTGCGCGCATCAACACCAACCAATTGTTGTACGCCGAGAAGACCCTCAAGGGCACGCTCTATGGGTCCATGCGGCCGCGGATCGACCTGCCTCGCCTGATGGACCTGCATCAAACCGGGGCGTTGAAGCTGGACGAGCTGCTCACCCGGACCTGGAGGCTTGATCAGATCAATGAAGCCTACGAATCCCTGGAACGGGGCGAGGTGGCCCGCAGCCTGATCGTGTGGGATTGAACCGGCCAACTTTGCCGTCAAACAGGCAGGGGCCGTGGCGTTGGAATGAAGGATGTTGATGATCCATCTGGTCCCTGTCTGTCTGCTGAGCCTGATCCTGGTTGCGAAGCTGGAGGCGCTTGAACCCTTGCCGCTGGCCTGGGGGCCGCACCGTGACCTGGTGGCAAAGCCTGCCGAGGGGGGAGGTGTGGAGATCACTCTTGGAGAAGGCAACCCGCACTTCTGGACGGGCGTGGTGCCGAAGGGGTTTCAACCGGACAGGCATCAGGTGTTTGAGATGGACTGCTTTGCCCCGGCCGGTGTGGAGTCAGCGATCTTGAGGGCCCGTGTCGCCGGAGGGGAGATGGCGGTGGTCAGCACGGAGCCCATTCGTCTTAGCGAGGCCTGGCAGCCCTGGGCTGTGGATCTCAGCCAGATGAAGGAGCCTCCCGCCGCCGGTCATCCGGAGATGCGGTTTCATGTCGCCTTGAATGGCAGGGCGGGAACCGTCATCCGGCTGCGCAATTTCAGGGTGCGTGAGATGAACGCTGAGGAGCTACGCCTCAAGTCGGGGCGTGAGAAGCTGGTGCGGCAGCGGAACGGCGAAGCCGAACAAATTTTAAGTTATGTGCAATCCTCCTGGCCGGTGTCCGGGATGAAGGTCAGCGTCGGTGCGCACGACATCCGGGTTTCTGGAAAGGCGCCGCCGGGGAAGCTCCGAATCCATGGCCTGCCGCCCGAAAAGGTGGCGGCGCTCATGCCTCCGCCGCGCGGGGCGGGGATCACGGTGGAGGCCGATGCCGAAGGCCGTTTTGAAGCCGGGCTGCCGCGCATTGAGCCGGAGACCCAGCGTGACCGCGCCCTCTGGCGCTGGCGGATTGCAGATGAGAAGGGCGGGAAATGGCTGTCCGCCGCCTTCTGGCCCACCGAAACGAGCGCTGAACTTGGCGGCAGCCTGCCGAGGATGGAGTCAGCGCACCCGAAGGGGCTTGGCGGCGTGCCGCCCCTGCACCGGGCCGACCATGAGATCTTTCAGCTTGGCATCGGGCATGTGACCCTGAACATGGTGCTGAACGCCCTGCTGCGCGACAGCCCGGCTCCAGGCCATGCGCCCTGGACCTGCGAGGGGCGGGAGTATTTCTACAACGAGGCCCTGGTGCACAGCACGGACGCCACCCTGCGGCTTCTGCAGGCGCGGAAGATCATCGTCTCCTGCATCCTGCTGGTTGGAAATCATCGTCATGCGGACGGCACTCCACACTCTTTGTTAACCCATCCTGAAGCGGGTGTGCGCGGCATCTTCTCGATGCCGAACCTGACCACGGAGGCCGCGGTGCGGCTTTACGGGGCGGCGGTGAGGCTTCTTGCCGAACGCTATGACGGCAGCCCCCGCAGCCCGGGTAGGATCAGCAACTGGATCCTGCACAACGAGGTTGATCAGGCGGGCACCTGGACGAACATGGGCGACCAGCCGCTGGCGCGCTACCTGGAGAGCTACCAGCGCTCGGCGCGCATTGTCCACCATGCTGCGCGCCTGTTTGACCGGCAGAGCCGCGTCTTCATGTCGCTGACGCATCACTGGACGAAACAGAGCCACGGCGAAGGCACTTATGTGGTACGGGACATGCTGGAGCTGTTTGCAAAGATGGCCCGGGCGGAGGGTGATTTTGAATGGGGCGTGGCCTATCATCCCTATCCCCGAGACCTGCGCAATCCGGATACCTGGAAGGACGCCGAGCTGACCGGGGGCTTCGACACGCCCTACATCACGCCGAAGAACCTGGAGGTGCTGCCCGCCTACCTGAAGCAGGAGCACCTGCGGTTTCAAGGCAGGGTCCGCGGCCTGCTGCTGAGCGAGCAGGGCTTCAACTCACCGACCTTGAGCGAGGCGGACCAGCGGCGTCAGGCGGCTGGGCTGGTCTATGTGTTTCGCAAGCTGAAGACCCTTCCCGAGGTCGAGGCGTATCACCTGCATCGCTACCAGGACATGCCGGCCGGGGAGGGCGGGCTGCGCCTTGGCCTCATTGATGAAAACGGTGTGCACAAGCTGGCCTGGGACGTGTATCGCGAGATCGGCGCCGGTTCCGCCAGGGAGCGGGAGTTTGAAGCGATGGCTGAGAAGGTGTGGTCGGAGCCCTGAGGCGGGAGTTCAGGGCATGGCCACGTTCAGCGCATCGGCGATGGACTGGATCCTTGGGGCTGGACGAACTTGAGGTTGGGGCGGGGGCAGGCTCTCCACCCAGGCCTCGATGTTCTCCAGGGAGACATCGGGTTCGTGCTGAACCCTCAGCCATGCGTCCTGGCCGCGTTTCAGCAGAGTGATCCAGTGATCTGCGTGTCGGCATTGCAGGCCCTGGCAGGGGCCGTCCTCCTCCAGGGCGGAAACTGCCGCCTGCGTGAGCACCGCCACCTTGGTGAGGTCGCCGTCGAAGCTGCCGAAGACCACTTCGGCGCGTCCGTCGGCATGAATGAGCAGGGCGTTCATGATCAATGGGCTTCGAGCCAGTTGGTGCCGGTGCCGGCCTCGACCTCCACCGGCACGTCTCCAAGGGGAAGGGCGTCACGCATGTGCCGGAGGATCAGGCTGCGGGCCTGTTCGACCTCGGCCTCGGGGACCTCGAACAGGAGTTCGTCATGCACCTGGAGCAGCATGCGGGTTTTCAGGCCTGCTTCATGCAGGGCGTGGTCGATGCGGATCATCGCCAGCTTGATCATGTCGGCGGCGGTTCCCTGGATGGGCGTGTTCATCGCCATGCGTTCCGCACCGCCGCGGATGGTGGCGTTGGCGCTGGCGATGTCGCGGATCACGCGCCGCCGGCCCGTGATGGTCTCGACGTAGCCGTGCTTCTTGGCATCCCGGACGATCTCCTCCATGTAGCGGTGCACGCCGGGGAACTGCTTGAAGTAGTTGTCGATGATGGTGGCCGCCTCGCCGCGCGGGATGCCGAGGCGCTGGGAGAGGCCGAAGGCGCTGATGCCGTAGATGATGCCGAAGTTCACCATCTTCGCCGTGCGGCGCATCTCGGGCAGGACACCGTCCAGCGGCACGCCATAAACACGCGCCGCCGTGGCCTGGTGGATGTCCTGGCCCTGCTGGAAGGCCTCGATCATCGCCGGGTCCTCGCTCAGGGCGGCCATGACTCGCAGTTCCACCTGGCTGTAGTCGGCGCTGAGCAGCACGCAGCCGGGCAGGCCGGGGACGAAGGCCTTGCGGATCTCCTTGCCGGAGTCCGAGCGGATCGGAATGTTCTGAAGGTTCGGATTGCTCGATGCCATGCGGCCGGTGGCGGCCATGAGCTGGTGGAAGGTGGTGTGAACACGGCCGTCGATCCTGGACACGCATTCGGGCAGCGCATCGACGTAGGTGCTCTTCAGCTTGGTGACCTCGCGGTATTCCAGGATTTCACCGATGATGGGATGCAGGCCGGCAAGCGACTGCAGCACCTGTTCGTTGGTCTGATACTGGCCGGTGGCGGTCTTCTTCGGCTTTTCGATGAGCTTCAGCCTTTCAAACAACACCTCGCCGAGCTGCTTCGGGCTGTTGAGGTTGAAGGGGGTTCCTGCGTGGTCCTGAATCTTGCGATGCAGTTCGTTGGCGCGTTTTTCAAGCTGAAGGCCGAACTCGCGCAGCGCGGCGACATCGATCTTCACGCCGATGTGCTCCATGCGGGCCAGCACGGGGATGAGCGGGCATTCGATGTCTTTGAAGACGCGCTCGGCGCCGTGCTTCGGCAGCAGCGGGCGGAGCTTGCCGGCAAGCTGCCAGGTGACGTCGGCATCCTCGGCGGCGTAGTCGGAGATCTTCTGCGGGTCGGCCGCGGCGACATCGGCCATGCTCTGCGGGCTGAAGAGATCCTTTTCCTTCTCGGTGTTGATGAGGGCGGAAATCGGCACGGGCGTATAGCCGAGGTAGGTCTCCGAAAGGTAGTCCATGCCATGGCGCTGGTCGGGTTCGACCAGCGAATGGGCGATCATGGTGTCAAAGAAGGGGCCGGCGACTTCGACGCCCTTGGCGAGCAGCACGGAGATGTCGAACTTGAGGTTATGCCCGACCTTTTCGACCCCTTCACGGGAGAAGACGGCGCGGAATTCCTCCAGCACGCCGGCGGAGTCGGCCTGGTTGCGCGGGAAGAAGGCAAACCAGCCCTCGCCGGACTTCCAGGAAAAGGCGATGCCGACGATCTCGGTGTCGCGTGGATCCAGCGAGGTGGTTTCAAGGTCGAAGCAGAAGGACTGCTGCTTTTCGAGTTCGGCGATCAGCCGGGTGCGTTCCTCTGCGGAGCGCACCAGGTGATACTGATGGGGGGTGTCGGCGATGCTGCGCAGGTGAGGGGCCGCCGGTGTCGTCGTCTCGCTGGCTGCAAAGAGGTCACCGCCTTCGGACGATTCTGCAGGCTTCTCCTCCCGGGCCATCATGCGGCCGCGACCCGCCTTGAACTCATCCCCGAAGATGCGGCGGCCGAGGGCGTTGAACTCGAACTCGGTGAAGAGCGCCTTGAGGGCGGGGGAGTCATGGCCTTTCAGCGCGAGATCATCCAGGGCGACATCGACAGGCAGGTCCGTGAAGATGGTCGCAAGCTTCTTGGACATGACCGCCTTGTCGGCGTGCTGCTCCACCTTCTCCTTCTGCTTCCCTTTGAGCCGGGCGACGCCGGCGATGAGGTTTTCGACGCTGCCAAACTGCTGGATGAGGCTGGTGGCGGTCTTTTCCCCAAAGCCGGGGATGCCGGGGATGTTGTCCACCGCGTCCCCCATCAGCGCGAGGATGTCGATGACCTGCTCCGGGCGTTCGATGCCCCAGCGTTCACAGATTTCCTTCACGCCGAGGATCTCGACATCGCTGCCCTGGCGGCCGGGCTTGTAGATCTTGATGTGATCGGTGACGAGCTGGCCGAAGTCCTTGTCGGGGGTGACCATGAAGGTCTCAAAGCCGTCCTTCTCCGCTCGTTTGGCGAGGATGCCGATGATGTCGTCCGCCTCCAGGCCGTCCTTGGTGATGAGGGGGAGGTTCATCGCCGCGCAGAGGCGGTGGATGAGCGGGATGGCGGTGGCGATGTCCTCGGGCATCTCCTCGCGCTGGGCCTTGTAATCAGGGAACATCTCATGGCGCGGAGTCGGCGCCGAGGTGTCGAGCACGACCGCGAGATGAGTCGGCTGCTGGTTGCCGATGATGTCCAGGAGCGTGTTGGCGAACCCGTAGAGGGCGGAGGTGTTGACGCCGTCGCTGGTGCGGATGGGGTTTTTGATGAAGGCGAAGTGCGCGCGGTAAAGCAGCGCCATGCCGTCGAGGAGGAAGAGGCGTTTGGACATGAACGGTAGACAGCGTGGCAAGTGCCGCAGCCAGGGTCAAGGCTTGCGCCAGGTCGTCCGAAGAAAGGCGGCGGGCGCCTGGCTCAGGACTGCTTCATCAGGAAGTACTCCAGGCTGTCCACGAGGGCCTGCCAGGATGCGTCGATGATGTTGGTGCTGACGCCGACGGTGCCCCAGGTGTGCAGTCCGTCGCTGCTGACGATGAGCACGCGGGTCTTGGCCGCCGTGCCCGTGCCGCTGTCGATGATGCGCACCTTGTAGTCTTCGAGGCGGACCCGGGCGATCCTCGGGAAGTGAGGCAGCAGGGCCTTGCGCAGGGCCTTGTCGAGCGCGTTCACCGGACCGTCACCCTCGTCCACGGTGTATTCGGCATTGCCGTCGACGCTGATCTTGACGGTGGCCTCGGTGGTTTCGATGTGGTTGTGCGGGTGGTGGCGGTGGGTGGTGTGGTATTCGATCAGGTCGAAGCTGCGGATTTCACGGCCGAGCTGGCGGCGGATGAGCAGCTCGAAGCTGGCCTCGGCGGCCTCGAATTCATAGCCTTCGCTCTCCAGGCGCTTCACCTCGGCCAGCACCTTGTTCACCTCCGGCGAGCCCTTGGCGAGCGGGATGCCCATGGCCTCGGCCTTGACCAGCACGTTCGACTGGCCGGACATGTCGGAGATGGTGATGATGCGTTCGTTGCCGACCAGGGAAGGGTCCACATGTTCGTAGGTGCGGGCCAGCTTCTGCACGGCATGGACGTGAAGGCCGCCCTTGTGGGTGAAGGCGGCGAGGCCGACATAGGGGGCGCGGATGTCGTGGGGCACGTTGGCCAGTTCGTCGACAAAGTAGGCGAGTTCGCGCAGGCGGGTGAGGTCGATGCCGAGGTCGACGCCCATCTTGAGCTGAAGGTTGGGCATCACCGTGATGAGGTTGCAGTTGCCGACGCGTTCGCCGTAACCATTGATGGTGCCCTGAACCTGGCAGGCACCGGCGCGGATGGCGGCCAGGGCGTTGGCGACACCGACACCGCCGTCGTTGCGCGTGTGGATGCCCACTGGCCTGCCGAGGTGGGCGATCACCTTGCGGGTGACCTCCTCGACCCATTCGGGCAGGGCGCCGCCGTTGGTCTCGCAGAGCACCACGAGGTCGGCGCCGGCGTCCGAGGCGGCCTTGACGGTCTTGAGTGAGTATTCGGGATCCTCGCGGAAACTGTCAAAGAAGTGTTCCGCGTCGTAGAGCACCTCACGGCCGTGCTTTTTCAGGTAGGCCACCGTGTCAGCGATCATGGCCAGGTTTTCCTCAAGGGTGACCTGGAAGACTTCGGTGACATGCAGGGGCCAGGTCTTGCCGACGATGGTGACGGCGGGTGTCTGGGCGTCGAGAAGCATCTGCACCTGGGCATCGTCCTCGACCTTGAGCTTGCCGCGGCGGGTCATGCCGAAGGCCGTGATCCTGGCCTTTTTCCAGGTGCGCTTGGCGGCTTCCTGGAAGAACGCGGCGTCCTTGGGATTGGAGCCCGGCCAGCCTCCCTCGATGTAGTGAACACCGAATTCGTCGAGTTTTTCGGCGACGCGGATTTTATCGAGGGTGGAGAAGGAGATGCCGGTGCCCTGGGTGCCATCGCGCAGGGTGGTGTCGTAGATCGTGACGGGAACGGACATGGGAATTAAAATCGGGTCAAAGGGTCGAGGGGCGTCTTGTCAGGAAGGAGGTTCACGAAAGCCGCGGACGAATGAGGACGGCTGGGGGTGAAACGCGGAAGGCTTTTTGCCGTTCCAGGCACCTGGGGGTGCCTGGCGATTGCCAGAAATGACGGACTCCAACGGCTGCGTTACGCGCAGAGGAGCCCGCGGCTAATTCGAATGGCAATGCTGGTGGCTGGACGGACCATGAACGGCGCGGATTCTAGGGCGCGGCGAGGTTCTGGCAAATGGTCTTTTTCAGCCCAGGAAGTCGTATTGTGGAGGAAAAGCCAGGGACGGGGCGAGTTTGGTGAGCGAGGAGCGTAAAACATCATGGCTTCCAGCCTTGCGCTCCCTTCAAACGCTGCCAAGGGTGGTTGCTCTCCCATTCCCGAATGAGCGATCCCATCCGACATGAATGCGGCCTGGCCGTAGTCCGACTGAAGAAGCCCCTGGCCTACTACCAGGACACCTATGGGACCGCCCTTTATGGCTTCAACCTGCTGGCCTCCCTCATGGCCAAGCAGCGCAACCGTGGTCAGGACGGCATCGGCATCGGCTGCTGCAAGCTCGACATGCCGCCGGGATCACCCTACCTGTTTCGTGAGCGGTTTGACGTGTCCGTGGAGCAGATGGGCGAGGTTTTCAGCGACATCCGCAAGGACTACAAGCGCATCGCCCGGCGCATTGACGGTCGGCGCAAGGAGGAGCGGCACGAGACAGGTGTGGAGCTGCCGCCCTTTGAGGAGGACCCGGCCGCCATCAAGCGTGAGTTTGACCTGGCGGGCGAGATCAACATCGGCCACCTGCGCTACGGCACCTCCGGAGGCCTTGGCAAGGGCTGCCTGCATCCTTACATGCGTCGCAGCACCTGGCCCACCCGCAGCCTGATGGTGATGGGCAACTTCAACCTCACCAACTCCGGAGAGCTCAACCGCGTGATGATGCAGCGCGGCCAGCATCCGGTGTTTGGCACGGACACGCAGAGCGTGATGGAGGAGATCGGCTTCCAGCTCGACGAGGCGCACACGCAGCTTTATCACGAGCTGCGTGACAGCGGCATGCCCGGGGCGGAGATTCCCAGGCACATCAGCCAGCGGCTTGACGTGGCCGAGGTGGTGCGCAAGTCAGCCCAGATCTGGGACGGTGGTTATGCCATCGTCGGGGTGATCGGCAGCGGCGACCTGTTTGTCATGCGCGACCCCAGCGGCATCCGGCCGTGCTGGTATTATGAGAATGACGAAGTGCTGGCCTTCGCCTCCGAGCGTGTGGCGCTGATGTCCGTGCTCGAGGTGCCTGAGGAGGAGGTGAAGGAGCTGCCACCGGCGCATGTGGCCGTCATGAAGAGCTGTGGAAGCTTCTCGATGGAGAAGTTCACGGAGGTGCGTGAGCCCAAGCCCTGCTCGTTTGAGCGGATCTACTTCTCCCGCGGCAACGACTCCGAAATCTACAGGCAGCGCAAGCGCCTGGGCGAGCAGCTGGTCGAGCAGGTCGTGCAGGCCATCGACAATGACTTTGAGCATTCCGTGCTCAGCTTCATTCCAAACACCGCCGAGACGGCCTATTTCGGATTCCTTGACGGCCTGCGCAAGAGCCGCCGGGTGGCCGTGAAGGATGCGCTCATGGAAATGCTGAAGAAGGGCGAGTTTGACGAGGCGAAGCTGGATGACCTGGTGCTGCGCAACTGGCCGCGGGCCGAGAAGATCGCGCACAAGGACATCAAGATGCGCACCTTCATCGCCTCGGAAAACGGGCGTGATGAGCTGGTCTCCAGCGTTTATGACATCACCTACGGCAGCGTGACGGAAAAGGACAGCCTGGTGGTCATTGACGACAGCATCGTTCGCGGCACCACGCTGAAGACCTCGCTCCTGCGGATCCTGGCGCGGACAAACCCGCGGCGCATCGTCGTGCTCTCCACGGCTCCGCAGATCCGCTATCCTGACTGCTATGGCATCGACATGTCGGAGCTGGGCAAGTTCATCGCCTTCCAGGCGGCGGTGGAGCTGCTCAAGGAGCGCGGGCTGAGGTCCGTGCTGCGTGACACCTACGATGCCTGCAAGGCCGAGCTGAAGAAGCCGCGCCAGGAGATGCGCAACGCTGTGAAGGCCGTCTATGCGCCGTTCAGCGACGAGGAGATCTCCGCCAAGATTTCGCAGCTTGTCTATCCGGCCCGGACCAACTGGAAGGGCGAGGTCAGGATCATCTTCCAGACCATCCCCGGACTGCACGCCGCGCTCGACCTCGCCGGCGGGCCGAGCTTTGGCGACTGGTATTTCAGCGGTGACTACCCGACTCCGGGCGGCTTTGCCACGGTGAACCGCGCGTTCATGAACTTCTACGACAAGAGGGAAGGCCGGGCCTACGACACCCTGCTTTAAGCGCGGGCCCTCCTGCTGAGCCGTTTTTCCGATCATGCCCCGCAAGATCACCCGCGAAGACCTCGGCTGGAACAATCAGCTCGACCAGGATTTCGCCCCTTATCAAAAGCAGGGCTGGAAGCCGGCTCGGCTGCTGCGCGACAACAAGGTCAGCTATGGCTGCCTGGTCTTTGAAGACGACGATTTTGATGAGCTGGACTGCATCCTCGGTGGCAGGGTTTATCACGATGCCGAAACCGATGCCGAGCTGCCCGCCGTCGGTGACTGGGTGGCGCTGGACATCACCGGTGACGACGCCGTGATCCGCGCCCGACTGCCAAGGCGGACCTGCTTTTCCCGCAAGGCCCCCGGCAGCAGCAGCGAAGAGCAGGTGCTGGTGGCGAACGTGGACGTGGTCATGGTCGTGACCGAGGTGGGGCCGGACTACAGCCTGCGGCGCCTGGAGCGCTACTTCACGCTCATCCGGCGCAGCGGCGCGAGGGCGGTGGTCGTGCTGAACAAGGCGGACCTCTTCAGCAAGGAACAGCATGCGGCGGCCGTGGAGGAGATCCGGGCGCTCAATCCGGAGTGCGGGGTGCATGTCACCAGCGTCCTGGAAAACAAGGGTCTGAAGGCCCTGAAGGCCTACTTCAAGAAGGGGGTCACCGTGGCTCTCATCGGCTCCAGCGGCGTCGGCAAGTCGGCCATGGTCAACGCCCTGGCGGGGGACGAATGGCAGTGGGTGGCCGAGGTGAACGAGCTTACCGGCAAGGGGCGGCACACGACCACGGCGCGCGAACTTATTTTGCTTCCACGAGGTGGCGTCCTGGTGGACAACCCGGGGATCAAGGAGGTGCAGATGTGGACGGACGAGGCCACGCTGCGGGAATCCTTTGCCGACATCGAGGAACTGGCGTCGTCCTGCCGCTTTCACGACTGCAAGCATGGCACCGACGCCGGCTGCGCCCTGCGTGAGGCGCTTGCGGAGGGAGTCCTGGACCCGGAGCGCCTGGAAGGATTCCTCAAGCTGGAGGATGAGATTGCGAAGCTGAAGAAGCGTCAGAAGAAGCGGCAGATGACCGTCGAGCGCATCAGCAAGCGTGATCACAAGATCAAGGCGCGGAACCGGGAGGACCGGATCGACATCGAGCGTGACCTCAGGCCGAGGGCCTGAAAAAAGCACCTTTTTGCCGGGAATAAGCCGGCCGTGAGGTGCTCTCACAGGCTGTGAACTCATGAAATCATGGAAATCGCCCTCCAGCCGGGCTTTGCTCCGCCGACGACAGCCCGCCCAGAACTCCGTGTGACGGAACCCGCGCCCAGCTTCCAGCAGATCGTGGACGCCCATTACCAGGGCCTCCACCGGTTCGCCCTGAGCATGTGCCGGCGTGCGGACGTTGCCGAAGATTTGGTTCAGCAGACCTTCCTGCAATGGGCCAGGAAGGGGCACACGCTCCGGGACAGGACGAAGGTGAAGACCTGGCTCTTCACCACGCTTTACCGTGAATGGCTGGGGCAGGCCAGGCGCGAGGTGCGGCATCCGGAGGTCGAGTTTGAACCGGACCTGCATGGTGTGGAAGAGCCGGCGGAGGATGAGCCCGAGCCGCGGGTGGACAGCGCCACGCTGCAAGAGGCGCTGGAGCGGCTGGATCCTGGCCATCGCGCGCCGCTGGTGCTTTTTTACCTCAAGGAGCTGTCCTACCGGGAGATAGCCGACACGTTGGGAGTTCCTGTCGGCACCGTCATGTCACGTCTGTCCCGAGCCAAGGACCGCCTGCGCTCCATCCTGCGCAGCCTGCAGGACGACAACGCGCCATCCAACCTCCTCTCACTACCCCGGCCGTGACCCACGAAGAAGCCAGACTCGAACTCGACGCCACGACACTGCGTCCCCAGGACCTCTCGGAGGAGGCTCGCACCCTGCTGGAGCAGGATGCCGCCCTGGCTGCCTGGACGGATCGTCGGCGGAGCTTTGATGAGAGGGTGGCCGGGGCCATGCCTGAAGAAGTTCCCGCCGGATTGAGGGAGAGGCTCCTGGTCCTGGATGCAGGCTCACGGCACCGGACTGTCTGGAAGCGGACTCCCTGGTTCGCCGCCGCCGCCGCAGTGCTGCTCCTGGGAGGATTGTTGGTTCGGCCAGGGCCTGGGCCGGAGACATCCTGGCAGGACGAGGCGATGGTGGTCGTCAGGCAGCTCGAGCATGGCCGGACGCGCCTGACGGAAAGGGCGGGGAGCCTGGAGGCCCTGCGCGGCTACCTGGACGCCCGCCATTCGCCCAGCCCGGGGCGCATGCCTGGAAGGATGGATCAAACGCGCACCTTTGGCTGCAAGCTCATCCAGGCGGGAGGGCATCCGGCCACGATCATCTGCTTCCAGCTGGAAGATGGCAGGGAGGCGCATCTGGTGATCATCGAGAATGCCGGGCCCAGGGGAAGACCGCCCGAGGAACCGAAGCTGACGGCCCTGGATGGCTGGAACCTGGCCGCGTGGAGCGATGGACCGGTCAGCTACCTGCTGGCGACCACGGCGGACGCGGCGGCCCTGAAAAGGCTGCTTGGCCTTGGCTGAAGCGCTCATCGGCTGATAGCTTGGCACGTCTGACGCTGTTTTGATGTGCACGCGTTTATGTCCGACTTCACCGCCGCACCTGCCTCCGCCACCATCACCGATGAAGAGGCCGTGGCGATGCTGGCGGGCGCCAGGAAAAGGATCATGGACGAGGTGGCCAAGGTCATCGTCGGCCAGCAGGAGGTTGTGGACCAGATGCTCGTCGCCCTGCTTGCCGGAGGACACTGCCTGATCACCGGTGCGCCGGGACTGGCGAAGACGCTGCTGGTGAAGACCGTGGCGGATGTCTTCGACCTGGGCTTTCACCGCATCCAGTTCACGCCCGACCTCATGCCCTCCGACATCACCGGCACGGAGATCCTGGAGGACACGGCGGCGGGCAGGCAGCTCGTTTTCAAACAGGGGCCGGTGTTTGCCAACATGATCCTGGCGGATGAGATCAACCGCACTCCGCCCAAGACCCAGGCGTCGCTTCTGGAGGCCATGCAGGAGCATCAGGTGACGGTTGCCGGCCGGACGATGCGCCTGCCCGAACCTTTCTTTGTTCTCGCCACGCAGAACCCGATTGAGATGGAGGGCACCTATCCGCTGCCCGAGGCCCAGCTCGACCGCTTCATGCTCAACATCGTCATCGACTATCTGGACGAGGATGACGAGGTGGCGGTGGTGACGCGCACGACGGGGACGGCGAGGGAGCCAGTGCAACGTTTGTTCAGCGGCATCGAGCTCCAGGCCTTCCAGCAGGTGGTGAAAAAGGTGCCCGTGGCCGAGGATGTGGCGCGCTTTGCCGTCAGGCTGGCAGCAGCCTCGCGTCCGAACCGGCCGGGCGCGCCCGACTTCGTCAACGAGTGGGTGAGCTGGGGCGCCGGCACGCGTGCCAGCCAGAACCTGGTCCTGGGCGGCAAGACGCGCGCCTTGATCCATGGCAGGGCGCATGTGACGCTGGGTGACATCCGTGCGCTCGCCCAGCCGGTGCTGCGCCACCGCATCCTGGTCAACTATCGTGCGGAGGCGGAGGGGGTGACGGTGGAAAAGGTGATCGCCAGGCTGCTTGAGCAGGCGGGGAAGTGAGCTAGAGGGAAGTCCTTGTGCTTCCCGAACACCGACCCGCCCTTGTCCTCGCCCCCATGCAGGACGTCACCGACCTGCCGTTCATGCGGCTGCTGGCGGGCTATGGCGGGCCGGACCTGTATGTGACCGAATACTTTCGGGTGACGCCGGATTCCTGCCTGGACGCCGCCACTCTGCGCTCCATCACGGAAAATGAAACGGGCAGGCCGGTGATCGCCCAGATGATCGGCCAGGACATTCCCGCCCTGCTGCGCACGGCCCGGGAGCTGGAAAGGCATCCGGTGGCTGGCATCGACCTGAACCTGGGCTGCCCGGCGCCGGTCGTCTGCCGGAAGGACGCAGGCGGCGGCCTGCTGCGGCAGCCGGAGCGCGTGGATGAAATCCTTCGGGCGCTGCGCGGTACGATCCAGGGCAGGTTCACCGTGAAATGCAGAGTTGGTTATGCCGACAAGGCCGAGTTTCCCAGGCTGCTGGAGGTGTTTCAGAAGCATGACATCCAGATGCTGACCATTCATGGACGCACCGTTCGTGACGCCTACAAGACACCGGTGCATCCTGAATGCGTGGCCATGGCGGTGCAGGCGATGACCTGTCCGGTGATCGCCAACGGCAACGTGGTCGATGTGCCCACCGGCGCGGCCTACCTGCGGCGCACCGGCGCCGCCGGGCTGATGATTGGGCGGGGGGCGATCCGCAATCCCTGGCTGTTTGCGCAGCTGCGCGCGCACTGGGAGGGCCGGACGGCCCCGTCTCCAGGGCGCCGCGACCTGCTGGAGTATGTTCACCGGCTTTATGAGGAGACGGCTGCATTTCACCGGTCGCCCTGCCCGGAGAAGCAAGTGCAGAAGATGAAGCGCTACATGGTCTTCATCAGCACCGGCATTGATGAAGGCAGGTTTGAGCACCGCATCCGCCGTGCTGCGGCCGAGGACGAGTTTTTCAGCATCTGCCGTGAGCACCTGGACCGGGACGAGCCTCTGCCGGTGCGGCCTCCCGTGGAATCCAGCGTCTTTTGCGGATTCAGCGCCCTGGACTGAGAAGGAGGCGGGCGGGGGATCGTAGTAGCTTCCCGTCATGAGCTCCCGCACCCTCCTGCTGTTCCTGCTTTGCACAGGCCTTCTCCGGTCCAAGGACCTTCCGCCGCTCGACCTTGGCGGCGTCCGGGAGCAGCATGTGATGATCCCGATGCGCGATGGCATCCGTCTCTCGGCCTACCTCTATCTTCCGGAAGGCGAGGGCAGGTGGCCTGTGGTCTTCGAGCAGCGTTATGCGGACATCAGCGGGGCCGGAACTCGGAAAAACGCCGCCGACCTGGCGCGGCGAGGTTATGCGGTGGCCATGGTCAACTTCCGCGGCTCGCAGGAAAGCGAGGGCCGCTATGTCGGCTACCGGGCGCTGGCCTGGGGTGAGCAAAAAGATGGTTATGACACCTGTGAATGGCTGGCTGCGCAGCCGTGGTGCACAGGCAAGGCGGGCACCTTCGGCAGTTCCCAGGGAGGCTTTGCGCAGAACTTCCTCGCGGTGACGCGTCCTCCCCACCTGGTCTGCCAGTACATGGTGGACACCGGCCTGAGCCTGTTTCATGAGGGCTATCGCATCGGCGGCGTCACGCGGCCCGGCCGCTTTGCCGATTTTGGCGCGAACTGCCGGAACCCGTCTGACAATGACGCCCTGCTGGCCGAGTGGGACCAGCATCCGAACTATGACGACTACTGGCGCGCCGAGGACTGCACGCTGCATTTTGCCGAGATGGACGTGCCCTGCTTCACCATTGGCAGCTGGTACGACTTCATGGTCCAGGGCAGCGTGGCCAGCTTCATCGGACGCCAGCACCAGGGCGGTGTAAATTCACGCGGCAGGCAGTGGCTGCTGCTCGGCCCCTGGCTGCACGGACGGCTGAACAAGGGCAGCAAGGTCGGTGATCTTGCCTATCCCGAAAACGCCACCTGGCCCGAGGTGGAGCACATGGTGCGCTGGTTTGATCATTGGTTAAAAGGGGCGGACAACGGCATCGAGAAGGAGCCGGCCGTTCGCTATTACGTCATGGGGGCCGTTGGAGAGCCGGGAGCACCGGGCAATGAGTGGCGCAGCGCCGCCGACTGGCCTCCGGCACCGAAGGCCGGCAGCCTGTACCTTCACGAGGGAGGCCTGTTGTTCGACAAGGCGCCCGAGCATGAAAAGAGCGCCACCAGCTATGAATCCGATCCGGCCAGCCCCATGCAGATTCCCGGCCGCTCCTTTCCCGGGGCGAAGGATGCCAGGTCCTTTGAGGAGCAGAAGGAGGTCCTCACCTGGACCACGGCCCCCCTGGAGGAGCCGGTGGAGTGGAACGGCGAGGTGAAGGCCGAGGTGTGGCTGAGTTCAACAGCCCCGGACACCGACGTCATCCTGCGGGTCTGTGACGTCTATCCGGACGGGCGCAGCATCCTGCTCATGGACTACCCGATGCGCGCCCGCTACCGCCACGGCTGGGATCAACAAACTTTGCTCAAGCCCGGTGACCCGGCCCGGCTGCACTGGCACGTCGGCTGGACCAGCATGCTCTTTGCCAGGGGGCATCGCATCCGCGTCACCATCGCCAGCAGCGGCGCGCCGCTCTATGAGCCGAACAGCCAGACCGGACATCCCCAGGTCCGAGACTGGCTCAAGGATGCGAGGGCGGCCACCAACACGATCTGGCACGACCGCCTTCATCCCTCGCGGATCATCCTGCCGCTGGCGAAATGACGGGCCTGCCGAGCAGGGCGAGCATCCTGCCCGTGCGGCCTTTTTCCAGGCGGTAGGAATAGTAGCGATCCGGGTCCGAGCTGGTGCAGATGCCGCAGTCCTGGTAGTGCTCCGGGCGGATGCCTGCGGCGAGGCAGCCGTCGCGGATCTGTCCGGCGAAGTCCACCTCATAGGCCGGAGGCCGGATGCATGGGGCGATCTGGACGCGGATGTCTTCCGGCCTGGCTCCGAAGTGCTGCTGCATCAGGCGGATGCCCTCGGCTGCAATGCCCAGTTCCGAACCTTTTTTGCCGGAATGCAGGACGCCAAAGGCGCCGCTGACCGGGTCGGCCAGATAGATGGCGCCGCAGTCGGCGACATAGATGCCGATCACCAGGCCAGGACGCGCGGAGATGATTCCGTCAACCTGCGGGACGGCCTGTGGAGAAGGTTCATGAAGCACGGCCACGCCCCTGCCGTGGACCTGTTCGGCGATGCAGAGGCTTTCCGGAGGGAAGCCCATCTCACCAGCCTGGGAGCGGTGCCAGGACCAGAGCCGTTCCACGGCCTCGGCTCGTTCCGCATCCACGGCGATGGAAGGGTGCCGGAGGGTGAAGCGATGTGCAAAGCCGGGCAGGGCGTCGAGCAGGGGAAAAGTCATCCAAAGCGGGTCTGGCATGAGGGACCGATGACACAGGTGAACGCCCGGTGCACGCTGCAAAACTCCACTGGAAAATCCGGGCGGGCGCGCAACCTGCGGACGCTTCAAGACTTCAATGCCCGCCATGTCCACCCGCCTGCCTCTCTACGCCCTGCTGCTTTTGCTGAACTCCGCCGCACAATCTGCGGACTGGCCCCGCTTCCTGGGGCCCACGGGTGCTGCGGTGGTCCGTGAAGCTGACGTTCCAATGACTTGGTCGGCCACGGAGAACCTGGCATGGAAGTTTGACATGCCGGGCCCCGGTTCTTCGAGCCCGATTGTGGTCGGAGACAGGGTGTTCGTCACCTGCTGGACGGGCTATGGCGACAAGCCCGGCAACGAGGACATGAGCCGCCTGGAGAGGCACCTGGTCTGCCTGAGCCTGGCGGACGGCAGGAAGCTCTGGCAGGCGACGGTGCCTTCAAAGGTGCGGGAGGACGACTACCAGGGGTTCATCACCGAGCATGGGTATGCGACCAGCACGCCGGCCAGCGACGGCCAAACCATCTATGTGTTCTTTGGCAAGACCGGGGCGGCGGCCTTTGACCTGTCGGGCAGGCAGCTCTGGCTCACGCCGCTGGGCACGGGATCCAGCGGCCGCCGCTGGGGTTCGGGCGGCAGTCCGGTGATCTACAAGGACTCGGTGATCGTGAACGCCACGGACGAGTGCAAGTCTCTGGTTGCGCTGGACAAGAAGACCGGCAGGGAGCTGTGGCGGGCCGGTGGCGACATGATCGAGCTTGCCTACTCGACGCCGAGCATCATTGAAACCAACGGGCGCACGGACCTGGTCTTCCCCATCGCCCAGGAAATCTGGGGCCTGAATCCGGACACCGGCAAGCTGCGCTGGTATGCCACCCACGGACTGCCGGGCAACGTGTCTCCGGCGCTGATCCAGGATGGCGACGTGGTTTATTTGTTCGGCGGTTATCCGACTCAGGGGAGCGCCGCCGTCCGACTGGGCGGCAAGGGCGATGTCACGGCCAGCCACATGCTCTGGCAGAGCAAGTCGAGCAGCTATGTGCCGACGCCGGTGCTGCATGAGGGGCATCTGTATGTCGTCAATGATGCGGGATTCGCCCTGTGCATGGAGGCGAAGACCGGCAGGGACGTGTATCGGGAGAGGGTCATGGAAAGCGGCGGCGGGCGGGGCCGCGGGGGCAAGCCGTTTTATGCTTCACCGGTGCTGATTGGGGACAGGATTTATGCGGTCTCCCGCCGCAACGGCACCTTCATCCTGGCCGCCAGACCCACTTTTGAGAAGCTGGGCGTCGTTCCGCCGCTGGATGACTCGCAGTTTCATGGCACGCCGGCGGTGGTTGGGGGGCGGATGCTGCTGCGCAGCGACAAGGCGGTCTATTGCATCGGGCGCTGAACGGAGGCTCAGTCGTCCATGTCGACCTCCCCGCGCCAGGGGCAGATGCCACGCCTGGAAGGTGCGCCGACAAATTCGAGCAGGCGTGCAGCCGGGTCCGTCCACTCGCGTTCACGGGCTGAGGCGAGGGCCTGGGAGAGGTTTTTGCCGGAGCAGAAGAGCAGCTTGAAGAGGTCCTTGATGGCGGCGCGCTGCCCGGCGGTGAAGCCCTGGCGGCGCAGGCCGATGATGTTCAGCCCGGTGATGCGGTTGGTGCGCATGGCGGCGCAGAAATGCGGGATGTCTTTGCCGAAGCTGCCGTTGCCCTGGATGACGCAGGAGTCGCCGATGCGGATGAACTGATGAAAGACCGCGCCGCCGCCGATGAAGGTGTTGCTGCCGACGTGGATGTGTCCGGCAAGCAGGCAGGCGTTGGCGAGGATGTTCCTGTTTCCCAGATGCACGTCGTGGGCGAGGTGGGCGCCAACCATCAGGAAGTTGCCCTCACCGAGGCGTGTGGCGCTGCCGGGCTTGCTGCCGCGATGAATGGTGACGTGTTCGCGGATCACGTTGCGCGGGCCGAGGATGACCGAGCTTTCCGTTTGAGTGTCGAAATGGATGTCCTGGGGGTCGGCGCCAATCACGGCGGCCCTGCCGATCTGGCAGCCTTCGCCAATCTCGACACGCCCGACGATCTGGGCATGGGCTTCAATCCTGACTCCGGAGCCGATTCTGGCCGGACCCTCAATGATGACATAAGGACCGACCTGCACATCGGGGGCGAGCTCGGCCGAAGGGTGGATGACAGCGGAGGGATGAATCATGCCGGGCGTGTTCCGGGTCACCAGACGCGGCGCAGGAAACGTCCCACGGGGCTGAGGGCCGAGGCTGGCTTGGTGTAGGTCTTGTCATCCTCGGAGGTTTCGGACACATAGAGGGGGCCGGTGTGGTCTGTGATCTTGATGTCCTTGATTTCGATGCGTGCGATCGGGCAGTCATTGCTGTCGACGGGCATCTTGGAGATGCGTTCCAGGACTTCCAGGCCTGAGATCACCTGACCAAAGACACTGTAGTTGCCGTCGAGGGATCCGTAGTGTCCGAGGGCGAAGTAGAACTGGTAGCCGTTGGACTGCTTGGAGGGGTTGACCTTGTCGCCCTTGCGGCCCATGGCCACGGCGCCCTTGCTGTGCTTGCGCTTGATTTCAGCGGGCACATTTTTCCCATCACCACCGGTTCCCCAGCGGTCACGCGCACCTTCGTCGGAGCTCAGGGGATCGCCGGTCTGGACGATGAAGCCTTCGATGGCCCGGTGGAAGGCGAGGCCCTTGTAGGCGCCGGTTTCAACATTGTCGAGGAAGTTGGAAACCGTCTGCGGGGCGTCCTGCGGATAAAGCTCGAACATCACCGTTTCGATGGCACCGCCGAACTTGACCTCCATCACGGCCAGCTTGTGCCGGGAATCCTTTTTCCAGGACTTGGGATCTTCCAACTTGGGGGCGGAAAAGGACGTCTTTTTGGGCGTTGAGGTGACCTGTGGGCCGGATGTGGACGACCCGGCGGCACGATCTGCGGCATCAAAGATCTGACGCTGGGCTTCGTTGGCGATGCGCTCAATGGAAGGAAGATCAGGCGCGGCCGGCTGGACGCCCGCCGCAGTGTCCGCAGGAACTGGGACGGTCGGTGAAAGGGTCTGGCCGTGCGCAGTAAAGGCAATCAGCCCAAGGCTGAGCATGATGAGGCTGTGGAGCGTTTTCACGAGATCAGGAATGAGAGGGGCGAGATAAGGCTTGTGTCAGCGCAGGTTGGCCGGCACGGCGGCAGCAGGTGCTGGAGCTGGGGCAGGTGTGGCGGCAGCTGGAGGCGGAGTGTTGACTGTTTCACGGGCCGGTGCCGCCGCAGGCGCCTGGCCTGAGGCGGAAGCGGCTGGAGCCGAACCTGCACCGTCCATGTATTGATAGGTGCGGCGGGGGCCGCCTTTGGATTTGCGCGCGGGAAGCCCCCACTGCAGATCCAGGGAATCCATTTCCGCCACCGTGGGATTGATGGCATCCGCTGACTCGCCGAACTGGCAGGAGGGGAGCAGTGTCAGCGACGTGGCACAGGCGAGAAGGAGAGTGAGACGCAGCAGGCTCATTGATTCGGTAGGGCGGATATTTTGACGTGGGCGGCGATACTAGACAGACCGTTTCCGACTGGCAACCTGGAATCCAGGGAGGCGGAGCCCTGTCGGATGAAGGCAAGGCCAACGCGGTGGCCGGAAATAGGATGCCTTGCCACACTGGTGATTTTTCCAATTTCACGGTCCTGGCCGAGGATGGCTCCGGGCACCAGCAGCGATGGATCACCGTCGGCGGCCTCCCACATGGCCAGGACATGGGGCATTTTTCCGGTGGTCTTGATGCGTGACAGGATTTCCTGGCCGATGTAGCAGCCCTTGGTGAAGCTCATGGCCGTTTTTTCCAGGCCTGCTTCGGGAGGAAAAACTTCGGTGTTCAGTTCCTGAGGCCAGGTGGGCACACCCTGGAGGATGCGCAGGGTTTCTGCTTCTTCAGCGGAAAGCTGTGGGAGGGGGGCAAGGCAGGGAGAGGGGAAGTCAGCGGGAATCCACAGGTCGAAGCCCTTCAGGCCAAAGCGATTGTTTTTCAGCCTGACAAAGGGGTTCTCTGGCTCGCCCGCCGTCCCTGGCCTAGGTTCGATGCAATGCCATAGCCGCCATTGATCCGTGACGTCCTCCAGGACGGCGTCGTCGGCGATGATGTATCGCTCAAGCCTGGCTCCCAGGGATTCCCTGAGTCCGGCCGGGGCGTCGAAGAGCAGGCTGTCAGCATCGGCATGGATGAAGATGTCACCTTCGATCCGCCCCTTGACGTTCGTCACACAGGCATGAAGGGCCTTGTCGGAGGTGGTGGCGCGCACGTCCTGGGTGACCTGGCCGTTGAGGTAACGGACGCGGTCGGCTCCTGAGAGACGCCATTTGGCGCGTGAGGAAAGGTCCACGCAGGCCCCCTGGGACAGGATGGTCTGATATAGGGCGGCTTCCATGCCTGGTTCAAGCGTGACGGCCCTTGAAGGTCAGTTCCGCAATGCCTGACTTGTCGAGTTCGCCGAGGCCGAGGGAGACCATTTTTTCGTACTGGGCCGTGGTGGCGGCGTTCAGGGGCAGGTTCAGGCCGGCTTCACGGGCGATCTGCCCGGCGATGCCGCTGTCCTTGGCGGCGTGTTCGGCGGAGAACCAGCAGTCGTGCTCACGGGCGCACATGTCGCCTGCATCGGTTTCGAGCACGCGGCTGTTGGCGCCTGTCTGGGAGAAGACCTCGCGGATCATGTTGAGGTCATGGCCGAGGGCGGCGGCGAGTCCCAGGCCTTCTGCAAGACCTGCCGTATTGATGTTCATGACCATGTTGACGAGGGCTTTCACCTCGGCCGCACGCCCCGGACCTCCGATGAAGCGGCGGTTGACGCTCATCTGCTCGATCATGGGGAGCACCTGCTGATAGGTGGCCTCGTCGCCGGCGAGCATGAGGTAGAGCTTGCCTTCGCGTGCGTGGCTGATGCTGGAGGCCATGCAGGCTTCCAGGCTGTGCGCGCCAGCCTTTTCCGCAGCCTCGTAGATCTCGCGGTGAATGGCCGGGGAAAGGGTGGCGCAGTTGATGAAAATCCTGCCTTGGGCGCCGGTGAAGAGGTTGTCCCCGGGGGCGAGGAAGATGCTGCGCATGGCGGCGTCATTGGTGACAACGGTGATGATCACATCGGCGGCGGCGGTCACATCCGCGAGCTTTTCGGGGGCGGCGCAGCCGAGTTCGGCGGCGAGGCTGGCGGCGGCCTCGCGGTTGACGTCATGGACGGCGGTGATTTCGAATCCGCAGTCCTTGAGGCGGCGGGCCATGTTGGCTCCCATGCGACCAACTCCGACAAAGGCGACTCTCTGGCTCATAGAAATGAATGGTGGGTGTTGAGTGAAGAACGGCACCGTGGCAAGAGTGCCGCTCAAGTGCAACCATTCTCACCAGGCAGGACCCGATGAGTCAAACTTCGTGCTTGGCCTGACAGCCCTCCTGCCGTTATGACAGGGCATGGATTTTGCCAAATTTGCCGCTGAGCTGTCGGGTCTGGTATGGGGGCTGCCGCTCATTGTCCTTCTGTTCGGGACGCACGTTTTCCTGACTTTTCGCACGGGCTTCATCCAGAAGCACCTGGGCAGGGCCATCCGGATCTCCTTTTCCAAGCAGAAGGAGGGAGAGGGGGATGTGTCCCAGTTTGGTGCGTTGATGACGGCCCTGGCGGCGACCATTGGCGCCGGTAACATCATCGGTGTGGCGGGGGCGGTGGCCACAGGTGGTCCCGGGGCGGTGTTTTGGATGTGGCTGACCGGCGTGTTTGGGATCGCCACCAAGTATTCGGAGGCCGTGCTGGCGGTGAAATACCGGGTTCAGATGCCGGATGGCAGCTTTGCCGGAGGCCCCATGTATGCCCTGGAACGTGGCCTGGGGCAGAAGTGGCTTGGCGTCCTTTTCGCCGTCTTCACATGCATTGCGGCGTTTGGGATCGGCAACATGTTCCAGGCCAACGCCGTGGTGGAGACTCTGAAGGAGTGGGTGCGGCCGGATGCGGAGGCCGAGGCGGTGCTGCGCTGGGTGAGCGGCCTGGTGATGGCTGCCATCACGGCGGCGGTGATCCTGGGCGGCGTGAAGAGCATTGCACGGGTTTGTGAATACCTCGTGCCCATCATGGCCGTGGGCTATGTGATCGGCTGCATCCTCATCCTGATCAAGAATGCAGCCTTGCTGCCCCAGGCCTTTTCGGACATTTTCGAAGGCGCCTTTGCCGGCCAGGCTGCCGTGGGCGGATTTACCGGAGCCGTCCTGAAACAGACTATCCAGGCCGGTGTGGCGCGCGGTCTTTTCTCCAATGAATCCGGACTGGGAAGCGCGCCGATCGTGGCGGCGGCGGCCCAGACGAGAAACCCGGTTCGCCAGGCCCTGGTCTCCTCCACGGCCACCTTCTGGGACACGGTGGTGGTATGCGCACTGACCGGGCTGGTCATTGTCTCCAGCGGTCATTGGAAGGATGGGCTGGCCAAGGGTGCGCTGACCAATGCCGCCTTTGAGCAGCTGCACACGGTGGGGCCGGTCTTCCTGCTGTTTGGCCTGATCACCTTTGTGTTTTCGACGATCCTTGGCTGGAGCTACTACGGTGAAAAGGCCGCCGTTTACCTGATGGGGCCGAAGGCGGTGAAGCCCTACCGCGTGCTGTGGGTCATCATGGTGCTGGTGGGTTCGGTTCAGCCGGCAGCGGCGGTGATGGATTTTTCAGATGCGGCAAACGGCCTCATGGCGGTTCCGAACCTCATCAGCCTGATCCTGCTCAGCGGAGTCATCGTGTCGGAGACGCGCGAACATCTTGGCAAGGAGCGGTAACCTCGCCAATCCTGTCAATTTCACGCGCAGCAGGGCGCCTTGACCTGTTCCTGCTTGCCAAGGGGCGGCTGCCTCGCTGTCTTGTCGGCAACCATGAAAATCACCTTCTGCGGCGCGGCCGGCACCACCACGGGCTCCAAGCATCTGATCGAGGTCAACAACACGCGGATCCTCCTGGACTGCGGCCTCTACCAGGGCAGGCGTGCGGAGGCGATCGAACGCAACAGCCATTTCCCCTTTGAGCCGAAGGACATCGACTGCGTCGTTCTTTCGCATGCCCACATCGACCACAGCGGCAACCTGCCGCACCTCTGCAAGAGGGGCTTCAAGGGCAACATCTTCTCGACCCCAGCGACGCGTGACCTTTGCAGCATCATGCTTCCGGATGCCGCCCATATCCATGAGCACGACATTTCATGGCTGAACCGCCACCGCAAGCGTGACGACCTGCCGCTCCTTGAAACCAGCTACACCATGGAGGACGCGGAGGCGAGCCTCCGGCAGTTTGTCACGGTCAGCTACGAACGGCCGATGTTCATTGCCGACGGCGTGAAGCTCACCTTCATCGACGCAGGGCACGTCCTGGGATCGGCGCAGGTGATCCTGGACATTCATGAGCAAGCGACGAACCGGCAGATCAGGCTTTTGTTCAGCGGTGACATCGGTCGGCCGAACAACGACCTGCTCAACGACCCGGCCTCTTGTGACAAGGTGGACTTCGTCATCATGGAAAGCACCTATGGCGGCCGCACGCATGAGCTTGCCACGGACAGCTCCGCGCATCTGTGCCGGATCATCCGGGAGATCCAGCAGCGTCGTTCTCGCCTGATCATCCCCGCGTTTGCCGTCGAGCGCACCCAGCAGCTTCTGTTCACCCTGGACAAGCTGCGTCATGAGAACTGCTTTGGCGCCATTCCGACCTTTGTGGACAGCCCGCTGGCGGTGAAGGCCACGGAGATCTTCCGCCTGCACGTCGATGAGTTGAAGCCGGCGGCCGGAAAGGCGCTGTTCATGCGTGATGATCCCTTCGGCTTTGATGGACTGCGTCTGATCCGGTCGGTGGATGAGTCGAAGGGGCTGAACCGAGTCAAGGGGACGGCGATCATCATCTCCGCCTCCGGGATGGCGGAGAGCGGCCGCATCCTGCACCACCTCCGGCAGAACGTCAGCAATCCCGACAACATCCTGCTGTTCGTCGGCTATTGCGCGGAAAACACCCTGGGCTGGAAGCTGCGCAACGGCTTCAAGCATGTGAACATCCTGGGGGATGAGTTTGCCGTCCGGGCTGACATTGAAACGCTCGACTCATTCTCGGGCCATGCGGACCATGATGAGCTGCTGGCCTGGTTTGACCGCGTGGGCGGCGAGAAACGCCGGGTCTTCCTGGTTCATGGCGAGCCGGAGCGCTCGGAAGTCCTATGCGAGGCCCTCAAGGAACGGCACAAGGGGGGCATGGTCGAGGTTGCCAAGCCTCTTCAGGTGGTTGAGCTCTAGGCTGCCTTGGAGAAGGGAGGTCCACTCACCAGCGGAGACGACCGCCGGCCCGGAAGCCTCGCGAGACATCACCGAAGTCTGCGCCGATGTTCAGGTCGAACATCGGGAACACCCGGAAGTAGCCGAGGACATCGAAGATCTTGGAATCATAATCGTCTGTGCTGGCCACGGTCACACCCGCCTGAAGCTCCAGCCAGTCAAGAACCTGATAGCGGAGGCTTGGGCGCACATAGATGCCGCCGTCGGTGTAGCTTTTGTTGATGCCGTCAGCCTGGAAGTTGGCGTAAACCAGGCCCACTTCACCCACGAAGTGAAACTTGTTCGTGATCGGCATGAAGGCACCGCCGCCAACGGTGATGGTGGAGAGGTCGTAGTCGGCATCGGCGGCCGCCCTGGCGTTTCTTTCGCCGCTGCCGCTGTTCCAGGTGAAGGTTCCCTTGAGGAAGAAGATCGTGGGCAGGTCCATGACGAGCGCGGCACCCAGGCCATGACTGCCTTCCAGCAGGCTGTCCTTCGGATCCGTGTAACGGTAGAAGACCTCCGCATACTTGTAGTTCAGAAGCGAGGGGCCGCTGCCGCCCATGCCCTGCTGTACGGTGTTGTTCCAGCTGTTGGCTTGGGCAGGCTGCTGGTATTGCGAGCCGTAGCCGCCGTAACCATAGGGGTTGGGGTTGGCCATGGTGGGGCCGGCATAGGGAGAGCCCACAGTGGGGGCGTTCAAGGTTGGGGACATGCCACCATAGCCATAGGCCATGCTAGGATCAGACATCCCAGGCGGCGGAGTTGGGGGAGTTGGGGGAGTTGGGGGAGTTGGCGGAGCTGGGGGCGCTCCGAGGCCGCTGCCTGCATAGGGATAGTTTGCCTGAAGCGAAGCAGGCAGAACCAAGGCGAGCAAAAGGAGGAGGGCGTTGGTTTTCATCGCGTTTCTAGCAGGCGTTGATTATTTAGATAAGTTAAATAATTGTTTAAATGACTGGATTCTTCAAGTTTTTTCTACTCGTTCGAATTATTGAAAGCCCTTGAGGTCATCCGAGAGACTTTGCGTTCGAGGATGTTTGTTCGTTTATTTGCGTCCCCATGTCTGGCATTGCCGTCTCCAATCTTCAGTTCACCTACCCGGAGAGCCCGTTTCGGCTCAGGGTGAAGGATTTGAGGGTGTCCGAGGGGGGGACGCTGGTCCTTCTGGGGCCCAGCGGTGCGGGTAAGACAACGCTTTTGCGACTGATGTCCGGCTTGCTGTTGCCGGGGCAGGGCAGGGTCAGCCTGGGGGGCGATGATCTGGCGACGATGCCGGAGGCGGCCCGTCGGGCATTTCGGCTGGAGAAGGTCGGTCTGATTTTTCAGGACTTTGCGCTGCTCGACTATCTGACCGTGGCTGAAAACATTCTGCTGCCCCAGACTTTTCGTCATTCAAGGGAAGGGCGTGCTTTGGGTCGGGAACTGGCGGAGCGGCTGGAGGTTCACCAGCACTGGGACAAGCTTGCGGGCCGGCTTTCGCAGGGCGAACGGCAGCGTGTGGCGGTGGCGCGGGCACTGGTGCATCGTCCACGCTTCCTGTTTGCGGATGAACCCACCGCCTCCCTGGATGTCGGGCGCAGGGAAACGGTGATGAACCTGCTTCTGGAATACACTTCAGCTTCGGGGGCGAGCCTGGTCATGATCACGCATGACGTGGAGCTGGCCCCCCGTTTTTCCAGCCAGGTGCGCGTGGACGAATTCACCTCATGATGGTTGCCGCCCTTCATCTTGCCTGGCGCTATGTGGTGCGTCATCGTTTGCAGACCTGCCTGCTGGCGGGGGCCCTGGCCCTGGTCCTGGCCCTGCCGCTCTGCCTTCGTGTCCTCGTTCAAGCCACCGAGGCGGCCATGCGGGACCGAGCCATTGCGACGCCGCAGGTCCTCGGCACCCGGGGCAGTGCGCTCGACCTCATGCTTTCCGCCCTCTATTTCAAGAGGCAGCCGCTGCCTTTGATGGAAATGAGGCATTTGCAGGAACTGCGTTCCACGGGGCTGGGAAAAGCCATTCCGCTGGACGCC
The DNA here is from genome assembly GCA_019186985.1 of Prosthecobacter sp. Taxonomy (GTDB): domain Bacteria; phylum Verrucomicrobiota; class Verrucomicrobiia; order Verrucomicrobiales; family Verrucomicrobiaceae; genus Prosthecobacter. The sequence goes on along the minus strand of JABARQ010000007.1, from coordinate 8,098 downwards.
CGTTTCCATGCTCAGGGGGCTGCGATCATCGGCACGGAGATGGAATATTTTGACTTCCGGCGGCTGAAGCTTGCCTCGGGGCGGCTGATGACCCGGCTCGGCGATTGTGTGCTTGGCGCCCGTCTGGCAAGTCGTCGTGGACTGGGGCCTGGAGACCACCTTTTTTCCACCCAGGAGCAGGTTTTTGACATGGCGGGGGTTTATCCGCTGAAGATGCGGATCACCGGCGTTCTGGCTGTCAGCGGCACGCCGGATGATGATGCGGTGTTTGCTGACCTGAAGACGGTCTGGCTGATCGCCGGCCTGGCTCACGGCCATGATGATGTCGCTTCGGGCAAGGACACGGTGCTGCAGCAGGAGCAGGGAAACACGGTCGCCAATGCCAGCGTGAGGATGTATCATGAAGTGACCGACCAAAATCTCGACAGCTTCCATTTTCATGGGGATGTCGGTGCCTATCCGGTGAGTGCGGCGATTGTGGTGCCGGTGGATGTCAAATCCGAGGCCCTGCTGGCGGGCCGGTATCTCAAGGAAGACCTGCCGGTTCAGCTCATCCGCCCGCGTGAGCAGTTCGAGTCGTTGATGGGCACCTTGTTCCAGGTGCAAAACCTGGCGCTGGTGGTGCTGGCGGTGACGCTGGGGGCCGCGCTGGCGATCACCGTGCTGGTTTTTGCCCTGTCGTTCCGGCTTCGGCGCAGGGAGTTTGACACCCTGGGTGACCTGGGGGTTTCACCGGCGGACCTTCTCTGGACGAAGTCCTTTGAGGTTGCGATTGTCGGAGGCGGCGGCCTTGTGGCCGCCCTGGTGCTGACGGCCGTGGTCCAGTGGAAAGCCCAGGAGTGGATCCGGCTTCTGCTTTCATGAGCTGCCTTAATTCGTTGCCGGAGGGGCAAACCCTGCCGAGTGCCGCCAGGTTCGCCATTTGCCTGTCATGGGTTTCAGGCACATTTACCCGCAGTTCAGCTGTTCATTGGAATAATTGACAGCAACGCGCGAGATTTTTCATAAATCGTTGATCCTTAGATGATTGAATCAATTTTCCGCTGGTGCGCCCGTCAGGAATCGAACCTGAATCTGCGGCTTCGGAGACCACCATTCTATCCGTTGAACTACGGGCGCGGCACTCAGCGGGCTGTTTTTCGCATGGCTGGGGCGGCTGGGCAAGCGGTGTTTTATGACGGCTGTCAGACTTCCTGGAACTGCAGGGCGGCAAGCTTCTGGTAGAGGTCGCTCTTTTCAAGCAGTTCCTGGTGACTGCCGATGGCGTCGACCCGGCCGTCCTTCATGACGACGATCTGATGGGCTTCCAGAATCGTGGACAAGCGGTGGGCGATGGCGATGACGGTGCGGCCTTCGGACAGTTCATGGACGGCTTCCTGGATGATCTTCTCCGTCTCGGTGTCGAGGGCGCTGGTGGCCTCGTCGAGGAGGAGGATGGGGGCGTTGCGCAGGACGGCGCGGGCGATGGACAGGCGCTGCTTCTGGCCTCCGGACAGGTTGCACCCGGCGTCGCCGACGGTGGCGTTGTAGCCGCCTTCGATCTGCATGATGAACTCATGGGCGTGCGCTTTTTTGGCGGCATCGACGATCTCCTCGTCGGTGGCATCGAGCCGCCCGTAGCGGATGTTTTCGCGGATGGTGTCGTGAAAGAGGAAGATGTCCTGGCTGACGATGCCGATGTTGTCGCGCAGGCTCTTCTGGGTGACCAGGCGGATGTCATGGCCGTCGACCCTGATGCAGCCGTTGTCGGGGTCATAGAAGCGGAGAAGAAGGGAGAAGAGCGTGCTTTTGCCGGCGCCGCTGGGGCCGACCAGGGCGTAGAAGCGGCCAGGGGAAAGCTGGAGGCTGACGTTTTCGACGGCGGGTCGGGCGAGCTTTTCGCCGTTGGGGCGGGCGTAGGCGAAGGTGATGTTTTCGAACTCGATGCTGCCTTTCACACGCCCGAGGGCGTTGGCTCCCGGTGCGTCCTGGATGTCGGGCTGGCGGTCGAGCATGTTGACGACGCAGTTGATGGCGTAGCGCGTTTTCTGGAGGAGGAGGTTGACCTTGCTGAGTTCCTTGGCGGGGGGGTAGATGCGGGTCATCAGGAGCACGACCGGAATGAAGTCCGCAGACTTCAGGCCCATGGCCCACCAGTAGACCAGGCCGGCTGCGATGCCGATGGAGGCCACGGATTCGACGATGGGGCCGACGAGTTCGGAGGCGCGCTGCCAGCGGATGGAGTTGCCGGTCATGGAGGCGTTCACCTTTTCGAAGCGCTGCACTTCGTAGTCTTCACGTCCGTAGGCCTTGATGAGGCGGATGCCGGTCAGGGACTCATGCATGGCGGTGAGCATGGCACCGATCATCTGCTCCTCCTTTTTGCCGGCCTTTCTCACCCGCTTGCCGAGGCGCAGCACGGGCAGCAGGCAGAGGGGGAAGACGAAAAGGCTCATGAAGGTGAAGAAGGGATGGGCGGCGAAGAGGGAGACGAGGATGACCAGGATGCGCAGGGGGTTGCTGGTCATGATCTGGACGTACTGGACGGCGTTTCTCTGGGCGACGCTGGTCTGGTTCAGGACGGTCTGGATGAGTTCGCCGGCCTTGGAACTGCTGAAGAAGGCCGGGGACTGGCGCAGGACGTGCGAGAAAACATCGTTGCGGATGTGCTGGAGCATCCGGCTGCCGACCCAGGCGAGGAAGTATTTGTTCAGGTAGTCCAGGACGCCGTTGATGAGCAGCATCAGGGGGATGAAGGAGGCGGCGATGATGACCCCGGTGAGCCCGACCTTGGCCGTTGGGTCCAGGTCGAACATGTTTGCGAAGTTCAGGTTCAGGCCCAGGAAGCTGTAGTCCTGGCCCAGGGAAGGCGGGCCGCCGCCATCATTCAGGACGATGGAGAAGATGATCCTGCAGACGGGCAGCCAGGCGGCGTTGAAAAGTGCGGCGATGACGCCAAGCAGAAGGCCGAGGATGAAGCGTGGCAGGACCGGCTTCAGGTAGGGGATGATCCGTCTCACCGGCATCTGCAGATCGGAGTCCTGGACGGGGGCGGCAGGCTTGTTCGAAGGGGCTGGTGCTGGCTGGGGGGGCGACGTTTCTGAGGCCATGAGGTCGTGAACGGGTGTTCCCGCAGCCTGGCGCCGGGAGGGCGGAGGCGGGAGAAGCGGAGCGCTAACACCATCCCGACGGGGCGTCGAGGTGGATTTCTGCAGGGCGCCCGGGGCGGGTTTCATTTGCGCGTTGCAATTCCGTCCTGATTCGGCTCATTCGGCGTTCCAACCCCACCCCTTCATATGAAAAAACAACTGCCGACTCTTGCCGCCTTCGTTCTTGCGTTCGCCGGCCTGACCGGAATCAACCAAGCCCAGGAGGAAAACAAGCCCGTGAGTGAAGCAAAAGCCGTGAAAGTCGTGATGGAAACCAGCAAAGGCAGCATCGAGCTGGAGCTCGACCCGGCCAGGGCGCCCATCACCGTCGAAAACTTCGTGAAGTATGTGAAAAAAGGCCACTATGACGGCCTGATCTTCCACCGTGTGATCCCGGGTTTCATGATCCAGGGCGGGGGATTCACTCCTGACATGAACCAGAAGGCGGTGGATGCTCCGATTGCGATTGAATCCAAGAACGGTCTCAAGAACGCCCGCGGTGCCATTGCGATGGCCCGCACCAGCAATCCGAACAGCGCCACCAGCCAGTTCTTCATCAATGTGAAGGACAACGCCAACCTGGACTACCCCAGCTTTGATGGCTACGGCTATGCGGTGTTCGGCAAGGTGACCAAGGGCCTGGACATCTGCGATGCCATTGTCAGCGTGCCCACCAAGCAGGTCGGCCCCCATGGTGATGTCCCGGTCGATCCGATCGTGATCAAGAGCGTGAAGGTCAGCGAATAATCCGCTTCACTCTAGCTTCTGCAAAAGCAGGCCCGTGGTGACACGGGCTTGTTTATTAGGAGTGGTCGATGGGGCGTCAGGAATCTGGACCGGGGCGAGGTTCAGTGTTCACCGACCCTCCGCAGGCCGTTTGGGCATGATCTTGCGCCATTTCTCCTGCTGGGCGGGGGTGAGCTCCGCGTTGATTTCCTCGCCTGCGCGTTCGATGAGGGACCAGATTTGATTCATGGCATCGGTCCTGAAGGTGAGGAGTTCGTTCACGGTGGCATCCACGCGTTTTTCGACCCTGCCGCGTTGTTCGGGTGCCAGGTCCAGCTTGTCCATCTGCATCATGACCACCCACTTCATGAAGGCAGGCTCCTCGGTCTTCTTTTTCCAGGCCTGGTGCGCCACCACACCGATGATGAAACCGATGCCCAGGCAGAAGCCTACGAGGAGGGTCATCAGGCAGCCCAGTTTAGTGCGGCGGGAAATCATCATGGCAGAAGCATCCGGGTGCTCAACGGGGTTTCGATCCAGCTTGGGGCCAGTTCGGTGACATCCACCTGGGTGGCGGCAAGCGCGGTGCTGAGGATGAAGAGGAGGGCGCTGGCCATGAGGAAGCGCTTGCTGAGGAGGGTCATCACTTCCAGCAGGGACTCTTCGGGGGCCTCCTTCCAACGGGCAAGCACTCGGGTGGCAAGGCCCGGTGGCATTTCGCAGGCTTCGGCAGGCCTGCGACGTGCGGCCTGGGCGGCGGTCTGCCAGCGTTCAGGGAAATGTGTCATGGGTCAGTCGTGGGTGAGGTTCCATTGTTGCGCGATGACTTTGAGCTTATGCCGGGCCCGCATGGCGCGCATCTTGACCATGGGGCGTGTCCAGCCGGTCTGTTCGGCGATCTCGCGGGTGCTTTTCTGCTCCAGGTCGAGCAGGGTGAGGACGAGGCGGTCGGGTGGCGAAAGCTGGGTTAGCAGGCGCTCCACCAAGGCCCTGGCATCCAGGTCGCGATGGTCGGGGGTGGTGGCGTCGTGATGCTGGTTGATGAGATAGTCCAGCCATTCGGCCTCCCCGGCGCCAAGGTCGGACATGCGCCATTCGGGACGGGAGCGCTCCGCCCGCAGGGCATCGAGGCAGGTGCGTACGGTCAGCCGGCTGACCCAGTGTTCGAAGGGGATGCCGGTTCGCGGCTGGTAGCTGCCCAGCTTTTGAAGCAGCTTCAAAAACACCTCCTGGGCCAGATCCTCCTCGCTTTCTCGCCTGGGCAGATGATTGCGCACCCAGCGGAGCACCTGTGGATACAGATGTTCGATGAGCTGCCGGGCCGCCGCAGGCTCTCCGGCGACGGTGCGGCGCACACATTCCTGCACATCGAAATCGGGAGGCATGACGACGGGCGGATTTTATGACCTGGGACTGACACACATCGAGTCTAAACGCGTTTCCTGGGCAGGTGGTAACAGGATGTCAGGGGCTATAATCCCTGCTCACGGCTTTTTTCGCTGTGCAACTAAGGCGGGCTCTTGCTAGCTTGTCCTTCGCAACCCCATGTCAGCACCGCGCCAGGCTCCAGAAATCCGCGATCATGAGACTCTTCGTCTTATTGGCAGGGGAGCCTATGGAGAGGTGTGGATGGCGAGGTCGGTCACCGGTGCCCTGCGTGCGGTGAAGGTGGTCTGGCGGGAGGATTATGATCATGCGGATTCGTTTGAGCGCGAGTTTGAAGCGATCAAGCGCTATGAGCCGATCTCGCGCCGTCACCCCGGCCTCGTGCCCATTCTCCAGGTGGGACGCAGTGATGCGCAGGGCTTTTATTACTATGTGATGGAGCTGGCTGATGATCTGGAGACGGGTCGTGACATCCACCCTGATCGGTACAAGCCGCACACGCTGGGGTTGGAAATGCGCCGCTCGAAGCAGCTCAAGGCGGAGCGTTGCCTCGCGATTGGCGCCAATGTCGCCGAAGGGCTGCAGCACCTGCATGAAAACAAGCTCATCCACCGCGACGTCAAACCGTCGAACCTGATCTTCATCGACGGGCACTGCCGTCTCGCGGACATCGGCCTGGTGGCGCTGCTCGGGCAGCGCAGTTTTGTGGGCACTGAGGGATTTGTGGCGCCTGAAGGGCCAGGTTCGCCGGCTTCAGACATCTTTTCCCTGGGCATGGTGCTCTATGAGGCGAGCACAGGAAAGGACCGGCTCGATTTTCCGGACATCCCCTCATGCAGCGAGTCGGGGGACAAGCTGGAGGCCTGGCAGCGCCTGCACCGGGTGATCTGCACCGCCTGTGCGCCGAAGGCGAAGGACCGTTACAACAGCGCCCGGGAAATGACGCTCGACCTGCGTGGCGAGCCGCTTCCATCCTCCCGCCGGGCATTGTGGCAGTGGGCGGCGGCGGCCGTGGTGATCCTGGGGCTTGCGGTGGGTTTCGGCATGTGGCTGGCGCAGCGCAATGGAGTCTTTGGCGTGGTCCAGGTGCAGAAGGGCACGCCGATGCTGATGATCAAGACGACGCCAGCCGGCGCCCACGTTTATGCCGGCGAGGATGACCTTGGTGTGACGCCCCTGGGACTGAATCCCGAGGAGGGCCTGCCGGTGATTTATCAGCTCCGGCTGCCTGGCTACAAGCATCAGGAAATCGAGCACACGGCGAGTCGGTCGAAACCGGCCGAGTATGACCTGGTGATGGAAAAAACGCGGCTGCCGCAGGAGGGCGAGCGCTGGACCAACAATCTGGGCATGGTTTTCAAACCCGCTCCGGGCGGCCACATCACTCTCCAGCCGGTGGAGATCAAGCATTTCAAGAAATTCCTCGAAGCGACGGGGCGCTCCTTTGAGGGACGCGTGGTGCGTGCAGGCAGCGGCAAGGACACCGCCTATTATGTGGTCGCTCCGGTCGGAGATTCCGAAGCCTTTCGATTCTGGCTCACCGACCGGGATCGTGAGGCCGGGCTGCTCAGCCAGGAGCATCATTATGAAGTGGAGCCCTTTTATTATGTTGATGCACCGGTGCCGGGGGCCGAGGACATGCCGGATGAGCGGGAGGGTGAGGCTTCCGGCACGAGCAGCGGGGAAGGGGCTGACTGGCAGGCCTTTCATCTGAGGGTGGAGCGACAGACCTATGGCAGCGTCGTCATTCGCAGCACGCCTGAAAAGGTTCGGGTGTTCCAGCACGAGCAGTTTCTGGGCTACACGCCGCTTGAGCTGCCAAGGGTGCGCAGCGGGCAGGTGGAGTATGAATTGAGGGAGGAGGGCTTTTCCGATGTGGTTCTGGAAGGCGAGGTCCGGTCGGGCGAGCAGCTGGAGCTTTTCAGCGACATGCAGACGCGTCAGGCGGTGACCTTTGGCCGTGAATGGAAGGCCAACGGCCTGGGCATCCGTTTTGTGCCGCTGAGTGACAGCGTCATGATTGCCGCCACGGAAACGCGTCGGCGCGACTACATGGAATTCACCAAGGCCAGCAACGCCCGCCGCCCAGGCAACCTGGATGTGGAAGGCAAGGGGGGGACTCAGCCTGTGGTGGGGGTGGATCGTGAGGAGGCGCGTGCATTTTGTGCGTGGTTGACCGAGCGGGAGAGGAATGCCGGGCTGATCGGTGCCAAGGACGTTTATCGGCTGCCAACCGATGATGAATGGAGCCGGGCGGTGGGGCTGCCTTTGGAACGAGGCACTCGGCCCAGCGAGCGGAGCGGACGCATCCGTGGCATCTATCCATGGGGCTTCGACTGGCCGCCACCGGCGAACACGGACAACTTTGCCGACATTCATGCAGGCAGGAAGGCCAACCTGGAAAGCATCATTCCAGGATATGAGGATCGTTTCCCCCAGCTGGCGCCAGTGGCCGCTTTTCCTGCCAATGAGAAGGGAATTCACTGCCTTGCTGGCAACGCCAGCGAGTGGGTGGAAACGGATTATGACAGTGCAAAAGGTGGCGATGCCAAAATCACGCTAGGAACAGTGCGCGGAGGCAACTGGCGGAGCGCTAATCCGGACGAACTCCTTTCCTCCAACCGAATGGCCCTGCCGGTCGACACCAAGCGACCCACCATCGGGTTCCGGATTGTGCTTGAACGCCGCAAATAAAAGGCCGCCGTTACAGTAGATGGGTCGTGGCTTCATCATAAAGGGTCTGTCCCTTTATCGAGAAAAAGGTTGCCAGTTCTGCCGTTTTGGTTACCTGGGTGCATGCGCCTCAGACGCCTCAAGGCTCCCGCCAACTCCGCCTCCCCGGTCGCCTTTTACCATTG
>JABARQ010000037.1 GCA_019186985.1 Prosthecobacter sp. | reverse complement strand
GCATTGCCGGCGCTGAGCATGCTTCGCTCTCCTGACTTGAGTTCTCTTGTGTTGGGTTCATCGTTTTTGCTCCGCCCACCCTTTGCATCACGCCCTTCAAATGTGCGCAACTTTCCGGACGTTATCTCCCTTTTGGCAAGGCTGGATGCTGGGAACGAGGTGGAGCGCGGGTCCATTCTGGTGCCGATCAAAGTCTTCATAGGAGGCGGAGCGACCAGGCGTGATCAGGACCGAAGACTTCTGAAGGCAGGCCATGCATGATCCATTCGGCGTCAAAACCGGTTTGATTGGAGTGGCGGTGAAAACATGACATGATGAGGCATGTCGAAAATGATCCAAGCCCTGACAACTGTCGTTGCGATAATCCTTGTCTGGCAGGTGCTGGTTCTGAATACAGGCTGCTCCAAGGTTGACTCAGAAAAAGCAAGCTATGGCGAACTTCCCAGGTATCGCCATGAGCGGGTTCATTTGCTGTTGTCTGCCGAAGTGTTTGCTGCCTATGCGCCATATTCAACAATGAAAGCTGCGGATCGGGAGACGCTTATGTTTCAATCAATGGAGGCTAACCTTCAGTTGAACCTGGCGCGCATAAAACACGTTCTAGACACAGAAGAGCTTTCCCGGCAAACACGGTCGATGCTGGAGCAGAATGTCAGAGATTGCTCCATGCTATTTGCGCGGTTTCCACCAGTTTACCGTGTCTGGAATGTCAAAGGTCAAGTTTATGATCTCGGCGAGAAGGAGCCGATTTTGCCTCGTTACACGAAGGTTTATGACATCCTGCGGGGTGAATGATGAAACAAGCAAGAGTCAAGACGACGCCTTTCATTCAAGGTCAGGATAATCTCGCGGCCAGAACCTGGAGGCGGGGCGGCCAAGGTGACATCGGCTCTTGCTTGTCTTCAAACGGTTCAACCGCGCGGGGGGCTTGCGCCCGAATGATGGATGCCTGGTGGTTGTGAACGTTTGATCCTGCCGGACGTCCAGCTCATCTCGACGGAGCGAGATGGCTACTTTGCTTCGCCTGCTCGCTGATGGCAGGGGCTGGGACGGGGGTGCTCGCCTGGTGCGGTCAGCGCGGGCCGGGTTTCCAGCCGGGGCCGCGCAGGAGGTGGCCGATCCGTCTCCAGAGGGGCAGGGGGCTGTTCCAGAAGTCGCTGAGCATGTCCTTCCATTCGTGGAAGACGATGTTCACGGGCCCGCGATCGGGAAGCGGCTTGGTCAGGCCGTAGCGGGGCGGGTCGGAGTCGTCCTCGGCCTGGAAGGTGCCGAACAGCTTGTCCCAGAGGATCAGGCACATGCCCATGTTCTTGTCGAGGTAGCGCGGATTGGAGGCGTGGTGGACGCGATGGTGCGAAGGGGTGACGAGGACATGCTCAAGCCAGCCGAGCCTGCGGATTCTTTCCGTATGAATGAGGCTGCCGTAGATCTGGGTGGCGGCATACATGAACAACACGTCGAGCGGTTCAAATCCCAGCAACGCGATGGGGGCGAAGTAGGCGGTGCGATAGACCGGCTGAAACACGGAGGAACGGAAGCCGGTGGTGAGGTTGAACTCGGGCGATGAATGATGGGTCACATGCACGGCCCAGAACAGGCGGCAGTGGTGGTCGACGAAGTGCAGGGCGTAATAGGCGAAGTCTTCGAGGACAAACAGGGCGAGCCAGTAGCCCCAGCCTTTTTCCCAGGAGATCAGGCGATGCTGCCAGCAGAAGACCAGCACTGGAAGGACGACGGTGGCACGCAGCAGGAGGTCGAGGCTGCCGTTGAGGGAGGCGAGGTAGAAGTTGGTCAGCGTCTCCCGCCAGGTGTAGGCGCGGATGTGGCGGAAATGGGTCACCGCCACCTCGATCAGGATGGCGAGGAGGATCAGCGGCACGCTGAAGAGCATCAGGCTTTGTTCGCGAAAAGCTTCCATGAGATGAAACGAAAACGTCACAAAACCGTGAAGCGGCTGCATGTCCAGAAAGGAAACCGAATGCGCCAATTCGGGGCCTTACGAATGCAGCATCAGGACATGGCACGAAAGCCGCCCGTTCCCCGGGTGGGATGAATGAGCTTTCAAGGCACCGTGATCATTGGCAGCAGGGGCTTGGGAAAATCTTTCTACCCCTCATTTTTCTGCCCTTCAGAACTCAAACCTGGGGGCGTCATTCCAGGCCCTGAACCTGGGTGTTCCCGTCCGGTGGGTTTGGCGGGTGCGGGTGTGTGGGCAGAAAGACTGGGGGCAGAAAAATTGGATGGATCCGGCATCAGAACGGAATGCTGAACTGGTTTGTGACCCCGGTGGGGTGGAGGTGCTTTCCGAGTGCCGTGAGAATGGTTTGCTGTGGCCGCAAAAAGCCCGATCCCTGGTGAAGGGATCGGGCTGCGAGTGCTTGATGACCCGAAGATTACAGGCCGGCCTCGATCAGCTTCTCGAGCTTCACGATGTCCTTGCCGAAGTTGCGGATGCCTTCGGCGGTTTTTTCGGTGGCCATGGCGTCTTCATTGAAGAGCCAGCGGAAGGTCTTCTCATCACCGCCGATGCGTTCGATCTTCATCGACTGGGCGGCGGAGGCGTCGAGCTTCTTCACGAGGGGTTCCTCACTGGACTGAAGTTCGGCGAGAAGGCCGGGGGAGATGGTGAGCAGGTCGCAGCCGGCGAGTTCGGTGATCTCGCCCTTGTTGCGGAAGCTGGCGCCCATGACCTCGGTCTTGTAGCCGAAGTGCTTGTAGTAGTTGAAGATGGCGGTCACGGACTGGACGCCTGGATCTTCGGCGGCGCCGTAGTCCTTGCCGGTGCTCTTCTTGAACCAGTCAAGGATGCGGCCGACGAAGGGGGAGATGAGCTTGATGCCGCCCTCGGCGCAGGCCACGGCCTGGGCGAGGCTGAAGAGGAGGGTGAGGTTGCAGTTGATGCCTTCCTTCTGAAGGATTTCAGCGGCCTTGATGCCCTCCCAGGTGGAGGCGATCTTGATCAGGACACGTTCGCGCGGGATGCCGGCCTTTTCGTACATGCCGATCAGGTGGCGGGCCTTGTCAACGTTGCCCTGGGTGTCAAAGGACAGGCGGGCGTCCACTTCCGTGGAGACGCGTCCCGGGACAATTTTGAGGATTTCCAGGCCGAAGAGGATCAGGATGCGGTCCATGATGGCCTCGACCTTCGCGGCTCCGGAGAGGGAGCTGTTTTTGTACTCGGCGATGGCCTGGTCGACCAGGGTCTTGTACTCCGCCTTCTGGGAGGCCTGGAGGATGAGGGAGGGGTTGGTGGTGGCGTCCTGGGGCTTGTAGGCCTTCATGGCCTCGAAGTCGCCGGTGTCGGCCACGACGGTGGTGAATTGCTTGAGCTGGTCGAGCTGGGTCATGTTCTTGGGTTTCAGGGGCCGCGAGATTAAGGGCGTGCCGCCGGGATGCAAGCGGTAGTCTGGCCGGCCCTCCCCCGGAGGGCATGAGATTTTCTGATGATCGCCAAACAAGGTTTTCATGGGATGACAGGCGGCGCGGGCTTGCTCCGTTGATCCCAACCCGTCAACCAACTGTTCATCATGACCGCCCTCAACCGCCGCTCCTTCCTGCGTGACGCCGCCCTGGCCACGACCGCCCTTTCCGCCTCCCGCGTGCTGGGGGCGAATGAAACCATCCGCATCGCCAGCATCGGACTTGGAGGCCAGGGCATGGGCAACGCCGGACGCATGGCCAAGGTGCCGGGCGTGGAGATCGCCTGCCTCTGCGACGCCGACACGGCGGCCCTCGACAGGGCGAAGCTGAAGTTCCCCAACGCCAGGACGACCCAGGACCTGCGCAAGGTCATGGAGGACCCAGGCATCGACGCCGTGGTGGTTTCCACCGGCAACCACTGGCATGTGCTGGCGTCGGTCTGGGCCATCCAGGCGGGCAAGGACGTGTATGTGGAAAAGCCGGTGTCCCACAACATCTGGGAGGGGCGTCAGCTCGTGAAGGCGGCGCGCAAGCACAACCGCATCGTCCAGGGCGGCACGCAGCAGCGCAGCGACCCCTTTCATCAGGAGCTGAAGGCCTATCTCGATTCGGGTGCGCTGGGCAAGATCAAGTACGTCCGCTGCAACCACTATGGCATGCGTGCCAGCATCGGCCGGCGCGACACGCCGATCACCCCGCCGACGACGGTGGACTACAACCTCTGGCTGGGGCCGGCGCAGGACATCCCGATCCTGCGGGAGAAGTTCCACTACGACTGGCACTGGAACTGGAACACCGGCAACGGCGAGCTGGGCAACTGGGGGCCGCACATCCTCGACGACCTGCGCAACGTCGTCTTCCGCGACAAGATTCCGCTGCCGAAGCGTGTGCTGGCGGGCGGCGGCCGCTTTGGCTGGAATGACGCGGGCGAGACGCCGAACACACATTTTGTTTACTTCGACACCGGTGACGTGCCGGTGGTGATGGACGTCCACAACCTGCCGCGCAAGACCGGCATGAAGGCGTCCGATGTCTACCTCCGCCGTCGCACCAGCGCCTTCCTCGTCATCGAATGTGAAAACGGCTACTATGCAGGCGGACGCGGCGGCGGCTCCGTGCACGATCTGTCGGGCAAGGTGATCCAGAAGTTCAAGGGCGACGGCGGCGCCAGGCACGCGGCGAACTTCATCGCAGCGATCCGCAGCCGGAAGCCGGAGGATCTGAACGGCGAGATCGAGAAGATCCATTATTCCAGCGCCTGGTGCCATCTGGGCAACATGTCCTGGCAGCTTGGCAAGGCTGGCGACTACGAGCAGGCGAAGGCCCGGCTCAAGGACTTCGAGCCCTGGCAGCAGGTGATCGACGACACGCCTCTGCATCTGGCGGCGAACGACATCACGCTGAAGCCCGGTGAACTGCGGGTCGGCTCCCTGCTGGAGATCGATTCGGAGAAGGAGACCCTGGTCGGACCGACGGCGACGCCCGAGGCCCTGGCGCTTCTCCGCCGTGAATATCGCGCCGGGTTTGAAGTGCCGGAGATTGGCTGATCCGACCTACAGCGCATCATCCTTCCAGCGGGGGCATGGCATCTCGCTGGAGGGACTTGTGATTGCGAGAGTTGCAGGGCGGCCTGCGTGTCTGGCGGAAGCAATCGGCCGGTCAGATCACGCGCTGGCTGCCGCCTTGATCCGAGGCTTGAGAAGAGAGCCGAGAATCATGCCCAGGGCGGCGGTGGCGAAGGCGGCCAGGCCGGGGACGTCCTTGCCGAGGCTGGCGGCCCAGGCGGCGGTGGAGGGCAGCTTTTCGAGCGTCAGGTGCGCCACAGGAACGGCTGCCCCGAGCAGGATGCCGCCGATGGCGCCCCAGTCGTTGGCCTTCTTCCAGTAGCAGCAGGCGATGAGCAGCACGGACATGCTGGAAAGATAGATGGAGCCCGTGAGCAGCAGGTAGGACCAGACGTTGCCTTCGATCTTGTAAAACAGGCCGAAGACCAGCAGGTAAAGGCCGATCAAGGCCACGATGCAGCGGTTCCAGAGGATGGCGCGCGCATCGGAGTGGGGACGTTTTCGAAACGGGGCGAGGATGTCATGATAAATCACGCTGCCCCAGCTGAGCATGTAGCTGGAGTTCGTGCTCATGTCGGCGGCCAGCATGGCGGCGATGAGCAGGCCCATCAGCCCGACTGGCAGGAAGCCGCCCAGGAATTCCGGCATGGCCAGAAGGGAGGCATCGGCCAGCCTGGCCTGGGTTTCGGAGGCGAGGCCGGCGGTCTCCTCGGGCGTGAGGGCGGCAAGCGGCGCACCGACGGTGGAGGCTGCGATTTTCCATTGGATGGCCTCCGGGATCGCGGCCCGCTCGGAGGTGGTGAGCTGTTTCAGCGGGTGCCAGCCGAGCGTGGCCAGGGCGGCGATGCCCCAGATGCCCGGCAGCAGGAAGCGGCAGACGAAGAAGAAGCTGGTGCGGGTGTAGATGCGCTGGCTGGTCGTGCTGTCACGCGCGGAGAGGATGCGGACGATGACGGCCTGCCAGGTCAGTGCGGCGGCGGCGTTGGCGACGAACTGGTTGAGCAGGAAGGGCCAGCCAGGTCCGGAGCCGGCCAGGGGATTGAATCCGCCCTCGCCATGATGTTTCCGGACGGTGTCGACCAGCGTGTCCCAGCCGATGTTTTTTAAAAGCAGAACGCTGACCACGAGCAGGCCGGCGCTCATCACGACGAACTGGAGGAAGTCGGTGACCAGCACGCTGAGCATGCCGCCGAGCACGGTGTAAACCACGACCATCAGGAGCAGGGCCGTCATGATGAGGGTGAGGTTGGAGAGGTCGAAGCCCGCGACGGTGCAGAGGAACTTGCCGCCGATCTGGAGGAAGACGCCCATGTTCAGCAGGCCGCCCATGACGATCACGACACCGGAGAGGGTGCGGACCTTTTTGCCGAAGCGATGCTCAAACATCTCCGGCAGGGTCATCGCGCCGGCCTGGCGCAGGGGCTTGATGCAAAAACCGGTCAGGCCGATCAGGGCCATGGCCAGGGCCTGGCAGATGCCGGGCATGGCGCCGCTGAACCCCTGGGTGTAACCGGCCTGGGCGGTGTACATGCAGGTGATGATGCCGAACTCGGTGGCGGCCAGGGAGGCGATGCCGAGGTGCAGGTCCATCTCGCGCCCGGCGACCAGGTAATCCTCCAGCCTGCCGACATGACGGCGCATGGCAATGCCCGCCGCCATCGTGACAAGCAGGTAGACGCCGACGATGGAGCCGTCATAAAGCCAGTGAAAGTGAGTCATGCCGAGGTGCGGGGACGAAGGGGGGATTTCACCTGGAAAAGGGCGGTCAGGGCAAGAATCGAGTCGTACTGGCGGCAAACTTTCTTGCAGTTCCGTCCGGCGCTTCCTATCACGGACAGGCCGTCGCTGAACGCTTTCAATCCCTGCATGGCCCGCCGTCTTTTTCATCTGCTCAGACTCGCCTGTGCGGCATTGCTGCTGGGCTGGGTGCTGCACCGGCTGCGCTGGGAGGAGGTGGTGAAGTTTGACTGGCGCAAGGTGGACATCAGGTGGCTGGGCGTGTCGCTGCTGCTGGGTGGTCTTTCCCTGCTGGGCTGGGCGGGCAGGTGGTGGTGGTTTCTGCGGGTGTATGACCTGCGGGTGCCGTTTCGCGAACTGCTGCGGCTGACCCTGTTTGCCGACTTCTTCAATCTCTACTTCCTCGGGCCCCTGGGAGCGGACGGTGTCCGGCTGCTGCATCTGTCACGGCGGCTGCCGGGTCAGCGCGGAGCAGTCATCGGCTCGCTGGTGCTGGATCATGTCGGAGGATTGTTTGGCGGCATCGCGCTGTATGCCCTGTTTTCACGGAGTGGTGTTTTGCCGCCGGGGTGGGTTTCCATCATCGATCCGGTGCTGGTTCCGGCCTTTGTCTTCACCGTGCTGGGTCTGGGCGTGATCATGGAGCCGCCGATCCAGCGTCTGTTTGCCAGGCTGCCCGGGCTGCGGCGGGTGGTCGGCTGGATGTCACCGCTGTTTGCCGGCACGTTTCGTCATCCCTGGCTGTTCAGCGGCTTTGCCCTGTCCTGTCTGAGCACGGCCTGTGCGTTTGGCGCCTTCTGGGCGTCGGCCCTTGCCGTGGCCCTGCCGGTGGACCTGCCCCTGATGCTTGGCCTGATGCCAGCGGTGGATTTCGTGGCCTCGCTGCCGGTTTCGGTCAGCGGGCTGGGGGTGAGGGAGGGGCTGCTGCTCAAGCTCCTCGAGGCGCGCCCGGGCTGTGATCCCGTGGACGTGCTGGCGGCTTCGCTGCTGGGATTTGCGGCCATCGGGCTCTGGGGGCTGGCGGGAGGGCTGTGGCTGGTTCTCGGGCACGGGCGGGGCGGCGAGGCAACTCCCCCTTGACCACCGGGAGGGGATGAACCAATCTCAGCGCCCCAAATCAGACCCTAACCAAAACACATGCCCGCGAAAATCTACACTGAAAAGGACGCCAGCCTGGCTCCGCTGAAAGGCAAAACCTGCGCCGTCATCGGCTTCGGCTCCCAGGGCCACGCCCACGCCCTGAACCTCAAGGAGAGCGGCGTGAAGGTCATCATCGGCCTGTACCCCGGCTCCAAGAGCCGCAAGGTGGCTGAAGAAAAGGGCCTGAAGGTCCTCGACACGGCTGAAGCGGTGAAGGCCGCCGACGTCATCTTCGTCGCCGTGCCGGACACGAAGATCGGTGGCGTGTACAAGAACGACATCGCGCCCCACCTGACCAAGGGCAAGACCCTCCTGTTCTCCCACGGCTTCGCCATTCACTACAAGACCGTCGTCCCGCCGAAGGACGTGAACGTGATCATGGTCGCCCCGAAGGGTCCCGGCCACATCGTCCGCCGCCAGTACACCGAAGGCAAGGGCGTGCCCTCCCTGATCGCCATCTACCAGAACGCTGACAAGCAGGCCAAGAAGATCGCCCTGGCCTGGGCCCACGGCATCGGCGGCACCCGCGGCGGCGTGCTTGAGACCACCTTCAAGGAAGAAACCGAAACCGACCTCTTCGGCGAGCAGACCGTCCTTTGCGGCGGTACCAGCGCCCTCGTGCAGGCTGGTTTCGAAGTGCTTGTGGAAGCTGGCTACGCTCCTGAGATGGCCTACTTCGAGTGCCTGCATGAGCTGAAGCTCATCGTCGACCTCATGAACGAGTCCGGCATCGCCGGCATGCGCTTCTCCATCTCCGAAACCGCCAAGTGGGGCGATGTGAAGGTTGGCCCGGCGATCATCGACAAGTCGGTGAAGACCCGCATGAAGAAGGCCCTGAAGGACATCCAGACCGGCAAGTTTGCCAAGGAATGGATCAAGGAGACCGAAACCGGCTACAAGAACTTCAACAGGCTCCTCAAGGAAGGCGAGAAGCACCCGATCGAGAAGACCGGCGCCAAGCTCCGCGCTCTCATGCCCTGGATCAAGAAGCGTGACATCAAGGGCCAGCAGGCCAGCTACGCATGATCCTGTCCGGAGTGATCCGGCCATGATTCCCGGGCGCGAACCTTCACGGGTTCGCGCCCTTTTCTTTGTCTGGAAACGCGAGGGGAGAAGGATGGGTGGGGGGGAATGACCAAGGACCAGGGAGGCAATGACCAGGGAAGGCCCAGGGGGGCAGGCTGCCAACGGGGTTGGAAGGTGGTTCTCGCGCTGTCAGTTTGCGGCTCTCGGGTTGAGGTTTGGCGAGGTGTTTTTTGGGATCCATGGCTGTCCTGAATGGCGGATTGCGACGCCGGGTTTTTGCAGGCACCCTGACGGCATGACACCTGATCCCAACATGCTTCGTGAGCAGGCCGAGGCCCTGCTGCCGCAAATGCTCGGCTGGCTGCGCCGGATGGTGGAGATCAACAGCTTCACGACCCATGGCGAAGGTGTGCGGCGGGTGGGTGAACTGACGGCGGAATGCTTCGCCGAACTTGGTTTTGAAGCAGAGTTTGTTCGGCCCGCCGACCCGGCTCATGGCAGCCATTTGTTCCTTCGGCGCGGAACGCCGAACCTTCGACCCGTCCTGCTGGTGACACACCTCGACACGGTGTTTCCTCCCGGGGAGGAGATCGCGAACGGCTTTCGCTGGCAGGAGGAGGGCGGGCGCATCTACGGCCCCGGGACGGTGGACAACAAGGGGGGCACGGCGCTGATCTGGCTGATGCTGCATCTGCTGAGATCCGGCTGGCCGGAGCTGTTTGAAGCCACGGCATGGATGGTTGCCGCCAGCTCGGCCGAGGAGGTGATCAGTGATGACTTTTCCCGTCAGGCCAGGCGGCTCTGTCCGGACGGGGCGAGGGTGGTGCTGGTGTTTGAAGGCGGCCCTCATGATGACGAAGGCTGGCACCTCGTCACGGCGCGCAAGGGAAGGGCCGAGCACCGCCTGGTGTGCCGGGGGCGCGGCGCCCATGCGGGCAGCGGCCATGCCTCGGGCATCAATGCGGTGGTGGAGCTGTCACGCATCCTGCCAAAGGTGGCCGCGCTGACGGACCCTGCCCTGGAGCTGACGGTGAACGTGGCGACCGTTCAAGGCGGGGGTGTCCTCAACCGCGTGCCTCATGAAGCCATGGCCGAGCTGGAGATGCGCGCCTATGAGCCGGAGGTGCTGGAGCGAGCCGAACAAGCTTTGCTAAAACTGGCCGGACCAACGCCCGGCGGCGCGGTGATCGAGGTGGAGAGGCTGGGGGCGACCGCCGCCTGGCCCGGAGCTGCGCAGACCGAAGCCTTGTACGGAATCTGGCGGGAGTGTGGCCTCCGGCTTGGCATGGACATGCTGGCGCGCCGCCGCGGCGGGCTGAGTGACGCGAACTACCTGTGCTCGCTCGGCCCCACGCTGGACGCCCTGGGGCCTGCGGGCGGCAACGCCCACTGCTCGGAGCGCAGCGCCGACGGCTCCAAGGTGCCGGAGTATGTCGAGGCGGACAGCTTCGTGCCCAAGGCGTTGGTCAACGCCATGGCTCTCGCCCGGGCCTGCGCCTACTTCTGACACTTTGGGCAGAAGAAGGTGGAGCGGTTGCTCATCACGATTCTTCGAACCTTGGTGCCGCATTTCCGGCAGGGCTCGCCTTCGCGGTCATAGACCCGCAGCGTCTGCTGGAAGTAGCCGGGCTCGCCCTTTTCATTGACGAAGTCCCGCAGGGTGGTGCCGCCGAGTTCGATGCTGGCGGCCAGCACCTCCTTGATCGCCGCCACCAGCGCTGCAAGACGGGGCAGTGGCACCTTGCCCGCCGGCTTGTCGGGCCGGATGCCGGCCATGAAGAGGGCCTCGCAGGCGTAGATGTTGCCGACGCCGACGACGTTGTGCGAATCCATGATGACGGCCTTGACCGGCGCGCTGCGGCCTTTGCAGGCGGCCTTCAGAGCTTCAGGGGTGAAGGCCTCGTCCAGGGGTTCAACACCCAGTTCGCGGAGCAGGGGATGCTGCGCCGGATCGCCCTCGATCCACAGGGCTGCGCCAAAGCGGCGCGGGTCATGCAGGCGGACCTGCCGGCCCTGGGCCGTGGTCAGCGCCACATGGTCGTGCTTTTTCCAGGGGGCCGACGGATCGGAGATGCGCAGGCTGCCGGACATGCCGAGATGCACGAGCAGCGTGCCCCTGGGGCTGCCGAACAAAAGATACTTTCCTCGCCTGGTGCCGCGGGTGATGCGGGCACCTTCAAGCTCGTGAATGCTGTCAGGCACGGGCCAGCGCAGGCGGCTGTCGCGGACGATCACCTCGCGCACGACCTTTCCCACCAGGTGGGGGGGGATGCCGCGCAGGGTGGTTTCGACCTCGGGAAGCTCAGGCATGGCCGCCGGACTGGGATTGCTGCAGGGCCTGCTCGACGGCGCGCCAGGCGAGGGTGGCGCACTTCACGCGCTGAGGGAACTTCTGCACGCCCTCCAGCAGGGTGAGCTCGCCCAGGGCGTCCTCGTCCTGCACCTGGCCCTCGCCGGTGACGACGGCGCGAAAATCCTGCATCAGGGTCCTCAGCCTGGCGGCGTCGGCACCCTTCATCTTGACGGTCATCATGCTGGCGCTGGCCTGGCTGATGGCGCAGCCCTGGCCTTCGAACTTGATGTCCTCGACCTGGCCCTCGGGGCCAATCTTCACCCAGACATCGATCTCATCGCCGCAGGTCGGATTGTCACCGTGAACATGAAGGCAGCCTTCGCCTTCGAGGCGGCCGTGATTGCGGGGGCTGCGGGAGTGGTCGAGGATGACCTGCTGGTACAGGTCTCGGAGGTCGTCGGAGAGGGCCATGATCAGGAGAAGAAGGAGATGGCCTGGCGGAGGATGTCGATCATCCGGTCCACTTCGGCCTGGGTGTTGTAGAGGTAGAAGCTGGCGCGGCTGGTGCCGGGGGCCTTGAAGCGCTTCATGAGCGGCTGGGTGCAGTGATGGCCGCCGCGCAGGGCCAGGCCCTGGGTGTTGGCGAACTCGACGAGGTCGTGGGTGTGGGCGCAGGCAAGCGTGAAGGCGGCGAGCGAGGCACGGTCGGCCGGAGGCGGCGGGCCGAGGAGGCGCAGGCCGGGAAGCTCAACTAATTTTGCGACTGCATAGGCCGTCAGCTCGCGGCCATGGGCCTGGATGTTTTCCAGGCCGACGCCTTCCAGGTAGTCGATGGCCGCCCCGAGGCCGATGACGCCGGCGATGTCGGGCGTGCCCGCCTCAAAACGTGCGGGGGCCGCCTTGTAGGTGCTCTGTTCCAGCGTGACGCTTTCGATCATCTCGCCGCCGCCATGCCAGGGGGGGAGCTGGCTGAGGAGATCCAGCCTGCCATAAAGCACGCCGATCCCGGTCGGGGCGCACATCTTGTGGCCGGAGAAGACGTAGAAGTCGGCGCCGATGTCCTGGACGTTGACGGGCACATGGCCGACCGCCTGGGCGCCGTCGACGAGGGTGGTGATGCCGAGGGCGCTGGCCCGGGCGCAGATGTCGCGGACCGGGTTCACGGTGCCGAGGGAGTTGGAGATGTGGACGCAGGCCAGCAGTTTCACCGGGCCGTTGGTGAGCAGGTGCTCCAGCTCCTCCAGGTCGAGCGTGCCGTCATCGAGGATGGGGACGTGCTTCAAAACGGCGCCGCAGCGCTGGGTGGCGAGCTGCCAGGGCACCAGGTTGCTATGATGCTCCATGCCGGTGACGATGACGATGTCGTCCTTTTGCAGGAACTGGCTGGTCCAGGCATGGGCCACGAGGTTGATGCCTTCGGTCGTGCCGCGGGTGAAGATGATCTCCTCGGCCTGGGCGGCCCCAATGAAGCGTGCGACCCTGGCCCGGACGTTTTCAAAGTTGGCCGTGGAGCGGTTGCTGAGCTCGTGAAGGCCGCGGTGGACGTTGGCATTGTCCCTTTCATAATAATGGACGAGGGCGTCGATGACCTGCCGGGGTTTCTGGCTGCTGGCGGCGCTGTCGAAGTAGATGAGCGGGTGTTCACCCACCTGCTGGTGCAGGATGGGGAAGTCAGCGCGCAGATGGGAAAGGTCGGGCATGGAGGGCGTGAGTATCATCGTGCATACGTCTGCGCAAGGACGGGCGGACGGGGTGGTGCAGCGGTCAGGGGTTCAGGCCGGCTGGCAGGCCCCAGGGGAGGGAATGTGAATAAGTTTTGATCGACCTGCCATCACGCATTTGACAACGGGGTGTGTCCGGGTAGTCTCGCCGCCCCTGTTTCCAGGGCGGTCATGTTTTGTGAGCATGACGCCGTCCTTCAAGCTGGTGACCGTCATCCGACTCCCCCTACCTTTATGCCCAAAAGAACCTATCAAGCCTCCAAGCGCACCCGCAAGAAGCAGTTCGGCTTCCGCGCCCGCATGAAGACCGAAAATGGCCGTGACATCCTTCGTCGCCGCCGTCGTGCCGGCCGCAAACGTCTCGTGCCGAAGGGCGTTGAGGTTCACTTCAAGCGCCACGTCCAGCAGCACACCTAAGGCGTCGGGTCACGGCGTTTCTTCCGCCCATGCGCCTTCCTTCCCGCCTTCATTTGAAGGAATTCCGTGATTTTGCGGCGATCAAGGCGCAGGGGCAAAGCCAGTCGGGCCGGTACTTTGTACTGGCCCTTCTTCGTGATGAGGGGCTGGAGGATTTTCGTTTTGGGCTGGTGACTGGTAGAAAGCTCGGCGGCGCCGTGGTGCGAAACCGGCTGCGCCGCCAAATGCGGGAGATCATTCGTGCCAGCCGGGCGCAGATCGCCCCAGGCGTCCGTTTTGTCACCATCGCCCGCTGGCGGGCACCCCAGGCCGGGTATGCCGACCTGCAAAAGGACTGGCTGCATGTCGCCCGGCGGCTTGGACTGCTCTTGAAACCCGCCGCTTCCGCGCCATGAAGCAGGTCGTCCGTCTTTTCATCCGTGGTTATCAGCGCTTCATCTCCCCGGTTTTGCATTTCATCGGCGGCCCGGGGTCGGGCTGCCGGTTCACGCCGACCTGTTCCGAATACTTCCTGCAGGCGGTTGAAAAACATGGTGTTCTTCCAGGAGCCTGGCTTGGAACACGCCGCATTCTCCGCTGCCATCCCTGGGGCGGGCAAGGACACGACCCGGTGCCTGAACGCCCCTGCGGGCACCGGCATCCCCACTGATTTATAACCCCCCGAACCCCCGAACAATTTCTCATGGACCGCAAAGGCTGGATCGTCGTCATCTTGTGCAGCGTTGGCATTGCCTTCAACGTCTGGTATACCGCCAAGCACGCCCCCCCTCCTCCTCCGCCAGCGGTGGCCGCGGAAAAAAAGACCGGTTCTGACGCCAAGGCCGTCAGTGAAGCTCCAGCCTCCAAGGCGACGCCTGCCGCCGCCGGGCAGCCTGCTCCTGCCGCTGCAGCCTCGCTTCCTGAGGAAACGCACACCCTGACCCGCGGCAGCGTCACCTGGCATTTCACCACCCGGGGCGGCGGCATCAGCAAAGTGGTGCTGGCCGGCACGGACCAGCTGACGCTCAACGAGCACGGCAAGGAGCCCATCGGCGCCCTCCGTCGCGAGGCCGCAGGCAATGATCCGGTGGCTTACAAGATCGTTTCGAAGACGGACAAGGGCATCACCTTTGAAGGTGTCGGCGCCGAGGGCATCCAGGTGCGCAAGGTTTTCTCCCTGCATGAGGGCAGCCCGACCGACGAGCATCTGATCAAGCTTTCAGTGACCCTGACGAACCAGGCCGCGGCACCGCACAAGTCCGAGGAATATTACCTTTATGCCGGTGCGGCGAACTCGATGAGCCCGGACGAGGCCCTGAAGCCCAGCTTCTTCTGGAATGACGCCGGCAACGCCGATCAGGTTCACACCTCTTCCTTTGAAGGCGGCTGGTTTTCGACCGAGCAGACCGAGATGCGCTCCAGCCACGCGAGGCTGCGCTATGGCGGCGTGATGAGCCGTTTCTACGTGCAGATCCTGAGCCATGAGAGCAAGACGGACAAGCCCGGGAAGATCTGGGCGTCGCGGGTTCACATCGACCACAGCCAGGACAAGTTCAAGGGCACCTCGGGTGCCGACAAGGATCATGCCATTCAGGCGGCCGTGGGGCTGCCGCCGGTGGAGCTCGCACCTGCGGCGTCGGTGACCGAGGAATACAGCCTGTATGCAGGACCGAAGGAGTATGACCGTCTTGCGAAGCTGGAGGGGCAGCGTGAGTTCGTGATGTTCTACGGCATGTGGGGCTTCATCAGCCGCCCGCTGAACACCCTGATGCGCTGGATGCACGACCTCACCGGCAACTGGGGCTTCGCCATCATCCTGATGACGATCATCATCCGCACCATCCTCTGGCCGCTCCAGGCCAAGGCGCAGTATTCGATGAAGCGCATGGGCAAGCTGGCCCCGCTCATGAAGGAGCTGCAGGAGAAGCACAAGGACAACCCCACTCAGCAGCAGATGGAGGTGATGAAGCTGTACAAGGAGTATGGCGTCAACCCCGTCGGTGGCTGCCTGCCGATGCTGCTGCAGATCCCGATCTTCTTCGCCTTCTACGGAGTGCTTCAGAACGCCGCCGAACTGCGCGGCCAGGGCTGGCTCTGGGTGAAGGACCTCTCCATCTCCGACACCATCGGCCAGTTCATGGGCATCGACATCAATCCGCTGCCGCTGATCATGGGCGTGACCATGATCGCCCAGATGAAGCTGACGCCGCAGCCGGCCACCATGGACAAGAGCCAGAAGATGATGATGAACATCATGCCCTTCTTCTTCCTGTGGATCTGCTACAACTTCGCCTCCGCGCTCGCCCTCTACTGGGCGATCACCAACATCTACGCCATCGCGCAGAGCTGGATCATGAAGCTCTACATGCCCGAGCCTGAGCTGAAGAAGGTCGAGCACGCGCCGCGCGGTCCTGCGCCGGTGAACCCGTTCTTCAACCCCGCGAATCCGCAGCACAAGGAGAAGAAGTCCAAGCCCCGCTCGCCGAAGCTGGGTGGTTAGGCCGGCGCGGATTTCCAAATCTGCGGCGAGGTGGTCCGCTGATGTGCACAAAACCTGCCAGGCGCCTGCTTCAACCCTCGGGACATGGTGTCAAGGCTTTCGCCGGAATGCAGACCTTCTGGTCATCGTGGACGGAAGAGCGTGCCAGGCTGTCAGCTCATCTTGCGGAGCAGGATGGCGACGTTGCTTCGCCTGCTCGTCGCTGCACGGCTATTTTGACCGTGCCTGGGAAAGGCTGCGCCAGAGGAGAAACGGCAGGTTCAGCACGGTGTAAAAGATGACGCAGAGGCCGAGCAGGCTGGCGATGTACCAGGGCCAGGGGCCGAGGTGGTCCATGAGGCTGGCGACCTCGGGCTTGCGGCAGAGGAAGCCGTAGTTGACGCCGAGGGCGGCGTTGATGGCCCCGGCGGTGAATCCGTAGACGGAGGTGATCAGCAGCATCCGTGAAACGGCGCCGGGGCGGGGCGGGCAGGCCATGGAGGTGACGGCATGCACGGCGGCGATGACGACGCCGGAATGGATCAGGAAGAAGGCGAAGAAGCGCGCGTCCGGATAGTCAAACTTCAGGTTAGGGGTCAGCAGGCCCTGCAGGGTGCCGGCCATGCCGAAGAAGTAGAGGATCTCACAGGCGAGGCGGTTCCGGGTCAGCATGGCGACGCCGCCGCTCATCGAGGCGATGTCGCAGAAGTGGCAGGGGAACATGTTGTCGTAGGACAGGGTGCCGCCCAGCCAGTGACCGTAGGTGGTGGCGGGCCAGGTCAGCAGCAGGGAGATGCCGAGAAGCCTCTCCGCAATCAGGGCCAGCCCCTTCCTCCTGCGCCTGAAGACGGCCATCATGAGGATGACCAGCAAGGTGGTCAGCAGCACGGCCTGGTGGCTCTGGCCGAAGACATGAAACGGGGCCGGGGATGACATGACGAAGGGCACCATGAACGGTGCCCTTCGCGAAGGAAAGAAAGATGTTTGGCGCGTGGCTCAGAGCTTCTTGACCTTGAAGCTGCGGAACTCCACGGGGTCGCTGTGGCCGGCAAAGCCGATGAAGCCCTTGGTGCGGTCCAGGCCCTTGGGAGGGTTCTTGATCTGGCTGCGGTCGATCTGGTCGATGTCCACGTCGAGGATCTTGGTGCCGTTGAGGGTGACCTTGATCTTCTGGCCGCGCACCTCGATCTCCTGGAAGTTCCATTCGCCGACGGGGCGGAGGAAGCCGTGCTTGGCGCCGACGCAGTGGTAGAGGCTGCCATGATACTGGTAGGGCTCCAGGCCCTTCTTGCCGGCGGCGGCCTGCTTTTCATTGTAGCCGTCGCTGTCGATCACCTGGAGCTCCAGGCCGTCGGAGGCGGAGTGGCCGCCGAGGGGCGTGCGCAGGGCGATGCCGTTGTTGCCGGCCTTGGGCAGCTTGAACTCGACGCGGATGATGCCGTTTTCGAACTCGTCCCTGGTCAGGAGGTCGCCGCCCTTGCCGGGCTTGCAGGTGATGGCGCCGTCCTTCACTTCATAGCTGTCGACGGCACCCTGCCAGTTGCTGAGGTCCTTGCCGTTGATGTATTCCACGAAGCCGTCGGCATCGCGGGCGGCCAGCTCCCTGCTGGCTTCCTCGGCGGGAATTTCACGGATGAAGACGTTGCGCCAGCGGATCTCGCTGCCGTGGGTCTGGAGCTGGACCGGGCCTTTGGCGAAGACGGGGTCGGGCATCCAGCCGTTCGGTTTCTTCTCGGCCGCGGCTGCCTTGGGATCCTGCTTGCCGAAGGCCTTGTAACCGGCCTTGGCGTTGGCGAAGTAGTTTTCCAGGGGGGCGTTGTTGACCACGACTTCACCGTTGAAGACCACGGTCACGCGCTCGCCGATCATCTTGATGTGGAAGGTGTTCCATTCACCGAAGGGCTTGTCCATGCGCTTGAGGGGGAACTTGCCCTCCTCGTTCTTGTTGTTCCAAAGGCTGCCGGAGCCCTTGTCGGCGCCGAGCTTGAACTTGGCCTCCTCGGTATAGTCCCAGATCTGCACCTGGGGCACGCCGCGCAGGTAGATGCCGCTGTCACCCAGCGGCAGCATCTTGTAGTCCACGTAAAGCTCGAAGTCGCCGTAGTCCTTGTCGGTGGTCAGGTAGAGGCCCTTGCCGTCGTTGACGAGTTCGCCGTTCTCGACCTTCCAGTGGGCGTTGACGTGGTCGCCCTTGTCATTGCCCTTGGCGTCCTTGAGCCCGCCCTCGATGGACTTCTTCTTGTACTCGGCCCGTTCTTCAGGCGTCATTTTCGCCAGGTCGGTCGGGTCCTGGGTTCCCCAGCCGTACCAGCCGGAAAGGTCCTTGCCGTTGAAGAGCGCGGTGAATCCGGGCGGCGGGACGTTGTTTTCGGCGGAGGCCGTGAGGGCCGCGCCGGTGAGCAGGGTGAACAGGAGGGAACAGTTGGGTTTCATGTCGGGTCGATGAGTCGCTTCCATAGACGGGCTTCTTTCACGGCGGGAGTTCGCCATCTGGTATTCCTGTGCTTTCGCATTGCCTGGCGATTCCGTCTTCGATAGAAGCCAGGGTTTCATGATGCTGAGCCGCCTGATCCTTTGCCTGCTCCTGGCCACCTGCGCCCAGGGCGGGGTGCCCTGGACATCGTCGCGCATCCAGGGATCGCCTGAACCAGCAAAGCCCTATGTGAGCGAGCAGATCTGGGCCGGGCATGAGATTCATGACGCCCTGGAGATGGTCGGTCTGCCGGGCCAGGTGCTGGTGGTGGAGAACGGCGGGCGGATCTGGAGCCTGCCATTGAATGGGAAGGTGGGTGAAAAGACCCTGGTGATCGACCTGAAGCTCAGGCACGAAAAGCTGGATCATGCCTATGGCCTGGCCCTGCATCCGAAGTGGCGTGAGAACCGGGAGGTGTATCTGACCTACACGCTCGGGGCCGGAGTCGAGGATGGGACGAGGCTTGCGCGCTTCAAGCTGAGTTCGCTGGAGCCGCTGGTGCTTGATCCGGGGAGCGAGGAGGTTCTGCTGACCTGGCTGAGCGGCGGGC
This sequence comes from Prosthecobacter sp., assembly GCA_019186985.1. GTDB lineage: Bacteria > Verrucomicrobiota > Verrucomicrobiia > Verrucomicrobiales > Verrucomicrobiaceae > Prosthecobacter. Next base: position 84,153 of record JABARQ010000037.1, on the reverse strand, counting down.
ACAATGGTGCGCACCTGCAGTTCGGTCCCGACGGAATGCTGTATGTTTCCACGGGCGATGCCGAGGTGCCCGCACCGCCGGATCCTCGCAACACCGGCCAGGACAACAGCGACCTGCTGAGCAGCATCCTGAGGCTGGATGTGGATGTTCGGGAGGCAGGCAAGGCGTATGCCGTTCCACAGGGCAATCCGTTTGTCGGCAAGGAGGGCGTGAGGCCGGAGATCTGGGCCTTTGGTTTTCGCAATCCCTGGAAGATCAGCTTTGACGACAAGGGACGGCTCTGGTGCGGCGATGTCGGCTGGGAGCTGTGGGAGATGATTCACCTGGTCGGCCGGGGCACCAACCATGGCTGGAGCGCCATGGAGTCGACCCAGCCGGTGAAGCCTGAGCGGCTGAGCCCGCTGGCTCCCATTACACCTCCGGTGGTGGCGCATTCGCACACCGAGGCGGCGAGCATTACAGGCGGTTATGTTTATCAGGGAACGGCTCATCCTGAACTGAAGGGCGCCTACATCTACGGTGACTATGAAACCGGGAAAATCTGGGCGCTGTGGCATGACGGAACGAAAGTCACGCGTCATGAGGAGATCGCCGACACGCCGCACAAGATTGTGAGCTTCGGCCTGCTGGATGACGGCGAAATCGTTTACGTCCACTGGGCCAGGGACAGCACGTTTCACCGGCTGGTGCGCAATCCTGCGGCAGGGAGGGCGACCCGCTTTCCTCGCCGCTTGAGCGAGACGGGTTTGTTTGCCGATGTTTCGAAGCAGGCGCCGGCCGCAGGAGTGCACCAGTATGAAGTCATGGAGCCGATGTGGCAGGACGGGCTGCAGGGGCGTCGCTTCATTGCGCTGCCGGGCGAAGGTGGAATTGAGGCGATCATCAACCGAAGGAAGGACGGCAGCGTCGCGAACAGCCAGGTCAAGTGGCCCGCCGGTGCCGTTTTGGTGAAGACCCTGTCGGTGGCGTTCAAGGGGGCGGATTCCAAGGTGGAGACCCAGGTGCTGCATTATGACGGCGAGGCCTGGAACGGCTACAGCTATGCCTGGAACGAGACGGGAACGGATGCGGAACTGGTGGGGCTCAACGGCGGCGTCAAGACGCTGCAGGGGCGCGAGATCAGGCTTCACTCACGGGCCGAGTGTTCACGCTGCCACACGCCGTGGGCCGGCTTTGCGCTGGGCTTCCAGCCACAGCAGCTCAGCCGGATTGATGGAAGACTGGCCCAGCAGGCGGGGCTGGAACTGGGGCTGGTGAACCCGGCCTTTTTTGAGACAAGCCGAGCGAGGCTGGTGTCGAGCCTGGATGCCGGGGCCGGGGCGGAAGCTCGTGCACGCTCCTGGCTGCATGCCAACTGCGCCCATTGTCATCGACAGCATGGCGGTGGTTCGGTGGCCCTGAAGGTGAACATCGAGCTGTCTTCGGAGGAGATGGAGTTGATTGGAGCGAAGCCTTTGCGGGGAGGCATGGGCATTCCTGACGCCAGGCTGGTTGCGCCGGGCAAGCCCTGGCAAAGCGCGGTGCTGGCGCGGATGGCAAGGACAGGCGCGGGAAGGATGCCCCTGCTGGGATCGCATGAAGTGGATCAGCACGGTTTTGAGGTTCTGTGGAACTGGATGGCTTCGCTGAAGCCCGAGCCTGATGGCAAGGCGCTGGAGGAGGCGGCCAGGATGGACACGCAGATTGAAGAATTTCAGAACCGGAATGATCCATGGAGTGATCCTGACGCCCTGCGATCCTTGCTGGCAGGCCGGGTTCCCATGGCCCTTCGCCTGCTGCATTGGGCGCATCAGCGTCCTGCCGGACTGCTGGACGCCCAGGACGCCGTGCAGGGGGTGGTGGACCGGTCTTCACCGGACATCGCCGCCTTGTATGAACGTTTCCTGCCACCGGAGAAGCGGCGAAAGGTCATCGGTTTCACGCCGGATGAAGCCCAGCTATTGAGCCTCGCCGGCGATGTGAAGCGTGGGCAGGACCTGCTGAGCCCCACGGGTGCCTTGGCGACCTGCCTGGCCTGTCATTTTGTGAACGGGACCGGCCGGGATTTCGGGCCTGACTTGTCGAAGATCGGGGCACGGATGACCCGGGTGCAGATCCTGGAAAACCTGCTGCATCCTTCCAGGCAGATCGCCACGGGCTATGCCTCGCAGGTGCTGGAGATGAAGGATGGGACGGTGCAGGTGGGATTTCTTGTTGAGCAGACCAGCGAGGGCGTTCTTCTGAAGCTGGCCACAGGGCAGTCGATGAGGGTTCGGAGGTCGGAGGTGAAGGCGTTGAAGCCGCAGTCTCTGTCGTTGATGCCGGAAGGGCTGCTGCAGTCGCTGACGGCGGTGGAGGTCGCCGATCTCCTGGCCTATCTGGAGTCATTGAAGTGAAGCAGGCAGGGCCTGATCAGGGCTTGCGCATCCAATTGGTCAATGATGGGTTCTCATGGCCTCAGTGACAGGATTGACATGATTCGCAGGATAGACAGGATTTTTCAGGCCTGTTCATCCTGCCCATCTTGTGAATCCTGTCGCAAAAAACCCTTTTTCACTTGGATGCGTAAGCCCTGGGACTCGATGCCAGAGCGGGCTTGCCCCGGGCCGCTGAATCGATTTTAATGCCACCATGAAGAAATGCTGGACGGTCCTCTGCCTTTGCACGCCCCTGCTGCTGAGCGGCTGCGGCTCGTCGTCAGGCAGCCGGAACAAGTCCCTCGCCGACATGAAGATGGGAGAGAGGTTCAGCCGTTCCATGAACGCCTTGAAGGAGGGGTCGGGTTCGACGGACCCGCGCTATCGCAGCCGATATGAAAAGGCCATGCAGAGTTCGCTGGATGACAAGGGCGGGGCGAGCTGGCTGAGCCGGAAGAAAGCTCACACGACTGAGTTTGCAGGAATCAGGGAATTCAAGGCCGAGGAGTTCAAGACTCAGGAGTTTGCGGGGAGTGACCAGAAAAGCCAGTTTGCCAGCAGGACCTTCGGGGAGGCGGGGAGGACGCCTTCGTATGCGGACAAGTCTTCCGGCTTTGCCGGGCTTGACAGCAGCCTTGCGGGCAAGCAGGACCGGGATGCGGTGAAAGTTTCACGGGACTCGGATGCGGTCTTCAAGACGGCTCCGGATCGTCAGGCGTTGAAGAGCCAGCAGAAGAACAAGGGGCCGCAGATCATCGTGCTGCCCGAGCAGGAGAAAGGTCCAGCCTACACGGAGGACCAGGTGCGCAGTCTGCTGGGCAGGGATTGAAGCGCGGCTTCCGCTGAAGCCAGGCTCGTCAGTCCACCTTGCGAATCAGCGTCTTCATCACGCCCTGGATGACGAGTTCACGGGCGGGCACCAGGTCCGGGAAGGCAGGGTTTTCGGCCCGCAGGAAGGGCTGGCCGTTTTCCAGAACGAAGCGTTTGAGGGTGGTTTCACCGTCGATGAGGGCGGCGACGATGTCACGCGGACGAGGTTCCTTGACTTCAACGATGACGATGTCGCCATGGCAGATGTTGGCGCCGATCATGGATTCACCGCGAACCTTGAGGGCGAAGGCCTTGCCGTTGCGGTTGAGGCCGAGGGTGGCTGCATCGACGGAGATGGAGCCGTCGGGTTCCTGCTGCTGGGCTTCGGCATAGCCGGCGGCGATGCTGCCGTAGAGGGGGACGTCGACGATTTCCTCGCGTTTGAGGTCTTCGGGGAAGACCACGGCACGGGCCTTGTGGGGGTGGCGCTGAATCACGCCTTTTTTCTCCAGGGCGCGCAGGTGGCTCATCGCGGCCGTCTGGCTGGAGAAGCCGAAGTGTTTCTGAATGTCCCGCGTGCTGGGCATCACGCCAAAATCACGCTGTTGCTGGCGCAGGTAGTCGAGGAGCTGCTGCTGCCTGTCTGTGAGCTTGATGGAGGAACCGAACATACGAACTCTGTTCGCTCGAACAAAGTTCGGTTGCAAGGTGTTTTTTTCGAGCTGGGCGACAGGCCGGTTTGCTGCCCCTAGTCGACCGGCAGCGCCTGGGTCACAGGTTTTCGTGCGCCTGGCTTTGGCGCTGGGACAGGGCGGCGTTCAGGAATGGGAACGGCCTTGGTGACCTTGGGCTGTGGTTCAGGCGTGCCGAGACGTTCCAGGATGATCGGCAGGTCCTGATGCTTGCGCAGGTCCAGTCCGGCGGCCTTGAGGGCTGAAGCCGAATCAGGATGGGCGGAGGCCTTTTCGGGGGCTACGGCCGGAATGAGATAAGCGGGCATGGCGGTGGTCCAGGAATGAACCTTGTTGCGCTCTTCCGTGCTGGCAGATGCGGGCAGGCCGAGGACGGCACGTTCGAAGGTCAGGCTGCGGACGATCGAGTCAGGCATCGGTTCCAGCGGTTTGAAAAACTCACGCAAAGCAAGGGCGACATCGTGCTGGAGGTTTTGGAGCTGAGGCCTGAGTTCCTCACCAAAGAGGGCGCCCAGGGCGTTGCTGGGCAGGTCTTCAGGGGTGAGGTCCAACGGCTTTGGGGAGGCCCTGCCTGCGCCGTTTTCTCTTTGCCATTCCTTCAGCAGCGCGGCCCGGCGGTCCTTGCCGGAACAGACGATGCGGGCGAGTCCCAGGAAGCGCACCAGGTCAACGGGGCCGGCCAGGGCCGTGATGATGTAGCGGTCAGAGACGGGATCGGATTCTGCGGCCTTGCGCAGGGCTGCATCCCTGAGGAGGGTGAGGCGCTCGACCTGATGCCTGGCCGACCGCCAGGCGGGCTGCTGGACGGCCTCCTGAAGGATGCGGTCCAGGGATCCGGACGTGGTGGTCGAGTCCTGGCTTCTGCCCGTGGATGCCAGGATAAAAAAGGCGATCCAGGCCAGGGCGGGGAGGCGGTGATGAGGCATGGGGGGAGTCTGCCGGAGGGAAGTGGCCGGGCAAACAGAGAATTTAATTTCAACATGAAACCCTGGGCAGGTCTGACGGGCCTGCCTTATGCTTGATGAAATGGAAGAACATGATGCCGGAGAAAACTCATGGATCGATCTGCTGGCGGACTTTTTGTCCAGTCAAAGAGGCGTGGAGGCCATCCGTGTGGATGCCGGCTCGCGCCAGGTGGAGCTGGCCACCCTGGGGCCGGTGGACCTGGCGGGGCTTCAGGCCCAGCTGAACGAGGTGCTGCGTCGTCTGGATGCGGGGCTGCCGGTGACCTTGGCCGGGGATCATGCCACAGGTCTGAAGGTGTCGCATCAGGAAGGCAGGGTGGTTCTGGAAAAGCCCGCCTGCCCAACGGCGCCCCGGTTCTGGAAATGGCGTGAGTTTGAGTGGCCGGAGGCCGAGGAAATGGAGCAGCGGAGCGAGGAAGAGTGGCGTGCCCTGGCCTTGCAGGCTGCCATCTGCGGCCTGTCTCTGGTGGGTGGATGGACTTTGGGCAAATGGGAAGCGGTGCCGCATTGGATGATTCACGGCCTGTTTGGTGTGTCGATGATCAGCGGGGGCTGGGATGCGGCACGGGATGCGTGGGAGAACCTGAAGGAGCGTCGGCTGGACGTGCATTTCCTGATGCTGGCGGTGGCGGCGGGCGCCGTGGCGGTGGGCGCCTGGGAGGAGGGAGCCCTGCTGCTGTTCTTGTTTTCGACTTCGGGCGCCCTGGAGCATTATGTGCTGCATCGGACGCACCGTGAGATCAACGCCCTCACCAAGGCTGCCCCGAAGCTGGCGCGTGTGGTGCTGCCGGATGGCAGCGTGGAGGAGCGGGCGGTGAAGCTGCTGCGTGTCGGGGATGTCATCCAGGTCCGTCCTGCCGAGCTGTTTCCGGTGGATGCCACGGTGCTGGAGGGGGAGACGGCGGCGGATGAATCGACCCTGACCGGGGAGGCGGTGCCGGTGGAAAAGGGCAGGGGTGCAAGCGTCTATGGCGGCACGTTGAACCTCTGGGGGCTGGTGAAGGCACAGGTGGACAAACCGGCCACGCAGAGCGCGCTGGCACGCATCATCCACATGATTCAAAACGCGCAGAAGATGCGTGCGCCGAGCCAGCGGTTCACGGATCGATTTGGTACGAACTACACGCTGGCCACCCTGCTGCTGGTGCTGGTGATGTTCCTGTTCTGGTGGCTTGGTCTCGGCCTGCCGGCCTTTGAATCCTCCCGTGACCTGCATTCCGCTTTCTACCGGGCGATGACGCTTCTGGTGGTGATGAGTCCCTGCGCCCTGGTGCTTTCCATTCCTTCCGCGATCCTGGCCGCCATCGCCTGGGGGGCAAGGCGTGGGATTTTGTTTCGAGGAGGGGCTGCCATCGAGAAGCTGGGCGAGGTGGACACGGTGGCGATGGACAAGACGGGGACGCTGACCGAGGGCAACCTGCGCGTGGTGGGTGTGGAGAGCTTTCCGCCGGGACGCGAAGATGATGCGCTGAGGCTTGCGGTAACCCTGGATGCGCATTCCAACCACCCGATTGCCAGGGCCGTCACCCGCCACGCCAAGGCCAGGGGAATTGAGCCGGGTGAACTGTCGGAATACCAGTCGCTGCCCGGGCTCGGGCTGCGTGGGATGACCGCCGAGGGTGTCACCTACGCCGGCCGGCGCGAGCTGATGGAGCAGGGGGATTTTGCACGCTGGCTGAAGGACGTGCCGGATGCGCAGCCGGGCCTGACGGAGGTGTGGGTTTTGAACGCCCAAGTCATGGGCAGGGTGCTGCTGCGTGATGAGATTCGTGCGGGAAGCCGCACGGTGTTGAAGAGGCTGGCGGATGAGAAGGTGGAGACGATCATGCTGACGGGAGACCGTCGTGCAGCGGCGATCCAGGTGGCCCGGGACCTGGGGGTGGCGGATGTGCGCGCCGGGTTGCACCCCGAGGACAAGGTGGCGGCGATTCAGGAGCTGAGCCGACAGGGGCGCAAGGTGGCCATGGTGGGTGACGGCGTGAATGATGCGCCGAGCCTGGCGGCGTCCTATGTCAGTCTGGCGATGGGTGCCCGCGGCAGCGATGCGGCCTTGGAGCAGGCGGATGTGGTGCTGATGCAGGACAAGATTGAAAAGCTGCTTTCGGCCAGGCACATCAGTCTTTGTGCCCGCAAGGTGATCCGGCAGAACCTGGCCATCTCCCTTGGGTCCGTCGGTGTCATGGCCCTGGCCTCCTTGTTCGGCCTTGTGCCGTTGACCCTGGGGGTGCTGACGCATGAGGGCAGCACGGTGGTCGTCTGCCTGAACAGTCTGCGGCTGCTCTTCATGCGAGAGCCGGATGAAATCAGGGAGGTGGAGCCCAGCCAAGCCGGTTGAGCCATTCCTTCTGGCTGGCCGACCAGGCGCCGGGATTGTCGTAGATCTGCCGGCGTGCGGCGTTGCGGATGACCTGTTCCATCGGGGCGCCTTTATAGGCGAGGTTTTCCCAGAGCTCCAGGGTGTCGCTGTCCGGACGGACGGCAGCGAGGAGGGCGGGCAGCCTGGCCTGGAGCTCGGGATTGTCCGGAGGATCGAGATGCAGCCAGATGAGCAGCTGGGCGAGCCTGGCATCCTCCCTGGGGAGTTCGGGGGTCTGGCCGCTGAGAAGGGCTTCCAGATCCGTCCATGGCTGCTGCGAGGCACGTTCAAAAAGCGGTTTGATGGTCTCGGCGCTGGACTGGATTTTGGCGAGCTGCTCCTTGCGCCAGAGCTCTTGTTCGGGCGGCGGAGCCGGTGTGGTGGGCTGAGCTGTGGAGCCGGTGCTGGGCTCTGATCCTGCGTCAGTCGTGGCGGAGGGCGGTGGTGCCGTTCCGGCATCCCTTGGGCTGCGTTTCAGTTCAAAGGGGCTGATCCAGATGACCAGGGAAAGAGCCGCGGCTCCGACGAGTCCACCCGCGAAAAAGATGAAGAGCGGGTCCTGCCTGTAGTTTTGCGGAAGCTGGGGCCCGGCCTTGGCGGAGGGAGGGGATGGCTGGGCTTCGTGGTGGACGGGGGCGACGATCGGGATGGGGGAACGGGGCCTGGCAGGCTGGGGTTCAGCTTCAGCAACTGCCCGTTCGGCGGCGCGTTGTCCTGCCTCGGCCCACCACTCGGCGGGGACGATGGCCTTGTAGAGGTCCAGGCCTTCCATTTCCGGCTGAAGACGGAGTTCCAGCTCCTCCAAGGCCGCTTTTTCAAGGTCGCTGTTCCAGGTCCAGGGGGTTTTCCGACGGCGCAGCCGATGGTTCCAGAGATCCCGGATGTCCTGGTTGGAGCCGCGCAGGACGCGGCCTGCGGCCAGCCATTGACGGGCCTCTTGGAGGCTTTCCTGGTGTTCCTCGGTCGCCTGAGGTTCGGCGAGTGCCAGCATCTGCTCGGCACGCGGGTAGCGGGTGATGGCCAGGGATGTCGCGAGGGCGAGCATCAGATGCACGGCCTCGGGATTGTGCATGCTGGAATGCGTGGCGGCGAGGGCTTCGGCCAGCTTGGACATGCGGGCGGAGTCTGCGGCAGCCGCCCATTCGAACGCCACCACAGAGGTCAGGGTCTGGTGTCCGCTGGCCAGTTCGATGATGAGATCCGGCACGCGCGTCATGGCGGCGAGCTCGGCCTCACGGCCTTCAAACTGGACGGTCAGGAATTCGCTCGCCGGGCCGGCCCAGTCGGGCTTGATGTAAGCCTTGGCGCAGAAGTCGGCAAAGACGCGGTCAAGGGGCTGCTGAGCGGCCACCGCATCCATCAGCGCCCGGGCCGCCGGCTGGAGTTCCTCCGGCAGGTCTGGGGTGGTGTGCATGGGCAGCTCTCTTTGAATCATTCGTCCTGCTTTACGTTACGATCAGCCACATGCAACGCGCTGTTCGTCCTTGTTGATTCACCTGACGGAGACTTTCACGCCGATGCCCTTGTAGCCGTCGACGATCTCCTGGGCCAGCCTGGGCCAGGGACGTTCGGCGATGAGGATGCCGAGATGCTTGAAGGGGGCGGTTTCAGGCTTCATGTCAGGAGGCGGAAAGTCCCTCGGATAGGAGAACCGGCCGCCCTCCATGCGCTTGACGCGGGGGTCGGCGAAAAAGCTGCGCAGGGCCGCCACCTCGCCATGGACGGCTTCCATGAACCTGATGAAGCGGGCGCCCCTGCTGTCGTCGTCGAGATGGCAGAAGTAGTAAACCAGGAGCTGGGAACGGTGGTACATGTCGCGCATTTTCTGGGCGGTGCTGCATTCGGCGTCCCATTGGTCGCGGTTCATCGTCATCATCTTCTCCAGGCTGTCGATCTGAAGGACAAAACCCTCCTGCCTTTCCCAGACGTCCGCATCCTCCTTCATGCCGTTCTTGTGGGCGGAGGCACGGAACACGCCGGCCTTGTAAGGCAGCATTTCGGTGTATTCCGCCGTGCCCTCGATCACCCATTTGGGCAGGAAGGCCAGGTAGTCATCCATGAGCTGGTGGGTGATCTCGTGCACGAGGGTGCCGTTGCTGAAGTTGTCATCGCGGGTGTAGGTCTTTCCCAGCCGCTTGAGACCGAGGCTCTGGAAGGGGATCTTGAAGATCTTGTCGCCGGAGCTGTAAACGCCGCCGGACAGTTCGGGGCCGCCGGCGGCGAGGTAGTCCTCACGGGTTTCATAAAGCGCCGCCAGGAAGCGTGAGCGGCCTTCCGGGGGGCGGCATAGGATGCCCCAGGGCAGGGCCTCCACGAGGGATTTGGTGGCCTCAAAGGTCCGGGCGACCTCCTTCATCATGCTCGGCGCCAGCCTGGCCTGGGAGGTGAATTCGAAGGCCTCGGACTGATAGACGAATTTTCTGGCCGCAGGGCTTTCGTCGACGGCGGCGATTTCCACGGATTTTGCAGGAACCTCCACCAAGGCGGGCCAGGTGCGCTGATCGACGGGGATGCGGCTGCCGCCAGTCGGAGCCGCAGGCGCTGCCCCGCCTGTGGCGAGGCTTTTGATGAAGTCCTGATCCTCGGGGCTGAGCTGGGTGAGAGGATAGGGGACGGTTTGTCCGCTGGTGAGCTTCAGCAGCACGCTGTCGCCCTTCATGCCGACGTATTCAGCCTCGACCACGCGTCCGCTGCTGTTCTTCCAGCTGCGGGTTGCTCCATGCAGGCCTGATCCTGCCAGGCTGAGAAGGACAAGCAATGACAACGAAATCCGGAGGGGGGGATTCATGAATAGCGCGGTTTACCATGAATCTGGCGGCGGAGGCAAGCTCCACGAAACCCTGGCAGCCTGATCATCGCCCCATGTCTTCAACGCGCCAGGGGCGGCGCCCAGCCATAGACCTTGTCGCCCTTGAAGATGGGATGATGGCCCGGGGTGTGGCCGAGGTCGAGCACCACGCCGCCGCGCTCCACGGCGCAGACACGCAGGTTGGCATAGACATCGCCCTCCTCCCACAGGATGTGCATGGGGTCGCTGTCATGGAAAACCGTGCCATGCACGGGGTCGATGACGCAGAACCTCCAGGTGGTGTCGACATGGTTGATGGTGCCGAGCTGACGGTAGACAAGGGCCTTGGGAACGCGTGTGAGATCGTAGGGCTGGGCAAGGTTCTGCCTCCAGGGGTCATAGCTGGAGGATTCGGCGCCCACCACGGGCCGTCCTGCCGGAAGGGCGCGTGCGATGACAACCGGCGGTGACTCGGGCTGCGGTGCTGCCAGGTACTGGGCGGGGGATTGCGAACGTGGGAAGACCCTGCCTCTGCCATAGGGGATGGGGTCCACGACATCCAGGATCTGGGCGGTGAGGCGCATGGCCCCGGTTTCACGGCCCACCATGGTGAACTGGCGCGATTCCAGGACTTCGTGGGTTCTGGCGCGCAGCTTTTTGACGGTCATGACATGGTGTCCGTTGATGCCGATGAGGCTGAAGGTCACGATGTAATCCAGGCCCTGGTCGATCAGCCGGTTGAGCCTCAGGGCTCCGACGGCCGGATTGGCGGAGGCCAGCATGCCGGTGGCGTCCTGGCTGGCGGCGTTTTCCAGGCTGAACAGGCGGACCTGGCCGCGCCTGAGCAGGGCGGTTCCGAGATTGTCGGCAAGCGCCCGGGCAAGTTCGGGCCGCGGCTTGCCGTCGATGATGACCTCCTCGGCGTAAAGCGCCACCCTGGGGCGTTCCGCGACATGGATGGTTTCAGCGACATCCGCCCGGCATTCGCGGGACATGGAGGTGCTCAGGACGACGGCACAGCAGATGGCGGTCAGTGATTTCATAAGAGAAGCGTCCCCGGCGGCGGATGCAGTCTAGGGGGATGGAATCGGCTTTGGGAAGAAAAAATTCAGCAGAAACAAGGCCTGGATTCCCAGGAATGCGTAAGGTCAGGCATGTCCATCGCCACCCGTCGCGGGGACGAAGGGGAGACCGACCTCCTCTTCGGCTGCCGCCTTGCCAAGTCCCACCCCCGTGTTCACGCCCTGGGATCCGTGGATGAGTTGAACGCCGCCCTGGGGCCGCTGAGGATCAGCGCGCTCCGGCCTGAAACGCGGGAGGTTGTCCAGACGGTGCAGCCCTGGCTCATCACCCTGATGGGGGAGCTGGCGACCCCTCCCGGAGAGGAGGCGAGATACGCGGCGACGCATGCCGCGTTCGGCTCGGACAAGGTGGCCTGGCTGGATGAATGGGTGGCGCGGCTGGAGGCTGGAGGCGCCCTGAAGTTCAAGGGCTGGGCGCTGCCTGGCGAGGCCGGCGTGATGAGCGGCGCCCATGCTGACCTGGCGCGGGTGGCCTGCCGCCGGGCTGAGCGGCTTGTGGTGGACCTGACGGGAACGGGCCAGGAAGTGCCTAACAAAAACGTACAGAGGTTCCTCAACCGCCTGGCCGACGTGCTCTGGCTTCTGGCGCGATGGGAGGAGCAGGGCGGCTGAGACGGAGGCTCAGGTCCTGGCGTGCTTCTCCTTCAGGGCGGTCACCACATGAGGCGGGACAAACTGGTTCACGTTGCCTCCCAGGCGGGCGATTTCCTTCACCAGGCGGCTGCTGATGTAGGTCAGTTCCTCGCGGGGCATGAGGAAGAGCGTCTCCAGGTTGGGCTCCAGCTTGCGGTTCATGAGGGCGAGCTGAAACTCGAACTCAAAGTCGCTGACGGCTCGCAGGCCGCGCACGAGGGCGACGGCCTGCTGTTCGCGGGCGAAGTCGACCAGCAGGCCCTCGAAGGGCAGCACGCGCAGGTTGGACAGGTGGGCGGTGGCGGTGCGCAGCAGCTCGACGCGCTCATCCAGCGAGAACAGGCTCTGCTTGGCGTTGTCCCTGGCCACGGCAACCACAAGTTCGTCAAAGAGCCCGGCGGCGCGCTGGATGACGTCCAGGTGTCCGTTGGTGATGGGGTCGAAGCTCCCTGGGTAGATGGCGCGGCGCATGGCCGGAGGTAAGAACACCCGGCGGGGGTTCGCAAGCACCGTCATGGCCGGACAATTCGCATTTGCCCCGGCGCGCTCGCGGACTAGCGTGGCCGCATGACGCCGCTTGACCACGCCAGCCACATCCTTGACACCATGCTCGGCTATCTCGGCTTTGCCGTGAAGATCAACCAGGAGGACGGGCCCGAAGGACCGACGCTCCAGGTGCAGACGGAGGACGGTTCGCTGCTGATCGGCAGGCATGGCGCGACCATGGAGGACATCCAGTACCTCGTGAACCGCGTGCTTCAGCGGCATCTGCCGGACGCACCCAGGATCCGGGTGGACGTGGACTTCTACCGGACGATGAAGGAGGACCGGATGGTGCAGGAGGCGAAGACCATGGCCGAACGCGTGCGCCTGACCGGCCGGTCCGAGACGCTGCCCGCGATGAACAGCTACCACCGGCGCATCATCCATAATTTGTTCGTCGATGATCCCGAGGTGCAGAGCATCAGCCTGGACGGCAACGCCAGGTTCAAGCGCATCCAGGTCAGGAGGCGGTCCTGACCGGCCGCCGGTCCCTCATTTGTGGCGGAAGGCTTCGCTGAGGATGACCTCGCGCAGGATAGACCGCAGGCCGGCTGCCTTCGCCGCGATCCTGTCCAGTCCTGCCTCATCGCTGAAGCGTGGCGGCGCCCCTGTGGCATAGGTGAGGAAGTGCGAGGCAAAGCCCCGTGCCAGCTGTGAGGGTCGTTTCACATAGACCTGCTGCCAGCCCGCCAGGTCGGCAAAGGCCTCTCCTTCGGGCGTGGTTCCTGAGGGATCGACGCCGGCGCCCCGTCCGTCCCTGCCGTAGCCTTTGCGCCAGATGCCGACGGGGTCATAATTTTCCAGCGCGAAACCCGGCGGGTCGATGGTCTGATGGCAGCTGGAGCAGCTTTCGTTGCTGCGGTGCCTGTCGAGCTGGTCACGGATGCTGGTGGCGCCGCGGATGTCAGGCTCGATGGCGGGCACTCCCGGCGGCGGAGGAGGAATGTGGCTGCCAAGGATTCGCTCGTTGATGAACACGCCGCGAACCACTGGCGAGGTGCTGGTGCCGTCGGCGGTGACCTTGAGCACCGCACCCTGGGTCACCAGGCCGCCCCGGCGGTCCTCGGGCTTGAGTGAAACCTTCTGCAGCCCGTCGCCCGGCTTCAGCCCCGGGCTGATCCGGTAATGCCTGGCCAGCCTGCCGTTGAGGAAGGCAAAGCCGGAGCCGACCAGGTGCGTGACATCCATGTCCCCCCGCAGCATTTCGGCAAAATAGGTTCGCGTCTCCTGAAGCATCGACTCCTGGACGACGGGGTCGAAGTCACGAAACAGGCGCGTGTCAGGCGTGGTGAAGTCGATCTGGTTCAGCTTCAGCCACTGGTCGGTGTAGCTGATGATGAAGCGGCGCGACTTCTCATGGTCGAGCATGCGCTCGAACTGTGCGGCAAGGACGGCGGGATCCTTGAGCCTGCCTTCGTCGGCGAGGCGGATGAGCTCGGTGTCCGGCATGGAGCACCAGAGGGCGCGGCTGAGCCGTGAGGCGATGGCGTGGTCGTCCAGCGGACCAGGCGCCTCGATGAAGGTGAGAAAACGGGGTGAGCAGAGGATCGCACGACAGGCCGAGCGCAGGGCTTCCGGCACGCTGGCGCCACCGGCCAGGGCTTTGCCGGCGATGCCGCGGTAGGGGGCCGTCTGCTCCTCAGTCACAGGGCGTCGGAACGCCCGTCTGGCAAAGCGTGTGACGAGCCTGCCGAGGTTCTCCGGCTTCAGCGCCTCCAGGCCTTCGTCGCCGAACAATTTTTTCTGAACGCCCAGGCGGTCCGCCACCGGATGGATGCGCCTGATGTCGACGCCCTTGTGAGCGATGCCGGAATAACCTTCCTTTTCGAGGTTTCTCCCCGCAAAGGACACGTTGCCGCCCCTGGCCCCGGTGGGCGCCTTCCGGTGCGTGCCGTCGTTCGGTCGAAGCTCAAGCCGATGGCCCTCCTCGACCCAGGCCTCAAAGGTCAGGTCACGCGGTGCCGGGGTCGCCTCGACCAGGCCGATCATGTGAAGCAGCGGTGCGTTGGATTCGCAGACGCCCGAGCGCAACGTGCCCCAGACAGCGCCGTCAGACGTCGGGTTGATGCCGCGGACGCCGCGCAGGGTGATGCGATACCAGCCACTTTCCGGCACCCAGGTGGGCGTGCGGCCGAAGAACTGCAGAGTGATGGGCCAGGTGATGCTTTCGCCGTTGCGCAGCTCGGGGCCGCGGTAGTTGCCGCCCCGGTTCTTGATGAGCATCTCGGGCGTGTGATGCTTCGAGTAGCTTGCGTCGCCCTCCAGCGCGCGCTTGAAGGCGTTTCCGAGGGCCTGGTCCGCCACGTCGAGATATCGGGCGAGCTGGTGATGGGAGAGCTGCTGGCCGTCGGCCACGGTTTCAAATCCGTGCGAGGGCCGGTCTTCAGGCAGCAGCGACTTCAGCGGAATGTCGATGCCAAGCAGGTCATGCAGCGTGTGCTCGTATTCCACCCGGGTGAGCCGGCGGCTGCGGACACGGCCGCTGGCTGCGATGTCCTCGGCGTCCGCCTTGAGCAGCGGGGCCTTGAGGGAGGCGAGAAAGGCATCCTTCACGGCCTGTTCAGGCTGTGGCTTCCTTTTGGGCGGCATCTCGCCGTCGCGCACGCGTTCGAAGACCTGCTGCCAGGTCTTGAAGCGGGCGGGATCCTTCAGGTCGAAGGCCAGGTCTGTCAGGTCGAGCCCGCCCTTTTTCACGTCGGCGTCATGGCACTCGGTGCAGTGCTTGTCGAGAAAGGCGGCGGGTGCTTCTGCAGCGGCCCGGTTGATGCAGGCTGCGAAGAAGGCGATGTAGGTCAGGCGACGAAGCATGGGGGAGGCTTAGAGGCGTTTGGGATCGACGGGTGTGGCGGGAGGCAGGGCGCGTGCGGCCTGGTTCAGCCTGAGGCGAAGCATTTTCATCGCCTCCGCGGCCTCCTGATTCGGCTGTAGGGCGAGGTTGTGAAACTCATGCGGGTCATGCTGATGATCGTAAAGCTCGAGCCCGGCCTTTCCGCCATTCCACTCCGTGAACCGCCAGCGCTCGGTGCGGATGCTGCGGCCCATGACGGGTTCAGGAAGGCGGCTGTCCGCAGGGCGGAGAATCTGGGTGATGGCGGCTCCGTCCCACTCTCGTTCCGGGTTTTCCAGAAGCGGGCGCAGGCTGCGGCCGTCCAGGCCTTTCGGCGGGCGGATGGAGGCGAGGTCGGCAAGGGTGGGGTAGATGTCCACGAACTCAACGAGCCGGGTGCAGGCTCGGCCGTTGCCCGCCAGGCCGGGTGCACGGATGATGAGCGGAGCGCGGGCGCTTTCCTCAAACAGGGTGCGCTTCTGCCAGACGCCGCCGTGTTCGCCGAGGTGGTAGCCGTGGTCGCTCCAGAGCACGACCAAAGTTTGTTGGGCGAGGCCCAGCCGGTCCAGGGCTTCCAGCAGCCTGCCGACCTGGGCGTCGACGAACGAGACGCTGGCGCGATAGGCCTGCAGCGCCTTCCGGCAGGTGAGTTCATCCAGGCCGTAGTGTGGCGTGGGGTTGTTGTGGGCAAAGGCGGCGACGGGGATGTCCTGACGATCGTCCGCCGGTGTTTCAGGAAGGTGGATGGATTCCAGCGGATGCAGGTCAAAGTAGCGCCTCGGGGCGACGAAGGGGGTGTGGGGACGAAAGAACCCCACGCCGAGGAAGAAGGGTTCGTCGCGGTGCTTCTCCATGAGCCGGATGGCCTCGGTGGCCACCCTGCCGTCGGTCTGCTCCTCATCGCCGCCATCGGCGGCCAGCCAGCTCAGCGCGGCGCTGACCGGCTTCTGCGGCGTGGGATTGGTGATGAGCGCCTCGTCCGTCACATCGCGGCCCCTGGGATTGATCACGAGCTGCCACGAAGGGGCGTCATCCAGGCCGTTGGTGCCGATGCCCTTGGGGACGTCATAGTGGTAGATCTTGCCAATCCGGGCGGTGAACCAGCCGTTCTGATGGAACAACTGCGGCAGGGTGACTCCATCCGGCAGTGTTTCGCGGAAATGGCGCTCCAGGTCATAAACCTGAGTGATGTCGGGACGCTGACCCGTGAGGACTGAGGCTCGGCTGGGATTGCAGAGCGGGATCTGGTTGTAGGCGCGGTCAAATCGCACGCCTTCTCTGGCGAGGTGGTCCATGTGGGGCGTGTGGGCGCCTGGGGCCCCCTGGCAGCCGAGGGCGTTCGCCAGGTCGTCAATGGCGATGAACAAGACGTTAGGCCGTGCCCCGGAGGCGGCCTGGGACAGGGTCCAGAGGAGCAGCAGGAGGGTGATCCGTCGCAGCATGGGTGTCATGCCTTCCAGAGGTCTTCGCCGTAGCTCCAGCCATCACGCACGGGCTCCTTGATCCAGGCGTCAAACTCAGGGCCGTTTTTCACCTTCATGGCGGCGCTGTCCCATTCGATCGTTTTGCCGCTGCGGATGGCGAGCACGCCGACATTCACCAGCTCGGTCAGCGGGCAGGCGTAGTCGAAGTGGGATCCTGCATGAGGGATTTCGCCGCGGATTGCGGAGAAGAGTTCGCCGATGGGTTCCCCGGCCTTGGAGCGGGGCAGGGGCCTGCGGCGCAGGACCTCCACCAGAGGCGTCATGCGTTCACGCGGCCAGAGCTGAGGGCTCTGCACACGCATGCCGTCGGAGAAAAGCGTCTCCCGGCTGCCTTTCATGATCATGCCGTTGGTTGGCAGTTCCTTGGTCATGCCGGGCAGAGGCTCGGGCTTGAGACCGCCTTCATACCAGTGAATCTGCACGGCGGGGAGACTGCCACGGGCGGCAAAGCGAAAGACGATGTGCGACTGCGGGGCGGTGTAGGTTTTCAAGACGCCGGGCTTCTGCCGGAGCACCTCCACCTTCTCCGGCATGCCGAGCTGCAGCGCCCAGAAAGGGGCGTCGAGGCAGTGGCAGCCGATGTCGCCCAGGCCGCCGCAGCCATAGTCCCACCAGCCGCGCCAGCGCTGTGGCAGGTATTGGGCGGAGTAGTCGCGTGCTGCCACGGGGCCCTGCCAGAGGTCCCAGTTCACGCCTTCAGGAACGGGTTCCGAAGAGGGCGCAACCGTGGGCTGCGGATCGAGGAATCCGGCATGGCCGAAGGGACGGTCGGTCCAGCAGTGAACTTCACGCACCTCCCCGAGCACTCCGGCCTCGAACCATTCACGCACCAGGCGGATGCCTTCCCAACAGTGACCCTGGTTGCCCATGACCGTCTGCACGCCATATTTTTTCGCGGCCTTCTGAAGGGTGCGGACCTGCCAGATGTTATGTGCCAGCGGCTTCTGCACAAAGAGATGCTTCCCGGCCTCCAGGGCGGCCATGGCGATGGCGAAGTGTGTGTGGTCAGGCGTGGAGACGAGCACGGCGTCGATCTCGGACCCCTTCTTGTCGAGCATCTCTCGGAAGTCGGTGAAGCGCGGCACCCTGGCATGCTTCTGCGCCAGCCCTCCGGCGCTGCGCGGGCCGAGGTCGCGCCAATCCACATCACAGAAGGCGACGATCTCCTCCTGAAGCGAGGCCTGCACGGCACCCCCGCCCATCTGGCCGATGCCGACGCAGGCGACACGGATTTTCTGCCTTGAGTTTCGGGCCCGCAGAAGGCCGGGGACGGAGAGTCCTCCGAGGGCGCTGGTCTGCAGGAAGCGGCGGCGGGTTTGCATGGGCATAAAACTGGTTAGTTGTCCTTTTTCTTCGTGGCGGCCTGAATGTGGGTGAAGCGGGGCAGGGTGTCGCGTTTCGCAGTCCAGCCGGGCTGCGGCTCGGGCTTGATGGACCAAAGGGTCACATGGTCGAGTTCAGCGGCGCCGTCCTTGGGACCGGCAAAACCGAGGCCGCCGCCTCCGCCCGGCGCGGGTTTGGCAAAGCAGGGATGGCTGGCGTGTAGGACCGGGCCGCCCTCGAACTGGATGACAACCTCCTCGCCCTTCAGTTCGGCCAGGACGTGATACCAACGGCCGGGCTCGTATTTCAGCTCCTTGGACTCGGCGACCTTCACCGACTCGCCATCGGCAAGGACTTCGGTGCCGTCCTTGGTGAGGTGAAGCCTGCAGACGTGGTGGCCGAATTCGATGAAGGGGACAACGGCCGTCTCCCTGCCGCCGGAAAAGCGCACGGAAAACCGGGCGACGAACTGGGCCGGTGTGGCCGGGGAGGAGATGCGCGGTTCATACCCTTTGTGATCCTTTTTTTTGGCCTGATATTCAGGGGTTGAGGGACTGCCATGCAGGACTCCATCCTCGATCTTCCACTGCGTGCCCTGGCGAGGCGTCCACTGCTGCTTGTTCAGCGGTCCGGGCTTGGAGAAGTCGTCCTCTAGCACGACCTGGTCGGGCACGGCCATCATAGGCTTGAGATCGGCGGCCGGAGCGGCTGGCACCAAGGCCAGGAGAACAAGGGCGAGAGGTTTCATGGGGCGCATGAAACGGGGGAAACCCGACGGGCTTGCGAGGAACCGGGAGGAAATGAGCGTCAGACCTGAATCAAAGGCACACCTTGGGGCTCGAAGTTCCGGCTTCGCAGCGGTTCTTCAGGCGGCGGTTCCAGCCCGTAGCTTCATCGGATGCGAGCGAATTCCGTTCTGCTTGAGCGAAGCAGCTTGCTGCGGATTTGGAAATTCGCGCTCCGTCGCCGACGCGGGGGGCGTTGCCTGACGAACCCTGGATCAGCAGCCTCATGCGGCGTCGAGGCCAAAGGCCGTGTGAACGGCGCGGGCGGCGGTTTCGATGTCGGATTCCTGGACGATGACGGCGGTCTTGATCTCGCTGGTGGAGATCATGAGGATGTTCACGCTGACGTCGGCGAGAGCCTTGAACATCTTGGCGGCGACGCCGCTGTGGCTGCGCATGCCGATGCCGACGACGCTGAGCTTGGCGATGCCGCTTTCGGTGCGCAGGGTGACCTTGTCGCCAAGGCTGGGAAGGATGGCCTTGAGGGCGGACTCTGCCTTCGGCAGGTCGGCGGCGCTGAGGGTGAAGCTGATGTCGGTCTCGCCGTCGGTGGAGACGTTCTGGACGATCATGTCCACCATGATGTTGGCGCCGGCGATGGCACCGAAGATGGCGGAGGAGATGCCGGGGCGGTCGGGCACGTCGTCGATGGTGACCTTGGCCTGATTGCGTTCGAGGCTGACGCCGCGGACGACGACGGATTCCATGCCGGGGGTTTCTTCTTTCACGATGGTGCCGGGGTTTTGGTTCATGCTGTTGCGGACTTCGAAACGGACGCCGAACTTCTTGGCGAACTCGACGCTGCGGCTCTGCATGACCTTGCTGCCGCTGGAGGCCATCTCGAGCATTTCGTCATAGCTGATCTCCTGGATCTTGGTGGCGGTCTTGACCACGCGAGGATCACAGGTGTAGACGCCGTCGACGTCGGTGTAGATCTGGCAGATGTCAGCCTTGATGGCGGCGGCCATGGCGATGGCGGTGAGGTCGCTGCCGCCGCGGCCGAGGGTGGTGATTTCACCGCTGGCGGTTTCGCCCTGGAAGCCGGCGAGCATGACGATGTTGCCTTCGTCGAGCATCTTGCGGACGGCGTCCGGGGTGATGTTGACGATTCGTGCCTTGGTGTGGACGCGGTCGGTGGAGATGCCGGCCTGGGCGCCGGTGAGGGAGACGGCCTTGCCGCCGAGGGCGTTGATGGCCATGGCGGTGAGGGCGATGGTGGTCTGCTCGCCCGTGGCAAGCAGTACGTCCATCTCGCGTTCGCTGGGATCCTGCTCCGGGGAGACCTCACGGGCCAGCTTGATGAGGCTGTCGGTCACGCCGGACATGGCGGAAACCACGGCGACGACCTGGTTTCCAGCGCGCTGGGTTTCCAGGATGCGGCGTGCGCAGTTGCGGATGCGCTCGGGGTTGCCGACGGAGGTGCCGCCATATTTCTGGACGATGAGGGCCATGGGGTTGGGGGAAAGGGGCCGCGACAGTGGCACGCGAGTCCTTTCCTGCAACGGGAAATGCAGGGCGTGAAATCTCAGGGCCTGGCCTTGCCGTCCGCCTTCTTTTTCGGGCGCTGCCCGGCCTTTCCTGCCGCCGGGGCGGATCGTCCGTCGGGCTGTGCGGGGTCAAAGGCGGGGTTCGCGGAGGGCATCAGCGCGCCCACGTCCTTTTGCCATGCTTCCAGTTCGGCGCGCAGCTGCCGAACCCTGCCGGGCTCCTGGGGGGCGAGATTACGGCTCTCCCCGAGGTCCTGGGCGAGGTTGTAGAGCTCCGGGGCGTCGGGTTTTTCAAGCCAGACGATCAGTTTCCAGTCGCCCTTGCGGATGGCGGTCCCGGGCGCGCCGCCCTGGTTGCCGTAATGCGGGTAATGCCAGAAAAGCGGCCGGTCAGCGGGCAGGGAGCCGGTGCCTTCGAGGACGGGCCGGAGGCTGCGACCATCGGTCTTGGCCGTTGTTGCTGCGGAGGCCAGGTCCTTGAAGGTGGCGAAGTAGTCCACGCTGCAAACCGGGGTGTCGAGCTTCTGGCCGGCCTTGACCACGGCGGGCCAGCGGATCAGCAGCGGTTCTCGGACGCCGCCTTCGTAAAGCCAGCCCTTGCCGCCGCGCAGTGGTAGGTTGGAGGTGGGGGATCCTTCGCTGGTGCTCAGGCCACCATTGTCGGAGGTGAACAGGACCAGCGTGTTGTCCGCCAGCTTCAGTTCATCCAGCTTGGCGAGCACCTTGCCGACTGCCTGGTCCATGGCTTCGACCATGCCTGCATAAACGGCGTGCTCCTGGACGAGTCGCACATCGCGGGGTTCCTCGCGGCCCCACTGGGCGGACAAGCCAAGCTTTTCACGCTTGGCCTCATACTTGGCCTGAAGGTCCGGCCGGGCCTGGAGCGGTGTGTGAACATCGTAGAAGGAGAAGAAGGCGAAGAAGGGGCTGTTGCGCGTGGATTCGATGAACTTGCAGGCTTCCGTGGCGAGACGGTCCGGCAGGTGCTCTCCGGGCGGGCCGTCGGGCAGGCGGGGGTTGTCGTAGGGCGTGAAGTATTTGCCGCGTCCATAGGGGCCGCCGCGATCCACGCCTCCGAGGTTGAAATCGTAGCCTTGATCCTCCGGCCAGAAGCCCTCCGGGCCAAGGTGCCATTTACCGGCGAAGAAGGTGGCGTAGCCAGCGCCCTTGAGAAGCTCGGCCAGGGTCACCTCCTCATGGGCGAGGCGGTCCTGGTAGGGGGCTGGCAGCAGGCGCGTGTTGCGTTTCCACAGTGCGGGCTGCAGCGGAGCGCCGATATAATCGGTGATGCCGGTGCGCTGCGGCCAGCGTCCGGTCTGCACGGCGGCACGGGTGGGCGAACAGACCGGGCATGCGGCGTAGGCATTGGTGAAAAGGGCGCCCTCACGGGCCAGGCGGTCCACGTTCGGCGTCTCGTAAAAGGTGCTGCCGTAGCAGCCGAGGTCGCGCTGACCGAGGTCATCGACGAGGAAGAAAACGATGTTAGGCGGGGCGGCGGCCGTGAGGCTGAGGGCGAGGCCGAGGGACAGGGTGAGAAACCGGAGCATGGAGGCTGCAAACGATGATCGATGCGGCGAGCTTGCCGCAAACGACATGGCGTCCCTGCATCGAGACTCGGTCCCGCGAGAGGCCGGCGATGGTACACGGAGAGGGATTCGAACCCCCGACCAACTCGGTGTAAACGAATTGCTCGACATGCGCTTTAATTCATCACTTACGCAGGTAAAACCATGAATTTACGTGGTGCATAAAATAATTGTTGCCCCCGATTGTTGCCCCGCTACCTTTGCCCATGAAGACGAAGGATTCTGTTGCCCCTAAATCCACCCTCCAAAGCCTTTCAAAAATCCCAGGCTTCCCCGGTCTCTATCGCCACGAAAACGGCAGCTACTACGGCAAGAAGAAAATCCGTGGCGTTAAAAAGGTGGTCGCGCTGACCACGCCGGAAGGGCAGAACATCTCAGACCGCAAGTGGGCGGAAAAGGCATTTAAGGCATGGGTGGAAAAGCTGGAGAACCCGCCGCCCGCAAACGCACAAATGCCGTTCGGCGATTTGCTCCAGAAGCTCAAAGACTCACTCAAGGGAAAGAGCGAAGCGACACAGGACAAAATGGATTGGGTCCGGCGCGGCTTTGAGATGGATTACCCGGAGTTCCTGAAAAAGCCGATTGAATCAATCAAGCCGTCTGAGGTGTCAGACTTTTTGGGCAGGCGTTCCAAAAAGCTCGGCGCACTCGCTTACAATGACATGAGCCGCATTGTGAAGAACGCATTCGAGCTGGCTTTGCATGATGGCGACATTTCCGAAAGCCCTTATGACAAGGTTCCCAAATCCATTCGCCGCAAGAAGGCGAACCGCGCTCCCGCGCAGGTTCCCACCGTGGAACAGTGCCAGGCGATTTGTGACCATGTTCGCAGCCGCCCGTTTTCCGACACGGCAGAACGGTCGGCGGACATGCTGGAGTTCATGCACAAGGCAGCACTCGGAACAGCGGAATGCGTGTATGCAGATTGGCAGAAGGTGAACTGGCAGGCTGGCTACATCGAGGTGAAGCGCCAGAAGACCGGCGCATATTTTCGCGTGCCGATCTACGACCATTTGAAGCCCTTTCTCCTCGATTTGCACGAGCGGCAAGGCACGCCAGCCTCGGGGGCGATCTTTTCGATCCTGTCGCCCAAGCAGGCGCTTTATAACGCCTGCAATCGCCTGGAATTCCCGGCCTACTCGCCGATTGATTTCCGCAAGGCACGCATCACATGGTTTCTCCGCAAGGGAGTGGCAGCGGAGGCAATCGCAAAATGGCAGGGGCATAGGGACAATGGCGTCCTGATCCGCCGCACCTATGCTTGGGTCATCTCGGATTCGGACAACGCCTATGAGCAGGAACAGCTCTCAAAGCTTAAATCGTAGTCATTGCCAAGGCTTCTACATCTTCTCTTGGAATCCTAACCAGTGCAGTCAGAGGGCTACGACGCAAGAGCTTGCGCTCAATGAACCGGCTCACCGTCTTTTCAGATACGCCGAGAATCTCGGCGCTTTCTTTGAGCGAAAGGCACTTCTTGCCAGATGGTCTTGCCGCCTTCCGCAGCGCGGCAATTTCCGCCTCCAGCGTGGTCACACGCCTGACCAAGGCAGGCAGCGCGGCAATGGCTTGGGCCAGAATCAAGGGGTCTGAATTTGAGGCGAGCATTTCCATTTGCTGTTCAGTCCGTGCTCAGCCCCGAAACCGAACATTTTCCCGCCAAAAAATCTTTGGCCGACCAGACGGCCACCCGTATCATGCCGCCTCTCAATGGATGATCTCATGAAACTTGTTCGCACCTATCGCCTGACAGGAGCACTCGACCAGCGTTTGAGTCTGGCCGATGCCCTGTTTCGGATGATTGTACCGGAGCTGCGCTTTTTTGTGTTTAGCGCCGTGCCCCATCATGCCGCAGACGATGTGCTTCAAGAAACCCTCAAGGGCATTGCCGCGAGTCTCAAAAAGTTCGAGGGCGATACCAAGAATGCGTTTTGGGCGTGGTGCTATCGCATCGCCCGCAACAAAACTAGCGACTACTTCCGAAAGGAGGAGGGCAACCGCTTGGAGATCATGCCACCGGACGACCTTTTGCAGATGATCGAATCGGCGCAGCCGAGTTCCGGTATTCCTGCCCAGGAAAGACACGACCTGGAATATGCCGTTGGACTGCTCCGCAAGGCCAAGCCGGGTTGCTTCGAGTTCCTTTGGAAGCATTATGTGATCGGACTCGACTACGGCGAGATCGCCGCCGAGCACAATATCCAATACGATAACGCCCGAATGAAAATCACGCGCTGCCTGAGCGAAGCGCAATCCCTCATGTCCTGATATGGCCGACCAAAGCACAGAAGCAGCCGCCAAGCTGGAGAAGCTGGGAGCACACCTACGGCAAGCCGTAGCAACGCAGCACCCCACGCAGGAGCGGGACATTCAAACGGCCCTGGGAGCGGTCAGAGAGCAATGGGAGCAGGAACAAGAGGCATTGAGGCAGAAGAAGTCCGCTCCTGGCAAAACGCCGGGGCGTGAGCCAGAGCCGCCGGAGGCTGATAGGTGACACAAAGTGCCCGCCCACCCACCCTGTGGGCTCCGCGCATGCTGTTGCTCCCGCTACGGTGGAACGGGCACTGTGCTGTAAAGTTCATTCCCTTGTCGTTCGAAAACCCGCTCTCATCAGCAGAACAAGCGCTCGTCAAACTGCCAACGCCATAGATGTGTATGGGTGTTTATGGGTGTCCTTTTGGGTGATAAGCCGTTTGGCGGCAGGTAAGAGCGCCCAGCAAGAAGCCGAGCGCCCGCACGACTAGCGTTTGCGATGCTTGGCGCTGACTACTGCAACACACGAAGCGATCAATTGAGCGATTGAACTGATGAGCAGTGCAAAATCGTTGATGGTCATGGTGTTCTCCTTGCTTCTGTCCGCCTTAATCGGCGTGACGTGAGCGAGGAAAAGGGCCAGGTTCAGCGAGGGACGGGAAAGGCCGCTCAGCGCCTACGGGGCGAAGATGCACAAGCAAAGCGCGGAAGCGAGCAGCCTTGAACGCACTTGCGTCTGGCTAAACATTCTCAGCGTCACCCCGAAAAGGCGGGGCAAGAGAACGCCTGCCAGCGATGCCCAGCACTGTTCATTTCTTTGATGGTGACTTCGTAGCTATGCCATCCAAGTAGTCAGCCCACCATTGCATCATCTTCCGGCGTTCTGGCAAGTATTGGGCGTGATTGTAAGCCGCACGCACTTGGTTTCGTTCGCAGTGCGCAAGCTGACGCTCGATGACATCAGGCATGAATCCGTTTTCATTGAGGATCGTGCTGGCAGTGCTGCGGAATCCATGCCCTGTCGTGCGAGAATGATAGCCCATGCGATACAGCGCATAGAGCATGGTGTTCTCGCTCATGAAGGAAAGCGGATTTTGTTGATTTGGGAAAACGTGCTGCCTGTTGCCGGTGTGATTCTGCAATTCGCGAAACACAGCAACGGCCTGACTTGAAAGCGGAACGATGTGCTCCTCTTTCATCTTCATGCGCACGGCAGGAATACGCCACTCGGCTTTGTCTAAATCGAACTCCACCCACTGTGCTGCACGAAGCTCAGTCGTGCGAACAAAGGTGAGCAGTAGGAGGCGAAGGGCCAGCTTGGTCACAACCGCGCCGTCGTAGTCTTCGAGTTTTCCAAGGAATTCGGGCAGTTCAGCGGCTCTCAGGTAAGCATGATGCTTCGTGACCGGAGTTTTCAGAGCACCGCGCAAATCTGGAACCGGGTTTCGTTCGGCGCGTCCCGTAGCGATGGCATACATGAATATCTGCCCGCACATCTGCATCAGGCGCTTTGCAGTATCCAAGGCACCGCCACCCTCAACAACGCGCAGCATGGCAAGGACATCGGGAGCCGTAATCTCCTTGATGGCACGCTTGCCCAATTTTGGAAAAACATGTGTTTCAAGGCGCTTGAGGATGATCTTGGCGGTTCCCTCCGCCCATTCGTGCTTTCGCTGTGCAAACCACTCGCGGGCGATGGGTTCAAAAGCGTGCTCACTGTTGAGGACAGTCAGCCGTTTGTTTTCCCGTTTAACCTCTCCTGGATCATTTCCGGCGGCTAGCGCCTTGCGAGCTTGTAAACGGCGTTCACGCGCATCAATCAAGCTGACTTCAGGATAAACGCCAAGAGCCAGCAGCTTTTCCTTTCCTCCGAAGTAATACTTAAACCGCCAGTATTTGCTGCCGGAGGCTGTAACCAGAAGGAACAGCCCTTCTCCATCTGTCAGCTTGTATGGCTTTGACTTAGCCTTTGCATTACGTACTTTCGCATCAGAAAGTGACATTAGGGGTATCTCTCTCCATCGTAGGGGTATCTGGCTAAAATTATACCCCTGAATCGGTACGGATGTCAACGACCCGCAACGGACGAGCCCCGCAGGGTTTCGCCGTTTTCTTGGCTCTTGCTCTATGTTTTGCGGACTTTTGCGGACACTGCCGACCAGAGAAATGGTGACCCCTACGGGCATCACATCTTTGGATTAAAATATTGTAGAATAACAAAAATTCAAAATTCACTAAGAGTGCATACCCCGTTTTGTACCCCAAACTTCACTCTTACTCGCAACTGTATCGTGGAATATTCTCTAGAGAGTCCGTATGCAGGATATGCTAACCAAAAATCAACTGCTGTTCTAAAAGTTTCAGAAGAGAGTGCAATCCTAGCCGAATAAGTTATTTAGACTGAGATGAACAAGGTGCTATTTGGATTTTAAGCCATCTGTGAACCCGCGCTCCTGCCTTGTGGCATAGGCACATTAACGTTTGCCACTGCTTGTACTTGCGGTGTCACTTTATTGTTTTGAGTCGTATTTTGCACACCGGCATTGACCGCTTGAGCACCCGCAGCTTTTACATCGGCGAGCTGTTCGGGAGATAAGCTTGAGGTCGGGTTGCCACCTTGGGTCTGCTCTTTGTAACGCTTTGTATAGTCCTCAAGCTCTGTTTTGGCGGCAGCGAGTTCGCGCTTTTCTACTTCTGCCTTGGTGATGGCCAAGTTAGTGTCTGAAGCGAAGTTGCACCAGCCGCGTTTGCATTTATCCCAAAAACCTCTGTTGGCTTCTTCTTGCTCTACCGTTGTTTGCGTTTGCTGAGTGCGCGTCTCTACATATTCTTGCAAACGCTCGGGATTTAACGATATTTTTTCTGCCTGTGCAACCAACTGCTTTTGGTCGAGGTTCGGATTTTTTGTTTTGAGCTCCTCAAATGTCCTGAGATAAAGCTCCATGCTGTATTTATTCAAGTGCGTATAGCCGACCGTGCTGATATTACCCTCGTTATCTTGAGCTCCGGTCTTGCTTATTTTGGCCTCGTCTTGCTGGTTCATTTTTTCATCGAATGCCTTGCCATCCCGCCCAGTTTCTGACATTCGCACAACAGCAACCGTTCCCCCAACCACTGCACCTACTGTAGTTGCGGCAGTAATAACAGCGGCGGTGCCGGCTGCAGCGGCGGCACCAGTGGCGACAGATCCGCCTGCATATACTACACCTCCCTCAACAAGAACCGGCGCAAGGGCAGCACCCGCCATAAATTTTGCTGTGGTGCCAAGGTTATCTCCAGCTGCTGCCGCAGCTTGGCCCAGGTCACCTGTTCTTTGATAGGTATCAACAAATGCAGTAGTTCCACCTATGGCAGCGCCGATAACTCCCGCGCCTTTTACTGTGGAGAGGCCAACAGCAGTCTGCAATCCTCCCCCTACAGCGGCAACGACATTACCGTTTGAGGCAGCTTCAACAGTTGTCAGTATGCCTTCGGCAGCACTACCTGCGTTGGCAGCTCTTGCGGACGCAGAAGGTTTCGGTTTTACGGGCGCTTTGGGGGCGGCAGGCGCTTCATGGTGCGATGGCGCGTCGGGCGCGTGGGCGGGGGCTGCGGGAGTGGCCTGTGATTCATGGTGTGGTGGCACGTCAGACGCGGGGGCAGAAGCTGCGGGAGCGGTCTGTGCTTCATGTTGCGGTGGCGCGTTAGGTGCGGGAGCGGCTTCTACGGCAGGCGCTGCTGGTTTTTCTGCCGCCGTCGCTTCTCGTGCACGCGTTTCTGCTATTCGTTGTTGTGACTCAGCTTCAGCGCCTGCACCATAATCAAAAGCATCGCCATGAGCATCCCTGTTAGGAGGGGTCTTTCTAAGGCTTTTGTCCGGCATGGCCGGTGCAGATACTTCTTTTTTACCTCTAATGTCGAATCCAAAATGATCGCCATAATCGGCCCTTCTTACCCTGACTCCATTTTCTTCTAATCCGGCTTTAATGTTAGAGGCTTGTTGTCCGGTAAGCTTGTCAACATGAGTAATTTCTACACAGTAGACGCCATCGGGAAACTTCCCAAGTTGTGCAGTGCAGCCATTTGCTTTCAGTATTTTTTCAATCGCAACCGCTTGGGCCTTGGTCAGTTCTAACCCGTCACCTATTTGAATTTTTCCGGTGCCGGGTGCCACCTCGACAGTTTCAAAGGGTGTCGATGTTGCCGCTTTCGGGTGTGATTTGGATTGGTGTGACAGATGGTTTGCAACAACTGTCTTGGCCTTGGCCACGTTGGCAGAATTGCCTTCGACCATGACGCTATATTCAATGGGTGAATTATGATACCCTCCTTCTTTCGTGCGAACAACCGACACATTCTCAATACCTTGCCGCTGCAGCTCTGCTTGCAGGGCGGCTGCACGTTCTTGCGCATGCTCGCCACTGCCTAGTTTTTCGTAATGAAAGGTTTCAGTTTCAGAGGGGCGCGCAAGCGGAGGCTTTACTGGCGATTTTGGAGTGGCATGCGCCACGCCATTTTTCTGTACATTGCCAACAATTTTTCCAAATGATTCGACTGCGGTTTGGGATGTTTGCGCTCCCCCATGGCCATCAAAAACGCCAACCACAGCTCCTTTGCCAGGGGTTACTTCAACTAACGCAGCCGTTACGTTATCTTGGCTACCTAAAGAATTGCTGACAATCTTTTGTGCGACCTTATCGAGCGGTGCATGGGGATCTTTTTTCAGGTGTTTTACCAACTCTTCCGCATGCCGCTCAAGAGTGATGCCTCTTTTTTCTTTCAGTGCGCCATCACTTGCGACGAGCAAAAACACCTTTTTGCCTTCTGCATGATATTTGGACATATCGTGCGCTTGCACTTCAGGGGTTTTTGAAACGCCTTGGCCGTAGTCGCCATCGCCCAATGCACGATTAACGGCCAGTGCGTGCTCTTTACCCCAAACACGTCCGTCCATTTCGAGGGTTCTCTCACCGTTTTTATGAGTAATTATCTTCTGTTCTTGGCTTGGTGTATGGTCTTCGGTAAGGCGAACGACGTCGGCTTTGCCCGTTTTAGGGTCATAGATAATGGCGGCGGCGGGAGAATCGCCAAGATGCGCCGTAACAATGTTACCATTTTCTGTCACCACAGCACCTGTGAATGTGCTTCCGCTGTTCATGTGCGTGCTGGTATCTTTTGCGATTGACCTTGTGCTTTTCTCCAAAAGCGCCGCAGCCTGCGCTTCGTTCATGGATGGTACAGGCTGCACCAAAAGACGGTCTTCTTGATAAGGACGATGACCTTGCTCTGAATGCGAGCCTATGTTTGGGGCAGAGGAATGGTTTTCGCCTTGCGCCCGGTTCTTTATCCAGTCAGGCTCGGGGTGTCCATGCGGATTGAATCTATTCTGATGCTCCGCCTGTTGATATTTGCCGTTAGGTGCTTTGTCGTTCCTTGCGTAAATATAAGGTGACAAACGGAGTTCGCTTGGACCTTGTAAATTCCTTCCCGCTGGGCCTGGAGAAATGTTGGCTTCTTTAAATCGCCCTTCTACTGCCTTGAGGAATGAGCCAAAACCTTTCTCTCCGTGGTCAAAAATTGCAAAAAATTTTCCACATTGCTCATTTGAGGTGTTAGCGAACGCCTGCGTGTTTTTTAAATCCGCAATCTTAAACTCGCAAATACCGTTTCTTGATGCTTCTTGAACAACTATTCGTAGGGCGTCATCGAGCCGAGATGGATCAACTGAGATGTGTGCCTTGAAGCCAGTACTCTCACCCCTGCCCGAATTCTTGAAAGAATAAAAGCCACTCGGGCCGTCAACGACAGTGTAATTAATGCCGCCAGTATCTGGTTTGTACGATGCCCAACCTTCTTCGCCAAGTGCAGAGGCAACCTCCTGAAAAGATGTATTTGCACCAATTTCTTCTGGCATTAACCCGCCCCCGTCGATCACGTTAAGCAAGCCTTATGTTACCACTCCGAGCGTTAAATTAATGTTAAGTATTGATGACAATTATGGGCGCAAGCCGGTGAATTATGACAAAACGAGGTCAAACACCTTGATTGGCTGTGATGCAGCGAGCATAAGCGGCTGACTTTACTGGTTTATTGATTTGCCACACCCCTCCAATTGAGAAATCAAATCAATGACGTGTGGCGGATTGTTCCGAGAGTGCTTTTATCAGTTCGTGAATATCTTCCGCTCTCCATGCGGTACAGCGTTCCGTCAGCTTGATTGGTTTGGGGAAACGCCCTGATTTAACACCTTCCCACCAGCACGTTTTGCCGACGGGAATCACGATTAACACCTGCGAAAGCCGAACAAATCCGGTTTCAGGAATACCTATCATCATAACCTACCTCTTTTCTCACCACAAAAAAATCAAAACCAAACATCACACTCAATGCACCGTCTTCTTCCCATTCTCGCTTTCGGAGAATGACGGCCCGCTCTGCTGCAGGCTCACCATGATGGACTCGATAAACGGAGCCTTGTCGTCTTTGGGCACCTGCCATCGGTCAGAATCGAATTCCTGAATAAAATCGGCTGTGCCGGTTTCCAGGGCCATGACGACATTTTGCAGATTCCTACCCCTGACGAACACCATCATGAAGGTGAACACCAAGACAAAGTTCGTCCCAAACGGGCCATCATAGACAATATCGAGCAAGTAGTTGTACCCCGGCGAACGCGTCGGGTCGTTCGCCCTCCTGATTTTCAGGCGGGCAACTTTGTCCTTGGCATCAAATGCCATATACTCATCGGAACCTGTCGGCGGCGGCGTTTGCGCCGCCGTGCCGAACGGCTTTTTCCGAAACTGTGCAAGAGGATCGTTCATTTCATTCCCTTTCATGTTCGCGGCTCTCCTGAGCCTTTACCAATTTCCGAAGCGCGTCGTTCTGTTGCGCCTGGGTGTCCATTTCGTGAATGTGCGCCGAATAGACGGCAACGCCGCCCGCTACCTTGAGCATTCCCACCTGCGTCACGGTTTCCACATTGGAGATGGCGTCCATCATCAGCTTCTTTATGCTCTGCGTCACATCGCCGGGAGATGCAGGGCCAATGAGCGGCGCGGCTTTGGCCATGTGCGCAGGCGAGCTGGAGAACAGGCGCAACTGCGTCTGTGTCTCGTGATGCGTGATCGCATCCATGGAGCGCCGTTTTAGTGGATTGGGGGGCTTCATAATCACAGGTCAAGTTCCGGCCCTTTCGTTTCATCGCGAGCCTTGCGAGCGTCAAGGAACTTTCTCCACGTGTCCCGAGCCAGGTCGTAAGCCTGCTCGCGGACACGCGACAAGAACACGATGGATCGTTCCCACCAGCTATTGCCCATTCCGTTTTGGCTCACTTCGCCACATTCTTTAATGGCCTTCATCATCGGGCGGACCTCGTTCAGGACTTTAACGCGGCGGACCTCCTGGAAGCGCTGCGGGTCATCGACGACTCCCCGGCGCTTCATGGCCGTGGCCGCTACGCCAATCTTCGGCTGTGGTTCACGGTCGATGCCCCGGTCTTTCAGCGACCTGTGATCGACCCGTTCGTCACGCCCCGCTTTCTCAAGCGCGGCATTGACCGCCTCGGCCCAGGAGGCCCTCTGTTTGACCAAAAGGCCAACGTCATTCCACTCCGTTGATTTCTTTTTGCAGAACTCCTCACCCTCAATTTTCCGCATGGTGCAGAGAATATGCACATGAGGATTCTTGCCGGACTTTGTGTGGTGAAGTGACAATTCGGCAATCATGCCGCTCTTCACCAGATGCTCTTGCGCCCAATCCACTGCCGTTTGGAATTGGTCTTGTGCGGACAGTTCCGGCGGAACTGACAATATGAATTCACGGGCGAGCTGCGCGTCTTTGCGCTTCTCGCCCGCTTCCACAGCATTCCAGAGCTTGCTGGAATCATGCGCCCACGCGGGAGCGTCTTCGGGCGCAAGGATGGTAGAGCTAAGCACACCCTTGCTCCTGCGTGCATAGTCGAAAATCTTCTCATTGAACTCGTCTCGGAGTTTGGTTCCTGCGCGGTATGCAGCAGCAGCTACGACGGACCGCCCCCGCTTTTCGCGGCTAAAAATCTTCGCTTCGAGTCGGAACATTGCCATGCTCTCCTCCAGTCGTCCGACTGACTCTCTTCCGAACATTATACCATAATGCGTTTGCGTTTGTCTCGCAGAATGAGGGTGGGCGCGGGTTTGCCGCTTTTCGCCCCATCAAGGATTCGTCCCTCGATTCTGCCGTCATCAAAATAGCCGCGAGCGGTCAGCGAGCACCATAGCCCAGGCCGGAGCGAGCCGACAGGCGAGCGGAGGAATGGCGAGGTTATATGTTGCAAGCAACATTCCTCGCCATGGGGACTCCAAAGCCGTCCCCTGGACCCCGCTTATTGAGCGGCTGCACCGCTCTGCAAGGGCGCTCTGCCCTTGCATCCCGACCAAGGAAGCATCTCCCTTGGAACCCTTTCTGGCGGGCATTCTTCGTGCCCGCTGAGGGCGTTCCGCCCTTCAAAACCCCGACCAAAGGGGTGCCCCCTTGGAACCCGCCTCAAAGGGATTGCCACCCCTTGAAATCCCCGATCACCGCCGATGTCGGTGATTTACCTTGCTGCCAAAAAATGCCGCTGCTACATCCATCTCCGCATGTGGCACGGCGCTAAAAGATTGCCCGAATATCATCCCCAAACGCTGTTGCGTGATTGGGGCGACGGCCATGGTTTTCGCATCTCCGACGCGCTCACCGGCGTGTGCGTATTCGGTGCCACCGGCAGCGGAAAGACCAGCGGCCCAGCCAAACATCTCGCCTACGGCTACCTTGCCGCAGGCTTTGGCGGGCTTGTCCTGTGCGCCAAAAAAGAAGAACGCCGCCAATGGGAGCAATGGGCCACTGAGACAAAGCGGCACAAGGATCTCGTCATTGTGGACGGCGCGGGAAACTGGCGTTTCAACTTCCTGGAGTGGGAAGCCAGCCGGCCAGAAGAGGGCGGTGGGCTGACCATCAACATCGTCTCGATCCTCGACGAGATTGCCGGTGCTATCGCCTCGTCGGGTACCTCCGAGGGCGGCCAGGGGGACAACAAATTCTGGGACGATGCCCTGCACCACCTGAACACGAACCTTGTCGATCTGCCATTATTCGCGGGGCTACAAGTATCGCTCCCGCTGATGCGGTCGATTGTCACGACCGCCCCGCAGAGCCTCGATCAGCTCAATGATCCAGAATGGCAGGAGAGCAGCACTTGCTCTGCCATCATTAAAGAGGCTGACCGAGAAACCAGTAAAGGCACCCCCGAAGTCCGAGCCGACTTCGAGGAGTGCCGCAACTACTGGATGAAGGAATACCCCCAGCTTTCCGAAAAGACCCGGAGCGTCATCAACCTGTCGTTCTCGATGCTCGCCCGTCCGCTGGTGACGCGCCCCCTCCGGCAGCTCTTCTCCTCCGATACCAACATCAAGCCCGAGGCTGCCTTTGACGGCAAGATCATCATCGTGGACTTGCCGGTTCAGGAATACCGGCTCGCTGGCCGCATCGCCAATCTCGCCTGGAAATACTGTTTCCAGGTCGCCGTGCTCAGGCGCACAGCGCCCCTGACACGGGACCGGTTCTTGCGGCCCGTGTTCCTTTGGGCGGACGAGGCGCAGAATTTTGTGACCAAATTCGACGCCGAATATCAGGCCGTCGCACGTTCCGCTGGCGGATGCACGGTGTTCCTGACGCAAAACCGCGAGAGCTACCGGCGCGTGCTCGGCAATACCGATGCCGTCGATTCCCTGCTGGGGAATCTCCAGGCCAAGTTCTTCTGCCAGAACAGCGGAGAGACAAACGAGTGGGCATCCAAACTGCTCGGCGAACGCTGGATGACCATCACCAGCACCAACGCAGGCCAATCGAAAAACGAGGGTAGGCCGCTCGCTGATGGAAGCCATAGCGCAGGGGTTCACCGCAGCGACCAGCGCCGCGCATTCGTTGAGCCGTCGTTTTTTACGACCCTCAAACGTGGCGGCGCTCTCAACAACAACCAGGTCGATGCCATCGTTTACAACGGGGGGCACCTGTTCACAGGGGGCAAGGAGGCACTGCCCTACAAGCTGATAACCTTCAACCAGAGCTGAAATGCGCCGAACAATTTCTTCCTTCTGGCAGACAAACGAGAACGTCAAATGGCTGATGCGCTATCCGGCCATGACCGTCATGGTGTTCATGCGCAGGGACATTGGCTATCGTCTTTTGAATCCGGTGCCAATGCTCATCATGACGGGCATTCTGATGCTCGTCGCGATGATGATCCCGCCAAACAGACCGGAGACGAAACCGCATTACCTGTTTTGGTTTGCCATGACTTCCCTCTTTCTCGCAAGCTGCCAGCGCACAAAACGCTGGCGCGAGTTCAAACGCGGCATATTGCAGCACAGCTACTACATCGGCACTTCCCCCTTTGATTTTAAATGGCTCCCGTTTTTCTGCCGCCGCTTCCGGCGTGTGGCCCGTTTCGTGGACCCATTCTTTTGCATTCTCGTGGGGTTCGGCATGCTGGCCGAATCAACGGCGCTTGGCTGTTGGCTAATAATCGCAGGCACAGCCTTACGGATTTACGAAGACGCCGTACATCGCAAAGAGCTGAATCGCGATCTCGATATTCTCGATAGCCTCATCATCTCGGATGTTCATGGTGGCACCGTTGAGGCGTTCGATGATTCTGCGCCGCACGCCCCGCAGTCATCATCACCGCCAATTCCGACCGGCCTTGCGCCTGACATTAGAAAAAGCATTAGACGCCGCAAAAACGCTTAAACCCATGATTACACCACAACACACGCAAATGCTCATGTCGGCGCTTCAAACCGCTGCAAAGATGCGCAACACAGCAGCCGAAGTTGAGCACGGACGGATCAAACTACAAAGGCTCAGACTTGAGCAAATGCATGAAGCGGAGGTTTTAGAAACCGAATTGGATCATAAACGCAAGATGTTCGGCATGAAAGCTGATTTGGTGCGTGACCTGATTAGCGCATTGATTGAACAGCGAGTCGATGCTGTCCGCCAATCGTTCGAACAAGTTCTCACGATATATGCCGACCAGTGTAAGCATTATCTTTCGCAACAAGAGCGTTACTCCGATGCGGAGATCAAGACCACAGACCCATTGGAGCGAGCGAATCTTCGCGCACGCCTCACAGAGATCGACCTGAATTTGGGAAACATCCGCACTGATGCAGCGGCGCTCTATCGTCAGATGACAAAAGTCATAGTCTTGATTGGCGGAGGCATCTTTATGCTGCCAGCTCAAAATCGAGAGACACTTCTCCTGCCCAGCTCTATTTAAAATATTACGTTCATCTTATGGAAGACTTTTTCAGAACCCTGTTTGATTTCGAGCGGCCCATCACCAAGCCCCGATTTGTCTGGTTTTTTATACTCGCGTTCATTTGGATGATTTGGATCGTGCAAAAGGCAGATGAAGTCCATGCTAAGGAACAAACAAAAATGGCAACAGCGTCGTGGTGGGACAGAACCGTACATTATGACCGGCCAGAAAAGGAAAAAGGTTATGTCATCAACCGTGGAATTTTGGGCCTGCTGATAATATTTTTTCTCTCCCATCTTATAGCCTCCATTCAAGTGAGCTGGCTACAAAGACTCAGTCATTTGATTCAACAAAGGAACTTTTCTAAACAAGCGCTTCTTCTCGAAAAGAACAGCGAGGCTCAAGCGATGCTTAGCAAAACGGCATTATCCAAAAAAGAACTCATCGTGCGCCTTGGCAGCATAGATCAATTTATACGCGTTCTGGAAAATGAAACCGACCCGGCCAGAAGAACCGTTTCCCTACAGGCGGCATCGGCAGAACTCACGGCGCTGTCAGCAAAACTCGCTACTGGAGAAATACTATCAGAGGCAATTGATGCACCCGAGGTTCAGCAAGCATCCAAGGAAACGAGTTTCGATCTTGCGAAGGCAGGGCTATCTGAAGACCGCCTAAATCGTGATCTCAGACGCATATTCAAGCTGGCAGATGCGCCGCTGGCTTTGCCGGAAAACAGAACCGAATAATTACAGGCCGTTAAGCAGAGCTAGTTGAGTGTTTCAAGGCGAGCAGATTGGGGATCATAGCGAAAATTCCCTATCGTCCCGTCCATAATCTTTTGGATCGCTTCCTCGATTACGGGCAGTGGCACAAGAAACCACTCACGCGGTTCCACCTGAAATCCGAAACGGTCTCTCAGCTCAAGGTCCAGCCGTGCACTGGCAAAGAACTTGTGGAGTAGTATTTCAAGACGCTTTCGGTTGATGTTCGCCAGCTTAAAAGTCGCTACGATTTCAACATCTGCCAGAAGATAGGTCGGGTCTTTCTGCGCATTGGCGACCCTGTGCTTTACATCACCTCCGGTGACACCAATTTTGTGAATCACTGAACGGTTCGCCGTCACATATGGATTATCGGACTTGCTTCGCAGAACGTAGATGTAGCCTGTCGGGAGGTCATCATCATCATCTTCGTCCGAGAAAAGCGGGCCAATGCTTGTATCGCTGATGCGACGGCTGTTTTTGTCCTTGTTCAAAGCGCGCTGCAAAGAGCGAACGAGCAGATCGCTTTCGGTGCCATTGTCATAGACCACCCTTAACCGGCGGTCAGGACGCCCATAGTCACTGACAAACGGTTCCCCCATATCAGCGACGACGACTTTCTGTCCGTCGAGAATAAAGAGATCACCCTTCTTTACCTCCGCGTTGTCTTTGTATTTCAGCGTCCGCCGCACTCCTGTCTGCAAGTCGATTTGGAGACTTTCGAAGACCGGGCGGAAATTTTCAAAGTCACGACATGGGTTCCGTTGTGCAATTTCCTCTGCAGCCTTGATCTCTTCGCGTGCTCGAACGTGAACCAGTTTGGTAACGTCCCCTTTCGAGGTGGCCTCCACGCCCAAAGAGGCCAGCAGTTCCTCATCGCTGGGTTCCTCTTGCACACAGCACGATTCGTATTCGTCCTCTGCGCCAAGAAGCCCGTCTGCATCCAAATTCTTGAGCACCTCTCTGCATTCGGTTGAAGCACGGATGCTATCTAGCCGCATGGCATAAAGTCGCTCGAAGATGTCGCGATTCTCACCGTGTTCAGGCAACCGCCCATGCACGAGGACGAAGCTCTTGATTTCTTCAAATCCGGCGATGATGCGTTGTTCCCGTGCCGTGCGTCCTCCGCTCGGGGTGGCTTCTGCCTCCACGCCGAGTTCTTCCAGCAGCTCCAAATCGTCGTCTGTAATTTCCTTAGCCATTCTGTCCCTCCTTCGCCTTTCGTTGAAGGAAAGCAATCCCCTCTGCCATCCGCTTCTCCCACGGATCAGCGGCGGTCAGTGAGGGCAATCTTCCTTTCTCCTGCTTAAACCGAAGCGCTCGCTTTGCCAGTTCGCGGGCATCTTCTATTGTCAGATTGATGCGCCTGGCAGCGATGACTTCAGCGACTTGTCTTAGCCGCTCTTCGCCCATTGATTTGGCAAGAATGGCGTAAGCTTCGCCAAAAGGATTGATTCGGTCGATCAAATCAATGTCGAGTTCCGTCACACTGAGGGCAAATTTCCGCACCCCTTCGATGAGCGCGGTGTTTTTCGATGGTTCACCATCGCCACTGGTCAGTTGCTTTTTGGCCTCCTGCACCACGTTAAGCGCCGCGATGGCGTGCTGCCGAACCGCCTCTTGGTCCTCGTCGCCTAAGTGCGGGTAAGCCTCCTTTACGATCTTGCCCATACGGACCTGCGTAAGCTCTTCCGGCACCAGCTCTTTGTCAAACATACCGCGTTCGATGGTCTGCTTGTCCTGCACAAAGGCGGTAATCAGTTCGTTCAAGTCCTCGCGGCAAATGCGCCCGGCCTCTTCGGTTTTGGGTTCTGCCAGACCTTTGATTTCCAGTTGAATGCGGCCAGTCTCCGCATTTACCCCGACGTTACACTTTTCAGGATCGTAGCCACCCTGGCCGTAATCAAAACCAGGTGTCGGCTCATTGTTCGGGTTCTTGGGTTTGAACTCGAAGCGCGGTGCAAGAACCTGTTCCATGAGCAGGCTGGCAGCTATGGCCTTGAGTGTGTCGTTCACCGCTTCCGTGACAGCGGCCTCACTGGCGTCCGGTTCTGCGATAAGATTGGTAAAGCGGGAGCGTGTTTTTCCTGGCGCATCACGCGTGGCGCGTCCGATGATCTGCACGATCTCCGTGAGGCTGGAGCGATAACCCACTGTAAGTGCGTGTTCGCACCAAATCCAATCAAAGCCTTCCTTGGCCATACCAAGTGCGATGATAATATCCACGTGATCCCGGTTGTTCTTCTGCGCCGAGTCTCTTAGTGCAGCAGCTACATGCTCCCGCTTCGAGGAATCGTCGTCCACGAGATCGGCGATCTTCAGTACACGTCCGTTCTTCATCTTAACAAGCTGGAAGCCTGTCTTTGGGTCAGTGCCATGCCATTCTCCGAGTTCGTGGATGATGTGTTCGACTTCCTTGATTTTGTCTCCAAGGCTCTCGCGGGAATTGACGTTTGGGATGTGAATGATGGTCTTTTCCAGCGGATTGAGCACGTTTAGGATCTCGTCCGTGTATTGGCCCGAATAGAAGTAATAACCGATGTCGAGCTGCTTCAAGAATTGGTAACCGTTAAGCTGCTCGTAATACGTGTAGGTGATGGTTTCAAACTTTGACTCGTCATCTGGATGCATCACCGCTTCGGCATCGCCACGGAAGTAGGAGCCGGTCATCGCTACAATATGCGCCTTGTCCCGCGCCATAAACTGACGGATGTGATCGCCCAGCTTATTATCCGGGTTAGCGGAGACGTGGTGAAACTCGTCCACAGCAATCAGCCGGTCATCGAAGG
The DNA here is from genome assembly GCA_019186985.1 of Prosthecobacter sp. Lineage (GTDB taxonomy): Bacteria > Verrucomicrobiota > Verrucomicrobiia > Verrucomicrobiales > Verrucomicrobiaceae > Prosthecobacter. The sequence continues at coordinate 45,339 of JABARQ010000037.1, read as the reverse complement.
CTTCCACACCAAATTTTTCCACCGCGAAACGGAAGGTGGCATGGGTGCAGACCAACACCCTATCGCTGCTCTTTAGAAATGCCTTCACTGACTCCACCTTGCCACCACTGTCGAAGCCAGGGGCGTCGCAAAGATTCCACTTCGGTTCGACCTTCCAATCTGCCCAAAACCCAAATTGGCTCAGCGGTTCATCGTGGAAACTCGCGCCGATGGTTTTCTCTGGCACAACGATAATCGCTTGTTTGAGCTTTTGGTTCGCCAGCTTGTCCAGCGCAATGAACATAAGCGCTCGGCTCTTGCCAGAGGCAGGCGGCGATTTAATAAGCAAATACTGCTCGCCGCGCTTTTGGTAGGCACGCTCTTGCATGGCTCTCATGCCAAGCGCGTTCGACCGCGTAGAACTGCCATCCTTTGCGTAGATGACGGAGACGGATGGAATGGAAACGAGATTGCTCATGCTTCTGAAACTTTCGTTTTTATGGTGGACATTTTTTTCGCGATAGACTGCTTCATGGTCATCTGGGTGTAGAGTTCAAAGAGCTTTTCCAGCCGCTCGGTGTCGTTCTTGAAGCGGCGGCCAATGTAGATTCGCTCCAGCGTCTCGTCGTTGCGCTCGTGGGCTTCGCGCAGGTTGGCAGGCATTGTTTCGGGATCGTAAAGGTCGGCAATCGTCGCCGGGAAATGCGCCTCCCGCACCAGCAGAATGTCCTCCGCGCAACGCGTCAGGTCGGCTTTGTTTTGCTCCGTGAGCGTGGGCACGGGAAAGGTGTTCCAGCCGAGGGTGTTTGAATACGAAAAATCGGTTCGCATCCGCACGCAAACCGTGCCAATCCAGATTACATGAAGTCGTGACCCAATGAGTGCCATGTTCCAAAGTGGTGCGTCATAAAGTGCGAACGCTTTATTGTGAATGATGGCAGCGGGTTCGGCGAGACCAACTGGTAAGTATGGCCTGTTCTCGGAACTTACTATTGGGACCACTAGAAGTTTAGATTTCGCGGAGTATTGGTCACGAAACCGGTATGGTGTAGCAGCCAGTTTCACTGCTTGCAGGTCTGAATCCTTTTCTAGTCGAGCGATTCTGACTGCATCAATTCTTTGGCTGACTTGAGGAATTCTTCGCGCCTTATCAAGAGAGTCCTCAGTAATCCACAAGCAGTATCGCGGCGAGCCGGATATAAACTCTTTCGAGCCATAAAGTGGGCGAACGAATTCCGCCGCCGTAGAGTCCGCTGCCAGCAGAGCATCCCTATGTTCACGCCTCAACATTAAGTCGTTCGCGTAATACGGGTGATTTCCGAATTGCATAGGAGTTCGTTCGTCTGGAACTTTGCTTCGCGGTGAGACGAACACATTGTTTCCTGGAACTAGATAGGCGTTGATGTTGTTGACCGTCCGCGATGAAACAGCATCATTTGACTCGATAGTAAAGAGGCGTCGAGGAGAACCCTTCTGCTTGGTCAATCCGATAATTGAAACCGTAACGCCAGCATTGTGGCTAGCGAGGTTTGTCCATTTGAATGAATCGTAAGCAAATGAGATTGCCGCTCCGTTTGCAAACAGCACCGGCCAAAGACACGAAACTTGGATGCCCTGGCAGATTGAGTTTGTGGATACAAATGCTGCATCCGCAACGGTTGACTCCATATAATCCGATGCCTTCGCAAACCACCCCGAGACATAATCGAGAGACAGCGTGTCTTTACACCTCCCTTCAAAAACGTTTTTGAGATCACGTTTCTGTTCCGAGGATTGGTATTTCCGACCCAAATAAGGTGGATTCCCACAGATGTAAGTTTCCCCACCCTCATTCTCGAAATCGATCTCTGCCTGATCCAGTGGCGTCTCGAATAAATCAAGGGCGCGATTTTTCACGCCCCTGCCGGTCGGCGGGCAAATGCTCAGCCAGTCGAGTTGCAGGGCATTCCCACGAGTAATCCAATTCGCAGCTTCAAGCGGCAGGAACTCAGCGAGCGCTAGCTGCTGGCCTCGATAGAGCACGTCGCACTGATATTCGGCGATGATAAGAGCGAGGCGGGCAATCTCGCAGGAAAAGTGGCGTAGTTCGATGCCGCGAAAGTTTGTTTTCGGGATGTCGGATTTACGCTCTGCCTCGCTGCGACGGCGATTGATCTCCGCCTCGATCTCTCGCATCTGTTTGTAGGCGATGACGAGGAAATTGCCAGAGCCGCAGGCAGGATCAAAGACTCGGATGTGCGCGATTCGCTGGCGTAGGTTCAGAAGCTTGCGGGCATTGTCGCCCGCCTCCGCGAGCTTCGTCCGCAAGTCATCAAGGAAGAGCGGATTGAGCACCTTGAGAATATTAGGCACACTTGTGTAGTGCATGCCGAGCGCTCCACGCTCCTCGTCATCTGCCACGGCCTGAATCATGGAGCCAAAGATGTCGGGATTGATCTTCGTCCAGTCGAGGCTGCCAACGTGGAGGAGGTAGGAGCGTGCGATCTTGCTGAAGCGCGGCACATCCACACTGCCAGAGAAAAGGCCGCCATTCACATACGGAAACATATTGGCCCAACTGCGGATGCCTACTTGCTCTCGCTCTGCGGGTTTTGTGTTCATGGCGCGGAACAGCTCGGAAAGCACCTCATGGGTGTTCGATGAATCCCGTGCGCTCATCCGCTCGATGGCGGCAGTAAAGCGGGCATCTTTTCCGAAAATGGCCGTGTCCTCTGCAAAGAAGCAGAAGATCAATCGCGCCATGAAGTGGTTCAGGTCCGCACGGCGGTCCGCAGAGTCCCACTCTGGGTTCTCTTTCAACAACTCAATGTAGAGCCGGTTCAGGCGTCCCGTCGCCTTGATGTCGAATGCATTTTCCCGAATCTGTTTGACGGTGGTGATGCCAGCCAGCGGCAGGAAAAACCCAAAGTGGTCGGAGAAATCAGCGTAGGCACAGGCGACTGTCTCGCCATCAACGACGTTTTCCGCCTCGAAGCTCTTGCCGTCGGTGGCGAGGATGAACTTGGCCTTCTGCCGGACCGTTGCCGAGCTTTCCCGCAGGGCAGTCAGCGTAGCGGCGACTTCGCCTTCTTGGCAGACTTTGATGTGAATGTTGTTCCTCTGGAGAACACCACCCACAATGTCAGACTGGTTTGAGTCTCCGCTCCGCAGGCGTTTGAGGGTGGTCTCTTTGTTTCCAAACGCCTCAAGGAAAGCGAAAGGGAAGTTCGCGGCATCCAACGGCGCTTCAGCGAGTTTGGAAATTGCTTCTTCGATTTCAACGGCGTTCATGAGGGGGAGTGTACCAAATTTGAGTGAGGTTGTTTGGCCTGTTTAGCAGAATATCGCGCCAGGGAAAAGGCTTTCCCTAGCGCCTACTGCGTGGGGCACGTTGTTCAACATGGAGCTTCATGCTTGGTTATCTCCAAAGAAGGTGGATTTGCCAGTCGATGGGCAAACCCATTTCAGCGACAGGGATCTCAGGGTATTCGCTGAAGAGGTCAAACAGACGATTTTTCCATTGAGTGGTATCGCTAATCTTTCCAAGCCAAAAATGGCAGACCGTCAACATGAGCCCCACTCGGTCGGGTGCAAAGCCAGGCTGGATATGCCATTGAGGATTTTTGTTTTTGCCGGGAATGGAAGGCTTTACCCCGAACACCCGGTTCCAAACCCGTCCATGATGCGCACAAGTATTGCGCAGAGTGAAAATAGCCTTCGTCCATGAAAGCAGTTGTTGGTCTGGAAATCCAAAGTCTGCCGCTGCTTTTTTCACAATGTCGGGAGAAACATTGTAGGCCAGTTGCATCGCTGTCTCGCAGGTCATCAGTTCACAGGCCATCCAAAGCGGCAGATGCTCATGCTTCGCGCCGTATTTCGCGTCGAAGTGCTTGACGAACGTATCGCTGGCTCTCCGTTTTTCGTTGAGGAGCTTTGCCAGCCATATGCAGTGATCTTCGCGCTCAATGCCTTTGAGGCGAATCAACAGCTTCGCATTGCGCAAGCATCGTTTCCACCAGGGACGCCTTTTGAACCCCGGAAGATTGCCGGAATCCAAATGCCCGAATGGCCCATGAACCTGCACAAAGTGGTAAACAAAACGGCTTCGCACCGCTACTTCAATGCGTTCAATGGCGTCCAGCAAGATGATCCGCAAACGGCGGTCAAAATTGTAGCGCCGCCACACCTCGGTGAGGTTGCTTCCAGGTTTGAATTGGTCTGTCAGGTTTCCTGCGGCATCTCGCTGCCGGTAGGGATGCAGGTATCCGCTCAAACGGTAATAGTTGACCACTTTGAGACGGCTGATGAGTTCATCACGATTGGCGACCAGCCCTCGATTCATCAATTGATCGGCCTGCTGGTCTAGCGTCAGTGGGGGCTTTGCGTAGATCATGGCTGGCCTCCTTCCGACCTTTTGCCTGAACGCAGACAAAAAAAGACCCGCCGAATTACGCATGCAAGCAGAGGCGCGGCGGGTTTGATGTAAATATTCTGCATGACAAGGGAGCGGATGTCAAGCCTTTCCAAAGGATGAATATTCATGGTTCTTCTCCGCGTTACTGGCTGCGAACGGTTGCGCAAGGCTTACAGCGGTTCGCCATAGGCGAAAACGGAGAGTGCTGGGGTTTATTAATCAATGTGTTGGTCATGCCTGCTTTGCTTCCAAATGACGGGAGAATCTGGTTTTTACCATAGTTTTTTTGGTGGGAAAAGCCTTTCCCTCGCGCCTACTGCGTGGGGCGCTACCCATTCCAACGGGAGGTGTCCCGTAACGCCCTCGGTGGCTCCTGACCTTGATCCGGTGACGCTCCGGTTCGGCACCGTGCATTCTGTGCGGCTCCTTGTTGTTCGCCCCTGCGGATTGGGACGCGTTTTTGGCTGGGGCCGTCTGGCCGTCAACCCCGTGCCCGCTCCATTCGCTGCGCTCCCGTGTTCGGGGCATGACCGCCAGCCTCATGACCCCAGCTCCTTGAACCGCTGTCCCGCAACGGGGCATCAACAACACTAGGAGACCAACATGACACAGAACACACTCAGCAAAGCCGACCTTCGCCAGTTCACCGGAACCGACCAGTGGTATCGCCACGGCCTCGCACGCAATGTGCTTTACACCGATGGTGTTCACCACGTCGCTGAGGCAGGCGGTGCCTACTGGCTGGTTGATGAGATCGCTTTCGCTCAATCAATCCCAGCCGTCACCGCCGAAGAGTTTCAGACGTGGCGTCTCAAGGTCAATACTGACCATACCGCCACGCTGTCTTGCGACGATGGCAATGGCCGAATCGTCTTCTCCAAGGAAATCGAATACACCGATTTCCCACTGGATGAAATCTCCCTCTACTTCACGAACAGCGTGATGATGCTGCCGAGCGAGTATTAGCTCGGCATACCCCCCTCCGGTATCAACCGGAGTGGGGTATCTTTTCTGAATACCTGCATTTGGTGGGAAAAGCCTTTCCCTCGCGCCTACTGCGTGCGGCGCTACCCATTCTAACGGGAGGTGTCCCGTAACGCCCTCGGCTCCGCGCCAGCCCGCCGCACAAGCAAGCCCACCGTTGGACGGGCCTGCAGCTTTACCTTTCCAACGGCCAGCTTGCTTTCCCAATCCTCCCGAAGTGGTTGCCCGGCAGTTTCTCTTTTCGCTGCGCTTCAAGCTCACTGCCCAGCACGTCTTCGTTTGAAACGACAAGCGGCGTCTCCAGTGTCAACGCCTGCGCAAGCGTGCATGTTATGGCATCGCTAAAGTCCCAGCCAGGCCGTTCAAGCGGACAATAGGCTCCCCCTGAAGGTCTCCCCCAATTCTCCGCTGTGATCGGTTCACTCCGTCCCGCCTCATGGGGCCTTTTTGATTAGGCCATCAGGCAGCGAAAGGCGCAGCCTCAACACTGAAAGGAGACAGACTATGGCGTTCATTCAACTCGATTACGGTGCGTGGTTCGAACAGTTCAAGCCCATCACCAAACCGGGCACTGACCACATTGCCTTCGACACGCACGACGATTGGGAATTCCTCAAGACGCAGGCCCCCAATAAAATCTGGACACTGGTTGATTGCCCAGATTCAGGCGATGCCGTTATTATCAACGGATGTCGCTTTGTGAACCGCCTCGAATACTACGTCACGGAGGTGGCGCACAATCTTGATGATGAATACAATGTCGAATGATTATTGGCGGGGAAAGATGCTTTCCCCGCCAACTTCGCAGGGCGCGACTAAAAGCCGCCTACCACCTCTAAAGTGAGATCAACAAATGTTAGCAATTCAGTGTCATCCACAAGTTCTGTGTCCGCCGACGGATTTGAACGGTGATGGTACCTTTTGCTGTATTCATTGATCTGCTCGATTTTCGGAAGCACCACTTTTGCAGCATCGAGAGGGTCTGTATTTGCAGCGTTTCTGATTTTTCCGATGAAGTCGCCCAGCCATTCATTGTCCCCAAAACAGTGAGGAAGTTTCAGCTTTAGGTACTCTTCAAGCACAGGGCGAATTGTTTGCGCGACTTCTCGTGCTGAAGCTGTCGAAACTGATGAATTGTATCGGAAATCCCACAAGACCCGATGTTTTTTGACATATTCCCCCGCCGTTTCTTTTTCAATTTCCCATTCGCTGACACTCGTCCCATTAGCCATCCGGGTAAACTGAAAGCATTTGGCACCGGCACCGCCTTTGTATGAATCCCAAACGGTGCGTAAAAAATGCGGGTCATGTGATAACACCAGCACTTGCCGAACCTGCTTTGCAAGGGTGCAAATAAGTGTCTGGGTTGCGGTTCTCCGAGAACGGTCTTGGCTTGTGAACGGATCATCAAAAACAACAATTTTGTCTTTGAGATTCGGATCACGTTCAAGCTGCGCGATAAACAGAGCCAAGGCCAGAGTGCTTCGATCTCCAGCGCTCAGCGTGTTCCCAAAAGAGGGAGAGCTTTTCGGGGTGTTTTCATCGCCCAGTTCAACGTCCACATTGTTGATCTGAAGTTTGTAGTTAGAACTCGGCTTTCCTCCTGCGTAGCTACGCTCGGTTCCGCTGATTCTAAAACCGGCTGCGAACATCTTCAGAAGGTCGTTGATGCGCTTCTCATGCACCGATAAAACTGTTGCGCCATGCGTGTCCAAATCGGTCTTCGCGGTGCTTTTTTCATCATTGAGGCGCGTCTTCTCCTTCTCCGCTGCCTTCCACGCGTTTATCGCGTCGATGATTGGTGTGGTATGCCGCAATTCAATCAGCTTCAATTCAGCCAGTTCAGATTTCAATTTCGACAATTCGACAGCGCCCTGTTTTGCCTTGTAATCAGCAATCTCCTTGTTGAATTCCTTCAAGGCGCTGTTGTAGCTTTTTCGGTCAGTTTCCAGTTTTTCAAAAGACGCCAGCGCGCTTTTGTATTCCTGAGACAGAGGCGTGGCCTCAAGCGGAGCTGCTATTTTCAGGCGCAGCAATTCAACGGAACGATTGCGTAGCTCAGTGAGAATAGAGGCATACGAGCTAAGGTCAGGTATCGCAACTTGTGCACCAATGCCAAGCTGTCTCCAAAACTCGCCAAGCGTTGAATTGTCCCCCAGGGTCTTCTGCGCTGCCAAAGCGATTTTTTCGCCAAAGTTAGCTTCCACGCTTTTTTGTGTATCAGACAGCTTATCCTTAAGGGTCTGGTAGGCAGCATCAAAGTATGCCTGATAAGCGGAGATAAGAGGTAGACCAGTGGTGCTTTGACCGCAAAACGGACATGATTCGTCTTTCTGATATGCCAGACCTTCGGACAACCATGTTTCAGTCGCATTGTGCGTGTGGTTTGCTAAATGTTCGCGCAGGGACTTCTCTGCTTGCTCCGCCAAAGCTGGCAGCTTTTCCGCCAGCAAGGATTCAAAATTGTTGGGGAATGTAGGCAGCGTGAGTTCCACGAGCTGCCCCTTTGTTTTGATTTCCGACGATTTCTTTGCCGCAAGTTCGGCATTCTTTAGCTCTTCTTCTTTCGTTGCAATTTTCTGTTTGATGGTCTGGTCTGCCGCAATCTTTTCGAATGCTTTCAGGTTCGTCCCCACAGGCAGCTTGGCCGTAAGCAGGTCCAGCTTATTCTTCGCGTCTTTACTTGAGTCTCGCGCCTTTATATCAAGGGCATCAACTTTTTCAGCAAGCTTTACTCCTGCTTCGCCCACAATGATGCGGTACAAATTCTTTTTGTGATCGTGGTCGATGCTGTCACCGGCATACACGTTTTCGTGCACGAAACGTGAATCGAAAATTGCAATTTCGGTTTTTGTTGAGTTCCAAGAACCAGCTTTGAAAGTGAGTTTAGCATTGCCATCCGCAAGAATTACGACCTCAGAATCACCAGTCGCACCAAGGCGTTTGCGTCCCAATATAATATCGCCGCTGCCAGTTTGCAGCGAACGCAAAACGTCACAGAAGGTGCTTTTCCCACGTCCATTCTCTGCGTAAATCAGCCCCATGGATTCAAATTGAGCACCGCCGCGCCATGCACAGTTTTCAAATCGACCGACATTCTTGATTGAGATGATTTTGCGGATCATGATGCAACTTTCTTATAATGGAGGCTCAGCTTTGCATTCTTTTTTGGCACAGTAAAGGGGGCGCCTGATTCATTCGCAGGGAAAAGCCTTTCCCTCGCGCCTACTGCGTGGGGCGCTACCCTTTCTAACGGGAGGTGTCCCGTAACGCCCTCGGCTCCGCACCACCCGCCGTGAGCAATCCCGCCTTTGGGCCGAAGCCTTGCGGCGTGACTGCGCCCGCTTTCCCTCCTGTGTCACTCGCGGCGCATCCGTCCCAATGGCCAGCTTGCTCCCCGTCCACCGATCAGGCAGCCTGACAGCGATTCTCCTCTGCGTTCCCAAAACGCTGTCATTGGCTGCGCTCGTGGTTTTATCCTGCCGCCTGGCACCGTTCCCACAAAGCCGCTCAATGTCGGCAAAGAGCCGACCCGCGTCTTTGCGTGAACCCTGCCAGTTCCTCCACCTTTGCGCACCAAGGCGGCATCGGCTTCGCTCCGGTTCCCTGGGACTACGCCGCTACCGCCTCCGTGCCAAACAACACCGCGCTAGTCAGCGCGTGAAGTGCGCCGCCCTCAGAATCAGGCGGCTTTGATGCCTCGCGGACGTTCGGTCCGTCAAGGGCATCCAAAGGCTGTCCCTAAAGGGCACCCTCCTTTGGAGACCTCCCTGTGACTGCCCGCCCGTTCCTCCGGCAGTGGGCACGCATGTTTTGCGTTCGCGGGAGTGCTTTTCGCAAAACCGAAACAGGACGACCTCTTGATGCAAAACCAATCAAAAACAAAAGCTTACGCGACGGTGAAAATGGTAATCTAATATTAACGCAAATCCGTTATCCTTAACCTTCGACTAATCAGGAATTGAGGAGGCAGGCATGGCCGAAGAAAAGTTTGATCTCACCGCTTTTGATAAAAATGCAGTTGTTGCGACTGTGAATGAAGCGGGGGCCACCGTGGCGGAGTACCAAGCCACTGCTTCTATAGGCCGCACGTTGATTGAAGCGGTTGCTCCCATCTTTGATGCTGTCCAAAGCGGCCTTTTGGGGAAAGGGGATCAAGCCTCTCAGCTAGAGATAGCGAACGCCCTGCACCTTGCCGGTGTGGACACTCACGAAGGCCGGAAGGAGTTCTTGTCAAAACGCCTCGGCATTACTGCTGAGACGGGCGATGATTACCGCCTTGTCATCTTGACCAACAAACAAGGGCAGATGGTGTTGTTCAAAGGTCAGATGGACAAAAACAACACCCTAAAACTGACCGAAAGCGTGCCCGTCCCGGAGGATGTGCGGAGCACTTTGGGAATCGGTCAATTGCTTGGATCGTCTTTCAAACCCTTGCCAAAGCCTATTGAGGTGAAGGTGGATCGAGAGACGCAACGAGTGGATGGCACAACACAATTGGAACTGAACGCGGACGAAAAGAAAAAGCTCCAGACCCAAGCAACGTTTGCCACTCTCATCGAGCAGTCTGGCAGCGTGAAATTGGCATCAAACGCTCGGCTTCCCGGGCAGAAGGAAACCTCAGGCGTCGGTTTGATGTCCTGAAATTTTCAGAACGCCGCTAACAGCTTAAGAATGTGCAGGAGGGAAGACAGCAGCCAGTTGCCACTGCAACTTTTGTTCGATTGCCTTCTCAAAGCGTCATCTTTATAGTCAATTTATGGACGCCTTTGAACACATAGCATCGCGGTATTTTGAGGCGCAGGGATATTGGACGCGAGTTGGCGTGAAGATCGCCCTCACCAAAGAGGAAAAGCGCGACCTCGGCAATCCCAGTATGCCACGCCCCGAAGTGGACATCATAGGATTCAAGCCCCACCTGAATGAATTGCTCATCATTGAATGCAAGAGCTACCTCGATTCAGATGGGGTTCGCATCGAAAACTTCGATGGCACAGATTCTCTGCACAAAGAGCGATTTAAGATGTTTAACCGCGACAGCCTGCGGAAACTCGTCACCGCCAAACTCATTGAGCAGTTGAGGCAGGAAGGGCTGTTATTGGCCGGAGACCCAAAAGTCAATTACGGGGTAGTGGCAGGCAATATCAAAGCAGGGCACGAATCGAAGCTCATCGCAAAGTTTCAAGAGATGGGTTGGCTTCTTGTCACACCCTCCGCGCTAGCGAGTGGCTTGCGGAAATTCGCAAGCCGAGGCTACGAAAATGATATTGTGACGATGGTCATCAAGATTCTGGAGCGAAATGTGGGGCAATGAGCCGCGCATTTGCCTCCATCTTCCGAATTATGCCCTTGCCATGAATCGGAACCTGCCACAGTTTTGCGCGGCTCAATACAAGCGGCGTTAGCTCAGTGGTAGAGCGGCTGCTTTACACGCAGTTGGTCGGGAGTTCGAATCTCTCACGCCGCACTCCTCATGCAAAAAATGGGGTTTCTGTTACCCCCCAATGTTGCCCCCGACGACAAAAAATCTGTCTTTTGGGGGCTTGTGCCAAAACGCTCTTCCCCTAGTGAAACGGGCTTTTGTCCAACCCTGTCCACCCCAGGGAAACGCCCTCGCAAGAAGTGTAAACGAGCCGCTCTACCACTGAGCTATCCGTGCGCGATTGCGAAGTGCCGAGATGAAGGGAAATCGGCTGCAAGGCAACCAGTTTCCGGCGTGCGGCGGCATTTTTGCAGGGGGCAGGGCATCTGGATTATTCACAGAGAAACTGAGTTGCTCGCATTGTATCCACAATCAATCGCGCCACTAATCCCGGGCCCATGGCAGAGTCCGCTTCCAACCTCGTACAAGCCGCCGCAGCACCGGGCGAACTGCCCGCACGTGATGCGGCCAAACCCGCCCAGGCCAATCCCTTTGGCCGTAAAAAAGGCGAGCCGACGGCCGAGGAGCTTCTGGCGAACATCAACCGGGCGCTGCCGTTTTCCGATGATGCTGAAAAGGGCGTGCTTTCGAGCCTGCTGCAGGATCCGAACGAACGCCTCAGTGAAAGCCGGGTCAACCTGCCTGCGGCGGCCTTTTACCACGAGGCCAACCGCACCATCTACGAGAAGCTGCTGGAGTTCTACGACAAGAACCTGCCGATCGACCCGGTGATGGTGACGAACGTGCTGCGCGACCAGAACCTGCTGGACCGTGTCGGCGGCCCGGCGGCGATCACCGAGCTGTTCACCTTTGTGCCCAGCCCGGCGCACTACCAGCACTACAAGAAGATCGTCCTCGACAAGTACCTGCTGCGCCAGCTCATCCACGCCTGCTCGATCAACATCCACGAGGCCTATGAGTTCGGGAAGGAGGAGGTGGACGGCGATGTGAACACGGTCGTCGACCACGCCGAACAAAGGATGCTGGCGGTGCGTGAATCCACCGGCAAGGAGGACAACATGAAGAGCCTGTCCGCGCATGTCGCGGAGGCCATCGACTCCATCCAGTACATGCTGGAGCACCCCGGCCAGCTGCGCGGCCTGTCCACCGGCTACAGCGTGCTGGACAAGCTCAGCTCAGGCCTGCAGGGGGCTGAAATGTTTGTCATTGCGGCCCGCCCCTCGATGGGCAAGACCTCCCTCGCCATGAACCTGGTCGAGCATGTGTCCGTGGACTGCGGTCATGCGGCGGCGGTGTTCAGCCTGGAAATGAGCGCGACGATGCTGGTGCGTCGTCTGCTCGTCTCGCGTGCCCAGCTTTCCATGCAGGATCTTTCCCGCGGCCTGCTCTCCCGCGCCCAGCAGGAGGCGCTGGCCAAGGCGACGCGCGAGCTGCAGAAGGCGCAGATCTTCATCGATGACACGCCGGGCCTGGACATCATGGAGATGCGCGCCAAGGCGAGGCGGCTGAAGAAGCAGCACAACATCCAGATGATCATGATCGACTACCTGCAGCTCGTCACGAGCGGCAGCCGCCGTGCCAAGGACAACCGCCAGATTGAAATCGCGGAGATCTCCGCCGGCATCAAGGGCATCGCCAAGGAGCTCAACATCCCGATCATCGTGCTGGCCCAGCTCAACCGTGCGGTGGAAAGCCGCAAGGGCCAGCGTCCGGTGCTGTCCGACCTTCGTGAGTCGGGCTCCATCGAGCAGGACGCGGACATGGTGGGCCTGCTGACGCGTGAAGATTACGCCGGAGCGAAGATGGAGGTCGGAGACGAGGAGGCTGAGGCGAAGAAGAAGGGGCAGGCGGTGCTCATCCTGGCGAAGAACCGAAACGGCCCGACCGATGACGTGCCGCTGCGCTTCATTGACTACGCCATGCGTTTCGTCGAGCGCACGCCGGATGAGGAGGCGGAGTCGCCTTAGTGGTCTGCTGAAAAAAGCGGCTGTCGTTTTTCCGGCCGGGTGACGGCGGTCGCATCCGTCGTCAATCAATCCCCCGACTTCGGGTCCAGGGCGTCGCGCAGGCCGTCACCGATGAGGTTGAGAGCGAGCAGGGTGAGCATGAAGAAGGCTCCGGGGCCGATGAGCATCCAGGGATGGACCGCCATGCTTGCAGCGCCCTCGCTGATGAGCACGCCCCAGCTGGCGTCGGGCGGCTGGATGCCAAGGCCGAGGAAGCTGAGCGTGGCCTCCAGCAGCATGACGCCGGGGACGGTAAGGCTGGCGTAGATGATGACGGGCCCCATGACATTGGGCAGCATGTGGCGGAGCAGGATGCGGCTGAAGCCTGCCCCGGCGGCACGTGCGGCCTGGACGTACTCCAGTTTCTTCAGTGACAGCACCTGGCCGCGAACGACACGCGCCATGGTCAGCCATTCCACCGCGCCGATGGCGACGAAGATGAGCACAAACTGGCGGCCGAAGATGACCACAAGCAGGATGACAAAGGTGATGAAGGGGAAGGCGTAGAGGACGTCGACGATGCGCATCATCAGCGCGTCGGTGCGGCGGCCGGCAAGTCCGGCGACCAGTCCGTAGCCGACACCGATGACGGCGGCGACGCCCGTGGCGAGAACGCCGACCAGCAGGGAGATGCGGCCGCCGTGAAGGATGCGTGTGGCGAGGTCGCGCCCCAGGGGGTCGGTGCCGAGCCAGTGGGAGACACCGGGGGCGGTGGCTCGCAGGTCGAGGTTCTGGTCGTTCGGGCCGTAGGGTGAGAACCAGGGGCCGGCCACGCAGGCCAGCACCATCAGGCCCAGCAGGATCATCGCGGCCACGGTGATGCGGGAGCGGACGAGCCTCCGCCATGCCAGCCGCCAGGGGGATGGGTGGCCGCCGCTCATGAGTCCTCCTTGAAGCCGATGCGCGGGTTGAGCAGCGCCTGGACGACGTCCACCAGCAGGTTGAAGGCGACGATGAGCAGCGCGTAAAAGGCGGCGGTGGCCATGGCCAGCTCGTAGTTCCGGTTGACCGCCGCCCCAACAAAATGTTGTCCAAGACCGGGGAGCTGGAAGACGCTTTCGATGACGATGGAGCCGGTCATGAGGCCTGCGGCCGCAGGGCCGAGGAAGTTGAGCACGGGCAGGCAGGCGAGCTTGAAGGCGTGGCGGAAGACGACGGCGGCCTCGGAGGCGCCCTTGGCGCGTGCGGTGCGGATGAACTCCTGGGCCAGTGTTTCACGAAGGCCGCCGCGGGTGAGCCGGGCGATGTAGGCGCTGTAGATGATGCCAAGGGTGACGGCGGGCAGGACCCAGTCGTCGGCGTCATACCAGCCGGAGGCGTTGAACCAGCGCAGCTTCAGGCCGAAGACCAGGGCGATGACCGGGCCTAGGACGAGGCTGGGCGTGCAGATGCCCAGGGTGGCTGCGACCGTGCTGGCCCGGTCCTCCAGGCTGTTGGGCCTGAGGGCCGCCAGGGCGCCCGTCGGGATGCCGATCGCAAGGGCGATGCACAGGGCAGCGAGACCGACCTGGGCGGACACCGGAAAGCCCTGGGCGATGATCTCCTCCACGCCACGGCCCGGGGTCTTGGGGGAGGGCGGAAACTGGAAGGTGGCGAAGTTGACGATGTGATTCAGGAGCTGGACGGGCAGCGGCTTGTCGAGGCCGTACATGGCCGCCTGCTGCCTTCGGATGTGCTCAGGCACGTCACGCTCACCCTGGAAGGGGCCGCCTGGCGCCTGCTTCAGCAGCAGGAAAGTGATGCACAGCACGCCGAGGATGACGGCGATGCCCTGGATGACGCGGCTGATGAGAAAACGCAGCATGGAGGCACGGGATGGCTAGGATGCCAGACGGGCGACGCAGGCCACGGCCATGGCGGCGATGCCTTCTTCGCGGCCGACAAAGCCGAGCCGCTCGTTGGTGGTGGCCTTCACGCCGACCTGTCCGGGCTGAATGTTCAGCGCGGCGGCGATTTTCTCCTTCATGAGCGGCGCGTGTTTCATGACCCGGGGCGCCTCCGCGATCAGCGAGGAGTCCACGTTCTGGATGGCGTAACCCTGTTGCGCGGCGAGTGCGGCGCATTTTTCCAGGATGCGAAGGCTGCAGATGCCCTCGATGCTCATGTCCGAGGGCGGGAAGTAAAAGCCGATGTCGGGCAGGCCCAGCGCACCCAGCACGGCGTCGGCGATCGCGTGGCAGAGGACATCGGCGTCGGAGTGCCCCTTCAGCCCTCGGGTGTGGGGGATCTCCACGCCACCCAGGATGAGCGGGCGGCCGTCCTGAAAGGGGTGCACATCATAACCAATGCCTGTTCGGATCATGAGGCGTTCATAGGTTGGCGGGCGGGCGGATGCAATCGTTTCATCCCTTCGGTTCAGCGCCACGCGGGAATCAGCCACACGCCCAGCAGGTCCATGAGGTTGTCCTTCAGGAGCGTCGTGGCCGAAAGGGTGAGCGTTCCTGAGCCGTCGGTGATCTTCAGCGTGCCGAGGTTTTTTTCCTGAGGGCCCTTGAGCGTGGTTTCAATCGGGCTGGAGAGGTGGAAGCGGACCTCCCTGACGTCCAGCACGCCGCCGTCGAGCGCGCCGCAGCGGTAGCGGATGACCACTTCGTAGCCGCCGGGAGGCAGCGCGGGCAGCTTCCAGGCGGCCCCGGTGCCGGTGCGGCTCCAGCCGGTGATTTCACCGCCTTCACGACGCACGCCGTTCAGCTCCGCCTGGTCCAGTGGCAGGGGAATGCGGTCCGGCAGGGCGGCTGACCGCAAAGATTGTTCGCGGGTTTGAATGAGCAGCAGCTGCTTGTCGAGGCGCTCCAGCTCGCCCTCCAGCCGGCGGCGTTCGGTGCGGACGGCGATGGCCCCGTCATAATCACGGGCGGCGGCACGTTGCTTCTCGATGGCGTCGAGCTCGATGACCTGCTTTTTCAGCGGCTCCAGGCTGGCTTCAATGAGGGCGCGCTCGAACTCCAGACGGGCTGACGTCAGCTGCTGTTCCGAAGGAGCGTCGGCAGCGTTCAAGCCCGCCGTCCACATGAGAACGGCGGCGATGAGGAGCTGAAGATGGCGGGCCTGAAGCATCAAAAAGACGGGAAGGGCCATGCTAGCCGTCGCCTGACCGGGGACAAGACTTTTGCGGGTGAAATGCCGGGGGCGAAATGCGGTCGTCATTCGATGATCCGCGCCTTCCACTCGGCGGAGCTGCCCCTCAGCTCAGGCGCATACATGGCCTCAATCCTGGCCGGCAGGGCGCTGAAGCGTCCTGGGATCTCCGCCTTGACGCGATAGCGCAGGTTGTGCGTGCCCTGGGGCAGCCGTTCGGCAAAGAAGGCCACCTTTTCATCCCGGTATTCCTGATAGCCGGGCAGGCCGTCATGGCTCCAGCCGCTGCGCACTTCGACGGGCTCGAACCCGGCGGGCTTGAGGTCTTCGATGAGCACATACTCGTAGTCGTTCTTGCTGTCGATGCTCAGCTCCACCTCGATGAGGTCGCCGCTCTTCACCGGCGCATCGCTGTCGATCTCCTCACGGCGATAACTTGTGCCGGCCTGGGTCACGACCTGTCCCCGCGAGCCAGCCACCTGCTGTGCGGGTTTTTCCTCGGTGAGCCGGTAGAACTTCCGGCGTGCCTTCACCTCCAGTCCTGCGGCGGGGATGCCGTCCTCCTGGGTGAACACGGTCAGGCAGGCGTTCGCATAGAGGGGTGACTCGCCAAGCTTGCGCAGTTCAACCGTATGTTCGCCGGTGCCGAGGGCTTCGCCCTTGATTACAAAAGTTCCATTGAAGGTGAAAAGGTTCTCACGGGTGATTTCGACTTTGGACAGCGACCTGCCGTCGATGAGCAGCTCGACGGTCTGCCGTGGTTCTGATTCGCCGCTGGCCTTGACGAAGCCGGCGAGGGCTTCGATCACGGCGGCGGTGTCCTTGGTGCTGTTCCAATAGGTGCCGTTGCGGCGGTTGTTCAGCAGGTGTTTGGCGATGCGCGCCGCCGTCTCGCCCCTGGGTTCGGTGACGCACAGCAGCTTCAGGAAGGCTGCCTGGGTCTCGATGGCGTCATCCCACCAGAACCACCAGCCCTGCTGCGGCAGGTCCAGCCAGGCGGTCTGGTTTTCATCGTCCTGCTTCAGGAACTGGCGCAGGTTGCGCAGGCACATGTCGCGGCGCTCAGCTTCGCCTGCTGCATGACAGGCCAGGCCGAGCAGGGCGACGTTGTAGCGCGGGAGGGTTGCGCGTTTTTCATAAAGCTGGCTGCGCATCGCCCTGTCGCCCGCGCCATGCTCCACCAGCGTGCAGTGGATGAGCGCATCGAGCTGGTCCGGGGCTGGCTTGTGGTCCTTCGCCTTCTGAGGCAGCCGCAGGCGGCGGAGCTGCCCTTCCTCGTGTCGGCTGAGGAATTCAATTCCGTTGCGGACATGCCCGTCGTTCAGATCCATGCCGGCCTTCTCCGCAGCCTTCAATCCATGAAGAACCAGGGCGGTGATGTGCGGCGAGGACTCCCGGCCTCCGGGGAACCAGCCCCAGCCTCCGTCTGCTCCTCGCATGGACTCCAGTTTTTTCAGGCCCGCCCTGGCCATCTTCATGACCTCATCCTCGTCGAACACGGGCTCCTTGGGACGTCCCTTGCCGTCCTTTCCCTGCCAGCGTTTCGCACGTTGATCCGCCCTGCCAATTTCCTGGGCGTTGAGGTTCGTGCGCTTCTCCCGCACGGCCTGAAGATCGACACCGAGGTCTTTGAGCACCTTCAAGGTGATGACGGTGGGAACAAAGCGGTTCAGGGTCTGCTCGGTGCAGCCGTAGGGATAATCGACGAGGTGGGGAAGGGCGTCGACGAGCGCCATGGCGAGGGTGGGGGAATAACGGATTTCCAGGCGAGTCTGCTCCGGCTTGCGTTCGGCGGGCACGCTGACAGTCAGCCTGCCTGCTGCCTGGTCGGGGCGCAGGGACAGGCTCCAGGAGTCGGTCTTCGACATTCCATGGGTGTAGGCGGGGAAGGTCATTTCCATGGCGTCGCTGTCCTCGGCGGCCAAGGCCTTGACGCGGATCCGGGCCTCGCCTTCGCCGGTGACCTTCACGCGCCAGTCGAAGCGGTGCTCGGAATGGGCGGGCATGGAGGCGACGGATGGTTTGGAAGCTTCAACGGGTGCGAGCACTCCTCCCTCAAGCTCGAGCAGGGCCTTCACCTCCTGAGCAACATCCAGTTCGTTATGCACGTTGGCGGAGACCACCACCTCGTCCTTCTCCACAAAGAAGCGCGGCGCCTGGAGACGGACCATGAGGTTCTTGCGCGTGACGACCTCCACGGCGGCCTCCCCCACCTGGGCCTGGGGGCCCATGACCCAGGAACGCAGCTTCCAGGTCGTGAGGTTTTCCGGCAGCTTGAAATTGAGCTCACCCTCGCCCCTGGCGTCCGTGACAAAGTCCTCCACCCAGACGGCGCTGTCGGCGAGGCGGGTCCGGATCATGGGCTGTGGTCCTTCTTCCTGGGCACCTCCGGCTCCACCGCCTGCGTCGTAGCTGCGGGCGGCTTCAAGTCGGTCGGCCGCCATGGGGGCGGGCGCCGGGGCGGCCGCTGCCGCCATGGGCATGGCGATTCCTGCTCCTTTCATCATGGTTCGTGGTGCTGCTGCTGCGCCGAATGCACCGGCCGACTCCTGATCCGCCACATCCCCGCCAAAGGCGCCCAGCTGCTGCATTGGCCGCTCTCCTTCCTTCAGCATGCCAGCTTCCACTTCATGCAATGAATCCTCCACCCTGGGGTGATGGCTGCGTTTCCACCCCCAGAAGAACGGGCGGATGTCCTCCTGGTTGCTGCCGCCGGAGATGTACTCGAGCGCCTTGTCATAGGCGGTCAGCACCACCTGGCCGCTGAAGGGCCTGCCCTCGGCATCCTTGACCCGTACCCTGACCTTGGAGCCCTGGCCCGGCAGGTAGGTTTCGGCATCCGGCAGTAGCTCGACGGTGGCGATGCGTTTCCTGGGCGGCACGATGATCTGGCGGGTGACTTGATGCACACGCGCCTCCCGGACCGTGAAGGCTTCGATGAAAAGATTGGGCTGGTCCGCCTCGGTCAGCCTGAAGCGGTGCGTGCTGCTTTTGCCCTCAATCCTGAGCCAGATGGGATCGGGGTAAATGCCGTTCTGGGCCCGAACAAAAAGCGCGACCATGCTGCCAGCCTGGTTGGTGTTGATCGTGACCGCCACCTCCTCGCCGGGGGCGTATTCCTCCTTTTCCGTGATCAGCTCGAGGTCATCAAAGCGGAAGTCCCTGCCATCCTCGAAGCCTGCGCCGCGCACGCTGAAGAAGGTCGTGCCTTCGACCTCATGCCCTGCCTCGTCCTTGAGCCTGGCGGAAAGGCGGTACTGCCCGCCCTTGGGGAAGGTGAGCTTCTGCGCGTCCGTTTCCTCGTTGAGGGGAAGCTTGATCACCGCCGCCTCAGCCGGCATGCCATCCCTGCCATAGGTGATGCGATGCAGCACCAGTTCGCCCGTGGCTGTGACCTTACGGCCGTCGAGGGTCCGGGCATGGATGCTGGCGATGCCGGAGTCGCCGGCATTGTACCAGCCGCGGTCCATGGAGACATAGACTTCAAACGGACGGCGTGAGGCGAGCACGCTGCCTTTGCCGGAGATGGTCCGGCGGCTCTGGTCGGTGACCTCGGCCTCGATCTCATAGCGGTGATCCTCGTTGCCATGAAGTTCGAGGGCCAGGTTGGTGTCGATCTTCACGCTGAAGGTGCCGTCGGCGTTCAGCGCCGCCTCGCCCTCTGCCACCATCTCCGGTGGATCGTTCCGCCACTGCATCCAGGGCCAGCGGGGAACGCAGAAGCACCATCTGCGTGCGCCGGGATACCAGTCGTAGTAGCTGGCGCGCCAGCCGTAGCCGCTGCCGAAGAGCCAGTCCCAGGGGCCGGTGGGAAACCAGCGGTTGGTGTGGGCGCTGCGCATCACCTTGTACTTCACCCTGCCCTGTTTCACCGGGCCGCCGAAGTAATGCTCGGCCTTCACGCTGACCTCGAAGCTGTCGCCCAGCGCCACGGGCTTGTCCGGAGCCTCGACCTTCACTTCAAACTCCGGCTTCTTGTATTCTTCGACCCGGAAGCTGTGCTGCCCCAGATGCACATCAGCCCTGGCCGCACGGCTCCAGACAAACTGCGCCTGGTACTGTCCGAGCACCGCCTCTTCATCGAGGGCAAGGGAGTCTCCGATGGCGCCGTTTTCATCGGCCTTGAAGGTTTTCTCCAGGAGCTTCTCGCCGCGCGGGTCATGGATCGTCACCCTGATGGAGGCTCCGGCGAACTTGTTTGTGTCCAGCCTGGGGTCATAACCCACGATTCTTGCCCAGGCCTTCCACTTCACCTCCTGGCCGGGACGATAGACCGGGCGGTCGGTGATGGCGTAGAGGCGGTGCTGCTCGTTGAAGCGTTCGAGGTCATCGTTGAAGTAGAAGCCGTCGAAGCCCTGGAAGGCAAGGCGGCCATCAGCGGTGCTGGCACGGATGAGCCATTGATACTCGCCGAAGCTGCTGTCCGTCATCTTCACGACGCCGTTTTTGTCGGACGTGGCCTGGAAGTCCTTGAACTTGTAAACGTTGCGCTCGCGGTTCAGCAGGCCCGGACGTCCCCACTGCATTTGAAAGCCGAAGAAACGCACCTGGGCTCCGGACACAGGTTCTCCCGTGAGGGCGTCGGCCACAAAATAATGAATGCCGTCCGACTGCGGGACCTTCACCAGGGCCAGGGCTTCCAGCCAGACCAGCGCGCGGGCCTTGCCGCCACCTTCAAAACTGCCTTCCACGAGATAGGCGCCGGGTTCCTGAAGCGGGACGGGAACCTGCACACGCCTGTCCCAGTGGTTCGGACGCGGTTCAAGATCCTGCGACCATTCGACGGTGGGTTTGCCAAGGTATTTGCTGCCGTCACTTTCCAGGAGACGCTGGCCGATGGAGCCGAGGTTGGTGCGCTGCCATTGCTGTTCCTGGGGCTCCGAGCGCAGGTAAGCTTCGGTGTCGGCCAGCAGTCTGGAGACATCGACCTTCCTGGCGGTGAAGCTGACTTTCCTGGCATTGCGGAAGACGAGCTGGAGGTTCGGGCTTTTTGGGGTGTGAGGAGGCGCTTCCGCCCCACCGCTTTTCGGTGCGGCAAAGGGGGCCTGGGGTTCAAAGCGGCCCCAGTTGCCGGTGATCTGTCCGATCCGGTTCTTGAGTTCCCTTTTTTGTTCGGCGTCCTGGCTCAGCTCGACGGCCTTCTGGAAGGCCTCGGCGGCCCTTGGAAACTGGCGACGGTCCTGCAGTTCGTCCGCTACTTCCATCCAGGCTGCCACACGGGTGCCCGCCTCCGCACCGACGTCGTCCGCCAGCATCCGATATAGGCGCAGGAAGTCGGCCTCAAAAGGCAGCTTGAAGCGCCTGGGGCCCGTGGCGAGCCGGGCGACGGTTTCATCATCCTTCAGCGTGTGCAGGGTGGCGATGCCGCTCTTCCTGCCGCCTTCGTCCTCGCCAGCATCAAAACGAAAGCCGTAATGGGCGAGAGTTTGCACGGAAAACCAGCCTTTGATCAGAGCGGCCATTGTTTTCCGCGCTTCACGGGTTTCGGCAGGGCCAAGCTTCGCCGTCTCCTCCAGGGTCCAGAGCAGGCGTTCCCCGTCGTTCCTTGCCTTGTCCCAGCCTTCCGCCGCCTTGAAGAACACCGGGTTGCCGTCGGCATCCACAGGGTAGCCCTGGGCGGGTTCATCCAGGCCGCTTTGATCATCAAAGTCCGGCAGGGTGGAAAGGTCGGTGAGATGCAGGAGCGACCAGGCTTGGGAGGAACCCCAGGCCTCGGTGCCAAGAGCCCGCCCGAGCGAGCTGAGGACGTTCTTTTTGTCATCAGCGGAGGCGTCTGCCGGAAGCAGCTTCCAGGCGGCGACAAACAGCTGCAGCGAGCGCACGCGGTCCTTGAGTTCGGTCGTCCTGCGGTTGTCCCAGTTGCGGATGGGGCCGCGGACAAACCTGCCGTCGAGCATCATCCCCGAGTGGGGCAGGCCTTCGAAGGCCCTGCCTGCGTGATAAAGGACATCCCAGTTCCGTGGGTGAGATTTGACGGCCGATTCGATGACCTCCTCCTGCTCATCATGTGATTCCAGCATGCCCAGGGCCTGCGTGGTGGCGTCAAGGATCTCGCCGGTTGCGTCCGGCCTTGCCAGTGCAGCCCTGCCCAGGTCGGCGGCCTCGCGGTGATTGCCCTGTTCGGAGAGCTTCTTGACCCTGGCGAGGGCTTCTGGGGCGTTCTGGGCGGGCAGCAGGGCGGGCAGAAGCACGCCAAGAAAAAGAAGGGGGGTGAGGTTCATGACCGCGTAACAGGATGTTGATCAAAGGCAGGACGGCAGACAAGGCGTGCCCTTGGGATGTTGAGAGTCTTTCGTTCGTGTCCGGGCTTTTTGCTGATGCCTGCGGCGGGATCGCCGGGGCAGGGCGGCAATTGAAGCGCAGCCTGGAGAAAAAGCCAAGAACCCGGGGCGTTTCTTCGATTTGTTCTCCCATGCGTTTTCTTCTGCCGGCCCTCCTGCTTCTGTCTCTGTCCCTGAACTGCCTGGCGCATCCGGTGCCTGACATCCCGGTGCGGACCTACTTTGACCGGGATGGCGGCTGCCGGGTGACGGTGGAGATTGACCCGCGCTGCTTTGCGAAGGACCCGAATGCCGAACCTTCTTTGCTGAACGCCGTGCTGCCTGGAATGGCGGAGGCCCAGCGCGCCGAACTCAGGAACAAGGCCGCCGACATGGCGCGCCGCTATGTCGAGTTCCTGTTCGATCCCTCCGGCCCGCTGAAGCCGGAGTTCAGCTTTGAGTTCACCGGTCATGCCGAGGCTCCGCTGACAGCCGAGGAGGACATCGTCGTGCTGACCGGTTCCTGGAGGACCCAGGTTCCCGCCGGCAGCACGGCCTGGAAGGTCCGGGCGACGAAGGAGACGCCGCTGGCCGTGGTTTTCCGCAACTACACGGACGGCCTGGAGAGCCCGAAGTTCTCCGTGCTGTTCCCGGGCGAGACGAGCTTCCCGTTTGAGCTCAACCGGAAGCCGGAACCGCTGCGTGACGTGGTGTTCGGCTCCTGCCTGAACGTGACCGAGCATCCGTTGCTCGACCGGGCGGCGTCGCTGCCGATGGAGCTGTTCCTGTTCATGGGTGACAACATTTATGCGGACACCACCGACATGGCGGTGATGAGGTCCAAGTACCAGGCGCTGGGGGCGAGCAGCTTTTACCAGGCGGTGCGCTCCAAGGCCGTCATCCTGGCCACCTGGGACGATCATGACCTCGGGCAGAACGACGGCGGGGCCGACTATCCGAAACGTCGTGAGTCCGAGAAGGAGTTCTGGGACTGGCTGAACGAACCTTATGGTTCGCCGCTGCGGAAGCAGGAGGGGGTTTATCAGGCCCGGGTGTTCGGCCCCGAAGGCAGGCGCACCCAGGTCATCATGCTCGACACACGATATTTCCGCAGCCCGCTGAAAAAGGTGCCCAAGGAGCAGGGCACGGCCGGCGGATCAAGTGTCCCGCACACGGACACCGGCACAACCATTCTGGGGGATATGCAGTGGCGCTGGCTGGAAGGCGTGCTGAAGCAGCCGGCGGAGCTGCGCCTGGTGGTCAGCAGCATCCAGTTTGCCGCCGAGGCCAGCGGCAGCGAGAGCTGGGCGAACTTCCCGCATGAGCAGAAGCGCCTGGTGAAGCTGATCCGCGAGGCGAAGGCGGAGGGCGTGCTGTTTTTGAGCGGCGACCGCCACTGGTGCGAATTCTCAGCGCTGACCGAGGACGTGCCTTATCCGCTCTACGACCTGACCGCCAGCTCGATGACCCAGGTGCATGGCCGCGGCAGCCCGACGCCTAACAAAAACCGTGTTCTTCCCCAGACCTGGCACCAGCCGAACGTCGGCACGTTGCACATCGATTGGGAGCAGGCAGATCCCGTCCTCAGCCTGCGCATCCTGGACGTGGAGGGCAGGGCAAGGATCGAGAAGACCCTGCGCCTGGGTGAGCTGCGTGCGAGGTGATGACGCAAAGCGCTGTTCGCCTGAAGGCAGGGACTCAAAAGGCGTACTTTTTCAGATCACCCGGTCGTTGCCGCCGTCCACTGGGATCTGGGCGCCGGTGACCTTGGCGAAGAGGGGGCCGGCCATGGCGGAGACCATGTTGCCGATGTCCTTCGACCTGATCTCGACCTTCATGAGGTTCTTGGTCTTGTACTCCTCGACCGTCATGTTGTAGCGGGCGGCGCTCTTGGCGAGGGCCTCGGGCGTCCAGAGCTTGGTGTCGAACACGGCGTCGGGATGCACGATGTTGACGCGGATCTTCCAGGGCGCGAGCTCGAGGGCGGCGACGCGGCAGAGCTGGGTGAGGGCGGCCTTGGAGCAGGAGTAGGCGCTGGCGCCGGGGCCGGGGGCCTTGAAGTTGCGGCTGCCGACGAAGATGATGCTGCCGTCGACGCCCTGCTTCACATAGGGGATCACCTTGTTCATCAGCTTCTGATGACTGGTGAGGTTGATGGAGATGGTGCGGTCCCAGTCGCCCTGGGCCATGGCATCCAGGTTGTCGTTCTTCGGGAAGATGCCGGCGTTGCTGACGACGATGTCGATTCCGCCAAACTCACGCACGGTGAAGTCGATGGCGTCCTGCACGGGCTGGTCCTCGGTGAGGTTCACGACGATGCCGATGGCGCCGATCTTGGCCATGATGGACGGAATGTCCTTGTCGATATCCAGGCCGACGACCTGGGCGCCCTGTTCGGCGAGGGATTCGGCGATGGCGAAGCCGATGCCGGCGGCGCAGCCGGTGACGAGGGCGACCTTGCCCTGGTGCACCTTGCGGGCCGGGCCCTTGCGAAGCTTGGCCTGCTCAAGGTCCCAGTACTCGATGTCGAAGATCTCCTTTTCAGTCAGCGGATTCCATCCGCCGGTGCGTTCAGCGAGCGCCACGGTGGCGGCGGTGCTTTCAGCGATGTCGGCGACGATCCTGGCGTCCTTGAGCGTGTCGCCAAAGCTCACCACGCCCTGGCCGGGCCAGATGGCAAAGCGGGGGGCGGGGTCGAGCATGGTCTGGCCGCTGGCGTGCCTGTTGAAATAGGCGGCGTAGTCGTCGGCAAACTTCTGGATGCTGACACCATGGTCGTCGCCAAGCACGGCGGGGATGCGCTTGGTACGGATGCTGTGGTCCGGGGTGAGCGGTCCGCGTGCGCCGCAGTCGGCAATGTTGGGCAGGCTTGAGTAGGCAAGGGCGGCGTCGCTGGTGCTGAGGCGGGCGATCTGGGGGAAGCCGCGTGTCTTGGAGACGATCTGGCGCAGCCTGGCGAGGGCCATGAGGTCCGGTTTGCCGGCCTCCGGGGCGGCAGCGGGGGAGGTGCCGGCCTTCCTTGCCAGAAATTCCTCGGCCAGGGTGACGAGCTCGATGTGCTTCTCGTAGCTGCTCTTTGCATCGTCGGCAAAGGTGAACAGGCCGTGCTTCAGAAGCACAATGCCCTCGATGCCTTCCTTGCGCAGGTCAGTTCCCTGAAGGACTTCGAAAACCTGCCGGGCGAGCACAAAGCCTGGCATGACATAGGGCAGGACCAGGACGCGTTTGCCAAACAGTTCGCGGGTGCGGGCTTCGCCATCCTTGGAACAGGTGAGGGCGGAGATGGCGTTGGCGTGGCTGTGGTCGACGAACTTGAAGGGCAGGATCGCGTGCAGGATGGCCTCGATGCTGGCGGCCGGGGCGTTCGGGTTGGTCATCGCCGCGCGCTGCTGGAGGACCATGTCCTCGTCGCTCATGGAGGGCAGCCTGGACATCTTCAGCAGGGCGTCCATGCGCACCGGGGAGAAGCCGGCGCGTTCGATGGTGGCGAGGTCCCAGCCGCTGCCCTTGACATAACAAATTTCGACATCGTCACCGAAGTAATCCTTTTCGGCGACCTTCACCGAGGTGTTGCCGCCGCCATGAAGCACAAGCTCGGGGTTCCGTCCAAGCAGGCGGGAGGTGTAGACGCGCTGTCCGAGCGGGTCGGTTCCGAAAGTGGCGGCTTCAGTGTCGTTCCAGAGGCTGTGCATGATGGGATGAGGGGGCGGCAGACTTGGGGAGGCGGGTCAAGAAGTCAAGGACAGCACCGGGCCGCCTGCGAGGTTGCCCCGGGGGGAGGTCCGTGCTCTGTAGGGCCGAACCATCTGTGCGGCATCTCTACGTTCACATCCCCTTCTGCCACCGCGTCTGCCCTTACTGCAGCTTTTACAAGCACACTCCAGGGGCGACGCCGATGGCCGCGTTTGTCGAGGCCGTGCTGCGGGAGGTTGAACGAGCCGTTGAACGCTGTGAATTCAGGCTGGAGACGGTTTACTTCGGCGGCGGCACTCCGACGGCGCTGAGCGAGGTGCACCTGGAAAGACTGCTGACCGGGCTGCATGAGCGGCTGGATTTTTCCAGGGTCGCGGAGTTCACCTGCGAGGCCAACCCGCGAACGGTCACGGCGGGCAAGGCGGCGATGATGCGCCGTCTGGGGATTGACCGCATCAGCCTGGGGATCCAGGCCTGGGACGAGGCGACGCTGAAGACCCTGGGCAGGGATCATGCTCCCGACGATGCCGAACAAACTTTTCATGTGCTGCGTGAGGCCGGGTTTCCGAGCTTGAACGTGGACCTCATGTTTTCCATCCCCGGCCAGTCCTTGGAGGCCTGGCGAGGCACCCTGGAGCGGACGCTGGCCCTGCGGCCCGAGCACGTCTCCGCGTACAACCTCAACTATGAGGAGGACACGGAGTTCTTCCAGCGGCTGCGCAGCGGCCGTTACCAGGTGGACGAGGGGCGTGACGCCGAGTTTTTTTATGAGGCCCTGGACCTGCTGGAGGCCTCCGGCTACGAGCATTATGAGATCAGCAACTATGCCCGCCCGGGCTGCCGGTCGGTGCATAACGAGGCCTACTGGCTGGGGGAGGATTATCTGGGGATCGGGCCCGGAGCCTGGTCCACCGTGGCCGGCCGACGCTGGCAGAACGTGCCTGACACGACA
The DNA here is from genome assembly GCA_019186985.1 of Prosthecobacter sp. Lineage (GTDB taxonomy): Bacteria > Verrucomicrobiota > Verrucomicrobiia > Verrucomicrobiales > Verrucomicrobiaceae > Prosthecobacter. The sequence continues at coordinate 18,611 of JABARQ010000037.1, read as the reverse complement.
AATTACATCCGCATGATCGAGGCGGGTGAGGGCACGGCACAGCCGGCGGAGGAGCTGACCGAGGATCAGCGGAGGACGGAACGATTTGGACTGGAGCTAAGGACGCGTCGAGGCCTGCCCGCCGGGCAGGTGCGAGCGGCGGAGCAGCACCTCATGAAGGTGCTTGAATCCGAGGGGCTGCTGAAGGTGGAGGACGGGTTCATCCGCCTTACCCGTCAAGGCAAGCCTCTGGTGGACTCGGTGGCCGTTGCGCTGCTGGGGGCTTGAAACGCTTTTGGATCAGCCAAGCTCGGCGACCGCCTGGTCGAAGGCTTCGTGAAGGACGGCGATGCCTTCCTCAAGGGCGTCCTTCGGCATGGTGAGCGGAGGGCAGATCTTGACCGTCTGGCCCCAGGCACCGACGGGGGCGAACATGAGCAGGCCCTTCTGGTAGCTCAGTTCAATGACCCGGTGGGCGAGGTCGTGGTCCGGCTGGCGGGTGCCGCGCTTCACCGTCTGAATGCCGGCGACATAACCGGCGCAGGTGACATGGCCGACGATGTCGGGGTATTTGCGCTGAACGGCGAGGCATCCTTCGTGCAGCACCGGGCCGAGGCGCGCGGCGTTGCCGGTGAGGTCCTCGCGCAGGATCTTGCGGATGTTGGCCAGGGCGGCGGCGCAGCAGACCGGGTTGCCTGAGTGGGTGCTGGTCATCGATCCAGGCGGGAACTGGTCCATGATGTCCTGGCGACCGATGACCGCGCTGAGCGGCATCGACGAGGAGATGCCCTTGCCGCAGCAGATGAGGTCGGGAACGACGCCATAGTGCTCGAAGGCCCAGAACCTGCCGGTGCGGCCGAAGCCCGACTGCACCTCGTCAAAGGTGAGGACGACATCGTTTTCCGTGCACCAGGCGCGAAGCTTCTGGATGTATTCCACGGGGGCGAAGTCAGGGCCGACGCCCTGGTAGCTCTCCATGATGACGCCGGCGATGTTCTGCGGCTTCATGCCCGATTTTTCGATGGCCTTCAGGAAGGCGTCGAAGCTGCTGTCCGCCTCCCAGTAGCCGTCGGGGAATGGGGCGTTGATGATGGCGGGGTCGAGATTGACGATCCACGACTTCTGGCCCGACATGCCGCCGGCCTGCTGGCTGGCCAGGGTGCGGCCGTGATAGCCGCGGTCGAAGCCGATGATGCCGATCTTTTCACGCCCGCCGACGCTGATGCCATGGGCGCGGCTGAGCTTGATGGCGCATTCCGTGGCCTCGCTGCCCGAGCTGAGCAGGAAGACCTTCTTGAGCGGATCGGGCGAGACACTGGCGATGAGCTCGGCGAGTTCGGGGCGCTCCTCGCTGGGGAAGACGTAGTTGTGGACGAGGCCGCTGTTGATCTGGTCGATCATGGCCTGCCTGACCTCGGGCGCGCCGTGGCCGCAGTTGGTGACAAGCACGCCGCTGCTCCAGTCGAGCCAGCGGTTGCCGTGCTTGTCGAAGACATGAATGTCCTCGGCACGGTCCCAGACGATGGGGGGCATGCCTCGCATGGACAGGGGCTCGAACTTCCGGCTGCGCTCGATGTGCTGGAGCGAATCAGGATGGGGCACGGCCGTGCAGATGGTGCGGTACCTGGTGGCGACGTGGGGGACGGCTTGAGGGGTGGTGTCGAATTCTTTGCCCATGGAGGTGGAGGAGCGATAGTGCTTCCTGAGAGTCCTGGCCGCTACGCGCAAACCAGCGGCTCTGTGTGCTTTTGTGATGGATGGTCACGCGCGTATCACTGGCGGTAAAAATCCAGCGTGTGGCGCAGGCCTTCCTGCCAGGAAACCTGAGGATTGTAGGTCAGGCGGGAGAGCGCGGCCTCCAGGTTGGCGGCTGAATGACGGATGTCTCCCTGGCGTGCCGGCTCGTGTCTCGGAACGATGTTCTGTCCGGTGAGGCGGTTGAGCTCGCTGATCAGGTCCAGCAGGGTGACGCCGGTGCCTCCGGCGATGTTGAAGACGCGTCCGGCGACCTCTTCCGCAGGGCGTTCCGCAGCCAGCAGGTTGGCGGCCACGACGTTGTCAATGTAGGCGAAGTCGCGCGACTGGAGGCCGTCGCCGAAGACGGTCGGGGTTTCGCCGCGCAGCATCATCGTGCAGAACCTGGCGATGACGCCGGAGTAGGGGGAGTTGAAGCTCTGGCGCGGGCCGAAGACGTTGAAGTAGCGCAGGGCCACGGTTTCGAGGCCGTAAAGCTGGTGGAACATCTGGCCGTAGCGCTCGCTGGCGTACTTTTGAAGGCCGTAGGGGGTCAGGGGCAGGACGGGGTCGGACTCGTGCTTCAGCGGCGCCTCGGTGTCGCCGTAGATCGCGGCGGAGGAGGCGAACATGAAGCGCCTGACCCCGGCGTCGCGGGCGGCGACGAGCAGGGCGAGGGAGGCCTCCAGGTTGACCTGGTTGCTCTCCAACGGCTGGGCGACCGACTGCGGGACGGAGGCGATGGCGGCCTCATGGAAGACCCAGTCGCAGCCGCTAACCAGCTTTTTGACAAGGGGCGTGTCGGTGATGCAGCCCCGGACAAATTCAACGTCCGCCCGGCCGGAGGCCCAGGCAAGGTTGGCGGTGTCGCCCGTGCTGAGGTCGTCGAGGATGATGACACGGGCGCCGCGTGCGGAGAGGGCCTCGGCGATGTGGCCGCCGATGAAGCCGGCGCCGCCGGTGACGAGGGCTTTGATTTCCAGGGAGGAGGAGCTGGGCATGAGGGTGGCGATCATCCGCAGGCCGCCCGTTTTGGCAACCTTCTCCCATGCCTCATTCAAGCCGGAAAAAAGTTCGACAAAACATGTGGTCTGTTGCGGCGCTGCCGATGAACTCTATCCTAGGCCGACTTTTTCATGAAAATCTCGCCCAAACCCTATCGAGTCGGCATCATCGGTGCCGGTCCTGCCGGTGCCACCCTAGCTGCGCTGCTGGCGAAGGAGGGGGTGGACGCCGTGTTTTTTGATGATGGCAAGAGGCCCGAGATGGTGGTTGGGGAGTCGCTGATTCCCAGGCTGGTCACGGTCTTCCGCCGCATGGGCATTGAAGACGAGGTGGCGAAGCTCGGAACCTACAAGCCGGGCGTGACCTGGATCTTTGACGAAAACGACGCGCTGGAGCTTTCCTTCACGGCCATGCGCGGCGTGCTTCCGACCTACGCCTACAACGTGCCCCGCAAGCCCTTTGACGACCTGGTGCATGAAACGGCGGTGAAGTCGGGGGCGCGTTTCATCCCCTGCACGGTGAAGCTGGAGACGGGCAGGACGGAGCGTGGTGAGCTCGTGCCACGACTGGCGGCGGAGACCCTGGCCCTGGTGCCGGACTGGAACGGACGCCAGCCCGACCTGCTGGTGGATGCAAGCGGTCGTCGCCGGCTGTTTGCCAAGCTGCTGGGGATTTCCGCCAGGCTTGGACAGCGCAAGGATGTCTCCCACTTTGCCCATTACGAAAACTGCGTCATGCCGAAGCCGGCCGGGCAGACGATCATCACCCGTCTGAAGCATGGATGGTCCTGGCGCATTCCGCTGCTGCACGCCCTGTCCATCGGCGTGGTGGTGGACAAGGAGCATGCCAAAAAGTATGGCAGCACCCCCGAGGAGCAGCTGGAGGCGATGATTGACCAGAACAAGCCTCTGGCGGAGGCGGGCATGAACCGCCGTCGCATCACGCCAGTCACGACCTATGCGAACTACCAGCTCATCTCCGATCAGGGGCACGGCGAGGGATGGGTCAGCGTGGGGGATGCCTACGGGTTTGTGGATCCCATGCTGTCTCCCGGCCTTTGCATGGCGATGACCTCCGCTGAAATGCTTGCCGATGCGATTGCGCAAAACCGGCCTGAGCAGTGGGATGTCGCCTTTCAGGACTACCTGGCCTGGTTCCGTGAAAACCTGAAGGCCTGGCAGGAGCTGGTGGACATCTTTTATGGAGGGCAGATCTTTGCGCTTCAGCGGACCGGCACCGACATGGCGCGTCGTTTTCCCGGGAAGATCAGCATGGTGATGCAGCGTCATTTTGAGAAGAACATCTCCGGCATGGCAGGCGGTGGACTGACGACGCATCCCTACAGCCGGAACCTGCTCAGGTTCATGACCCGGTTCGGGATCTACGGACACGAGCCGGCGGACTTTGCCATCGCCTAGGTTCGTGCGCATCCTGCGGAGCCGAGGGTGGACTAGGCTGGGCAGATGTTGAGCGGGACGGCAGGAGCGGAAGGCTTGCGCCAGAATGCAGAACACCTGGGGATCGTGAACGTGTGAGCTTGCCGGGCGTTGAGCTCATCTCGGCGGAGCGAGATGGCTACTTTGCTTCGCATGGTCGCGGCTGGCTGATGGGGGGCTGTCTTGCGCGCGGTTACTGCCCCTGTTGTTTGGCGGCCTCTTCAGCAGCTCGGCGTGCGGCTTCTTCCGCCTGACGTCTTGCGGCTTCCTCTGCCTGGCGGCGTGCCTCCTCCTGCTGGCGCTGCATTTCCCTCTGGCGTTCCGCCGCTTCGCGTTGAGCCCTTTCCATGGCTTCGCGCTGGGCTCGTTCGGCGGCCTCCTGGGCGGCGCGCATGGCGGCTTCCTGCTGGGCGCGTTCCATGGCTTCACGCTGGGCTCGTTCGGCGGCTTCGCGCTGGCGTTCGGCGGCCTCCTGGGCGGCGCGCATGGCGGCCTCCTGCTGGGCGCGTTCCATGGCTTCACGCTGGGCTCGTTCGGCGGCTTCGCGCTGGGCGCGTTCGGCGGCCTCCTGGGCGGCGCGCATGGCGGCCTCCTGCTGGGCGCGTTCGGCGGCTTCGCGCTGGCGTTCCGCTGCTTCTTGTTGGGCCTTCATGGCGGCCTCCTGTGCCTCGCGTCCGCGGCGTTCCTGCATCTCCGCTTCACGTCTTGAAGCTTCTTCCCGTACCTTCATGGCCTCGGCCTGCCTTTGTTCGAGCTGTGCTGCTGCCTGCTGCTGGGCGGCCATGGCGGCCTCCTGCTGGCGTTTTCTAGCCTCAGCCTCGGCTTGTTTCGCCGCCATTTCCTCCTGATGACGTCGGAACTGCATCTCCCTGGTGCGGGATTCCTCGGCCAGCTTTTCCTGGCGCGACTTTTCCATCTCCTGCCGCTGGCGTTCCATCCGGGACTGCATTTCCCGCCGCCCTTGATTCTGCCTTTCCTGTTCGGCGGCCCGGGCCTGCTGGGCTTCCATGGCGGCCTGACGGCGTGCGAGTTCCTGCTGGAGGCGGGCGGCTTCCTCCTCACGGGCCTTCATGGCGGCGGCTTCTGCGGCCGTAGGGTCCGTTTTGGACGTGAGGGGAGGTTGCTCAACCCCTGGCTTGTTTCCTGACTGCCGGGGTCTGCCTTGTTCGACGATGCTGCCCGGCTGTGGAGCGTCCTGGCGATTCATGCCGGGTTCGTGCCTGGCCTGGCCGCCATTGTCGCCGCCAGGAAAACCGGGCCTGCGGCCTGGACCTGCCGAGGGGCCGTGGCGGTCATCACCCTGGGGCAATCCGCCACCGGGCGGTTGAGGCCGGGTCTGGCCGGGAATGCCGGCAACCGGGGTATCCGGGGTATCCGGGGAGGATGTTTCGGGCTGCCTTGGCAATGTGGGTTCGGCCGGCCTGGGCGTGTCCGCCAGCGCGGGCCGGGGCTGGGGGAGTTGGGCCTGGCGCAGCATGGCCTCCCTCAGGTCTGCGCGCCTGTTTTCAGGCACGTCCTTCCATGAGTCGAGCATGACGGGCTTCTGAATGCGTTCGGCGATGGGCGGGATGCCGGGCCTTGACTTTCCGCGGACGATTTCAAGCGGAGCTGCGTGGAAGCCCGGGCGGCCGTGCTCGCGATCCCTGCGAAGGTCGGGGGCGCGGTCCAGCCTGTCCTTGAAGCTCACGGGAGCGCGCATCACCGGGGAGCCGCAGCGTCTTTCCACCCAGTCCAGGGCCGGTCCGCCACGCTGGGTGAAGATGCTGCCGCGAGATGAAGGGACGATGCTGGTGACGTTGAGGGTGTTTTTGAAGATGCGGGTGATGCTGGTGATGGAGAGACTGACGTTTACATAACTGGTTCGGCTGAAATGGGTGGCATTGATGAAGGTGTAGCTCGACGGGCCAAGGCCGTACCGCACGTCGCAGTCATGACCCACCCCCGTTCGACCGGCTCCGGGGGGGAGGGGCGCCCAGCCGACGCAGTCGTCGCCGTAGCGCCAGGAAACCCAGGCGGGCGCCCATTCCCTGCCGGGAACCCAGAGCCAGCCATGGCGTGACACCTGAACCCAGCGGCCATAGTGGTAGCAGGCCCAGCCAAAGGGTTCGTTGGAATCCCAGGCCCAGCCCTGGTCGGTCCAGGCCCAGCGGCCGTCGACATAGGGTCGCCAGCCCGGGCGGTCGGCGAGGCCGGGGCGGAAGGCATAGCCGTAGCCGTCCACCTCCAGCCACCGGCCGTGGGGGCGTAACGAATCATAAAACAAGGAGTAGTCGTCCTCGGGCGACATCCAGGGCTGCCGGGGTGCGGCCGGAGCCTGAGGAGGCACGTAGGGCAGGGCCTTGGGCAGCCTGCTGCGTTCGAGCTCCTCGGTGAGGCTGAGGCTTTTCCGGCGTGCTGCCTCCGCGTCCGCCGCGAGGCGTTCGTTTTCCAGGCGGATGGCCTCCAGGCGTGCCTTGAGTTCAGCGGTCTCCTTTTCCTGGAGGGCCTTTTGGAGGTCGGCCAGCTGCTGCTGAAGGTCGGAGCTGCGCTGCTGGATCTCCTCCGCCTGGCGGGCGTTTTCCTCGCGTGCCTGCTCCAGAAGCCTGCGGGATTCCTCGGCGGCGGTGTCAGGGGCCGGCTTGCATCCTGGCAGGATGGAGAGGGCAAGCAGCAGGCTCAGCGGAAGACGGAAGCTGTTCATGGCGGGAAGTGGGACCGGAACTCCGACGAACTTTCGGTTAATCTTGTTCAGAGCAACTGCGCCACCTGCAAAAAACCCGCGCAGCCATGTGCTTTTCAATGCGGGGGCATGACCTTTGCGGAACTGGCGTTTAGAGATGGCAGATGCCAGCGCCATCCGATTCAGACAGGCTTGATGTCACCCGTCGTTACTTCCTGGGCAGGTGCACCGGCGTGTCCCTGGGTGCGATGGCCTTGCATTCGATGGGGGCCGGGGAGAGGCCCGGGCTGCCGCATCTTCCGCATTTTGCGCCCTGGGCGAAGCGGGTCATTTTTCTCACCCAGTCGGGCGGGCCTTCGCAGCTTGAGCTTTTCGACCACAAGCCGGGCCTGATGAAATGGGCGGGCCGGGAGCTGCCTGAGAGCGTGCGGCGCGGGCAGCGTCTGACCACCATGACGGCCAGCCAGAAGCAGCTCATCCTGCCGGGGATCACGAAGTTTTCCCGGTGTGGAAGCAGCGGCGCGACGGTGAGCGAGTGGCTGCCGCATCTTCAGAAGGCGGCGGACGATGTCTGCTTCATCAAGTCGATGACGACCGATCAGATCAACCATGCGCCTGCGATGACGCAGTTTCTGACGGGGCATCAGCTGCCAGGGCGTCCGAGCATGGGGGCCTGGGTCAGCTACGGCCTGGGAAGCCTGAACCGCAACCTGCCGGACTACCTGGTGCTCATCTCCAAGATGCAGCGTCCGAGCGACCAGCCGCTTTACGACCACTACTGGGGCAGCGGCTTCCTGCCGAGCCGCTACCAGGGTGTGAAGCTGCGCAACTCCAGGGATCCCGTGCTCTATCTCAGCGATCCCGAGGGCCTGCCGCGGCATCTGCGCCGGGGAATGCTGGACGGGCTGGCGGAGCTTAACCAAATGCGTTTCGAGCAGGCGGGGGACCCGGAGACGACCACGCGCATCCGCCAGTATGAAATGGCCTACCGGATGCAGGCCAGCGTGCCGGAGCTGACGGACCTCAGCGACGAGCCGGATCATGTGTTTGAAATGTACGGCCCGGACTCCAGGCGTGCCGGGAGTTATGCGGCCAACTGCATCCTCGCCCGCCGGCTTGCGGAACGCGGGGTGCGTTTCATCCAGCTCTTCCATCCGGACTGGGATCATCACAGCCGGCTGCCAAGCTGGTGCACGGCGCGCTGCCGGGACACCGACCAGCCGAGCGCGGCCTTGATCAAGGACCTGAAGCAGCGTGGTCTGCTGGATGAAACGCTGGTCATCTGGGGGGGCGAGTTCGGTCGCGGCGTGGCGGGGCAGGGCAGGTGGGACAGCCCCGAGGCCGGGCGCGATCATCATCCCCGCTGCTTCACCGTGTGGATGGCGGGCGGCGGTGTGAAGCCCGGCATCACTTATGGCAGCACCGACGACTTCAGCTACAACGTCGCGGAGAACCCGGTGCATGTGAGGGATCTGCACGCCACGGTGATGCACCTGCTGGGCATTGATCATGAGCGCTTCACCTTCCGCGCCCAGGGGCTGGACTTCCGCCTCACCGGCGTGGAGCCGACGCGGCTGGTGAGGGAAATCCTGGCCTGAGGCTGCGACGGTTATTTGCCGCCGACGCGCCAGAGGCTTTTTTCCGTGCGGATCAGGAGGTCGTCACCGACGATGGCATAGGAGGCGAGGGAGCGTTCGGTCATGTCATTTCTGGCGAGGACCTGGAAGGTTTTGCCGGATTTCACGACGACGCCAAGACCCTTTTCATCCTGCAGATAGAGCCTGCCGTCGGCGTAAAGGATGGAGGCGCTGATGGGCCCTGTGCAGCGCTCCTGGTAATGGACGGTGCCGGTTTTTGCATCGACACAGGACAGCACGCCGTTGTCGGCCACCAGGTAGAGTTCATCACCCACGACGACCATGCTTGGGTTGTGCGGGGCGAATTTGTCGAGCTTCCAGGCGATGTGGGTGTCGGTCACATCACCGCTGCCGTCGGCGCGGATGGCAAGCACGACAGGCTTGTCGTAACCGGTGCTGATGAAGATCATGCCATGGGCAAAGACAGGGCGTGGCACGACTGAGTAGCCCTGGTCATAGCGTGCCTTCCAGATTTCGGTCCCCGTGACGGGGTCGAGGGCGTTCACCACGCCGCTGCCGGGCGTGATCAGCTGACGCCGTCCGTTGACTTCGATGACCAGGGGAGTGCAGAAGGAGAACTTCTTCTTTGCGTCGCTGATCCGACTGAACTTCCAGCGCAGCTTCCCGGTGTTTTTGTCGAGGGCGATGACGGCTGGATCGCTGTCCGCATCGGCGTTGTAGATGAACAGGTCGCCTTCAACGACGGGGCTGCCGCCGTTGCCGTGCACGGGCTTGTAGGCGAAGTCGCGGGTGCTCCACACCGTGGTGCCATCCTCGGCGTTCAGACAGGCGCTGCCCTGGTGGCCGAAGTGGACATAGAGGCGGCCGTTTTCATAAACCGGCGTCGGGCTCGCATGGCTGTTTTTCCGGTGGATGTTCGGCGCGCTTGCGGCGGACTGGGGGAAGACCTCCTTGTCCCAGAGGGTCTTGCCGTCCGTGGCGGAGACGCAGAGGGCGCGCAGGCTGCGGTCGATCACCGGCTTTTCATCACCTCCGACAGGCACGGCGCTGGTGAGGTAGATCCTGTCTCCGACGACCACGGGTGAGGACCAGCCGACTCCGGCCAGGGAGGTTTTCCAGACGATGTTGCGGTTGAGGTTGGGATTCCATTCCGTGGGCAGGCCGGTGGCCGGTGAACGGCCCTGCTTGTCGGATCCCCGGAATTCAGTCCAGTCCTGGGCAAGGCTGGCGGACAGGCTGAGCAGGAGGGCGGGGGCGAGGTGGCGCATGGGGAAGGAAGGGATGAATGAGTGCGACAGAACGGAGGTTGAAGCGCCACTCTTTTGTGTTCGGGCGACATCCTGGATGAATCACGTCTGGTCAGGGGTAGCCCTTGAAGAAGAGGCGGGCGGTTTTGCAGGTGACGCTGGCGACATGTTCCACTGTTTGTTCGCGGATCAGGGCCGCGGCCCGTGCGGTGTCGGCCACATGGGCGGGTTCGCAGCGCCTGCCGCGATGAGGCACCGGGGCGAGGTAGGGGGCGTCGGTTTCCAGCATGTAGGAGCCGTCGGGCACCTGGCGCAGGGTGTCCCTGGCGGGGCCCGGGTTTTTGAAGGTGACGATGCCGGTGAAGGAGACCAGGTGGCCGTCATCGAGCAGCGGCCGGGCCTGCTCCAGGGTTCCTGTGAAGCAGTGGAAGACCGCCCGCAGTCTGCCGGCGTAGGGTTTGACGATGGCGACGAGGTCGTCCCAGCTTTCGCGGTTGTGCAGGACGACATTGAGGCCCAGTTCCACGGCCAGGTCGAGCTGGAGGCGGAGGCAGTGCGCCTGGTGGGCCTTCCATGAGGGCAGGTCATGGCCCTCCGGCGGCGCGTGGAAGTAATCCAGGCCGATTTCACCAATGGCCGCCGTGCAGGGATGCCGGGCTAGCAGACGCAGTTCTTCGATCCAGGCGTCTCCAGAAACGCTGTCCACGTCGCAGGGATGAATGCCGGTCGCCACACGGATTCCGGGGGAGTTTTGCCCGGCGATTTCAAGGCATTTCCTGGTGTTCGGCAGGTCGGTGGCGGGCACCAGCATGCGGTCCACGCCGGCTGCCCGTGCCCGGGCGATGACTTCGGGCAGGTCGGAGTCAAACTGGCGGCTGCCAAGATGGGTGTGGGTGTCAAAAAACATGCGTCAGCGAGGACGCTGCCAAACATCAGGTGCCGCTGCTGGACAACAGCAAACTGGCGTAAGCCTGCATGACCTGCCGGGTCACAGGCCCGGGAGCCGTCAACAAGCGCTCGTCCACTTGGGAGACCGGATGAACCTCACGGGTCGAGGAGGTGAGGAAAAGCTCCTCACAGTCCTGGAGGCAGTCAAGAGGGACAGGTTTTTCTGAGACAGCCAAGCCCTCCCGGCGGCAGGCTTCGAGGACGAGGGCGCGGGTGACACCGGCAAGGCAGCCGGAGGAAAGGGGCGGGGTGATCAGCCTGCCCGCGACCACCAGGAAGACATTGGAGCCGGTGCCTTCGCAGAGTTCTCCCCGGGTGTCAGCCAGCAGCGCCTCGCCGCAGCCAAGCGAACGCGCATGGGCAAGGGCCATGAGGTTTTCGGCATACGAGAGGCTTTTGATGCCGCTGAGCGCGCCCTTTTCATTCCGGGTCCAGGGTGCCAGGCAGACGCGTTCGACGGGCGGCCAGGGTTTCAGCGGAACGGCCGTGGCCAGAAAAGTCTGGTTTGCCAGGGAGGACTGGGATCCTGGAGGGCTTTCCCCTCGTGTCAGGGTGACCCTCAGTCTGGCGTCGTGAAGGTTGTTGGCGGTGATGACCGCCTGAAGGGCTGCTTGGAAAAGGTTTTCCGAAGGAGCTTCGAGGCCTGCTTTTGCACAGGAGTTCAGCAGCCTTCGCCAATGTTCCCCGGCCGCCACAGGAAGGGATTGGCGGGCCATCAGCGTTTCGAAGACGCCGTCTCCAACCAGAAAACCCTGATCAAAAGGGGAGATGCGTGCTTCTGCAGCGGGCAACAAGGAGCCGTTCAGCCAGACGATGGAACTCATGGGGCATCAATAACCCGCCCTGGAGGCTGGCAAGCTGACAAAAAGGCGGATGGACAAACCTTTTTGGGAGTAATCCCGGCGGTGCTTGATCTTGGTTGGTGAATCAGAGCACCGCCGGGAATTACGACTGGCGTCCACCAGCCCCCCCCGGAGCGATGGATCTTCCAGAAACTTTTACCGGAACGGCAGCCTTTCCCGCGCCGGGCGCTGTTGGGAGGAGGCTGGTTTTTTCATGGGAAACTTGGGTGGAGGCGAGGTGGCGTGAGGCGCTACAGGCGAGGATCAGGACAAGGAGGAAAAAGAGGAGGTAGCGCCAGGGCATTTGAGGCAATTCAGAGGGGTAATTTCTTGAATTTCCAAAAGGCTAGCAAGCCGCGATAAAAACATCACCTTACCATTTGGTAATGATGATCATTGCAAGGTGAAGCCGCCTGGCGCGGCCTTTTGAGGCCGGACTTCAGCCGCAGGTTCGCTGTTTTCCTCATTTGCCGTGAAACGTGGGGCGGGTGATGCGTTAGACTTGCCGTCATGAACATGTCCGCCTTTTCCCGCCGCTCCTTTTTCCGCACCTCCGCCGCAGCCCTGGGGGCCTCGGCCGCGCTGCCTTCCCTTGGCAGTGCTGTCAGCGTCGACAAGTCTGCAGCGGATCCGGCCTATGTGATCAAAAACAAGGGCATCAAGCACACGCTGATGGGCTGGTGCTGGAAGCCGATGGACACGCTGGTTCTCGCGAAGCACGCGAAGGAGATCGGACTGGCCGGCATCGAGGGCATTGACCGTAAGTATTACCCGGAGGTGAAGAAGCTGGGGCTGGACATCTCGCTGGTGGGCGGTCACGGCTTCAGCAACGGGCCCTGCAATCCGAAGTTCCGGGACGAGGTCATCACGAAGCTCAGGGAGGGCATTGATGTGGCGGCGGATGTCGGTGCGAAAAAGGTCATCACCTTCACCGGCATGAAATTTGAGGGCATGGACCGGGAGCAGGCGATCAAGGACTGCATCAGCACCTGGAAGGAGGTGCTTCCGCATGCGGAGAAAAAGGGCATCACGCTGGTGCTGGAGCATCTGAACTCACGCGACAGCTCGCATCCGATGAAGGGGCATCCGGGTTACTTTGGCGATGACGTCGACTTCTGCGTGGATCTGATCAGGCAGGTGGGCAGCCCGAACTTCAAGCTGCTGTTCGACATCTATCATGTCAGCATCATGAACGGTGACATCATCCGCCGGCTGAGGCTGCACAAGGACTACATTGGCCACATTCACACGGCCGGAAACCCGGGCCGATGCGAGCTCGATGAGCATCAGGAAATCCATTATCCGGCGGTGATGCAGGCGCTGCTGGAGATTGGTTATCATGATTTCGTGGCGCATGAATTCATCCCGACCTGGCAGGACACCATCCTGGCGCTTCGTCATGCGGCGATGGTTTGTGATGTGTGATCCCTGACAATCGCCTTACAACCCATTTACCAGCGCCTGACGCATTCGCTTCGGGATGTGGCAGGATTCCAGCAGGTAACGGAAGAGCGCCTGCGGCCACCTTCCTGCCGGACATTTCTCATCATGGTACCTTCTTGGCTGTTGGCTACCTTCGAAAACTTCAGGGCGGACCGGGTGGTCCGCCCTGATCGTTTTAGCAGGTGAAGCAGGTGTCAGCGATACTCCAGCTGGGCTGTCACGGTGGCGTTCTCGCTGCTGGTGCAGCGCAGCCAGTAGGCGCCGAAGCTGGCCGGAAAGACGTGGGTTTTGTCCTCACCCGGGGAGAGGTCAAAGGACTGGACGGGCACCCAAAAGCCGGTGCCGGTGAGGTCGGCCTCGACGGTGACGCGGGCCGGCGTGTCGGTGCCTAGAGTCAGCTCCTTGTGGTCATAGCCTGTGACAAGATAAGGATCGCTGGGCTGTCCGGCCTTCACCTTCGTGTTTTTCCAAGGGCCGCCAAAACCCCTGGGTTTGCCAAAGGCCCAGAGGTCGTCCACGGCGCCGACCCATAGTGCGGTGCTGCCATCGGTGGACCGCACGATGTGCTCGCCCTTGGAATCCCGGCGGAGGCCGCTGAGGACGAGCAGGCCACGATAGCTGGCGTAGTCCTTGATGCGGCGGTTGTGGGTGCAAACGGGGCGCACCTTGGCAAAGCCGCCTGCATTTTCAGCAGGCAGCTCAAAGAAGGTGCCGCCGGCATTGAAGAGGTCACGCTCGGTGCAGACCTCGCGGCAGACGCGTTCGGCACCAAGGGGGCCGGTTTTGTCGAGCTTGCTGGTTCCGCGCGGCAGCCTCCAGCGGCCTTTTTCATCCACGTAGAGGATGGAGGCGTCGTCGTAGCTGAGCACACCCTGGGGGATCGCGGCATTTTGAGAGGTCCAATTCATGCCCGCAGGATCATCCACGGGCTTCAGGTCGAAGGCGGAGCCCAGATCGTAGCAGGTCCCGGTGGTGGTGACATGGCGAAGGGTTTTGAAGCCGCCACCACGGGCCAGCATGACTCCGCCGGTGACGTCCTTGTCGTCAGGTTCGGCGATGCCTGCGAACATGGGATCGGCTGCCGTGGGGCGTGGGTCGTCATTGCGGTAATGGAAGAAGGCGGTGACCTTGGATGCGGCCTTCTGCGCCTTGAGTCGAAGCCAGGTGCCGGTTTCCTTGGCGGGGAAGTCGATCTGCAAAGGCATGGAAGCGCTGACCTCCAGCGTGCTTTTCGGTGTCCAGGCGCCGGTGCCCTTTTCATCCACCTCCAGCGTGAAGGTCACAGCTTCGGAGGTGCTGACCAGGAGGGATCGATGTTGGTAACCGCTGAAAAGGTAGGGTTCGCTGACGTCACCCGCTTTGACGGGATCGTTGAGCCAGACGGCACCGCGGCCGATGACGGGGCCGATCTGGTCGAGCTTTTCCGGCGGGATGAACCAAAGGTTGGACTGGGACTGGCCGGGGCCGGCAAGCTTGCCCTTGGCCTTGCGGATGTTGAGGAACTCCTTGTTGGCGGAGTCGTCGCAGCCCAGCACGAGGTGGTCGCCCCACCGCGCAAAGTCGCCAATGACCTTGAGGTAGTTGCTGCGCGGGGTGAGGCCGGCGCTGGAGGCGGGGGTGAAGTTTCTGGGGAATTTCCAAAAGGCTCCATGCATGGTCATCAGCAGGTCGGTTTCGCCAATGTCGCGGATGCGCGGCCATTCCGTGTTCCAGCCGTGGGCGCCGTCGTAGCAGTGGCTGGACTTGGGCAACCGGTAGCCCTGCCAGCGCCCTTCATGCAGGCACATGAGGATGAGGGAGCGGTGATCCCAGCCGATGCTCCAGAGGGGATCCGATTCAGGCATTTCATTGCCCTGGATGCCGCCCGGGCCGGTGACTTCAGTAAATTGGTTACGCCTGACGAGCTGCCAGTCCTGGCCTGGGGCGCTCCATTCACCGAGCGCGCCGCTGGGGGTCGCCGGATCTGTGGTGACTCGCTTGTCGCGGTCGCCGTTGTTGGCATAAACCAGCCTCCCCTGGCCGCTGAACAGCCCCTTGCCGTGGTAGCCGGGCAGTTTGGAACTGAGCGTCGCCGGATGGGTTTCGATGGAAAAGCCCTTCTTGGCGCCGTTGCCGTCCTTGATGTGGCCGGTGACCTCCAGCGTGGTCAGGTCGACTTCATAAAGGCCTTCCTCCATGGTGGCATAATAGGCCTTGCGGGCGGGCTCGGTGAGGTGGCGGGCGTTGCCGGTCAGGCGTCCGGGCATCCGGTTCGGGGGGATGACACGCACCTGGCGTCTGGCGTCGATCACATAGGGCCCGATGAGAAGCTGCTGCGTTTCGCGATGGATCATGCGGTTGGCCGGTGTTCCGCCGACGCTTTCGGGGCGGATGACCTGCCGCAGGTCCGGTGTGATTTCGTAGAGCTTGTCGCTCGATCCAAAGGGCAGGTGGGGACCGTAGGTGATGACCCAGAGGCGGTCGGCCCAGGGAACCACGGCTCCAGTGCCGCATTCGCCTTCCTGGTTGAACATGGCGAGGTGGGGATAGATGCCGCTGATCTGGCGGGGCGCGGATTCCTCAGCGTGAAGCAAGGCGGCGGAGGCAAGGGCGAGGCAGGAGATCGGCAGGCGCATCATTTTTCAGTGGAGCATGAAAAGGCTCGTTCAGGCAAGCCCGCTGACTTACATCCGGCTGCAATCGCTTACACCCTTTTGGGTCCATGAACACCCTGCTGCTTTCCCCGGACATCTGGTTCAGCCTCCGTCTTCAATGGCTGTGGGTTTATCGCGGCGCGGTGCCACTGGCCGGGGAGTGGTCGGACGAGATCGCCGTGCCGGCGGGCTGGTTCTGGGTGGAGGCGGGGCTGGTGAAAATCAGGGTGGAGGGCCGGGAAGTTGTCATCAGGCCTGGCGATGGCTTTTTCACGGCTCCGGGAACCCGGCGGCAGTGGTTTGCCGAGGGCACCAGGCTGATGTCGGTGGGGTTGCGCAGTGACTGGCCGGACGGATCCCCCTTGTTCAAGTCTGGACTCAACGTCAGGCAGGGAACCCGGGCCAGCCTGCCGCTCAAAGCCGCCACGGAAGCTCTGTTTGCCGCCGTGCATCCGGGCAGGGAAGAAATGGGCTACCGTGAAGCGGTGGCGCCAGCGAAGCGGTCGCTGCCGGGCTGGAGCGTGCATGAGGCGGCGTTCCAGAGCTGGTTCAGCGTTTATCTGGGACAGTTGAGGAAGATGGGGGTGGCACCCCAGCCGAGGTCTGGAAAAGACGCCCGGCTTGCCAGGGTGCTGAAGCGGCTGGAGGCCTGGCCGCTGGGGGAATCCTTGAAGCTGGGGCGGCTCGCCGCCGGATCACCGTGGAGTGAGCGAAGGCTGCATGACCTGCTGAGGGATCAACTGGGAATGACGGCCCAGGCCTGGCTGGAACGCCGCAAGCTGGAGGCTGCAAAGCAGCGGCTGGCCACGGAGGACACCGCCTTGAAGGAGATTGCCTATCAGCTTGGATTTCGTCATCCGCCTCATTTCACGACTTGGTTCAAGCGCCATGCCGGCCTGAATCCGATGGCTTACCGGGCCATGGGCGGTGTCGGCGGAGCCTGATGTCGGGGGGTTGCCAGGAGCACGGTCTTCCCTAAACTGAGGAGGTGTTTTCCGTCCTTCGTCGGTTGCTCTGCCTTTTCTGCTTCTGCCTGGGACTCCAGTCCCTAAGGGCGGCGACCCCATCGTCAGAAGCCGAGCCAGCTGCCTTCAAACCGGAGGCTCTGGACCGCAGCACCATCCTTCAACTCCAGATTTTTCTCGACCGTCATCTTTTTGGACCTGGAAAGCTGGACGGTGCAGTCGGTGAATTCACCCACAAGGCGGTGGTGAACTACAACTTCGCCCAGGGTCGCAAGGACATCTATGACTGGAGTCATGCCCTGACCCGGGCGGCGAAGGAGGTGCCGGTCATGTATGCTTCCTTCAAGATCAGGCCGGAACTGCTTCAATATGTGAATCCCGACCTGCCGGAAAAGCCGGAGGAGCAGGTGCAATTCCCCTACATGGCCTACCGGAGCCTCGTCGAACTGGTCGCCGAACGCTTTCACACCGACGAGGATTTTCTGGCCCGGTTGAATCCGGACAAGCGCCTGAACCAGCTCAAGGCCGGGGATTCAGTGGTCGTTCCCAATGTCCGTTCTTTCCGGATCGAGGAGATCAAGCCTCTGGCCAGTCACAAGACGGATCCGGTCCTGAGCCAGAACACGATTGTCATCGACACCACTGAGCGGATTGCGGTCGTCTATGCTCCAGGGGACAGGTTTCTGGCCGCCTTTCCGATCACACCCGGCAAGCCGGAGTTCATTCCCGTCGGCACCTGGGAGGTGAAAACCATGCTCAACACCCCCAGCTTCCGTTACGACAAGCAGTTTCTGGAGGAGGGGGTGAGGGGAGGTGAGGCCTGGCAGCTTCCCCCAGGGCCCAACAGTCCGGTCGGCATTCTCTGGTGTGGCATCAGCAAGAGTGGAATCGGACTGCATGGCACGGCCCTGCCTCGCACGATTGGACGCAGCCGAAGCGCAGGCTGCGTCAGGTTCGCCAACTGGGACATCGTGCGCCTGCCAACCCTGATTCGTCCCGGGTCAAAGGTGATTGTGCGCTAATTTTAACACCTGGAGCGTTTCACTGAAGTTTCAAAGGGGTTGAAATCGAATGGCCTTTGTTCGACGTATGAACGTCACCAACCCAACACACCTTGATGAGACGTCCTTGGATCAAAATCGAAGCCTGCACGCCGGATAAGCCGGAAATCTGCGCCATTGCCACTCACCTAAAAATGGATGAAGACATGGTCATGGGCAAGTTGGTGCGCTTGTGGTCTTGGGTGACGGTGAATCATGTGAAAAGTGACGATTTAAGCGTTACAAAGGAGTTTATTGATAAACTGGTTGCTCGAAAGGGATTTGCAGAGGCGATGATCAAAGCGGGATGGCTGCAAGAGAAGGGAGAGCGTCTGCTGCTGCCAAATTTCGAGCGTCATCATAGTGATGCTGCCAAAACCAGGGCGCTGACTGCTGTCCGCGTCGCCAGGCACCGCGCCCTCAAAGAGGTTAAAGAAGGTGCTAAATCCCCTCGAATAAAAGTAACGGTTAAAACGTTAGAATCTGAAGCGCCTGCTGTGGCTGACGAGAATGTGACGGCTGAAACGGTGTCATCGCCAGAAGTTAACGTTAGTCTAACGAGTGCGGTGCTTCTAACGCCTGCCTCTGAGCCTATGGACTCACTGACTGAGCCTTTGTCTGAAGCAATTGAAAGCATGGAGCCGGTGCAGGTGGAGGGTAGTGAGGCTGAGGAGGCTGTGGATGAGGTAGAACCCATCTCCATTAATGCTGAGCCAACGTTTCGTCCGTTGCACATTGATTCGCCGGCAGCTGCACTTCAGGATGTACCTTCGGAATATGTTTCCGTGGATGATCTGGACCCGCCGCTCACGCAAGCCACACCCGCTGTGGAAGAATCGACGCCAAGTCCGCTGCCAGTTCCAGAGCCGGTGAAAGTTCCTGAAGCCAAGGCGGAAGCGCCATCGAAAAAAGGACGGAAGAAGCAGGACTCAGACGATGCTCAGGCCCTGCTGTTTTAGAGCATTTTAAAAAATAATGTAGCTTATTGGTGGAGTTGTGCGATATGGATATGCATGGCCACACTCTCCCTGGATCTGCGTGAACGTATCATCAAAGCCTGTGACAAGGGCGAGCACACTCGC
>JABARQ010000039.1 GCA_019186985.1 Prosthecobacter sp. | reverse complement strand
CCCTGAGCCCTGAGCCCTGAGACCTGAGACCTGAGCCCTGAGCCCTGAGCCCTGAGCCCTGAGCCCTGAGCCCTGAGCCCTGAGCCCTGAGCCCTGAGCCTTGAGACTTGAGACTTGAGACTTGAGACTTGAGACTTCCTTGGTCATTGCCTCCTGGGCCTTGGTCATTCCTTCTCCCCCTTCCACTCAGGGCTCCTTTTCCGGATCGTCCGTCTTCGGCGCATCAGGCCGGGCCTGGGGCTTGGGCGTTTCGGTGAAGGAGGCGATCATGAGCAGGGCTGCCGCCACGACCACGCAGGAGTCGGCGACATTGAAGGACGGCCAGGGATTGAAGGGCGGGAAGCCGAAGTCGAACTTCAGGAAGTCGACGACGTAGCCCTGCAAGAAGCCGCCGCCGAACAACACGCCGTCGTCGCCCCGGCGGAACAGACGGTCGGTGAGGTTGCCGAAGATGCCGGCCACCAGAAGGGCGACCGAGAGACGGCTGAGGGCGCCGGGGAAGAAGTTTTTGCGCGTGCCCCAGATGAGAAAGGCCAGGGCGGTCAGGGAGATGCAGGTGAAGGCGTAGTTGGCGTAGGCCGTGCCGTTGAACATGCCGAAGGCCACGCCGGTGTTGGAGGCGTGATGCAGGGTGAAGACATCCCCCCAGACGACGCGTTCGCTGCCGTAGAGGTCGAAGTTGGCGACGATGTAGCTCTTGCTCCACTGGTCGAGCAGGTAGAGCGGCAGGGAGACGAGGAGGAGCAGGCGGAACATGGCGGCGTGGCTGGAAGGACGTGGCTTCAGGCGCTGGCCTGGAGGTGATCGACGATGATCTGGGACCAGGTTTCAAGCTGGTCGCGGGAATCGACGAGCTCCTGCAGGGTGTGGAAGCGCAGGTTCTGGATGGCGTCCTCGTTCGACTTCACGTCGTCGCTGCTGAGTTCAAAGCGGTGGACGACACCGAGGTGGACGCTGCCGACCTCCGTGGAGTCGTCGTTGATCAGGCCGATGACCTCCTGGGTGTGGGTGCCGCCGATGACGAGCTCCTCGGTGATCTCGCGCTCGATGCTGTTGTAATACATGGATTCGCCGAGACCGTCGTGGCCCTGGTCCACCGGATTGATGTGGCCGCCAATGCCGACGGAGGACTTGGCGACGAGGCGTTTTTCACCGCTCTTGCCGCCGCGGGTGTAGCAAAGGTAGCGGCCGTCGTGGTGGAAGATCGAGTAGGGGATGAGCTGCTTGTGGCCGGGGTCCAGCTCGGCGGCGGGGCGTTCCATGAAGAAGTTGGCGCCGGGGGCCAGCATGGCGTGGAGGTAGCGGTCGACCTCCGGCTGGAAGCCTTGGAAGCTGCCGAGTTGGTCGAGGAGCTGGCGGGTGATGACGAGGACGTGTTCCATGATGGATTGGGGCGGCGCGAGAGTGGGCGGCGGGGCGGGGGAGGTCAATGGCGGGCAGCGGCGGAATGCGCGGCCGGGTCAGCGCAGCGAACGGGGGACGAACACCCAGTTCATGCCGGCGGCCTTGGCGGCGTCGATACCGGACTGGCCGTCCTCGAGCACCAGGCAGTCCTGCGGCTTCACGCCCATGCGCTCGGCGGCAAGCAGGAACATGTCAGGGGCAGGCTTGCCCCGGGCGACGAGCCGGGGGGTGATGATGATGTCATCGAAGAGGTGCAAAAGTTCGTTCGCGGTCAGGCAGCCGCGGACGATGTGCTCCTCGCTGCCGGAGGCGACGGACATGGGCACGCGGCCGTGCATGGACCGGGCGAAGTCGGCCACGGGGCGCACGGCGGGCACCTGGGGGATCATCTTTTCGAAGAGGGAAGCCTTGTAGTCCGCGACGGAGTCGGGGTCGACCTGGGTGCCGTATTCCAGGTTGAGCTCCTTCACCACGTCCTGTTCGCGGACACCGGCCTTGGAATAGAAGAAGTCCTCGCTGAAGGCGAAGGGGGCCTGGTGATGGGTCAGGGAGGCGACCCAGGCTTGGTAATGCAGGGGCATGGAGTCAACGAGGGTGCCGTCGCAGTCAAAGATGAGCGCCTGAAAGGGGATGTCGGGAAGCTGGAGCATGGGCAGCGGGTGGCTACAATATGAGGTTCAAATTGCAATTCTCATCCTGCGCGTGTTTCGCTAGAACCGGCGCGCGCCAGAAACCGGCGTCTCCTCCAAGTCATGAAAAATCTTCCGACTGCCTTTCAAAGGAACGCCTTGTGGACCGCCGTCACCGCCGTGTCGCTGACCGTCATCGGGGCGCTGGCGGTGGGGTTCATCTACCTGGGGACCCAGACGCTGGGCTTCCTCCAGCCGATCCTGGTGCCCTTTGCCGTGGCAGGCGTGCTGGCCTACCTGCTGGAGCCGGGGGTGGTGTGGCTGGAGAAGCGCGGGCTGAAGCGCCAGTCGTCCGTGGTCCTGGTGTTTGTCGTCTTCTCACTCGCTCTTGGCGGGCTCGGGACCTGGATTGTCCCCAAGCTGGTGGTTCAGACGGCGAACCTGGCCAAGAAAGTGCCGGGTTACACCGTGAAGGCACGAACGGCGGTGGTGAACTTCTCCGACCGGATCGAGCGCGACTACGGCCTTGCGCTGCTGCCGCACCTGCCGCCGGAGGCCGTGGAGGCCGTGGAAAACCCGTCGGCCGAGACGGCTGCGGCACCTGCTCCAGCGACTGCGGCTGCCAATGCACCTGCTCCTGCGGACTCCGCCTTCAACATCGACTTCAAGACCCTGCTGACGGGCGACTGGGTGAAGACCACGCTGCCCTCGGTGCTGCGAAGCATCGGCAATTTCATCGGCAGCAGCGTCGGCGGTTTCCTGGGCGCCTTTGGCCTGATGCTCAGCTTCATCATCGTGCCGTTGTACCTTTATTACTTCCTGATCGAGAGTGCGAAGATCAAGGAGCAGTGGTCGGACTACCTGCCGCTGCGGGCCAGCGCCTTCAAGGATGAGGTGGTGGCCTGCCTGACGGAGATCAACAGCTATCTGGTGGCCTTCTTCCGCGGTCAGCTTTTCGTAAGCGTCATCAACGGCCTGGCGACGGGGATCGGACTGATGATCGTCGGCCTGGACTTCGGGCTGCTGATCGGCCTGGCGCTGTGCCTCGCGGGCATCATCCCGTATCTGGGGATCGCCCTCTGCTGGGTGCCCGCGGTGGTCATCGGGGCGGTGCAGGGGGGCAGTGCGCTGATCCCGGCCGATCCGTGGTGGGCGCTGCCGCTGGCGGTGACGGTGGTGTTTGCCGTGGTGCAGCAGATCGACGGCCTGTTCATCACCCCGAAGGTCGTGGGCGAGGCCGTGGGGCTGCATCCCATGACGGTGATCGCCAGCGTCCTTGTGTGGGGCCTGCTGCTGGGGGGATTGTTAGGCGCGATCCTGGCGGTGCCGATGACGGCGAGCGTGAAGGTGCTGTTCCAACGCTACATCTGGCGGGCCAGGCTGGCCCCGCAGACCGTGGGGGGGAGCAGGGGGAAGGAACGGTGAGGAAGTCCGAAGTCCGAAGTCCGAAGTCCGAAGTCCGAAGTCCGAAGTCCGATGTCCGATGTCCGATGTCCGATGTCCGATGTCCGATGTCCGATGTCCGATGTCCGAATGGCAGGGGTTGGATTTCGATGTTCGAGCTTTGAATTTCGATTTTTTTCACTCAATCCATCCCATGGCTTTCATCCATTCGCCGACGCGCAGGTGCCAGGTGGCGGTGGGCAGGCCGGAGTCTTTCATGCCGAAGCCGTGGCCGCCTTTTGCGTAGATGTGCAGTTCTGCGGGCAGGCCGAGCTTCTTGTATTCCAGGTAAAGCAGGGCGCTGGAGCTGGCGCTGGTGACGCCCTTGTCGTCGTGGGCGTGGATCAGGCACATCGGCGGTGATTTGTCGGTGACCTTGACTTCCGGAAGCAGGGTGAAGGTGTCGTCCTTGCTGACCAGGTAGGCGGGATAGACCGGGATGGCGAAGTTTGGCGTGGCGTCGGGCACGTCCAGGGCGGGGTCCTGCTCATAGGTGCGGTCATTGGCGTGCAGGGCCGACATGACGGTGAGGTGGCCACCGGCGGAAAAGCCGAGGATGCCGATGCGGTCCGGCTTGATGCCAAGTTCGGCGGCGCGGTGGCGGAGGATGCCGATGGCGCGCTGGGCGTCCTGCAGGGGCTCGACGCTGGGATTCAGCGGGTCGCGGCGCGGAACACGGTACTTCAGCAGGGCGGCCGTGACACCGATGGAGTTCAGGTAGTCGCAGACCTTCGTGCCCTCGTGTTCGATGGCGAGGATGCTGTAGCCGCCGCCGGGGCAGACCACCACGCAGGTGCCGGAGGGTTTGGCGGGCTGGTGGATCGTCAGGGTGGGGACGGTAACGTTGGTGACACGCCGGATGCCGTCGCCCTTCTGGATTTCCGTTTCCGCCTCGATCTTGGTGCCCGGCTTTTCCGGTGCGCCGTTAGGCCAGAGCTTGATCGTGACGGGTTCGGCGGCCTGGACGGCCAGGGCGAGGCTCAGGAGGAGGGGCAGGGATTTCATGGTCGGGGTCGGGATGGAAAGGATGATGCAGCTCAACGTGGCGATGCACGTTTTTTCTCGCGCGGATGAAAAAACGTCAATTCACGCCACATGTCGCAGCTTTCGTTTTTTGAAGACTGGGCTTTGATGGTGGACAGCCTCAACCCACGCCATCCCCTGAACCATGTCCGCCGGCCTTCCTCCCCTGCGCAGTCCTCTTGATCTCGAGCGCCTGCTAGAATTCGAATTCGTGCGTGCCACGGAAAACGCCGCCCTGGAGGCGGTGCACTGGCTTGGCCGGGGCGAGAAGGAGCTGGCGGATGCGGCGGCCTGCAACGCCATCTATGGGGTCTTCGACATCCTGGACGTATGCGGCAAGGTGGTGATCGGCGAAGGCATCAAGGACAATGCGCCGGGCATCTTTGTGGGCGAGCACCTGGGCACATGGAAGCCCGGGGCGCCGCGTTTTGACATCGCGCTCGACCCCATCGACGGCACCACGAACATCGCCAAGGGCACGCCGAACAGCATCTCGGTGATCGCCGCGGCCCAGGTGCCGGAGGGTGCGCCGTGCGCGATGAAGAACATCCCGAGCTTTTACAGCCACAAGATGGCCTATGGACCGGCGGTGAAGAAGGCGCTGGCGGAATCCGGCGGGGATCCGCTGCTGGACCGGCCGCTGGGCGAGGTGATTGAGTTTGTCGCCAAGGTGCTGGACAAGCATGTGAGGGATGTCGTGGTGGTGACCATGGACCGGCCGCGTCATGGCGGGATCTTGAAGGAGGTGCGGGCCAGCGGTGCGGCGCTGCGCATGATCACCGACGGCGACATCACGGCGGCGGTGGCGCCATCACTGCCGGAAAGCGGTGTGGACCTGTACGTCGGCATGGGGGGCAGTCCCGAGGCGGTGCTGGCGGCGGCGGCTTTGAAGTGCCTGGGGGGCGACATGGATGTGCGGATGTGGTTTCACAATGAGGAGCATCGGGCCGAGGTGGCCGCCGAGGTGGGGCCTGGCGAGATGAACGCCCTGTGGCGCAGTGACGATTTGGTGCAGGGGGAAAGCGCCCTGTTTTGTGCGACAGGCATCAGTGACAGCCCGCTGCTGCCGGGCGTGCGCATGATCGGCCGGCGGGTGGAGACCTGGAGCATCCTGATGAGGGCGCGCAGCGGCACCGTGAGGAAGATCCACGCCAGCCATGACCTGGACCGCAAAGTTGTGCCGCTCCGTGAGGAGAGGAGTTGAGAAATCCGCAGCTCGAAGCTCGAAACTTGGGACCTGAAACTTGAACGACCCACCGTCCCCTTTTCGGGAGTGGTGTTTGTTCAGCACCAATCCCGGAGTGCCACCAGCTTGGCGTGGGCGGCACCTCGGTCGATGAGGGATTCGGCGAGTGCCTTGGCAGCCTGTAGATCGGCAGCCTTGCCGGTGATCACCAGGCCTGCTGCGGCGTTGAGAACTGCGATGTCCCTTTTGGGGCCCTTGTCACGTCCACTGAGAATGGATTCGATGGTGATGGCGTTTTCCTGGGCGTCGCCACCGACCAGGTCGGCCAGCCTTGCCTTGGCAAAGCCGAGGTCGCGGGGGTCCACCACATCGAAGGAAAGCCTGCCATCGCTGAGCTTGCAGACCTGGTTTTGACCGAGGGTGGAGAATTCGTCCATGCCCCCGTTGTCCTTGGCCGTGCCATGAACCACCCAGGCGGCCTTGCGGCCCAGGGTCCGGAGGATTTCACCGAAGGAGCGGGTCAGGGCCGGGTCGAAGACACCGATGAGCTGGTAGTCGGGGCGGGCGGGATTGAGCAGAGGGCCGAGCAGGTTGAAGATGCTGCGCTGTCCCTCGGCGCCGAGGATCTTGCGGGCTTCGACGACGGCCTTGAAGGCGGGGTGATAGCGGGGGGCGAAAAAGAAGCCCAGTCCGATGGTCTCGATGCCACGCGCCACGCGGTCCACCGGCAGGTCGATGCGTACGCCCAGGGCTTCAAGCACGTCGGCGCCGCCGGCCTTGCTGGTGACGCCGCGGTTGCCGTGCTTGGTCACGCAGACACCAGCGGCGGCGAGGATGAACATGGCGGTCGTCGAGACGTTGAAGAGGTGGAGCTTGTCGCCGCCCGTGCCGACCACGTCCAGCATCGGGCCGGGGAGCTTGGAGCGGTCCAGGCCGGGGTCGACCGCCAGCTTGAGGAACTCCTTCACGAAGCCGGCGATTTCATCGGGCGTCTCGCCCTTCCGGGCCAGGGCGCGCAGCAGGCTGGCCTTGGTTTCCGCCGACTCCTGCTCATCGACCAGGAAGGCCGAGACTTCCTGGATCTGGCGTTCGGTGAGGGCGTTGCCGTCCTTGATGGATTTGATCAGTGGCTGCATGAAGCACTGATTTTGGAAGCTGCCGGCGGGTTTGGCAATCATGGATCGGCAAAGAAGCCGTGGCGAAGTTCCCAGCCTTTGATTGTCAGGTTTTCATGACGGGACATCTCTGCTTGCCATGACCTGGAGCCTGCGGCCATTTGCAGGCATCCGACCTTTTTGACACCGCCTTGAATCCCTCCAGCTCCCCCCTCCTTGGCATTGATCTTGGCACCACCAACTCGCTTGTGGGCGTGGTGGAAAGCGGCTTCCCCATCCTGCTTGCGGATGAAGAGGGATCGCGGCTGACACCCTCGGCCGTGCATTATGGCCGTGATGGTTCGGTGCTCGTCGGAGCCGCCGCCTTGCGCAGGCGCAGCTTGGAACCAAGCCGTACCGTGACCAGCGTGAAGCGCCTGATCGGCCGGCGTGGCGGGGAGGGGGACTGGCAGCCTCCGTATGATCTTCGTGAGCTCGGCACATCGCCGGTGGCCGTGTCGGCGGAGGTCCTGAAGCGACTGAAGGCCGTTGCGGAGCGAGCCCTCGAACAGCCCGTCAGCCGCGCGGTCATCACCGTGCCGGCCTATTTCAACGACGCCCAGCGCAACGCCACCAAGCAGGCGGGCGAGCTGGCTGGACTGACGGTGGAGCGGATTGTCAGCGAGCCGACGGCGGCGGCGCTGGCCTACGGATTGGACAAGCTGGCCGACCGAAAGAAGATCGCCGTTTACGACCTTGGTGGCGGCACCTTTGACATCAGCGTTCTGGAGATGCGCGAGGGTGTTTTTCAGGTGCTGAGCACCGCCGGTGACACCCAGCTTGGCGGGGATGACCTGGATCGTGCGCTGGCGGCGAAAATCGCGCCGGAAGGGGCCGATCCCGCCCGTTTTGTCGAGGCGGCCGAAGCGGCGAAAAGGCGGCTTTCCAGCGAGGAGAGCGTGCGCATCGAACTGCCGTTTTATGACGGCAGGAACAGCCTGTCGGTGGAGGTCACGCGGGCGGAGCTGGAGAAGATCATCCGGCCGCTGGTGGAAAGGACCCGCGCCCACTGCCTGCGGGCGTTGAGCGATGCCGGCGTGAAGGCTGAGGAGCTGGATGAAGTGGTGCTGGTGGGCGGCAGCACGCGCATCCCCTTCGTCCGTCAGCATGTGGCGCAGCTGTTTGGACGCGAGCCGAACACCTCGCAAAATCCCGATGAAGCCGTGGCCCTGGGGGCGGTCATCCAGGCGGGCATCCTCAGCGGCAGCCTGCGCAACGTGCTGCTGCTGGACGTGACGCCGCTTTCGCTCGGCATCGAAACCTTCGGCGGCCTGATGAACGTCATCATCCCCCGAAACACGACCATTCCCTGCAAGGCGGGCGAGATGTTCACCAATGCGGTGGCAAATCAGCAGGACATGCTGATCCGCGTGCTGCAGGGCGAGCGTGAACTGGCGAAGGACAACTGGGAGCTGGGCCGCGTGGTCGTGCACTTTCCTCCGGGGGCCAAGGGCAGCGCCCGGGTGGGGGTGCAGTTTTCCATCGACGCCAACGGCATCCTGCAGGTGCTGGCCCGTGACACGGTGACCGGCCAGGACACGGTTCTGGAGATTCAAAACACCGCCGTCGATGTCGATGACGAACGTGTGGAGCAGATGATCGCCGAGAGCGTCGAACATGCCTTCGAGGACATGAACGAGCGGATCTGGACCGAGGCGAAGCTGAAGGCCGAGGAACTGCTTCCCTCTGTGGCGGCGGCTCTGGAGCAGTTTGGTGACTCGGTGACGGCCGAGGAGCGGGCCGTCATCGAGCAGGCGGCCGCCGAGGTGAAGGTGCTGCTGGAGGCCCCGGTGCATGACGCCGCCTCCCTCAAAAAGGCCAACGCCGCCCTGGACGATGCAACCCAGGAGCTGGCGGTCCGCCTTGTGGAAAAGGCCATGGAGGAATCCCTGGCACGGCGGGGGCTGGTTTGAACAGTCCCGGCCGGGGCGCAATCCTTTCGGGAAGAGCAACATTTCCTCGACAGAATCGCGCCTTCCGTCGTTTGTTTCTGACCCCACCCATGAAGTTCCTGATCCGCGCCGCTGCGTTCTGTCTTTTCGCCTTCACCTTCGCCCAGGCCGAGTGGCCGCAGGCGAAGAGCGACCTGAAGCCTGACATCAAGGCCACCTTCGGCCAGCTGGAGAACGGCCTGCGTTACGTCATCCTGCCCAACGAGGAGCCTCCCGGACGCGCCAGCATCCGGCTTTACATGGATGTCGGCTCGCTGATGGAGGAGGACGACCAGCAGGGCATGGCGCACTTCCTGGAGCACATGGCCTTCAACGGCAGCCGGCATTTCCCGGGCGGTGAAATGGTGGAGTACTTCCAGCGCCTGGGCATGGGCTTCGGAGCGGACACCAACGCCCACACCTCCTTCAAGGAGACGGTTTACATGCTTGAGCTTCCCAAGGTGGAGCCGAAGTACATCCTCGAAGGCCTGCAGCTCTTCCGTGACTACCTCGACGGCATGAACCTGGGGGAGAAGGAGATCGACAAGGAGCGCGGCATCATCCTGAGCGAGAAGCTGAGCCGTGACAGCATCGAGTATCGCACTCAGATCGCCGGCTATGAGTTTGCGCTGCCGGATTCCATCCTGCCGCGCCGCCTGCCGATCGGCATCGAGCGGACGCTGAAGACCATGGGCAGGCAGCGCTTTGTGGACTTTTACAAGAAGTGGTACACCCCGAAGCGGGCGATGATCGTGGCCGTGGGCGACTTCCCGGACGTGGCCCTGGTGAAGCGTGAGATTGAAAACAACTTCAAGGACGCTGCATCCGCGGGCGAAGACGCGGCGGATCCCGACCTTGGCAAGATCAGCACCGGCCGCGGCATCATCGCCCGGCTGCACACCGAGATGGAGGCCAAGGCGCTGGACATCTCCGTGGAGATCGTGCGTCCTGCGAAGAACAAGCCCGACACCGCGGCCACCCGCCGGGAGAAGATGGTGCGCGACCTCGCCGACGCGATGCTTAACCAGAGGTTCTCCAAGCTGGCGAAGGAGGAGGGCACGCCGATCCTTGGGGCCGAGTCCTACAGCTATGAATACCTGGAGTTTGTGGAGGTGGTCGGCGCCATGGCGCAGTGCGCCCCTGAAAACTGGCAGAAGGCGCTGGGATTGGTGGAGGCCGAGGTGCGCCGCGCCGTGGAGCATGGCTTCACCGACGCCGAGTTTGCCGAGGCCAGGGATTCGCTGCTGAAGGCGGTGGAACTGCGCGCAGCCCAGGCCGGTTCCCGCAAGTCCCGCGACCTGGCCAGCGGGCTGGTCAGCGTGCTGGCTGCGAAGAAGGTCTTCACGCATCCCGTGGAAGACCTGCTCCGTGTCAAGGCGGCCGTCGCCAGCCTGACCCGGGAAGAGTGCCACAAGGCCTTTGTGGAAAGCTGGAACAGCAAGGACGTGCAGATCTTCCTGGGCGGCAAACTGAAGCTGGAGGGGGATGCCTCCGCCCGGATCATCAACGCCTATAAGGACAGCCAGGCCCGGCCTGTCGAGGCGCCGAAGAAGGAGGAGACTGGAAGCTTTGCCTACACCAGCTTCGGCCCGGCGGGCAAAGTCACTTCTGAAAAGTTGGTTGGGGAGCTGGAGGTCACCCAGGCGGTGTTTGCCAACCAGGTCCGCGCCAACATCAAGCCGACGCCCTTTGAAAAGGGCACGGTGCGTGTCACCATCAACTTCGGCGGCGGCAAGCTGACGGCCCCGAAGGACAAGCCGGGCCTGGTTCCCTTTGCCCAGAGCACCTTCATCCTCGGCGGCCTGAAGGCCCATAATGCCGATGACCTGCGCCGCCTGTTTGCCAGCAAGACGGTCAGCATGGACTTCAATGTGGCCGACGAGGCCTTCACCCTGAGCGGCCGCACCACGCCGATGGATCTCGAAGCCCAGCTGCAGCTGCTGACGGCCTTCCTGGTCGCCCCCGGCTATCGTGAGGAGGCGGAGCGTCAGTTCCGCCAGAACCTGGAGCCGATGTACATCCAGCTCGCCCACACCGCCGAGGGAATCATGAACGACAAGGTGGTGGCCCACATCCACAGCGGCGATTTTCGCTTCGGCTTCCCGTCCAAGGCCGAGATGGAAAAGCGCAGCCTTGCCGAGCTTGCGGAATGGCTGAAGACGCCGCTGGCGTCGGATTACCTGGAGGTGTCCATCGTCGGTGACATTGAGCCCAAGGCCGCCCTGAAGGCGATTGGCAGGACGCTGGGGGCTCTGCCGGAACGTGCCGCGCAGAAGCCGGCGTATGCCCAGGAGCGTCAGGTGGCCTTCCCGTCGCCCGGCTCCGAGACGCTGAAGTTTGAAACCGAAATCCCCAAGGCCGTGGCGGCCCTCTACTGGCCCACGGGCGACATGCTGGACATCAAGCGCACCCGCCGCCTCACCCTGCTTGGCTCCATCCTTGACGATCGCCTGAGGGTGAAGGTGCGCGAGGAGCTGGGGGAAACCTACAGCCCCGCCTGCTACCATGTCGCCAGCGACACCTTCACCGGCTATGGCTACATGACCGCGATGATCGAATGCAAGCCTGAGCAGGCCGCGCCGATCAGCGAGCTGGTGGTCAAGATCGCCGATGAACTCGCCGGCGGCGAGATCAGCGATGACGAGTTTGACCGTGCGAAGAAGCCGATCCTCTCCCAGCTTGAGCAGATGCGCCGTGACAACCGCTACTGGGCGCAGAACGTCGTGCGCAACTGCCAGGAGCACCCGGAGAGGATCGAGTGGAGCCGGAACCTCATCTCCGACTTCACCGCGATCAGCAAGGCGGATGTCAGCAAGCTTGCCAAGGAGTACCTCGGCAAGGCCCGTGCCGTTGGTGTGAACGTCCTGCCTGAGGTGAAAAAGTGACCCGGCGCCGGATTCGGCCATGAAAGGCAAAGATTGAGGTGACGAAAATATTGTTAGGTTCGTTGTTAGTGAGGCCTGCCGTGGTGTATGCCTGATGCACGCTGCGGCGCGCCCCCTTTTCATGCCTTCCCCCGAATCCAGACTCACCGCCGCCATCTGGGGGCAGTTCCTTGGTGACGCTGCGTCGCTCGGGTCGCACTGGATTTATGACCTTGAGGAGCTGAAGCGGCGTTTCCCCGGCGGCGTGCAGGGGTTTGAGACGCCTGCGACGGGCCATTACCATGAAGGCAAGCAGGGCGGTGACTTCACTCATTACGGGGACGCGGCCCTGCTGCTTCTTGAATCGCTGGCCGCCTGCGGGGGGGGGTTCCGTGAATCAGATTTCGGGGTCCGGCTCACGGGGTTCTTTGGCAGCTCGATCTGCAAAAGCTACCGGGATCATGCCACGCAGGAGGCCTTGGAGCGGATGGCTGCGGATCCTGACAACTTCCAGAACGGCGCCAGCGACGACCAGCCCGCGACGGTGACCCGCCTGGCCCCTTTGGTGGCCGCCTATCAGAAGAGGCCGACGGAGGAGATGCTGGATGCCGTCAGGCGGCTGACGCGGGTCACCCAGAACCATCCGACGGCGCTCGGTTGTGCCGCCGCCCATGCGGTGCTGCTGCGCCAGCTTCTGGAAGGCCTGCCGTTCATGACGGCCTTTGAAAACACGCGCAAGTCACGCGAGGTCAGCTGCGATGGTTCGGACTACTTCGAGTTTGCCCACATGCTGCGTGAATTCGATGCGGAAACGGCGACGGGCCGGTTTGGCCAGGGCTGTCCGCTGCCGCAGAGCCTGCCATCCGCCCTGCATGCCGCCTGCCGGCATCATGAGGATTTCACCACCGCCATCCTGGCCACGCTGCGGGCCGGCGGCGACAGTGCCGGGAGGGCGGCGATGATCGGCACCTGGATGGGGGCGGTGCATGGCATGGAGGGCATCCCT
Source organism: Prosthecobacter sp. (assembly GCA_019186985.1). Taxonomy (GTDB): domain Bacteria; phylum Verrucomicrobiota; class Verrucomicrobiia; order Verrucomicrobiales; family Verrucomicrobiaceae; genus Prosthecobacter. The sequence continues at coordinate 94,955 of JABARQ010000039.1, read as the reverse complement.
GCGGATTGGCTGTCCAGGCTGAACGCCCGTGAGCGGATCCAAAAGGCCCTCGATCAGCTCTATGCCAGGCTGGGTGTTGAATGGCGTGCCTGAAGCGTGCTGACAAACAGGTCAGTCGTCGCCGTCAATGCGGGAGATGCCCTGATAAAGTTCTGGAAAACGACGCTCCAGGGACTTGGGGGTGATGTGGCCGATGAGCTGGGCCATGCTCCATTCCGCCAGTCCCCAGTATTCAGTGGGCAGGGCCATGATCACCGTGCTGCAGGTGGGCATCCTGGCCACATGGGCGCGGGCCAGCAGCCTCTCGGCGAATTCATGCAGGCCTGGATTGTGCCCGAAGATCATGACATGCTGCCAGCTTTCATCGAGCTGACGGACGACATCCAGAACGGTGTCCGCCTCCGCCAGGTAGAGCCGGGAGTCGAGCAGCAGGTGCTCTGTGGGCAGGGCGAAGGATTCGCGCACGATCTGGGCGGTGCTGAGGGCACGCAGGGCGGTGCTGCTGACCAGGCGGTCCGGCTTGGGCAGCAGGGCGGGGGCGCCGCCTGCGCCAAAGTAGGTCTTGTGAAGGAAGGCCGCCACGGCCGGGGCCGCTTTTTTCCCGCGTTCACTCAAGGCACGGTCATGATCCGCCAGGCCGGGCTGGTCCCAGCTCGACTTGGCGTGTCGGATGACGGTGAGGTACTTCATGGGGGCGGAAGTGGCGCGCTCTGTGACACGTCAGGGGAAGTGTGTCAATCCGGGGTGTGCACACGAAAAACTGTGTGAGCCTCTGAGGTTCTCCGCTTTGAGCCTTGCCCGAGTTTCCTTCTGATTATAGATTTTACAACGCTAATGATCCTTTGCCTCGAATCCTCCCTCCTCGGCGGCCACCTTTCCAATGAAGTTCCAGGCCTGGTGACCGGCCAGCTTCATCTCGCCGGAGTGAGCAGGCCGGTCCGGGTGGAACTGGTCGGAAATTTCATGCGTGACATCGCCGGATGCCGGGTGGATTTCCACAACCCGCTGCCCAATGCCAACCTCGATGACGTGGCCTGGATGTCGCAGTCGCAGGTCGGTTTCACCGGAGTGATGACGGCTTCCAACCGAGTTTCGCGCCTGCCCCGCCGCCGGAGGTCGGGGGACAGCGTGCTTCCTGATCCCGCCGGTCTGAAAAACCTGCTTTTCTTCGAGTGGTTCAACGAGCAGGCCCAGCGGATTCTGATTCAATCCTGGCATCTTCAGCTTCGAGTCAGCGCTCCCCAGTGGCCGTTGAGCGCCGAGGAGGAGGCCCTGCAGCTTCGTCAGGCGCGTGCCCGCAGGAAGCATTTCCTGCTCTCCTCGCGCGATGCCGAACCGGGGGGGGGCACGGCCCTGCATGCGCCAGGCATGGCTGATCCATTTGAACCGATGGCGGTGGCGGGAAACCCCTTTGCCGACTTTGACGAGCCCGAACCCAGGCCTGCGACGACTGGCAAGGGTGACAAGGGGGCGGCGGATCCCGGAAGGCGGGCGGTGGCGCTGGCCCGGGAGCTGAAGCGCTTTGAACAGCTGCTGGCTGACACCCACGAAGTCCGCAACCGGCCTGCGGTCGTGCAGCTGCTCTCCACCGTGGCGGACCTGTCCGCCCATCTGGTCCACATCCTCAAGCGCTTCTCCGTGCAGGACAAGTCGGGCTGGCGCTTCCTCGTGGTGGATCTTGAGCAGTCACTGCCGCTCTTTTCCGCCGCCCTGAACGCCACCGACAGGCTCGTCCAGCAGTCCACGCCGGGCACGGACAGAAACTGGCTCGGCCATGTCCAGGCCAGTCTGCTGAACATCGAGCTGCGCATGAGGGAGCTGCTCATCCAGCTGCGTTGAAGCCGGGGCGACGCCGTTCTTGCATGGTGTGAAAACCGGCTCTAGTGCGGCGAAATCATGGTGCGACTCACAGTTCTCGGCAGCGGCAGCTCAGGCAACTGCGCCATCGTGTCAACGCCCCGCACCACCCTGCTGGTCGATGCCGGCCTGAGCGCCAAGCAGATCTGCCTGCGGCTTGAGGCGGCGGGCTTTTCCCTCGGGCAGATCGACGGCATCCTGCTCACCCACGAGCACCAGGACCACACGGGCGGCCTGGAGGTGCTCAGCGGCAAACGCGACCTGTGCCTTTATGCCACGGCCCTGACCCAGGAGGCGCTCCTGGGCAGCCTCAGCTTTCGGGGCAGGCCGGGCTGGAAGGTGATGACCACCGGCAGCGCCTTCGACATCCAGGACCTTCGGGTGGAATGCTTCCCCGTGCCTCACGACGCCGTCGATCCCGTCGGTTTCGTCATTGCCGACGAGGAGTCGCGGCTGGGCCTGCTGAGCGATGTTGGTTATGTCACCAACCTGATCAAGGACCGTCTGAAGGCCAGTGACAGCCTGTTCATCGAGGCGAACTACGACAGCCAGCTTCTTGACGCCGACACCAAGCGCCCCTGGGCGACCAAGCAGCGCATCAGCTCGCGTCATGGGCATCTTTCCAACGACCAGGCCGCCGAGCTTCTGGAGGCCGTGGCCCATCCCGACCTGCACCATGTCGTGCTTGGTCATCTCAGCGACGACTGCAACGATCCCGGCCGCGTGGTGAAGCGCATGCAGGAATCCCTGCACCGTGTCGGCGTCAAGGACACCCGTGTCATCTGTGCCGAACGCCATCAGGTGACAGGCACCGTCGATGTCGCCAGGCGCCGGGCCGTCATCACCCCTCCGCCCCCTGTCGAGGATGTGACGAGGCAGATGAGCCTCTTTTCCTGATTCTTCCGCTCCGCCCTTTTGCTGATGAAATTTCGCCTTCAAGACCTCCAGTTCCATGTCCTGCCGATGCGGACGCGTTTTCCCTTCAGGTATGGCATCGCGAGCCTGACCTCGCTGCCGCATCTGTTTGTGAGGGCCGTGCTTGAGGTGGACGGCCGGGAGGTCCGGGGAGTCACCTCTGAAGGTCTGGCGCCCAAATGGTTCACCAAGCATGCCGACACCACGCCCGAGCAGGACCTGGCCGAAATGCTGGCGGTGATCCAGAACGCCGCCCGCATTGCAGAAAACGCCGCCTCAGGGCCGGTGGGTTTCTTTTCCTGGTGGAAGGATCTTTATGAAGAGCAGGCCAGCTGGGCTCGTGTGCGAAACCAGCCTCCGCTGCTGGCGAACCTTGGAGTCAGCCTGATGGAAAAGGCGGTGCTGGACGGACTGTGCAAAGCGTCCGGCCTGCCCCTGCATCGCCTGCTGCAGTCTGACCTGCTCCAGATTGAGCTCGGTGCGGTTCATGGCGGGCTTTCCGGGCTGGCTCCCCGCCAGGTGCTGGCGCCCGAGCCGTTGCAGCGGGTGGCCCTGCGTCACACGATTGGTCTGGCGGACCCTTTGAGTGACGAGGAATCGCCCGGTCTGGACGACGGCCTGCCCGACACGCTCGCGGCTTCCATCCGGGCCTATGGGCTGCGCTATTTCAAGATCAAGGTCTGTGGTGACGCTGCGGTGGACATCCCAAGGCTGAGGATCATCACGAAGGTGCTGACGGCTGGCTGTCCTGAAGGCTTCAAGGCCACGCTCGATGGCAATGAACAGTTCACCGACCTGCAGGCCTTCCGGGAATTCTACGCCACCCTCCAGGCTGACCGCTCGCTGGCGCCGCTTTTCAACAGCCTGCTGCTGATTGAGCAGCCGCTTTACCGGGATCATGCGCTCAAGGATGACGTGGCGCCGGTGCTCGCCGGCTGGCAGGACGGCCCCGGCATGATCATTGACGAATCCGACGGTTCGCTCGCCGACCTGCCGCGTGCCCTGGACCTGGGCTACAGCGGCACCAGCTTCAAGGCCTGCAAGGGCATCATGAAGGGCCTGGTGAACGCCGCGTTGCTGAAGGTGCGCGCCTCATCGATGAGCCGTCCACCGATCCAGAGCGGGGAGGACCTGGCCGGAGTCGGGCCGATCTGCGTGCTTCAGGACCTGGCCATGGTTGCGGCGCTGGGCATCACCCATGTGGAAAGGAATGGTCATCATTATTTCCGAGGGCTGAGCATGTATCCTCCGGAGTTTCAGGAGGATGTCCTGCGCGCTCATCCGGGATATTACTGCCGTCATGGGCTGGGTTTTCCCGCCCTGGAGATCCATGGAGGACAGCTGAACCTGGACTCCATCAACGCCGCCCCCTTTGGCAGTGCCATTCCCGCACAGCCCGAACAGTTCATGCCACTCAAGGCGTGGATCATGAGCGGTGGCATGTCCCAGCTTTAACTCCTTTCTCGACAGTCTCCGTGCAGCTGCTTAACTGGCTCGGCTGATTTCTTATGCGCCAATACGACCTGATCGAATACCTTGCCATGGCCATGCAGGCCGGTGCCTCCGACCTGCACCTCTCGCCTGGGGCCCCGCCTACGATGCGCCTGCATGGGCGCATGACACCGGTGACTGATGAAATCCTGGATGCCGTCGATGTGCGCGAGCTTGTGCTCGGCGGCCTGAAGGACACCCAGCGCGCCAAGCTGGAGCAGGAGTGGGAGCTGGACTTTGCCATCGAGGTCGAAAACCTGGGCCGCTTCCGCGGCAATGCCTGCTTCTGCATGGGCAGGATTGAAGGGAACTTCCGCTACATTCCCGATTCGATCCCCGAATTGTCCCAGCTTGGTCATGGTCCGACCGTGGAGAGGCTCTGCGAGATGCGCGACGGCCTGATCCTGATCACCGGCGTCAGCAACAGCGGCAAGACCACCACCCTTTGCAGCATGACGCAGCAGATCGCCGCCGCGCGTTCCTGCAACATCGTCACCATCGAGGATCCGATCGAGTTTGTCTTCAAGCACGGGCAGAGCCTCATCCGCCAGCGCCAGGTGGGCTTCGACACCCACGAGTTTGCCCGGGCGATGAAGAGCGCGCTGCGCCAGGACGTGAACGTCATCACCGTCAGCGAGCTGCGCGACCTGGAGACCATGCGCACGGCCCTGACCGCTGCGGAAACCGGCCACCTGGTCATCAGCACCCTGCACACCACCGACGTGCCGGCGACCATCACCCGCATCCTCGACAGCTATCCCCGGGACCAGCAGGACTATGTGGCCTCCCAGCTCAGCCACTGCCTGCGCGGCATCGTCTGCCAGCACCTGATCCGCCGCGCCGATGGCGAGGGCCGTGTGATGGCCTCCGAGGTCATGGTCATGAACAATGCCATCGCCGGCTGCATCCGTGACCAGCGCCTCCAGCAGATGCCCAGCCTCATCCAGATCGGCGGCCGCGACGGCATGCACACGATCGATGACAGCCTGCTGCACCTGCTGAGCTATGACTTCATCACCCTGGAGGACGCCAAGGCGCACTGCCGTGACTACAGCTTCATCCAGATGGGCTATGAAAAGCTGCTGCGCGAGCGTGATCCGGGCCGTAAACGCTGATGACACCGCAAAGATGACGGAAAGCGACACCATTCACCTGAGAGGCCTGGACCTGCCGGTTCGGATCGGCGTGCCCGAGGATGAGCGTGCCGCCTGGCAGACGCTTGAGGCCGACGTGAGCCTGCGTCCCGGCGTCCGCTTTGAGGAGATGCATGATGACCTGGCGCTGACTGCGGACTATGCCGCCGTGGCCCTGCGTCTGCGCTCACTCGCGGCGGAAAAGCCCCGGCGTCTCATCGAAACCCTGGCCGCTGAGATGGCCGATTGCGTGCTGAAGGAATTCGGTGCTGCGGAGGTGGGGGTCGAGCTTCGCAAACGCATCCTGCCCGGCTGCGATCATGTGGCGGTGCGCCTCAGCCGGAAGGCCTAGCAGGCGGCTCTGCCTCCTCCCATTTTCAGAAAATGATGAACTGAAATTGCATTTCGGCGCATTTCTTCCAGCCTGCGTTCCCTGTCATGCCTCTCGACCTGCCCTCCCACCTGTCCATTGAGTCCCTCGGTGAGCCCGTTTACCGCGGCTCGGTGCAGAACCTGTATGCCGTGCCGAATCATCCCGGTTACATCATCTGCGAAACCACGGAGGCGGGCTCGGTCTTTGACGTGGGCAGCATCTTCAAGATCGAGGGCAATGACCTGAACCGTGCGATCTTCCGCCATGCCATGTACGGCCGCCTGGCCAGGGCCGAAACCTGGAGGCGGGTGGAGGCGGTGCTGAAGGATGACCACACCCTGGGCTCGACCTGGCGCACGCAGCTCATGGAGGGAACGCTGCCGAACATGCTGGAAAACGGCGCTCAGACCCATCACATCGGCATGCTGGATGCGAGGACGGGTGAGATTGTCACCCAGGGCATGCCGGAGAACCCGAGCTGCTTCAACGTGGTTCGGCGTTTCCCAGTGATGAAGCCGCCACAGCGCAATGTGATGGGCAACTTTGTCTTCGACTACGCCCAGTTTCAGCAGAGCGGCACCTACGTCGTGCCCCTGGAGTACATTGTTCGCTTCGGTGTGACGAGCGGCAGCTCGATCCTGCGCAAATATGAGGCGCTGGGTGCCAAGGAACGCCGTGCCTATGAGCAGGAGCTGGGCCTTGAGGGGCCGATGCGAGCCTGGCAGATGCTTGACCGTCCCATCTATGACCTGACCAGCAAGTATGAGCCGGAGGACCGTGCCGTGACCAAGCAGGAGGCTCTGCTGATGTCGGGCCTGAGCGTGGATCATTTCACCGCCACCATCCGCATGGCCCTGCTGGGCGCCTGGGCCGTTCGTGAGCTTCTGGAGGAGATCGGCCTTCAGCTCTGGGACTTGAAATGGGAGTTCGCCGTGGACGGCGATGACCTCTTCTTCGTCGACACCATTGACACCGACAGCTTCCGGGCGACGGGCCTTGTCGAGGTCGACGGTCGGCAGCTCATCATTCATTACAACAAGCAGGCCATGCGTGACTATTACCGCATCGTCTGCGCCGACTGGTATGCCGGGGTGAACGCCGCCAAGGTGGAGGCCGCCAAGACCGGCGTGCCCTTCAAGGAGATGCTCAAGACCGGCCAGGCCGCCGGGCGCTATCCGCAGACACCTGTGGTGGACGCGGCCTTCCTGGAGCTTCAGGCTCGCAAGACGGCGTTGATCAAGCAGCACGTCATGGCCGAGGCGGACTCCGCCACGATCCGTGCCGGACTTGCCGAGGCCGGACTGGCCGAAGCCGAGTTCTACCGGAGAAAAGGGCTGCTGGAGGAACTGCTGAAGCTCAACGCAGCCTGAAACCAGGTTTGGTTTTTCGGTGGGACAGAGCGAAGGCGCAGGGAATGACCGAGGACCCAAGGTTCAAGGCCGAGGCACGGTGGCGGTGGCGACGTGGAGCCTGGGGCTTGGCTTTTGGGGCTTCCTTGGTCATTGGTCTCCTGAGCCTTGGTCATTGGTTTCCAGTCCCGGGCTCGGTGGTGCGAAAGCACAGGAAATGACCAAGGGCCAAAGCACAATGACCATGGAATGACGCAACGGCCCAAGGTTCAAGGCTCAGGCACGGTGGCACCCTGCGCCGGAGCGTGGACATTGGCACCTGGGCCTTGGTCATTGGCCTCCTGGCTCCTTCGAGCATTCACCAAGACAGTTCGCGCCTCCGCGCAGCGTTCCCTCAAGCCCCCCATGAGATGCCTGATTTTTGCCCTGACCGCCGCCTCCTCCTTTGCCGCCGACTGGCCGATGTGGCGGTTTGACGCCGGGCGCACGGCTTCATCGAAGGAGCCGTTGCCGGACAGGCTTCAGCTCGAATGGGAGCGGGTCTATTCGCCGCGTCAGCAGGTCTGGGATGATCCGCTCAACCATGACCTCATGCCTTACGACAAGGTGTTTGAACCGGTGGTGCATGAAGGCCGGGTTTTCATCGGCTTCAACGACTCCGACAAGGTCGTGGCCCTGGATTTAAAAACGGGTGGCGAGCTGTGGAGCTTTTACACCGATGCCCCGGTGCGCCTGCCTGCGGCCTGCTGGCAGGGAAGGGTTTACTTCACGAGCGACGACGGTCGTCTTTACTGCGTGAAGGCCGGTGACGGGACGAAGCTGTGGAGCTTCAACGGCGCGCCTTCGGCCCGCAAGGCCCTGGGCAACGGCAGGCTCACCTCCGCCTGGCCGGCCCGCGGCGGCGTGGTGGTTCGTGATGGCAAAGTTTGTTTTGCCGCCAGCATCTGGCCGTTCATGGGAACCTTCATCCATGCGCTGGATGCGGAGACCGGCGGCAGCCTGTGGGTCAACGACGGCACTGGCGCCGATTTCATCAAGCAGCCGCACAGCGCCCTGGCGTTCGCCGGTGTTGCTCCGCAGGGCGCGCTGGTGCTGTCCGGAAACATGCTGCTGGTTCCGGGCGGCCGGTCCGTGCCCGCAGGTTTCGACCTGGCCACGGGCGACCTGAAGTTCTTCCATCTCAATGATGGCGGCAAGGGCAACGGCGGTTCGTTTGTGGCGGCTGGAGAAAAGAACTTTTATGTCCACACCCGGGAACGCGGCGTGCGAACCTATGACTTAAAGTCGGGACTGCTCGGACGCACCACGCACAATGAACCGGTGATCGACGGTGCGCGCCTCTTTGATTCCGATGCGAAGTCGGTCCGCGAGCTGGGTTCGGGCGGCAAGGTGCTGTGGGAGGTTGTGGCGGATGGTTCCGGCGACCTCATCAAGGCCGGTGACCGCCTGTATGCGGCGGGCAAGGACAGCCTCAGCGCCGTTTCGTTGAGCGGCACGCCCAAGGTGGTCTGGACACTGCCCGTTGATGGCGAGGTGCGCCGTCTGGTCGCCGCCGGCGGCAGGCTGATTGCGGTGACGCTGGACGGCAGGATTCTGGTTTATGGAGCTGGGGCTGGGCAGGGGCGGATCACTTCACGGAAGGCGGAGCGCATCGCAGCATCCGAAGAATCCGTGAAGCTTGCCCGGGTGCTGCTGGCAAAGGCCCAGGATCCTGGAGGACATGCGCTTGTCTTTGGCGAAGGCGTGCCGGGTTTGACCGATGCCCTGCTTCAGGAGTCAGGGATGCAGATCACCGTGGTGGATGCTGACGCAGCCAGGGTTCAGGCAGCGCGGCGCGACTACGATGCGCAAGGACATTATGGATCGCGTATCAGCTTTCATCAGGGCGATGTGAAGTCGTTCCAGGCACCGCCGCACTTTGCCCATCTGGTCATCGCGCCGGCGGATCAGGCGGTGGCGGCCTTTGCCTCCGTGAGGCCTTATGGCGGCGTGCTGGTGTGCCCGGCCGAAGGCGCGCCGGACGTGGCTGCCTTGGCGGAGGCGAAGGCCGAGGAGCTGGGTGGGTGGCGGCTTTTCATCCGAGAGGGCGCCCTGCCCGGTGCGGCGGACTGGACGCATCAGTATGGCGACATCGCCAACACGGTGAAGTCGGACGACAGCCGGGTGCGCGCCCCGCTGGGCGTGCTGTGGTTTGGCGGCAGCTCCAACCTCGACGTGCTGCCCCGGCATGGTCACGGGCCGCCGGAGCAGGTGGTGGGCGGACGGCTGTTCATCGAGGGCATGAACAGCATCAGCGCCAGGGACGTCTACACCGGGCGGGTGATCTGGCGGCATGACTTCAAGGACCTGGGCACCTTCGGCGTCTATTACAACGAGACCTACGCCGACACTCCCCTGAGCACGGCGTACAACCAAAAGCACATTCCAGGGGCCAACGGCCGGGGAACCAACTTTGCCGCCACGGCGGACGCCGTGCACGTGGCGGTGAAGGGGGAATGCCAGGTGCTCGATGCCCGCAGCGGCAGGCTGTTGCGGAGCATCCGCCTGCGTGAGGACGCCGCTGACCCGGCGCAGTGGGCCTTCATCGGCGTGATGGACGGCCTGCTGATCGGCGGTGATGACTTCGCGCATTTCAGCCTGAAGACGGGCGCCTCGACCAGCCGTGCCTCGGCGCCGATCGAGGATTGTTCCGCCAGCGCCGGTCTTGCGGTCTTTGACCGGCACAGCGGCCGGCTGCTCTGGCGCACGAAGGCCAGGCACAGCTTCCTGCACAACGCCATCGTGGCTGGCGGCGGACGCATCTACTGCATCGACAAGCTCACGCGTCATGCCGAGGGGCTGCTGACCAGGCGTGGGCTGGAGCTTCCGAAGGATTACCGCGTGGTGGCCTTTGATGCCGCCACGGGCAGGCAGCTCTGGGAGCACGGGCAGGATGTCTTTGGCACCTGGCTGGGATATTCCACAGAGCATGACCTGCTGCTGCAGGCCGGGTCGAAGGCCAGTGACCGCCTTTCCACGGAGGTGGGCGAGGGCATGATGGTCCTGGAGGGGAAGACCGGCCGCGTGCGCTGGCAGGACCTGAAGCGCAGCTACACGGGGCCCTGCATCCTGCATCACGAACGGATCTTCACCGGTGCCAATTCCTACAGCAGCTCCGGCGGCGCCTTCAGCCTGCTGACCGGCGAGCCGCACCTGGTGATGAATCCCCTGACGGGGAAAAAGGAGCCCTGGCGGCTCAATCGCACCTATGGCTGCAACACGGTCATCGCCAGCGAGCATCTGCTGACGTTCCGCAGCGGTGCGGCCGGATTTTATGATCTGGATAGCATGAGCGGCACCTCGAACCTTGGCGGCTTCAAATCCGGCTGCACCTCCAACCTTGTCGTCGCCAACGGAGTCCTCAATGCGCCCGACTACACCCGCACCTGCTCCTGCGCCTACCAGAACCAGACTTCGCTCGCCCTCATTCACATGCCTGACATGGAGATGTGGAGCTACAGCCAGTTCGGCCTGGATGCGAAGGAGGGCGAGCGTGTCCTGCGGGCGGGTGTGAACTTCGGCGCTCCAGGCAACCGGCGCGCGGCCGACGGCACGCTTTGGCTTGAGCATCCGCATGTGGGGACGGGCAATGCACCGAGGATCGGTGTTGAGGGAATCGGCAAAACCGTGCGCTGGTTCCGGCGTCACAGCTCCCAGGCGACCTCGAATCCTGCGAGCCAGGACTGGATTCTTGCCTCGGGCCTGATGGGTGAGGTGGAGCTGGTTCTGACTCCCGCGCTTCGCAGGCCGGTGCTGGGCAAGCCGCCTGGCAAGTCCGATGATGATGACGGCAAATCTTCAGGCGGTGCCAGGAAGGCGGCGCCCAAAGCTGAAGCCGGGCTCGGAACTGCGCCCCCGGCTTCCATCCAGAAGATTGAAACGGATCAAAGCCAGCGTCCGCACACGGTGCGTCTGCATTTCAGTGATCCGGAGCAGCTCCCCGCCGGTCAGCGTGTCTTCAACGTCAGCGTGCAGGGTCGGACGATGATTGAGGGCCTGGACCTGGCTCGTGAAGGCGGCAGCGCGGTGCGTGAATTCAAGGGCGTTCTCATCGGCACGGACTTGAAGCTCGGCCTGAAGGCTTCACCGGGCTCCAAGGCGCCGCCTTTGCTCAGTGGTGTGGAATTTGTCGCGGAGTGACTTCAGCCCTCTGCCAGCGGCACGGTGTGATATTCCAGGGCCCATTCACGCATGTAGCGCACCAGGCTTGGAACGAAGCGGTAGATGATCAGCTCGGGGTTGTCCGGCGTGCGCAGGTAGGCGCGCAGCAGCGGGTTGCTGTCCCAGATCTCCTTCAGCAGGACGGGGTCGGTCACGACCTCGGCGGTGGCGGTGATGCGCACCTGATGATGATCGTCATCCGTGTAGCAGAGCTCGGCCCTGGGATTGGCGGCAAGCTGGGCGGTCTTGCCGTAACGGCGCAGGTTGGCGACGTAGATGGTGAAGCCGTCGGTGCGCACCGGGGAGACCGGGCGCAGCCGGGGCTGGTCGCCCTCGACGGTGGCAAGCATGGGAAACCTGGCGCGCTTCAGGGTGGCGAGCGCAAGTTCACGGAGCTGGGAGGGATCGACGGGCTGGGGCTGCGGCTGGGACATGGGTGATCAGAACCGATACGTCACGCGGAAGCGGAACATACGCGGTTCGATGGGATGCACATGCCTGGCGTCGATGGGGCCCGAGCCGGGGTCGCTCTGGTAGAAGTAACTGATGTCGTAGTCGCTGCGGTTGAGGAGGTTCAGGCAGTCCACGGCGGCCTCCCAGCTGTTGTGGCGGTAGCCGACGGTGGCGTTGACCAGGATGCTGTCGCGGCCCTTGACGGTGTTGGTCTCCTCGAGCGGGCTGTTGGCGAAGCAGCGGACACGCGCCCCGGCGAAGAAGCCGTTGTCATTGCCCTGGGCGCCCAGGTTGATGCCGCCGCTGAACATGATGGGGATGCTGTTGGGAATGTGGTTGGCTCCCCCGGGCGCGTCGAGCAGACGGGCGTTGGTGAGGGCCAGCTCGGCATCGGCGCTGAACCAGCGATGCGGACGCCAGTAGCTGGTCAGCTCGATGCCGTAGCGCTCGCTGCCAGGGCCGGGTTCGTTGGTGCCGGCGTCGCCGACGTAGATCAGCTCGCTGTCGCTGCGCAGCCAGAAGAAGGCGAGGGTGGTGGTGAGGTCGGGCACGGCCTGGGTGCGCAGGCCGATCTCGGCGCCCATGGTGCGGACGAGGGGATCGGCGGCGTTGCTGCCGGCGGACACGCCGCGCGCGTCGTTGCTGTGGAAGCCGGTGCCAAAGTTGAGGTAGAGCTCGGTTTCCTTCCAGGGGCCGAAGATGGCGCTGAACTTGGGGCTGATGATGCCGGCGGTTTCGGCGTCCTGGCCGTCCACGCTGCTCTCCCTGGGTTCAAAGTAGAAGAGGTCTCCGCGCAGGCCCAGGGCGGTACGGAACCAGGGCATCCAGCGGGTGACGGCCTCGCCGTAAAGCCCGACGCTGCTCTCCAGGAGGTCATCCTGGCGGATCCTCGCGGTGCGATGACGCTGGCGGGTGTTCCAGAGCCCGATGCCGTCGATGATGTCGGTGCGGGTCTGCAGGCCGAGGGTGAGGTCGGACTCGATGCCAAGGAACTCGCGCTTCTCCCAGGTGCGTGAAACTTGTCCGCCGAGGACCCAGCGCTGCTCGGCCTGCTGGAACTGGTCGCCGTTGACGGGGTCGTTGAGGAAGTAGGTGAAGTTCGAGTAGAGGTCGAGCATGTAATGGATCGCGTAGGCGTTGGCGCGGGTGATCACGTCATCGTCGCGATGCTCGAAGGCGATGTTGAGGCTGTAGCGGTCGCTTTCGCCACCTGCCGTGCGATCGAGCGTGTCGTAGCGTCCGAGCTGACCTGCGTTGATAAGCGGCTCGGGGATCTGGTCGGTGCTGGTCCAGCTTCCGCGGTAGCCCATGAAGGTGATGCTGAGGCGGGTGTCGTCATCCTGCTTGAACCAGCGCAGCAGTCCGTTCCAGCGGTTGAACTCCTCCGGCTGCTGCCAGGGGCCGTCGTAGTAGTTGTATTCGAGGGCGTAGGTCAGGCCCTGTTTCACGCCATCCTGTGATCCTGCGTCGAAGGGCAGGGAGCCGGCGACGAGGGCGCGGTAGTAGTTGTACTCGCCGAACTCCAGCCGGACCAGGTTTTGCGGCATCAGATCCCAGAGGAGGAAGTCGGCGCTGCCGGCGCTGCTGAGGTCTCCGTCCGCGGCCGTGTAGGTGCCCTTGGCGTAGTCAATGGACTGGATGAGCTCGGGGATGAGCGGGTTGAGGTCCGTGTAGCCCTGGCCGTGGGCGTGGGTGCGCATGTTCAGCGGCATGCCCTCGAGGCTGATGCTGAAGTCGGTGCCGTGGTCGAGGTTGAAGCCACGGAGGAAGTACTGGTTCGCCTTTCCGCCTCCGGCGTGCTGGGTGATGATCATGCCGGGCACGGCCTCCAGGATCTCGCCACGGCGCATCAGGGGGCGTGACATGAAGTCGTTCTGCGAAGCCCGGCCCTTGCTGGCGCTGCCGGCCTGGCCGAGCAGGTCGTCCGCCTTGCCCTCGATGACGATTTCGGGCAGTTGCTCCACCTTTTCCTGGGCGGCGACGCTGTGAAGGGATGACGCCAGGAGGGCGCAGAGAAGGAAGGTTCGGGAGGGAAGGTGCATCGCGGGATGAGCTTGGCGTTCCCTGTGACGACCAGCCCTGGCGGACCCCACGAAAAAAAAAAACAGGCCAGGTTTCAGCCTGGCCTGGGGATGGATGGGTGAATGGAGAACCTGCCCTTCTCAGCGGAAGAACTTCTTCGCCTTTTCGAAGAAGCTTTCCTCCATGGTGCTGGTGGGGTTTTCGCCCACGGCCTTGGCGAAGGCCTCCAGATGCGCTTTTTGTTCGGCGGTCATCCGGGTCGGCACGGCGATCTGGACATGGACGTAGAGGTCGCCGTGGCGGTCTTCGCCGAGCGCCTTCACGCCCTTGCCGCGCAGGCGGAAGGTGGTGTCGTTCTGGGTGCCGGCGGGTACCTTCAGCATGGCCTTGCCTTCGAGGGTGGGCACGGTTGTCTCACCTCCAAGTGCGGCGGTGGTGAAGCTCAGGGGCATGCGGCAGTGCAGGTCGTCGCCTTCACGCTCGAAGATGTCGTGCGCCTTGACGTTCACGACGATGTAGAGGTCGCCCGCCGGGCCGCCCTGGACACCGTAGTCACCGTTGCCGCCGGAGCGGAGACGGGAGCCGTCCTCGATGCCGGCGGGGATTTTCACGCGCAGCTTGGTGTGCTCGCGGCTCCTGCCGGTGCCGGAACAGGCTTTGCAGGGGTCGCTGATGACCTCGCCGCTGCCCTGGCAGTCGGGGCAGGTCTGCTGGATCTGAAAGAAACCGCGTGAGGAGATGACCTGGCCGACGCCGTTGCAGGTGCGGCAGGATTTTTTTCCGGCACCGCTGGCGGAGCCGCTGCCGGAGCAGGTCTTGCACTGGTTGAGGCGGTCGTACTCGATCTCCTTTTCGATGCCGCGCGCGGCGTCCTCGAGGCTGATTTCGATGCCATAACGAAGGTCGTTGCCACGTTGCGGACCGTCGCGACGACGACCGCAGCGGCCGCCACCTCCGCCTCCGCCGAAGAAGGATTCGAAGATGCCGCCTCCGCCACCGCCGCCGAAGACTTCGCGGAAGATGTCGAAAGGATCGTGGAATCCGCCGGCACCCCCTGCGTTGGGGCCGCCCATGCCGCCTGCGAAGGCGGAGTGGCCGTAGCGGTCGTAGGCGGCGCGCTTCTGGTCGTCGTTCAGGACATCGTAGGCTTCGCTGACTTCCTTGAACTTGTCCTCGGCCGCCTTGTCACCGGGGTTCTTGTCCGGGTGGTATTTGACCGCGAGCTTGCGGTAGGCCTTTTTCAGATCGTCGGCGCTGGCATCACGGGACACGCCCAGAACCTCGTAGTAGTCGCGTTTTTCAGCCATCGTGGGGATCGGTGAAGGAAGTGGGTAAAGGTGGTGCGGAGGGCGAGGTCAAGACTGGGGTGCTTCGGCTTCGGGAGCAGACGCGGGTACCGTGGAAACAACGACGCTGGCGGCGCGAAGGAGGCGATCTTTCAGGCGATAGCCGCGGCGGGTGACGCGCAGCACGGTACCTTCGGCAACCTTGTCGCTGGCCTCCTGGGCGACGGCGTCATGCAGGTTCGGATCAAAGGGCTTGTCCAGGGCCTCGACCTCGGTCACGCCGCTGTCGCGGAGGAAGTCGGTGATCTGCCGGTGGACCATGCTCATGCCCATGAAGATCATGGATTTCTCGGATTCGGCGCGGGCGGCGTCCAGGCCCATCTCGAAGTTGTCGAGGATGGGGAAGAGGGCGCGCAGCAGGTCGGCGTTGGCATAGGCCCGTGCTTCCTGGGCTTCTCGGGCGGCGCGTTTGCGGAAGTTGTCGAGTTCGGCGGCGTTGCGGTAGGCGAGGTCTTTCCAGTGGGTGATTTCGGCCTGGGCAGCCTCCAGGGGATCGAGCTGGGGGGCTGGGGCAGAGGTTTCGGCGGCATCACCGGCCTGGACGACCTCGGGCTGGGTCTCGGGGGAGGGACTCGGCTCACTCATGGCTTGGGATTTGGTTTTTTTGAAAAACAAAGGGGGAAAGGGGGCGGGAGTATGGGACGATTTGACGTGCAATCAAGCAGGGAGGGGAATTCGTTCCCTGCGGAGAGTGCGCCAGGTTTTCCCAGGTGAAACGCCCGGAATGGCGGGTTGGACACGTCAGACGACCCGGGTCCAGAGCACCTTGAGATAGCGGCTTTCGGGGCAGTTGGACATGACCGGGTGATCCAGGCCGGGACCGGTGCGGTCGAGGATCTGCAGCTTGCGCCCATGGCGGTGGGCGGTGCCGATGACGAGTTCTTCGAAGTCGTCGGTGCTGATGAGGCCGGAGCAGGAGCAGGTGACGAAGATGCCGCCGCGCCTCACGAGCTGGAGGGCCAGGGCGTTGAGGTCGCGGTATTTGAAAATGCCCTCCTCCTGCTTGTCGCGGTGGTGGATGAGCTTGGGCGGGTCGAGAACGAGGGTGTCCCACTGTTCGCCGTTGCGCTGCATCTGGCGTCCCCAGGTGAAGGCGTCGCCGTGGATCCAGTCGATGCGGGTCTGGTTGAGGTTGGCGTTCTGACGGGCCTGGGCGATGGCCTTTTCATCCAGGTCAACGCCGGTGACGTCCTCGCAGCCGGCCAGGACCTTGGCGGCGAGGGCGAAGCCGCCGGTGTAGGTGCAGAGGTCGAGCATGCGGCCCTGGGCGAGACGGCCGAGCTTGAGGCGGTTGTCGCGCTGGTCACAGAAAAAGCCGGTCTTGTGGCCTGCTTCGAAGTTCACGAGGTAGCGGACGCCATGCTCGCGGATCTTGACGCTGCGCGGGCCGGGCTGGGTGGCTTCGGGAACGTCGGCGATGCGGATCTGCTCGATGAGGGCGATGTCGGGATCGACGCGGATGACCTGCTGGCTGGTGCCGAGGATCTCGTGCATGACAGGCAGCCAGCGCCGCAGCCGTCTCCAGGCACCGAGGGTGGTGACATCAATCGACAGCGTGTCGTCGTAACGATCCACCACCAGTCCGCTGAGACCGTCGCCATCGGAGTGAACCACGCGGTAGGCGTCGGTGTCCTTGTCGAGCTTGATCAGGTCCCTGCGGAGAAGGAGGGCGCGGCGCAGAAGCTCATCGAGGTCGGCTTCGGCAAAGTCGCCCTCGCCATGATGGAGGACGCGGAGCGGCACCCGGGCGCGTGGATTGTAGAAGCCGGAGCCGAAGCGGCGGCCCTCCTTGTCGAAGACGGCCACGAGGTCACCGGGACCCGCGTCATTGGAAACCGCGCCGACCATGTTGGGGAAGATGGCGGGGTGGTAGGAGTAGTATTTCAGCTGGGCCCAGGGGCGCGGCCAGTCCTCGCTGCCGGGAGGCGGTGCTTTGGGGGAGGGGGCGGCGGGACGTCGGAAGGGAGGGCGGGGCATCTGAGAGCGTGAAATGGACGAACAAAAAGCTGAGATCAAGGGGCTTCGCCGGTGGCGGCGCCTTCGATGTCGAGGACAAAGACGGCGGGTGTGCCGTCCTCAAGCTTGCGGTGATGAAGCAGCAGGCGGCAGACATACACCTCGTTCCATTCGGTTTCACGGGCGAGGTAGCGTCCGGCCGGGGTGTTCTTGGGGGCGACGGCGAGGCAGGCCAGGGAGCCGTCGGCGGAGCCCTGCAGGGTCAGTGCCACGAGGGAACCGCGCTGGGATTCAGGCAGTTCCAGGCCATGGCTGCGCCGGACGCCCAGGTGCAGCCAGGCCGGATCTGCGGGGGGCTTTTCCAGGAAGGCGGCCAGCTTGCGGAGATGGGTTTCGGCAAAGAGCGGCCAGTCGAGCAGGAATTCGCCGTCCTTCTTCTGCGGCACCAGGCGCAGCAGGGCACCGTGGAGGTTGGCGGTGGTGCCGACCTGAAAAAGCGGAACGGCTTCATGCCCGGGCAGCGTTTTTGGGGTCACGCTGGAGAGCTTGAAGCTGTTTAGCTCGACCTTGTGCGTGGCAAAGAATTCCTCGGCATCGGCACCGTGCTCCTCCGGGGCTGCGATCAACCTTGCCCGCTGTTCAGGGCTGGTGGCAGAGATCAGGTCGAGAAACATCTTCCGTGCCACTTCGGTGGCGGCGACGAGGTCCACCGTGCGTGGCGGCGGTCTTTCGGCCTTGCGGACGTCATCGGCGGAGGCTGGGGCTTGCTGTGCAGCCGGGGCAGGAGCTTCACCGGCCGCCGGGCGGGCGGGGGCCGGGATTTCGACCACAAGTGGCGGGAAAAGGTCCTCCTGGAGCAGCCAGACGCCGGCTCCTGCCACCAGCAGGATGAAGGCGATGGCGGGGGCAATGGAGGAACGTTTGGGCGGAGATGCCTGCCAGGACTCGATGTCCGCAGGGGGGGGCGCGGTTTCTGTGGACTGGAAGTCTTCGGGGCTCAGCGGCCGGTGGGTGGGGGGGGCGTAGGCCGAAGGTTCAAAGGGCTGGGGGGGCGATGACGGGGCGCTGGGCTGGAAGAACGGAGAAGCCGTGCCGACTCCTCCATAGGCGGGTGGAGGGGCGTACACCGGTGGCTGCGGCGCGACCTCAAACGGATTTACCAAAGGGCTTTGTCCCCAGCCTGTGGTCGGAGGCGGCGATACGAGGGGAGGAAGCGTGTTCGAAATGAAAACGGGCGGTTTCTCCGGTGCCGGCGGCCAGCTCGATGGAAAACCGGTCACGGGAGGTGAGGGTGACGGAACCGATGCAGGGACTGGTGGCGCGCTCATCGGTGCGGTGATGGGGGCTGGCGGGCGGGGCGCGCGTCGTTTCACTGTCATCGAGGCCAGGCCCGGAGGAGGGGATGCACCGTCCTGGAAGGCTTCAATGACCGCGCTGTGGGCGCAGTGCGGGCACGTCATCAGGGCTCCCGGCTGCTGGGGCAGCGAAAGGAAGAGACGTGCGCAGGCGGGACAGCGCAGACTGAGAACACCGGATTGGGTCATCACGGACATCCATGCCATCAAACGGCCCTTTATGCGAGTGGATTGACAGGTGAAGCGCGAGTTGCGGTTCAGTCAAAGACCACGGTCTTGTTCCTGTAAACCAGCACCTGGTCACGGACGTGCCACCACAGGGCCTTGGCCAGCACGGTCTTTTCCAGGTCACGCCCGAGCCGGACGAGGTCCTGCACGCTGTCCTCGTGGCTCACGCGCATGACGTCCTGGTGAATGATGGGCCCTTCATCCAGGTCGGCGGTGACGTAGTGGCTGGTGGCGCCGATGATCTTCACGCCCCGTGCATGGGCCTGGTGGTAGGGCTTGGCCCCGACGAACGCGGGCAGGAAGCTGTGATGGATGTTGAGGATCTGGTTGGGAAAGGCCGCGATCATCGCCGGGCTGATGATCTGCATGTAGCGGGCCAGCACGACGGTGTCGATGCGCTCCTTCCTGAGCAGTTCGATCTGGGCGGCCTCCTGCTCCAGCTTGTTTTCCTTCGTGATCGGGAAGTGATGAAAGGGGATGCCAAAGCGCTCCGCCGCCGGGCGCAGGGTCTCGTGGTTGGCCACGATCAGCGGGATGTCCACCGGCAGGTCGCCGGCCTCATGACGGGCGAGAAGGTCATAGAGGCAGTGGTTTTCCTTGGTGACGAAGAGGGCGATGCGCTTGCGCTGGCTGGCGAAGTGGAGGCGCACCTGCATCTCATGCCGGCGTGCCATCGGCTGCAGCCGGTCAAAAATCTCGGACTTCTCCAGCGTGAAGTTTTCCAGGCTCCATTCCAGGCGCATGAAAAAGGCGTCGGCGTCCGGATCAATGTGCTGCTGCAGGTCGATGATGTTGCCCTGGTGCGAGAAGATGAAGCCGGTCACGTCGTGGACGAGCCCCGGGCGGTCCGGGCAGTGGATGAGAAGCGTGGCGGTGTCGGGCATGGGGGCGCGGAAAGGAGCGCCGACTATGCGGCGGGACGGCGCGCAGGCAAGGGGAGCGCGTTTGTCAGGCAGGATTTCCCGGCTCAGGCCACAAGTTCCTTCACCACGCCGCACTCGTTGACGCCGGTCAGGCGGAAGTCGAGCCCGGCATAGCGGTAGGTGAAGCGTTCGTGGTCGAAGCCGAGCAGGTGCAGCAGGGTGGCGTGCAGGTCATGCACATGGACCTTGTTCTCAATGGCGGAGAAGCCGAACTCATCCGTGGCGCCGTGGGTGTGGCCTCCCTTGGCGCCGCCGCCCGCCAGCCAGTAGGTGAAGCCGTAGTGGTTGTGGTCGCGTCCGCGCTGCTTGCCGGCGTTGGCGCCGGGCGTCGGCAGCTCGACCGCCGGTGTGCGGCCGAATTCCCCGCCCCAGATCATGAGGGTGTCGTCAAACAGCCCGCGCTGCTTCATGTCGCCCATGAAGGCGGCGATGGCCTGGTCCACGTCCTTGGCCAGACGTGCGTGGTCGAGGATTTCGTCATGGCTGTCCCAGGGCTGGCCGGCACCGGTCCAGAGCTGGATGAAACGCACGCCGCGCTCCAGGAGGCGGCGGGCGATGAGCGTCTGGCGGCCGAAGTCGTTTTCGCCATAGGCCTTGCGCACGACCTCCGGCTCCCTGCTGATGTCGAAGGCGTCGGTGGCCTCCATCTGCATGCGGTAGGCCAGCTCAAAGCTCTGGATGCGGGCGTCGAGCTGCTGGTCGTTCTGCCGCTGCTTGAGATGGTTTTCGTTCAACGCGTAGAGCAGGTCGAGCTGCCGGCGCTGCTGCTTGAGGTCGAGCGATCCGTTCTTGATGAACTCGACCAGCTTGTCCACCTCGGTGTCCTCGGTGTTGATGTAGGTGCCCTGGTAGATGCTGGGGAGGAAGGCGGACTGCCAGTTCTTGGTGCGGCGTGTCGGCATGCCCTTGGGGCACATGGAGATGTAGCCGGGCAGGTTTTCGTTTTCGGATCCGAGGCCGTAGGTGATCCAGGAGCCCATGCTCGGACGATGCAGGCGGCCGTCGCCGCAGTTCATGAGGCCGAGGGAGGGCTCATGGTTCGGCACGTCGGCGTACATCGAGCGGATGACGCAGAGGTCGTCGGCAAAGGCGGCGGTCTTGGCAAAGAGGTCGCTCACCTCCAGGCCGCACTGGCCGTATTTCCTGAAGGCGAAGGGCGACTTCAGGCCCGCGCCGGTGGGGCGCTCCGTCTTGAGCACGCTGGGCAGGGGCTTGCCGTCGTACCTGGTCAGCTCCGGCTTGGGGTCAAAGGTGTCCACCTGGGAGGGGCCGCCGTTCATGAAGAAGTGGATCACCCGCTTCGCCCTGGGCTCGTGGTGCGGCCTGCGCACGCCAAAGGGGTTGTTGCCGTCCACTCCGGCCGCCTGGACGCCGCCCGCGCTCATCATGTCGCCCAGGGCCATGGCACCCATGCCCATGCCGAGACGGCTGAGCATCTGGCGACGTGTGAGGAAGTGATGTTCGAGATTGAGGGGGTGATGGGACATGAGGGGTGAGAAAAGTACGTCCCGATGCGACAGAAGATTGCAGTCTGCCAGCGCTTCTTTGCGGTTGAACTGCAGGTTAGGCACGCCGGGCCGGGACAAAAAATCATGGCATCCGGAATGAATCTCAGGCGTATAGATAGGCCAATGCCTGCTATTGCAGACTCCGCCCCAGAGCCTACAAGATCCTTTCCCGACCCATCCGCCCATGATGCGGAGACCCTGTGCTTTTTAGCGCAGGTTTTGAACCTGCAGTCCGACCCTGGCAGGGTGATGCACGCCGTTGAGCTTGCCAGGAAATCGGGGGTGGAGCCCCTGGAGCTTCTCATCCGGGCCTCGGAAGTCATCGGCATGCGCATCCAGCCGCTGCGCATGCCGCTTGCCGACGCGGTCTGGCGGGTGCCTGAGGACCAGCCCATGGTGGTCTGGCAGCCGGATCCCGGGCGCTGGATCGTCCTGCGCAGGCACAGCTTTTTCAGGGTGCGCATCTCCTGTCCGGAGACGCCGCTTGAATCCGAGACGATCTCCAGGCAGGCGTTGATGCAGCGCCTGGGCCTGAAGCATCTCTCCGAGGTGGTTGACCTGGGGGTGGTGACGCCGGAACGCCCCGCCGAGGGCCTTCGGGGTGGTGAGCAGGCCGAGGATGCGGAGCTTCTGCCCGCCTTTCATGTGAAGGCTGAGCACCATGAGCACGGCCATCACGATCACATGCCGCCCCTGCGCCGCCTCATCGGGCTGATGCGGCCGGAGATGAAGGACATCGGCACGATCGTCATCTTCAGCATCATCACCGGGGTGCTTTACCTGGCCCTGCCGCTGGCGGTGAACTCCCTGGTCTCCAACCTGGCCTTCGGAACCCAGAGCGGTCCTTTCCAGCAGGCGCTGCTGGTCATCGCCGTGGCGCTGTTCGCCTTCCTCCTGCTGTCCTCGGTGATGCGCGGGCTGCAATACTACATCGCCGAGGTCATCCAGCGCCGCATTTTTGTGCGGGTGGCTGCGGACATGGCCTACCGGCTGCCGCGCGTGAAGGCGGAGTCTCTCGACGGCATTCATGCTCCGGAGATGGTCAACCGCTTCCTGGACGTGGTGACGGTGCAGAAAAGCACGGCGCTGCTGCTGCTGGACGGCATCAACCTGATCCTCGGCGGCTTCATCGGCCTGGTGGTGCTTGGATTCTATCATCCGTCGCTGCTTGCCTTCTCGCTGCTGCTGCTCCTGCTCATCGCCTTCATCGTCTTCGGGCTCGGTCGCGGTGCGGTGCGCACGAGCATCCAGGAGAGCATCTGCAAGTACGACGTGGTGAACTGGCTTGAGGAGCTGGCGCGTTATCCGCGGCTCTTCAAGGGGCCGGGAGGCTATGCCCTGGCGATGCAGCGCGCGGACCAGCTGACGCGTGGCTTCCTCACCGCACGCGGCGCCCACTTCCGGGTGCTGCTGCGCCAGATCTGCGGCCTTCTGTTCCTGGAGGTGCTTGCGAGTTCGGCCCTTCTGGTGGTCGGCGGCTGGCTGGTGCTGAACATGCAGCTCACTCTGGGCCAGCTGGTGGCGGCCGAACTCATCGTCAGTGCCATCGTCGCCTCGCTCTCCAAGCTCGCGAAGAAGTTCGAGGCCTGGTATGACGCCCTCGCCGCCGTGGACAAGCTCGGGCATTTGATCGACCTCGAGATCGAAAACGAGGACGGTGACATCCCAAGGCTGGAGGGGGAGGGCGCGGCGCTGAGCGTGCGCGACGTGGCCTACGCCTACCCTGACGGCCGCGAGGTCTTCAGCCGTGTCGGCTTTGACATCCCGGCCGGCGGGCGGGCCGCGCTGACCGGCTCCCAGGGCAGCGGCTGTTCGACACTTCTCGACCTCTTGCTCGGCCTGCGCTATCCAAGCCGCGGTCACATCAGCATCGCCGGCTTTGACCTGCGGTCCTGGTGCCTGGAGGAGCTGCGCGGCAGCGTGATGCTCGTCCGCACCCAGGACATTGTGAACGGCACGATTGCGGAAAACATCCGCCTCGGCCGCCCTGGCATCGGCCTGGATGACGTCCAGCGCGCCCTTCAGGCCGTGGGTCTTCTGGAGGATGTGATGTCCCTGCCGCTGGGCATGCACACGCCGCTGGTGACGGGCGGGCTGCCCCTGTCGTCACGCCAGCGCACCCGGCTCCTGCTGGCCAGGGCGCTGGTGCTCAAGCCCCGGCTGCTGCTGCTCGACGATGTCTTTGACGGCATGGACCGCGACAGCATGAACGAACTCACGGCGGTGATCCTGGATCCGGCGCTGCCCTGGACGGTGATCATCGCCACGCGCGATCCGCTGGTCGCCGCCAGGTGCGGCCAGCAGATCGACCTCGACGACCCCGCCTTCCATTGAGCCATGAGCCAGACTCGTTCCTCAGCCTTCGAACTTCTCGGTCATCTCCCGGCCATCACCCGGGCGGGCTCCTCACGCCTGCCGAGGCTGATGGCGCGGGTTCTCGCCCTCCTTTTTGTTTGCTTCCTGTTCGCCATCTGGTTCCTGCCCTGGCAGCAGTTTGTCAGCGGCACGGGCAAGGTGATCGCCTTTGACCCCCTCGAACGCCGGATCAACGTCGAGGCGCCCGTCTCCGGCAATGTCCGCAAGCTGCATGTCGTCGAAGGCCAGCGCGTGAAGAAGGGCGAGATCATCGTCGAGATCCAGGACAACGACCCCAACCTGCTCGCCAACCTGCGTAGCCAGCATGATTCGCTCATCGTGCGCCGTGCCGCCGCCGCCCAGCGGGTGGATGACCTGGAGCTTCAGATCCGTCAGCAGGAGCAGGCCAAGGGGCAGGCGCTTGACGCCGCGCAGCAGCGTGTCGCCGCCGAAAAGATCACGGCGGAGACGGCGCTGTTGAACTTCAACCGCGTCAGCGAGCTGAGGAAGTCGGGCCTGGTCTCGGAGCGTGACTTCGAGGTGGCCCGCCAGCTTCAGGAAAGCTCCGACGCCAACCTGAAGGCGGCGGACGCCAACCTGAAGCGCACCGAAAACGACTTCGGCGCCACCATCGCCGGCATCCGCGCCCAGAAGGGCACCGCCCAGGCCGAGGTCGCCACGGCGGAGCGCGACATCAAGACGCTGGAGATTCAGATCAGCCAGAACCAGCGCCAGGTCGTGGAGTCGCCTCGAGACGGCATCGTGCTCAGCGTGCAGGCCACGGACGGAACCTTCCTGAGGCCCGGCTCACCCATCTGCGTGATCATTCCGGAAACGGAAAGCCGCTTCGTGGAGATGTGGCTCGACGGCAACGACATGCCGCTGATCACTCCGCGGCAGGCCGGGCCTGACGGCGCCGTGGTGCCGGGCTCCGAGGTCAGGCTGCAGTTCGAAGGCTGGCCCGCCATCCAGTTCGTCGGCTGGCCTAGCGTCGCCGTCGGCACCTTCGGAGGCGAGGTGGTGTTCATTGATCCGGCGGATGACGGCAGGGGCCGCTTCCGTGTCGTGGTGGCGCCCAGGCCCGATGTGATCATGCGTGACGGCGTGGAGCGCAGCGAGGACTGGCCGAGCAACCGCTATCTCCGCCAGGGGGTGCGTGCCAACGGCTGGATCCTGCTCGGCGTGGTGCCTCTCTGGAAGGAGATCTGGCGTCAGATCAACGGCTTCCCGCCCGTGGTCTCGGACAAGGAACCGGAGGATAAGAAGTGAGCATGAAAAGGCTTCTTCTTCTCTGTCTCTGCGGATTCACGGGCCTGGCTGCGGCCCGGGCGGAGCCGATCACCCTGGACAAGGTGCTTGAATCCGTCACCTCGAAGTATCCGCCCTACCTGATCGCCCTGATCGAGCGCGACATCGCCGCCGGCCGGCTGCGCCAGGCGCAGGGGGCCTTTGACCTGGGCTTCCGCGCCTCCGGCAGCTTCCAGCCTAACGGATATTATGACAACAGCGTCGGCGACTTCATGCTCGACCAGCCGCTGCCTTTCTGGGGCGGGAACGTCTTCGCCGGCTACCGCATCAGCTCGGGAAGCCTTGCGGATTACGACAAGAACCGCACCCAGCTCGACGGCGAGGTGCGCGCCGGCATCCGGCTGAACCTGCTGCGTGACAGCGTCATCGACTCGCGTCGTGCATCCCTCTGGAAGGCGCGGCTGGACCAGGAGGCGGCCGATCCCTTCATCCAGCGCCAGCACCTCGACATCGTCCGCGCGGCCTCGCGCTCCTACTTCAACTGGGTCGCCATGGGGCTGCGCCTGGGCGTCACCGAGCAGCTGGAAAGGCTTGCCGAGGACCGTGACGACGCGATTGCCGAGCTGGTCAAAAAGGGGCAGCTCGCGCCGATCGTCGAAGTGGACAACGAGCGCCTGGTGGTCAGCCGCAGCCTGGCCGTGGTGCAGGCCCGGAGGCGCTTCGAGGCCGCAGGCATCGAGCTGTCGCTCTTTTACCGCGATCAGAAGGATGAACCCGTGGTGATCGCCCGCCATCACCTGCCACAGGCCTTTCCCCGCCAGATGCTGCCGGACGAAAAGAAGGTTGGGCCGGACATCCAGGACGCGTTTGTGCTGCGGCCGGAGCTGCGCCGCATCCGGCTGGTCGCCGCGAAGTTCGACATCGACCAGCGCCTGGCCAGGAACAACCTGCTGCCCAACCTGGACCTGACCGCGTCCGTGACTGAAAACCTGGGTAAGGGGCCTTACAAGGATCGTGAACGCACGGAGAGCGCCGTCGGCATCGAGCTGCGGGTGCCGCTTCAGAGAAACGAGGCCAGGGGCAGGCTGGAGGTGATCCAGGCCGAGCTGCAGCGGCTGGACGCCGACGCACGTTTTGCGCGTGAACGCATCGTGGCCGAGGTGCGCGACGCCTGGAGCGCCATCCGGGCGGCCCATGAGCAGATTGGCATGACCAGCCTGAACGTCGGGCTGGCGGTGAAGCTGGAGGAGGCCGAGCGCAAGCGCTTTGAACAGGGCGCCACCGACCTCCTGGCCCTGCAGATTCGTGAGCAGGCCACGTTTGAAGCGCGGCTGCTGGAGGTGGACGCCAGGGCGGAGTTCTTCCGGGCGCAGGCTGACTACGAGGCGGCCTCGGCGATGAAGCTGCGGGGCTGGGTCAGCCGCGCCGACGCTCCAGCAGGTTCATCATCAGGTAGGAAAGAATGACGGCCAGCTCCTCGCCCTCGCTGACCTCGCCAAGCTTTTCGAGCTGGAAGCGGCCTTCGAAAAAGGCGGGCTTCTTGGTCAGGCGCATGACGGGCGTGCCGTTGGTGCGGCTGGTGAGGTACCTGGGGTGAAAAAGGAAGGAGGTCAGGAGGCCGACGATGGGCAGTTCGCCCAGGAAGCCGTCAAGCAGCTTGGCCAGCGGGTTTTCCTCACGGATGGAAAAGAGCGGCTCGCGTGAACCCGGGGCGAAGACGTCGTAATGGGCGCTCCAGAGAGACCTCATGCCGCGGCGGCCCACGGCGCCGAGTTCGCGGCCGGAGGGATCACGGAAGGTGTAGCGGGCGCTCCAGTCAATGATGCGGTCGGCTTCGATGGTGCAGAGAAGCTGCTGGCGTGTGCTGTTGGTATGGACCTCCACCTTCTCGCGCAGCCGGAAGAGCTTCTGCTTCACATAGAGAACCTCATGGCCGTCGGCGTCGGTGACGTAGATCTGGGGGGAGAAGGCGAGCAGCTTGAAGCGGAAGAAAAGGGGATGGTTCATGGCGGAGGGAGCGTCAGGCCAATCAAGCAGAGAATTCCCTGCCAGGGCACACAAAACTTTCACCGGCTGTCGTTATGCTGGTGTCTGTTCATTCCTCCACCCCCGTCATGGCCGCCGCTGAATTCGACTGGAAGCAATGCTTCGACCAGGTCGCCCCCAACCTGGTCCTGTATGCGCGCCAGCTCACCCCCAGTCCGGCGGACGCGGAGGACGTGGTGCAGATGGCCTTTGTGCGCTGGTGGCGGCGTTTTCCCGACGGGGACAAGGACAACATCCCCCTCCTCTATGCCGCCGTGCGCACCATCGCCCTGGACCTGCGCCGCAGCGACACCCGTCGTGCCCGCCGCGAGGCCGCCAGCGACATCGCCCTGCCGGGCGAGGATGCCCCGGTTTTCGACGTGCCGCCGGAGAAGAAGGAGGCCGCCGCCATTGTCACGGAGGCGCTTTCCAGGCTTCCCGAGGACCAGCGCGAGGTGGTGACCCTCAAGCTCTGGGGAGGCCTGACCTTCCAGGAAATCGCCACCGCCCTTGGCATCTCCATCAACACCATCGCCGGACGCTACCGTTACGCCTTGAACAACCTTCAGAAACACCTGGCTCCTCTCAAGGATGACCTGCTGGGCGACCCCGCGCCGCCCGCCAACCTGCTGAACTTCGAACCCGCCCCCCCGGCCCTGCCATGAACGACCACGACCTTGAAAACCTGCTTGCCTCCCTGGCTCCCGCACGCCCCAGCGCCGCCCTTGAGCAACGTGTGAACCGCGACCTCGAACAGGACCTGCGCTGGGCGCTGCGCCCGGAACGCCGCTCGCCGCGCTGGCTGCCGCCCATGCTCTGGACCACCCTTGGCGCCGCCGCTGCGGTGGTCGTCATGAGCCTGATGCAGGCCGCTCCGGAACCTGCCGGACTGGCCTCCGTGCCTTCCGCGTCTGCGGCGCCCTCTGTCCTGCCGGTCAGCACGATCCGCGAGGTGGTCGACACGCAGGACCAGGGCATCCGCTACAATGAAACCTCGCGCCTGCCGGAACAGCACATGAAGATCGTGTCGCTGGAACGCCGGGCCTGGATCGACCCCCGTGACGGCGCCCACATCACGGTCGAAGTGCCGCGCGAGGACAGCGTGGTGCTGCCGGTGTCCTTCCAGTGAACCGCAGGATGACCGCCTTTCCAAGGATTCAACAAACCTACCGCCCTAACCAATCATGAAACCACATCTCTCCGTCCTGATTCTCATGGCCGGTCTTCTGGTCCTTTTGAACCTGCCTGCCAAGGCCCAGGAAAAGGGCGACGCCCCGCCGCCGGCTCCGCCCTCCAGGCAGCCTGACAAACCCGGCACGCCGCCGCCACCGGACCGTCCACGAGGTGACCGCGAGCGTGAGCCTGAGCGTGGACGCGAGCCCGAGCGCGCCCCTGAAAGGCCCGTGGCCTACCTGGGCGTGCTCACGGGGCCGGTCAGCCGTGAAATGCGCGCCCAGTTCGGACTCGCGGAAGGCTTCGGCCTCCAGGTCGTCGAAGTGATGCCGGATTCGCCGGCCCAGACGGCAGGGCTCAAGGAGCATGATGTCCTGGTCTTGTTCGAGGATCAAAGGCTGGTGAACATGGAGCAGCTCCAGACCCTGGTGCGCAGCCGCAAGAAGGAGGACATCGTCAACCTCACGATCATCACCGGCGGCCAGCAGAAGCAGGTGGGCGTGAAGATTGGCGAACGCATGGCGCGCATCGAGGAGGAAGGGCGTCCGCGCGGCGGTTTCATGCCGATGATGCCGCCCTGGGCGGGAGGTGGCTTCAGCCGGGGCGGTGATGAATGGCGTGAACGCCTCGAAAATTTCCAGCTTCAGATGCGTGAATACCAGGAGCAGGTGCAGAAGTGGGCCCGGGAGGGCAGGGAAGGCCCGATGCCGATGCCGCCCAACTTTGACCTGCCTCGTGAGGGACGCGACGGCTGGCGCGGACACGATGGCCGCCGCCCGGACATGCATCAGCGCGAGCGCGGCCCGGGAGGTCCTCCAGACGGCGAAGGCCGCCGCATGGACGGTCCCCGCGACATGCCTCCGCCTTCGCGTGGCGGGCAGGGCGAGGTGCACCGTTCGGAGCGCCGGGAATATCACGAAAGCGCCAGCATCACCCGCAGCGATGACAGCGGCATCTACCGTCTCAGCAAGGAGGGCGAGCGCGCCGTCTTCAGCGTGAAGCCCAGGGATGGTGAACCGAAGGAATGGCCGGTGAACACCGAGGAGGAGCGCGCCGCCGTGCCCGAACCCTTCCGCGCCAAGCTCCGCGAGATGGAGGAGATCCGCAGCTCGGTCCGCGAGGACGGCGAACGGGCTGCCCAGCCGCCGCCAGGAAGAAGAGGGGGCTGAGCCGCCTCCGGCCGACCCCTCCAGCAGCGCCTCCATTCCCTCGTGTGGAGGCGCTTTTTGTTAGGTCTGGGACAGGCCGCGCCGCCTTCCGTGCTGGATGCCTGCCCTGTCAGGCCAGGATGTCCTTGATGATCCTGGCGCCCTCGACGCCGCTGAGCCGGGCGTCCAGGCCCTGGAACTTGAAGCTGAAGGCGTCGTGGTCGATGCCGAGCTGATGCAGCATGGTGGCGTGCAGGTCATGCACGGTGGTGACCTTCTCGATGGCGGCGTAGCCCAGGTCGTCGGTGGCCCCATGCACGATGCCGCCCTGGATGCCCGCCCCGGCCATCCAGACGGACATGGCCTTGTTGTGGTGATCCCGTCCGCTGCCGCCCTGGGACATCGGCGTGCGGCCGAACTCGCCCGCCCACACGATGAGCGTGTCCTCCAGCATGCCGCGCTGCTTCAGGTCGGTGATCAGCGCCATGCAGGCGCGGTCGATCTCCTCGGCCTTCAGCCTGACACCTTCCTTGACGCCGCCATGGTGGTCCCAGTCCTTGTGATAAAGCTGGATGAAACGCACCCCGCGTTCGGCCAGACGGCGGGCGAGAAGGCAGTTGGAGGCAAAGGAGCCGTCGCCCGGCTGGCAGCCGTACAGCTCAAGGGTTTTCGGGCCCTCGCCGCTGACATCCATCAGGTCGGGCACGCTGGCCTGCATCTGGAAGGCCATTTCATACTGGGCGATGCGGGTGGCGATCTCCGGATCCTCCACACGCGCGGCATGCTGCTGGTTGAGCGCATGAATGGCCGCCACATCGGCTCCCTGCCGCTCCCGCGTGACCCCGCCTGGATTGCCAAGGTAAAGCACCGGGTCGCCCTTGGCGCGGAGCTGCACGCCCTGGTGTTTGGAAGGCAGGAAGCCGCTGCTCCACTGGCGCGCCGCGATGGGCTGGTTCTGGCCGCCGCGGCCGAGGGAGGTCAGCACGACGAAGCCGGGCAGGTCGCTGGCTTCGGTGCCCAGGCCGTAGGTCACCCAGGCGCCCATGCTCGGACGGCCGGCGATCTGCGAGCCGGTGTTCATGAACATGTGCGCCGGGTCGTGGTTGATGGCGTCCGTGGTCATGCTGCGGATCAGGCAGATGTCATCAATCACGCGCCCGATGTTCGGGAACAGCTCGCAGATTTCGACCTGGCTGCGGCCGAACCTGGCGAACTTGTGCTGCGGGCCGAAGCACATGAGCGGCTTGCCTTGAAGCTGGGCGAGCTGCTGGCCCTTGGTGAAGGATTCCGGCATCGGCTTGCCATCCATCTCGGCGAGCCTCGGCTTGGGGTCGAAGGTTTCCAGGTGCGAGGGGCCGCCCGCCATGGTCAGCCAGATGACGCGCTTGGCCTTCTGGGGGCGGTGGGGGGCGCCGAGGATGCCGGTCATGGGAGCTGCCGCCGCATCGGAAGATTCCAGCAAGGAGGCCAGCGCCAAGGTTCCAAGGCCCTGCGAAGCCCTGCCAAGGAAGGCGCGGCGGGTCCGTTGCGAAAGCTGGAAGGAAGAAGAAGTCATGCCGCCAGAATAACGCCCGAAGGCTTCGTCTCCTTCAGGCGATCGGCAGGACGACATCCTCCGCTGCGGTTCGGGCAGCGTCCGTCCGTGTCTTGTTTGTGCATGGCTGAAAGCTCAGCCCCCTGGCGGGCGGACGGCGTCTGCGCCCTTCTTGTGACGCTGGCGGATGGCATGGAAGGCACGTTCCACCCTCATGACAAAGCGAAGGATTCCCGACCGCTTTTCCGCCGCCTTCATTTCCAGGAGCATTTTGACCAGGGTAAGCTGAAGCGGTGGCTCCTGCTCCGTGCCGGTGGTTCTGGAGCAGGCTTCGGAAGGCACATCGGACGGGAACAATGGAGCGCCCCTGCCGTCGGGAAGGTAGAGCCTGGCCACTGCATCGTTGGAGGCCTGATGGAGCGCCAGGAGCTGCTCACGCTGCTGCCGGGTGAAGTAGGAGTAGCTGCTGAAAACCGGCTTGGCGCTGATGGTCTGCAGGAGCTGGCGAAGCTGCTTCTGCCGCCCCTTGTCCAGATGGGGGTTGCAGAAGCGGGCCAGTTCGACGGCCTCCTTGGAAAAGCCCTGGTTGCGAACCCTGCCCAGGCTTCGGGCGATCAGCTCCTTGCGGACTCCGACAATCCCGCAGAAGTCCGCCAGCAGGTCGGCGGGTTCGGGGTAAAAGGCCTTGTGATATCTGCGGACGATGATGTTTTCCCTGCCAAATTCTGCGGCGTAGGCTTCGGCCAGCCTCAGCCAGCTCATCTCCTCCAGGCGGATGAGCTGGAGAAACTCATCGAAGGTTTCCGAACGTCCTTCATGAATCCGCTGGGTGTACCAGGATTCGATGAAGTCATCCTGCCTGCGCAGGAAAAGGATGATCCTGGCGTCAAAGCCATGGGTCGCGGCCCGGAGGCGCGAGGCGACGACGGGGGCGTCGGCATAACCCGTCATGGGATCACCGCTGAAGCCCTCGGAGGTCATGAGGAAGCGCATGGGCCTGCCTGCCTGCCCTCCTGCCTCCTCTCGCAGCGATGAGGTCATGGCTTCCAGCTCCGTCGCGTCCAGGCTGGGAAGGGCGATCCTGTCACAGGAACGCAGCCGCACGAGGCCTTCCTTCCGGAGCGCCTTTTCATCCGCCCTGAACGCCCGCTGAATGGCCGTGGAACCGGTCTTGTGCGTGCCGATGTGGATGAAAAGGGGGGCTTGCATGTTTGTCCGCACAAAAAGGCCCTTCAAGCTGAACAAACGATGCCGCAACCCGCTGGAGGGGCTGTCGCCGGATGGAAGGCATGGGTCATGGAGGTTTCTATGGAGCGGGATCCAGGCCATGCTCGAAGCTTTGACAGGCCGGGTCGCCGGATGCGTATGAGCATTCCACTCATGCGCCTGCTGTCCACTCTGCTCTTTCTTCCCCTTGTCGTTGTCGCCGCCACACAGGAAACCTGGGAGGCTGGCTACACGGAGGCCGATGCGAACGGGCCGCATGTGCTGGGGTATTGGAGGTTCGACGGTGAGGCTGCGCTGAAGGACCTGTCCGGCAAAGGCAACGACCTGCAGCTTCAGGGCGCGAACACAGGGGCGGAGGGAAAGTTTGGAAATGCGCTGGAGTCCTTCCCTGGATATCCCATCCAGGACAGGCGCCATGCGGCGTTGAGCGGGCCGAAGCCGGCTCTTTCACCGAAGGGTGCCTTCACGCTTGAGATGTGGATCCGGCCCAAGCAGGACTGGCCGCCCTCTCAACGCGCCTACCTGCTCGACAAAAAGTATGTCGACCACCAGGACTACGCCTGGCAGGTCACCGAGGCGGACAAGGCGGGCGCCCGTCGCTTTTTTGTCACGCTGGGTTTTGGCGGGGAGTCCAGGGTCATCCATTCAGACCCTGTGAAGCTGGAGGCTGCATGGCAGCATGCGGCCTTTGTTTATGACGGGGCGGGGGATGGCACGTTCTTCCTCAACGGCTCCCGGATCGGAGGCATGAAGCTGACGGGATACGGCGCGGTCACGCCGGGTGTCAAAGCGTTGAGCATCGGGGACAGGCTGGGCAGCAACTACGGAGGCTTTCCCGGTTGCATCGATGAAGTGCGCATCTGCGAAGGTGCATTGAAGTTTGAGCGCGCCAGCCTGGTCATCACTTCCTCACGCAGCGTCTGGCGGCGCATGGAGACCGGTGTCAATCCCCTGGAGATTGTCTGCACCAACCTGCGTCGGGAAAAGCTCGTCGGAGCACGTCTAAGGCTGAGCTGCGCGGGCAAGGACGAGGAGTTCATCCTGCCCGACATCAAGCCCGGAGGACGTCACACGGCGACCCATCTTCCTGACACAACCCTGAAGCCGGGTCGCTACACGCTGAAGGTGCGGTTTGAATCCGCAGGCTACACGACGGAGCAGTCCAGCACCTATGAGATCGTGCCAAGGATGGCTCCGCGTCTGCCGGTGGTGATGTGGGGCGCGGGCGGCGATGAAATCGCCAGGCTCAAGGACATCGGGTTCACGCATTTCATCGGTCTCCGGGACGCTGGAAGCGCCGAGATGTGGCTGCGCAAGCGGGAGCTGCCGCCCGGAAAGCCCGAGGACATCGCCCGGACGACAAACGTGCTCGACGATGCCCTGCGCAACGGCCTGGAGGTGGTCGCCAGCCTGTCGCCTTCCGATGTGTTGAAAAGCGATCCCAGAAACCTGCGTGTGGACCGCGGCGGCAAGGTTTATGAGCGGCAGGACATCTGCGCGAGCATCCCGGAGTTTGCACCCTTTTTTCAAACCGTGGGCCAGAGCATCGCCAAGACCTATGGCAGCCACCCGGCCTTCACCTCCGCCCTGATCAACACGGAGGTCCGCGACCACAACGCGCCTTCGTTCAACCCGGTCGATGTCGAAGGCTACCGCAAGTTCGCGAATGCCGACATCCCGTCGGAGGTGGTCCACAAATGGGGCGTGGATCACACGCGGCTGAAGGACTTTCCGGCCAGCCGGGTCATTCCTGACGATCATTCCATCCTGAAGTACTACCGCTGGTTCTGGACGGTGGGCGATGGCTGGAACGGCCTGCATTCGGCGCTGGGCAAGGGCGTGAAAAGCGCGGGCCGCAGGGACCTGTGGACCTTCTTTGACCCGGCGGTGCGCCAGCCCAGCATCAGCGGCGCCGGCGGCAGTGTGGACGTGCTTTCGCACTGGACCTACACCTATCCGGATCCTCAGCGCATCGGCCTGGCCACGGACCAGCTTTTTGCCATGAGCGAGGCCGGCGGCAGAAACCAGCGCGTGATGAAGATGACGCAGATCATCTGGTATCGATCCCAGACCGCTCCCATCGGCGCCAAGGGCCCGGGCGAGCTTGTCGCCTGGCAGGACCATGACCCGGACGCGGCCTACATCACCATCTCCCCCATGCACCTGCGTGAGGCCTTCTGGACGAAGATCGCGCGTCCCGTCCAGGGCATCATGTATCATGGCTGGCAGTCGCTGGTGGACAACCCTGGCAGCACCAGCTCCTACCGGTTCACCAACCCGAACACCGTGCATGTGCTGCGCGACCTGATTCACGAGGTGGCCGAGCCCCTCGGCCCCACGCTGATGAAGGTGCCTGCCGAACGCAGCGAGGTGGCCATGCTGGAAAGCTTCACCTCGCAGATGTTCGCGCGTCGTGGCGGCTATGGCAGCAACAACGGCTGGTCGGCCGACTTCTGGCAGGCCATGCAGCATGCCCATGTGCAGACGGACATCCTTTTCGAGGAAACCCTGCTCAAGAACGGTCTCTCAGGCAGGAAGCTCCTGCTCATGCCCGAGTGCGACGTCCTGACGGAAGGCGTGGTGAAGAAGATCAGCGACTGGCAGAAGCGCGGCGGCAAAATCATCGCCGATGAGTTTCTCTGTCCGGGCCTGAAGGCCGACCTGGTGATCTCCAGCTTCAAGCGTGAAAGGAATGCCGTGAAGGACAAGGCGGCCGTGCTGGCCCTGGCTGGCACGCTGCCGGACAAGCTGCAGGCGCTCGGCTGGAAGCCCCGGGTGCAGATGGACAATCCGGAGATCATCACCCGCACGCGCCGCAGCGGCGAATCGCTTTACCTCTTTGTGGTCAATGACCGTCGCGAGCCAGGAACCTATGTCGGCCAGCACGGCCTGGTCATGGAAAACGGCCTGCCCAGCCAGGGCACGCTGACGCTGAACCAGGACAGCGCCAGTGTTTATGATCTCACCAGCCACAGCCTGATTGTTCCCAACCGCGCGGCGGAGGGCCTGCTGAGCTGGCCGGTGAACCTCGGGCCGGGGGTGGGGCGGGTTTACCTGGTCACGCCCAAGCCGCTGCTGAAGCTGTCGCTTGAGGCACCGGCCACGGCCACCTGTGGCAACGCCGCCAAGGTCGCGGTCAGCCTGACCACCACGGACGACGCCCTGGTGCCGGGGCATGTGCCGGTCAAGGTGGACATCCGGGATGCCAACGGCGTGCGAGCCGAAGGCAGTGGTTATTATGCCCTGGAGAAGGGCCGTCTGGAACTCAGCCTGGACATCGCCACCAACGAGGATCCAGGCGCCTGGCAGATCCAGGTCCGCGACCTCGCCTCCGGCATGGAAAAAACCCAATGGATGCAGGTCGGTCGAAAGTGAGGGCGGGCAGTTGACCCGGCTCTTCTGCTTCAGACCACCACTGCCTACCTTTTGTCGCCGTCTACCCTGAACCCGGATGGCTTCGACATCCGCTTAAAATGAGGGCGACTTGCGGCGCAAATCCCTCTGGGGAATAGGCTGGAGCCGAGAGTCGGATTTGAACCGACGACCTGATGATTACAAATCAACTGCTCTACCACTGAGCTATCCCGGCGTTGGCCGCGTCTGGAAGGTGTCGGGTCCAGGCGGATTGGGACTATGTGCGGAGGGAGTTTGTCTGCAACGAGGATTTGCAGGTCAGGTGCAAAGATGTCACGAGGCGGTTTGGGGACTTTGCGAGGGTGGT
Source organism: Prosthecobacter sp. (assembly GCA_019186985.1). Lineage (GTDB taxonomy): Bacteria > Verrucomicrobiota > Verrucomicrobiia > Verrucomicrobiales > Verrucomicrobiaceae > Prosthecobacter. The sequence continues at coordinate 59,415 of JABARQ010000039.1, read as the reverse complement.
CTGCCCGGCAGGGCTTTTCGGCAAGCGCCGGAACAGCGTTGCGACGTCACCAAGGGCGGCTGCGCCCCCACCTCCCGCTTGAGGCACCTGGGAGGCGCCTGGGCAGGCACGCTCAAGGGGGGGAGGGGCTGGAATCGGTGGTCCTTGGGCGGGATTGCCGTGATTTTCGTCCGTGCCTGCCATCTGCCGGGGGGTAAAAAACAAATTTCCACTGATTTCATCGCGTTGACAGGAGGGGCTCTGTTCGGAATAATCCGGCTACGAATGTCTCCTGGTTCCCTCCGCCTCATCCTCCGCCTGTTTGCGCTCGTGGCGGTGCCTTTCGCGTTGATGTCCTGCTCCTCCGCCTCGGTCGGCAACGGGGCCAGGATTTCGAGGGTCAAATATTACCACCTGATCCCTGGCAAGCCGATCTCCACCCAGGATCCGGCGCTGATTTTTGAGAGGCAGCACTACCTTTACGGGGCGGTCACCAAGGCGGAGATGCTTTCCCGCAGCGGGCATTATTACACGGTCTTCTGGAAGGTGGACGACCGGGCCGAGCCTGTCACCGTGCGCTTTGAATACCGTCAGGCCAACACCGGCCTGGCGACGAAGGTTGCCGAACAGCAGGTGGAGGAGGTCCGTCGATCCAACACGACGCGTTTTCAGGTGACCGGTGATGAATACAACACCGGCGGGCGGGTGACCGCGTGGAAGGTGACCCTGCTGAGGGGGAAGGATGAACTGGTGAGCCAGCGCTCCTACATGTGGAACTGACTGCACATCTGATGAAAATCCAGAGGGCCGCCTGTCAACGAATGATCCAGTCATGCCGGAAGCGACTGCATCCGTCTGTGGCTCTGGCGCGAACTTCCTGTGCGGGTTAAGCCATCCCTTGCGCCATGACCTCCCTCTCAAACATCCTCGTCGGACGAATTGGCAAGGTTTTCTGGCTGCGGGTCGAGGGGAGGGGCAGCTATCTTAATTCCGTGCAGGTCAAGCGAGCCTTCCAGGCGGTCATGGATGCCGGTGTTCATGACCTGGTGATCGACCTGGAACACTGTTCGATGATGGATTCGACCTTTCTGGGGACCCTGACGGGCACGGCCCTGAACCTGCTGGAGCACGGTGGCGGCACCCTCAGCGTGGTGAATGCGAATGAGCGCAACCGTCAGATCCTCAATGACCTGGGGCTGGATCAGATTTTGGATGTGGACGTGGCCGGGACGCGCTGGCCGGAGGAAAGAAAGGTCGTGGTTGAGGATCTTTCCCTCTGCCAGGAGCAGGGGGCGGCCTGCAAGATGGAGCAGACGGAGCATGTCCTGACGGCGCACCGGATGCTGTCCAACGTCAGCCGGCAGAACCAGTCCCGCTTCAGGGACGTCATCCATTTTCTCGAAAAAGAACTCGGAGGTCCGCCGCCCGTGCCCGCCTCCACCTGAACCTAGTGCATCCGGCGTGTTTGGGGCATGATCCGCAGCCTGAACCCGTCCGTGGTGATGCCGCCGCATGAACACCTTCCTGATCGTCATCCTCCTCCTCTTCCTGGTTGCGGCGGTGCTTCTGCTGGTGCGCGCCAACCGGTTGAAAAACGAGGCGATCACCCGCCTGCTCAAGGAGGAGCAGGCTATCGTCGAGGAGGAGCGGCGCATGTTCAGCTTCCTGCATGACCTTGGCGAGGCCATTTCCAGGGAGGACAGCCAGTCGGCGATGTACCGGCTGATTGTGGAAGGGGCGATGAAGGTGATGGAAAGCACGGGCGGCGCCCTGTACCTGCTGGACGGCGCCGGCAGGTCGCTGGTGCCGAGGCATCATTCCGAAAAGTGCGTGCCGCTCGTCTCCGTGCCTGAACGGATCGCCGGAATGGCGCGTTCGAACCGGAACGCCCTGCTCAGCTTCCTGCGCCTGCATCCGGTGCCTGTGGGCGAAGATCTGGTCGGGGATGTTTTTGCACAGCAGAAGGTGGAGATCATCCAGGATCTGGTCGCCGATCCCCGGCTGCGCGGCCATGGTGGCAGCCTGCATGGCAGCACGACGGTGATGATCGGTCCGATGAGTTCAGGAAACCGTCGGCTGGGGGTCCTGGCGCTTACCTCGCCGAAGGACGGCCGTTCCTACAATTCGAACGACTTTGAAGTGTTCCGGTCGGTGGTTGAGCAGTGCGCATTCGCCCTGGCGAACGCCATGGCCCATCAGGATGCGGCGGAGAAAAAGCAGATCGAGATGGAGCTGCGCAGCGCCAGCGAAATCCAGCGCATCCTGCTGCCTGACCAGGCGCCGCAAATGCCGGGCTTCAAGATCGCCGGGAAGAACATTCCCGCCAGGGTGCTGAGCGGGGATTACTTTGACTACATTTCCCTGGCGGACGGCAGCCTTGGCGTCTCGATCGCGGACGTCTCGGGCAAGGGAACGGCCGCGGCCATCATCACCGCCATGTGCCGGAGTGCGCTGAGGTTCAGCGCCGCCGGCTGCGCCTCGCCCTCGGCCACCCTGGCTGCGGTCAACCGGCTGCTCTATCCGGACATCCGCGAGGACATGTTCATCACGATGATCTACCTTGTCGCCGCCGCAGATGGGTCGGGGTTCACCCTGGCCAGGGCGGGACACAACCGGCCCCTGGTCTGGCGCAAGGAGTCGGGGAAGGTGGAGACCTTGAACAGCGGCGGGCTGGCCGTCGGGATCGACAAGGGCAACGTCTTTGAGCGTGTCACCAAGGATCTCCAGTTTCAGATGGCTGCGGGGGACACGCTGCTGCTGTACACCGATGGTGTGAACGAGGCGCTCGACTCCCTGGGCGAGGAGTTTGGCGAGGAGCGCATCCATCAGGTGCTGGCCAGGCTTGCACCGCAGGGGCCGGCCGCCGTGATCGACGGCCTGATCAGCGAGGTGGACCGTTTTTGCGGAGGGCGTCGCGGCCATGACGACATCACCCTGGTCGTGCTGCAAAAGACGTGATGGCACGGCGGGGCCATGACTTCATGTGTGGCATGGCATGGGCTTGCTTCGCTCCCTGACGAACCCTATCATCGACGTCATGAACATCCAGAAAATGCTCCAGCAGGTGCAGCAGATGCAGGGTCAGATGCAGAAGACCCAGGCGGAACTCGCCTCCAAGACCTTTGAAGCCACGGTGGCTGGCGGGAAGGTCAGTGTGACCGCCAACGGGCATGGCGACATCCAGGGCTTGAAGATCGCCCGGGAGGTCGTTGATCCCGAGGATGTCGAGGTGCTGCAGGATCTGGTGCTTTCCGCGATTCAGCAGGTGCAGAAAAAGGTGAAGGAGAGCCAGGCGGCCGAGATGGGCAAGCTGACGGGCGGACTGGGACTGCCGCCTGGGATGGGCTTTTGAGCTGGAGGCCTTCACGGCCCTTTTCATTCACCGCCGCCTTTCGATGGAAAAGGCTGTATGCGTGAGTGCCGTCGGTCTTTGAGCGGACGTGCCCTCAGGCATCCGTTTCCCTGGCCACCTTGCCGCCCAGCGACAGGATGCGGGCCTTGCCCTTGGCATCCTCGGCTTCGGCGATCTGGTGGTTGGCGACATACATCTGGCTGAGGGCCGTCCAGGCGAGCAGGTCGTTGGGGCGCAGGGTGGTGGCCATGAGCCCGGCACCAATGGCCTCCTTGATGCTGCCGGTCTTCATGAGGGCCATGCCGAGGGCGTGCCAGCCATCGAAGAACTGCGGATCGATTTCGACGCAGCGTCGGTAGAGCGGGATGGCGGAATCCAGGTCGCCAACGGCCAGATGACCGCTGGCTTCATCAAAGAGGGCGTCGGTCGAATCCGGGTCCATGCAGGGTAAGCGGGCGGAGATGCCGACGCCTGGGGTGCTTTTCAGGCGCTCATCTTGAGGTGAACCTTCAGTCCGGCCTCCTCGACCTTGCGGGAGAACCAGCTGTTGAAGAGACGGCTGCGCTCCTGGCTGGCGTTGCGGTCCTCGGTGTTCTTGCGCTGGGCGGTGCTGTCATCGCGTTTGCGCAGTTCCTTGGCGACGACATAGACGAGCAGTGCGCCCTTGTCGGTGTTGACGGCCTTGGCGACCTGGCCGGCGGCGGTCTTCTGGGCTTCGGCGGCGATTTCGCGGGCCTCAGGCAGGTCCATCGGCGGTTCGTTGACGGTGATTTCCTTCACGGCGGAAAGGGTCAGCTTTTTGTCCTTGGCGATGTCCTCGGCCTTTTTGCCGGCTTTCAAGCCGTCCTGGAAGGCGGTGCGGGCTTCGTTGACGGCCTTGGAGAGGGCTTCCTGGGCCTTCTGGGCCACCAGGGTCTCCTTGACCTTGTCCTTCACTTCGGCCAGTTCCTGCTGCTTGGGTTCGACGACCTGGGTGACGGTGAAGATGTAGTATCCTTTGTCGCCCTTCACGGGATCGCTGATGGAGCGGCTGGCCTTCTTGTGGGCAAAGATGGCTTCGAGGATTTCGGGCTCGGACTTGAGCGCTTCCGGGGGGGAATCCTTGGCGAACAAGGGGGCGGTTTCAGCCTTCTCCTTCAAATTCTTGACGATCTCTTCAAACTTGGCGCCGGCTTCGATGCTGGCGGTGTTGAACTTCTCCACGCGGGAGATCTGCTCCTTCTGCAGTTTCTGGCGTTCCTCGAGAGGCTTTTTGTCGGCATCCGCAGGGTTGGCAAACAGGACGTAGCTGACGGCGCGTTTCTCGACGCTCTTGTAGTTGTCCTTGTTCTCGTCGTAGTACTTCTTGATTTCTTCATCCGTCACCTTGGCGGTTTTCTTGAATTCCTCCGTGAGGAAATCGACGGTCTGAACCTTGAGGGTCTGGTGGCTGCTGGCGTAGGCCTTTTCGGTTTCCAGAGGGGAGGGGATGTAGTTTTTGCCGATCAGGTCCTGGATGCGCCTGTAGCCGATGCTCAGTTTGGCGACTTCCAGCATGTCGCCGCCGCCCATGCCGTACATGCCGAGGTTCTGCTGGAGGTTGTAGGCGCGCTGCTGGCTGAACTTGCCGTTTTCCTGGAGGCTGGGGAGCTTTTCCAGTTCCGCCTTGGCATCGGCGTCGCTGGGGTGGACGCCCATCTCCTCCATCTGCTTCTTGAGGACGAGGAGGTTGAAGACGAAGTCGCGGCCGCCGGCGTCGGGACTGCGTGAGGCGGACATCAGGCCAAAGTAGAGGTCATACATCTGCAGCATCTGGATGACCTGGGCGGTGCGCTCCAGGCGCTGCATCTCCGCCACGGAGTAGGTTTCGTTGTACATGGTGAAGGCGTCATCCGAGGACGAGGCCATCTGGGGGCCGTTGCCTGAGCGCCAGCCTCCCCAGACCGAGAAGGACAGGATGACGACGACGGTCAGGATGAGCATGAAAGCTCCACGGTGGCGGCGGAAAAACTCAAGCATGATAAACGAGCAGGGCTGGTTAGGACAGGGGGCGCGGAAGTAAGCCGCCGCGCCTGAAACGGCAAACGGAAAAACCGGGCATTCCCACAGCTTTTCGGAGGGGGGTAAGCTGCGAAAGCGAATTAAGCTGGCCTCAGCAGCGTCCGGGTCAGCCGAGGCTCCAGCCCTTCCGGGGTTCGCGGCTGAGGAAGCGGTTGGCGGCCTCGTTGTTGGTGATCTTCATGGCCTTGGCGTCCCAGAGGACCTTGCCGCCGGCTCGGAAGGCGACGTTGCCGAGATGGTTGGCCTCGCTGAGCGGGCCGGCGTAGCTGAAGGGGCTGCCAGTGGGGGTGCCATGCTTGATGGCGTTCAACCATTCGATGTGCTGGCCGGGGCTGTCGGCGATGAAGGGTTTGGGGCGCTGGAAGTCCTTGAACTGGTTTTCCGGCAGCAGGAGGTGCTTGCCATAATCGGAGAGCAGCATGCCTTTTTCACCGACAAACAGGACGCCGCTGCCCCAGGTGCTGATGAGCGGATCGTTCTTCCAGACGTCGGGCTTGTTCGCGCCCTGGTGCCAGTAGACCTTGCAGGCGGGGCGTTCACCGCGCGGGCCGTATTCATAGGCGGCGGTCATGCTGGCCGGGGCGATTTCAGGATGGGGAGGCGGGCCGAAGGCCTCGATGGAGAGAGGGGCGTCGAGGTTCAGGGCCCAGAAGGGCAGGTCGTTCCAGTGGCTGCCGAGGTCGGACATGGTGCCGTTGCCGAAATCCCACCAGCGGTACCATTTCGGGCCGGGGAAGTAGGCTTCGTTGTAGGGGCGGTAGGGGGCGGGGCCGAGCCACAGGTCCCAGTCGAGATAGGGGGGAGGTGTCTGCTCCTCCTTGGGACGTTCGGTGATAAAGAGGATGTCCTTGTTTTTTTCCGCCTCCTCCTTGCTCTGCAGGCCCCAGGCGCGGGAGACGCAGACATGCACTTCGGTCACCTTGCCGATGGCGTTGCTTTGGATGAGTTCGACTACGCGGCGGTAGTTCGGCATGCCGTGAATCTGGGTGCCCATCTGCGTGGCGACCCCGGCTTCGGCGGCTGCCTGGGTGATGAGGCGGGCCTCGGCGACATCGCGGGTGAGGGGTTTCTCGCAATAGACCGGCTTCTTCAGCTTGAGGGCCGGCAGGGTGGCGTAGGCGTGGGTGTGCTCGGTGGTGCTGACCACGACGGCGTCGTATTCCGACTCCTTGAGGGTTTCGTAAAGCTTGCGGAAGTCGCGAAAGGCCTTGGCGCCTTTGAAGGCGTTGGCGGCCCGGTCCAGGTTTTCACCGTTCACATCACAGATGGCCACGACGTTTTCCGTCGGTTCTTTGACGGGTTCGGGAGTTTCCACCGCTTTGGCCCCGGCGTTTTTGGGTCGCATGAGGGGCACTCCGACCAGGCTCTGGACGTTGGCCGCACCACGGCCGCCGACACCGATGAAGACCAGGTTGAGGCGGGAGTTTGGGGAACGGGCCGTGGTGATGGCGGGGAAGCCGAGTCCGCTGGCTGCGGCGAGGCTGCTCTGGACCAGGAAACGACGGCGGGAAGTGGGCTGGCTGGACATGTGAGGCAAACGCCGGGCTTTCCCGGGGTCTTGCGCTGGAGGTGGCGGATGTGCGCTTCGCCTGAAGGAAACGCAGTTTTTACTGCGTGCTATAAGTCCCCCCATGTCCGCATTCCTGGCCCGTCATCCCATCCTGCGTCTGTTTGCCTCGCCCCAGCACCTCTGGCGAACCATGTCCCTGGGGCTGAAGAGCATCTGGCTCAACAAGCTGCGCTCCTTCCTGACGGCACTGGGCGTCATCTTTGGCGTGGCCTCCGTCATTGCGATGCTGGCGATTGGCGAAGGCGCGAGCCATGAGGCGCAGGAGCAGATCCGCCGCCTGGGCAGCCAGAACATCATCCTGGAGAGCATCAAGCCGCCGGATGGGCAGGGGTCGGGCGCTGAGACGCGCAGCATGGTCATCGACTACGGCCTGACGCTTCGCGACATCCAGCAGATCCGCCAGACGGTGCCCGGCATTGAAGTGGTGGTGCCCTCACGGATCCTGAGCGACAACATCTGGAACTTTGAGCGCAGCGTGGACGGCCAGATCCTGGGCGTGCTGCCGATCTATCCGGAGATGCGCAACCGGCAGGTTCTCCAGGGGCGGTTTTTCACCGACCTGGAGATGAGTGAAAAGCTGCCTGTGTGTGTGATCAACGAGACGGCTGCCTCCAAGCTCTTCCCCCTTTCGACACCGACGGGGAAGTCGATCCGCGTGCAAGGCTATTACTACAAGGTGCTGGGCATCCTCCAGAACGAAGGGCCCCGGGTCAGCGGGGAGGGCGGGGGCAGTGCGGCGGACGCCCAGATCTTCATTCCGTACAGCACGCTGATGGACCAGTATGGCGAGACCTTCTTCCGCATGCGCAGCGGCAGCTTTGAGGCGGAAAAGGTCGAGTTCCATGAGGCGGTGATCCGGGTCAAGGAGGTGGGCGAGGTGGAAAGCCGCGCCGAGGCAGTGAAGCAGATCCTGTCCAGCAACCACAAGAAGCAGGACTGGCGAATCATCGTGCCGGTGGAGCTTCTGCGCCAGGCGGAGCGCACCAAGCGCATCTTCAGCATCGTGCTGGGCAGCATCGCTGCCATCTCCCTGGTGGTCGGTGGCATCGGCATCATGAACATCATGCTGGCGAGCGTCACCGAGCGAACCCGAGAAATCGGCATCCGCCGTGCCCTGGGGGCACGACAGGCGGACATCGTTCTGCAGTTCCTGATTGAAACTGTCCTTTTGGCTGGAGCCGGCGGCGTGCTTGGCGTGGTGCTGGGGATCACGATCCCCATCGCGGTGCAGCACTTTGCCGGGGTGACGACGGTGGTGAAGTTCTGGTCACCGGCCCTGGCCTTCCTGATTTCCGTGGTGACGGGCATCGCCTTCGGCATCTATCCGGCGCGGCGGGCGGCCATGATGAACCCGGTCGAGGCGCTGAGGCACGAGTGATCGTGCGGCGGCGCTGCTATTCGAGCTGGAGCCTGGCCAGGGTGCCGTAGAGGCCGCCGGGCCGGGCGATCAGTTCATCGTGGGTGCCGCGCTCGACGATGGTGCCGGCCGACATGACCAGGATCTGGTCGCAGCGACGGACGGTGGACAGGCGGTGGGCGATGATGAGGCTGGTGCGGTTTTCCATCAGCTTGTCCAGGGCGTCCTGGACGAGGCGCTCGCTTTCCGCGTCGAGGCTGCTGGTCGCTTCATCGAGGATCAAAATGGCGGGATTGGCAAGGATGGCGCGGGCGATGGCGATGCGCTGGCGCTGGCCGCCGGAGAGCTGGGTGCCGCGTTCGCCGACGAGGGTGTCGTAGCCTTCGGGCAGCTTTTCGATGAACAGGTGGGCGTTGGCCTGGCGGGCGGCCTCGATGATCTCCGCCTCGGTGGCGTCCGGCTTTCCGTAGGCGATGTTTTCGCGGATGCTGCCGCCGAACAGCAGCACTTCCTGAGGCACCAGGGCGAGGTTACGGCGCAGCAGGGGCAGGGGCATGTCCCGTGCGGGCGTGCCATCGATCAGGATGTCGCCCTGATTCGGCTCATAAAAGCGGAACAGGAGCGAGACGGTGGTCGTCTTGCCGGAGCCGCTGGGGCCGACCAGGGCGATGCGCTGGCCGGCTGCGGCCTTGAATCCGAACTCCTTGAGGACCACCGCCTCTGGGCGGGTGGGGTAGGCGAAGGTGATGTCGCGCATTTCGATTTCACCGCGGAAGCGGCGTGGTTCGAAGGCCTGGTCCTGGGGCTCCATCGGCTCACAGAGCAGTTCGCGGACGCGGTCGGTGGCGCCGAGGGTGCGCTGGAGCTGGGTGATGAGCTCCGAAAACTGGGCGAAGGAGGCGGCGATCATGCCGCTGAGGGCGGCGAAACGGGAGAGGGCCGGGGTTTGAATCTCGCCGGCCTCCAGCATCGTCAGGGCGGCCCAGATGACCACGATCAGGGCGACGCTGAAGGAGAAGATGATGAAGGCGATGAAGGCGGCGCGGGGGGCGGCGGCGCGCAGGGCCAGGCTGAGGAAATCGCCGAGGCGGGAGCTGTAGCGGGTGGTTTCATGCACCTCATTGGCAAAGGCCTTGACACTGACGATGCTCTGCAGGCTTTCTTCGACGATGACCTGGGAGGCGGCGAGGTTGTCCTGGGATTTGCGGACGAGCTTGCGGATGCGGGCGCCGAAGAGGGCGATCATGACGATGGCCACCGGCACGTTGCCGACCATGACGAGAGCCAGCTTGATGGAGATCTGGGTGACCAGCACCAGGCAGCCGGTGAGCATGACCGTGTGACGCAGCAGCATCGGGATGGTCATCACCAGCGTTTCGCGCATGGATTCGACATCGTTGGCGATGCGCGAGGCGAGTTCGCCGACGCGGCGCTGGTTCAGCGTGGCCATGGGCAGGCGGATGATGCGGCTGAAGGTGTCCTTGCGGAGCTGGGCCAGCGCACGTTCGGAGGCCTTGGCAAACAGCATGATGCGGAAGAAGGCGATGACCGCCTGGGTGCTGACCAGGCCGAGCATCATCCAGAGCTTTTGGTGCATCTCCGCCGTCCATTCCGGTCCTCTGGCACCCGCCAGGCCCTTGCCTGCCAGGTCGGAAAGCAGGTAGATGAAGGCCACGGTCAGCCCGGCGGTGAGCGCTAGCGCCAGCATCGCCGGGATGAAGACGTTGAAGTGCGGGCGCAGGTAGCGGAGGAAGAAGGCGGCGTCACGCCAGGCGGCGCGGTCCCAGATTTTCTTCGAGGCGGGAGCTTCAGGCATTCAGGAAAAGGGGGGTGTGGGGACGGGGCGCGCAACAGGCAGCGCTCCGGTTCCAGCGTCAACTGCGAAGGCGGTCTCCACCTCTCGGATGAAATGCATCCGCCTTGCAGACGGTTGTTGAGTCCCGCTGGCCGACTGCGTATCGTCTATGACCTTCATGGCAGAAAATCCCACCGACCTTCCACCTCCGGACGTGCCTGCGCCCGAAGTGGTCGTGCCTGTGGAGCAGAACGCCACGATGCTGGAGCTGCCGGCTCCTCCCGTTCACCAGCACACCCCGGCGGCGCGTCAGAAAAACGGCCCGCCTTCGCACCGGGATGACATGGTCATTCCGGACTACACCCTGATCCGCCGCATCGGCTCCGGGGCCTATGGTGAGGTCTGGCTGGCCCAGAGCGTGACGGGCGCCTATCGCGCCGTGAAGATCGTGTGGCGCGAGGATTTTGAACTCACCCGCACCTTCCAGCGCGAGTTTCTTGGCATTCAGCAGTTTGAGCCCATCTCCCGAGGCCATCCCTGCCTGGTGCACATCCTGCACGTCGGCTGGAATGAGAACCGCGGCTTCTATTACTGCGTGATGGAGCTGGCGGATGACGCCGAGGAAGGGGCGAATTTCGAAAACCTGCAGACCTACGTGCCACGCACGCTCGGCACGGACATGAAGCGTCATGGGAGGCTGGACCTGGTGTTCTGCCGTGATGCCGGGGTTTACCTCGCCGACGCCCTGCATTACATGCACAACCACGGGCTGACGCACCGTGACATCAAGCCCTCGAACATCATTTTCGTCGGCGGCGTGTGCAAGCTGGCGGACATCGGGCTCGTCGCCGCGCTGGGAGAACGCACCTTTGTGGGCACCGAGGGTTTCGTGCCACCGGAAGGTCCCGGAACACCTCAGGCGGACATCTACAGCCTGGGCAAGGTGCTCTATGAGATGAGCAGCGGGAAGGACCGGATGGAGTTTCCCGAAGTGCCGCCGAACCTGAGCGATGAGGAATGGCCGTTCTGGATGGACCTCAACCGGGTGATCTGCAAGGCCTGCGCCCCGGACCTCAACGAACGTTTTCAGCATGCCGGCGAGTTTGCCGAAGCCCTGCAGAAAGTGGGCGGGAAGAAGGTCGAAAGCCTGTCGCGCAGGCTGGCTCGCGCCGCCTTTTTCACCCTGGTGGGTTCGGCGCTGGCCGGAGGCGGCCTTCATGCGGGCAAGTACCAGCGGGAGTGGGCCTGGGAGCTGCCCCTGCCGGTGAAGCCTGCACCGGCGCCGATCCAGCCGCAGAACGGCAAGCCCTGGCAGAACATCTACGGCCAGTGGTACAGCTTTGTGAGGGACCGTCATGTGGCCGACCTGCCCGTCGAAGTATCGCAGTTTCGCGCCTTCCTGGAAGCCACCCTGCGCGCCGCCGCCTTTGACGTGGTGCCCTTCACGACCCCGGACAAGCGCGTGCTGAACTGCGTCATGGTGCCGGCTTCGGATGCCGATGCTTTCTGTGCCTGGATGACCTCGCGTGACCGCCAGAGCGGCAGGCTGGACATTGATCATGAATACGCCTGGCGCGCCGCCAACATCAAGCTGCCGCCCGGCATGACGCCCACGCCCGGAAGGCAGGCCGTGCGCACGGAGGTGGTGGTGATGCATTACGGCCGGGTGAGCATCGACAGCACGCCTCGCGGCGCCGAGGTCTTCAATGGCGAGCTGGTGGTTGGCCGGACTCCGCTGAAGATGGACAAGACGCGTGCGGACAAGTTCGCCTTTGAGATCCGGCTGCCGGGTTACAAGAGCGAGATGGTGCAGGGCGACCTCAAGGAAGGCCAGTCAATGAGCTTCAACCTGCGTCTGCGGGCGACCGGGGCGGTGGTGTTCAGCAAGCCTTGGGAAAACAGCCTGGGCATGAAGCTGGTGCCGATGGGCCGAGCCATGTTTGCCGCGACCGAGACACGTCGGAAGGACTTTGCCGAGTTCGCCCGGACCTCCAGTCTTCCGGCCGTGGCCAACCGTGATCTCGACAAGGCCCTGGACCTTCCGGTGACCAATGTCACGCGCAGCGAAGCCGAGCAGTTCTGCCGGTGGCTGACCGACCGTGAACGTGCGAAGGGGCTGCTTGAGCCCGATCAGGAATACCGTCTGCCGACGGATGACGAGTGGAGCATGGCGGTGAACCTGCCGCGTGAGATTGGTGAAACGGCCGACCAGCGCAGCGCCGCCATCGGCGGGTTTTATCCCTGGGGCTTCACCTCCACACCGCCGTCCAGGACGGGCAACTTTTTCGACAAGACGGCGGATCCATCCGGGAAAAAATCGATCACCGGCTACACGGACGGACATGCGGGACCGGCTCCGGTCGCCAGCTTCAAGCCCGATCCGAGGACGCAGGTTTACGATCTGGCTGGCAACGTCTGGGAGTGGGTTTCCGACTCCTGGGCCGCCGATGCCTCCGAGGGCATCGTCCGTGGCGGCGCCTTCACAACCAGTGATCCCCGCGAATTGCTCGCCTCCTTCCGCCGCAAGGTGCGTGTGTCCGACCAGCTCTCCGACGTGGGATTCCGCATCGTGCTCGCCATCGAAGGCCTGAAGGCAAGGGAGGATGAGTGAGCGTGAAGGCGTGGCTCATGATCATCCTGGGACTGGCCGCCGCTGCGCTGGGCGGTGCTTTTGGGTGGGCGGGACATGAATTGTCGAGCCCCGCAAGAAGGCCCCTTCAGGACTATCATCATGAATTCCTGGCGAACACGGCGGAGCATGGGGTCAGGGTTGAGTCCTTCCGTTTAAAAGATGGAACACCATGCCTGATGATGGAACCCTTGCCCGATGGGCGGCTTGGGCGACGAGGAAGGGTGATCAGGGAGCAGCTCGGAGCGGAAGGCGTCGATTTGCCTCCTGCCGGGCAGGTCACTGGAACCCTCGTGCTTGTTCATGGTCGAAAAGGAAGAAAGGAGGATTATCTCCTGATTGGTGAGCGGCTGTGTGCGGCTGGCTTCCGCTGTCTTCTGGCCGACATGCCGGCGCATGGAGAGCATCCGGCGAAGGTGATCACTTTTGGACTTCGAGAGGCTGGCATTCCCGCCAGTCTTTTGAGCGAAGCTTCGGCACGTTTTCATTTTCCTGATCAACCCGCTGGATTGCTGGGCATGTCGATGGGTGGGGCGGTTGCCGTTCATGCAGCAGCCCAGGAAAGGGCGCCTTGGAAAGCCCTGGTCGTTATCAGTTCGTTCGACCGGCTTGATTCCGCCATTCAAAACAATGTGGCTTCCCGGGTGGGGGACACATTGGGCAAGCTCTGGCGCGCTGGGGCTGGCTGGGTGTACCAGATGCGAACAGGAGTGCGTCTGGAGCAGATTTGTTCGGATGCGCCTGCATCACGGTTGTCGATCCCTGTCCTGATGGCTCATGGAACTGCGGATCGGGTGATTCCAATCGGGTCAGGGAAGCGGCTGTTCCAATCTCTTCCCCTGATGACGGAGAAGGAGTGGATCGATGTGCCTGACGCGGATCACCACAACGTGTTGATCACCGATTTTCCCATCTATGCGTCTGTGGCGCGCTGGATGTTGCGCCATGTGAAACCGTAAGTTCAAAAAAGACGGGGCGAATGCCCCTTACTTCCCGGCCCGACGTGCCAGGAACTCCTCGGCCAGGGCGCGGTAGGCGGTGGCGCCGCGTCCGTTTGGTTCATATTCGATGATGGCCTTGCCAAAGCTGGGGGCTTCACCGAGGCGGACGGTGCGGGGAATGACGGCGTTGTAGATGATCTCCGCGAAGTAGTTCTTCACGTCGCTGACGACCTGCTGGGCCAGGTTGGCGCGGGAGTCGAACATGGTCATGACGATGCCTTCGAGCAGCAGGTTGGGGTTGGCGCCGCAGTCGCGGATCTGCTGGACGACGCCGACGATCTTGCCGAGGCCTTCGAGGCCGAAGTATTCGCACTGCAGGGGCACCAGCAGTTCGTCAGCCGCAGCCAGGGCGGAGGTCATCAGCACGCCCAGGGAAGGGGGGCAGTCGAGGATGATGTAGTCGAAATGGTTGGACTGGCGCAGGGGCTCGAGAACCTCGCGCAGCCTGGAGAGGTGGTTGCCGGTCTGGGCCAGTTCGATTTCACAGCCGGCGAGCTCCTGGTGGCTGCGGATGATGGAGAGGTTGGGGATGCGGGTGCTGCGGATGGCGGTGTGCGGATCGGTGCCGAGCACGAGGGCCGGGTAAAGGCTTCCACCCTCCTCCTGGGCCAGGCCGAGTCCGCTGGTGGCGTTGGCCTGCGGGTCCAGGTCGATCAGCAGCGTGCGAATGCCACGGGCGGCGAGGCAGGCGGACAGGTTGATGGCCGTCGTGGTCTTGCCCACGCCCCCCTTCTGATTGGTGATCGCAACGATTCGCATATGTCTGTTGACGTGAGTTTGAAGAGGAACCATCCACCGCGCCAGAAAGAAATGGAAATCACCGAGAAATGGCTTGGCGAAATCGGCGGATGGCAGGCCATGAAGGCCGCCCGAAGCCTTGTGGATGGCGGTTTCGTCACGGTGTCAGGCGCTGAACCCGGACGCATCCGCGGCCAGGCCGGCGCGGGAAAAACAAAGTTCGCCTCGGGCCTGGCCTTCAGCTCGCGGACGGATGTGACCAACCTCTGCACCTGCCCGGCCTCACGTCGCGGGTTGATATGTGAACATGCCCTGGCGGTCGTGCTGGCGCATCTTCGGGGCGGAGCGCCGGGGCCGCGCCAGAACCCTCCTTCCGCTGTTCCTGCCCTGGCGAAAGCAGCTCCGTCTGCGGCCGGTGTCGCGTTGAAGCCCACGGCTGCCCGCAAGCCTCTGGCGGTGGCGGGGACCTACTCGGTCTTTCTGCCTGAAAACCTGCTCTCGGGGCAGGTGCGTGAGCCGCTGGGCGCCTATGTGCGCTTTTCCCCCGGGACTCAGGAGGCCGAGGAATCCTTGCTCGCCGCCTGGCTGGCGGAGGCTGGGGTGAAGGCGCAAAGCGCGCCGCTGTCGCTGCCCGGGGCGGTTTTTGATGAGTTCATGCTTGCCGCTGCGGAGCATCCCAGGATCTTGGCCGGCAAGCCGAGCGGCGGTGGCTCGCCGTTAAGCATCGCCCGCGAACCCCTGCGGCTGCTGCTGACGGCGGAGGCGAGGCCCGGCGACAAGGAGGTCGTTCTCAGGCTGGCCGGCGAGGGGCAGCGGCCGCTTTTCCAGGGGCGCTTCAACGGACCCTGGTTCTGCCGGGAAACACAAAGCCTGTTCCGCCTCCCGGCGCTGCCTTCGGATGCCGAACAACTTTTGCGTTCACTGCCGGCGAGGCGGCCGCTCCGGTGGCTGATCGCCCAGCGCGAAATGCTGAATGATGCCTTCCAGATGGAGCTTCGTGGCGAAGGACTGGAGCACTTCCATTGCGTGCCGGTGCCATGCCGTTTCACGCTCGAGCTGGACGGTTCGCTTCAGGCGGTCGAGGCCACCCTGCGTGCGGAGTTTGCCGACAGCCGCTGGCTGGTGGGGGAAAGCGGGCCGCGCTGTGCCGCCGAAGGCCTGTTTCCTCTGGAGGACGCCGTTTCACCCGGCCTCTTTTACCTGCGAAACGAGGCTGAGGAAGCCAGGCTCATGGCGCTCATGGAGTCCCTGGGATTCCAGATCGGCGTGAGAGTGGATGCGGGCGGCCATTCGCTGGTCTGGAAGCTCGGCAAGCCGGAGTCCGTCCTGCGCCTCTATGCCTCGGAACTGCCGCGTCTGCGCCGTGAAATGAAGGTGGTTGAAGGTGAGCGATGGAAGGCGGCGACCCGGGGTGTGGCGCGCATTGCCCCGCAGATTCACCGCCGTGATGCTGACGATGACCGCCGCAGTGGCGGCCAGGACTGGCTGGCGATGGAGTTCGCCTACGAGGCACCGGACGGCTTCCGCCTGCCCAGGGCCGAGGTGCTGCGCCTGGTGCGCAGCGGCCAGAGCAGCGTCACCGGCAGGAATGGCAGGAAGTACCTGCTCGACCTGGCCGGCGTGGAGGAGTTTGAGGACACGCTTCGTGACGTGCCGCTGCAGCTCACGGCGGAGGGGGCGCGCATCAGCAGCCTGCATGAGGATTATTTCCTGGGTCGCGAAGAGGCTGCGCCGACCCGGCTCACGGAGGAGGCGGGACTGCTTGCCAGACTGGGCGACCTGGGGCCGAAGCTGCGGCCTTACCAGCTTCTCGGCACGCGCTGGCTGGTCACTCAGGCCGAAGCCGGGCGCGGCGGGGTGCTGGGCGATGAGATGGGCCTGGGCAAGACGGTGCAGAGCATCGCTGCCATCAGCGCCCTCAAGGCTGCGGCTCCCGAGGGCGGGCCGGTTTTGATCATCTGTCCGAAGAGCCTCACGGGCAACTGGCGTGCGGAGTTTGAAAAGTTTGCGCCGCACCTGCGGGTGGCGGTTTCCCAGGGGGGCGGGCGTGCGGCGGTGCTGTCGCGCCTTGCCGAACAGGATGTGCTCATCACCACCTACCAGCTGGCCGTGCGCGACCAGGAGGTGCTGCAGAAGCAGGCCTGGCGGCTGGTGCTGCTGGACGAGGCCAGCTACATCCGCAATCCGGACACGGATGCCGCGAAGGCGCTGCGATGCCTCAAGGCGAAGGCCAGGCTCGCTCTTACCGGGACTCCGGTGGAAAACAGCACGCGCGACCTGTGGTCGATTTACCAGTTCACGCTGCCGGGCTACCTGGGCGGACGCGACAGCTTCAAGGAGCGGTTTGAACAGCCCATCCAGAACGGGCTCGACAGCCCGGCGGGCCAGGCGGCGAGCGACCGGCTCAAGAAGCTGCTGCGACCCTATTTCCTCCGTCGCGCCAAGCGTGAAGTGTTGAAGGATCTGCCGGAGAAGATTGAGCAGATCCTCTGGTGCGAGCCGTCCGCCGCCCAGGCTGAAGTTTATCGCCGGGTGCTGGAGGAAGGACGCGAGGAGATCAAGGCCGCACGCAAGCGTTCCGGTCAGGGCGGGGCGAAGATGACCATGTTCACCGTCCTGCTGCGCCTGCGCCAGGCCTGCTGCGACCTGCGTCTCACCGGCCTGGCCGGCGATGCTCTCAAGGGGCTCGATGCCGATGAGCTTTCGGGCAAGTGGCCGATGCTTCAGGACCGGCTGGAGGGGATCCTCGACGCCGATGGCAAGGTGCTGATCTTCAGCCAGTTCGTGCAGTATTTGAAGCTCGTGCGCGCCAGGCTCGAAGACCAGGGGATCGATTACGGTTACATTGACGGATCGAGCAATGACCGCGAGGCGCAGGTGAAGGCCTTCCAGAGCGACCCCAGCCGCAAGGTTTTCCTGATCAGCCTCAAGGCCGGTGGTTACGGCCTCAACCTCACGGCCGCCGACCATGTCATCCTGCTTGATCCCTGGTGGAACCCGGCGGTAGAGGCCCAGGCCATCGACCGAGCCCACCGCATCGGCCAGCAGCGTGTCGTCACGGCTTATCGTCTCGCCATGCGTGGAACGGTGGAGGAGCGCATCCTCGCGCTTCAGCAGAAGAAGCGGGGGCTGGTCGAGGCCACGCTGGACGAGCACTCGCCGCTGATGTCCGGGCTTGGGGAAGGGGACCTGGAGGAACTGCTGGGCTGAGGGGCCAGGCGACCATGTCCGAGAGAGGCGTGGTTCATGGAAAATCGCGCCGGAGCAGCGGGGGCAAGACTTCTGGCTTGTCAGGTGAAGGCGCAAGTCGCTAGCCTGCCCGCGTTTTTGCATTTTCCCGAAGCAACCCAACCGAACTCATGAAAGCCACCCTCAGCCTACTCACCCTCATCGCACTGCTTTCCGGCGCCGTCCTGCGCGCCGAGGACAAGCCCGCCCAGCCCGGAGGCAAGCTGCCCAGCGATGTCGCCATCAGCCTCGTCAAGGTGGCCGATGATCTTGTCGATCCCGTCAGCGTCGCCGCACCGGATGATGGCAGCGGCCGTGTGTTTGTGGTGGAGCGTCCCGGCGTGATCCAGATCATCAAGGATGGCAAGAAGCTGCGCCGCCCCTTCCTCGACCTGAAGGACAAGACCATCTCCTCCTTCCTGGAACTGGGCATGTACAGCATGGCCTTCCACCCTGATTTCAAGAGCAACGGCAAGGTTTACATCGCCTATGCCGACCTCTGGTTCAACGGCGCCACGATGATCGCCGAGTACAAGGTGGACAAGGCCAACCCCGACAAGCTGGATCCTGACAGCGTGCGGATCCTGATGCAGATCGACTTCCCCTACTGCAACCACCACGGCGGCCAGATCGCCTTCGGCCCTGACGGTTATCTTTACATCGGCGTCGGCGACGGCGGCTGGGAGGGCGATGTCATCAACGCCGGGCAGGACCTGCACACCTGGCTGGGCAAGATGCTGCGCATCGACGTCAACAAGTCTTCTCCTGACCGGGCCTACGAAGTGCCCAAGGACAATCCCTTCATCACCCCGCTGCAGCAGATGGTGCTTTTTGGCGTGAGCGAGGAGGCCTTCTCCAAGGTGCATCCGAAGGCCAAGCCTGAAATCTGGGCCTACGGCCTGCGCAATCCCTGGACCTTCAGCTTCGATTCGAAGACCGGCGACATGTACATCGCCGACATCGGCCAGAACCACTGGGAGGAGATCAACTTCCAGCCTGCAGGCAGCAAGGGGGGTGAAAACTACGGCTGGAAGTTCATGTGCGGCAGCCATCCCTTCCCGATGATTCTGAAGAAGAACCCCGATGGCACCGAGACGGCCGCAGATCCTGAAAGCTACCCGAAGGTCGGAGTGCTGCCCATTGGTGAATACAGCCACGTCAACCAGGGCATCTGCGTGATCAACCTGGGCGTCTACCGCGGCAAGGACTATCCGGAGCTCGATGGCGTCTACTTCTGCGCGGACTGGGGCAGCGGCAAGGTCTGGGGCATGAAGCGGGATGCCGGCAAATGGCAGATGCAGGAGATGCTCGACCTGGCTGACGGCATCCGCCCGACCGGCAGCGGCATCGGCCCTGACGGCAGCATTTACGTCACCCACGCCACGGCGAACTACGGTGGTCCGGTCGATCCCTACACCAGCGAGCGCGGCGCCGTCTGGAAGATCGTCCCCGCCGGCAAGGTGCCCGCCGGTGCCGCCACGGCTCCTGTGGCGGGCAAGTAAGACTTTCCGGTTCGCCTCCAGCGCCATGGCCCGCCCGGAATCTCCGGAAGAAAGGCGGCCATGGCGTTTTTGCGGAGCATCCGGCGCACTGACCTTTGCGTGACGCTTGCCAGAAGTGATTCGCAGCCTACATAGCCGCGCCTTTTTTCCGATCTGATCCCGCATGACTCCCGCCTCTCCCGCCCCGGCTCCCAGCAAGCGTCGGGTGTTTGCCTCCAGGCTGTTCAGCACGCTGATCCTCTGGGCCGTCATTGCCGCCGCCGTGCAGTGGAACAGCCACTGGGTGCTGGTGCTGCTCACGGGTTTCTTTGGCGTGGCGGGCGCCTTTGAATATTACCGCCTGCTGCGCCTGGACGACCAGGCCCGCGGCTTCAACCTTCTCGGACTCTGCATCTGCCTGGGCTACTGGGTGACGATGACCTGGTGGGTGATGCGTGAAAAAAGCGCGCCGCCCATGTGGCTGGAACTCGCCGCCCTGACCGCCAGCGTTCACGGCTCCTTCCTGCTGTGCTACCGTCATCAGCTTGAGGGGGCGATGACCCTCCAGCGCATCTTCCACACCGTCTTTGGCGTGGTTTACACCGTGATCTTCTTCGGCTTCATCGTGCGGCTGATGTATTTCAAGCCGGATGGCAGCAGCATGACCGGCCTGTTCCTGGTGCTGTTCCTGATCCTGGTCACCAAGTTCAGTGACATGGGCGCCTATGCCGTGGGCGTTCTTTTTGGCAGGCACAAGATGATCCCGCACATCAGTCCGGCGAAGTCCTGGGAAGGGCTGGCCGGTGCCTTTCTGGGATCCTTTGTCGCCGCCGCCTGCACCCTTGGACTGGCCGGCGAAAAGCTGGCCCCCGTCACCTGGCTGCATGGCATGATCCTCGCTCCGGTGCTGTGTGCGACCGCCGTCTCCGGCGACCTCGCCGAGTCTGTCCTGAAACGCTGCGTCTCCATCAAGGACAGCGGGCACAAGTTTCCCGGCATCGGCGGCATCCTGGACCTGACCGACAGCCTGCTCTTCACCGCGCCGGTGTTTTATTTTTATCTGGAAGCCATCACCGCCTGAGGCAAGGAAGCGCAGCATGTCCCAACGTCGCAAAGTCCTTCTCCTCGGTTCCACCGGCTCCATCGGCACCAGCGCCCTCAAGGTGGCGCAGGACATCCCGGAGCGGATGGAGATCGTCGGCCTGGCCGCCCAGCGCAGTGTCGAGGCCCTGGTGGAGCAGGTGCGCGAAACCGGCGTGAAGCAGGTGGCGCTGACGGACGAAGCCGCCGCCGCGAGAGCCCGGGCGCTGCTGCCCGCCGATGTGACCCTGCATGTGGGGGCCGGCGGCCTGGTTGACCTGGTGAATGCCAGTGATGCCGACATGGTCCTGGTGGCCATCGTCGGAGTGGCGGGCCTGGCGCCGGCGCTGGCCGCGATCGAAAAGGGCATGCACCTGGCCGTCGCCAGCAAGGAGATCCTCGTCATGGCTGGAGAAGCCGTCATGGAGGCCGCCCGCCGCAAGGCTGTGGACATCCTGCCTGTGGACAGCGAGCACAACGCCATTTTTCAATGCCTGGAAGGGCACCGGGGATGTGAGGTGCGGCGCATCCTGCTGACAGCCAGCGGCGGCCCGTTCCGCCAGCTTCCGGCTGATCAGCTCCCCGCCGTCACGGTGGCGCAGGCTTTGAAGCATCCCACCTGGAGCATGGGCCGCAAGATCACCATCGACAGCGCCACACTGTTCAACAAGGGGCTGGAAATGATCGAGGCGCGCTGGCTGTTCGACGTGCCGATGAACCGCATCGAGGTCGTCGTGCATCCGCAGAGCATCGTGCACAGCATGGTCGAGTTCAGCGACAACAGCGTCATCGCCCAGCTCAGCCACAGCGACATGTGCTTCCCCATCCAGTACGCCGTCACCTGGCCCGAGCGTGTGCCGAACAACCTGCGCCCCCTGGATTTCGCCAGGCTGTCCAGCCTGACCTTTGAAGCGCCGCGCACCCAGGATTTTCCTGCCTTGAACCTCGCCCGTCATGCCGGAGAGGTGGGCGGCACCCTGCCTGCGGTGCTGAATGCGGCCAACGAGGTGGCGGTGGAGGCCTTTTTGCAGGACAAAATCTCCTTCCCGGACATCTGGCGCACGGTCGAGAGGGTGATGAACAGGCACCAGGTCATCCAGCACCCCGGCCTGGAGGCTTTGGTGGAGGCCGATGCCTGGGCGCGGCGCGAGGCGGCGGTGGCTTAGCTGGCTCCGAAGGTTTCTTCCTGGCATTCCCTTCTTGCCACCGCGTTGCGGGCTCCCTACTTTCGCGCCCTTATGTCCGAAAAATCACCCGTCAACTGGGACGAACTCGAAGCGAAGCCTGAATTCCGCAGCCTGCTGGGACGCAAGGCGCGGTTCATCGTCAGTGCGACGATCTTTTTCATGAGCTACTACCTCGCCCTGCCGATCCTGGTGGGCTATTTCCCGGACCTGATGAAAAAGCAGGTGCTTGGCAAGGTGAACATCGCCTACGTCTTCGCGCTCTCCCAGTTCCTCATGGCCTGGATCATCGCCTTCATCTATGTCCGCAAGGCCTCGCGCTGGGACAAGGAGGCGGCTGAAGTCATCAAGGGTCATCATTGATCCGCAGCCAGCCCGCCAAGTTCCCCGAAATTTTCATCCCACTTTCGCCCCTTCTTCATGTCCATCGCCCTCACCATGTTCGTCGGCTTCGTTGCGCTGACGCTTTTGATCACCTTCTGGGCCGCCCGGAAAAACACCGGCGCCTCCGCCTACTTTGCCGCCGGCCGCAGCATCACCGGCTGGCAGAACGGCCTGGCCGTGGCCGGTGACTACATGAGCGCCGCCAGCTTCCTGGGCATCTCCGGGGCGATCTGCCTGAGCGGCTACGACGGCTTCATGTATTCCGTGGGCTTCCTGGTCGCCTACATCACCGTGCTGCTGATCGTCGCCGAACCATTGCGCAACGCCGGCAAGTACACGATGGCCGACCTGCTGGCCTACCGCCTCAGCCCCCGCCCGGTGCGCGCCATGGCCTCGCTGAGCACCCTGACGGTGTCCACCTTCTACATGATCGCACAGATGGTTGGCGCGGGCGTCATCATTGAAAAGCTGATCGGCGCCAGCTTCCACACGGCGGTGATCGGCGTAGGCGTGCTCATGCTGGTGTATGTGGTCTTCGGCGGCATGCTCGCCACCACCTGGGTCCAGATCATCAAGGCGATCCTGCTCATGATCGGCGCCTTCATGCTCAGCGTCCTCGTGCTCAAGCACCACGGCTACAGCCTCGGGGCCTTCTTTGACTCCGTGACCGCCGCCACCTATGCCGGCACGGAAGCGCCGAAGAACCTGCTCGAGCCCGGCTTGAAATACGGCCCCGCCGTGGCGGGCCCCTGGGGAAGCCTCGACTTCATTTCGCTGAGCATCGCCCTGGTCCTCGGCACCGCCGGCCTGCCGCACATCCTGGTCCGCTTCTACACGGTTCCCGATGCCAAGACCGCCCGCTCCAGCGTGGTCTGGGCGATGGCGATCATCGGCCTGTTCTACATCCTCACCACCTTCTTCGGCTTTGGTGCGGCCACGATCCTTCAAAAGGCCCAGATTCTCTCCGATGGCAAACCCAACCCCAACATGGTGGCCCCGGCCCTTGCCCAGCACCTCGGCGGCGAGCTCTTCTTCGCCTTCATCAGCGCGGTGGCCTTTGCCACCATCCTGGCCGTTGTCGCCGGACTGACCATGAGCGCCAGCGCCAGCTTCGCCCATGATTTTTACACCAATGTCATTCATCACGGCAAGGAGCACCGCCCGGGTGAGGAAGTGCGCGTGGCACGCATCACGGCCTTTGTCGTCGGAGCCGTCAGCATCGGCCTTGCGATCTACCTCGGGCCCAGTGTGAACGCGGCCTTCCTGGTCGGCCTGGCCTTTGCCGTCGCCGCCAGTGCCAACCTGCCGGTCATCGTGCTGAGCGTCTTCTGGAAGCGCTTCAACACCACCGGAGCCGTGGCGGGCCTGGGCGTCGGCCTGGGCTCCTCGATCGTGCTGATCCTGCTGAGCCCGAATGGTTTGTTCGGCAAGGCGGGCGCCGTCTTCCCCCTGGAAAACCCGGGCATCATCAGCATCCCGCTCGGATTCCTGGCCGCCTGGCTTGGCACCGTCCTCACCGCCCGTGACCCGGCGGCGGAGGCCAAGTTTGCCGAACTCAAGGTGCGCGCCCACACCGGCCTTGGCGCTGAGAAGGCGGTCGCCCATTGATCCGCTCGTGATTTGCCGTTGCGTGAATCCGCTCCTTGATTCATGGGCCGTACATGGCCGATGATCTCCGCTACCTGCGTCTGCGCGGCGCCGAAATCCTGCCTCATGTCGAGGCGCTGGGTGCGCTGCGTCTGCGTGTTTTCAACGAGTACCCCTACCTTTACGAGGGCACGATGGAGGAGGAGCGCGACTACCTCGCCACCTACGCCCGTGCCGCCAGCAGCCTGGTTGTGCTGGCGATGGATGGAGACCGGGCGGTCGGTGCCACCACCTGCCTTGGCATGCTCGAGGGCGACCCCTCATTCCGAGCCTGCTTTGAAAGGCAGGGCTGGCCGCTTTCCAAAATTTGTTACCTGGGCGAGTCCGTGCTTCTGCCGCAGTATCGCGGCCACGGCGTCGGCAAGGTCTTCTTCAGGGAGCGTGAAGACCATGCCCGTGAACTGAATGCCTCCTGGACCACCTTCTGTGCGGTCGATCGCCCGGCTGACCATCCGCTGCGTCCCGCCGGTTATCGTCCGTTGGACGGCTTCTGGACCGCCCAGGGTTATGAAAAGCATCCGGAGCTTCAGGCCACCTTTGTCTGGAAGGAGATCGGCGAGCAGGCGGAGTCGCCCAAGACGCTGACCTTCTGGCTGAAACAGCTCGCCCCGTGCTCATGAAGCCGCCCGCCGAAACCTTGTCCCTGGCCCTGCGGACCTTTGACCCGGGCCTCGATGCCGCCGACATCCGTGAATACGCCCTGGCGGTGATCCGCATGGTCGAGGCCGCCTGGGACGAGGGCGCTGAACTGGTCCTGCTTCCTGAGTTCACCTGGATGGGGCTGGAGCCGCATGTGCTGCGCCAAGTTGGATCGGCCACGCTCGCCGAGGTGGCGCAGGCCTTTGAGTCGGAGTGCCTGCCCCTTTTGAAGGAAAGGCTGGAGCGTCCGGGCAGGGCGGCCGTGCTTGGCACCGTGCCGTCGCTGACTCCGGAGGGCGGGGTGCGCAACCGGGCCTGGATCGTCCGCGATGGCGGATGGCTGTTTCAGGACAAGCTGCACCTCACGCCCTGGGAGTCGGGGTTCGAGGCAGGGGAGGTTCTCCGGCTCTGGAGCTTTGGCGGCTTCCGCATGGCCGTCATCATCTGCCTGGACATCGAGGTGCCTGAGCTCTCCGCCAGGCTGCGGGACAGCGGCGTGGACCTGATCCTCTGCCCGAGCGCGACTGAAACCCTGCGCGGGGTGGAACGGGTGAACCGCTGCGCCTCCGCCCGGTCGGTGGAACTGGGGTGCCATGTCGCGGTCAGTCACCTGACCGGCAGGGCCGAGTCGGAGTTGATTGATGAAAACATCGGCCGGGCCGCCTTCTACCGGCCCTCGCAGGCCGCGTTCAAGACGCTGCCGTTCGCCGAGGAGACCGAAACTGTCTCCGTCGGCGTGGCAAGACTTGAGGTTAGGCTGGAGAAGCGGCCGCTCGACCTCATGCGCCGCATGACCTCCGAGACAAATCCCGCGCTGCTTGGCAAAGAATTGGCTGGCATTCAAAGGCCCGTTCCGGTGGAATGCATCTGAACCTCAACCCCAGTCCCCGCCATGCTTGAAGAGTTTAAGAAGTTCATCCTGAAAGGCAACGTCGTCGACCTCTCCACCGGTGTGATCATCGGGGCGGCCTTCGGCAACATCGTCGGCGCCTTCACCAAGGGCATTGTCGAGCCCATCCTCGGCATGTTCGGCGGCGGGCCCAATCCCGACCTTAAGATCAAGCTCGGCGAAAAGACCGTCGAGGTTCTCCAGAAGGGGGCCGACGGGGCCCAGGTGAAGATGCAGCAGGTGGTGCCGTTCCTGCAGCTGGACATCGGGGCCGTGATTGGAGCCATCATCGGCTTCCTCATCACCGCCGCCGTCATCTTCTTCGTGATCGTCAAGCCGGCCAACAAGCTGATGTCGATGATGAAGAAGGAGGAGGCCGCCGCGCCGCCGCCGGCTTCCGCTGCAGACATCGTCCTGCTCACGGAGATCCGTGACCTGCTGAAGAAATGAGGGCCATGACCGAGCCGCGGCAGGGAGGGGCGTTTTAAGCACTCCTCATGCGCGACCTGCTGAAGCTGCACCTTGTCATCCTTGCCTGGGGCTTCACAGCCATCCTGGGCAAGCTGATCGCCATGCCGGCGGTGGAGATGCTGGTCTGGCGCACCACGCTTGCCGCGCTTGGCTTTGCCATGACCGCACGTTTCATGCGGGCCGGCCTGCATCTGCCGGCGGCGGAGAGGCGGAAGATGCTTTGGCTGGGCGTGCTGCTGGGGCTGCACTGGATCCTGTTCTTTCTCTCCGCGCGACTTGCGACCGCCTCGGTCAGCCTGGCTGCGATGCCCACCGCCATGCTCTGGTGCTCGCTGATCGAGCCCTGGATCAACGGGACTCGTCGCTGGAGGGTCCTTGAACTGGCGGTCGGCCTGGTGATGCTGGGGGCGGTCTGGCTGATCTATGAAGTGGAGTTCCGCTACTGGCTGGGCTTCAGCATCGCCCTGGCATCGGCAGTTCTGGCGGCGCTTTTCGCCGTGGTCAGCAAGCAGTATGTGGCCCGCTGCCACTTCGCCGTCATGGGCACTTATCAGATGAGCGGCGCAGCCATGGTCTGCCTGGCGGGCTGGCTGTGGTTTGAAGACGGACACGTCACGGTGCCGACAGGACTGGACCTGCTCTGGCTGCTGCTGTTCGCCTCCGTCTGCACGGTCTGGGCCTACGCGGGCTACATGGATGTGCTGCGCCGCCTTTCAATGTTCACCGTCAACGTCATCTACAACCTGGAGCCGGTCTACGGCATCCTGCTGGCCGCCCTCATCTTTGGCTCACGGGAACACATGAGCACGGGCTTTTACATAGGAGCCGCCATCATCATCGGCGGCGTCATCCTGGTGCCATGGCTGGAACGCTGGGTGGATGGCAGGGCCGTTGGCAGACGCTGACGAGGTCAGTTCTTGTCCTTTGCTCGCATCTGGTGATTGGCTTTGCCAGAATTGCCGTTTAAAAAGGTTCACTTATGAAACCTGTCTTTGAAAAAGTGCCGCGCCGCGACTGGGAGTCGTTTCATTGCGAGATCGTCCACGGACCCGATTACGGCACGCGCTGGCATTTCCATCCCGAGTATCAGATCACCCTGGCCATCCGCAGCCGCGGCCACCGGGTGGTGGGGGACAACATCTCGCCCCTGGTGGACGGTGACCTGGTGATGCTGGGCACCAACCTGCCCCACGTCTGGCATCAGGACGAGGTGGCCGGTGCCAGCGTTGACGCCATCATCGTCCGTTTTACCGAGTCCTTCCTCGGGGCGGACTTCATGAGCCTGCCGGAGATGGAGCCGGTGAAAAGCCTGCTGCGCCGCTCCGCGCGTGGCCTGGAGGTGAACGGCAGCACCCGCAAGGAAATCACCACCCGCATGCGACGTCTCGCCGATGCCTCCGGCCTGGCCCGTGTCGTGGAACTGCTCGGCATCCTGGACCTTCTTTCGCGATCCAGGGAACTCACGCCCCTGGCAAGCGCCAGCTATGAGCCCGCCCTGCACTCCGGCGACCAGGACCGCATGCAGCGAGTGGTGGATCACATTCACCAGAACCTCACGGAGGACATCGACCGCAAGCAGCTCGCCAAGCTGGCGCATCTGAGCGAGGGGGCCTTCAGCCGCTTCTTCCGCTCGCGCACCGGCAAGACCGTGCCGGAATACATCAACGAAGTGCGCATCGGACGTGCCTGCCGGATGATCTCCGAGGACCAGCAGAACATCACGGACATCGCCCTCGACTGCGGCTACCGGAACCTGGCGAACTTCAACCGGCGCTTCCGCGAGGTCGTCGGCAGCACGCCCCGGGAATACCGGGCCCAGATGCGGGTCCTGGGCGGTGGTCGCTGATGTCTTCAGGCTTCTCTTCATTTGAGCCCTGGCCCGGAAGGGCTATGTCGAGGCCATGATGCACGACACCATTGCCGCGATTTCAACCGCCACCGGGGAGGCGGCGCTCTCCGTGCTGCGCGTTTCCGGACCGCAGGCGCTTGAGGTGGCGGCTCGGGTTTTCCAGGCCGGGAGGGCCGTCGCAGACATGCCTGCAAGGAAGGCCTGCCGCGCCTCAGCCCGTGCCGCCGATGACACGCTTTTGGATGACGGTCTCCTGCTGGTCTTCCGCGCCCCGGCCAGCTACACCGGCGAGGACGTCGTCGAGTATCACGGTCATGGCGGCCTGCTGGTGACGCAGAAGGTCTATGAGTCGCTGCTCGCCGCCGGTGCCCGTGCCGCCGGTCCGGGAGAGTTCACCCAGCGCGCCTTCCTGAACGGCAAGATGGATCTCACCCAGGCCGAGGCGGTGATGGACCTGATCCATGCCCAGAGCACCCTGGCCCTGCGCGCCGCCCATGAACAGCTCGGCGGGGCCATCGGCAGGGAGGCCATGGCGCTGAAGGAAGTTCTGCTGCCCGTGCTCGCTCATGTCGAAGCCTACATCGACTTTCCCGAGGAGGACATCTCGCCCGACACCGGCTCGGCCCTGGCGGCCCGGATGGACGAGGTCATGCAGCGGGCCCGGCGCCTGATTGAAACCGGGGAGCAGGGGAGGATCCTGCGTCACGGGGCCAGGACGGTGATCTGCGGCGAGCCCAACGTGGGCAAGTCAAGTCTGCTGAACCTTTTGTTAGGCTTTGAGCGCGCCATCGTCTCATCCTCGGCGGGCACCACCCGTGACACGATCGAGGAGGTGATCCAGGTCCATGGCATTCCGCTGCGCCTTGTCGACACGGCGGGGCTTCGTGAATCCGGAGCTGACGGCATCGAACGCATCGGCATGGAGCGCACCCTGCGGGAGCTGGAACGTGCCGACCTGATCCTGGAGGTGGTGGACGCCTCCCAGCCTCCGGGTCGGATGCGCAGGGTGGAGCTGCCCGAAGGGGCTGCCAGCCGCCGTCTTCTTTTGCTGAACAAGGCCGACCTGGGCCAGGCGGCGGGCTGGCCGCAGGATGCGGTGGCGATTTCCTGCCAGACAGGAACGGGTGTCGAGGCCCTGCGCGATGCCATTCGTTCCCTGGTGCTTCGTTCCGGTCCGCTGATGAGCGACCATCCGGTGGCGATCAATGCGCGGCATCAGGTCTGCTTTGAGCGGGTCAGCAC
This sequence comes from Prosthecobacter sp., assembly GCA_019186985.1. Taxonomy (GTDB): domain Bacteria; phylum Verrucomicrobiota; class Verrucomicrobiia; order Verrucomicrobiales; family Verrucomicrobiaceae; genus Prosthecobacter. The sequence goes on along the minus strand of JABARQ010000039.1, from coordinate 30,860 downwards.
CCACGTTGCCGCCGCGAAGGCGGCCCTGGGTGGTGGCCTGGCGCCGGAATATGTGGCACTGGACCTTCGCGAAGCGCTTCAAGCCCTGGGAGAGGTCGTGGGAGCGGTCGATGTCGAGCAGGTGCTGGACGTGATCTTCTCCTCCTTCTGCATTGGCAAGTAGGGGGAGGCAGTCACCGCTTTACCACTTGATGGTGGCACCAAGCACCGCGCCGAAGCCTGCTTCGTTGGAGCCGGAGCCGGCATAACGAATCTCCTGGTCCAGAAGATTTTCCAAAGAGAGCGTGAGGTCGAGGTTTGGGGTGACCTGGCAGCCGCCACGCAGAGCCATCCAGACGAAGCCGGGATTGCCGTTCGGCGGAATACGTTCGGTGTCACGGCGGTCGCTGGCGTTCAGGCGATCCAGGTCCGACTGACCCAGTGCCACCAGTTCCGTCCAGAAACGCTTGTCCGTGGTCTGCCAGCGCACGCCGCCACGCCACATCAGCGGCACCACGCGGGAAGCGGATTCAGCCCGCAGTACATTCGTGTTGCCGACAAACTGGTCCACCTGGCCCTCGGTCCAGGTCACATGGCCGAAGACCGTCCAGTTCGGATTGAAGCGGTGCTCGCCCGCCAGTTCGACGCCATGGATGAAGCCGTCGCCGCCGTTGGTTTTCTCGACAACACGGTTGCCACCGATGACCTGGCCGGTGGCGCGGCGGATGATCATCTCATTGATGTGCGTGTAAAAGTAGCTCAGATTGCCGCTGAAGTGCTCAGTGTCCGCCTTGAGGCCGATCTCGTAGGTGATGAACTCCTCGGGCTGCAGGCCGGGGGAGGGCAGTTCAAGTTCCCCGGACCGTGCGATGTCCAGGCGCGAGAGGTCGGAAAGGTTCGGGGAACGGAAGCCCTGCGAGACACCAGCAAAAATCCGGTATCGATCCTTGTCATCCAGGTCGAACATGATGCGGCCGGTGGCGGAGAAGTTCTGCCAGCTGTCGCCCTGGCTGTCGAAGCGGCGTGCGGTGGACTGGTCATCGTAGCTGCCGACGTTGGCGTCAGCATAGGTGTAACGGCCGCCAAAGTGGAGGTGGATCCGTTCGCCCAGGTCAATCTGATCGAGGAGATAGGCTCCGAACAGGTCATAGGTCGAGTCGTCCCCGACCGGTCCCTGGATTTCGTTCCGGTTGAAGGTGCCGTTCAGGCGGTACCTTTTGCTGCCGCTGTTCACCCGGTCACGGTAGTAATCCACGCCGTAGGTCAGCCTGCCGATCGGGGTGTCGCTTTGGAACTGAAGGTCGAGCCCAAGCGTCGTCAGCTCCGTCTCCGAATAGTTCTGCCGGTTGTCGGCCGGACGGCGGATGCGGTGCTCGAACTCGTTCATCGACTGAAGCGACACGGTGAGGCTGGCGGCGTCGATGATGCCGTCCAGATCCTCACCGGCGAGGCGGAGGTAGGAAAGTGAGCGCTCCTGGTCGTAGGCGCGCTTGAGGTCGGTGCCGATCGTGGTGCCCTCCCAGGAAATGCCGTAAACCGTGGCATGGCTTCTCCAGACATCATTCTGACGAAGCTGCTGATGCACGGCGGTCAGGTTCCATTCATCGCTCAGGGCGATGTCCAGCCGGGCGTCATAGGCCCACTCGTCATAACCGGTCTTCGGCTGGTCGCCGATGCCGGCGGCATGGACGTCGCCAAACGACTTCAGGGTGGCGCCGAGGTGAAGCCCCCAGCGGCCGCCCTGGCCGAACTGCAGCTCCTGGCGCAGGATGTTGCTCTCCTCGGCGGTTGAGCCGCGGTAGGAAGTGAGCCCGTGGAAGAACCAGCCCGGCTGCTCATTCCGGTAGCCGCTGCCCTTGGTGAAAAGGTTCAGCGTGCCCCCGATGGAATCGCTGCCGTAAAGCACGCTGCCCTGGCCAGGGACCAGCTCCATGCGGTCGATGGCGTAGGAGTCGATGGTGTTCCAATATTGGTTGGGGCCTTCGCGGAAGATGCTGTTGTTGAAGCGGATGCCGTCGATGAGCAGCAGGTTGCGGAAGCCGGTGAAGCCGCGGATGAAGGGAGAACCCTGGCCGTTGGCGGTCTTCTGAACGTTCACGCCCGGGACCTCACGCAGGGCTTCCGGCAGCGTTCTGATCTGGCGTTCCTGAAGCTGTTCCTGGCCCAGGGTGCGGACCTGGGCCGGAACCTTCATCGGATCTTCGCCGCTGCGGGTGGCGGTGATGACCAGAGCGGGGAGTTCGGTTTTTTTCTGTTCGGACGCCTGTGCCGGAGCTGCTGGCGTTGTTTCCGGAGATCCTGGCTCCTGGCTGTGGGCAGGCTGGGCCGCAAGGGCCAGGGACAGGGGGAGGATGACGAGCCAGGGCAGGGGAGAGTGACGCATGAATGGAAAGCGGCACGAAAAAGCGTCTGACCGCCGGGTTGTCACCCTTTTCGCCAGACGAACCTCCGCTTGGGGCGTTTCATGTTCCCGTAGGCATTCGTCCGGCTGCTTTTTGTTCACCGAGGGAAGGCCTGGGCCGTCCATTTTGACGACGAACCGCCTCGTCAGCCGTAAAACCCGGACGAGCTGGTTTATCCGGGGCATTTCCTGGGTATGTGAAACCCTGCCTGCCCGGGCTCGTTACCCTTCACCCCTGCCACACCCCCATGATCGCCTGGTTTGCCCGCAATCACGTCGCCGCCAATCTCCTGATGCTGGCGGTGATGGCGGCCGGTGCCTGGACGCTCTACCAGGACAAGATCCCGCTCGAAGTCTTCCAGGACATGCCGTCCAGGTACATTTCGGTGAACGTGCACTATCCGGCGTCCTCACCCGAGGAAACCGAGGAGACGATCGTGCTGAAGATCGAGGAGGCCATCCAGCAGGTCGGCGGCATCAAGCACGTCAACAGCACGGCGGGCAGCGGCGGCGGCAGCGTCTTCATCGAGGTCAACGAGGGCGAGGACCCGCGTCGGGTGATGGACGACGTGAAGATCCGTGTTGACGCCATCCCGAACTTCCCGGCCCTGGCGGAAAAGCCGGTCATCCAGCTCGACGACAGCTTTCACAGCGTCATCACGGTCATCCTGAGCGCCGACATGGCGGAGCGTGACCTGAAGCGCCTCGGCGAGCAGACCCGCGATGAGCTTGCCTCGCTGCCCGGCATCTCCCACGCGGACATCACCGGCGTGCGCAACGAGGAGATCGCCATCGAGATTCCCGAGGAGCAGCTGCGCAAGTATGGGCTCACCCTGGAGGTCATCAGCCGTGCGATTCGTGAAAACGCCATCGACATGCCGGCGGGCGTGGTCCAGACCGAGGCGGGCGATGTTTCCCTGCGCACCCGGGGCCGTGCCTACACCGGCGAGGACTACGCGCGCATCCCGCTGGTCACCCGGACCGACGGCAGCAAGGTCCTGCTGGGCGAGATCGCGAAGATCATCGACGGCTTCACGGAGAACCCGCTGGTGACGAGGCTGAACGGACGCCGCTGCGTGATGATCAGCGTCATGCGTGAAGGCAACCAGAACGCCATCACCATCGGCGAACGCGTGAAGGCCTACATCGACGAGACCAACCGCAAGCTGCCGGGCGGCGTGCGCCTGGACTACTGGAACGACCGCTCGAAGATCGTCAAGGGCCGCATCGACCTGCTGCTGCAGAACGCCCAGAGCTGCCTCATCCTGGTCTTCATCTGCGTGGGCCTGTTCCTGCGCATGGAGGCGGTGATCTGGGTCGGCGTCGGCATGGTCATGAGCTTCATGGGCGCCATCGCGCTGATGCCCTACATGGACATCTCCATCAACCTCTCCTCGCTCATGGGCTTCATCCTCGTGCTCGGCATCGTGGTCGATGACGCCATCGTCATCTCCGAGCACTGCGACCATCTGCGCAAGTCCGAGGGGCTGACGCCGCTGGAGGCCGCCATCGCAGGCACGAGGAGAATGGCCGTTCCCATCACCTTCGGCGTCCTCACCACGGTGATCGCCTTCCTTCCGATGGCCGTCGACTCCTCGGACTGGGGCTCCATGTTCAAGCCCATCGCGCTCATCTTCATCGCCGTGATGCTCATCGCGCTGCTGGAGACCAAGCTCATCCTGCCCAGCCATCTCGCGCATCCCTTCCTCGGACGGGCTGGCGACATGCTGGCGCCGGTGCACCGGGTGTCCGACTCCGCCCTGCAGTGGTTTGTCCGCACGGTCTACGCCCCGGCCATCCGGCTGAGCGTCAAACATTGTTATACCGTGCTCGCCCTGCTCTTTGGCGGGCTGGCGGTCATCGGCGGCCTGTACGCCAGCGGACGCATCTCGACCACCTACTTCCCGCGCGTGCCCAGCGAACGCATCGAATGCCGCCTGAGCATGCTGGACGGCACGCCGGTGGAGGTGACGGAAAAGCACATTGAGCGCATCCACGACATCGCCTGTGAGATGCAGAAGGAGTATGCGGGGCCGGACGGCCGCAGCGTGGTCAAGCACGTCGTCTCCAGCATCGGCACCACGATCTCCTCACGCGGGGGCAGCTCCTCAAGCGGGTCGGGAAGCCACATCGGCGGCGTGATCATGGAGACCTACGGCCCGGAGGAGCGCAGCATCGACGCCAACACGGTCGAGATGTCCAACGAGTGGCGGAAGCGCATCGGCAACATCGTCGGGGCCGAGGAGCTGACCTTCCGGGCCGAGATCATGCGCGGCGGCGACCCCGTGGACATCCAGCTCACCGGCACCGATCCGAAGGAGCTGCTGGCCATGTCGGAGAAGATCAAGGAAAAGCTCGCCACCTATCCGGCGCTCTTTGACATCAACGACTCCCTCGACTCCGGCCGCAACGAGATCCAGCTCCGCCTCAAGCCCGAGGCGCAGCAGTTTGGCATCACCGTCACCGACCTTGCCCGCCAGGTCCGGCAGTCGTTTTACGGCGATGAAGTCCAGCGCATCCAGCGCGGCCGCAACGAGGTGAAGGTCATGCTGCGCATGCCCCGGGAGGACAGGCAGAACCTGGCCACTCTCGACACCATGCGTGTCCGCACCGCCGGCGGCCTGGAGGTGCCTTTCAGCCGCGTGGCGGAGGCGAAGGTGGTGAAGAGCTTCACCAGCATCAAGCGCGTCGACCGCCGCCGGGCCCTGAACATCTCCGCCGATGCAGACAAGGGCAGCATCGACATCGCCGCGCTGCGCGCCGAACTCACGGCCTTCCTTGATGAACTGCTGGCCGACCACGGCCACATCCGCTGGACCTTTGAAGGCGAGGCCCGTTATCAGCGTGAAAGCCAGGGCAGGGTGCTTGTCTCCTTCCTCATGGTCATCGCGGCCATGTATGCGCTCATGGCCATCCCCTTCAAAAGCTACTCCCAGCCGCTGATCGTGCTCCTGGTGGTTCCTTTCGGAGTTGTTGGCGCGGTGATCGGACATCAGTTCCACGGCCTGCCCGTCAGCATCATGAGCTTTTTTGGAATCCTGGGGGTCTGCGGCGTGGTCGTGAACGACACCCTGGTGCTCGTGGACGAGATCAACGACCTCAAGGCCGGCGGCCTGCCGCTGCGCGAGGCCGTGCAGCGTGGCGGAGTGCTTCGTTTCCGGGCGATTTTCCTGACGCAGATCACCACTTTCTTCGGCCTGGTGCCGCTGATTTTTGATGGCACCTGGCTGGCGAGGATGCTGCCGTTTTTCTTCAGCAACGGAGCCCAGAGCACCCATGCCCAGTTCCTCACGCCAGTGTCCGTGGCGATGGGCTACGGAAGCCTGTTCGCGACCATCATCACGCTTTTCCTGGTGCCCCTCTGCTACCTGGCGGTGGATGACCTGGTGTGCATCACAAGCCGCCTTTTCGGCAAAGAATCCAAGGAACAGCTGTCCCCGGCTACGGCATCTTGAAGGCATGATCTTCGGGAGGATGAGGTTTCATCGGCTGATGGCTTGGCTTTGCCGAGCTTTCTGACGCGCCTGCCAGCAATTTGAGAAGCTCATGGGCCTTCCCAGGCCTGGGTGCTCATTCTCCTTGGCGCGTTTTTCGGGCAAGGCACCCCGTTCAGCATGGGCGTTGAAGGAGGAGTTCGCCGCCCAGGGCAGATGCCTTGTTGCCCATTCAAGGTGCCGGGATCGTGGAGCAGTAGGTGCTTGGGAAAATTTTTCTACCCCTCATTTTTCTGTCCTTCAGGTCTGAAACTTGGGCTTCATCACAAACCCTGAACCTGGGTGTTTCCGCCCGGTGGGCTTGGCGGGCACGGGGGGGCAGAAAGATTGGATGAATCCGGCATTAGGACGGAGCACACGAATGGGTGTGTTTCCCGGGTGAGGCGGATGCGCCTTCGCAGTGCGGCTGAGTCCAAAGCAGCGGTGCCCTCCCATCTGCCACTGTCTGTTTTCGCCTGGTCACGAAGCTGCCCACCTCCGTTTTCTCCGAGCCGGAGGCTCGAAAGACGTTAGCCTGGGGTGAAACGAGCCCAGCGAGCGAGAACCCCAGGTCTTGGACGCAACAACCACGTTCCACCTTCATCGCGTCCTGGGGGGACGCGAGAAGCCACCGCCAACCCCTTGCAGCCGCCGGAACACAATCGCCGCCTTCTCGCGCCCCTCCAGGGCGCATCCCGATTTATGGACCATGGAACGGTTCGCATCCGGTGGTTGCACCACCGCTAGGCTCCGCCGAGCCTCCGGCTCGATCCAAGGAAACCAGCATCAGAACCGTGTGGAGGCAGGGGATTGAGAGAAGCGCAGAGGTAACGCCAGTTCTTTTCAACCAAGCGAAGATGCTGTTTCTGGAAATGCTAATAGTAACACTAAGTGAAAAACAATAACGTTACTTTTGGAAGAGGGAGCTTCCAAATCGAGGTGAAGCGCTTGAACAGGTTAGGGCCAGATGGGAGTTGTGCAAAAGTTCCGTTTTATAGGAGTGACTCAAACGTCACAAAACCGTGAATTCATTATCTATTACAGCTTTATCAATCGTTACATTGAGGGAAACCTTGAGTAGCCGGATATGTTGGAAAATGCGCTTAAAATCAACGAAGTACGAAGTTTTTCAGAGAATAATACATGGGTAGAGTGACCTGTTGGTGTCGCTAAACTCAATCGAATTGAAGAGGCCTGTCGACCCCTGATTGACCTCAAACTTCTGTTTCACCGAGGGTAGCGATTTAAGGTCAAAAAAGTTATATAAAAGTAATTTAAACGTTACATAAATAAACCAAAGCGTAATACAACGCTATCCTCTATAGCTTTTCGCCTGACCACATGACTGAATGAGTTCTTTTGAACAGTTTCAGCAAAAGCGGCTTGATGGCAGGTTAGCGGCCATGAAGCCCAAAAGCCGCAATCAGCCTTTCCGTGAAGGTCCGCACGAAGGCTGGCTGCTCGATATCGCCACGAGGAATCTGCGTTCCTGGGACGACTGCACCAAGTGTCAGGCTGGCACAAAGCGATGTTGCATCCTTGGACTTCAGGGATGCTTTGAGACTGTCTGTGAAGCCGGCGGTGGTTTTCCTGGCTACCAGGGCTTTATGCATTCAATCGGCAAAGGATGGGGCTGAAGGCCTCAGTGACAGGATCCGCAGGATAAACAGGTTTTTTCAGACTTGAACAATCCCTGGCGATCTTGTGAATCCTGTCGCAACAACCCCTTTCTCGCTTTGATGCCTAAGCCCTGACTGGCGGCACAGTGGTTGGAAGCTGCGCCTTGACCTTCCGGGCTGCCTGACCCATGTGACGAGCCCAGTCATGTCCGACCTGCCTCAAACCCTCGCCATTGCCTCCGACCACGGCGGCCTTGACCTCAAGAACGCCATTTTCAACCACCTGCTGGAAGGTGGCTACAGGGTCGAGGACGTGGGGGTGTTCACCACGGAAAGCGTGGACTATCCGGACTACGCGGAGCTGGTGGCTGCGCGGGTGCTGGATGGCAGGGCGGATGCGGGCATCCTGGTCTGCACCACGGGCATCGGCATGAGCATCACCGCCAACCGTCACGCCGGCATCCAGGCCAGCCTGGTGCATGACCCAGAAACCGCCGCCATCACCCGCGAGCACAATGCCTCCAACGTGCTTTGCCTTGCCGGCAAGACGACTTCGGTCGAAATCGCCAGGCAGATTGTGGACGCCTGGCTGAAAACACCTTTTGCGGGCGGCCGTCACGCCCGCCGAGTCTCCAAAATGAACAAGCAAGCCCACCCCCTCAGCATCCTCGCCGCCTCCGATCCCGCCGTCGCCGCCATCGTCGACGCCGAGCAGCATCGCCAGCAGAACAACATCGAGCTCATCGCGAGCGAGAACTTCACCTCGCGTGCCGTCATGGCGGCGCAGGGAAGCTGCCTGACGAACAAGTATGCCGAAGGCTATCCGGCGAAGCGCTGGTATGGCGGCTGTGAGGAGGTCGACAAGGTGGAGCAGCTCGCCATCGACCGTGCCTGCGAGCTCTTTGGGGCGAAATTTGCCAATGTGCAGCCTCACTCCGGCTCCCAGGCGAACGCCGCCGTCTATTTCAGCGTGCTGCAGCCCGGCGACAAGGTGCTCGGCATGAACCTGGCCCACGGCGGCCACCTGACCCATGGCAATCCGGCGAACTTTTCCGGACGCTTCTACAACTTCTGCCAGTATGGAGTGAGCCAGAAGGACGAGCGCATCGACTACGACGAGCTTGCCGAGGTCGCCCAGCGTGAGAAGCCCAAGATGATCACCGCCGGGGCCAGCGCCTATCCGCGCATCATCGACTTCAGGAAGATGAGCGAGATCGCCAAAAGCGTCGGTGCCTACCTGTTTGTCGACATGGCGCACATCGCCGGCCTGGTGGCGGGCGGAGCCCATCCGAGCCCGATGGAGCATGCGGACTTCGTCACGACCACCACCCACAAAAGCCTGCGTGGTCCTCGCGGTGGCATGATCCTCACCAACAGCGAGGAGCTGATCAAGAAGATCAACAGCCAGGTGTTCCCCGGTGTGCAGGGCGGTCCGCTCATGCACGTCATCGCCGCCAAGGCGGTGTGCTTTGGCGAATGCCTGAAGCCGGACTTCAAGGACTACACCGCGCAGATCGTGAAAAACGCCCAGGCCCTGGCCGCGCGTCTTGCCGAACTCGGCTATCGCATCGTCAGCGGCGGCACGGACAACCACCTCATGCTGGTGGACCTGCGTCCGAACGGCCTCAACGGCAAGGTTGCCAGCGAGACGCTCGATCATGCCGGCATCACGGTGAACAAGAACGGCATTCCGTTCGACACCGAGAAGATCACGCTGGGCGGCGGCATCCGCATCGGCACCCCGGCCGTCACCACCCGTGGGATGAAGGAGGCGGAGATGGTCCTCATCGCCGACTGGATTGACCGTGCCTTGAAGAACAAGGACAACGCCGCCGTGCTTCACGAGATCAAGGCCGAGGTGGCCCGGATCAACGAGCGTTTCCCGGTGCCGTAAGGCCTTGTCAGCGGGAACCTGGCGTCATCCGGATGCATGATCATTTCCGGGGCTCGCGGCTCACGCTGCGGGCTCCGGTTGGTTTTGGGCGGGGTGTCCAGGCTTGAATCTGGACCGGATTGATTCCGGGGGCATCAGCGGGTGCCTCAGGCCAGGCCGGGGCCGTTTTTTTCTGGCTTTTCATGTCGAGGCGCGGCTGAATGGTGCGTTCTTTGGTTATTCCTCATGAAAATCACTTTCACTTCGCTTTTCTTCCTGGCCGCCGTTTCCCAGGCAGCTGACTGGCCCACCTTTCGTGGTGCCGATCGTACCGACATCAGCCCTGAAACCGGCCTTTTGAAGCAGTGGCCGGAGGCCGGTCCTAAAAAGGTCTGGATGAACGAGGACGCGGGCCTGGGGTATTCCGGCTATGCGATCGTCGGCGGCACGCTTTACACCATGGGTTCGCGTGACGCGGTGGAGTATGTGATAGCGATCGACACGGCGACCGGAAAGGAAAAGTGGTCGGCGGAAGCCGGAGCCCTGCTGACGAACGGCTGGGGGGACGGTCCTCGGGCGACCCCGACGGTGGATGGTGACAAGGTCTACGCCCTGAGCGGCAAAGGAGCGCTGGTTTGTCTGAATGCGGCCGATGGCAAGCAGCTCTGGACTGCCGACATGGTCGCGCTGGGTGGCAAGGTGCCGGGCTGGGGCTACTGTGAAAGCCCGTTGATTGAAGGCAGTCTGGTGGTGGTCACCCCGGGAGGCTCCCAGGGCACCCTGGCGGCCTTTGACAAGGTCACCGGCAAGCTGGCCTGGCAGTCCGCCGAGTGGACGGATCCCGCCCAGTATGCCAGCCTGATCGCGGTGAGCCACAACGGCGCCCGCCAGCTCATCCAGCTCACCATGCAGAGCATCGCCGGGGTGAACGCCGCAGACGGCAAGGTTTTGTGGAAGACGGAGTTCCCGGGCAAGACGGCGGTGATTCCAACGCCCATCTTCAAGGACGGGCAGGTGTTTGTCGCCGCAGGTTATGGAGTCGGCTGCAAGTCCGTCAGGGTCGGGCCCGGCAACGCCGTGGAGACCCTTTATGAGACGACGGACATGGTCAACCATCATGGCGGGGTCATCCTCGTGGGCGACCATCTTTACGGTTACAATGACAAGGCGGGCTGGACCTGCATGGATTTCAAGACGGGGGCGGTGAAGTGGGCGGACAAGAAGGGGCTGGGCAAGGGCGCGATTCATAGCGCCGACGGCATGCTTTACCTGCTGGAGGAGCGGACGGGAACCGTGGTGCTGATCGAGGCCAGTCCCGAGGGCTGGAAGGAGCACGGGCGCTTTACGCTCAGTCCCCAGACCACCAACCGGAATCCCAAGGGCATGATCTGGACCCATCCCGTGGTCAGCGGTGGAAGGTTGTACCTGCGCGACCAGGAACTGCTGTTCTGCTTTGATGTCAGCGGCAAATAAGGATCTTGGAGAGGCTGCGCACGGCTTGAAACCAGGATGGCGGTCAGTCAAAACATGGTTTCCCGCTTGCCTCTCCAGGCTTGAAACGCTAAACGCACCCGTGGAAGCCTGGCACGCGGCCTGCGTTGCTGATCCACCCTGTTCCCGCATGGCACACGCACTCCTCCCCCGAGCAACTTTTCACCGCCGCCTGGGCGCATGGTTGTGGGTGCTGCTCATGATGGCCTCGGCACCCCTGGTCCGGGCTTTCGACACCGTGGTGCTGGACGCCGGGCATGGCGACTTCGACCGTGGTGCGGCGATTGGTTATGTTTATGAAAAGCACCTGGCTCTTGATACGGCGAGGCGTGTGCAGCAGCTGCTGGAGAAGGCGGGGCTGAAGGTGGTGATGACCCGTTCGCGGGATGTCTTCGTGCCGCTTCCCGGCCGTGCCTCGGCGGGGAACCGGCATGGCAACGCCATCTTTGTCAGCATTCATTACAACTACAGCCGGGGAGGGAGCGGCGCCGGCGCCGAAAGCTACTATTACCACAGCAAGGGCTATGCCCTGGCGGCCTACATCCAGGCCTACCTGGTGCAGCGCACGGGCATGTCCAACCGCGGTGTGAAACACGCCAGCTTTCACGTCATCCGCGAAACCACCCGCAATCCTGCGGTGCTCATCGAGTGCGGCTTTGTCAGCAATTCCACCGAACGCGCCAGGATGATGACGGGTGATTTCCGCAACCGGATCGCCGAAGGCATCGCCCAGGGCATCGTGTCCTACAAGAAGTCCAACTGAGGAGGCCCGCCCCATGCTCGTGACTTGCCGGCAGATGCAGGAGATCGAGCAGAGGGCTTTTGAACTCGGCGCCAGCGCCGGGGATCTGATGGAAAAGGCTGGATGCGGAATTGCCGGGGAGGTGCGCCGCTTTTTTCCGGTTCCGGGCACCCTGGTGATCCACCTGGGCAGCGGCAACAACGCCGGTGACGCCCTGGTGGCCGCGCGGGAGCTGCAGCGGCTTGGCTGGCGGGTGCTGGCTCGGTTAAGCGGGCCGGTGGACAACCTCAAGCCTCTGCCACGTGCTCACCTGGACGCCTTCAGGGACCTTCATCTGCTCAGGTCTCCGGTGAATGCCGCCGAACTTCCCCGGCCGATCGTGCAGATGGACGGCCTGCTTGGCATCGGTGCGGTCGGCCCCATGCGCGAAGAGGTGGGTGCCCTGGCGGCCGAGATGAACACCCTGCGCCGGGAGCAGCATGCCTTCACGGTGGCCATGGACATTCCTTCGGGGCTGAACGGCGACACGGGCGAGGCCGCCCCCGGTGCCGTCGAGGCCGACATCACCGCCACGGTGGCCTGCGTCAAGGCGGGCCTCGTCGCTGATTCTGCCACATCGTGGGTTGGGCGCATCGCCCTGGTGCCGCTGGCCGGGCTCGGCGCAGCCGAGGATGAAGGGCCGATGCTGCTGACGCCGGAGCTTCTGCGAAGCTGGCTTCCGCGGCGCGGCTTTGAGTTTCACAAGGGCCAGGCGGGGCGTGTGGGCATCCTGGCCGGTTCAAGGGGATTTCTGGGTGCGGCGGTGCTGGCCTGTTCAGGCGCCCTGCGTGCGGGGGCGGGTCTGGTCACGCTGCTGGTGAAGGAGGATGTTTACCCGCTGATGGCCGCACGGCTGCCGCCGGAGGTCATGGTGAAGCCGGTCAGGGATTATCGCGAAGCCCTGGAGATGAACTGGGACGCGCTGGGCATCGGGCCGGGCCTGGGTTTTGAAGCCGCCGACGAGGTGCTGAACGTGATCCAGTATGCCGCCGTGCCCGCCGTGGTGGATGCAGACGCCATCACGATGATCGCGCGGACGGAGGTGCCGGTCTTCCTGACTTCGACACCGCCTCGTCTGCTGACGCCTCATCCCGGTGAGATGGCCCGGCTGGTGGGCGATGGTGAATGTCATCCCCGGATCACGCAGGCGGAAATGTGGGCCATGGCCCATCCAGGCAACGTGCTGCTGCTGAAGGGGGCCCGCACGGTCATTGCCACGGAGGGACCTCCGCCGCTCATCAATTCCACCGGACATCCTGGCATGGCCACCGGTGGCATGGGGGATGTGCTGACCGGTGTCTGCGCCGCCTTTGCCGGACAGGGGCTGGATCTCTACCGTTCGGCCGGCCTCGGAGCCTGGAGCTGCGGACGGGCGGCGGAGCTGGCCGCGCTTTCGCAAAGCCAGCTTTGCGTGCTGCCGTCAGACGTCGTCAACCACCTGGGCGCGGCGCTGAAGGAGCTGGAATAGGGCCTGTGCCGAATCCTCCATGCCGGTGTGGATGAGATTCCATTCAAGGCTGCGTATTCATCGCCATGCTGAAAGCATTCGCCAGTTTCCTAGCCGCCGCCCTGCCCGTAATGGCGGTTGATTTCATCAAAGACGTCCAGCCGATCCTGCGTGAACATTGTTATTCCTGCCATGGCTCGGGCAAGCAGGAGGCGGCCTTCAGGCTCGATCACAAGCCCAGCGCGCTGAAGGGCGGCGACTTTGGCGTGGCGATCAAGCCCGGACATGCTGCGGATTCAGCCCTGGTTCATGCGATTGAGGGAAGGAACCCGAAGCTGCGCATGCCGCGCAAGGGCGACCCGCTTTCGGATGACGAGATTGCGGTGATCAAGGCCTGGATCGACGCCGGTGCGCCATGGCCCGAGAGCGCCAGCGTGAAGCTGGAGAAAAAGACGGATCACTGGGCCTTCAGGCCGCCGGTGAAGCCGCCGGTTCCCGGCAGGCCTGGAATGAACCCCGTTGACGCTTTCATCCAGGATCGTCTCGCCAGGGAGGGGCTGAAGCCGTCGCCAAGGGCGTCTGCAGAAAAATTGGTTCGGCGGCTCCACCTTGACCTTGTCGGTCTGCCTCCGCCGCCTGAGGCCGCGGGCAAGGATTACGGAGCCCTGGTCGACGAGCTGCTGGACTCGCCTCATTATGGCGAACGCTGGGGCCGGCACTGGCTGGATGCGGCGCATTACGCCGACTCCAACGGCTACGAGAAGGACCCCATGCGCTTCATCTGGTTCTATCGTGACTGGGTGATCAAGGCCTTCAACCGTGACCTGCCCTATGACCAGTTCATCATCCAGCAGATCGCCGGCGACCAGCTGCCCGGCGCGGGGCAGGACGAGGTCGTGGCCACCGGCTTCCTGCGCAACTCCATGATCAACGAGGAGGGAGGGGTCGATCCCGAGCAGTTCCGCATGGAGGCCATGTTCGACCGCATGGACACCATCGGCAAAAGCATCCTGGGGCTCAGCATCGGCTGCGTGCAGTGCCATGACCACAAATATGACCCGGTCACCCAGGAGGAGTACTACCGGATGTTCGCCTTCCTGAACAACGACAACGAGCCATGGCGCGTGGTCTACACCGCTCCGGAGCAGATGCGGCGTTCGCAGGTCCTCTCCGGCGTCCGCAGCCTGGAGGAGAAGCTGAAGCATGGGAATCCCGGCTGGGAGCAGCGCATGGAGGAATGGCGGAAGTCCATCCGGCCGCAGCCGAAATGGACCACGTTGAAATTTGAGGATGATCCGAGCGGCGGAGAGAAGGCCCTGCGCCAGCCTGACGGCAGCATCCTGGCCCAGGGCTACGCCCCAACCAAAAGCGAGGTCAAGTTCATGGTGAGGCAGGGGGCTCCTCTGAAGATCGCCTCCTTCAGGCTGGAGCTGATGAACGACCCCAACCTTCCCGCCTACGGGCCGGGACGTTCACAGAAGGGCACGGCGGCGCTCACGGAGTTCAACGCCACGATGAAGGTGGACGGCAGGCAGGTGCCGCTGAAGTTTGTTCGCGCCACGGCCGACTTTGGCGAGCCCGAAAACACGCCGCTGGAGGCCTTTGCCAGGGATCAGGACGCGGCGAAGGACAAGCGCGTGACGGGGCCGGTCGCCTACGCGATCGATGGCAGGGCGGAGACGGCCTGGGGCATCGACGCCGGCCCGGGCCGCCGCAACGTGCCGCGCAACGCCGTGTTTGTGCTGGAGAAGCCGGTCGAGGTCACGGATGCCTCGGAGCTGACGATCGGGCTGAGCATGAAGCACGGCGGCTGGAACAGCGACGACCTTCAGACGATGAACCTCGGACGCTACCGCATCAGCGCCTCGGAATCCGCAGAGGCCGAGGCGGACCCGCTTTATGGCAACAAGCCGGCCTTTGCCGTGTATCGCTCCACCGTCGCCGAGTGGAAGCCGGTGAACGACGAGATTGAAGCCCTGTGGCGGCAGCACCCGGAGGGCACGACGACGCTGGTGCTCGACGCCCGTGACCAGCCGCGCATGACCAGCGTGCTCAAGCGCGGCGACTTCCTGAAGCCGGGTGACAAGGTCAACGCCGGCGTGCCGGCCATTCTGAACCCGCTGCCGAAAACAGCGGATGGTTCCCGGCTGACGTTTGCGAAATGGCTGGTTTCAAGGGATGCACCGACCACGGCGCGCGCCTTTGTGAACCGCGTCTGGCAGGCCTACTTCGGCACCGGGCTGGTGGAGACGCCCGAGGATTTCGGCACGCAGGGCGCGAAGCCCAGCCATCCGGAACTGCTCGACTGGCTGGCCTGCGAATTCATGGACCATGGCTGGAGCATCAAGCACCTGCAGCGTCTGATCGTCACCAGCCAGACTTATCAGCAGGACAGCCGTGTCACCCCTGCGCTGCTCGAAAAGGATCCTTACAACCGGCTGCTGGCCCGCGGTCCGCGCTTCCGGGTCGAGGGGGAGATCGTCCGTGACATTCAGCTGGCGGTCAGCGGCCTGCTCAAGGAGGAGATCGGAGGCCGTGGGGTCATGCCTCCCGCGCCGGAGTATCTTTTCCAGAAGCCGGTCAGCTATGCGCCCTTTCCCTGGAAGGTGGAGGAGTCGGACCAGAAGTATCGTCGCAGCGTCTATGTCTTCCGCCGCCGCAGCACGCCCTATCCCTTTCTAAGCACCTTTGACGTGCCGAATGGCGAGGCGAGCTGCATCCGGCGTGCCCGCAGCAACACGCCGCTGCAGGCCCTGATGACGCTCAACGAAACCCTGAGCCTGGAGGCGGCCGATCATCTGGCCGCACGCATGATCAAGGCGGGTGGCGGTGATGACAAGACCGCCATTGAGCATGGCTTCCGGCTATGCACGCTGCGACGTCCAAATGCCCGGGAGATGTCGGTGCTGATGAACCTGCTCAACCAGCAGAAGCAGGCGGCTGAGGCGGAGGCGCTGGCGCCGATGACCGTGGTCGCGCGCGCCCTGCTGAACCTGGACGAGACGATCACCAAGGAGTAGTCACCGCTGCATCACCGGCAGCACGATGTGGGACGGGTGGTCCGCGTCATGAAGGACCGTGTTCACCGCCGTCTGCATCCGCCGGTGCTGCTGGAGGGGTTCGCCGGTGTTGGGATTGACGTCAAAGCGCGGGAAGTTGCTGCTGCTGATGTCGAGCCGCAGACGGTGGCCCTTTTTGAACACATTGCTGGTTGGGTAAAGCCGGATGGTGAGCGGGTGGGCCTTCCCGGGCTCCAGCAGCTTCTCCTTCTTCAACGAGTCGCGGAAGCGTGCACGGCAGATGCCGTCGGTGATGTTCAGGTCGAAGCCGCCGGGCCAGTGCGGTGAAGGTGGATGCACGTCCACCAGTTTCGCCGTGAAGTCGGTGTCCACGCAGTCGGAGGAGACCCAGAGCCTCACCTCCAGCTCGCCCGTGATTTCAAGGTCGGCCTGCAGCGGCTCCGTTTGAAAGACGAGGATGTCGTTGCGGGAGGAGAGGGGCAGGGGCTGCTGCCAGTTCCAGACATGGGGGCCGCCGCGCTGGTCCCAGGCGCCCTGGAGCATGATGCCGTCGCCGCTGGAGATGTTTCCGCCGATCGTTGGCACCGGCTGGCGCGGGTCGAAGACGTAGCTGGAGCTGCCCTGCTGCGGGCTGGTCGAAAGCCGGCCGTTTGAGCCGAGGTAGTAGGACGTTGGCCGGCTGCCCTCGGGCGGCCAGGTGTCGGAGTCATGCCACTCTCCGCCATGACGGAGCAGGCCCTGGTCGGTTCTGCCGGCATCGCCCGTGCCCATGGTGAAGTAGCGGACCTTGCGGGCGAAGGGCGCGCTTTTGCCCACGCTGTTGGTTTTTCCCTTCAGGGCATGGTCATACCACTCCAGCCGCCAGGCCAGCTCGTCGGAGATGGCGGCTTCGGGGCCGAAGTCCACCTGGCCATGACTGCTCTTGGACTGCTGGCCGTGGATCCACGGGCCCATGATGAGGAACACATCGCTTTTAAGCGCCGGGGTGAGGGCTCGGAAGTTCGCCGTGGTGTTGCCGGCCCAGGAGTCGTACCAGCCTCCGACCAGGTAGACGGGGATGTCCTTGTAGTCGGCGGCATGGTCGATGATGTTGTTCTGCCGCCAGAAATCATCGTCCGCTCCATGACGCATGGCCTTGATGAGCCAGTCCTCGTATTCCGGGGCCAGCTTCAGCGGGGTGAGCCCGTGCCGCAGGGGCAGGTGGGGCAGGTAGCTGAGACGGTTGTCCGCCATCTCCTTCAGGGCGGCCTCGGTGCCGGGGTCCTGGGCGGCGTTGCTGCCGCGGCCGGCGTTGAGCATGATCCAGTTCCAGAACCGCATTTCAAAGGCACCGGCGTTGCGCATGGACTGCACGCCGCAGTTGGAGACGGCGTCCACGGGGATGACCGTGGCCAGTCCGGGCGCCTTGGCCAGGGCCATGGCGTGCTGGGTTCCGCCGACGTAGCTGGTGCCCAACATGCCGATTTTTCCATCGCTCCAGGGCTGGGCGATGATCCAGCGTGCGCAGTCGGCGCCATCATTGCCGTCATCGGTCATCCAGTGCCAGACGCCTTCGCTGGCGTATCGTCCGCGCGTGTCCTGGGCGACGAAGGCATAACCATGACGGGCGAAGTATTCACCGTGCTTTTTCGAACCCTTCTTGCCGTAGGGCGTGCGGGTCAGGATGACCGGCAGGCGGCCGTTGTCACCGGCGGGCCGGTAGATGTCGGTGGCCAGCCTGACACCGTCCGACATCGTCACCATGACGTCGGTTTCGACGAGCACCTCCGGCTTTTCCTGGGCATGGAGCAGGGAGGCGGAGAGGCAGAGCAGGACGATCAGCCGCAGGGGCGGCGGGAGGTGGCGTGACATGGTCAAACACAAACGTTCCGGGGAGTGAATTTTGTTTCCGACTTCGTCCTTGAAACCCGGTTCGCGCCCTCCAATCGGGGCATGTTCATGAGCGGATTCACCGGCACACTCAACCCCCAGCAGCGTCAGGCGGCCACCCACATCCACGGGCCGCTGCTGATCCTCGCCGGAGCGGGCACGGGCAAGACGCGCGTCGTCACCGCCCGCATCGCCTACATGATCAACGAGGGCATCAAGCCGGAGCACATCCTGGCCGTGACCTTCACCAACAAGGCGGCGGCGGAGATGCGGGAGCGCGTGAAGGACATGTGCCGCGACGGCGCCGGCAAGAAGGTTGTGCTGGGCACCTTCCATGCCTTCTGCGCGCGGCTGCTGCGAGAGTTCGCCCCGAAGGTCGGCTACAAGCAGAACTTCGTGATCTATTCGCAGAACGAGCAGATCAGCCTGATGAAGCGGGCGATGAAGGACCTGCTGGTGAAGGAGGAGACGCTGGATCCGCAGGCCGTGCTGTCACGCATGAGCAAGGCCAAGAATTATGGAGAAAGCCTGGGCGATCCGAAGGAGGACATCTACGCGGCGGTGGCCGAGCGCTATTCGAACGAGATGCGTGCGCTCAACGCCATGGACTTTGACGACCTGCTGTGCCTGGGGGTCGAGCTTCTGGAGAAGAACGACGACGTGCGCTCCGTGCTGCACCGACGGCACAAGTTCGTGATGGTGGACGAGTTCCAGGACACGAACTCCCTGCAGATGCGTCTGCTGCGCGCCCTGGTGCCGGCTCCCTACAACGTCTGCGTCGTGGGCGACGACGACCAGTCGATCTACGGCTGGCGCGGCGCGGAGATCACCAACATCACGCAGTTTGAGGACTTCTTCCCGAATCCCACGGTGGTGAAGCTGGAGGAGAACTACCGCTCGACCACGCCCATTCTGCACACGGCGAACAGCCTGATCAAAAACAACGCGGGCCGCCGTCCGAAGAGCCTGTGGAGCCGCAACACCGGCAGCGCACCGGTGCGCCTCGTCGCCGTGCAGGATGACAAGGAGGAGGCGGACATGATCTCCAAGGAGATTGAGCGCGCCTTTTACGCCGACAAGGAGCCCTACGACAACTTTGCGGTCCTGTTCCGGACGAATGAGCAGAGCCGTGTCCTGGAGCAGGCCTTCCGCCAGCGCAAGATCCCCTACCGCGTCATCGGGGCGCGCAGCTTCTTTGACCGCCGGGAGGTGAAGGACATCGTGGCCTACCTGACGATCCTGCACAATCCGCATGACGACATCGCCCTGCTGCGCGTGCTCAACACGCCGACGCGCGGCATCGGCAACGCCACGGCCGAGCTGGCGAGGGACCGGTCGATGGAGAAGCATCACAGCGTCTGGGTGGCGCTGTGTGACGAGGACTTCCTGCGGCAGATTCCCGAGAAGGCGCGCACGGCGATCCGCGGCTTCACGGCGATGATCAGCAAGTATGCGGCGTCGGCGCAGGGCGAGGGCGTCATGCTGGCCGAGCTTGCCGAGCATCTCATCCTGGAGACGGGCTACCGTGAGTATCTTCAGAAGCTGGCGAAGACGCCGGAGGACTACAACGCCTGGGACAACGGTCTCAAGGAGCTGGTGAAGCAGGTCGCCAGCTATGACGAACGCAACCGCAGGGACGGACTGGCGGGCTTCCTGGACGAGATCACGCTCAATGACGAGCGCGAGGAGAAGGACGACATTGAGAAGAAGAAGGGGGTCTGCCTGATCACCATGCATGCCAGCAAGGGGCTGGAGTTTCCCGTCGTCTATCTTCCCGGGCTTGAGCAGGGAATCCTGCCGCACAAGCGCAGCTATGAGGAGGGAAGGGTGGACGAGGAGCGCCGGCTTTTTTACGTGGGCATCACCCGGGCAAGGCAGAAGCTGACCATCAGCTTCGTGCGGACACGCGTCAAATGGGGCAAGCCGCAGACGGAGCTGCCAAGCCCGTTTCTCAAGGAGCTGGACCGGACGCATGTTCATGAGATCGACTACAGCCGCCACATGAACGAGGCCGTGGGGCAGGAGGAGACGACGAATTTCTTCGCAGGCCTCAAGGCGATGCTGGCGGACGGCTGAGCGTTCAATGCACCTGCAGGAGGCGCGCCCTGCGGCCGGAGGGAAGGGGGACGTCATCACCCGCCCTGGCCCCCATGAGCCGGGAGCCCAGGGGTGATGCGGGCGTGATGACCATCACCTCCCTGCCTTCCACCGAGACTTCCAGGCCGCCTTCGGCCGGGCCCATGAAATAAAGTTCGTTCGCGCCCTGCTGCCCGAGCTCAACCAGGGATCCTGCGCGGACCGAGTCGGAAAGCGAGGTGTTGAGCGCGGCAAAATCCTGTCGGGCGGCCTGGAGTTCGGCGACCCTGCGGGCCTGGCCGCGTGCCACATAGGAGGCCTCCAGCGTGCGGGTGTCGTACTTGTTCTCGGCCTTGCTGTCCGGATCCGTCGCCGCCGCAAAGGAGGCCCTGGCACCGCGCAGCAGTACTTCCAGTTCAGCGTCGAGGCGGGCCAGGATGGCGGTGATGACGGCGGACTTCAGCATGAAGGACTGAGAATGGGGAGTAAGCGTGACAGGAGCCGCCGGCAGGAGGTCCGCTCAGATTGGATTCAGGGCGCCTCGTTGGTTGCGGCTGCCGCAGGCCGGACACTGACTGGTCGGGGAAGCGGTTGCAGGCTGGTAGTTGCAGTTGCAGATCCGGCACTGGATGGCGATGCGGCGACGCCGTATCTCGCGGCGCCGTTCGCGCCACAGGGTCCATGTCCAGAGGGTGACGACCAGGCTGACGCCGAGCAGCATCACGACGACGATGAGGGAACCCAGGTGCAGCCGGATCATGGGGCGTCCTCCTTTTGGCTCTCCCAATAGAAGCCGGCTTCAGCCCATTCCAGGTCGCTGGCTCCTGCGGAACCGGGTTCAAAGCGCGTGCCGGTGATGGCGGTGCGCAAACGATCCATGACCTCCGGATCCTCGGAGGAGTTCAGGGGCAGGGCGATCTGAACTCGGCCGCCGGGGTCGATGCCGATGCGGAAGGTGACCCGTTCAGGATCGGTCAGGGGAATGTCATGCCAGGAGGGGGGCGGGATGGGCTTTCTTCCAGAGGAGGTGGTGACGCGCAGCCTGAGTGACGACCGTGGTTTGGCGGAAGCCGCGGCGGCGGGCAGAACGACCGGCAGGGGCGGCAGGATGTCATCAAAGGTCATCACTGGCAGGGGGGCGTTGTCGTCGTTGGAGGCGCGCTGGCTGCCCGGTGATTTCAGTTTCATCTCGTAGCCGCGGATGCCCGGGCGGAAGCCGGGAATCGCCGCTGCGGAAGGCAGCGAGGAGAAGGTCGGGGATTCGTTGGGGAGGAGGGTGAAGCTGCGGTCCATCGCCCGGTGGATGAGGGCGCGTTCGGCGGGCACTTCCGGATTGAGCAGGATCATCTGCTGCGGCCTGGCGATCATCCTGGGAGCATCCGGGGTGACGATGCGGAAGATGATGAAAAGCGAGGCGATGCCGAACAGGGTGAGCAGCAGGAAGGCGGCAAGCCAGGGGCCCCGGGCCTCCTTCCGGTGCCAGTCAAAGATCAGTCCTGTGTCCTCCGCGCGACGGTGCTTCATTGCAGGGCGGCCTTGGGGTCCGTGGCGGGCGTGGTCGACACGGCCACCTCATAGCCAAGCTCCATGGCCATGCTGCCGATCTCGGTGAAATGCCCGGAGGGCGCCAGCCTGTCGGTGTGAAGCAGGATGCGGCGTTCGCCGTTGCGGTGGCGCTCGAGCTCGGAGCGCAGCTCGGGCCAGCTGACGCGCCTGCCGTCAAAGTACACCGAGGCGTTGTCGCCCCCGGCGACAGTGATGATGTGGGCGCGGTCAAAGCCGGTGAGGCGGCTGCTTGAGCGGGGTTTCTCCACCTGGATGCCGGACTGGACGACGAAGCCGCTGCTGAACAAAAAGTACACCAGCA
Organism: Prosthecobacter sp.; assembly: GCA_019186985.1. Lineage (GTDB taxonomy): Bacteria > Verrucomicrobiota > Verrucomicrobiia > Verrucomicrobiales > Verrucomicrobiaceae > Prosthecobacter. The sequence goes on along the minus strand of JABARQ010000039.1, from coordinate 8,964 downwards.
GGAGCAGGATCGCGTTGAGCAGCGGGGTGATGTAGAGCCAGGGGCTTTGCCTGGGCAGATGGCTCTCAAGCTTCATGGCGCGAAGGGTGGCTGGGCGTCATGAGTGGGATTTCCGGCTGCGTCCGCGGGCCTGGGCCTCCTCGGAGGGCTGGCGGAATTCCACGATGTTGTCCGCAGACTTGGCATCCTCGATGAGGTTGACGATTTCGACGCCGGCGCGCTCCAGGTCATGCATGATGGAGCGGGAGCGGGCGCTGAGGAAGGCGTAGAAGAGGTAGGCGGGGATGGCGACAACGAGTCCGAGGGCGGAGGTGATCAGGCTTTGATAGACGCCGCGGGCCACTTCGGCGGGCGTGGTGATGCCGTTGGTGTTGGAGAGGTTGGTGAAGCTGTCCAGCAGGCCCACCACGGTGCCGAGCAGGCCGATGAGGGGGCCGGCATGGGCGATGGCGTTGAGGATGGCCAGGTAGCGTTCCAGGCGAGGCACTTCAAGCTGGCCTGCCTCCTGGACGATTTCCTTGAGTTGTTCACGTGTTGCGTTGTGACGGAGCAGGGCTGCATGGATGACCCGTCCTGCCGGGACCCGCGTGGCCACGCATTCCTGAAGCGCCTCAGGGAAGTTTTTCCGCCGGATGAGGGCGGCCAGCCCGGCAAGAAACTCACCGATGTTCATGCTTGCCCGGTGATAGTAGGCCAGGCGTTCCAGGAAAATTGCCAGGGCAAAGCCCAGGCAGGCCATCAGCAGCCATACCAGGGGGCCGCCTTTGGAGATGAGTTCGGTCATGATTCGGGAAAATGGAGGTTGTAGGGATGAACACCAGCCTGGCCGCGCCAGTGCCAGGAGATCATCAGGAGCAGGATGGATGCCTCTTGATTAGAATTCCAAAAAACGCCACAAGTCCAGCCTGCATCTTTCCCTGAGCCAAACATTTTGACCCCTCCTGCCTCCAGCTCCTCCATCGCCCGGGTTCTCCTGGCTGAAGAGAGCCTGCCTTTCCGGCGGGTGATCCGGGAGGCCTTGATGTCCTTCCGGAACTGCGAAGTGGATGACTGCCCCACCGCCGAGCGTGCCTTTGAACTCGCCCTGGCCCGCCCTTATCAGCTTTTGATCCTGGCCCTGCGCCTCCCCGACATGAGCGGCATCATGCTCGACCGCCTGATCGTACGGGCTTATCCGCTTGCCCACCGGGGCAGCCTCACCGCCCCACCCGTGATCTTCCTGGCCCGTCCCGAAGATGCCGGGGAGCTTGCCTCCCTTCAGCGTGATGCTCGTTTCCGGGGGGCGATCCCTTATCCGCCGCGCCTCGACATCCTGCTTTCGCTCACCCAGGGCCTGCTGCCCGACAGCCCTGCCCAGCCTGTCCTGCCACCCCGTGTTTCCTGATTCTTCCCATCCCTCCCCGGCCGTTAAAATCTGCGGCATCACCCAGGAACAGCAGGCCCGGGACATCATCACTCTTGGAGCCGATGCCCTGGGCATCAATTTCTGGCCGAAATCGAAGCGCTATCTGCCATTGGAAAAGGCGGGCTGGCTCCGGGAGATTCATGGCATGACCACGCTGGTGGCGGTGCTGGTGAATGCGGATGCCGGAACCATCGAGACCTTGGTTGAACAGCGGCTTGTCCATGTGCTGCAGCTGCACGGAGATGAGTCGCCAGCCGAGGTGGAGGCGCTTCAGCTCCGCGGCATCCAGGTCATCAAGGCGCTTGCCGTCCGTGATCGTGACTCCCTGCGGCGCATCGGCGAGTTCCCCTGCGAGTCCATTCTTCTCGATGCCTACAATCCCGGCCTTTACGGGGGCACCGGCGAAACCTTTCCCTGGGATCTGGCGGCGATGGCCAGGGAGCAGTATCCGGACAAGCGCATCATCTTGTCCGGGGGACTGACGCCTGCCAACGTCCGCCAGGCGGTCGAAGAAGTGCGCCCTGCCGCCGTGGACGTGGCCAGCGGTGTGGAGTCCGCGCCGGGCATCAAGGACCTGGGCATGGTCCGTGAGTTCATCGAGCAGGTGCGGTCGGCCGTCACGGCTTGATCCTTGGGGACGGCTGGCTTTGGTGAGATCGATGTCCTCACTTCTGCCCGACCACGCCTCCGTCTCCGCCCTTCTTCGACACCGCCGTTCCATCAAGCCTGCCGACCTGGATCCGGCACGGGTTGTTGACCAGGGGCTGCTTCTGCAGGTGATCGAGGACGCCACCTGGGCGCCTAACCATGGATTGACCGAACCCTGGAAGTTCCATGTTTTCACGGGTGAATCGCGCGCCCTGCTGGCGGGCGGGCTGCAGAAGGCCTACCGGGACAGCACGCCGCCGGAGGAGTTCCGGGAGGACAAGATGCGCAAGATGGGGGAGAACCCGCTGCTGGCTCCGGTGGTGATCGCCTGCGTCATGGAGCGTCACGGCGGTGGCGGGAAGATTCCTGAGATCGAGGAAGTCGAGGCCGTGGCCTGTGCGCTGCAAAACCTTCAGATCAGCGCCACGGCGGCGGGGCTTGGTGGTTACTGGTCTTCACCCCCCGTCCTGGAGGCTCCGTCATTCCGCCAGTGGCTTGGCATCCGGGCCGGGGATCGCTGCCTGGGCCTGGTCTACCTGGGCTGGCCGAAGGCGGAGCTGAAATGGCCGCGCAGCGTCCGGCGCCCGGTGCTGGACAAAGTGGTCTGGCGCGAAGGGACGGCTTGATTCCCGGGCCGCTGTGGCAAAGCCTGTCCTTGGTTTCTGATTTCACGCATCATGCTTCTCCCTGAACTTCGCTCCCAGATCTGCGAGGCCAACAAGGCCCTCGTTCCTTCCGGCCTTGTCCGTCTGACCTGGGGGAATGTGTCCGGCATCGACCGGGCCTCCGGCCTCTGGGGCATCAAGCCGAGCGGCGTGGATTACGAGTCCCTGACTCCCTCGGACATCGTCCTTCTCGACCTGGAGGGCAGGGTGGTGGAGGGTTCCTTGCGGCCTTCCTCTGACACCAAGACGCATCTGCATCTCTATCGTGAGTTCCCCGAGATCGGCGGCATCACGCACACGCACAGCCTTCATGCCACGGTGTTTTCCCAGGCCGGCCGCGAGCTGCCCTGCTTCGGGACGACGCATGCGGATCATTTCCACGGCACCGTGCCGGTGGTGCGGGCGCTGACGCCCGAGGAGGTGGCGGCGGATTATGAGCACTTCACCGGCGTGGCCATCGTGGAAAGGCTGCGCGAGCTTGGCCTGCACCCGCTGGAAATGCCGGCGGTGCTGCAGCTTCATCATGCGCCGTTCACCTTTGGCCGGACGGCGATGGACTCCGTCAACAACAGCATCGCGCTGGAAATGTGCGCGCACATGGCCCTGGGCAGCCTGACCTTGAACCCCTCGCTGCAGCCGCTGCCGGACCACCTCCTGGAAAAGCATCATCTGCGCAAGCACGGCCCCGGTGCCTATTATGGCCAGGGCGGGCATTGAGCCAGGTCACTCGGCTCCGAAGAACCCGCCCAGTTTGCGGATGCGGGTCGGATGACGGAGCTTGCGCAGGGCCTTGGCCTCAATCTGACGGATGCGCTCACGGGTGACGCTGAACTGGCGTCCGACCTCCTCCAGCGTGCGGCCGGCGCCGTCCACGAGGCCGAAGCGCTGCTCCAGCACTTCGCGTTCACGCGGGTTGAGGGTGTCCAGCACGTCCTTGAGCTTGTCGCGCAGGAGGTTCATGGCGGTCAGCTCCATGGGGTCACGGGCCTCCTTGTCCTCGATGAAGTCGCCAAACTCGGTGTCACCTTCGCTGTCGCCCACCTTGGCCTGCATGGACACGGGGGTCTGGGCCATGCGCAGCACGGCGTTGACGCGCTCGACGGGCAGGTGGATTTCGTCGGCAATCTCCTCCGGCGTGGGGTCGCGACCCAGCTCCTGCAGGAGCTGCTTGTGGACCCGCATCAGCTTGTTGATCGTCTCGATCATGTGCACCGGGATCCGGATGGTGCGGGCCTGGTCGGCGATGCTGCGGGTGATGGCCTGGCGGATCCACCAGGTGGCGTAGGTGGAGAACTTGTAGCCGCGCCTGTATTCAAATTTTTCCACGGCGCGCATCAGGCCCATGTTGCCCTCCTGGATGAGGTCGAGGAAGGACAGGCCGCGGTTGGTGTACTTTTTGGCGATGGAAATGACGAGCCGGAGGTTGGCCTCGATCATCTCCGTCTTGGCCCTTGTGGAGTCGGCCACGCACCGACGGGCCTCCGCCGCCTTGATGCGGAAGCTTGCCGCCGACTGCCAGGCTTCCTGCTCGAACTTGACCAGGACCTGCCTGGGTTCCTGCTTTCTTGGATGGGCCTTGATCTCGGCCTCCAGCTTGTCCAGTTCGGCCAGCTTGCGTTCGATCAGGGCGACGAAGTCCTCGTTGATCTTCTGCTTGAAGAAGAACTTCGCGCAGAGCTTGAAGTAGCTGCTGCGGGCGGCGTCAAAGGCGGACTGGGCGGCCGCCTTCTTCTTCTCGGCGGCGCTGGCGATGGATCTGTAAAGCGAGCAGCATTTCTGGTAGGATTCCTCGGCCTGCTGGGCCAGCTGGGTCAGCTTCTTGAAATAGAGGTCACGTTCCTCGGTCTTCCGGTCGATGACGAGCCGGTCAAAGCGTTCGATGCCGCTTTCCAGGTTGCGGGCGTACTGAAGGTAGCTGGCGGCGACGAAGCCGATGTTCTGAAGGCTCTGGAGCAGGGAGTTTTCCGCCTGTTCGATGCGCTTGGAGATTTCGATCTCCTGCTCACGCGTCAGAAGGGGAACCTGTCCCATCTGGCGCAGGTACATGCGCACCGGGTCATCCAGCATGTCCAGGCGGGCCTCCTCCTTGGGGGGCAGGGCGCTGGCGGCGGTTTTGCCGACAGGGGCCGGGATGCTGGCGCCAGCATCCGCCGAATCCGTGATGCGGATTTCCAGGGAACGCAGTCGGATGATGATTTCTTCGATCAGGTCCGGCGTGATGATGCCGGAAGGCAGGGCGTCGTTGAGATCCTCCCAGGTGAGCTGATCCTGATCCTTGGCAAGCCGGATGAGGCCGCGGATGCGGGACTGCACTTCGGGGGCGTTGATGTCATTGTAGACGACGGTGGGGGCGGCGGCCGCCGCCGTGGCTTTGCGCGGCCTGCCTCGGCCCCGCTTCACCAGCAGGCCTTCCGCCGTGACGATGGGCTCGGGGGAAGGCTTTTCGACCAGGGGATGCTTGCGAGGCCTGCCGCGTCCACGTTTGACGGGGGCATGTTGTGCCGATGCAGATGCCGACGACGAGGCCGCCGTGGAAGAGGCGGCGGGGCGGGCTTTGCGTTTTCCGGGAGCTGGTTTTTTGGAGACGGCCATAAGGTGCCGTTAAATGTCTGGGGCGGACAGACACCGCGCATCAGGGGTGATGAACGGGGATGGGGAACTGTGAATATCGAAACGCCCTGTCTGAGGTCAAGGTGATCTTCCAAGATTATCCCTGTGGCAGTCTCAAATCAGAGGGGCGTTTCTCCGGGGGGATCACTGCATCGAAAACCTCCGGAACAACGACCCGCAGGCGACATAAAAGAACCCTGCCATGAACAGGCTGCGGTAGGGCACCGCGCCCCAGTCGCCTTTATCCAGGGCGATCCAGAGCAGCCAGCCAAAGTAGCCGCCGAGGAGCAGCTCCGCCCACAGGCCCACGGATTTCCCCGCCTTGTAGTGAAAGCTGCGGGTCGCCGCCTCCGCCTTGTGGCTGACCCCGTACTTGGGGGTGCGGACAAATTCGGACTGATGGCCGAGCAGGGCCTCGATGACCGCCCTCGCGTTGTTGATGGTCATGCCGATGCCCAGGGCCATGTAGAGGGGGATGTAGGGCAGGGCCTTCAGCCAGCCCAGGGGTCGCTGGGCGCCCTGGGCGGTGAGGTAGAAGGCGATCACGGTGATCGTGGCAAAGAAAAACAGCGGCAGGTCCAGGAAGACCGCCTTCTGCCAGGAGTTCTGCGGCAGGAAATCCCAGGGATAAACGAGCACCAGTGAGATGAGTGTCAGCAGGTTGGCGAAATTGGCGCCGAGATGGGCGGTGGCCTCCAGCTTGGTGTGCAGGGGGAAATCGCTGCGCCAGACCTGGCCGAGCATCTTCAGGCAGACCTGGATGGAACCCTTCACCCAGCGATGCTGCTGCGACTTGTAACCGTCGATGTCAGGCGGCAGTTCGGCGGGCACCAGCACGTCGTTGAGGTAGACGAACCGCCAGCCCTTGAACATGGCGCGGTAGGTCAGGTCCAGATCCTCGGTGAGGGTGTCGGCACGCCAGCCGCCGGCTTCATCAATGGTGGTTCGTCGCCACAGGCCTGCGGTGCCGTTGAAGTTGCAGAACTCCCCCCAGCGGCTGCGCGAGGTCTGCTCCAGCATGAGATGGCCGTCGAGCAGGATGGCCTGCAATCGCGTCAGCAGGGAGTAGTCGCGGTTGCGGTGGATCCAGCGGGCCTGGACGATGCCGACCTGCGGGTCGGTGAAATGCTGGATCGTGCGGTGCAGGAAGTCCGGTGCCGGGGTGAAGTCGGCGTCAAAGATGGCGATGAACTCGCCCTTCACCGTCGCCATGGCCTCGTCCAGGGCGCCGGCCTTGAAGCCCTGGCGGTTGCTGCGGTGGCGGAACTCCACGTCAAAGCCCCGGGCACGAAGCTGGTCCGCATGAGCCCGGGTCAGCTCGGTGGTTTCATCGGTCGAGTCATCCAGAAACTGGATCTGGAGCCGGTCCACGGGGTAGTCCAGGGCGCTGACATGGGCCACCAGCTGGTCAAGCACGTCCGCCTCATTGTAGAGCGGCAGCTGGATGGTGACGCGGGGAAGCTCCTCAAACCGGCCCTGGGGGACGGGCGGATTTTTGCGGTGGCGCCAGTAGCCGTAGAGAACCTTGATCTTGTGCGCTCCGAAGGCGGAAAGTCCAAGGCAGAGGATGATGTAGCTGGAGAGCCAGAGGAGCGTTTCCCACCGGAGCATAAAAAGGGGGCGGAGAGAGGGCGCGGCGCTGACCGCCGTCAAGGGCAATCAGGAGACCTAACGACCTTTTAAGGAAGGTTTTGCCTCGTCCAGGGCGCTTTGCACATCCCCCCGGTGCGGGACGCCCTCCTGGGCGCCGTGCTTGAGGGTGGACAGGGCTGCCGCGGTGTTGGCCCAGCGGATGGCCTCGTCGATTTCCGCTCCTTCGGCAAAATGGGTGGTGAAGACGCCGGCAAAGGTGTCACCCGCTCCCACGGTGTCGACGGGTTTCACGGGGTGCGCCGGGATTTCTTCGACCCCGGACTTGCTGATGTGAAGGGTGGGGCTGCCGCCCCGGGTGATGATGACGTGGCGGATGCGTCTGGCGGTCAGCCGCTCCTTCCAGGAGTCGTGATGCTGGGCGGCGGCGGCGGGCGAAAGGTCGAAGATCTCCCGGGCCTCGTGCTCATTGACGATGACCACGTCGAGCTTCACATCGCCCCAGGGAAAGGCCTTGGCGACAGGGGAGGGGTTGAGGACGACGGCGACCTTGGATTCATTGGCGATGCGGATGGCGTCGATGGCGGCCTCGAGGGGGATTTCCAGCTGCAGCAGGAGCGCCTTCGCCACGGCGATGCGGGCGCGCTGCATCTTGATCGAAGGACCGGTCAGGGCACCGTTGGCCCCGGGGATGACGACGATCTGGTTTTCACCGGCCTGGTCGACCGTGATGTAGGCGCAGCCGGTGACACCGCGGATGGTGTTCAGGGCGCTGCAGTTGATCCCCTCCCGGCGCAGGTGGTTGCGGTAATCCCTGCCGTCCGGGTCATCGCCGAGGTTCCCAAGGAACATGACCTGGGCGCCATGACGGGCGGCGGCCAGCGCCTGGTTGCCGCCCTTGCCTCCGAAGCGTTTGACGAGATTCGTGGCCACGACGGTCTCCCCGGGGCTGGGCAAATGCTCCACCTGCGCAATGAGGTCCACATTGAGTGAACCGATCACGACGAGGTTGGCGGCGGATGGACGGGCCATGAGATTAAGAAAACGTGGGAAGGGAGGCAAGCCTTCCCATGCCTGGCCCATTTGGCAAGCCTGCGCCGAAAAACTTTGGGGTAGGAGGGGCGGGGCTTCGGGAAACCAGGGGATTGAAGGACCAGGAGATTGAAGGACCAGGAGATTGAATGACCAGGGATCAAGGAAGCCAATGACCAGGGAAATCCCAGGCTTCAAACCGCCAAGTCTGCTTCGCCCTTTCAGGGAGTCACGGGCTTGGACATGGGGCCTGGCTGGCTCAACGGTTCTCGGGGCCATCTCAACGCCCGCAGCCATCGGCAGCCCTGGGCATTGTCACTGCGCCATGCGCCTGGACATTGAACCCTGGACATTGGGCATTTGCCATCTGCTATCCTGTTTCTTGCTCCCCGACCTCCCTCACGCGCCAAACCCCGTCACCTCGACCAGTTCAAACTCCTCTGCCACGCCGAGGCCTTCGTCGATGCTGTGCAGAGAGGGATTAAATCAGGAGTGATTTGATGAGGGAGATATTTTGTCAAGCAGTTGCACCCTGACCCCGTTCTCCCTGACCCCGTTCTCCCCGAAGCCACGGGGCGCAGGCGGGGCGGAGCGCGACGCAGGAGCCTGACTTTGCGAGGCGAGCGAATGCCCCCCGACGGCACACCAGACGTGACTGAGCCGAGGCGGGGGGCGTTGGCTGCTGCGCCGTGGTATGGCAGCGGCCCACAGCTACCGCCAAACACCCAAGACTCGCCCCGCTGCCATACCTACAAGCTCAGCCACGCGGGGCTTGACGCTCCGAATCGGGTGTTGGCGTGGCGCGTGGCTTCACTACTGGCCGAAGGCTTTGGGGAGTTGATGGAGAGGCTTCGTCTTGGCTGATAATTTCTCATCGAAAGCTGGCTCTAGAGCCTGTTATTAACTTTGAAAAGCGCTGTACACCTGGGATATTTCAAGTCATACGCTTGGAATGGAACCTTCGAGCACCAAGACAAGAGCCGCCTACACCAGTGATGTCAGCGACGAGGAGTG
>JABARQ010000002.1 GCA_019186985.1 Prosthecobacter sp. | reverse complement strand
CCGTGCTGACCTTGCGCGCCCTTCTGCTGTCGGCCTCCCGCTGGTCGTCCCTCTGGACTTACTTTGACAAGCATGGCCTGACTAGCCAGGATACTCCCTCTTAACATCCAATCGACGGCACACCCTTGCTTGAGGTGAAGGACATGCTGCGCTCGCTCACGAACGCCGCTTGAGCAACAGCCACAATAGGCTGCCAGACGCCATGAACAATCCCACAACGATGCTCCAGGGTTTTGATGAGGCTGATTCTTCACTCGGTTTCAGTGAAGTGGTCTTTGCTGCGGGTTGCTTTTCCGGTGCTGGCGGAACCACTGATGACAGTGGTCGTGGTGTCGAGCTCAGCTTCGGTAGCGTTGGCGACTCTTTCGTAGCTGAATCGCTTTGCAATGGAGATTTTTCTTTCGTCTGAGGCTTTGAGAGTACGATTAGAGTTAGTCGATCTTTGATCCACTGCGCATCTTGGATCGACGCGATATGCTTTTCGACTGCTGCGCTCAATGCTTTGCGATTTTCAGAGGATTCGATGATTCGGAACGCTACTCTCGCGCTGTAGTCTCCCTCCTCCAGCTTGTGCATTTCTTCTGCGACACGGGTCGATAATTGTTCATGTTTAGCGAGAGCCAGATCATATGCCTCCTTTGCTTTGGGGTTAGTAAAATGTGTTCTTGGATCTGCCCCCAGAAAAATTGGTTTTTCTCCAAACTGGGTTGCATCGAAGTCTGGCAATCGTCCAACACTGCGATCTGTAGGAACCGTGGTATCATGCGTTCGATAAATCACTGCGGCCAGATCAATGACCTGAAGTATGCCCGCCAGTTTCGCTGCTTCCGAACCTTCCCGAAGTGTCCGCTCAACCCCGGACATCGCCAGGACAATCTCGTGAGGATCAGCACCATCTTTCTGTCTCGTGATCAAAGTCTTGAGGTCATTCGGCGAAAACTGAGCGTTCGTCATTCCTGCACTAAAAAATGTTATAGCGACAAGCCGGAGCATCCATAAAGCATCGAATCTGTTGGTTTTAAATTTAAGGAACATTGACATTGCCTTTTCCTCCTTTTCCGTTGAAGCCGTTAAAGCCTTGTCCTGAGATCACTTCCATCCATTGCGTTACTGGGGCGAATGGAGTACCTTCATCCAATCCCCACTTGAGGCGGTACTTCCATTGGATGTTCCATTCAAAACGACCTGTTTTGTCGATAGTGGGAGGCTGCCAGCGGCCCAGTCGAATGTGATCGGGTGTTTTGCACTTAGTTCCTTTGCCTTTTGTAACTGTCTTGGTCAAGTCGCCCCCAAGCCCCGCGATCCATGCAGGATGAGGTTGATCAGTGCTCGGATCATCAAGGAAACATCCAGTTCTAACCGCAGGCGCGACCGTCTCTCCTCCTACCACGTTGTAGAAGCATACATCATCAGGCCCGTAATACCAGTCAGCCTTTAACTCCATCTTGATTCCGACAGGGTCGGACTCAACCACAATGCCGGGACCCTCTACTATCTCGAATGTGATGCTTTTGGGGGCAATGACATCGAAAGTGACAACGGACTTAGCGTTTTGATAGTTCGTCAGCGTGACCTCAACCTCGGCCTTCTTCCCTTGTTCAGAGGCGATAAACATGATCGCGTTAGCTGGATAATTGAGTGGACGAAATAGTTGTCCGTGACTTCCAGCTTTCAAAGCCCAGGTGACTTGTGCGTCTACTGGCGATGTGATGTCTAGCCGGACTTCCTCACCAATACCTATCTTCTTGCGGTCACGGTTAGTCGGTTGGTCAGCGATTGTTTCTGTCTTTACCTCCACCGTGAGAAGCTTGAGATTCCTCGTCGCCTGAGGTCCGGGTGACTGCGTCCCGAACGTCTTGGTGATCCTGCTGCTGCCTGTTGCGTCCACCATCGTGTGCACCTGACGCCGGTTGGTCGGCAGTCTTTTGCCGGTGTCGCTGCCGCCTCTCACCCTCCATTCCACTCCGATCTTCCACTCGAACGCCCCGGCTCCCCACTCCTGTCGCGGAAAGCTGTGGAACTCGGCGTTGTCCCGCCATTGGTTGTCCTTGCCCAGGCTGATCCAGTTGCTGTTGACCTGATGCACCAGCCGCCCGGGATTGATCTGTGCAAACACTCCCGTGACTCCTTCGGTGCCCAGGTCGACCTCCCGCATTTCCAGGTTGTAGAACGACACATCCCTGGGAAGAACCGTGACCTCCAGCTCCATGCCCACGCCCTGCACCATTTCCGGGTAAGGCAAATCACGCACTTTCACAGCCGTCTCGCCGGATGGCTCGATGATGGAAAAGGTCCTGGTCTGGCTGCCGATGCCGGAAGTGGCGGTCAGCGACGCCGACCCGGCCTGCCTGCCGGCGTTGAGGAGGTAGATGCCCTGGCCCACGCTAAGCGCACGGATTTGGCTCTGGTTGCTTGAGGTGAAGGACATGCTGCCCCAGGCATCCGAGGGTCTTGCCAGGATCCAGACCTCTTCTCCCACCCCCAGCCTGGTGCGCTGTCGGTTGTTCTGCGGCACATCGGAAACCGTGGCTGAACTCAGCCAGGGGACACGCACTACGGCCGTCTTCCCGGCCGCATAGAAAACGGGGGTCGGCCTGGGGACCATGGAGTCTGTATCGTCCGCATGCATGCCTGTCATTCCCGCAGGATCCTCCAGGGTGATTTCCGGTGAACGAATGTCAAACTGGTAGTCATAATCGGGGCGCTGCTGCTTGGAGCCGACATGTTCCAGGGTGACCCTGTATTTGGCTCCTCTGCGCAGACTTACCGCCCCATTTTGAACCAGGCCATAATTGGTGTTGGCAAGGATCTGATCCTGCCGGTCGTCCCCTTCCAGAGGGTGAAAGCGAGCCCGGTAGGCTTCTGAATAGCTGGCGCTCCAGTCACCCAGGGTCACGGTGACGCTCATCAGCGGCCCCAGGGTGTTCAGATAGCTGAGAGTCTGTGGCGAGGGGGAATCAGCCGCCGAGCCGTTGGCAATACCGCCGGGGTTGCTCACCGTGCTCCGGCTGTCGAGCGGGTTGCTGCCCCTTTCATATTCCTCAAAATCGCTGTCGCCATCACCGTCGGTGTCCATTTTTCTGGGATTGGTGCCTAGGCGTTCCTCCTGCCAGTTGCTCAGGCCGTCGTAGTCCACGTCGGCGGTCTGATCGTCGTAGGCGAGGGGATTGAAGCCATACTCGTGCTCCCAGCCGTCGCTGAACCCATCGCCGTCGGTGTCGCGCTTTTTCGCATTTGTGCCAAGGGCGAGCTCCTGGGCCAGGGTCAGACCATCACCATCGATGTCGCTCTGAAGGGAGGGCTTGCTTGCCGCGCTGAACGGGTTGCTTTGCAGGTCCATTTCGAGTTTGTTGCTCCACCCATCACCATCGGAGTCCCTGTATTCCGTGCCTGGATTATCAGGGTAACGCGGGTGGGTGCCGTTTTGATATTCTTCAAGGTTGGACCAGCCGTCATGATCGGGGTCAATCAGGGCGAGGATCCTGTTGCGCGCGACTCTTGCCGCATTGTCAGAGGCGGGGACGGCGATCACGGCATGGGAGGCGGCGGTGATGGGATAGTCGGGCAGGTATCCCTGGCTGTCCCGTTCATTCGCGAGGTCGTGCAGCAGCACCCAGGCTGATTCGGGCAGATCATGGATCGAGGTGTCTGGATGATAGCCAAAATGCTGGGGGCCTGCCTCGGCGTCGAGGGCGCTGGTCTTGTTGAGCAGGTGGGCCGGCCGTTCATCCTGGGCGGCCTGGGTTTCCCAGGCGTCGGGCAGTCCGTCGGCGTCAGCATCGCCGGCAGGAAGGGTGACGGTCAGGACGCAGGTGGTGCTCGCGGCCTTCAGGCCTGCGGGCGCGTCACTCCCGGGTGTGGACTTGAGCGTCAGGTTCAGGGCGCCTTTTTTCCAGGTCGGATTGACTTGGAGGAGTGCGATGCCCTGGGGGTCGGTCATGAGGGGGGGCAGGGTGTTCTTGGGATGCCAGTCCCAGCTGGAGGAGCTGCCGTGGCCCCAGGCCAGAAGGGTGAGCGCGTCTGGAGCGCTGGCCGTGAGGCGCTGGCCGACCAGGGGCCAGGAACCTCCCGGTCCACGCAGCACGGTCCGCAGGCGCAAGGGCTTGTCCATGGCATGCAGCGCGGATGCCGTTCGCTCGGTGACAGGTGAAAGGACGTCGATGGCATAGACAGGTTTTTTACCCGCATTCAGGGGATCGGTGCCGGTGGTCATCTCCATGGCGTCCGTGAACCCGTCGCCATCCGTGTCACGTCCGGAAGTCTCCGCATAGTCGGGCAGCCGTGGGTTGAGGTTGCGCAGGTTTTCATCGGCATTCATGAGGCCGTCGTGGTCGGGGTCCAGGGCGGCGAGCACATGCCAGTAAAGGGCGGCGGCCTGCTTGTCGATCCAGGCGGCGCGGCGGGTGTTCCAGGTGGTGGCGGGTGCGGCGGCCAGGGCGGCAGGGAACTTGGCCTCGGCAATGGCATAGATGGGGACCAGATGGCTGCTGCGCTCCACCGGCTGGCCGTCAACCGTGGGCACATACTCGAGGATGTTCCATCCTTCCCAGCCTGCTGCGCCCGGGGTCAGGCGGCCCAGAACCTGCCTGAGCGCCTCGGACTCGGCCTCCAGCCGGTCGTTTTCCAGGGTGAGCGCGGCACGCTTCGCCTTGATGGCGGCGGTGCTGCCGGTGAGCCCTGACAGTTCCGTCCCAATCGCGCTGCGTCTCGCGGCAACGACCACGGAGCGGTCAAGCAGGGCTGCCCTGGCATGGGGCAGGTCGCTGTCGGTCGCATCCCGCCAGTCAAGGTCGTGGGCGGCCTCCCAGGCGGTGGGCATGCCATCTTCATCCGGATCCTCCGCCTTGGGCAGTTCCAGACCTCGCAGGCGGGTGCGCATGCTCTCGGGAAGACTGTCGGGCAGTGGATCGGGGACAATGAGGGGAAGCGTCAGCTGAGAAAGCCAGCCGAGGTAGCCCAGGGGCAGGTGGTCGGAACCGTGGGTCGTCTGCAGGGCGGTCGAGGCTGCGTGGACGATGCGTTCCGGAGTAAAGAAGCTCGTCGGCAGTTTGCCGCCGTTCATGGCGACGGTTTCATGCAGGGCCCGGCGCAGCAGGCCGTCATTCATCCAGGCGGCGTGGCGGCTTTGTCGGCTGAGGATGCCGCCGTTGATGGCGATGGCGGCGGTCTTCGGAGGTGTTCGAGTCGTGACCTTGTAGGTGGCCGTCCTGGAGGCTGATGGCGGGGCGCTGGAGGCAACGAAGGGATGGGTGGCCACGGCCAGCGGATCCTTGCCACCGCCGCCCCAGGAGCAGGTCAGCTCCTCCAGGGTCAGCAGGCCGTCGCCGTCCGGATCGGCCACGGCATCGGCAAAGTAATATTTGTTGAGCCTTCCCGGATAGGCGGCGTTCCAGGCGTCCTCCATCACATTGGTGAGTCCGTCGGCGTCGACATCGGTGCTTCTGGCCCGGTCACGCAGGTCCCGGCCTGCACGATACTGGTCCACATTGGTCACGCCATCTCCGTCCAGGTCGCCATCCGCCGTGACCACCAGGGGAAGGTACATGGCCTCCACAAGATCTGGAATGCCGTCCTGGTCGGAGTCCGTGTAATCCGCAAAGAAGTAGTCATCATTGGCGGCCCAGAGCCCCTTGCTGACGACACTGCCCAGATGAAGGGTGAACAGCGGTTCGGCAAAACTGCCCGCACTGAAGGTCAGCGTGGCGGAACGGGCCTTGGTGGCCGGCGCTGGAGCCAGGAAGCTGAGGGTCATGCCGCGTGTGGCGCCTGGGGGAAGATCGGCGCTGGAGAGGGAGCCCAGGCGAAACTGCGCGGCATCAGGGCCCGAGAGGCTGGCATTGAGACCTGTCAGGGGCGAGGTGCCATTGTTGGTCAGGACGAGCGTCTTGGTCAGGTCGGCCTTGGTGCTGGTCGCGCTTTTGCTCGGGAAGGCCAGGGTTGAGCCCTGGGCATGTTCAAAGGTGCGTGTTCCCCCCGAGGCATCAGGTGCCGGAACCGTCTGGGAAAGGCTCAGGGAGAACTCGGGCGTCGCAGCCCCCCCGGCTTCGGGCGCCTCCGCCTGGGAAAGAACCAGCCCGGTGGGTTCCAGCGGATCGGTGTGATAGGCGTTCAGCTCCTCTCCGTCCGTGAGCCCGTCGGCATCCGTGTCCACGTTCAAGGGGCTGGTGCCAAGCTGCACTTCATCGGCATCCGAAAGCCCGTCTCCGTCGCTGTCCGGCTCGCTGCCATTGGTGCCGAGAGCCTGTTCCTCCGCGTCGCTGAGGCCATCGTTGTCATGATCCTCGGGGAAGGTGTCCAGGGCATCCGCGATGCCATCACGGTCGGTGTCGGCAGGAGCCTCGGACTCATCGTTGACGCCGTTGCCGTTGTGATCGTTCCAGAGGCTGGCGTCGGAGGGATGTGAGTCACGATCCCCGGTGTAGCCGTCACCATCGGCGTCCTCGTCTCCTTCGCCGCCAGCGGCGGTTCCTGACCGTTCTTTGCCTGCGGCCATGGAGGC
Source organism: Prosthecobacter sp. (assembly GCA_019186985.1). Classification (GTDB taxonomy): domain Bacteria; phylum Verrucomicrobiota; class Verrucomicrobiia; order Verrucomicrobiales; family Verrucomicrobiaceae; genus Prosthecobacter. The sequence goes on along the minus strand of JABARQ010000002.1, from coordinate 101,245 downwards.
TTCGACATCATCATTCAACCCGTTGCCATTCCAGTCGCACCACAGGTCGTTGGAGCCGGGGTGCGAGTCCTGCAGGTTGCTGACGCCATCCTCGTCCCAGTCCTCGAGCTGGTCGTTGCGGCCGTTGAAGTTCCAGTCGTTGAACAAGGCGGGGTCGGCCGGATGGGAATCCGTCGAGTCCGAGGTCCCGTCGCCATCAAGGTCTGCCCCGGGAAGCTCGGCGTCATCATTCAAGCCGTTGCCATTCCTGTCGTTCCATAAGCCTGGGTCCAAAGGATGGCTGTCCTGGCTGTCCGGCACATGATCGCCGTCGGAGTCGGGAATATTGAGGGCTGACAGCGGGTCGGGGTCCACCGGATCCTTCAGTCCGTCTCCGTCCCAGTCATCGGCAGAGGCTCCCGCGCCGAGAATGCGGGTGTTGACCGTCATGCAGCCATAGAAGGCGTTGTAGTCGGAGATGCCGTCGGCATCGCTGTCGGGCGACAGTGGATTGGAAGCCGTGACCATGACCTCGTCGTGGTCGCTGAGGCCGTCGTGGTCGGTGTCGGGATTGAAGGGGTCCGTGCCTGCGGCGGATTCCTGGTCGTCGGAAAGATGATCACCGTCCGAGTCCTGCAACGGGGCGGGACTGGCGTCAGGAGAAGCTTCAGGATCGTCTGCGAGGGCGGAGAGGTCATCCGGCCCGAAAGCAAGCACCCGGGAAGAGCCGGGCGGCAGGGGGAGGGGCGGCAGAAGGAGCTGGGCGATGAGCAGGCCATGAAGGAGATGCCAGCGGCGGGAACGCGAGCGCAGACGGCCTAACCAACAGGAGTGCGGACCTTCATGGGAGGTGGAAGTGACAGGAGCCTTGGCGGGGGGAGAGAGAGGATCCATGGAGTGCTTCCGGCGACAACCGGGGCTCCACATCTAGACAATAAGCTGAAAACGAATAGTCGGCAAAACTACCTACAAAGCAAAAAAACCCAAATAACCCATGACCAGACCTAAACGTTGTGCTGATTTGGGTTTTCAGGCTTCCCAGATCAACGACTGCAAGGCAGGTGATTGGGATGGCCATCAAGGATCATGTGCCGCAGCGTGGCGGAGAGCACGGCTACATCCTCCGACGGCCCGACACCATGTCTCCCAGCTCAAACGTCTTGAAGCCCGCCTCCGCCGCCAGCCACTTCGCCCTCCTTCCTGGACGCCAGAGCATCGTCCCCGCCATGCTGCTCCAGGGGTAGCTACACCCCTGGCTGGACTGGATCAGACCGCACGCAGAGAGCCTGGAATCCCCTCTGGACATTCCGGCACGGCTGTGAAAGCATTCCGGGAATTTCGGCCGGATTCAGTCCCGTAACTGCACCACCCGTGTTCACACCCGATGACATCAGCTGCTGATTCCAAATCCCATGTTCTAACCGGTCCCGAGGAAGGGTTTCGAGAGGACTTCCTCAGGGCGCTGCGCTGCATGATCCGCTCACGCACCCTGGAGGAGAAGCTGGGCAGCCTCTACCGCGCCGGCGGACGCATTGTCGGCGGAGTTTATCTTGGGCGCGGCCAGGAGGCCTTCAGCGCCGCCGCCGGCATTCATCTCCGCTGGGACAAGGACGTCTACGGCCCGCTGATCCGCGACCAGGCAGGACGCATCGCCTTCGGCGAACCCCTCATCGACAGCCTCCGCACCTACCTCGGCGTCGTCACCGGCCCCATGCGCGGACGTGACGGCAACATCCATCGCGGCCAGCCGAAGCACGGCTACATGGCCATGATTTCCCACCTCGGCAGCCTGCTCTCCGTCGTTGCCGGCGCCCTCTTTGCACGACGGATCAAGGGCACCCTGGGCGACTCCGCCGGCGCCACCAGCATCGGCGACGGCGGCACCTCGACGGGTGCCTTTCACGAAGGACTGAACATGGCCGCCGTGGAAAAGCTGCCCCTCGTCGTCAGCATCGCCAACAACCAGTACGCCTACTCCACTCCCACCAGCCGCCAGTATGCCTGCGAAAACCTCGTGGATCGCGCCCATGGCTACGGCATCGAGGGCCACTCCGTGGACGGCACCGACCTGCTGGCCTGCGTGAAGGTCTATCGCACGGCCTTCGAGCGCGCCCGCGTCGGCCACGGACCGCAGATGGTGGTCGGCCGCCTGCTCCGCCTGGGAGGTCATGGAGAACACGACGACGCCTCCTACATCCCGGAGTCGATGAAGAAGATCCACGAAAGCCGTGACTGCCTGACCGTGGCGCAGCAGCAGGCGCTTGACCTCGGCTGGACCACCCAGGCTGAACTGGAAGCATGGCACAAGCAGGCGCGGCAGGAGGTGGATCAGGCCACCTCCCAGGTGCTGAAGGAACCGACCCCCGACCCCTACCGGGAAACCTGGCAGGCGCTTTCGACGACCTCGCTTGTGGAGGGAAATGAAGGATGAGCAGCATCACCTACCTGGAAGCCATTCGCGAAGCCCAGTATGAGGCCCTGAGAACCAACCCTGACGTCTTCCTCTACGGGCAGGACATCAACGCCTTTGGCGGCGCCTTCAAGGCCACCAAGAACCTCGGACGTGAGTTCCCCGGCCGTGTCTTCGACTCTCCCATCAGCGAGGATGCCATGATCGGCATGGCCGTCGGCGCCGCCGTCGAAGGCGCCCGGCCCATCATCGAAATGCAGTTCGCCGACTTCTCCTCGGTGGGCTTCAACCAGATCGTCAACCAGGCTGCCACCCTCTACTGGCGCACCCAGACCCCCTGCCCCATCACCATCCGGCTCCCCTCCGGCGGCACCGCCGGCAGCGGCCCCTTCCACAGCCAGAGCATGGAGAGCATCTATGCCCACTATCCCGGCCTGGTGATCCTCACCCCCGCCACCGTCGAGGACGCCTACTGGATGCTGCTCGACAGCGTCAAATTGGACGACCCCGTCATCTTCTGCGAGCACAAGTTCCTCTACTACCACCTCAAGGCCGACGACTTCGGACAGGCCATGCCCATTGGCAAGGCCCGCATCGCCAGGCCCGGGCGCGACGCCACCGTGGTGACCTACAGCGCCATGCTTCATGAGTCCCTCAAGGCCGCCGAGGAACTCCGGCTCGACGGCTATGAGGTCGAGGTCGTTGACCTGCGCTCGGTCAAGCCCATGGACACCGACACCATCCTCGCCTCCGTGGCACGCACCGGTCGCCTGCTCGTCGTCGGCGAATCCTTCCCCTGGGGCGGGGCCACGGCGGAAGTCGTGGCCCGTGTCGCCAGTGAAGCCTTTCACCTGCTCGACGCCCCGCCGCTTCGCCTCAACAGCAAGGACACTCCCATCCCTTATCACCCAAACCTCTGGAAGTCCCACCGCCCGACCACCGCCAGCATCAGCGCCGAGCTGCGCAAGCTGCTGCGCTATTGACCGGCCAAGCCCGAGCCATGCCTTCCAGCGCCCCGCTTTTCCTGGCCCTGCGCTACCTGCGCCCCAGGCGTTCCTTCGTCTCCATCATCACCCTCATCTCCGTTCTCGGCGTCACGCTCGGCGTCGGCGTCCTGGTCGTGGTGATGTCCGTCTTCAAGGGCTGGCAGGTTGAGTTCAAAAAGCTGCTCCTCGGCTTCGAACCCCATGTCGTGCTCATGCAGGACCGCATCGAGGCCCCGCCGGGAGCCCCTGCCATCCAGCCCCGCAACTGGCGCGACTTCCAAAAGCAGGTGCTCGCCCTGCCCGGCGTCCTTTCCGCCACCCCGATGGCGGAGAACGCTGCCGCGATCCGCTTTGGCGACAGCGATCCCGAAGGCGTCGAGCTGCTCGGCCTCAAGGACGGAGCCGACAACGCCCTGCTAACCAAGCTCGAACGCCACCGGCTGGAGGGAAAGTTTGACCTGCGCAGCGACAACATCCTCCTTTCCGACAGGCTCGCCAAAAAACTCGGGGTCAAGCTCGGCGACACCGTCTCGGTGCTGGCCGCAGACAACATCCGGCAGATGATCCACGACCTGCGTGCCGCCGATGAGGAAAAAGACAGCGCCAAGGCAAAGGCCGCCCGCGATGAAATCGTCGTCGTTCCCAAGGAGCTGAAGATCACCGCCATCCTGCGTGGCGACACCGCCGGTGACCGCTGTTACACGCCGCTTTTCGTCGCCCAGGAGCTGTTCAACCTTTCGGATGACGTGACCGCCATCGAGGTGGAACTGGTCGATCCAGACCGTGCGGATGAGCTCGCCTCCCAATGGATGTACTCGCCCGAATGGCCGCCGGACTGGCGTCCGCGCACCTGGACGGACATCCACGGCTTCATGCTGCAAACCGTCGAAAACCAGAAATCCCTGCTCTACTTCCTCCTGCTCGTCATCATCCTCGTCGCAGCCTTCTGCGTGATGAACACCACCATCACCGTCACCGTGCAGAAACGGAAGGAGATCGGCATCCTGGCCGCCCTGGGCTCCCGCGCCTCACAAATCATCGGCATCTTCCTCGCCCAGGCGGCCATCGTGGCCGGCGTCGGTGTCGCAGCAGGACTTGCCGGCGGCTTCGCCATCCTCCATGTCCGCAATGACCTCCGTGAGTTCATCGCCCGCAGCACCGGACGTGACTTCTTCCCCCAGGACATTTATTTCCTCAGCGAAATTCCGGCAAAGATCGAAGTGACCGACCTCCTGTCCATCAGCGGCCTCGCCCTGATCCTCTGCGTGCTTGCCGCACTCATCCCCGCCTGGTTTGCCGCCCGGGTGGACCCGGCGGTCGCCCTCCGGGAATAACCGGCCTCATCTGTAGCCCGTCACCAGCGCACAGGCGGTGTCCTTCTTCTTGCCACCATCATCCTGCCGGATGGTCACCACATAGACCCCGGTCTTTTTCGGCTTGAAGAACAAGAGGAATCCCCAGCCGTCCAAAACCGGCTGAATTTCCCCCACCGGCTGCCCCTGGAAGTCCAGCACCGCCCCGGTCACACGGATGCCTGACTTGCGCGGAACCGCCACGCCGATGCAGTACTCATTGCCCTTGAAAAGCTGCATCTTCACCGCCTTGCCGACATCCCGGGCAAGCTCGCCCGTCCAGATCTCCGCACGAAAGTTGTACCCCCCCAGCTTCTCCTGGTCCCGCGCCAGCGCCAGGGCGGCGGCCTCGGCCTCATCTGCGGCATCCGCGAACGCGGCCGGCACCGCTCCGAAGGCAAGAAGCATCAGGCAGAGACGCAGGCAGAACTGGCGGAAAAAGTCGGGGGATGACATGACAAGGGAAACTACGCAAAGAACCGGTGGATGCGAACATAGATATTGCGCGCCGTCAAACATAGGGCTTTTTTGCGTTGACGATTAGACCCGCCGTGAAGGCTTGGTCGTTGTTGCCCCCCGAACATCTCCCGAACTATGGCCACGCTCGTTTTTCACCTTGAGGAAGGCTCGTCGATGACCCATGCCCTGGAGCCTGGCTTCACCACCGTGGGCCGGCATCCGGACAGCATCATCGTTCTGGACTGCCCCTCCGTCTCCGGCCATCACGCCATCATCGAACTGGATGAAAACGGCTGCACGGTCAGCGACCAGCAGTCCAGCAACGGCACACGCGTCAACGGAGTGACCATTGAGGAGGCAAAGCTCAACGACGGCGACCGGCTCGGCTTTGGAGACATCCAGGCCGTTTTTCATGCAGGCGAAGCCCCAAGTGGAGGCGAAGAAACACCGGCGGCCCCGGCCGTGCCCGAAGTCATCTTCGTTCCCCCGCCTGAAGTTCCGCCGGTTGACTCCCCGCCTCCTTCTGCGCCGGTGGACTACCGCAAGAACCGTCCCGCCCCCGCCAAGCCCAGGGCCGTGCGTCGTGTCTCCGGCTATCCCGACACCTCGGAAAGCGGCTGCCTGACCGCCCTCATCGTCATGTTCCTCTTTCTGGCGGCCTTCGCCACCGGACTCTACATGCGTCACTACAAGGAAACCGAAGGGGGCAACTTCTTCTCCGACATCGTCGGCAAGCTGAGCAACCAGGTGCCGAAGATCAAGATCGAGAAGTAAGCCAGCAACAGCCGCCAGTGACGTCGGTTCATCCGACGGCAGCTGCCTGATCATGCAGGCCCCTCCGCCGGCACTGATGCCGGACGGATTTTATCCGAAGCACCCGAAGGCAGACCGGACCTCAAATCGGCCGATCATTGTATCTCATGGCCTCAGTGGCAGGACTTGCAGGATTCGCAGGATGAACAGGATTCTCAGACCTGTTCATCCTGCCCACCTTGTGAATCCTGCCGCCAAAAACCCACCCTCACTTGGATGCGCAAGCCCTGAACGGCACCGGGTGGCCTGCAAATCGCGGTTGCCTGAAACGCCATGCTGCCCATGCTCGCGACCCCTTTCTCATGTCTGCTCCCGTCAAAGTTGCCGTCCTTGGTGCCAGTGGATACTCCGGCATCGAACTCCTGCGCCTCCTCCTGCGCCACCCGCAGGCTGAACTGGTCGCCGTGACGTCACGCACGCTCGCCGGCAAGGCCCTTTCGTCCGAGTTCCCACGCTTCCGCGGCATTGGAGTCGCAGACTCCCTCAAGTTTACCAACCCCGACACGGCCGCCCTCAAGGCCACCGGCGCGGAGGTCGCCTTCCTCGCACTGCCTCATGGCGTCTCCGTCGAATACGCCCGGGGGTTGCTCGACGCAGGCATGAAGGTCATCGACCTGAGCGCCGACTTCCGCCTGCGCAGCGCAGCCCTTTACAAGGAGTTCTACGATCATGAGCACCCGGCGCCCGAGCTTCTCAAAGAAGCCGTGTACGCCCTGCCCGAAGTACGCACCGAAGAGATCCGCAAGGCCCGGCTCATCGCCTGCCCCGGCTGCTATCCCACCAGCATCCTCGTCCCCCTCATCCCTCTGTTGAAGGCCGGCCTTCTCAACGAATCCCCCCTCTGCGTCTCCAGCATGAGCGGAGCCAGCGGCGCCGGTCGCAAGGAAAGCGTGCAGCTTCTCTTCTGCGAGGTGCAGAACAGCCTGCGCGCCTACAGCGTGCCGAAGCACCGCCACCTCAGCGAGGTCGGCCAGGAGCTCGAACTCGCCGCCGGCCGACCGGTCAAACTGACCTTCATCCCACACCTGGTGCCCTGCCACTCCGGCATCCACACCACGACCTTCGCCGGACTGAACCCCGGTGTCACCCTGGAGCAGGTCGGCGAAACCTTGCGTGCCTTCTACTCCGACAGCCCCTTCGTCCGCCTTCTCGGCCCCAATCAGTGCCCGGACACCAAGAACGTCACCGGCACCAACTTCGTCGATGTCGGCTGGTCCTTCGACACGCGCGCCGGCCAGCTCATTTTGATGAGCGCCGAGGACAACATCGGCAAGGGCGCGTCCGGCCAGGCCGTTCAGAATTTCAACCTTGTCTGCGGCCTCGACCCGACCATGGGCCTCCTCAACATCTGACCGCCTCCTTCTCCCGATGAGCGCTGCCACCCACAACCCCTGCTCCAAGCTCCGCGTCCAGTTCAAACCCGTCGATGGAGGCGTCACCGCCCCGCTCGGGTTCCGTGCCGGAGCCATCTCCTGCGGCATCAAAAACCCCGAGGCCACACGGCTCGACCTGGCCCTCATCCTCTCGGATTCACCCACCGTCACCGACGCCGTCTTCACCACCAACAAGGTCCGCGCCGCCTGCGTCCGCGTCTCCCAGCAGCATGTCCGCTCCGGTGACGCCCGCGCCATCATCGCCAACAGCGGCAACGCCAACGCCTGCACCGGCCCCCAGGGCATCCAGGACGCCAAGGCCATGTGCAAGGCCGCCGCCGAGGCCCTAGGACTGAAAATGCGCGAGGTCCTCGTCTGCTCGACCGGCATCATCGGCATGAACATGCCCATCCAGCGCATCACCCCGCGCGTCGCCGAACTGGCCGGAAAACTCCAGCCCAAGGGAGGTGATGAGGCCGCCCAGGCCATCATGACCAGCGACACCAAGCCGAAGATTTACGCCATCGAAGTCCCGCTCGGCAAGGGCCTCAGCTTTCGCGTCGGAGGCATCGCCAAGGGTGCCGGCATGATCTGCCCCAACATGGCCACCATGCTCAGCTTCATCACCACGGACGCCAAAGTTTCCAAGGACGAGCTGAAACGTGCCATGCGCTTCGCGGTCGACCAGTCCTTCAACCGCATCACCATCGACGGCGACACCAGCACCAACGACACGGTCATCGTCATGAGCAACGGCCAGGCCAGCGCCCCCGCCATCAAAAAGGGCAGCCCCGAGGCCGAGATCTTCCGTTGCGCCCTGCAAAAGGTCATGATGGAACTGGCCAAGATGATCGTCAGCGACGGCGAACGCGTGACCAAGTTCGTCGAAATCCGCGTCTGCAACGCCCGAACCCACAGCGACGCCAAGAAGGCCGCCGAAGCCGTGGCCAAGAGCCTGCTGGTGAAGTGCTCCTTCCACGGCAGCGACCCCAACTGGGGCCGCATCATCCATGCCGTCGGCTACTCCGGCGCCAGGATCAAGGAGGAGCTCATCGACATCTACTTCAACGGCCTCATCGCCTGCAAAGGCGGCCTCACCTCCAAGACGCCCGTCAGCGACCTGGAAAAGGTGGTCAGGGAGCCCCGCTTCACCGTCACGATCGACCTCAACAGCGGCAACGCGGTTCACAACGTCTACACCACCGACCTCTCCGAGGCCTATGTGGACTTCAACAGCAGCGAATACTCCGCCGCCGTGCACGCCAAGCGCCAGAAGGGCCTGGTCTGATTCCAGCTTGCTGGCAGCCGAACCACCCGCGCCCTGCTTCCCCCAAAGGCCCGCCGGCCCTCATGCCTGACCGCCTTCCAGCCACCCGCGTTTTCTGGAGCCTGCTGCTCCTGGCTCCGGTGTCCCTGGCGATCTACGCCACCTTTGCCGTCGTCCATTATTCCTGGAACTGGCAGCCGCTATGGAACTACCGCAGCCAGTTCGTCTGGGGCTGGCTCACCACAATCAGCATCTCCCTGGGTGCCATGATCATCAGCGTCCTGCTCGGCTTTGCCCTCATGCTCGGCAGACGCTCCCCCTGGGAGCCGGTCAGGCTTCTCAGCAGCGGCATCGTCGAGGTCATCCGTGGCTCACCTCTCCTGGTGCAACTTTTACTTGGTTATTACATCGTTGCCACAGCGTTACAAATCAACTCACCCCTCCTGGTTGGCACCCTTTTGCTGGGGCTTTTTGAAGCGGCTTACCTGGCGGAGATTTTTCGCGGCGCCGTCGAAAGCATCGGCCGCTCCCAATGGGAAGCCGCTCGTGCTGTCGGCTTCAATCCTCGACAAACCTATCGTTACGTCATCATCCCTCAGGCCGTTCGCCGAGCGTTACCCGGAACCACGGGCGAGCTGGTTTCGCTCATCAAATCATCCTCCCTGCTCTCGGTCATCGGAATTGAAGAACTGGTGCAGAAGGTTCGGGTCATGAACTCTGCCAGTTACACCGCCCTGGAGGGTTTCATCCCCCTCGCCATCGCCTATTTAATCGTTACATTGCCCCTATCAAGATGGGCAAGACACCTGGAAAGGAGGTTCGCCTATGAAACTTGAGGCCATCCAGGTCACCAAGAACTATGGCGGCTTTCTGGCCCTCAACCAGGCCAGCTTCCAAACCGGCCCCGAATCTCGCGTTGTTGCTCTCCTGGGTCCCAGCGGAGGCGGCAAATCAACCTTGCTCCGCGTCCTGGGCGGCCTGCTTCTGCCCGAGGCGGGCGTCATTCGTGTCGATGACACCCCCCTGCCCCATGAGCCCGAAGCAGCCCTGACCACCCTGCGGCGTAACGGCTTTGTCTTTCAGGGCTACAACCTTTTTCCGCACCTGAATGCGTTTCAAAACATTATCCTGCCGTTGCAGGTGGTTCACGGCATGACGGATGCCCAGGCACGGGAACGCGCCATGGAGCTGCTGACCCGCCTTGGCCTCGCCGATCATCACCACAAGCGCCCAGCCGAGCTCTCCGGAGGCCAGCAACAGCGTGCCGCCATCGCCCGCGCCCTGGCGCCCAGGCCCGCCCTGCTCCTTCTCGACGAGCCAACCTCCGCACTCGACCCCGTCATGACCGGCGAGGTCCTGGATGTCATCCGTGAACTGGCCGAAGGCGGCCAGCAGATCGTCCTGGCCACTCACGAAATCAGCTTTGCCCGCAAGGTCGCCGACTGGATCGTCTTCCTGGCCCAGGGGCGCGTGGAGGAATCCTGCCCCACCCGGCAGTTCTTCGAAAACCCCGCCTCCCCCCTGGCCAAAGACTACCTCGCCGGACTGTCCAAATACCGGTGAGTGACCTGGAAAAGCCGATCCGTCAGGCGATTGACCGCCTCATCTTTCGCATCACTCCTCCACCGGCACGGCCCTGACCGGCTTCTTGACCTCAATCTCCGGGGTGGGATTCTGCGGCTGCACCGGCAGCAACGTCAGCCTCAACCGATGCACCTGGCCGTCAAACGGAGTGCTGTTGGGATGTTCCTTCACCGTCAGAGGGCCAAAGCTCCGGCCTGCGGCGAGTCCAGCCGTCGGATCCTCGGGAAACCCGCCCGCCAAAGGGCCATTCGCCAGCATCTCGCTTCTTCCTGGCACGGCGATGGAAAGCAGGCCGTCCTGGTCCATGCCGGCCCGCACATGACAGCGCCCCGGCTGAAGCCCATCCCCTGTGACCGCAACCGCCCTGCCCTGCTGAAACACCGTCAGCACCGGCTTCCCGCCCGCCAGATGAAGCACATAGCCCAGCTTGGAATCCCCCTGCGACAGCAGCGAGCTGTCCTGATCCACTCGCGGATCATAGTCAAAGGACGCCTCGATGAAGAAGGTTCTGCCCTTCAGCCGGGGGGCCTCGTCCGCACCAAGCGTGTCCCCGCATTGAAGGCTGAGATGAACCGAGCCGTCCGGGCAGGCCTCGGGAACCACCTCGGCGGCGGTGCGGGACGCATTGCGGAATTCCTGCGGGAAAAAACCCGCCATCTCCTGCTTCAACACCGCATGCTCAGGCTGCGCAGCCAGGTTGCTCCACTCATGCGGATCCGCCTGATGATCGTAAAGTTCCTCGCTGCCGTCCGCATGACGAATGTAGCGCCAGCGGTCCGACCTTGCCGCATAGCTGGTTCGCTCACCGCCGCCCATGACGGTGACTGCCGGACGCCTGCCGCGAACCGATGGATCGCGCAGCAGCGGCAGCAGGCTGGTGCCGTCCAGATGATCAGGCGCCTTCAGTTTCGCCAGCTCGCAGAGCGTGGGATAAAGGTCGATCAGGGAAACCGGCTCGCCGCTGACCGAATCCGGCTGGGTCACTCCAGGGGCCACGATGCAGAGCGGCACGCGGGTCGCCTCCTCCCATAGCCCGCCCTTGTGCCACTGGCGTTTTTCCCCCAGGTGCCAGCCATGGTCGGAGGTGAAGACCACGAGGGTGTTCGCTGCGTTCGGCCCGGCTTCCAGCGCATCGATCAAACGTCCCAGCATGGCATCGCAGAAGGCCACGCTGGCAAGGTAGGCCTGCACCGCCTCCTTCCATTTCTGATGCTTCAGGATGACCTCATGATGGCTGCCCTCCCTGTCGTAGGCCTTCGCAAACGCAGGCACATCCGCAAGGTCGTCCTCACGCACTTCGGGGAGCTGGATGGCATCGAGGGGAAACAGGTCGAAATAAGCCTTTGGCACATACCAGGGCGAATGCGGACGGTAGAGTCCGACGCCCAGGAAAAAAGGACGGCTGCTTTTGCGGCGGAGCTGGTCGGAGGCCCAGGCAACGACGGCCCCGTCATCCGTCAGTTCATCCGGGACGTCAATCCTGCCCCAGTCCCAGTGCCAGATGTTGAGCCCGTTGTAGTTCTGCCCCGTATGGACCGGAAGGTCTGGAATCTGCACGCCCGGTTCTGGAAACCGCGTGACCCAGGCGGCGTCCTGCTCAAAGCCACGACGCCCGCCATGCCACCCGGCAAGCCGTCCGTCCGGCCCGCCATGGTTGGCATGGAAAAGCTTGCCTGCCGCCAGGGTCGTGAAGCCTGCCGCCTTGAAATGCTCCGGCAGCGTCGGCCTGCCCGCCACCTGCACGCTGCGCCGCCAGTCCTGCTCGTTGCCGAAGACGCCGCTCGACGAAGGCATCATGCCGGTGAGCAGGCTGGTGCGGGAAGGATTGCACAGGGCATAGTTGCAATGAGCGTTCGTGAAGCGCATGCCCAGCCGGGCCAGGCGGTCCATGTTGGGCGTCCTTGCCTGCGGATGCCCGCCCATCCAGCCGGCATAGTCGCGCAGGTCGTCGGCGATGATGAACAAGACGTTCGGCCGCCCCCCGGCCGGCATGGCGGACTTCCTGGGCTTGGGCGCAGCCCCCAGGATCAGCGGCGCCAGCAGGCAGAGGCTGGGAAAAACAATGGAACGAAACACAGGCATCACCGGTACTGGAGCATTCAGAAACCGGATTTCCAATGTCGGCTTTCCGTTTTCTGCGCTATGAGGTCCGCCTGTGACCTTCGCCACCCAGATCACCGTCTTCCGGATCCTGCTGATCCCGGTCTTCATCGGCCTGGCGGTGTATTACGGTGAAAGCGTCGTCACCGGCCTGCCCAACGAATCCCTGCGCTGGTGGACCGTCGCCGTCTTCGCCCTGGCGGCCCTGAGCGACGCCGTGGACGGATTCATCGCACGCCACTTCAACCAGGCCAGCCGCCTTGGCGCCATCCTCGACCCCCTGGCGGACAAGCTGATGCTGCTCTCGGCCATCATCACCCTCAGCTTCACCCACTGGAGACAGCACTTCCCCCTCTGGTTCCCCACCCTGGTGATCTTCCGTGACCTGGCCAGCATCGGCGGCGCCTTCCTGATCGATCACCTCGTTGGAAAGTGCGAGATCAAGGCGCACTGGACCGGCAAGGTCGCCACCTTCGCCCAGTTCGGCGCCGTGCTCTGGCTGATGCTCGACCTGCCCGCCCTGCTCTGGCCCACGGCCCTGGCGGGCGCCTTCACCGCCATCTCCGGCTTCCTGAACCTCGCCGCCGGCGTCCGCCAGGTGAAGCATGCCGGCTGAAGCCTGACGGGTTGACATTCGTCCAGGGTGCCGGATGTGCAGGGCGTCAACACCCCCGCCTGACCGCCATGAAAACCGTCGCCATTGTCGGCCGCCCGAACGTGGGCAAGTCCGCCCTCTTCAACCGCCTCGCCGGCCTCAACATCTCCATCGTCCACGACCTGGCGGGGGTCACGCGCGATCGCATCACCGCCGAATGCCGGCGCGGACCCGAGATCTTCCAGATCATGGACACGGGAGGCATCGGGGCGAACACGGACGACGTCCTCACCGGCCAGGTGCAGACCGAGGCGGAGATCGCCCTCGACGTCGCCGACCTGCTGCTCTTCGTCGTCGACGTCTTTGAAGGCGTCACCCCCATTGACCAGACGCTGTCCGCCATGCTGCGGCGCACCCGCAAGCCGGTCATCCTGGTCTGCAACAAGGCCGACTCTGAAAAACGCCGCCTTGGCTCGGGTGAGTTCTCCCGGCTCGGCTTCGAGGACATCGCCGAGGTCAGCGCGGTGCATGGCTACGGCATCGACGCCCTCGTTGAAACCATCTCCGAAAAGCTCGGCCTCAGGGAGACCACCGAGGCCGAACAAAAAGAAGCGCAGGAACGCCAGCGCAGCCGCCCGCTCAAGCTGGCGATCATCGGACGCCCGAACGCCGGCAAGTCCTCCCTGGTGAACGCCATCCTCGGCCAGGACCGCGCCATCGTCAGCGAGCTCGCCGGCACGACACGCGACAGCCTGGACATCCACTGCACCTACAACGGCAGGCGCTACCAGCTCATCGACACCGCCGGCATCCGCCGCACGGCCAAGGTGGACACCGAGGTCGAGATCTTCTCCATCCAGCGCAGCATCCAGGCGGTGAAGCGCGCCGACATCTGCCTGCTCGTCGTCGACTGCGCCGACGGCGCCAAGATGCAGGACCGCAAGATCGCCCAGCTCATCCTCGAGGAACGCAAGCCCTGCATCCTCGTGATGAACAAGTTCGACCTCTTCCATCCCACCGCCAAGCAGAAGGACCGGCTGGAGGAGCTCAAGGAGATGATGGGGCGCGAGTTCTTCTTCCTCCATTACGCCCCGCTGGTCGCCATCTCCGCCAAGGAGAAGGACAACATCGGCAAGCTGTTCGTGCAGATTGAGGCCGTCCGCAACGGCGCCCAGACCCGCATTGGCACCGGCGTGCTCAACCGTCTCCTGCACGAGGCGATTGAAAACACGCCCGGCCCGCTCGGCCGCAGCCGTTTCGCCTTCAAGCTGCTCTACGTCACCCAGGTTCATGACACTGATGAAAACGCGCAGGTGCCCGTGCCGCACTTCGTGCTCTTCGCCAACCGCGCCGCCAAGATGACCGAAGGCTACCTGCGCTTCCTGGAAAGCGTCATCCGCCAGGAATGGCCCGCCCCCGGCGTGCCCTTCCGCATGAGCGTCCGAGGCAAGCAGCCGAAGTCGAAACACTGACCCGGCCTACCAGCCGCGAGGCCCCATGTCCGCCGGATCCGGCTCGGGGGGCGGAGGGCCCAGGTCCGGCTGGTCCAGGATGGTGGCAAACTCAAAGTCAATCAGGCAGAACCTGCCCTGCCGGGCGTCATAGGTGACGTTGCGGATGTAGGGATCCTCATGGCGGACGCCATACTGCTCCAGCTCCGCATAGATCTGGCGCAGCTTGTCCTCGCTCAGATGATCGACGCGCTTGCCGCAGTTGGAGGTGACCAGATGAAGGCTTTCCGGATCCGCCTCCAGCACCCTGGGCACAAAGCTGCAGCCCTGCTTTTCCAGATACTTCAGCACACGCACCTCATGTTCAAAGCGTTCACGCGCCAGGTGCCCCCGGAAGGTCTTGTAAACCCGTCCGTCATAACCCAGGCGGACAAGGGATCGGGCGGTGTTTTTAGCTTCCTGCATAAAGCCTTACCCTCGCGCCTCACCCCATGTTTCGCAAGGCAGGATGCCCGGCATTCGGCAGGCCTTCAAGGCTTACGCATCAAAGTGAGAATCATGTATCTCCCGCAGGACATGGAAACCTCAGCCTTGCCCCCTTCGTTCGCAGGCTTGCGCAAGCCGCAGGCCTCGCCACCCTGCGCGCCCTTCCCCTATGTCCGCCATTCCTTCGCAATTCGACAACGTCACCGCCATCGCCAAAGCCAACGTCTACTTCGACGGCAAGGTCGTCAGCCACAGCATCCTGTTCGCCGATGGCAGCAAGAAGACCCTGGGCCTGATCTACCCCGGCGGCTACCACTTCGGCACCGACAAGGCCGAGCGCATGGAAATTGTCGCCGGAAGCTGCGAGGTGAAGCTGGATGGAGGTGATGCCACCGCCTCCTATTCCGCAGGCCAGTTCTTCGACGTTCCCGCCAAATCCGGCTTCGACATCAGCGTCACCTCGGGCATCTGCGAGTACATCTGCTCCTTCATCGACTGACCCCTTTCCGGGCAGCCAGGTTTTCAGCAGGGCGGCCGGGTTTCCCTGCCGCCCTGCTTGCGCCCGGGCACGTCACTTCAGCCTCGCCCACTCCTCGCGCAGCACCGGCAGAAGGATCTCCGTCCAACGGGCATAACCGGCGGGGCTGAGGTGAAGAAGGTCGTCGACAAAGAAGGCGCGCACCGGCCTGCCATCGGCGTCCGCCAGGTAGCTGTGGCAGTCCAGGAACCGCACCCAGCCCCTGCCTTCCGCCCATTTTTCGAGCTTTTGGTTCAGCTCCCTGACCTGCGGGATCTGCGCCTCGCGCCTGATTGAGATCTTCACGGAAGTCAGGATGACCCGTGTCGCGGGCAGGCGCTGGTGCACGAGCTCAAGAAACTTCGTGTAATCCTCAAAGGCCTCCTGCACGCTGAGCTTCGCATTCAAGTCATTGCTGCCGGTGTAGGTGACAAGGATCTTCGGCTCATGACGGAACACCACGGTCTCGGCATGAACGCTCAGGTCGTTGGCCACGCTGCCGCCGAAGCCCCGGTTCAGCACGGGAAGGCCGGGAAAATCCTCCTTCAGGGTCGTCCAGCGGCGGATGCTGGAGCTGCCCGTGAACACGATCCCGCCCTTCTCCGCAGGCTGGCTGGCGAAGGCCTGGATGTCCTTGGCAAAACGCTCCGGCTTCGGCCGCGGCGTCTCGGCATGAAGAAGTGCGGCGGCGGCGGCGGCGGACAGGCAGAGACGAACAAACGATGACATCATGCCCCGGGTTCTAACGGGCGCCCCCGGCCTCCTCAAGCATCATTTTCCAGAGGCGCTGTCCTGGATGTCATGCTCGCCCTCGTTCACCACCAGCGGCTTCAGCTTCACGTCCTGGATGCGGTTGCCACGCAGCACCTGGCCTGAGCCGGACAACGAAATGCCGTTCCGTCCCGCCCCCTCGATTTCATTGCCCTCGAATCGGTTCTTGGCGGTGCCGGTGGCGACCTGGATGGCGTTGCCCTGGATGTTGCGAAAGCTGTTCGATCTCACGACATTTCCCTCATTCAGCCCTGGCTGCCTGCACCAGCGCCAGAGGCTCAGCCCCAGGCCGCAGTCACTGACCTCATTGCCGCGAACGAGGCACTTGATGGCGTCATTCAGCTCAAAGGCGATGCGGCAGCGGGTGATGCGGTTGTCGGCCGCGACCGCCTCCTCGGTGAAGTGGTCAAAGTCCACCGCCTCGTCGTTGCAGTCACGGATGCTGCAGCGCTCCACACCTGCGTTGACGACACTGTAGAAGGCGACGCCGCGGCCAAAGAAATTCTGCAGGATGCAGTCGCGCACCGTGATGTCCCTCGGCTTCGGCCCTGTGGGCCCCTTTTCATAACCATACTGACCTGAGGCAAACACCCCGCACAGCTGGGCATGGCCCTGCACCGGCGGATCACCGTCGACGCGGCCGCCGTCCAGCACCAGGTTGGTGAGCTCGATCGTCTCACAGGCTCCGCGGATCTCGATCAGGTTGGGTGCGTCTTCATGACGAATCACCGTGCCGGCGGCTATCGGATGCTTCATGGGCTCCTTCAGCAGGAACTCATCCTCCAGCACTTTCTCAATGACCGCGAGAACGTAGGGCCTGGGCTTTCCGGTGAAGCTGTCGACATCTCCATCCGCCTCCAAATGCAGCCGCATCCCCGGCTTCCATCCACGGGCGGCCCTGACCTTCAGGCGAGTCGATCCGACAACTGCCGGCCCGGCGCTTTCGGCATAGGCCAGCGGTGGCAGCTTGAGCACGCACTGCTCACGTTCCAGCCCCCGCAGGGCGAGCTTTTTGGCGTCCTTGATCAGCAGCCCGGCAGGCAGAACGTGCTCGCCCGGAGGAATGGTCACCACTCCACCTCCCGCCTTGATGGCCTCGTCGATCCACTTTTGGATCGGCGCCTGGGCCGATGCCACAACACTGGTGGCCAGACAGAACAGGCAGGGGATGAGCAAACGGATCATCCCATGAACTCGCAGTCTTGCGGCGGCTTCTTGCGGGAAACTGCGGCGATGCAGCGGCTCAAGGACGGGCTTCAGCCACAGGGGCCTTGGTTTCCCCAGTCACCTTGGCGGCCGCCTGCTGGGAAGGTGGCACGCGGAAGAGCTTGCCCGTGTAGGGATCCTTGACCGTGTCACCCGGAGCAAGGCCCGTCACGTCCACAAGCTGATGGCTCTGGGCATAGGGACTCGTCACCATGCCAGGACGCCCTGACACAGCGGAGCCATAGGGCAGTTCCATCGTCGGCTTCGCCGCAGGCGTGGGGGTCGAAATGGCGGCGGCTTCCTTGGAGGCGGCTGAAGGAGCAGCGGCCACAGGCGTCGGTGCAGGCGTGACACTGTCCGACAGCGGAGGAACCGGCGCTTCAGGACGTGGACTGCGGCGGATCGGCTCAGCTGCCGAGGCAGCCCTGGCAGGGTTGGGCGTGCGCGTGTAGTCCGAACGAAGATGCCTGTTGGTATGATAGGTGGTCCGGTAGGGAATGGGGGTCACCGCACGCGGGGTCGCATAACGCCTCTGCTGAAGATCCTGCGCGGACTGGGCCTGGGCGGTCAGCAGCGGAACGGACGAATAGGACGCAGGTTGAATCACGGTGTAATCTCCGCCCCAATAGGCAAAGAGCCCTTTGCTCTGGATGACACGCATGGCCTCGTTGGGAGGCAGCTTGCAACTGGTCAGGAGAGCTGCGGAAAGCACGAGCGGCAGCACTTGGACCACGCGGGAGAGGGATGGCGATTTCATGACTTGGTGACGGGAGAATATAAAAGCCACAAAATATGTGACTAACGGTAAAAATCCGGAAAAACCACCCATTCAGCAAGCCTGAAGTCGCAAGGAATTTGTCAGATTCTCAATTTTAAGAGCCCTATTCATCAACCCCTGTTAACGAATTTTGGCGTCTGGAAGCTCGCTCTTCACCCCATCATCAATTGGCATTTTGTCCGTCGTCTTGTCGAGACCGGTGTCCAGCATCAGCTTGGCCAGCCGGGCCTGGAGCTCAGTGACGGTGGCGGCAAGCTCCGGCCTGCTGATGAGGTTCTTCGTCTCCCCAGGATCAGCCTGAAGGTCATAAAGCTCGGCCATGTGACGATCCGGACTGCCGTCGCCATGCGGGTAGTGGATGTATTTCCAGCGGTCGCTGCGGATGGCCCGGACGTTGGGCGTGTAGGGGAACTGCTTCTCGTAGTTGTAATGATAGAACCAGGCGCTGCGCCAGTCAGGATCCCCTTCCCTGACGAGCTTCACCCAGGACCTGCCATGGGACTTGGGAAGGGCGGGAGCGCCACAGAGCTCAAGGACACTCGGGGCGATGTCGACGGTCAGCATCTGCTGCTGGATGACCTTGCCCTGCCCGAGTCCCGCTGGAAAACGCGCCACCGCCGGGATGCGCAGGGAGGCTTCATGGGCGGTGCGCTTGTCCACCATGCCATGCTCGCCTTCAAGCAGGCCGTTGTCCCCCATGAAGACGACCAGGGTGTTGTCGAGCTGTCCCGTCTCCTCCAGCCAGGCGCACAGGCGGGCGACGCTGTCATCAACGCTGAGCACGGTCCCCCAGTAGCCGTGCACCATGTTTTCGAAGTCCTTCACCGCCTCGGGACGGTCATCCGGGAACTTTTTCCTCCATTCAAACAGCGGTCCGTAGATGCCATGCCAGGTGTAAAGGCGCTGCTTGATCCAGGCCGGCTTGTCATCAAGCTGGAAGGAGGTCGCCGGATACGGCACACGCACGTCGTCAAAGGCGTGCTCATACTTCGGCTCCGGCGTGTAGAAGCTGTGCGGCGCCTTGTGACCGATGAAGGCGCACCAGGGCTTGTCCGGCTTCTGCTGCTTCAGCCAGTCCAGGGCGAGGTCGGTGACGACCGTGGTATAGTAACCGGGGATGACCTTCCTGCCCTTGCCGTTCAGGTTCCATTCCGTGTCAAAATACTTGCCCTGCCCCTTGTGGGTGACAAAGACATCAAAGCCGGGGCGGGGATCGTCATTGTCCTCCCCCATGTGGTACTTGCCGAAGTAGGCGGTGGCATAACCGTTTTCATGAAGAATGCCGGGAAAGCTCGGCATCGAGGCGGGATACTCGGTGAAGTTGTTGGTGACGCCGTGGGTGTGGGCGTAAAGCCCGCTCAGGATGCTGGCGCGGCTGGGCGAGCAGAGGGAGGTGGTGCAGAAGGTGTTGGCAAAACGCACGCCCTCCCCGGCAAGACGGTCGATGTGAGGCGTCTTCACATGCCTGGAGCCGTAGCAGCCAAGGGCGTCAGGGCGAAGATCGTCACACAGGACGAAAAGGACATTGGGCCGCGAGGCGGCGGAGGCGGAACTCCACAGGACGGAAAGAGAAGCGAGGAAGGCCAGGATGCGCATAAAGGAGGAACCAGATGGAGACGAAGGAAGAAGGCCGGAGATTTCAATACACTGCCTGCGAACACCGTGTAAAAAGAAACGCCGCCTGTTTCCAGGCGGCGTTTGAGGGAGGCAGGCTTGAGAGCCCGGGCGGGCTTACTTCGTCGGCACTTCCGCGATCGTCTTGAGGACGCGGGAGGCGATCTGGTAAGGATTGCCCTGGCTGTTCGGACGACGGTCTTCGAGGTAGCCCTTGTAGCCGTTGTTGACGAAGCTGTGCGGGACGCGGACGGAGGCCCCGCGGTCAGCCACACCCCAGGAGAACTTGTCGATGCTCTGGGTTTCGTGAAGGCCGGTGAGGCGCAGGTGGTTGTCCGGACCGTAGACGGCGATGTGCTCGTGGCAGTTCTTCTCAAAGGCGGCCATGAGGGCGAGGAAGTATTCCTTGCCACCGACGTCACGCATGTGGGCGGTGGAGAAGTTGCAGTGCATTCCGGAGCCGTTCCAGTCGGTGGCGCCCAGGGGCTTGCAGTGGAACTCAACGTCAATGCCATACTTCTCGCAGAGGCGGATCAGGATGTAACGGGCGACCCAGACCTGGTCGGCTGCGGTCTTGGAACCCTTGCCGAAGATCTGGAACTCCCACTGGCCCTTGGCCACTTCGGCATTGATGCCTTCGTGGTTGATGCCGGCGTCCAGGCAGATGTCCAGGTGCTCCTCGACAATCTGACGGGCGACATCACCAACGTTCTTGTAGCCGACGCCGGTGTAGTAGGGGCCCTGGGGGGCGGGGTAGCCAAACTCAGGGAAGCCGAGGGGGCGGCCGTCCTGGTAGAGGAAATATTCCTGCTCGAAGCCAAACCAGGCGTTTGGATCGTCGATGATCGTGGCGCGGTCGTTGGAGGCGTGGGGGGTGCCGTCCGCGTTGTAAACTTCACACATGACAAGGACGCCGTTCTTGCGGGTGCTGTCAGGATAAACGGCCACGGGCTTCAGCACGCAGTCGGAGCTGCCGCCGGGGGCCTGCTGGGTGGAGGAGCCGTCAAAGCCCCAGTTCGGAAGTTCTTCGAGCTTCGGGAAGCTGGCGAAGTCCTTCAGCTGGGTCTTGCTGCGGAGGTTGCGGACAGGCTCGTAGCCGTCGAGCCAGATGTATTCGAGTTTGTATTTGGCCATGGTTGTGGTGTTTCGACTTGGGTTTGAGGTTGCCTGACGGGTTGGATGCAAACCTCCCCGTGGAAGCGATGCTTCGATAGAGCACAGCCCATGCCAGCCGGGAAGAGTTTTTTCCTGGTTTTGGAGAAAACTTTTGCCGCTTAAAACTCACCGCCAAGAGCCAGATGCAGGTCCGCCCGGTTGCGCAGGCGCTGCGCCTGCACGGCGTTCAAAGCGCTGCGGGCATCAAAGGCCCTCTGCCGGGCATCCAGGAGGGTCAGCACGTCCGTCAGCCCCTTTTCATACTGTCCCCGGGCCAGGGTTTCCGAACGCTCGGCCTCCGCCGCTGTCCGGGCCAGGGCTTCAGCCTGATCCCTGAGAAAAACATCCGCTGCCAGCGCGGTTTCGACCTCCTGGAAGGCCGTCAGGACGCTGTTGGCATAGGTCTGAAGCTGCTCCTCGTAGCGGGCCCGGGTCTGCCTGACCGTGGCCAGGATGCGGCCGCCCTGGAAAAAGCTCTGGGTGATGTTGCTGGCAATGCTCCACATGGCCGCCTCAGGCACCAGGAGATCATCCGTTTCCTGAGAGGTGCGGCCGTACTCCCCTGTCAGGCGGATGCTGGGCAAAAAGGCCTTTTTTGCCGCACTCTCGAGGTGAAGGGCCGACTCCAGGCGCCGTTCGGCGGCGCGCAGGTCCGGCCGGCGCAGGAGCAGTTCGGAGGGCAGCCCGGCAGGCACGGCCCGCTTTAACGACGGCAGTCCACCCAGGCCGCGCTCGGCTCCGGCGGGATAACCGCCCATGAGCACTTCCAGGGCACGCCGGGACTGATCCACCGCCGCCCGGCGCTGCTGCACGGTCGCTTCCGCGCGGGCCAGGTCCGCCCTGCCCAGGGAGACGTCCAGGGCCGCCCGGTCCGGATCCAGCCCGCGCTCCATCTGCCGTTCCAAAATCACCTGCTGCATCCGGCGTGTGCTGACGTTCTCCTCGGCCAGGGTGAGCTGCGCCTGCGCCTCCGCCAGCGTGACCGCCGTCCGCACCGTGCTGGCGGCCAGAGAAAGCCGCGCTCCGTGATAATCCTCCTCGGCGGCAAACTGACGCGCCTTGGCCGCACGGCGCTGGTCGGCGACCCGTCCCCAGAGATCGACCTCCCAGGAGACGTTCAGCGGCAGCCTGAACCGGTTGTTGATGAGGTTCAGACCCGTAAATCGCTGCCCGGCAGGCGCCTGCTGACGGCTTGCCCCAAAGCTGCCGGCGATCTCCGGGTAAAGGGCGGCACCCGCCTGCACCGTCTCCGCCCGGGCCTGGGTCAGACGCGCGGCAGCCGCCTTGAGGCTCGGGTTCGCCTCGATCGTCCGGTCAACCAGCCGGCGAAGGTCCGCGCTGTTGAACTCACCCAGCCATCCCGTCGCCGCCGAGGCCTCGATCTTTGGCAGGGCGCTCCACTTTTCCGGAGCCGTGGCGTGCAGGCTCCCCACGTCCTCCTTCATCCTGCCCGCACCCAGCGGTGGCAGAAGTCCACAGCCGCTCAGCAGCGGGCACAGCGTGACGACAAGGACGGTTCGGGGCATCAGAAACACAGCCTCCAGGCTGCATGGGAGGCGGCCTGCGACAAGGTGAAATGCGGCGGCTCCGCGTGAATCACGCAAATAGGTCAATCACGGGCTGGCCCTTGTCCGCGACGGTGAAGGGACGCTTGTTCGGCGAGAACAGCACCTGGTCAAGCGGCAGGCCCAGGGCGTAGCCAATGCTCGCATTGAAGTCGGGAACGCTCACCTTGCCCTCGGTGACCTCGATGCCCCTGTCGGTCCTGCCATGGACATAACCAGCTTTGACACCACCGCCCCAGAGCACGCTGGAGAAGGCCTTCGGGTAATGGTCACGTCCGGCGTTCTGGTTGATCTTCGGCGTGCGGCCGAACTCGGTCGTCAGCACCACCAGCGTCTCCTCCAGCAGGCCGCGCGACTCCAGGTCGCCCAGGAGCGCCCCCAGGGCCTGGTCGAGCTCGGATATCTTCTCCGGAAGGCGTGAGTAGATCTCCTGGTGCATGTCCCAGCCGCCGTTGCCGACCTCGACATAACGAACTCCATGCTCAAGCAGGCGGCGCGCCAGCAGGCAGCCCTGGCCGAACTTGCCGCTGCCGTAGCGCTCCTGGAGCTCCGCAGGCTCGCTGGACAGGTCAAAGGCCGTGAGGTCGGCGCTTTTCATCACCCGCACCGCCTCGCGATAGACATCGGCGTAGGCGCGGACGGCGCTTTGGTCGTAGGCCTTCTCAAACCCGGAGTTCAGGCGTGCGCTGAGGCCGAGGCGGTAGTCAAAGTCGCCTTCACTGAGACCGGCCAGACGCCGGCTGTTCTGAAGGCCGGTGGAGGGATCGTTGATCACCAGAGGCTGGAAGGAAGCCTCGAAGAACCCGCCGCCCGGGTGCTTGCTGTTGTCACTGATCACCACCGTGCCGGGAAGGTCAGGATTGCCCTTGCCCTGGAACTTCTGCAGCCAGGCCCCCATGGTCGGATGCCGTGTGCCGCCCCTCAGTGTGTAGCTGGTGTGCTGAAAGTAGTTGCCCTGCTCATGCGCGCCCTGGGTGCTGGTCAGGCCGTTGATCACCGTGGCACGATGCATGAACTTCGCCACCGTCGGCAGGCCGCCCCCGATCTGGATGCCGTCGGCGCTGGTCCTGATCACCTGCGTCTCGCCCATGGTGTCGGCGCCGGGCACGCAGCCAAAGGTGTCTAGATGCGTCATGCCTCCGGACATGTAGAGGTAGATCACGTTGCGGGCGGTCGGCACCTGCTTCGCCCTGGAGCTGCCGTCAAAGATGGCGCCCGCCCTGCCCTCAAGCAGCGGCAGCATGGAGACGCCCAGGCAGGACCTGGCGAGCCCGAGCACGAAGTCGCGCCGGCTGGAGTCGTCAGTGGTGAAACGTGTCGGATTCATGGATGGGTCCTTTCTGAATGAACGGGGGCTGCCCTGCCTACTGGATGAAGAGGAACTGCGATCCTGTCAGCAGCGCGTGGGTGACGTCCTCGACGGCGCGGGGGCCGCGCTCGGCGAGAACTCCGGAAAGAACCGCGCGCTCCTGGCTCGTCGGCCTGCGGCTGAGCAGCGCGGTGTAAAGCAGATCCATCTTTTGTTCGGCGGAGCCGGCCTTGCCAAGATGCAGGCTGAGGCTCGACACCGGGCTGGTGACGGCCTGCACGACCGGGCCGTTGAGCAGGGTGAGCGCCTGGGGCACCGAGGCGTCGGCGCTGGCGTTTTCAATCACCTCACGGTCGCTCTGCCCGAAGGTGCGCAGCAGGTGTCCCGCACGCGCCGGGCTTGGCAGCTCGGAGGCGCGGACGTTCAAGCCCTGCACGTTCTTCGCGGTCTTCTTCAGCTCGTCCAGGTAGCGCTTCCGCTCGGCCTTGCCCATGCTGGCAAGCTTTTCCTTGTCGATCATCGGAGCCTTCTTCGAGTCAGCCTGCCTGGCGTTGTAGCCGCGGCGCAGGTCGCTGGCACGGTCCTCGCCGAGCAATGCCTCCAGAATGTCCTGGCCCGCCTCGCGACGGAGCCTGCTGGCCTGCTGCGCCAGCTGCTTGCTGTCGATGGCGCTCATGCCGCCCTCCTTTTCCTTGCCTGCGGCAAGCCGGGCGCGCATGTCGGCGAGCTCCTTCTGGTTGGCCGCAAGGCGTGCGGAGGCATCCTTCGAGACCTGGATCAGCCCCTCCACCCCCTTGGACTTCACGGTGTTCAGGAAGAAGGCCAGGTCGTCCAGATACTGGTGCAGGCGGTCGTTGTCCGTGTCGACCATGTCATCGACGTTGCCGGCGGTGAGCGTCACCAGCGAGTCCCAGACCTGCTCGGCGCTCATGCGGCGCAGAAGCGGGCCGGTGAAGTGATAGGTGTCGCCAACCGCCACCTCCCGGGTGCTGGCCATGCCCTGGTAGGCCTCTGTGTTGTAAAGCACGCGCAGGAAGGATTTCAGGCTGTACTTCTTCTCGATCATCAGCCTCGCAAGATACTCCATGAGCGCAGGGTTGGAGGCGACGGTGGAGTCCGTCATTTCATCAACAGGCTCGATGAGCCCGAGGCCGAAGACCTTCTTCCACATGCGGTTGGCGATGACGGTGGTGAAGCGCGGATTCTCCGGGCTGGTCATCCAGCGCGCAAAGGCGGCCAGCGTGGTCTCGCCTCCCAGCGGCGCGGCCTCATGACCAAACATGACCTTGGGCTGGATCTGCTGACCAGGCCTGCCGTTGCTGTACTTGTAGTCATGCGGAAGCGCGGGCAGCTTTCCGTCCTGCCAGCTGATGTTGGTGTAGCGCAGCGGCTTCATCACGTCGCCCATGACCTGGCGCACCTGGTTGAGCTGCTCCTTGTCCACCTTGGGCTGCTGCTCCTTGTCCGAACGCATCTTTTTGGCGTACTCCTTCCGCTCCTCCTTGGTCATGGCCTTCATGGCCTCCTTGTCCAGCTCACCCGGCTTCTTGAACTTGAGGTAGTCGTTACCGCCTCCCCGCGTGTTCATGCCGTAGGTGAACGCAGCCATGCCGTAGTAGTCCATCTGCGACCATTTGTCGAAGGGGTGGTCGTGGCACTGGGCGCAGACGATGCTGGTGCCAAGAAAGACCTGAACGGTGTAGGCCAGGTGGTCGAGCTTGTTCTCGTCGCGCATCCAGAAGCCGATGCTGCCGCTGTCCCAGGTGCCGCCCTCGGTGGTGATGAGCCTGCGCACCATTTCATCATAGGGCGTGTTGGCCTTGAGCTGCTTCTTCATCCACTCCTCATAGGCCTCGGCCGTGAGCCTGCCCTTGACGTTGTCCGTCATGCGCAGCACGTCCGCCCAGTAGTTGAACATGTGGCTCGTGAAACCGTCGCCGGCGAGCAGCTGGTCGATCAGCTTCGCACGCTTCTGCGGGTCGTTGGAGCGCAGGAAGGACTCCGTCTCCTCCACGGTCGGGATGCGCCCGGCGATGTCGAGGTAGAGCCGGCGCACGATCACCTCGTCAGGCGCGGGAGCATTGGCCTGCAGGCCGTTCTTCTTCCAGCCTTCGGCGAGCAGCTGGTCGACCCTGGCAGCCTCGGGAAGCACGGCGGCCTGGAGGCAGCAGGCAAGCAGGGTTGCAGAAAGCAGGAGGGGGGTGGTCTTCATGGCACGGGAAGGCTTTCGGCGCCTGAAACGGCAGGACGCGCGCAATCTTTTGCAAAAAAGAAGGTTAGTCCGGCCGGGCTTGTCCGTGCGCCGGGCCCGCCCCCCGCCGATTCAATGCCAGCAGGACGCCTGCCCCAGCGTTCTATCTCCCGCTGCGCCGATTCCCGCCGGATTGGTTTTGCTTTTGCTCGCAGGATTGTCGCATCCTACCTTCATGACCTGGCTCTTCCCCCTCTACCTGCTCGGCGCCGGCGCGGTCATCGCGCCGATTCTGATGCATCTGCGCCGCCGGCCGCCGCAGGACCGGGTGGAATTCAGCTCCCTGATGTTTCTGGAGGCGCAGACGCCCGTGCCGGTCAGCCGCAGAAGGCTGGAAAACTGGCTCCTTCTCCTCCTGCGCTGCCTCCTCCTCATCCTGCTGGCGCTGATGTTTGCACGGCCTGTCTGGCGTGCTGAAAACGATGCCTCCACCGCTCCTCGCAACGCCACGCTCCTTCTTCTGGATGACAGCGCCTCCATGCGGCGCGGGGACCTCTGGCGGCTGGCCGGGGATGAAGCCCTGCGGCGCATCTCCAGACTTGAATCCGGTGACCGGGCGGCGGTCGCCCTCTTTGCGAAGGACCTGCGCCTGCTCTGGTCCTTCGATGAAGACAGAACCTCCGCCTCGGCCCGGACTTCGTCATTGAAGCAGAGGCTTGCGGAGCTTCAGGCCGGCTGGTCCTCCACCAACCTCGGCTCTGCGCTGGTCGAGGCCTGCGCAATCTTCAGCCGCACACCGGACCTGCGCGGCATGACCCGGCGCATCGTCCTCATCTCAGACCTGCAGGAAGGCTCGGACATCGAGGCCCTGCGCAGCCAGGTCTGGCCGGAAAACATCACTGTCGAGGTCCACCGGATCGAGGCCCCGGATTTCGACAACCTCACGCTGTCACTCGCCGCAAACGCGCCTGAAACCTCCGGAAAGGCAGCCTCGCCGGGCATGACTCGCCTCAGGGTCAGCAACACCCGCGGCTCCAAGGTTTCGGAATTCAGCCTCCATACCACACCGCCGATCAACGGTCATCTTCCTCCCGGCGCCAGCCGGGTCATCAGTGTTCCCCAGCCCGGTTCTTCCGTCACCCTGAACGGTGACGCCTGGGACTTTGACAACACGGTCCACATCGCCCCCCCGCAGCCAAGAAAGGTGAAGATCGCCTTCATCGGTGATGACAAAACGCGTAACGAGGCCTCCAGCCCGCTTTTTTACCTCAGCCGCGCGCTGCAGCCGACGCCGGTTCTTCGGCCTGAACTCATCGTGCTGCCGGAAAGCACCGCCCCCCTTCCTGAAGATGTTCAGATGGTCTTCCTCGCCGGCCCGCTGCCAAAGGCCAGCCTGCGCGACTACCTCAGCTCAGGCGGGTTTGTGGTCGCCGTGATCACGGATCGCACCACGCCCGGGGACCTTGAAACCCTGACCGGAGCCGCCGCCGCAGGCTGGAAGATCAGCCAGCTCCCGGCCGGCCCGTCGGAAGATTATGCCATGCTGGCCGAGGTGGACACCTCCCATCCCCTGCTCCGTCCCTTCGACGATGAACGCCTGCGCGACTTCACCAAGCTGCGCTTCTGGCATCATCGCCGCGTCACCCCTCCTGCAGCCGGCGGCTTCACGGTCCCGGCACGTTTTGACAACGGTGACCCGGCCATGATCGCCCGGGTCGTCGATGGCCGCGGAACCCTGCTGATGCTCACCAGCGGCTGGCACCCGGCGGACAGCCAGCTCGCCCTCAGCACCAAGTTCGTCCCGCTGCTCTATGGCTGGCTTGAGGCGGCCGGGTTCCGCAACGAACGCCCTGCGTCATGGCTGGTCGGAGACCTGCTGCCTAACCAGAACCGGACCACGCTCACCTTGCCCGGCGGAGGCTCGCGCACGCTGAAGCCTGGGGAAGGCTTCAGCGCCGGGATGCCGGGCCTTTTCACCCTCTCCGGAGACGGCGGCACCTCGGAGCAGCTCGCCGTCAACATCGCTCCCGACGAGGGGCGCGTCGCACCGATGGATCCGGCCGTGCTGCGCGAACTCGGCGTCCGTGTCGAGGCGGACGCCGCCTCGGTGGCGGCCCGTGCCGCCGCCAGGGAGCGGCTCGCCCTCAATGAGGAGGAGGGCCGCCAGCGCGCCTGGGCCTGGCTGCTTGCCCTTCTGCTCGTGCTGCTCGCCCTGGAAACCTGGCTTGCCGCCGGAACCCGGCCTTCAACACCCGCACGGCCCCGCCCCGCCTAACCAAAAGCACCCACTCGCGGCCGAGGCCGCCGCCCACCACTCCAACCAGGTTCAAGCCATGATCGAAGCCGAGATCCTCAGGGAAAAGTTCCGGGACAGCGCCGCAGCGCTCCAGAAGCTGCTGAGGCAGCGCTTCGTCATCCTCTTCCACCTTGCGCTCTGCATGGTCCTGGCGGTCGTCAGCCTGCACCCTGAGTGGCTGCCCAAAGGCGTGCGTGTCCGCTTTCTGCCGCTCCTGATGCTGCCGCTCGCGGCGGCGGCCGTCCTCTCATGGTGGAGGCATCGCCGCAGGCCCTCCCCTGTCGAGCTTGCACGCGTCCTGGAGAAAAAGGACCCGGAGCTCAACGGCCTGGCCGTCACAGCCGCCGAACTGCTGGGAAAATCCGAACCCACCTTTCTGGAAAGGCGGGTCATCTCCCAGTGCTCCGACGCCGCAGCCGCCAGGGACTGGAAAAAACTCCTCCTCGGCCGCCGCGAGGCCGCCTGGGGATCGCGCAACCTGGTCGTCGTCACGCTGCTCCTGGTCGCCTGCATCTTCATCTCAAGCCGTTCGGTCTGGCGTCACGACCACAGGCCCAGGGCCGCAGCCTCCGCAAAAACCCCGCCCGCCCCGGAAGCACCCGCCTACGCGGCCACGATCACCCCCGGCGATGTCGAAATCGAAAAGGGTTCGCGCCTGGTCGTCGAGGCGGCCTTTGCAGGCGACGTGCCGGCGGAGGCGGTCCTGTTGGTCAATGAGCCGGACGGCGGCGAGCGCGACCGCATCCCCATGCGCCTCACCGTCGATGAAAAGGTCTTCGGCGGCATGATCACGCGGGTGGACAAGGATGCGCTGTATCATGTCGCGTTCAGCGACGGAAAATCGCGCGAGCACCGGATCACCACCTTCGTCCATCCTGCGCTTGAACGCGTGGACGTGAAGATCACCCCGCCGGCCTACACCCGGCTGCCTTCGCGTGAAATCCGCAACACGATGAAGGTCTCGGCTCATGAGGGGAGCAGGATCGAGTTCACGCTCAAGGTGAACAAGCCGGTCAAGGACGCCGAGCTGTTCGGCGAGGACAAAACCATCCTGCCCCTGAAGCCCTCCGCAGCCGATCCAACTTTGCTCACCGCAACCCTGGGGGCGGACAGGTCGCAGAAGTGGCGCGTTCATCTTGTCGATGACAGGGAGCGCGCCAACAAGAACCCGCCCTGGATCACCGTCACCGTGCAGACCAACCAGCTCGCGAAGATCGAGGTCGTCTTCCCAAAGCGCGACGTGCAGGTTTCCCAGATCCAGGAGCTGCCGGTCGAGGCCCGCGTCTGGGATGACCTGGGCGTCAGCCGCAGCGGCGCCAGCTTCAGCATCGCCGGCCGGACCCGGGAGGTCGTCTTCAAGCACGGCCCCACGGCACCCGCCCAAAAGCAGGAGGTGAAGGAGCTGCTGGCGCTCGAAGGCGAGTCCACCCAGCCCCGCCAGCTCGTCAGCTACCACTTCTGGGCCGAGGACACCGGCCCCCAGGGCGAGGTCCGGCGGGCCATGAGCGACATGTTCTTCGCCGAGGTGCGCCATTTTGAAGACATCTTCCGCGAAGGCGACTCACCGCCCGGTGAACCCGGCAAGGAGCCGAAGGGCGACACCGACAAGCTCGTCGAGCTGCAGAAGCAGATTGTCAACGCCACCTGGCGCATCGTGCGCGAAACCAGCGCCGGCAAAACCATGGAAAACGCCGCGCCCGACGCCGCCGTCGTGCATCAGTCCCAGGGCATGGCGCTTGAGCAGGCCAAGGAGGCCATGGAAAAGGCCGAGGACACCCAGGTCAAAAACGCCCTCACCGAGGCCTGGAAAAGCATGAAGGACGCCCTCGGCCCGCTTGAGCAGGCGGCCGAACAAAAAAAGCGTGCGTCACTGAACCAGGCGCTCGCCTTTGAGCAAGGCGCCCTGGAATGGCTGCATCAGGCCCAGGGCCGCGAGCACATGATCATGCGCTCCAAGTCCGCCAAGACCGCCTCCGGAAAACAGAAGCAGATGCAGAACCAGCTCATGAACCTGGAGCTGAAGCAGGAGGAGCAGCGCTACGAGGAGGAAAAGCAGGCAGGCGAGGAGCAGTCTGCCGAACAACAGGAAAACCTGCAGGTGCTGAACCGTCTCAAGGAGCTGGCCAGGCGCCAGGAGGCCCTGGCGGAGAAGATGAAGGAGTTGCAGAACCAGCTCGCCAAGGCGGAAACCGAGGAGAAAAAGGAGGAGCTGCAGAACCAGCTCAAACGACTGGAGGAGGAGCAGCAGCAGCTCCTGAGCGACATCGACGACCTTCAGCAGCGCATGGAGAAGCCCGAGAACGCCGCCAGCATGGCGGAGGCGAAGCAGCAGCTGGAGCAGACCCGCGAACAGGTCAACGACGCCGCTGAAAAGCTGAAGCAGGAAAAGCTCTCCGAAGCCGCCAGCTCCGCCACCCGCGCCCAGCGCGAACTGGAAAAAATGCAGGAGGACTTCAAGCAGAAGACCGCCCGCAGGTTCACCGAGGAAATGAAGCAGATGCGCCAGCAGGCACGTGAAGTGGCGGACAAGCAGAGGCAGATTTCCGAAACCCTGGAAAACCAGAAGACGCCCGACGGTCCGAAGGACGACACCAGCGCCAGCCTCGACCAGATGCTCAAGGGTGGCGAAGTCGCCAGGCAGATCCAGGAGCAGCAGGAAAAGGTGGCCGGGCTCCTGGAAAACATGAAGCGCGTCAGCGAGCAGGCCGAGGGCAGCAACCCACTGCTTCACCGCCGGCTCTATGAAGCGGTCCGGGAGGCCAGGACCGGCGGGCTTGAAGAGCACCTTGATGAGGCGCGCATGCAGTCGCGCTACGGCCAGCGTGCCGAAGCCCAGGAAGCCGAACGCAAGGCCGGCAGCCTGGTCGAAAACCTGCAGCAGGGCGTGGACAAGGCGGCGGAAAGCGTCCTTGGCAGCGAGACGGAGGCCCTGCGCATGGCCCGTGCGGAGCTGGACAAGCTGATCGACGAGGCGAAGGAGGAGGGCGGAAAAGCAGCCGGCGAACAGACCGCCCCCAAGGAGGGCTCCAGCCCGGCGGAGGCAGGCAAAAAGGGCTCCGCGGCCCAGGACAAGCCCTCTTCGGAAACAGCATCCGCCGGGAAGAACGAAGAGGGCAGGGGAGCTTCAGGCCAGGAAAACAGCACCGCATCCTCAACCGACAAGCCAGCCTCCACCGAAAGTCCTGACAAAACTCGACCTGGACAGCCTAACCAAAAAGAAAGCATGGCCCAAGGTCAGGCCCAAGGGGCGGGCGAACCCTCCGGTAATCCGTCTGCGGGGGGGCGTCAGCGTTCGTCTCAGCAGCTTGCTGTAGATCGTTCTTCCCAGCCCCGCAGTCCGGGTGAACGCAGCCTCGGTGGCGCAGCGGGTGCCTCCGGAGGTGCTGATGACGGCGATGCCTTCTTCTTCGACCAGGGTGCTGAAACCATGAACAACCGTCCGTTCACTGGTGACGGCTATGACCGCTGGGCCGACCGGCTGCGCAATGTCGAGGAACTGCTCAACCAGCCGGATCTGCGCAACGAAGCCGCCAAGGTGCTCGACAACGCCCGCGAGATGAAGATCAACCACGACCGCAACGATCTCGCGCCCCAGGCCGACCATCTTCAGCTTCGCATTCTGACACCGCTCGTGGAACTGCGTGACCGCGTGGCCGAGGAGCTGGCGAAGCGTGATGCCAAAAACCCCACTGTCCCCATTGACCGAGACCCGGTGCCGCCTGCGTTCCGCGACCTGGTGAAACGTTACTATCAGGAGCTCGGTGGCGGTCAGTGAGCCCGGCCGGGCTGAACGCAAAACAAGTTGCCGCCAGGGTTTGGGCTGCTAGCTAAGAGTCGGCCAAGGCCCACCGACCACCCCGTTTCACCCCATGATCGTCGCCCCCAAAATCCGTGGATTCATCTGCACCACCGCGCACCCCGCCGGCTGCGCAAAGCATGTCGCCGAACAGATCGCCGTCGTCAAAGGCCGCGGCCCTGTCGCAGGCGCTCCCAAAAAGGTGCTCGTGATCGGAGCCTCCACCGGATACGGCCTCTCCTCCCGCATCGCCGCCGCCTTCGGTGGCAATGCCGCGACCATCGGCGTCTTCTTTGAAAAGCCCGGCGAGGCGGACCGCTGCGGCACGGCCGGCTGGTACAACACGGCCGCCTTTGAAAATGAAGCCCGCGCCGCCGGCCTCTACGCACGCTCCTTCAATGGTGACGCCTTCTCCGATGCCATGAAGCAGGAGGTCATCGCCGCCATCAAGGCCGACCTCGGCCAGGTGGACTGCGTCATCTACTCCCTTGCCTCCCCGCGCCGCACGCACCCAAAATCAGGCGAGGTGTTCAAATCCGTGCTCAAGCCCATCGGCCAGAGCTACACCAACAAAAACCTCAACACCGGCACCGGGGCAGTCAACGAAGTCACCCTCGACTCCGCCAACGAGGATGAGATCGCCCAGACCGTCGCCGTCATGGGCGGTGAAGACTGGGAGATGTGGATCGACGCCCTGCTCGAAGCCGGCGTGATCGCCCCCGGCACCCAGACCGTCGCCTACAGCTACATCGGGCCGGAACTGACCTGGCCGATCTACAAGAACGGCACCATCGGCCGTGCCAAGGAGGACGTCGAACGCGCCCAGCGCAGCCTCGACGCCAAGCTCGCCCCGCTGGGCGGCAAGGCCTGGGTTTCCGTGAACAAGGCCCTGGTCACCCAGGCCAGCAGCGCCATCCCGGTCGTTCCGCTTTACATCTCCCTGCTCTACAAGGTCATGAAGGCCCAGGGCAGCCACGAGGACACCATCGAGCAGATGGACCGCCTCTTCCGCGAACGCCTTTACAACGGCGCCAGTCCTCAGCCCGATGAAGCCGGACGCATCCGCGTCGATGACTGGGAGATGGCGCCCGATGTCCAGAAGCTGGTCGATGACCGCTGGAAGATCGTCACCACGGAAAACCTGGCCGAACTGGGTGACTTCGAAGGCTATCAGAGCAGCTTCCTGCGCCTGTTTGGCTTCGGGCTGGAAGGTGTCGACTACAACGCCGACGTGGATGTCGGCATCGGCATCCCCTCCGTTCCCGCTGCCGCCTGAATCAATCAGCGGGCTGCCATCAGCCAGCCGATCACCAGCACCCCCAGCACGATGAGGGCGACCACCCTCCAGAAACTCCCCGGGCTCATGTCCCGGGGCGCCCCTCCGCCGCCGAACTCCCGGCGGACAAAGTCATCATAGTCAAAGGCCTCGTCGTCCGGCAGGTCCAGCCCGTCCGACTCCAGCGCATCCACGTTCCAGCCTGACTTCGCACAGGAGCCGCACTCATCACAGGCGACGGCCCCCCTCGGCACCCACTCACCGCAGACGGGGCACTGGCCGGGAGGCTTGAAGCGGGCCATGGCAGAAAGCTGGTTAGGTCTTTAGATCATGCCGAGCTTCATCTTGCCCTCGATGGAGATCATGCCCTGGTTCCAGGCCGGCTCCCAGACGAGCTCGACGGCGGCGTCGTCCATCTCCTCGATGGTCATGATCCGGCTCTGGGCGTCGGCGGCGATCGTCGGCCCCATGCCGCAGCCGGGGGCGGTCAGCGTCATCTTCACCACGGCCTTGTTCTTGCCGTCCTCGGTCTGCTCAACCCGGCAGTCATACACCAGGCCCAGGTCCACGATGTTCACGGGGATTTCCGGATCATAGACGTTCTTGAGCTGGTTCCAGACCTGGGCCTCAAGGTCGCTGGCATCCTCAGGAACGTTCGAGGATGAGCTCTCCTGCTCCTTCTTCTCCGCCTCCGGGTCAATGCCCAGGGCGTCCGCATCCTTCGCACTGATGCGCGCCAGGCCGAAGTCCGTCGCCACGGTGTAGGTCCCGCCGAGCGACTGGGTGATGATCACCTTCAGGCCCAGGGGCAGCTTGATGGTTTCACCGCTGGGAATCTGGACGGCTTCGACTTCGCGCTTGAGTTCGATGGAGGAATGCATGGGGGGTGAAAGGAAAAGGCAGGGACCTGGGTTCAACGTCCGTCATGGCCTGCCTGGACGCCCTGTGAGATTGCAGGCTTGTCAGGGGGTGTCAACCCTGGTTCATCCGGCGGGCTGACACCTTCATCCGGCATAAACCCGGTTGCAGAAGCGGCACGCCGTGATGAAGTCGGCCTGATTCTTCCTGATGGACTGGGCCCACCCGAAACTTCTCCTGCTCGCAGTGCCGGCGTTCGCGCTGCTGCTGTGGTTTGAAGCCCGGTCCGCCCACCCCATGCACGGGCTCAGGAAACGCCTGCTGCTCATCACCCGCGCCGTGATCCTCCTTCTCGCCCTGCTGGCCCTGGCGGGTCCGGCCAGGGTGACCCACACGGGAAGGAAGGCCCTGGGCATCATCATCGACGCCAGCCAGAGCATGGGCGCGGAGGGCTTGCAGAAGGCGCTGGATTCCGCACAAGAACTGCAAAGGCAGGCCGGCGAGACCACGGACACATTTTTAGTTCGGCTGGGAGGCCAGCCTGAGCTGATGGATCCCCGGGTTCCTCCGGATCCTGCGGCCATCATCGAATGGCAGCAAGAAAACGGCGGTGACAGCCACTACGCCGCCGCCATTGATTACGCCCTCGCCCTTTTCCCGGCCGGCGCCAGCCGTGACCTGGTGATGATCGGAGACGGACACGAAACCCGCGGCAGCCTGATTGACGCCGCCCGCAATGCCGCCGTCGCCGGCACCCGCCTGCATGCCCTTCCCATCGCCGGCCCCCAGCGGCCTGATGCCCGCGTTCTTCAGCTCACTCCCAACCGCTCACGCCTCACCGAGGGAGCCACCCTGAAGCTCACCGCCCTGCTTGAGTCCACCATCGCCGCAAGCGCCACGCTGAAGCTCTATGAAAACGGCGTCCAGGTTGAGCAGCGAAAGGTGTCGCTGTACCCGGGCAGGCCCCAAACAGAAACCTTCACCCGCACCCCCGGCGTCCGGAACATCTACAAATACCGAGCCGTTCTCGACGATGTCGCCGGCGACTCCCTGCCCGCCAACAACAACGCCCTCACCCTGGTGGATGTGCGCGGAAGGCTCCGGCTTCTCTGCATCGAAGGCGATCCCGCCGAAGGCAGCTACCTCATGCAGGCCATGGAAAAGGAGGGCGTGCAGCTTGAACTTCGTCAACCCGGCGGCATTCCAGGCACCCTGGAGGCCCTCTCCGGTTATGACGGCATCATTCTCAGCGATGTGCCGGCCCACCAGCTCGGCGAACCCACGATGAACGCCATGCGCGACTATGTGGACAAGCTGGGCGGCGGCCTGTTGATGCTCGGCGGACAGCAGAGCTTTGGTGTCGGCGGCTACTACCGCACCCCCATCGAGGACATCCTTCCCGTCCGGCTGAAGGCGCCCGACGAGGAGGAGAAGCAAAGCGCCGCCGTCGCCCTCGTGATTGACCGCTCGGGCTCGATGGCCGGCGAAAAGCTGGAGATGGCCAAGAGCGCCGCCATCGCCACCGCCGAAGTCCTCGGCAGAAACGACTCCATCGGCGTTTATGCCTTCGACAGCGAGGCGCATGTGGTCGCCCCGATGACACGCCTCACGTCCACGGGCGCCGTGGCCGGGCAGATCGCCGCCGTCGCCTCGGGAGGCGGCACCAACCTCCAGCCCGCCTTTGAGCAGGCCCGCACCGCCCTGCAGCGGGTGAAGGCCAAGGTGAAGCACATGATCATCCTCACCGACGGACAGACCTCCGGCAGCGGCTATGAAGGGCTCGCCTCCCAGTGCCGTGGCGAAGGCATGACCATCTCCACCGTGGCCATCGGCGAAGGTTCGCATGTGGCCCTGCTCCAGGCCATCGCCAGCGCGGGCGGAGGCCAGGGCTACAGCACCATGGATGCGGGCACCATCACCCGCATCTTCACCCAGGACACCCTCATGCACACCGGACGCATGATCCGTGAGGAGCCCTTCGAGCCGGAGTTCGTGGAAAAACACCCCATGCTCACAGGCTTCGAAAAGTGGGACTCCCCCGCCCTGCTCGGCTATGTGAAGACGCTGCGCAAGGCAACGGCCCAGGTGCCGCTGGTCACGGATCTTGGCGACCCGCTGCTGGCGCACTGGCGCTACGGGCTCGGCAAGGTCACCGCCTTCACCAGCGACGCGAAAAGCCGCTGGGCCTCGCTGTGGATCACCCGCTGGCCTGGCTTCAGCCGCTTCTGGTCCCAGGTCCTGCGGGAAACCGCACGTCCGCCTCAAGGCAGGCACATGGACCTTTCCACAGCCATGGACGGCGACGAGGCAAGGCTTCGCGTCGACCTTCAGCAGGATGCCGGCACGCGAACCAACGACGCCCGTGTCGAGGCTGAAATCTTTTTTGTGGCCGCCGACGCCCTGGGCGCCCCCCTGAAGCCTGTCCAAAAGCTGGTTCTCAGCCAGACCGGCCCGGGACTTTATGAAAGCGTCTTCAAACCGGATGAACCCGGAGTCTACCTGATCCGCGCCCAGAGTGGAGCCGAGATGATCTCCGCCGGGCTCGTGCATAATCCAAGCAGTGAGGCCAGCCTTGGCACAATCAATGAAACCCTGCTCCATCAGGCGGTGGAGGTTTCCGGGGGCACGCTGCTGACCGCCTTAAAACTGCCCGACCTCAACAGCACGCGGGCCGTGCAGTATGTCGAGCTGTGGCCCTCCCTGGTCATCGCCCTGCTGCTCCTCTTCCTCATCGACACCGCCATCCGGCGCTGGGAGCATGTGCTCGGCATCTGGGAGCTGGTGGCGCGCAGAAACCCCGCGGCCTGATCCAGCAGTTGACGTGTCCGGAGTCCGGCCGATGAACTGGCTCGTATCCCACTCCCGCCCATGACTCCCGACATCCTCTCCGCCCTCAACTGGCGCTACGCCTGCAAGGTCTTCGATTCCTCCAAAACCATCCCGGATGAAACCTGGAACACCCTTGAGCAGTCCCTGGTCCTGACCCCCTCCAGCTTCGGCCTGCAGCCCTGGAAATTCCTCGTGATCCAGGACAGGGAGCTTCGTGAAAGGCTGGTGCCTCATGCCTGGAACCAGCGCCAGGTCGCTGACAGCTCTCATCTCGTCGTCCTGACCGTGCCCAAGGCGGTCAGCATTGAGCACGTCGATGCCAACATCGCCCGCATGATTGAGGTCCGCGGCGGCACCGCCGACGCCCTGGCAGGTTTCCGCAAGATGGTGCTCGGCTTCCGTGAAGGTCTGGAGGCCAGGGGCCAGCTGGAAAACTGGGCGCGTCTGCAAAGCTACATCGCCCTCGGCCAGTTCATGCTCGCCGCCTCCCTTCTCGGCATCGACACCTGCCCGATGGAAGGCTTCATTCCTGCGAAGTTCGATGAGGTTCTCGGCCTGGAACCCACCGGCTACACCACCTCGGTCCTCTGCCCCGCAGGCTACCGCAGCGCAGATGACCGCTACGCCTCCCTGCCCAAGGTCCGCTTTGAGCCGAAGGACGTGATCACCCGCCTGTAAGGCCCGTCTCCGATCCGCCATGTCATCTGCTGAGTGCATCGCCAGGATTCGCAGCGCCATGCCCGCCGAAGGCATGTTTCGTGACAAGGACTGGCTGCTCTCGCCCGAGGCTTTTCCGCTGAAGCCGGAAACCCGCGCCCTGGTTCTGGCCCTCGGCCCCGCCCTGAGGGCCTTTCAGCGCGCCTGCAATGACCTCTATTTCGAAAGCCTCGGCCGCGAGGAACTCGGCTGGGTCTCCCGGCTGCTCGACCAGGGCAAGCCGGCGCGGGTGGTGGAGCTGGGGCGTAACCAGCTTTGGAAAAACGACCTGCCCGCCGTGCTGCGCCCCGACCTGGTGCTGACCGATGACGGCGTGATCATCGCCGAGCTGGACTCGGTTCCCGGAGGCATCGGCCTGACCGCATGGCTGAATGAAACCTACTCTGACCTCGGCCAGGGCGTCATCGGCGGCCGCCGCGGCATGATCGACGGATTTGCCTCCGCCTTCCCAGCCGAGGACATCCTCGTCTCCCGCGAATCCGCCGGC
Organism: Prosthecobacter sp.; assembly: GCA_019186985.1. Taxonomy (GTDB): domain Bacteria; phylum Verrucomicrobiota; class Verrucomicrobiia; order Verrucomicrobiales; family Verrucomicrobiaceae; genus Prosthecobacter. Next base: position 63,025 of record JABARQ010000002.1, on the reverse strand, counting down.
TACCAGCCCGAGATGGAATGGCTTACGGCCAGGCTGAACGAACGCTCCCCAGGCCCGCCAAGGTCGGTGATGAACCCCTGGAACCTCACGCCTAACGAACTGCATGGAGCAAGCATCTACCGGTTTTTCGAGCTCTTCGACCTCGACCAGGTGGACCTGTCCTTTGAAATGCTGCGCATGGCGGAACGTGGGGACCTGCGCTTCACGCCGCCCCTGAAAGCCTTCCTTGAGGAAAAGCTCTGGCTGGCCCTGTTTTGGTCGCCCGCGCTTCAGGAATGGTGGAGTCGGGCGCTTGCCGAGGATCACCGGGCCCTGCTTCAGCGCTGCATTCCCCAGGGCTGGGTGGTCGATCCCACGCCACTGCCGCCCCACGCAGTCCTGCCAGGACTGGATGTCCATTCCTGGCAGGAGGTAAAACGCTTCGGAGGCAGGCAGCGTGAGCTGGTTCTCAAGATCAGCGGCTTCTCCGAGATCGGCTGGGGCTCGCGCAGCGTGTCCATCGGCCATGACCTCTCCCAGGAGGAATGGGGGCGTGCCCTGGATGAAGCCCTCGCCGCATTCGCGGACCACCCGTATGTGCTCCAGCGCTTTCATCGCGCAGGCATGGTCGTGCATCCAATGTGGGATGACGCAAAATCCGCCGTCGTGCCCATGAAGTCACGCGTGCGGCTCTGCCCCTACTTTTTTGCACCCTCGGGAACGGAGGACACAGAACTCGGCGGCGTGCTGGCCACGGTCTGTCCTGCGGACAAGAAGATCCTTCACGGCATGAAGGATGCGATGATGCTTCCCTGCGTCTGAACGTGCCCGCCCGGATCAGGAACGGGCACGTCCAAAGGTGCAGGTTCAGTTTTCAGGTGCGGGTTGCTCAGGCGGCTCCGTAGATGCTTCCTCAGCAGCGGGGGCAACCTCAGCCGGCTCGGATCCTTCCTCCTTGGCAGGCTCGGCCTCCTCCTCGTCAGGAATCACCGTCGCCACATCCTGGATGGTCTCACCTTCAGAAAGGTTCATCAGCTTCACGCCCTGGGCGTTGCGGCCGCATTCGCGGATCTCGCTCACCCGGATGCGCACGCTCTGGCCGCTGCTGGTCATCAGCATCAGTTCGTCGGCCTCCGCCACCGCCAGCGCTGCCACGACCTTGCCGGTCTTCTCGGTGACGTTCATCGTGATGACCCCCTTGCCTCCCCGGTTGGTCAGGCGGTACTCTTCAAACGAGGTGCGCTTGCCCAGGCCGTTCTCGGAAACCACCAGCATCTGCTTGGCAAAGTCCACGGCGGTGAGGCTGACCATGAAGTCGCCCTCCTCCAGCCGGATGCCGCGCACGCCGATGCTGTTGCGGCCCACCGCGCGGATGTCGTCCTCCTCGCAGCGGACGCACATGCCTTCATGGGTGCTCATGCAGATCTGGCTTTTGCCATCGGTCAGGATGACCTGGATCAGCTCGTTGCCGTCCTCGATGTTGATGGCGTTGATGCCGTCCTTGCGGACGTTCTTGAAGTCCTCGAGGGCCGTGCGCTTGACGGTGCCGTCCTTGGTGCCAAACAGCACGAAACGGTTCGGGCTCCACATGTCCTCGTCCTCGGCGCCTGCGGCCTCGATGCGCAGGATCGCGGCGATCTTCTCCTCGGGGAAGCTGACCTTGAACTTCTGCCCGTCCTTCTCGCGCTCCACTGTCATGGCAGGACGGAGGTTCAGCACGTTCTTGATGCTGCGTCCCTTGCCCGTACGGGTGGCTTCCGGAAGCTGATAGACACGCTCCACATAGACACGGCCCGTGTTCGTGAAGAACATGAGGTAGTCGTGGGCGCTGGCGGTGAAGAGATGCTCGACGAAGTCGCCCACCTCGTCATCACCGCTGGCCTCGCGCGTCTCCATGCCCTTGAGCCCCTTGCCACCGCGGCCCTGAAGGCGGTATTCGGAGGCAAGTGTGCGCTTGATGTAGCCGCGGTGGGTCAGCGTGACGATGTAGGGCTTGTTGGCGATGAGGTCCTCGATGCGGATCTCGCCCTCGGCCGCCTCGATCTTGGTCAGGCGCGGCGTGCCATACTTGACGCGGATCGCCTGGAGTTCCTCCTTGATGATCGTGAGCACGCGGATCTCGCGGGCCAGGATGTCGAGAAGGTCGGTGATCTCGGCCAGCACGGAGTCGTACTCGGCCTTCACCTTGTCCTGCTCCATGCCGGTGAGCTGGTAGAGGCGGAGTTCGAGGATGTGGTTCACCTGCACGTCGGTGAAGACATAGCGGTCGCCCTTCACGGAGGGCTGGCTGCGGATGATGATGCCGAGTCCGCGCGCCGTCTCCGTGCTGAAGTCGAAGGCCTTGAGGCGGTGGAAGGCCTCCTCGCGGTTGCGGGAGTCGCGGATGATCTTGATGAAGTCGTCCAGGTGGCCGATGGCGCCCAGGAAGGCCTCCAGCTTCTCGCTCCTTTCCTCCGCCTTCTTGAGCAGGAACCTCGTGCGGCGCAGCACGACCTCGCGGCGGTGCTCGATGTAGCAGGCGATGGCGTCCTTGATCGACAGCACGCGCGGGCGGCGGCTGTCGATGGCGAGCATGTGGATGGCGAAGCTCGTCTCCAGGGAGGTGTGCTTGAACAGGTTGTTCAACACCACCTGGGCGCGGGCGTCACGACGCAGGTCCACGACGACGCGGGTGTTTTCATCCGACTCATCACGCACACCGGTGATCTCCGGCAGCACCTTCTCCTGGGCCAGCTCGGCGATGCGCTCGACCAGCACCGCTCGGTTCACGCCATAGGGGATGGCGGTGATGATGATCTGCTCACGGCTGCCGTGCTCGACGATCTCCGCATGGCCGCGGATGCGCACGCTGCCGTGGCCGGTTTCGAAGTACTCACGGATGCCCTCGATGCCGTGGATGGTGCATCCCGTCGGGAAATCGGGACCGGGGATGATCGCGTTCAGCTCGGCCGTGGTGATGTTCGGGTTGTCCACCTGCGCGCAGATGCCGTCGACGATCTCGCCGAGGTTGTGCGGAGGCATGTTCGTGGCCATGCCGACCGCAATGCCCGTGCCGCCGTTGACGAGGAGCTGGGGGAAGGCCGAGGGCAGCACGGTGGGCTCCACGCGCGTCTCATCGTAGTTGGGAACCCAGTCCACCGTCTCCATGTCCAGGTCGGACAGCATCATGTTGCCGAGGTGCGTCAGGCGGGCCTCGGTGTATCGCATGGCCGCCGGGGGGTCGCCTTCGACGGAGCCGAAGTTCCCCTGGCCGTCCACGAGAGCCTCGCGGATGCCCCAGGGCTGCGCCATGTTGACCAGCGTCGGATAGATGGCCTGGTCGCCGTGCGGGTGGTAGTTGCCCATCGTCTCACCGACGATCTTCGCGCACTTGAGATGCTTTTTGTTCGGCTGCACGCCGAGCTCGTTCATCGCGTAGAGCAGGCGGCGCTGGGAGGGCTTCAGGCCGTCGCGCACGTCCGGCAGGGCGCGCGAGATGATGACGGACATCGAGTAGTCCAGGAAGGAGTTCTTGACCTCCTCGTCGACATTGATCGGCCGGACGGCGTTCGGCAGGTTGTCGGGGGCGGGCGGGGTTTGAGGATCTTCGGCCACGGGAAAGAAAAATGGGTGTTATGGATCAGGGTTGGCGGTTGCGCGGCGTCAGCTCACACATCCAGGTTTCTCACGTTCAGCGCGTTCTCCTCGATGAACTGGCGGCGGGGCTCGACGATGTCGCCCATGAGGATCGTGAACATGCGGTCGGCTTCGAGCATGTTCTCCTCGCCCAGGTTCACGCGCAGCATGCGGCGTTTGGCGGGGTCCATGGTGGTCTCGAAAAGCTGCTTGGCGTTCATTTCACCCAGGCCCTTGAAGCGCTGGATCTCGATGCCGCGCTTGCCGATGGCGAGGACGGTGTCGAGGATGGCGGGCACGTTGAAGAGCGGGTGCGACACCGCCTTGGCCCCATCCCCCTCGATGATTTCGAACAGGGGCTTGTCCTGGCTGCTGAAGTGGTCGATGTGCAGGCCGAGCTCATCCAGCTGCGCGAAGAGCTTCTTCATCGGGCCGGCCTCGTGAATCTCCACCAGCTTGGAGCGCGTGGCGGTCTTCGCCGCACCATTGTCGTCGATCGTCCGCCCGAACACGCCGAGATCCGGGTGTTCACGGGCGAATTCGCCAAGCTTCTCGTCATTGATGAAGTAGTGCAGGTGCTCCTCGTTGCCGGCGCGCACGCGCAGCAGGTATTTGGGAAGGCCTCCCGTCACGGTGTCACGCGCCTGAAGGTAGGCTTCAAAATCACCGCCCTGACGGCGGATGTGATCAGCAAACCGGGACAGCGGCGTCAGCAGCTCGAGGATCTGCTTGAGCTTGCCGTGGTCGATGACCATGCCGTCGGCGGTGTTCTTGAGCGTCACCTCGTCGGCGCCAAGCTCAAGCAGGATGCGGTTGAGGTCGGCGTCGTCCTGGACGTATTCCTCACGCTTCTTGCGGGTCACCTTGTAAAGCGGCGGCTGGGCGATGTAGAGGAAGCCGCGTTTCACCAGCTCCGGCATGTGACGGCAGAAAAAGGTGAGCAGGAGCGTGCGGATGTGACTGCCGTCCACGTCGGCATCGGTCATGATGACGACCTTGTGGTAGCGCGCCTTGCCGATGTTGAAGCTGCCTTCGTCGCTGCCGTCGCCGATGCCGGTGCCGATGGCGGTGATCATGGCCTGGATCTCCTTGTTCTGCAGCGCCTTGTCGAGGCGTGCCTTCTCGACGTTGATGAGCTTGCCGCGCAGGGGCAGGATGGCCTGCGTGCGCCGGTCGCGACCCACCTTGGCGGAGCCGCCGGCGGAGTCACCCTCGACAATGTAGAGCTCGCACTTCGACGGGTCACGCTCCGTGCAGTCGGCCAGCTTGCCGGGCAGGCCCCCGCCGGTCATGGCGGACTTGCGCACGGTCTCACGGGCCTTGCGGGCGGCCTCACGGGCACGGGCGGCGGTGAGGATCTTGTCGATGATGCGCTTCGCAATCACCGGATTTTCATCCAGGTAGGCGTTCAGGGCCTCATAGACGAGGCTGTTCACGATGCCCTCGACCTCGACGTTCATGAGCTTCACCTTGGTCTGGGCGTTGAAGCTCGGCTTGGGATGCTTCACGCTCAGCACGCAGACGAGGCCCTCGCGGCAGTCGTCGCCGCTGATGGGCGGGTCCTTCTCCTTCTGCAGGTTGTTCGCCTTCGCGTACTGGTTGATGGCGCGGGTGAGGGCGTTCTTGAAGCCGGTCAGGTGCGTGCCGCCGTCCGGGTTCGGGATCGCGTTGGTGAAGCACAGCGTCTGCTCCGTGTAGCCGTCGTTCCACTGCATCACGCAGTCCACCAGGCAGAACTTCCTTTTCTCATCGACCTCAAACTCGCGCTTGCCGCTGAGGGCGATGGGACGCTCGTTCACCACGTCCTTGTTCTCGCCCAGCTGCTTCACGAACTCGGCGACGCCGTCCTTGTAAAACAGCACCTCGCTGCGGGCGGATTCGGCACGCTCGTCGGTGAGCGTGATCCTGATGCCCGGATTGAGGAAGGCCAGCTCACGCAGGCGCTTGGCCAGGAGTTCGAAGCTGAACGTCGTCGTGATCGTGAAGATCGTCGCATCCGGGAAGAAGGTGACCTTGGTGCCGGTGCGCTTCGGGTCATCCAGGTCGCCCAGCACGCGCAGCGGCTCGGTGGTCTTGCCGCGCTCGAAGCCGATCGCATGGATCTTGCCGTTGCGGTAAACCTCCGCCCTGAACCAGTCGGACAGGGCGTTGACGCACTTGGCGCCGACGCCATGAAGGCCGCCGGAGAACTCATAGGCGCCGTCGCCGAACTTGCCGCCCGCGTGCAGGTTGGTCAGCACCAGCTCGACCGTCGGAATGCCTTCCTTCGGATGGATCTCCACGGGAATGCCGCGGCCGTCGTCCTCGACGCTGAGCGAGCCGTCGCCGTGGATGGTGATGTAGACGTTCTTGCAGAAGCCGGCGAGGAACTCGTCGATGGAGTTGTCCACCACTTCGAATACACAGTGATGAAGCCCGCGCTCGTCGGTGAAGCCGATGTACATCCCCGGCCTCTCACGCACGGCCTGCAGGCCTTCGAGCTTGCGGATCTGGGAGGCGTCATACGCCTGTCCTTCAGCTACGGCGGTGGAAAACTCCGCCACGGAATTCGTGTTGTCGTCTGGCATAAAATTGTCGGGTGAACCATCGCCTGAGTCCGTCCAAATCACCGCTCCGGAAACGTGCTCGATGGAGATGTTTTCAGACTAGCGAGATGCCCCCCCGGGCAAAGGCTTTTTTGCCGCTGAACAGCTGTTTTTTCCAAGCTTTCACGCCCCCCGGGGAAACACCCCGAAAAGACATTCGGGTTGCGGGCCTTGGCCGCCCTGGAGTAGCCTGCCGCGCCATGGAGACGAAACCGGATAATTCCCATCTCAAAGGCCAGGCCCTGATCGCCCTGGCGGCGGCCGCAGGCGTGGTTGCAGCAAGCCGCCTGAGCCGCACCGGCCTCGCCCTCTCCGCAGGCCTCGCGTGGCACTTTTGGAACAGCCGGAAAGCCCGTCCCGATCCCGTTCAGGCAAAGCCGCCCGAGGAGGCCGTTGCCACCGTCGCCCCGCCCGCCCCGGCCGGGCTCCAGGATGAGTCGATCCAGCCTCCGGACCAGCCGCCCGAAGCCGAACCAACGATGGGACCAGCCGTCGCACTGCCGGTCACGCCACCGCTTGAAGACACTCGTTCTCCCGCCTGGGATGACCTGCGTGCGGCGCTTGCCCCCTCCCTGGAAATGCTTTCTGAGGAGACCTCCCCAGGTCAAGTCGAACCTGAAGCTGGAGAGTCCAGGGAGGCGGACGGCCCTGCCGGCTCCGTTTCACCTTTGACACCGCCCCTGCCGGAAATTCAGCCCTTCCCTCCCACCGATCCATGGATCGAAACCACCGAGCTCATGCCGCCCTCGGCAGCCGAAGTGCCGGCCATGCCTGAGCCTGAACCACCCGACTTCCTCATCGACCCCGAAGAACCGCCGCCAACGCCTGCTGCGCAGACGGCTTCGTTTCCGATGATCCCTGGCACCACGCTGCTGCCGAAGCACGTCCTGCCTCCGAGCATCATCACCCGTGAATCAGGCGGCCATCCCACCCCTGTCCCCATGACCACGCCACCCGGCCTGGTCATGCCTTCATCCCAGGAAGACAGCGGCGGGGACGTCGGCCAGCCAGAGAGCGAGGAGAAGAAAAACTTCTTCAACTGGCTGCGCAGCTGACGCCGGGTTCAGCGCCGCCTTTTCAAGCCATAGGCGGCCAGGACAACCCCGGCCGCGCCTTGCAGCAGCAGGGCGGCTGCGGCTTCTCCAGGCGTGGCAAACCAGGTGCGGACAAACTGGGTGATGGGCGTGAAGGCCACCATGCCGGACAAGGTGTCCACGCATCCCGACCAGCCGTAGTAGGCCGTGACCAAGGGATGGATGACCGCTCCCAGCGGCCTCGGGAAACCCAGCAGGGCGCCCGCTAGCAGCACATTGGCCGCCCACAGCTTCCAGGCGTGGCCCTGGGCCCGGTCGGCGTTGCGGCTGATCGCGGAGATGCCGAAGCAGAGGCAGCTGAAAGCCACCCCGGTCTGCACCAGCAGCCCCAGGCGCACCACACCGTTTCCAGGCAGCAGGCCGCCTGTCATCTCCGTCAGAAACACCATGGCCGCCCCATGTCCAAGCATCAGCGGCAGGAGAAACCCAAGCTTCGCGACCAGGTAGGCGGAAGTCCGCAGGCCGCCGGCATGCTCCCGCTCAAACAGCGCCCGCTCACCCGCCACCTCCCGCACCGAGGACCGCAGGCTGATGATCATGATGAGCAGCACCTGGATGAACAGCAGCATTGAACAGGTGTAGGCGGCCGGCCACAGCACTTCAGCACGGTCGTTTTGACTCCAAAGCTCCGAGAGATAACCGGTGTTGGGTGCCACCAGCATCATCACCGTCAGCGGGGCGAGCATCACCATGGCCAGATGCTCGACCCATTCGCGCCGGTTTCGCTGCCAAAGCGTCCAGCGTCTCCGCAGCAGATGCAGGACCTGGGCCATGACCGATGGCAGCGGCGCCGGATCCGCCAGCGTGGAGACGGCCTGCGTTTCCAACTTTTCCCCGCCTTGATCCTCGCTGCCTTCATCCGCCCCTTCTTTCAATGCCGCGTCCGCAGGCCTTTCATCAACCAGCCTGAAGGCCGCGTAATACTGGTCCCGGTGCCTTGACCAGGACTCCCCCCAGCGTTCGGCAGGTCGCTGGGCAAGCCGGGGATAAAGCTCCTCCACGGTGTTGATGCTGAAGTAATGGGCGACCGCCTTCGCTGGCCCGTGAAAGCAGACATAGCCTTCATGCAGGATGAGCACGGAATCACTGGACTGCAGGTTCGCCAGGCTCTGCGTGGCATGCACGACAACCCGCCCAGGCGCATCTTCGGACACGTACTTCAGCAGTGCCGTGATCTCCTGCTGTGACTTCACGTCGAGGTCGTCGGTGAGCGCATCACAAAGCACCAGGGGCGCGTCCGACACCAGGGCAAGGGCCAGGTTCAGACGTCGGCGCTGGGCCAGCCCCAGGCTGCCGACACGGCTTGTAGCCACGGTTTCCATGCCGAGCCCGACGAGCAGATGCGAAACCTTGTCCACCCTCTCCTCCACCGTCCGGCCTCCCACCCGCAGAAAATGGGCGCTCATGAGCGTTTCACGAACCGTCAGCGACCCGGTCAACGTTCCCGGTGCCGAGGCAACCAGCGCCAGGTGATTCGGGTGCCATGAGGGGGATGCAACCTCCACATTGTTGATGCGCAGGCTCCCGGAATCCGGCCGCTCCAGTCCCGCCAGAAGCCGGATGAGACGGCCCCTGCCGCTGTCAGGCGCCCCCACCACACGAAGAAGATGCCCTGGCTTCACCGTGAAGGCGACTTCATTCAATGCACAGGAGATGCCAGCTTCATGGGACGCCGCCAGGCAGGAGAGGTTCTGAACTTCAAGCATGGTGGTCAGGATTGCATCAGAGAAGGCGCTGGCTCAGCAGCCGGCCGGAGCAGCATCAGGGCTTCGAAAATTCGAGGTCCAGCGCATCCAGGTACCTGGAGATCGCATCCTGACGCGGCGGCAGCTCTTCCTGAATTCGTTCGGGAAGCTTCAGGTAATCCTCAAAGGCGCCGGACATGGCCGAGGCCGAATTGGCCTCATGCACATCGAGAAGGTCACGGACCGCACGACTCTGCTCATAGGCCTTCCTGCTGCGCTCACGCAGGCGCTGGAGACGCTCATCCACATTCCTGGCCTTGCCTTCCATGAGTTCGGCCACCAGGGCCGTGTATTCGGTGACCACGGGCCGGAACAGCACTGAACTCCGGTGCTGCAGGGCCGACAGCGCGGCCAGGTTGTGCTGCAGGATTTCCCTGCGATCTGGACGCTTCAGGATGGCGGCGTAATCCTCAATCGGCACGGCGGCCGCCACCAGCGGCTCGTCCCTGGGCTTTTCCACGGGCTTGGACGGCGGAGGCGGAGGTTCCACTTTAGGCGCAGGCGCGGCAGGCTTTTCCGCCATGGCGGGTGCCGGAGAAGGCGCAGCCTTGGGCGGTTCGGAAGCGGGCCGGGCGGGCTCCGGCTTTTCAACGGGCTTGGAAACCGGCTTTTCAGTGACCGTGGGTGTGGCTTTCTCCATGGTCCTGGGCTCAGCTTTTTCCGTGATCTTCGGAGCCTCGGCCTGGGACTTCTCCATCTTCTTCCCCCCCGCTTTTTCAGCATCAGCCTTCGAGGAGGCGGCCTTCTTCGACTTGTCCGCCACCTTGGAATCAGAGGTTTTCTCCGCCGGGGGCGTCTCCTTTTTAGCCTCGGCATCAGGCGTGCCTCCATCCGGCCCGGCCGTCATCTTTGCCTTGTCTTCTCCGGGAGGAGCTCCCTCGGCAGGCATCGGCTCCGGCTCTTCCGTCTTCCCGGCCTTCTCAGGCTTTTTGCCAAAGCCGAACAGGCTCTTCAAGGTCACCGGACCACGCTTGCCAGGAGCGCCTGACGTGGCCGCCTCCTGCTTTTCATCAGCGGCGGGCATCGGGGCGGCATCAGCTTCGGCGGCGCCGTCCCCGGCCTTCATGGCCTGGCCCTCGGGCTTGGCAGCCGCACCGGACGGCGGTTCTTCGGTGACAGGCACCAGCGTGGCCTTGGCTGGCGCACCCTTCTTGGCGGCGGCCGTCTCCTCCTTGGCTGGCGCAGACTCCGGCGGTGACTTCTTCGGGGCAGCCGCTTCGGACTGGGATTCCTCCTTGTCGGCCTTGGCCTTGGAAGCATCGGGCCCGGCTGGCGCAGGCTCCGGGGCGGGCATGCTCTCGGCGGATGGAGCCTCCTTGTCCTTCTTTTTTTTGCCGCTGCCGAAGATGCCAAGAAAACCACGCTTCTTGGGCTGGGGCTTGTCCTCCGGAACCTCGACGGCGGAGGTTGGCTTGGCTTCGGCGGGAGGCGTGGCGGGAACAAGCTCCTGCTGCATCACCAGGGCGGCCGGATGATCTCCACGCCAGAAGTCCAGCGAGGACGTCTCAAGCCCGGGCTCGGCTTCGGAGGACTCCAGGGCCTCCTTGTCACGCCTGAACCAGTTCAGCGGATTCCAGCGTGAAGGCCTGCCTGCCGGAACGATCTCACCGGAGGGTGCCGCGCCCTCTCCTGCCTCCGTCTTTTCGACCTCCGCAGCCCTTTCTTCCTGCGGCTTCACCTTCTCCGGCGCGTCCCCGCCGCCGAACCAACGATTGAAAAAACCCTTCCGCTCGTCCGTCGGCACCGTCCTGGGCCCCTCCGAGGCCACAGCCCCTGCCTGAACGTCCGCGGCCACGATCTCGCTGCTCTGATCCTCCTGTGAGCGCGCCTCCTCGATGGCGGCCTCCTCGATGGCCGACTCGATGATGGCGGCGTTGCTTGTCTTGCGTCGCGAGAAGGGGTTGAGCATCGAAATGAAGGACCTCAGCCTGCCGGGCTCATCGGCCCCTGCCTCCACGAGCACGGCGGGATCGGGCTCCAGGACCACCCTTTCACGCTCCTTCTCAGGCGCCGCCAGGCTGGCCAGGACAGGAACAGGGCGCGGCCTGGGAATCTCGCTCGGCTTTGCCTGATAGCGCAGCGTCAGCGCCTCCTCGAGCGCCTTCAGGGTCTCCGCAGGAGTCAGGGGCTCGGACAGCCCGGGACGGGAAAGGTTCGCCAGCTGCAAGGCCCACCATTTGTTCAGGCTGGCCTTGCTGGAGGCAAAGCTGGGGAAGGCCAGGTTCAGCAGCTCACGTTCCGAGCGTGCGTCAGTCGCCAGGCTGGCCAGGAAACGGTTGAGGCGCGCGCTGCCTTCGGGCTGGTCGAGCAGCGCCAGCACCAAGGCGCAGCAGGAGGTGTCATAAATGGTCCTGGAAAGGGCGTCCATCTGCGTGGGGGAGGCCTCGATGATCTCCTCGATGCCAAAGATCCTGCCCGACTTGAAAATCGCGGCGAACAAGGTGCTGGGGCGGGCCTGCTTGCGATAGTCCAGGGCCTTGATGACGCCGACCTGCATCCACTCGGGCAGCAGCAGCGTCCGCTTGCTGGTCACGGCGGGCTGGCTGCGAAGCACGCGCTCCAGAAGCAGCGCGCGCACCACCTCGGCACGCAGGTCCTGGGAGCGCAGGTCAGGACGCAGGTTCACCGTCACCTGCAGATGAAAGCCTCCGCCGGCCACCTCAGCCAGGCTTGTCGAAACGCTGCGCGGTGCCTGGCGGGCGTTTTCTCCGGAATTCAACAGCACGACCACCGGCAGCACCCAGGGCTGCGGGTCGCGAAGCAGCTTGGAAAGCTCATCCCTGATCTCGTCACAGCGCGCTGAAAAGGCGTTGCGCAGCCTGAGGTCGTTGCCATGAACGATGAACTGACCGCTGCCGCTGGTCGAGGGAACGGTGCCCTGGGACTTGCTCAAAGGCGTCGGAGGCACCGGCGAAATGGCAGGAGCCGGCATCTCCGGCAACCTGCCCTGGGACGGTGAGGCCGTTGGCTCGGCCTTGACCTGGCCGGGCATCGGCGGCGCCACGGGGACGGCGGGCTTGGCCGCACCGGCAGGCACTTCGGGCGGAGTCGCGGACTGCTGGGCGGATGCTGCCAGAGCGCAGGAAAAAGCCGTGACCAGAACGGCGGACAAACGGAAGGACATGGGCGTGACGTGAGTGAGAAGGGACACGGCAGGGTTCAGGGAAAACGGGGATCCAGCAGCAGCTTGCCCGGGGCGATGGTGACCTGGTTCATCTGGAAAAGCGCCTGAATCTCCGGCCGCAAAGCTTCACCCAGCCCCCTCAGCACGGGAGCCAGGGGCCTGAGCATGCCTCGCGGCACCGGCAGGTGACCGTAGGCTCCGCCGACCACTTCAATCCGAAAAACCTTCTCCAGCCGGTTCACCGCCAGGTCCAGCGTCACGGTGCTGCGATGCCCCAGCACATTCCAGACCACGGTGACCTTCGCCAGGTCCTCCAGCAGTTCCACACGCACCGCCTCCAGCTTCACCCGGCTGCCCAGCGACTCGTCGGTCCTCGCCGTCAGCACACGCGCCAGGTGGCGGTTGATCTCGGCCTGGCTGACCTCCAGGATGCCCGCCCCCTTGATGGACGCCTGCTTGAGGTCATCCACCAGGTCGCGCTGCCGCCCCTCAGGCCGTGCTTCCGGCAGCGATGGAATGGGTGCCGGACGATGCGCCACCCAGGCGGCGCCGCTCAGCGCGCTCAGGGCGGTCATCAGGATCAGATGGGAAAGAAACCTCACAGGGCCGGGATCATGCACCAGGGAGGGCATGGTGGGCAAGTCCTATGCTGTCCACCTCCCAGCCTCCCGGACAAAGCTTGCTTTTTCGCGCAGATTCGGGTTTCCAGACAGGCCTTCATCGCTAGAAAGCAGCCCCGGTTCATCTCCGGAACCCTTTCCCCCATCCGTGAAGAAAAACTCCTCCAAGCCCATCCATGTGCTCATCGCCTGCGGCGGCACCGGCGGGCATCTGTTTCCCGGCATCGCCGTCGCCGAGGTCCTCAGCGCCCGCGGCCACGATGTCACCCTGCTCATCAGCGAAAAGAAGATCGACTCCATCGCCGCCTCCGGCCACAAGGACCTGCGCTTCGAAAAAGTGCCCTTCCTGGCGATGCCCAGGCCCTGGTCCCCCAAGATGATCGGCTTCCTGTCCGGCCTCTGGAAAGGCATGCGGCAGTGCCGGAAGATCATCCGCGACCGCCAGGTCAGCGTGGTCCTCGGCATGGGCGGCTTCACCTCCTTTGCCCCGCTCTATGCAGGCCGGAAGGAAAAATGCCGCACCCTCATCCACGAAAGCAACGCCATCCCCGGCAAGGCCAACCGCCTCAACGCCCGCTACTCCGACATCGTCCTCTGCGGCCTCGACGCCTGCAAGGCGCACTTCGCCGCGCACCCGGACATCCGTGTCGTCGGCACGCCCATCCGCAGCACGATGCGCGAGGCCTCCAAGGAGGATCCGCACGCCTTCTTCAAGCTCGACCCCAAGAAGAAAACCCTGCTCATCATGGGCGGCAGCCAGGGCGCCCGCGGCGTCAACCGCGTCGTCGGCATGGCGCTGGAGCAGTTTGAAAAAATGGGCATCCAGGTCCTGCACATCGCCGGCCCGACCGACTACGAGGAGGTGCGTGACGTCTATGCGAAGCACCCCATGCTTCCCCAGCACGTCGCCGCCTTCTGCCATCGCATGGACCTCGCCTACCGCGCCGCCGACCTCGCCATCGCCCGCAGCGGTGCCTCCTCGATGTCGGAACTGGCCTACTTCGGCGTGCCCAGCCTTCTCATTCCTTATCCCCACGCCGCCGAGGATCACCAGACCCGCAACGCGGAGATCTTCGACAAGGCCGGCGCCGCCCGCATCCTTCCGGAAAAAGACCTGAACGCCGACGTCCTCGCCGACGCCGTGCGCGCCATCCTTCAGCAGCCGAAAAAGGCCGACGAGATGAAACGCGCCGCCAGCAAGCTCGCGGTCCGCAACTCCGCCGAAAAGATCGCCGAACTGCTCATCAAGGAAGCACGCTCCTGAGACCTTGGAGACCCAGGAGCCCCGATTGCACGCCCGCACCTCCCACGCATGACGGACTTCACGCTCACCTTCCTTGGCACCGGCACCTCCGTCGGCATTCCGATGATCGGCTGTGACTGTGAAACCTGCCGCAGCACCGACCCTCGTGACAAACGGCTGCGCTCCAGCATCTGGGTGCGCACGCCCGAGGCGGCCTGGGTTGTCGACACCGGCCCGGATTTCCGCACCCAGTGCCTGCGCGCCGGCATCCGTCATCTCGACGCCGCCGTCTTCACCCATCCGCACATGGACCACCTCACGGGCTTCGATGAGCTGCGCCGCTTCACCATCCCTGCGGATGCCTTCATGCCCGTCCATGCCCTGCCCTCCTGCCTGCAGGTGCTAGAACGCATGTTCACCTACGCCTTCAACGGCGAGAACCGCTACCGCGGCTACCTGAAGCCCTTCCCCAAGCCCGTGCACGGCCCCTTTCACCTCGGTGAAACCACCCTCACCCCACTGCCCGTCCAGCACGGCAAGGTCGAGTGCATCGGCTACCTCTTCACCCGCCATGGCCGCAGGCTCTGCGCCTACATCCCCGACGCCAAGTCCCTGCCCCAGTCCACCCTGGACCTCATCCAGGGCGTGGACACGCTCATCATCGACGCCCTCCGCCACACCGAGCACCCGACGCACCTGAACTTCACCGAATCGCTCGCCCTGCATGCCCTGATCCAGCCCCGGCGCACCTTCTTCACCCATCTCCAATGCGAGATCATGCACTCGCGCGAGGAACCGCTGCTGCCGCCCGACGTCCGGCTGGCCTACGATGGACTGGAGCTTCACTGGGAATGACCCGCCGCGTCTTCCATCTCCTCCGTTGCATCGGCTGGATTTCGCTCTCCGCCCTGCCCCGGCTTTCCGCCCAGGAACCCGCCCTTGACCTCCAGGGCGAGACCGTCGTGGTCTACAACCGCGACTTCGCCCAGTCGCGCGAACTGGCCGAGTTCTACGCGCAGAAACGCGGCATTGCGAAGGACCACCTCATCGGCCTCGACCTGCCCATCGATGACAGCCTCTCTCGCGATGACTACGAACGCCTCCTGCGCAGGCCGCTGTTTGAAGCCTTCGTCCGCAACGGCTGGTGGAAGCTGACCGCCTCCAGCATCAACGACCCCGTCTCCGCCCGCCCGAAGAAGGCCATGCTCGTCGGCGAATCCAGCGTACGCATCCTCTGCCTCATGCGCGGCGTTCCCTTCCAGGTCCGGCGCGCCCAGGAAAAGCCCGCCACGGCCAGGGAGGACGAGGCCAGCGTCGACAGCGAGCTCTGCATGCTCGGCATGCCCCGCGTCGAACTCGCCGGCGCCTTCAAAAACCCCTACTTCAACCAGCCCGTGCGCTTCCAGATGTTCCAGGGCGCCCCCGGCATGCTGCTCGTGGCAAGGCTCGACGCACCCGACTCCGGCACGGTCCGCCGCATGATCGAGGACGCCCTCTTCGCCGAACAAGAAGGATTGCGAGGCCGCGCCGTCATCGACATGGCCCTGAAGTCCGGCGCCTACCAGGAGGGCGAGGACTGGCTGGCCCGCAGCGCCATCCTCTTCCGCAGGACAGGCGTGCCTGTCTACATCGACAGGGAGGAGCCGCTCATCCCCGACCACTGGCCCCTGCCGGACACCGCCTTCTACTTCGGCTGGTACACCACCACCGCCGCCGGGGCCGTCGCCAGCCCGAAGTTCACCTTCATGCCCGGCGCCGTCGCCTGCCACCTCCACAGCTACAGCGCCGCCGCCATCCGCTCCACCGACCGCCACTGGGTCGGCCCGCTCCTCATGCACGGCGCCGCCGTCGCCCTCGGCAACGTCTTCGAGCCCTACCTGAGCCTAACCGTCCACTTCGACGTCCTAAATCAACGTTTGTTAGACGGGTTCACCGTCGCCGAGGCCGCCTGGAACGCCACGCCCGTTCTCTCCTGGATGAACGTGGTCTGCGGCGACCCGCTCTACCGGCCCTACGCCCGCGGCCCCGGCGCCGCCATGGGCGGTGAAGGCTCCGCCCGGGATTACGCCCTCTACCAGGGCCTGGCGATCAGGCATCAGAAGCAGGACAGCCGCGAGCTGAAGAAGGCGCTGACCGAAATGGCCGAGAGCCGCGGCCGCCCCCACCTGCTGGAGCTCACCGCGCTGCTCTCCGCCAGCGAAGGCCAGAACGCCCAGGCCATCGAACTGCTCGAGCACGCCGCCTCGCTCTACACCACGCCCGCCGACAAGGCCCGCGCCCTGCTCTGCCTCGCCGACCTCCATCGCAAGGAAGGCCGCCCCAGGGACGCCCGCCGCCTTCTCGAGCGCATCCTGGCCGACAAGGCCTTCAGCAACGTACCCTCCATCCTCGCCGCCAGGGTCATGCTGGAGAAGCTGTGAGCGCTGTGTGACCCGGCAGAGCCCGGCAAAGGGAAGGCGCTGACCACCGCCCGGCCGCTGATGTTTGAATCCGCCCCCTGAATCCCTGCGGCATTTCACAGGCTCCTGGATTTAACCCTGGTTCTACTCGCCATCCCTTTTGTAAGCTTGTGACTTCAAGCCACCTCCATCCTCATGAAACGCCTCCCCTCTCTCCTTGCCCTCCTCTTCCTGTCGGCACCCGCCTGGGCCCAGCAAAAACCGGTCAATGACGGCGTCAGCAACACCCTCCTCCTGACTGAACGGGAGGGAAGCTATTCCGGCCAGGGCGGCGGCAAGGCCACGGCCGAGCCAGGCGAACCAAATGTCGGCGGCCTGCCAGCCAAAAACACGGTCTGGTACCGCTACTCCGCACCGGCCAACGGACGCCTCATCGTCGAAATCCCGGACACCCAGGGACTGCGGGCCGAGCTGCGCTATCCAGGCAATCCCGCCACCACCATCCCGTTGCAGACCTTTGCCGACGGCACCTCCAACACGGTGTTTCCAAACACGGAAAAGCTCTCGGTGAACCTTGACCGCGGCCAGCAGGCCTACCTCGTGGTGGATGCGGCCCAGCCGTTTGACATGTCCTGGCGGTTTGTCGAGGTCACCAACAATCACTGGCAGGACGCGGAGACATTGACGGGCGCCAGCGGCACCATCGTCCGAGGCAACCGGGGTGCGATCAGCAGCTCCGGCCAGACCGGGCTCGGTCTCTCCCAGCCTGCCATCTGGTTTGAATGGACCGCCCCAGCCTCGGGAAACTACCAGTTTGACCTCGTCGGCTCCCGTCAGTGGGACAACACGACCTTTGACGGCTTCAGCATCCACGTCTTCAGCTCGGTCTCCGGCCAGCCCGGCACGTTGCTGGCATCGGGCTCCGGCAGCACGTTGGACAACTCGACCCGTGTCCAGCTTTCATTCCTCGCCGGACAGGGCTGCTACATCGCCTGCACCAGCGGCACGGGCCGCCCCGACAGCCGGATCTGGCTTTCCTGGTATCCCGAAGGCAGCGCCGGAACCCTGGCCTGGGCCCAGGAGCAGCACCGCGTCTCGGAAATGGACGCCCGTGCGGACTGCCGCTTCTTCAAGCTGCGCGGCGATGGCGACGGCAGCGTTCGCTTCATCAGCGAGGGCGTCGACGGCTTTGCCGCAGCCTCGGCAGGGGTGGACTATTCCATCCCCGGAGGCATCCTGAACCTGCCCCCTGGCACACGCTCCTCGGTCGCCCAGTTCACCATCCTGCCCAACATCGAGGAAGAATCCCCCGAGGCCTTCGGCGTCGGCTTCACCGACACCACCGGTGGTCTTGGCATCCAGGATGGCACCAGCAACACCGTCATCATTGGCGAAGAGTCACGCTCGGCTGAATGCGCTCTGGCATGGCGTGAACTGCGGGTCCGGGAAGGTCAGACCGCCTATGTGGAACTGCGCCGTCAGGGCGGCATGGACCGTCAGGTGGCGGTCGGCTGGCGCGTTCAATCCGCAACCTGCCTCGCCGGCGTTGACATGCAGGCCCTCTCAGGCACGGCCTACCTCCAGCCCGGCCAGATGAGCGCCTCGATCGCCATTCCAACCTATCAGGATGCCAGCTTCGAAGGCACGGAAAGCTTCAGCGTGGAGCTGACCGCCGCCCCGCAGCTTGGCTCGGTCACCGACGGCGCCAGCAACACCGTTGTCATCGTGGAGGATGACGACTTCTTCGTGCCCAGGCCGGGCTCCTATTGCGGCCTGCTCGACACCCAGGGCTGGGGCGCCCTGGTCAAATGCACCGTCACCGGCGGAGGCAGTGCTTCAGGCACCGTCGACTACATGGGGGCCAGCTACCGCTTCTCCGGCCTCTTCGACGCCTACGGACAACTGGTGGCTCACTTCGCCAGGAACAACCGCCCCTCCATCGGCCTTCGTCTCCGCTTCGCCGAAGGCTGGAGCCGCTGCAACGCCTCGTTGCGTGATCCTGAGGGCGACTGGTCCGACGGTGTCATCCGTTTCCTGCCTTACAATGGCAAGGATGCCATCGCCCCCCAGGCTGGCAGGTACACGCTGTATTGCGAAGGGATCGGCGGCGGCTCCGTCCAGGCCCCCGCCGCCATCACCGTCACGGCGCTCACGGATGGCAGCGTGCGCTTCGTGGGACGCACCGCCGATGATCAGCCCCTGACCTTCTCCAGCCGCGTCGCCCAGTCGGATCCCGACGGCCAGTCGCGCGGCGAATGCGCCTTCATGCTGCCCCTCTACGGCAAGGCGGGCAACTTCTACGGCACCTGCGACCTGGGGCTCGGCACCCAGCATCCAGGTGCGCAAACCCAGCTTGGCTGGATGAAACCCTGGCGCGTCAAGGACGCCTTTCACACCGCCCTGCCCTTCCAGAACATCTCCTGCTGGGCCGTCCGCTACACGCCCCCGGCAAAAAACCAGCGCGTCACCCAGGAGTTCAACACCTCCCTCGGTGACGGCAGCGTGCGCTTTCTGAACAGCGGCACCGTCATCGACGGCACCAGCAACACACTCCTCATTTCCGAAACCAACGGCGTCAGGATCACCGAGCCTGACAACCCCGGAAAATGCTCCATGACGATCGACGCCAAAACCGGCTGGTTCAGCGGCAGGATCATCCCGCCCGGGGGCACCCGGCATGTGAACTTTTACGGCACCTTCTTCCAGGGAGGCTACGGCTTCGGCCGCGGCCTCGTGCCCATCGGTGGCCGATCCGGAGAAGTGCTCGTCGAAGCCCCCTGAGCACCCTCAAGGGTGATATCATAACACATCATGATGACATTCAAGACACGAAACCCCTCCGCGTGTGCCGTTTTCTTGAATCATGTCCCTTCGCTTACTTTGCTGCCTCTTTACGACATCATGCAGCGCATTTGTCCATGCTGTGGACGTTCCCGCCTTTG
The DNA here is from genome assembly GCA_019186985.1 of Prosthecobacter sp. Classification (GTDB taxonomy): domain Bacteria; phylum Verrucomicrobiota; class Verrucomicrobiia; order Verrucomicrobiales; family Verrucomicrobiaceae; genus Prosthecobacter. The sequence goes on along the minus strand of JABARQ010000002.1, from coordinate 43,679 downwards.
CCGGACCCACTCCGGACACGTTTCGCACAATCTCCATCCCAACCGTGGACATCTCTGCCGATATGGCGAGGCAGGTCATCGTCGCCCGTGGCACGGAGACTGAATACCAGGGCCACTGCGACACGGTGCTCATGTCGGATGGCAGGACCATGTTCACAGCGTGGTGCATGAATCACGCGGGACACCTTGGCCCGCTCGCCCGCAGTGATGACGGAGGCCTCACCTGGAGCCCGCCCTTGTCCACGCCGCCGGACTGGCGGCTCGTGAAAATGACCACGCCAGTGCTCCATCGACTCACCGATCCGCAGGGCATCGAACGGCTGTTCATCTTCGGTGGCTGTGACTTCCCTGGAAACCTGCGCAGCGCGTTTACCACAAACCTTGGCAAAACGTGGTCCCCGATGAAGGAACTCGGCCTCGTCGGCGAGGTCGCCCCGAAGAGCATCCTGTCCTTCGATGGCGGCAAACGGCTCGTCATGTGGTCCGACCGTCGCGATCCCCAAAACGCCAAGGACCCGCATCCCGTCGTCTGGCAGAGCGAGTCATTTGATGGCGGCCTGACTTGGGGCAAGGAGCGCGTCATCCTCGTCGTCCCCGGCCAATGGGCCCAGCCAAGCGTGACTCGATCCGATGACGGCAGGCAGCTCGTCATGCTCATGCGTGAAAACACGCGCCAGCATCATTCGCTCTTTTCGGTCAGCACTGACGATGCACGCACCTGGAGCGAACCCAAAGAACTCCCGGCCGCGCTCACGGGAGATCGCCATGTCATCAAACACGCTCCCGATGGCCGCCTTGTCATCGCTTTCCGAGACATGGCAAAAACAAGCACCACCTACGGACACTACGTCGCGTGGGTCGGCACCTTCGAGGACATTGTGAACCGCCGCGAAGGCCAATACCGCATCAAACTCCTCCACAACGCCAACCACAGGCCCACCGATGCGCCCGGCACCGGCAACACCGACTGTGGCTACTCCGATCTCGAACTCCTCGGCAACGGCACCCTCATCGCCACCACCTACATCCAGCATGCCGCCGGCCCGGAAAAGAGCAGCGTCGTCAGCACCCGATTCAAGCTCAGCGAGACCGATGCCTTGGCAAAGAAGGCCACCACATCCACCGAAAGCCCCCTACCCGCCGAATGGGATCCCGCACTTGCAGGAGACATCGTCATGCAGCGGCTCATCAACACCTCCGCCACGCAGGTGAAGGGCGCGCATGATGCGGAGTTCGTCTGTGTCGGCGACCGGACCTACCTCGTCGCCGAGGCGAACGATGTGAAGGCGGGCGAAAGCGCGGGATGGCCGTTCATTTATGCCACGATGTCCATCGTGAACCTGAAGACGCTGAAGCTGGAAAAAGTCATCGACTTCGCCAAGAGCGAACAGCCCTTCGGAAACGAGAAGCTTCCCGTTGGCGCCTGCTTTGTGCCGCGCATCCTTCAGAAAGACGCCGGCACGCTGCGCTGCTACTTCACCAGCGAAGATCCTGGCAAACGCCAGTCACAGATGTGGTTTCGCGACTTCGACCTGAAGAGCAGTGAGTTCGCTCCGACCATCCACAAGGCGAAACTCAAGACCGCGGCGGGCACCTTGGACTTTCAACCACAGCACTTCCATGCCGACGCCGCCGCACAGGGCTTCACCAAGAAGGCCAGCGACTCGTCCTTCTTCATCTTCGACTCCTTCAAGCGCTTCGATGGCAGCCTTTACGTCGCCCTGAACAACTTCACCGGCAAACAAAACGCCCTAGCGCTCGTCCATGACGACCTGGAGACCTTTGAGGTGCTCGGTCACTTCAACGAACCCCAGGCCGAGCAGCTCAGTGAATCCGCCATCAACAAGCTTCCCGATGGCACCTGGATGGCCATCGTGCGCAACGACAAGGGCAACTACCACTTCACCACCAGCGCCAATGGCAAGGCGTGGAGTGTCGGCAAACCGCTGCCGCAGGTGCCCAACGGCACCAACTCCAAGCCAACCTTCGACCGGTTCGGCGACGTCTATTACCTCGGCTGGCAGGAGGCCACGCGCATTCAGAACGTCGGCCGCAGCATCTTCAACATCGACATCTCCCGCGACGGCAGAACCTGGCAGCGCAAATACCGCTTCGAAACGCCGAAGTCCTTCCAATACCCGACCTTCCACGAGCACGAGGGCACGATCTGGCTCTGTGTCACCCAGGGCGACACCTCCGAAAGCCGCAAGGAGCGCATCATGTTCGGCAGGTTGGAGACCGTCGGCACATTCGAAGCCCAGACGAACCAAAAACGCATCCAGTGGCCGGCCCCGCCTCCACCGGCAGCCGCCTTCATGAAGCCCGGAGTGACACTGTTCACCGACCGCGACTACGTCATCGACGAAATGCCCGAGGCAGTCAAAGACCTGCCGTTTCATCGCACCAGCATCGAAAAGCTCGACGTGACCATCACCAAGCCCGGCACGCTCTTCGCCCTTACACCGAGCATTCGCCCGAAAGCGGCGAGTCAGGAGGAAGCGCTGCAAAAAGCCGGTTTTACCAAGGTCGATGTGCCCGAAGTGCAACTCTTTCCCAGCGAGATCAATCGCGTGAGTCTGTATCGCAAAGCGGTGAAGGCCGGTGAGCGGCTTCAGTTCCAGAAACTCGTGCTGCTCGTGATGGCGGATGGAGCTGGATTGAGCGAATAGCGGAAATCTGACATTCGGTGATATGATTCCTAAATTTGAATGACATTGTCAGTTTGCGTTTGACTAAACGCATGCCGATGTCATTGTGGGGCAATTACCCCACAAAACTATGGCAGCAGACGGCGAAGACTTTGCACGCAGGAAGCCCCTTTATGGGAAGGTTTACCACCTTTCCAAAAATGGCAATGAACTGGAAGAAATCGCGCCATGCCTTGTCAAAGGTCTCCGAAAAGAGATAGCCACTCGACCTCTTCATGCGCTTCGTGACATCAGTTCCGCTTTAGCGGGGTTAGATGAACGAGTGAGAAATGGCAGCGAACTCTTCTCGAACGACCCCAGCTACATGGCAGCCGCTTTTGGCCAAGAGCTGGACGTCATCTGCACTAAATACAATCAGCATGATTCAACGAGGCATCTCAGGGATGCTGCCGAGCGTCTCATGGAGGGAGTTATCCAAAAGAAGCTGGGCAATCAGGTCGAAGGCAAGCCGCAACAATTTGGTGAACTCATCGTCCATGATCTCTGCAAGCAGTTGGCGATTGAGCCCATGAAGGAATACCATGCTTTTCACCGGGGGCTGACGCCTGCTGAGGCGAGAGACGATGTAGCCAAGATGATGAGCTTGGCGGCCTCCGATCTGGGGCAACTCGCCAAAGATGCCTGGGATTCACCGTCTGCACGACGCCCGAAGGTCGATGACAAAGTAAAAATCGACCACTCACCCGAAGGACTTGAATCGGAGGATCTTTCACAATGAAACCGCTCTTTGAACAAGCTCTGTCAACTAAGCCGAAAGCACAGGCTAGACGTTCTAGCTCAGCCTTATCGCGTCCTGAGTTCCGTTTTCAATTCGGCAGTGACTGGCGCTTCTCCCGCAGCTGTGCCGGTTCTAATGGCTGGGTGCCGCCTTTTGAAGATCAGGATTTCGATGCAGACTTGGACACCTTTGCTCGCCATTTCCAACGTCCCTTGAGCAGCTTGCAGGTTGATCTGCTCTGGCTCGGCTTGGCTGTCTATTTTGCTGATCGATTTGCACCTCGCCGCCCTTTTGGGTTGAACGCGTCACCTCATTGGCGGCGTTCAATTCGTGTTTCGATCCCTGTATCGCATTACGGTCAGTGGCTGGCGGTGAAGAGCCAGTTGGAAGAGATTTTATCTTTCCTTACCGAGGACGATTGGGAAATTGACGCACGCCCAGGACGCCAGCAAACCAACTGTGAATCACAGCAGTGGTGGAAACATGCTGAGACTCAAATCGGGGGGCGGTTTGCACTATTCAGCGGCGGCCTCGACTCCCTCGCAGGCGTTTTGGATCAACTTGGCACTAGCGCACACCCTTGGACCTTGATCTCAGGGCAGACGAATACTCGGATGAAAGCGAAGCAGCAGGATTGTGTCATGTCAATTCGGCAACGCTTTCCGGAGGTGGTTGCTTGGCTGCCTGTTGAGTATGGAATGAAGTGCAAACTTGATGCCTCCGCGATGGAACCCACTCAGCGCACGCGGGCCTTTATCCATGTCATCCTGGGTGTCGTCGCTGCACTGAGTTCCTCGGCATGCGAACTTCACCTTTTCGAAAACGGCATCGGTGGATTCAACCTACCAGTGGATTACTCTCAGCTGGGGAGCCAGACCAGCCGAGGAACGCACCCGGCGTTTTTAAACAGGATGGCTGGCCTTGTTGAAAAGGTTTTCGACACCCCGTTCCGCATCATGAATCCTTATCTATTCATGACCAAGGGCCAGATGTGCTCCTCGGCGTCGGTTCAAAGAAACTCGGACTTGGTAAATCTGACCTTCTCGTGTGACCGCTTCCCCAACTACACCCGCAAAGAGTATCAATGCGGCGTTTGTTCGTCTTGCCTCCTTCGCAGAGTTTCGACCCACGCCGCCCAAATCAACGAACCTGCTAGCAGTTACTCGACTGATATTACTGCTCATGCCCGGCTCAGTAGAGGGGCGGATGAAATGGCATTCTTTAGAACTTCATCCCAAGCATTAGAAATGAGAATCCTGCTCGATTCGAGTGACCCGTGGAATGCTCTGTGCGGTGCTTATCCTTGGTTGCGGAAGAGCCTGCCAGAGGCAGCTCAACAGTCTGGCACCACTCACGATGAAGCCGCTGCCCGGATCGTTTCTCTTTATTCTACTTACTGGAAGGAGTGGGAGTGCTTCGCCTCTCTCCGTTCCTCTTCCAGCCAGCTCGCACTTTCATCCTAACAGCACTCTTCGAACCCAATCATGTCAGATAACCTGTCAGAAGTGATGGCACCTCACCTTCTTGGTGAAAGGCTCCAACAGGCCCGCAAGGCTCGTGGCCTCACGCAACAAGAGGTTGCGGACAAGCTGGGTATTGTCAGAACCACTTTGGTCGCGATTGAGAAGGGCGAGCGTAAGGTTCAACCCACTGAGTTGGTGGAAATGTCGAAGCTCTATGGTCGCGCACCTGGGGATTTTGTCGGCAGAAAGGCCAATGTGACGCCCTTTGTGCCGCAGTTCAGGCTTCCTCCAGGCGAGCAGGGCGTGACGGAGACGGAGCTTCTGGCATCCGCAACGGAGCTTGAATCTCTGGCGGAAGATTATGTGGTGCTGGAGCAGATCAATGGCCGTCCATTGCGGCCATCTTTCCCGCCTGTTTATTCGCTTGATGTGCCAGGCATGAATCCCGACCATTTAGGCGAGGATGTAGCCGCTGCTGAGCGGACTCGACTGGGCATCGGCGACGGGCCGATTCCTGATCTGCGAGCCCTACTGGAGGAATCCATGGGCATTCGTGTCTTCTATGTCGAGCTTCCACCGCGTGTGGGAGGCCTGTTTGCGTGCAACGACCAACTCGGCGCCTGCATTGCCATCAATCGCAAACATCCGCCACAGCGTGGCAACTGGTCGCTTGCTCACGAGTATGCACATTTCCTCACCACTCGTTATCATGCAGATGTGGACCTCGTGCATGGTTCTTGGGGGAAAAGTGCCGCAGAACGCTTTGCCGACGCGTTTGCGAAGAACTTCCTCATGCCTAGGACGGGCGTCACGCGCCGCCTTTCCGAGTCGATTCAAGCCCACGGCAAAGGAGTCACCATTGCAGATGTGATGGCGCTGGCCGCCTTGTTTCGAGTCTCGGCTGAAGCGATGTTTCGTCGTTTGGAAGAACTCAAGCGGCTGCCATTCGGTAAGTGGGAAGAACTGAAAAAGCGCGGATTTCGTCCAGAACAGGCACGCCAGAGCTTGGGACTTGCCAGCCTCGCGCCTTCTCAGCCCATGCTGCCGCTTCGGTATCGATTGCTCGCCAAAAACGCCTATGAGGATCGCGGGGAGATCACCGAAGGGCAGCTCGCCAAGATGTTGCGCATGGATCGTGTCTCGGCCCGTCTGGAACTCGAACGTCTCTCACTCCTAGCCGATAGCGCTGGCGATGAAGGTTATGAACCCGTAGATCTTCCCGATCTGTCTGAACCCGTAGCCAGCTAAACCAAGCACATGAAGCCGCTGCTCATCACAGATGCCTCCGTGCTGCTGAATCTGCTCGCCTCGGAAGCCTTCGAAGAGATCGCCCATCAGTGCGGTTGGCATTTTGTGATCTGCGAGGTCGTGCAAAGCGAGGTGCTGGCACTTCGGAATGCCGAGACCGGAGAAATGGAGCCTGTGGATTTGCAGAGATTCATCGACGCAAAGCTGATCGAAGTCGTCTCATTGGATGTCGCGACTGAAAGCTCCTGTTACATCGAATACGCCGCCCTCGTTGACGATGGAGAGGCCATGTCTTTGGCCATCGCGGAGGTGCGCAATCTTGCTATCGCGCTGGATGACCGACGTGCCATCAATGTAGCCCATGGCCGTGGGGTAAAAATCCCAATGCTCACCACACCAGAAATGCTTCACACATGGCATCAAGAGCACGGAAGAGATGAAGCCAAGATGGCAGCCGCGCTCAAAAAGATCGAGACACGAGCACGCTACATTCCGCCGAAGAATCACCCGCTGCGAAAATGGTGGCATGAGTGTCGAGCCATTGCAGGTGACTGAAACGCGTTTGGATCATCTCTCAATCGTGACTCGGCCTTCTGCTACTTTCGGCGAAACAATGATGGCGTCCTTTTGGATTCATCTGAGAACATCCAGGACGGCTAGACCACAGTGTTGGAGGTTGCCATAACACCCGCTTTACCAGTTTCGGGCGCGAGGAGCGGCCATCTCGGGCGTTTGTGAATCCATGCGTGCTTCGCTCCTAGCTCTCTCCTTTCTCCTTGGCCTCCTCGCCGCCCCTCTGGCAGCGGATGAATCGGCGAAGCTGAATCCAGGCGAGAAACTCTTCACCGACCGCGAGTATGTGATCGACGAACTGCCCGAGGCCGTCAAAGATCTGCCGTTCCTGCGCACCAGCATCGAGAAGTGCTCGGTCGAGGTGAAAACGCCGGGAATGCTCCATGCTCTCACACCCACGGTTCGGCCAGGTGCGGCCAGCCAGGACACAGCCTTGCTTCGACAGGGATTTGCCAAGGTCCAGGTGGATGAGGCGCAGCTCTTCCCGGGTGAGATCAACCGGGTGAGCCTTTATCAAAAGCGGGTGAAACCAGGTGAGCGGCTGCGGTTCACGAAGATGGTCGTTCTCATCATGGGCGAGGGCTGTGAGATTGCGCTCCACGAGCCGAAAGCGCCAGGCGCCTGGCCGGCGAACAACGGTGAGAAGCTCTACAACGGCATTGTGCTGCCGAAAGTGTGGCCGCCGGAGCATTATGACCAGGATTCAGCCGAACCGATGCCGGCTCCATACCTGCAGCATCCTCCAAAGGTCATCCCGGTGGATGTCGGGCGTCAGCTCTTCGTGGATGATTTCCTGATCGAACGCACCACCCTCAAGCGCAGCTTTCACAACGCGGCAAAATTCAGCGGCAACCCCGTCTTCAAAGCCGAAACCAAGCACGAACTGGCTCCGGCAGGCGGCGGTGAAGGCGCGCAGGAGGCCGTGACTTACCTCGGCCACGGCGGCGTGTTCTACGATCCATCGGTGAAGCTTTTCAAGATGTTCTACACCGCCGGCTGGCGTGGCCCCCTCGCCCTGGCGACCAGCCCGGATCTGAAGACCTGGACGCGGCCGGACCTCGGCATCCGCGAGGACAATCTCCTGCGCCTGCGCGGCAACGAAGCCGGTGGTGACAACTGCGTGTGGCTTGATCTCGCGTCGAAGGAGGCACGGATCAAGTTCCTCACCGACTACGGCAGAAAGGGCCACCTGCTCCAGACATCCGCCGAAGGACGCGAATGGACGCCGCCGGTCTTCACGGGACCAGCGGGCGATTACTGCTCCTTCTTCCACAATCCGTTTCGCAACCTCTGGATTTACAGCATCAAGCAAGGCAGCAGGCAGGGGCGCAACCGCTGGTATCATGAGTCACGCGACTTCATCGCAGGCGCAGACTGGTCGAAGTCCGTCTTTTGGGTGAACGCGGACCGTCTCGATTTGCCAGACCAGCAGATCGGCAAGCCCGCGCAGCTCTACAGCCTCAGCGCCGTCGCCTACGAAAGCGTGATGCTCGGCCTGTTTCAGATTCATCTCGGCCCTGACAACAGGGTCTGCGATGCCGGCAAGTTTCCAAAGGTCACCGAGCTGAAGGTCGGTTTCAGCCGTGACGGCTTCCACTGGCAGCGCCCGGATCGCCGCCCCTTCATCGCCGCCACGCGCACGGAGGGCAGCTGGGACCGCGCCTATCTGCACACCACCGCAGGCGTGTGCGTCGTGCTCGACGACCAGCTCGTCTTTCCCTACTGCGCCTTTTCCGGCATCTCACCAGGAGGCAAACGCGGCATGTACACCGGCGCCAGCATCGGTCTCGCCAGGCTGCGCCGCGACGGCTTCGCCAGCATGGACGGCCCCGGCGAGCTCACCACGCGCCCGCTCACCTTCCAAGGCAGGCATCTCTTCGTCAACGTGAACGGCGAGCTGCGGGTCGAGGCGCTGGACGAAGCAGGCAAGGTGCTCCGCACTTCCAGGACAATCTCCGGCGACCACACTAAAACTCACCTGAGATGGAACGACGGCGCTGACTTGTCCGCACTCGCCGGAAAGCCGGTGAAGCTGCGCTTTCACCTCGCCCAAGGCTCCCTGTATGCCTTCTGGATCACCGACGATGCCAACGGCGCCAGCCATGGCTACATCGGAGCCGGCGGACCTGGCTTCAAGGGGGTGCGGGACGAGTGACCGCAAGTGGGCTTATCCTCAGGTGACCGCGATCACCAGGCCGGCCCGATGAATTCTCCTTGCTTGTTCGGGTTAACATAACACACGCTTTGCAAGCTTCATTGCCGAAGCGCCCTCATCACCTGCGTTCAAGAACTCATGCTCCGTCTTTCCCAAGCTCTTTTCTTTGCCGCCACCCTTGCCCTGTCAGCGGCGGCACAGGCCGCTGCTCCAAAGCCTGATTCCCTGAAGCCCTCCGTCATCGTGAATCCCGGCGCGGAGTTTCAGGATGAGGCGCGGCCCGGGGCGATGATCATTGGCATGGATCGAACGGCAAAGGGCCGGATCTGGGGCTGCTGGACGGGCACGGGGGACAAGCCGGACGGGTATTTCCTGCTCGCGACGAGCGATGACGACGGCGCGACGTGGTCGAAGCCGCGCCTGGCGGTCGGGGCGAGGCTGGAGGCGGCGCAGAAGATCAGCGGGGCGCTGGTGGGCAATCTGTGGACCGATCCGAAGGGCCGCCTGTGGCTGTTCTTTGACCAGCAGCTCGGCGACCCGCGGAAGCGCATCACCAACTGGTTCATGCGCTGCGATGATCCCGATGCTGCGGACCCCGCGTGGAGCGAGCCGGTGATGTTCGCGCAAGGCTGCACGCTGAACAAGCCGACCGTGCTCGAGGACGGCACCTGGCTGCTGCCGGTGTCCGACTGGCACAAAAAGACAGCGCGGGTGTTTGCATCGACCGATGAAGGCGCATCATGGAAGGAGCGCGGCAGCCTGCACTTCCCGGACTGGGAGTTCGACGAACACATGACGGTCGAGCTGAAGGACGGCCGCCTCTGGATGCTCGCCCGCACCAGGAACCAGCCGCACGAAAGTTTCTCCACGGATGGCGGCAGGACCTGGAGCAAGCCCAAGCAGGCCGCGACGGTGCAGAATGTGAACGCGCGCTTCTTCCTGCGCCGCCTCAAGTCCGGCCGCATTTTGCTCGTCAAAAATGGTTCGCCCACCGAACGCCTGCGGAAGCGCACTCACATGAGCGCCTGGCTGTCCGAGGACGAAGGGCGGACCTGGAAGGGCGGCCTGCTGCTCGATGAACGCAACGCCGTGTCCTACCCCGACGGCTTCGAGGCGCCCGACGGCCTCATCCACGTCCTCTATGACTGGAACCGTCACAGCGATGCGGAGATCCTGATGGCGAAGTTTCGCGAGGAGGACGTGCTCGCCGGCAAGATCGTGTCGAAGGACGCCAGGCTGCTCATGCTTGCCAACAAGGCCACCGGTCCGAAGCCCGAGAAGCTCTACAACGGCATCGAGCTGCCCGACCAGTGGCCGCCGCGCTATCGCGAACCGAGCGATGCCGTGATGGAGGTGCCGTATTTGAAGAAGAAGCCGAACGTCATCCCCATCGACCTCGGCAGGCAGCTCTTCGTCGATGATTTCCTCATCGAGAAAACAACGCTCAAACGCACTTTTCATCAGGCGAAGAAGTTCGAGGGCAATCCGGTCTTCAAAGCCGAAACCGAGCGCGAACTGGCTCCCGCCACGCAGGGCGAGAAGGGCGAGGAAGCAACCACCTTCACCGGTCAGGGCGGCGTGTTTTACGACCCCTCTGAAAAGCTCTTCAAGATGTTCTACGTCGCCGGTTGGCGAGGGCCGTTGTCGCTGGCCACGAGTCCGGACATGAAGACATGGACGCGTCGCGGCCAGCTTTTGCCGGAAGGACTGCGCTGGACCGGACCGAAGCTAGTCACGGGCGGCTCCGACAACTGCGTGTGGCTCGACTTGAATGCGAAGAATCCCTCGGAGCGCCTCAAATACATCACTTGCTGGCTGCATGTGCCGAAGGAGCAGCGCCCGCAGGGCTTCATGCACTCGCTGCATGTCTCCGATGGCAAAAAGTTCTCCGACGCGGTGACGACGACCATCGCGGCGGATGATTACTGCTCGTTCTTCTTCAATCCCTTCCGCGAGAAGTGGTGTTTCAGCATCAAGGTGGGCACCTCACGCGGTCGCAGCCGCTACTACTACGAGAGCGAGGACTTCCTCGCAGGAGCAGACTGGAAGAAGAGCGTGTTTTGGACCTGCGCGGACAAACTCGACCTACCCGAGCCGCAGGGCCGCTATCCCGGCGCGGGTGAGCCTGCGCAGCTCTACAGCCTGAACGCGGTGGCCTACGAAAGCCTCATGGTCGGCATGCATTACATTCATCGCGGCCCAAACAACAGCATCTGCGAGAAGGGCAGGTTCCCCAAGCTGCTCGACCTCGAACTCGGCTTCAGCCGCGACGGCTTCCACTGGGACCGCCCCGACCGGCGTGGTTTCATTGCAGGTTCGCGCACCGAGGGCTCCTGGGACCGGGCCTACCTGCACGGAGCGGCCGGTGTGTTTGTCGTGCTCGACGACCAGCTGGTCTTCCCCTACATGGGCACCAGCGGCATCGCACCAAGCGGTCATCGCGGCATGTACACCGGCGGCAGCATCGGTCTCGCAACGCTGCGCCGCGACGGCTTCGCCAGCATGGACGGCCCCGGCGAACTGACGACACGTCCGGTGAAATTCACGGGCAGCCACCTGTTTGTGAACCTGAACGGCGAAGTGCGTGTGGAGGTGCTGGATGAAAAAGGCAAGGTGCTGCGCACTTCCCAGACGGCCGCGGGTGACCGCACCAAGCTCAAGATTGAATGGCCGGACGGATCTGATCTGGCCGCTCAGGCCGGTCAAAACCTGAAGTTCCGCTTCCATCTCACGCAGGGCTCCCTCTACTCCTTCTGGGTCACCGATGACCCAAAAGGCGCCAGCCACGGCTATGTCGGTGCGGGCGGCCCGGCCTTCAACGGCGTGAAGGATGACTGAATCCTTCGAACGGCGGAGGCATGGCGGCTCACGCCTCGCGACCAGCGCTGCAATGACTATGAATCCGGCAACATGACAGAACGGGGTCAAGCCGTTCTCCGGGTGAGGTGGATTGGCTTTCCTGGTGCCGGATGCCTTCCCCTCCTCAGCATCATGCCCATTTGCCAGGAGCCGTTTTCGCGTTGCCACAAGGCTGCACGCCTGCGCTTGCTCCGAGCCGGAGGCTCGAGAGAGAAAAGCCGGTGGTGAAACGAGCGCAGCGGGTGTGAATCACCGGACTTCAGTGCACACCCAAGTTTCACCTTCACCGCATCCTGGAAGGACGCGGGAAGCCTTCGCCAACCTTGTGCGGCCGCCATGCACCAAACGCGCCCTCTCAAGGCACGCCCGGGGTCGGTGATGGTTAGGCCACATGGATCCAGTGGTTCTCGTTCGCCAAGACTCGCATCACCAACAGCTTAGTTCATTCAAGCCTCTGGCTCGGCTCGATGCGTCCACTTCATGACTGAACACGGGTTGAACCCGTGTTCAGTCATGAAGTGGATGTGCCTTCCCAGTGCCGGATGAAAGATTTGGCAGAATCACTTCTCCCCGGCCTTCTTCGCAGCCTTGGACCTGGCAGACTCGGCCCGGCGCTGAAGGGCGGCCTTGATCTCCGCCTGACGCTTCGCGGCCTGGGCTTCAAGTCCGTTGGGGTTGGCGTTGTCGGTGATCATCGGAAAATCATCCGTGCGGAAGGGCGTCAGCGGCAGGCCTTCCGCCGAATAAACATTGCAGACCGGGTTGTCGGCCCAGGCATAACGCACGGCCACCGGCTGCGGCACCTGCGGGCTGCTGACCTCGATCTGGTTCGTGCCCTGCTTGGAACCGCCAAGAATCGAGGCCTTCGCCCAGACCCATTTCCTGTCGGCGCCGCAGATGGCAAACCCCTTCACCTCATCCACATCGACGGTGCGCAGGCCCCTGGGGGCGTGGTCGAAGGTCAGCAGGGCCTTGCCGCCGTTGATCTTCATGTCCTTGAACTCCGGGCTGCGATAGACCAGCGGAAGGCCGTAGTCCTTCGCCAGCGCCCAGCGGGCCAGGCGTTCGGCCACGTCGCGCTTGTTCTTGGGATGAATGTCGTTGGCCTCGCCCAGGTCGGTGATGACGGCCTGGCCGCCGTTGGGGATGGCGCCCAGGGTGCGGGTCTGGCTTTCACGCAGCTCCGCCCAGTCGCTGTCGCCGGGTTCAGGCTGCTCCGGCTTGAAGTCGGCGAGCTGCACCCAGTAGAACGGGAAGTCGCCCTGCTTCCACTCCTGACGCCAGTGCGTGATCATGAAGGGGAAGAGCTGACGATACTCATGGGCCTGGCTGGCGTTGCTCTCGCCCTGGTACCAGATGGCGCCGCGGATGCCATAACCAAGGATTGGGTGCAGGCAGCCGGCGTAAAGGTTGCCAGGGCGCTTCTGGCCGCGCAGCAGGTTCTGCGGAGGCCGGCCGGGGGCCGGAGGCGCGGGCTTGCCTGCCTTCTGAGCGGCGCGTCGGGCGGCGGCGTAGTCTTCGACCTTCTTCTTGTAATCGGCCATCTGCTTCTCGAACACGGCGTCGGAGTAGGTGGACTCGATCTGCCGCCACTGGGCGATCATCCTGGCAAAGCGAGGATCCTTTTCCAGCAGGTCGCGGCGCACCCAGGCCTCGCAGGCGCTGCCGCCCCAGGCGTTGTCGATCAGGCCCACCGGCACGCCCAGCATCTCATGCAGCACGCGGCCGAAATGGTAGCCCACGGCCGTGAAGCCGCCGACGGTGGCGGGCGAGCACTCCTCCCACTGTCCCTTGAAGTCGTCCTGGATCTCCTGCGTGCCGACGTTCGGCACGGAGATCAGCCGGATCTGCGGATGTTTCGCCGTGGCGATGTCAAGGTCCGCATCCCAGACGCTGTTCAGGCTGAAGCCCATGTTCGACTGGCCCGAGCAGAGCCAGACCTCGCCGACCAAAATGTTCTTCAATTCACGCATGCTGCTGCCGCTGACCGTCATCGAAGCCGGCTTCGCGCTGGCGGGCACGGGGTCGAGCCTCACCTCCCAACGGCCCTTGGCATCGGCGGAAGCCGTCTTCACCTGGCCGGCAAAGCTCACCTTCACCTGCGTGCCGGGTGCGTCCCAGCCCCAGACCGGGTTTGCCTGCTTCTGCTGAAGCACCATGTTGTCGCCGATGACGGCGGGCAGGCGAAGTTCCGCGTGGGCGGTGATGGACAAACCAAAAAGAAGGTAAAAGAAGGCGCGCATGGCAGGTTGTGAAGCAGGCAGCCTAAACGACGGCGGCAAGCCCGGCATTGCACAAGATGACCAGGTGCCCCAACATCTTCGGATGAGATTTCTCCCCGTCCTCCTGCTCGCATGGCTGCTCGGCCTGGGCGCATCCTCATGCTCCCGAAAAGTCCAGGTCGCCTCGTACAAGGAGCTGGAATGGAAGGACGACGTCTATTTCCTGCGCGGCCAGCCTTTCACAGGCCTGGCCCTGGAAACCCACAAGGACGGCAAGCCCAAGGGTGAGTACCCGCTCGTGGACGGACGCTTCCACGGCGTGGTGAAGGAATGGTGGGACAACGGCACGCTCTCGACCGAAACCCATTTTGAGAAGGGCCGGCGCCACGGCCTGAACCGCTACTGGACCCGCAAGGGCGGCCTCATGAAGGAGCAGGTCTACGACCAGGACCACTCCGTCAGCGAAAAGCACTACAAGGTGGAATAGCCTGTGTTTGGAAAGCGGTCGTCGCGATCAGGCGAAGCAAGGCCGCCGACTCGCTCCGAGGGGGCGCCCGCCGCCTGGCAAGCCCAGCCTTTCACGACCTCCGGGCGTCCGGCATCACGGCGGGAGCCTTCCCCTCATCTCCATGCTGAGCGCTTCACATCCGGCCCAGCCTTCGCCTCCCGCTGCGGGCTTCAGTCTCGGACTGCTGATCCGGCACTGTGAAAACGCATCAACCCCACCCGGGAGCCGGACAGGTTCCGTGTTCTGTCATGATGCCGGATTCATCGTTCCGCCTGCCCTGCTGTCACGGGCTGAAGCTCATGGGGACTTTACGCCGCCGCAATTCCCGCTGCCGTCCGCCGTAAAACCCGAACATCCCGGACTTGCCAAGGAGGACACAACCACCTAAAGCGCATCATATATGATCGACCTCATCTCCAGCCCCGCCGACTTGAAGCCCTCCACGCGCTGGCAGGAGACCGTCTGGGCATACACTTCCGAGGAGGAGCTGGTGGATCACACGACCAAGGCGCGCCTGTGCGTGGCCACGCTGCTGCCCTTCAAGGACAGGCAGCCCGACTGGGAGGGCTTCAGCAAGAGCGTGCGCTGGATGCAGCAGTGCGCAGATCACTTCGGCGTTGAAATGGTCTTCGTGCTGAATGCCGACACCGGCTACATCTTCGACCTCAGCAACGAACTCTACGCCGAGGTGCTGCGCCGGTTCCGCGCCGACTTCCCAGCCACGCGCTTCATCGCCGGCGTCACGGCACGCGGGGCCGAGAAGGACGAGACCTTCAAGACGGAGCGTTACCTGCCCCTGCTCGACATCGCGCAGTCGCACGACAACTGCGAGGTGATGATCATGACCTCGCGCCTCCTGAACATCCTGGAGACCGAGGCCCGGCGCGACGCCTACTTCGACATTGCCGAGCACATCACGCATCCGGCCATCGCCCACGCCCTGGAGCCCTCCTTCGTGCCATGGGCGACGCCTTATGAACCCTGGCTGCTGCACGAGATCGCCAGCCACCCCAGGTATGTCGGGGGCAAGATCAGCACGCTCGACGAGCCGCACTTCCTCTACTGGGCGGCCATGTGCAAGGGCCTGAACCTGCCCTTCGCCCCGCACAGCGGCGACGACTACGGCATCGCCACGGCCATCCGGCTCGGACTGCCCCTGCTCATCGGAGCCGGCGTCAGCGCCTGCCCCCTCATCTGCGCCGCGCGCGACATGTGGCTGCTCGACAGCGTGGCCGACAAGAAGTTCAAGACCGGCACCGGCCGCTTTGACACCCGAGTCTACAAGCTCTTCGAGGCCTTCCAGTCCTTTGAGGACCTCGTCTTCCGGCTGAACGAGAAGCTGAGCGCAGCCCCCTACAAGCACAGCACCGCGCATGTGCTCCACCAGCTGGGCCTGATCGACTCCCCGGAGTCGCACCCGGACTGCCGTGACCTGCGGGGGGACGACGAGGCTTTACGGATGGAGGAGGCCATGAGGCGGCCGCTGCGCATGGCGGGGCGGCTTGGCATCCCCGGGTTCGCAGCCAGGCCTTGAAATTTCAAAGATTGTTAGACTGGCTGAAGACGGGCCGGGATTTCCACCCTGCCGTTGAATGAAGACGCCGTCCCCGGAGTCTGAGGGTTGGAGCCCGCGCATGAAGCCGGGCCGCACCTGCTCCACGACATGAAAACCAAGCTTCATTCCGGATTCACGGCGGGCGTCCTGGCGCTCGCACTGGGCCTCACCTCCTGTGTGAACCCCTACGCCGGGCCTAACGAACAAAACGGCGCCGTGGTGGGCGCCGTCGGCGGCGGGCTTCTTGGCGCGATCATCGGCAACCAGAGCGGACGCCCGCTTGAGGGCGCTGCCATCGGCGGGCTCCTGGGATCGCTGGCCGGATCCCAGGTCGGCGCCAGCCGGGACCAGCGATATTATTACGGCGGCTACAACCGCTACTATGGCTCCCCTTATTCCGTGCGCGGCAGGCCTGTCCATGTGCATCGCACCCTCACCCCCTACCGTCATGGCGGCTGGGGCTATTCGCCGTGGCGCAATGTTTATTCCCCCCTCGGTTATGGAGGCTGGGGTGCGCCGGCTCGCTCCGGGCTGTTTGTTTCCAGCTATGGCCGCCCGGCCTTCGGCCTGGGCAGCGGCTGGGGCTACCATCCCTATTGCTGGTGAGCAGACCGG
This sequence comes from Prosthecobacter sp., assembly GCA_019186985.1. Lineage (GTDB taxonomy): Bacteria > Verrucomicrobiota > Verrucomicrobiia > Verrucomicrobiales > Verrucomicrobiaceae > Prosthecobacter. The sequence goes on along the minus strand of JABARQ010000002.1, from coordinate 27,055 downwards.
CGCACTTCAAACATCCTGACCCGTCTCAAGGCCCTGCGGCTGCCGCCTTTGACGCCGCCTCGCGCTCCTGAAGAAACGCAATCCGCTTCTTCGTGAGCGGATGCGTTGAGATGGCCTCCTCGGCCCCGCCCAGATGCATGTGCTCGGGGTCGATCCGGTCCAGGATGTCACAGAGCGGCTTCACACCCCAGCCGCGGCTGATCATGTAGTCGGCAGCCCCGATGTCCGCCTCCTGCTCAAAGCCTCGTGAATAGCCCGCCTGGGCCAGGGCGGCAGGCAGGGCGGAACCCATGCCCGCCAGGGTGGAGACATCCCCGGTCATCAGCGTCCAGATCAGGAAAACCGCCGAGTTCTGCAGCACGCTGCGCATGCCATGCTGCTCACGGACGTGCATGATCTCATGGGCCAGCACGCCATAGATCTCCTTGTCGTCGCCGGCCTCCTTGATCAGCTCGTCAGTGATGCACACCAGTCCGTCAGGAAGCGCAAAGGCGTTGGGCAGGCTCGCCTTGAAGAACTTCAGCCGATACTGCCAGGGGGAGCCGGGATGCATCGCGGCCGCCATTTTTTGAAACTCCTGAGTGATGGCGGCCCGGCGTTTCTCCGGAATCTCGGAGTCTTCAAAGGAAAGCATCCGGGTGATCAGGGCGACCGTCTGTTCCGAGGCCACCCGGCCGACCTGGGGCGGCATCTTGAAGGCCAGGTGCCTGGCTGCCAGCGGCAGTCCCCAGATGTAGCCGGCCAGCATGAACAGAAGCAGGAACACCGCCGCCGTGGCGACCCAGCGCCAGCGGCTTTCCAGAAGATGCACCAGGTGCAGCCCGGTGCGGCGGCCGTGCTCACGCTCCCAGACGGCCAGTGCATCCAGGTCCTCCACCTCGACCCGCGCCCCGTCCGGCAGCATGAAGTGCCTGACCATCCGCCCCAGCGGTTCCGAAAGCTGGCATTCACGCAGCGCATCCACCCTCGCCACCCCCTCGCCACTCAACGTCAGGGTGCGGTTGTCATCCAGCGTCAGCGACACCACCACGGCGCGCGATGAATCCGGCGGATAATAGGTGCCAGCAAGTGTCACGGGGATCAGAAGCCGATGTCGAAGTCAAAGATGTCCGCCCCGGCGTCGCCCAGGGCGGAGTCCATGGAGCCTGCGGAGGCGGCCACGGAATCCAGGCTGCCACCGGCGACCAGCACCGTCTTCGAGGCGCGATAGCGTGCCATTCGCACCATGACCCAGGGAATGAGCAGGCCGAGGGAAAGCAGCACCGCCAGGCCGTTGCTGAAATACAGCCACATCAGGTCCCTGACGCGCACCCGGGACTCCAGATGGCCGAGCGCGCCCCACTGGGTGGAGTTGATGCAGTAGTTGCTGGTCCTCACCTGGTAATAGATGGCCGCGACGAACATCAGCAGGTAGATCGGCAGGATGACGAACATCATCATCTGGGTCATCTCCTGGATCTGCCCCTTCATGTTGCGCAGCTCCTCCTTGTCCTTCTCGGACAAGCCCGGGTTTTTTGCGATCTGCTGTTCGATGGCCTTTTCCACCTCGCTGCCCAGGTCAACCCCTCCTGGAGACTGCCCCATGTGAACCCCGGGCTGTGAAGGCACGACCACAGATGCCGACTTTCCAGCCGCCTTCGCCTCCTGGGCCTTCTTCTGGATCACGTTGAACGCGGGGACCGCGACGCTGGCCAGGATGGTGACCAGGAAGATCAGGCCGAAGCATTTGAAGAAGGTCTTGTAGAAGAAGCCGGCACCCCCGTTCATGTGGGCCTGGCAGCCGCCCCAGCCAAGGTTGCCGAAAAAGAACTTCCGCTGCCTGAACTGGATGTAAGGAACGATCAGGCCGATTGTAAGCGGAACGAGGAAGAGCAGCCCAAGGAACACCGAGTAGGACTCGCCCACCGTGCCGCGGAAGTTCAGCCGGACGTTGCGGTGCACCGTGTTGTGCGCCCGGAACCGCAGCGCCTTCTGGATCATCCAGGGGGCGATCAGCATGATGAGCACAATGACCGCAAGGGCGAGCGGCGGGAACAGGCTTCCAGAAACGACATAGATGATGAACAGGCCGCCGAAGATCAGGTTCCCCTTCAGGATCGAAACGGGGTTGCCCGTGAAGTCGAAGGGCTTGCCGTCCAGCAGCGTGTTGCCGTAGAAGTAGCGTCGCGTCCGCACCTTGGCCCAGGCCGCATAAATGCCCAGCGTGAGCACCGTGAGGACGACGTTGACGATCCAGATGCGGAAGAACTCCAGGGCCCGTCCCCGGAACTCAAACGGATGCTCACGCACGGGTTCCGTGTAGGCCACCGCACCAAGGGGCACAGCCTCGTTGCCGGCGTCCCCGCCCGCCTCCGCAAGCAGCAGCGGCTTCACCGTTTCAAGCGGCGCCCAGTCGCTCATTCCCTCCGACCAGACCAGCGTGGCGGAATTCAGGATGCCTGCGGACATCATCCTCCTCACGTCCTCCGAAGATGCTGGACCATGCTGCTGACCTTGAAGGGCGTAATACCATTGTTTCATAGGAATATCACTCCCCTATCAAGCCTTAGGCAGAAAGGCAACCCATGACTTCCGGGCCCTGAATAAAGCAGGCATCTGCCGTCTCGCCAAGGCTGGCTGGGCCGGCGGGGCAGGAAACGGGCCTGCCACCTCCCTGATGAAAAAATGTGTCACAGCCCGGAACCGGATGGCTAACCCCCTCCAGCAGTCGGCCTTCATCCCGCAAGCTGCCCATCGCAAACACTACACATCCACACTCCTATGACATCCATCTCAGTCGCCACGCTCGGAGCCAACATCCTGCGCTTCACCATGCCCCTCGCCGCCAGTTCGAGCGATCTGACCGGCAAGTTCAGCGGCATCATCAACATCCTCAACCTTGTCGGCCTTGTGCTGGCCTTCGGCGGCCTCCTCTTCGCCGCCGTCATGTTCATGATGGGCCAGACCGAACGCGTGCTCTACGGCCTTGTCGGCGCAGGCATCGGCGGCCTGTCCTTCATCATCATCAAGGTGATGTTCTCCACCGCCGGCGGCTCCAGCGACGTCGACAGCCTGCAGATGGGCTCCGGCAGCGGCAACTGATCCGCCCGGTCCGCAGGCCCGCCAGGGCCTGAATTCATGAAGCCTCCCCGGTGCGGAGCACCCGCCCGGCCGGGGAGGCTCTTCATGCATGCAAGCACCACGCACGCCCATCATGGAGAACCAGGGAGTCAGACTGCACGAGACCAACGAAGGCCGCGAGACCCAGCAGGGCATCGCCGGCTTCGAGGGCGCCAACGCCTTCTTCTTCATGTTCGCCATCGGCATGGGCATGCTGCTCTTCCGCAAGATGTCAGAAGGGCAGAACCCGAACATGCTGCTCGCCGCCGTGGTCGCCTCCATTCCCATGATGGTGGTCATGGCCTATGTCTTCGGGCTCAAGCAGGGCAAGCCCGCCTCCTATGACGTGGAGCTGGGTGAATGGCTGATCATCAAGCTGACCAAGAACCCCTACTTCTCTCCAAAGCAGGTGGAGCCCCTGGCCCTCTCCTGGGTCGACGACCCGCCGGGCAAGGAGCCTTCGCCTAACAAAATCTCCAGACCGCCCCAGGCGCCCGGGAAAGACTGACGCATCCTCATGGCCAAGTTCGTGAACTCCTACCTCGACGAGGACCTCATCATCTACCGCGGACTGCAGCGCGGCGGCGCCATCGGGCGCGGCTATGATGTGGAGATGCCTGACACGGAGAACACCGACGCCAGCTGGCTCATGTCCCTGGAGGACAACATGCGCGTGCTGCTCCGCCTCATCAGGCCCGATCTCCGCCTCCAGGTCGCCTGGAGCGTGGACAGCGACTATCGCAAGGAGCTCGAACGCTACCGCCAGAAGACCGAGGAGCTGCCCCAGGACCGCTGGTCCACCCGTCAGCGCGAGGAACGCTACCAGCGCTACGACCAGAAGATCCGCAACCACCAGCTCCGCCGTGAGCACCTGCAGTTTTACTTCACCTCCCGCATCCAGGGCCTGCCCATGGGCGGCAGCAGGCAGCATTATGAAGAGCTTCTCCAGGCCGCCAAGCGCGAGCAGGGGGAGCTTGAGGAGGCGTTGCGCCAGCAGTTCGGCAGCCTCGGCGGCCGCATCATGCCGATGAAGGACATGGACCACTTCGAGTCCTTCTACCGCTACTTCAACCCAAGCGCGTTTGAGAACGAGGCGCTCAAGCTGGAGGACATCTACGACCCCAGCAAGACCGTGTGCGAAATGTGCTTCAACAGCGAGGCCGCCCCCTACCGCATGGGCACCTCCACCTTCAAGATGGACGGCTTCCACCAGGGCATCTGCGTGATGAAGACCCTGCCGAAGTTCACCTACATCGGCATGATGCGCACGCTGACCCAGCTCGACATCCTCGACTACCAGATCGTCGTGAACATCGAGGCCGGCGACGTGGAAAAGGACCGTGTCGCCACCGAGAACAAGGTCGCCCGCCTGGAGCGCGGCAAGATCACCCCCTCCCTGGAGGCAACCCTGCTCAAGCTGCGCACCCGCATCCGCCGCCTGACCACCAACGAAGTCGTGCCCTACCGCATGCACCTCGTCGTCCGCGCCTGGGACAAGGACCCTGACGTCTGCGCCAGCAAGCTCTCCGCCATCAGGAACTCCATCCTGAAGCTCGGCGGCGCGCAGTCCTACGAGCCCACCCTGCCCACCAGCGTCCGCAATTACTGGCAGCTCTGCATGCCCGGCTGGAGCTGGGCGAACTACAACGACTTCAAGCTCTACGTCGAGGACGTGAACCTGGCCGACCTGCTGCCCGTCTCCAGCACGCCCACCGGCGACCTGGAGGATGCGGAGGCCATCTACGACGGCCCGCGCGGCGCCCTGGTCGGCTGCACCACCTTCGTGGGCAAGGAGGGCTCCATGCGCCCCGAGCACGGCATCATGTTCGGCGCCTCAGGCGCGGGCAAGTCGGTCTTCACCATCGACCTGCTCACCCAGACCGCCCCCTACTACGACTACACCGCCATCGTCGAGGAGGGCCTCAGCTACAACCTCTTCACCCGCCTCTACGGCTGCAAGCCCATCATCGTGCAGCCCAACGGCAACCTCACCTTCAACTACTTCGACACCCGCGGCCTGCCCCTCAGCTCCGACCAGCTCGGCGGCGCCACCGCCGTCGCCCACCTCATGGCCGGCCCGCCCCCGGACATCGACAAGGACCGCCTGCGCCAGGCCCTGCTCGCCAAGCAGATCGAGCGCCTCTACATCGACCAGTTTGAAACCTGGGCCGGCCGCAACGCCGAGCTTCGCGCCGAGGCCGCGCGCCGTGTCGTCATCGCCAACGAATGGCGTCAGCGGAAAATGCCGCAGGGCACGGTGCTTTCCGACGCCTGGATCGACTTCGACGCCGGCCTCATGGACGGCGAGCCGCTCGCCAACGAGATCAACCGCATGAACGTGGATCCCGCCCGGCTCGAGGACTTCCTCAACGACCCTGGCAACCAGTGGGACCTCATGAGCATGGGCTACACCCTCATGAAGCCCGAGGACATGCCGACGCACAGCCAGTTCGTCGAGCTGCTCAACCTGGAAAGCCGCCAGCGCAAGGCGCACGAGGACCTCGGCCTGCTCCGCATGCTGCTGGAGCCCTGGAGCCGCACCGGCCGCTACGGCGCGATCCTCGACGGTGTCAACAACGTGGACCTCAGCGGCAGGGTCGTGCATTTCGAGCTCAGCTACATCCCGGAAAGCGCCCGTGAGCTGCGCACCGTCGCCGCCTTCATGATCACCAACGACCTGCGCAAGGAGATCATGCGCAGACCGCGCTCCACCCGCAAGCGCGTCATCCTGGAGGAGCTCTCCGCCTTCCTCGCCATGCCCGACGGCGACCGCATCACCCGCGAGTACTACGAGCGCATGAGAAAGTACTCCTGCTGGGTCTTCTCCATCATCCAGCAGTTCCAGCGCATCAAGGACCACCCGGTCCGCTCCTCCGTCGTCGGCAACTCGCGCGTCATGTTCATGCTGAAGCAGCCCGACCAGAGGGATGTGGAGAGCATGAGCGAAGGCTTCCGCATCCCGAGCGTCACCAAGCGCCAGGTCACCAGCTTCCCCGACCCGAGCGAGATGAAGACCGACCCTTATGGAAGCTTCGTCTACTACCACGAGGCCACCGGCCGCCCGAAGATCGCCATCGGCCGCCATCAGGCCTCGAAGGAGATGATCCTCGCCTCCGCAACCTCCGGCGAAGCCTTCGAAAGGCAGAACGAACAGCTCAAGGAATACGGCGGCGACGCCTACAAGATGATCCTCAGCCAAGCCAAGTCCAAGAAATGAAAACGCGCATCCTCCTCATCCCCCTTGCCTGCGCCTCGCTGGCGTCCTGCTCCAGCAGCAGCGGCGGCATGAACAAAGGCCTGCTCGGCGCGGCCACCGGCGGCCTCATCGGCGCCCTGCTGGGCGACAACCTGCTCAACAAGAACAGCAACAATAACAACAACGGCGGCAGCTTCAGCGCCACCAGCTCCGGCGGAGGCTCCAGCACCAGCATCACCTCCAGCGGCAACGGCAACGGCAACAACAACGACGGCTTCCTGGAGGACAACGCCGGGCTCATCACCGGCGCGGTCGCCGGCTATGCCGCAGGAGCCATCAGCGACAGCTTCGCGAAGAACGAAGTCCGCCAGAGGTACCTCGACGGCTATAACAAGGGCCGCAGCGACGCCATCAAGGAGCTTTACTGGATCAAACGCGACGCCGAACGGCCCGGCGACAGCGAGACCGTGCAGCGCCGCTATTACGAAGTGCCCGTGCCCGAGCATGTCACCACTGACGGCGTGCTCGTCGAACCACGGAAGGTCGTCATCGAAGTCGTCGAATAAACCGCCGCCCGCCACGCCATGAAACCACGCCACCTGTCCTGCCTCGTGCTCCTCTCCTGCGCGGCCGTGAACGCGCAGGACGGCGGCACCATCGTCACCTCGGCACCCACCCTGGAGTCCGGGCTGAACACCCTCGACGCACGGCTGACCCAGCTTCTGGACGAAGCGAAGCAGCAGACCGACAAGCTGCAGAAGACCCTCGACAAGATGGGCGACCCCTCGTCCGTCAACCTCGCCTCCCTGCAGCTGATCAAGGATGACATCCTGTCCTCTGCGAACGCCCTCAAGACCCAGCAGGAAAAACGTCAGGCCATCGGCGCGCTGACCGGCTCCGAGGTCTTCGACGAGGACGCCAACGGCCTCCTCACCGCCATTGGCCCCACCTTCACGCGCAAGGACGGCACCGTCGTGGACCGCGATCCGGAGAAGTACAAGCTGGAGGCCGGCCTGATGATGGAGATCAAGGAGTACAAGGAAGTACGGGAAAAGGCCGTCGAGCAGCAGAAAATCCTCGGCGACGAGCTGGCGAACGTCATGCAGGACCTCCAGGACGCCCAGGACTTTGCGACGATTCAGAAGCTCAACTCCATGATCGCCGCGCTCAACGGCCAGATCGAGGACTGGAACCAGAAGGTCATGACCGCCAGGGCCGACGTGGACATGGCGGAGAAGGAGTATCAAAGCACCGCCCGGGTCGTCAACAAAGGCAGGCTGGAGGCCGTGGAGGACGCCAAGGGCGGAGGCCTGACCCCGGCTGAAATCCAGGCGAAGATCTCCGAGCTGAACCTGGGCAAGAGCTCGACCGGACGCATGCCCTGGGGCCGCAAGGGCAGCCAGTCCGTCGGTGAGGAAGCCCCCGCCCCCTGAACCCGACCCTGAATTCGCATGACCCCCATCCTGGCAGGCATCACTGACTTCGGAGAAGCAGGCGGAAACCCGCTCTACTTCTTCTACGAGCAGCTTGCCGACGTCTGCACGCGCTGCAGCGACGTCATGATGGTCATCGCCTTCGCCATTCTGTTCGCCGGCATGGTCGTGCAGGTTTACAAGGGCATCTTCGGCGGGGACTTCTCCGGCATCATGAAGCAGGTGCTGCTGTCCGGCCTGGTCATCAGCATCATGCCCTTCTACGCAGAATGGTTCCTGGAGCTTCAGAAGGTGCTGGGTGACGACCTTCTCGCAGCGCTGGAGGTGGACCCCATCGGCCTGCTGGAAAACTTCGGCACCAGCTTTGCCGAAGCCCCCTTCGACACCGGCAGCGCGCCTGACATCATCCTCGGCATCTTCGACCCGCTGGCCTGGTTTGAGTACTTCTCCCGCATCATCGGAGCCTACGTCATGGCGATCCTCGGGATCATCATGTACTGCTTCATCTACATCGGCTTCCAGGTTCAGGTGATCGCCATCTACCTCGGCTGCGCCGCCGGCCCGCTCTTCCTCGCGATGCTGTTGTTTGAACCCACGCGCGACAGCGCCGTGAAGTATCATGTGGGCATGGTCGGCATCTGCTTCTGGCCGCTTGGCTGGGGCCTGGGCCTGCTGTTTGGCGAGGCCATGCTGGAGGGCGGCACCGCCCTGCTCTACTACGTCTGCGGCTTCCTGCTCCTGGGCGGCGTCGTTGAAATCGTCATCGGCGCCATCGGCATCTTCATCATCCTGGTGATCGTCATCGCCTGGTTCCTGGTCACGCTTTTTGGGGCGCCCAAGGTGGTGCAGAAGGCGGTGACCAGTGGCGCCCAGATCGGCATGAGCCTCGTCCAGGGCGGCATGAGCACCGCCACCACCATCGCCACCAGCGCCGCCAGCACCGCCATTCAGATGGGATCCGGAGCCGCCATGGCAGCAGGCGGGGCGGCCCTCACCATCGGCACCGGCGGCGCGGGCGCCATGGCCGGGGTCGGCATGATGACCAGCGGCGCCAGCTCCATGGTGGGCGGCGCCACCAGCGCGATCGGCGGCGTCGGCAAGGCCGTGTCGGCCGCAAGCTCGGCGGCGGACAAGAACTGACAATGCACGAACTGACCTGAATGAAAGGCGTCACCCACATCTTCATCTCCAAGGACAAGCTGGCCATCTTCTGGTTCCTGGCGGCCGTGGGATGCCTCGTCGGCACCGCCTGGCACCTTCATGGCGTCGCCATCGAGGGACGCAGCCGCATGCTTTACGTGCCGATCCAGGAGGCCGACGTCTACATTGATGAAATGCTCAGCAAGGAAGGCCTGGACGACCTGGTGGACTTCCAGACCCGGCTGTCCCTGGAGACCCTGTTCAACCGAGGCCCCAAGGGGCCGGTGACGCCCGCGCGCCTTGAACTCCTCTTCACCGGCAGGGGCTTCGAGCAGGCCGTGGAGGACATCAAGAAGGACAGCTACGACTTCCGCACGCGCCAGATGCACCAGATGGTGGAGCTGGGCGAGGTCGAGGTCCTGCACAGCCCGGACGGCGGAGCCGTCAGCCGCGCACGCGGCCAGATCGTGCGCATCAGCATCGACCCCGTGGAAAAGCAGGCAATCACCCAGTCCTTCAGCATTGTCGCCAACATGGAGTGGGAGCGAAACCGCAACCTGCGTGACTCCAAGCGCTTCCTCTACGTCTGCCGGGACGTGCAGTACACGACTCGTGAGATCTCCAGCTCCGAAAAAGAATGATCCCATGAGCCAGCCGACCTCCATCACCCCGGACAAGCCCAGGCGCGGCGCCATTGACACCCTGGTGGCGAAGGATCAGACCGCCGTCTTCTGGTTCCTCGTCGCCTGCGTCACCGCCGCCGCCTGCGCCTGGTACCTTGTCATCATGGCCGAGGCCCTGAAGGCCAGGCCGCCCTTTGTCGTCATGGACACCGCCGGCGCCTACTACGTCTCCCCCGGCCTGAACTACAACAGCGTGAAGCCTGTGGAAAACCCGATGCACAAGGTGCTGACCGACCTGGCCGTGCGGACCCTTTTCGAGCGCGGCCCAGAAGGCCTCATGAATGACGCGCGCCTGGAAAAGCTCTGCGACAGGGACGGCCTCGCCGCCATGCGGGGCATCATCAACAAGGAGGACGCCGACTTCCGCCGCCAGCAGATCCAGCAGACCGTCTCCATCCAGGCGCGCTCCATCGAGGTCGCCATGCCCACGGCGCTGCGAACCGTCGCCTCCGGCATCGTGACCCGCCGCGGCACCTTCAACGGCAGCGACATTATCGAGCGCTTCAACTTCGAGATCCGCTTCATCTGGAAGATGAACCCGGACATGCGCAAGTTCCCCCTTTACCCTTCGGTCATCAACGGCGTGCCCACCTACAAGCTGGAGAAGATCACCGACGACTTATGACACACCGTCTGAAAACACACTTCCGGCTCGTCCTGCTTCTGACGGCCCTGGCATCCCCGCTGTCCGCCCAGGTCCGCGAGGGCAGGGAGCTGGTCATGCTCGACCCCAAGGTCCTGGTCAACGAAGTGGCCATCAACTCCACCGTGGCCACCACCATCACCTTCCCCTCCAAGATCGTGCTGCTCACCGGCTTCGGCCTCGCCACCGAGCCTGCTGCGGCGAAGCAGATGGAGACAGGCAGGGTCGCCATCGTTCACTATGAAAACGTGCTTCCTGACACGCTTGTCGTCAGGTTGGTGAAGCCCGGCGAACCCTGCCATGTCACCGTCCGCACGGCCCAGCACATCCACCTGCTGCGCTTCGTGCCCTCGGAGGAGGCCAACCTGGCCGTCATCGTCCAGCCCCCCGTGCAAAAGGACGCCGCCGTCGCCGTGACCCCTGAGAGTGTCGTCGCCAGCAGGATCAAGTTCAGCAGCGATGAACTCGTCGGCATGCTCGGCAAGGCCCGCAACCGCAAGGCCCTCCAGCCCCTGAACCCAGGCCTCTACCAAAGCTGGCAGGAACGCAACAACCTCGACATGGCCGCGAGCACCAACGGCCAGCTCGCCTCCATCTACGAAATCCAGCGCAACCCGGAGAAGGATCTCATGGTCTTCCGCTGCTGGCTCACCAACACCACGGACAAGCCCTACGAGTTCGAACCCTCCAGCGTGAAGGTCCGCGTCGGCGAACGCAGCTATGACCCGCAGCTTGTCGATGGCACGGACGTCATCCCCCCAGGGCAGAAGGTGCCGCTCGACGTCGTCCTCCAGGGCGGCCCCTCAGGCGGACGTGAAGGTCTTTCCATCAACCAGGATTTCCGCATCGAGCTGCCTGAGCCCGGCCGCCGCCAGATCGACCCCGCCCTGTTTGGCGACGCCTCCTTCGCAGGCGGCAAGTAAACCCTCCGCCTCCAACGCATCATGCTCAAAAGTCTCCAGAAACCGGGCGTGCAGATGGGTCTGCTCAGTCTCGTCATCATCGGCGCCGGGGTGGCCTTCTTTCTCGCCAAGCAGCCGGCTGCACCGGTGAACGCCCCCCCGCAGGAAACTGCCAAGGCCGGCACCGCCGCAGCGAACCAGGGCAGGCCCGCCGCCCCGCAGACGCTGAACCTTGAGGATCAGAAGAAGAACCTCGGCGAAAAGCGCACCGCCAAGATCGGCAGCGACCAGCAGGTGGAGCGCTTCATCATCCCGACCAAGAAGCCGCCGCCCCCCAGCGTGGTGCAGCTTGGCGGCACCCAGCAGCAGCAGGACAAGCCCCCGCCCCCCTTCCCCAAGCTCGTCCATGTCACCAACCCGCAGCCCGAGCCCTTCGCTCCTTCCGAACCCAGGCTCTTCGCTCCACGCGGCACCCTCATCAAGGCGGCCCTCGTGCTCACGCTCGACTCCTCCGCCCTCGACACGCCCGTGCTCGCCCTGGTCACGGAGGACGTTTACTGGAACAACCGCCTCATCGTGCCCGCAGGCACCCAGGTGCTCGCCCAGGCCAGCCAGGGCCGCGTGCGCGACCGCATCGAGATCAAGGGCGCCTACACCTTCATCTGGGCCGACGGCCGCGAGTACAACATCAGCTGCGTCGCCCTGGACCACGAACGCCTTTCGGACGGCAGCTACGCCATCACCGACGGCTCCGCCGGCGTGCGTGGCCAGATCGTCAAGAATGACCAGTATGCCGAGCTCAAGATCATGGTGGCTGAGGCGCTGCAGGGCGTCATGAACAACAACCAGAACCAGTTTCAGTCGATCTACGGCCTCGTACCCCAGAACACCAGCCGCAACGCCGCCCTGGGCGGCGGCGCACAGGCCGCCAGCGCCTACTCACAATTGCTCACCAAGCAGCTCGACCAGGACCTCGACTTCGTCCGCGTCGCGGCAGGCACCCAGTTTTACATCTTCACCAAGGAGGTGTTTGAACCCGAGCTCGCCAGCATCGCCGGCCTCCGCCAGGGCGGCAGGGCGGCGACGAGCTGGCAGCTCGCCGAGGAGGCCTATCAGCGCGCCCAGACCGCCAGCGCCGAGACGGAGGCCGACAAGGCCCGCGTGTCGGAGGCCACCCGCAAGGCCGAGCAGGAAAAGAAGACCGCCGAACGCGCCGCCCGTGTCAGCAGCGTCCTGAACGCCTCGTCCGCCGCAGCCTCGCCTCCCGCAGCCGCCGCCACCTCCGGAGAAAACGCCACCTCTTCCACCCCAGCCAGCAGCAGCACGCCATGAAGAACCCACGTCTCACCCTGCTCCTCACCCACCTCTGCCTCTGCACCCTGCTCGTCTCCTGCGCCTCCAAGGAGGAGCCTCTGCCGGATGATCCCCTCGCCTTCCCGCTTGAAGAACAGGAGCCTGCCTACATCCCCACCTACTCCAAGGAGGTCGTCTCCGGCTGGCCCAAGGGCCGCCAGCTGGATCCTCATGACCGTTCCCGCGTCCGGCTTGGCGAAGAGGTCCACGCCTACCATGTCGGCCGGCTGCCCAGCCATGACCGCCGCGAGATGCATGAGGCGCACACGGTTTACAAGGTCGAGCAGGACGCCCGCTGGGACACACGCCTGCCCGCCACGCCCATGCGCTCCCGCGGTGTCGTGCTTGGCATCGTCGAACCCTCCCGCAACGCCATTCCGCAAAATGCCATCATCGAGCAGGAACGTCAGGCCCTCATGACCAAGACCCGCTCCCTGGAAACCACCATGACCCGGCTCACAGCGCTGCAGAAGGATCTCGAGAAAAAGCGCGCCGAGTTTGACGCCGCCGAGGCCGAGTTCCAGCGCATCAAGGACCACCTCGCCACGACCATCCAGCAGCGTGATGCCAAGGCGGCGGAGGTGGAGCAGCTCAAGGCGCACGTCCAGGAACTCGAAGAAAACGACCGCCTTCGCGTCAAGTCCTCCACCACCTTGTTCCCCGGCAAGAAGTGATGTCCACTCCCGACCTAGCCCACATCCAGGGACTCCGGCCGTTTCTTGAGCAGCGCATCATCGGCCAGGAGCACGTCATCCCCAAGGTCGTCCCCATCGTGCAGAACGGCGAGCTCGGCCTTGCCGACCCGAAGCGCCCCAAGGGCACCTTCCTCTTCCTCGGCCCCACCGGCGTCGGCAAGACGGAGACCACCCTGCTCATCACCGAGTACATCTTCCAGGACGTGCAGAAGCACTGCATCCGCCTCGACATGTCCGAATATCAGAACCAGGAGTCGCTGGGCCTGCTGCTCGGCAGGGACAACTCCTCCCGCGGCAACATCGGCCGCTTCTATGACCGCGCGGAAGGCCGCGGCATCATCCTCTTTGACGAGATCGAAAAGGCCCACCCCCGCGTGCTCGACATCTTCCTCCAGGTGCTCGACGCCGGCCGCATCACCGTCGCCAGCGGCGAAACCCTGAACCTCTGCGAATTCTACATCGTCGCCACCTCCAACATCGGCGCCGACGCGCTCATGGAGCTCAAGAACAGCCCGATGAGCACTGTCGAACGCTTCATCGAGGATCTCGCCGCCGCCGAGCTGCGTCCGGAGGTGCTCGCCCGTTTCAACGTCCGCTGCGTCTTCCAGAAGCTCGGCTACTCCTCCCAGAAGCAGATCGCCAGCATCATGCTCAACAAGGAGCTCAAGCTCCTCAAAACCAAGGGCTACGAGCTGAAGCCCGGTCCCGGCGTGCTCGAAATCCTCATCGCAAACGGCGTCGAGCCCCGCCTCGGCGTCCGGCGCATGCGCGCCACGGCGGAAAACCTCTGCCGCCATGCCGTGCGCGAGGCTCTGCTCGCCGGCAGGCCCACCTCCGGAACCCTCATCCCCCAGAATGGAGAACTGGTCATCCATCCGTGACGGTGTCATCAGCTTCATCCGGCGCTGGAAGCCCGAGCTGCAGATCTACGGCACCGGCTTCCTGCTGATGGCCTCCGCCCTTTACACCGGCCGCATGGCTGCGGCGCTGGTCATCTTCGGGCTCATCATCCTGGCCCACCTCATGTATCAATATGGCGAACCCTACCGCCGCCACGGCGAGGCCGAGTTTGCCCGGCGCAGGCAGGAGAACCGCGAGTACTGGGACCAGCTTTTCGCCGGATTCAGGGCGAGGTTTCAACCAGGCCGGGATGCGGACCGCACACCGGCCGGCTCCACACGCATCATCTCGGCCCCGGCCACAGCCCCGACAGCCGCGGACCTGCCCGAAAGCCCGGCACCCATCATCGAAAGCCCTGCGGTCATCGAACCTCCCAGGCCGCCTGTCACACACGAGACCTGAACGGCTAATCCGTCTCATGCCGCCGCGCTCCTTCATGCCATCCCTCCTTCTGCGCCTTGTGGCGGGCTGCCTGCTGGCCCTCCTGCCTGCATGCTCCACTCCGCCCGCCTTTCTCGCCGACGGCGATGTCATCCCGGCAGGCAGCAGGATTGAGTTCTGGATCGATCACGATGAACGCGGCTGGGTGCAGTCAAACATCCACATCGCCTTCCTGCCGCGACCCATGACGGGCGCCGAGGCAAGACGCTGGGCGGAGGGTGCCGGAAGCCGCGACGCCGGCCTGCGCTGGACGCGCTACTACATCCTTGTCACTCATCCTGGACCTGACGGCCGCCAGTATCGCAGCGCCGTCTTCAGCTCGCGCGCCATGCCCTACGAAATCACCGGCAGCCCGCCAGCGCGACGCTTCTAACCCTCAGCCCGACCTCCCTCTCCATGGCAGACAATCCCATCGACACCGCCGCAGCCGAGATCAAGAAGTGGCTCGAACTGCTTGAGAAGCTCTTCAAGGAGGCGATGGCCCAGAAGGAAAAGCTGCTCGCCGCCCAGGAGGCCATCGCCAAGGACGCTCTCGCGGCGAACAAGGAGATGATGAAGCTCGAGGCCGACAAGCTGAAGTTTGACAGCCTGATGAAGGAGCTCAAGGAGCTGAAGGAAGGCATCAAGGGCACCCCTGAAGGAACCCCGGGCAGGGACCTGGCCATGGACAAGGTGGACGCCGCCGAAAAGATGATCACCGAAGACCTCGACATGTCCGAGCTCAATGAGATCGCCGGCCCAGATGTCGAGCAGGCCTTTGAAGATCCCGCCGAAGGCCTTGACATGTCCGAGCTCAACGAGATTGCCGGACCCGAGGTCGAGCAGGCCTTTGAAGATCCCGCTGAAGGCCTCGACATGTCCGAGCTCAACGAGATTGCCGGACCCGAGGTCGAGCAGGCCTTTGAAGGCGCCGGGGAAGCGGTTGAAGAAGCCGTGGAGGCAGTTGAAGAAATCACCGAACAGATGGGTGAAGCCGTTGAGCAGGCCACGGAATCCCTGGAGTCCGTCGCAGACCTGGGCGGAGGAGGACTGGACGTCGGAGGCGGACTTGATGTCGGCGGAGGTCTCGACATGGGCAGCGGCGGCAGCATGTCCCTTGGCGGCGGTGGCGGTGACGGCGGCCCCATGCAGCAGGCCGGGGAAAAGATGGGCGGCGAAGTCGGCGCTCAGATCGGCCAGGTTGCCGGTGAAGCCACCGGCAAGGCCCTCGGTTCAGCCGTCGGCAGCATCGTGCCCGGAGTCGGCACCGCCATCGGTGAGGAAGTCGGCGGACAAATCGGGAAACAGGTGGGCAAGGAGGTCGGCAAACAAGTGGGCGAGCAGGTCGGCGGCACCGTCGGCATGGTGGCCGACAAGGGCATGGAGGCTGCGACAACCTTCCGCGCAGGAAGCGTCGGCGACTCCCTTCAAAAGGAAGGGTTTGGCGCCAAACGCTATGGCGGCGGCCCCAAGATCGGCCAGCAGCGCGCCGCTCCTCCGGCGGTCAAGATCGGCGGCCACCGACGCAAGTAGCCCTGCCTGACCACCATCGTTCGGACCTGCTAACGCCTCATCAGGAACTCATCCAGGTTCATCACCACGTTGGCAACGGTCGTCCAGGCGGCCAGTTCCGCCAGATCAGCATCCTTGAAAGCCGGCCCCAGGGGATCCGTGGCCATCTTCGCCGCAGCTTCGGCGTCCTGACGATATCCGGCCAGCGATTCATCGTGAAGCTGGATCAGCGTCTGCATCTCCCTGGCGGCCGGTTCCCTGGAAACACAGAGCCTGAAAAGAAGCCGCAGCCGCCCGGCAGTGTCACCCGCCTCCCTGACCAGGCGCCGTGCCATGGCCTGGTGCGTCTCGATAAACACCGGGTCATTGAGCGTCACGAAGGCCTGCAGCGGCGTGTTCGTCCGGCTGCGGCGGATCATGCAGACCTCACGGTTGCCGGCGTCAAAGGTGGTGAAGCTCGCATAGGGCGCGTTGCGGCGGACCTCCGTGTAGACGCTGCGCCGGTGCCTGTCCTCGCCCTCGCTGATGCTCCAGTCGTTGCTGCGGCCGAAGGCGGTGCTCAATCCCAGGTTGGGCGCAGCCGGGCGCACTCCGGGCCCGAACATCTTCGGGCTCAGCAGGCCGCTGACCGCCAGGGCCTGGTCACGCAGCACCTCGCCGCTTGGCCGGAAGCGCGGCCCGCGCGCCAGCAGGCGGTTGTCAGGATCGCGCTCCGCCAGCTCCGGCGGCGTGGTGCTCACCTGACGGTAGGCGCGGCTCATGACCATGAGCTTGATCATGTGCTTCACGTTCCAGCCGGAATCCATGAACTCCGCCGCCAGCCAGTCGAGAAGCTCCGGATGAAACGGCAGGTCGCCCTGGCTGCCGAACTCCTCGCTGGTCCGCACGATGCCGACGCCAAAGATCGTCTCCCACAACCGGTTCACCTGCACCCGGGCGGTGAGAGGATTGTCCCGGCTCACGAGCCAGCCGGCCAGCGTCAGACGGTTTCTTGGAGCATTCTTGGGCAGGCTGTGGAAGACGGCGGGCGTGCCTTCCGCCACCTCCTCGCCCAGCGCCTGCCAGTTGCCGCGAAGCTGGACCTTCGTCACCCGCCGCTCCCTGCCGGCCAGCTCCTTCATGACCGGCACGGTGACCGGCCTGAGCCCGTCGAGCTGCTTCTTCAGCTCCTCAAGCCTGCGTCGCTCCGGGGCGCTTTCCTTCGCGACGCCGCGCGCATAATGCCGCTTGATCAGCATTGTTTGTTCGGCCGTCCGCCCCTCCGTCCCTGCGTTGACGGCAGCCAGCACGTCCCGGGGAAGGGCCGTCACCACCTGAACCCGGGCGTCGTCGGTGGCCAGGACCCGGAAGCTGCCAAGCACATGGTTCTTGAACTCGGACTTCTGCTCCAGGGTCACGCGCAGCCTTGAACCCGGAGGAACCAGGGTCGGCGTGGATGCCAGCAGCGTCAGCGAATGCGGCCTGTCGGCCTGCGGGGCGACGGCCCAGCCCTTGTTGCGGGCATCCTTCGCCCGCAGGACCGAGTCCGCCGTGAAGCCCGGCTGCTCATGATCCGCCAGCGCGGCGCCGAACCCCAGGGGCAGCGGCCCGCCGACCTTCACCTCCGCCGATTTTTCCGGGGCTGTATGCAGCGCGCTTTTCCAGACGGTCTGGCGCCGGGCGTCGAGCAGCACCACCTGAAAGCCGTCCAGCCTCCTGCCGATGGCGGCTCCACCGTCGGTGCGGTTCCAGACCAGCACCTTCTCCACCGGCAGCTCCTCCTTGAGGTCCACCTCCCACCAGGGGTCGTCCTCCTGGCCGCTGGTGTGGGAAACGCTGCCCTTGGCGTAATCACCCGAAGTGTTGCCATCGACGGCCAGGCCGGCCACGGCGTTTGCATAGTTGCTGCTCTGACGCGCCGGCTTGTAGAGGCTGACCATGCCGCCGCCGCTGAAGACCTGCACTTCAGCGAGCTGAAGCATGCGTTTTTTCCCGGGCAGCTCCAGCCGCGCAAACCGGGCCCTGGGCGCCGCGCCCGCCGTCGGCGGAACCAGCTCGGCCTTCACGCCGGTCAGCACGAAGTTGCCGAACCCTGGGGACGGCTTCGTTTCAAGCCGCAGCGCGGTGATCCGGGGCACCGTCACCGGCATCTCGACCGTGACCTGGTCCGTTTCGGCCTTGCCTGAAAAGGCAACAAGCCCATCGTCTGCGGTGCGGGCGGCACGCTTCGACTCCGACTGAACGCTGAGCGGCTTCACCGCCTTCCAGGCCAGCTCCTCCCGAAGGCCCTTCTCCCAGGTCCCGAGACCCGCCAGCCAGCCTGCGTCCGGCCGAGCAAACCTGGCTTCCAGCGCAGCAATGCCCTCCAGAAGCTCCTTGCGACGGGCAAGGATCTCCGGCGTCTCGAAGCTGTGCAGCGGCGACTCATCCTTCTTGTCGGCGTCGGCGGTCTGGTTCAGGAAGGCGTAGGCCTGGAAGTACTCCTTGATCGTGATCGGGTCGTACTTGTGCGTGTGGCACTGCGCACAGGCCATCGTGGTTCCCATCCAGACGGCAAAGGTCGTGTTCACCCGGTCGATCACGGCCGCGTTGCGGAACTCTTCGTCGCTCGTGCCACCCTCGTTCTGCGTCATCGTGTTGCGGTGAAAGGCGGTCGCGATGATCTGGTCATCAGTCGGGTTCGGCAGCAGATCGCCGGCGATCTGCTCACGCGTGAACTGATCAAACGGCATGTTGCTGTTCAACGCTCGAATCACCCAGTCACGATAGGCCCAGATCTCGCGCGGCTGGTCGCTGGGATACCCGGAGCTGTCGGCGTAACGGGCGAGGTCAAGCCACTGCGAGGCCCAGTGCTCGCCAAACCCGGGCCTGGCGAGAAAGTGGTCCACCACGGCCTCGTGCGATGCTCCGCCGAGGGCCTTCATCTCCTCCGGGGAAGGCGGCAGGCCGGTGAGGTCAAGAGCCACCCGCCTAACCAAGGTTGCTGCATCGGCTTCGGGTGAAAACTTCAGCCCCTCCCCGGCAAGACGATGCGCCAGGAAGGCGTCGATCGCGCCGAGGCCGGCCTCCTGGGCGGATGCAGGGACGGCTGGACGCCTCACCTTCTCATAGCTCCAGTGCCTGCCCCAGGGCGCGCCCTGGCGGATCCATTCCTTCAAAAGCTCCACCTGGGCGGAGGGGATCACCTTGTGCTGCTTCGGCGGCGGCATCACCTCGTCAGGATCCTGGGAGAGGATGCGCTGGATGACCGCGCTTTTCTCAGGCCTGCCCGGCACCACCGCAATCACGCCGTCATTGTCAGCCTTGGCTGCCGCCTCCTCATCCAGGCGCAGGCCGGCCTCACGCTTCTTCTCGTCCGGCCCGTGGCAGAAGAAGCAGTTTTCCGAAAGGATGGGACGGATCTCACGCGAGAAATCCACCGCGCCGGCGGCGGCGGGCAGGCTCAGGATGAGGACGGGCAGGAGGCGCATGGACGGGATCAACAGGCAGGATACGCGCCTGGAGCCCGGCTCTTCCAGGACAAAGGAATCCACCACGAATCAGCCGGACACCTGTGCATTTCGCGGAAGGACCGGCGTAGGTAGCATCTCCCGTCATGAGACTCCTGTCCGCACCTTCCCGGCTCCTGCTGCCCATCATCCTCCCGCTGATTTCAACAGCTTCGCTGCAGGCGCAGGAACTTCTCGCCGGCGCGGCCAGGGTGGACATCACCGACCGGGCCGCTGGTCCCGTCAACGATCCCGCCCACGCCCGCGCCCTGGTGCTGCGGTCAGGTGACAGCACCGTCGTGCTGGTCGGTGTGGACGCCGTGGCCATCGGAGGCATCGGTCGCATCGGCAACGGCTTCCTGGGCAGCGTCCGCTCGGAGCTGCAAAACAGGCTGGGCATCGCCCCGGAAAACGTCATCATCAACGCCAGCCACTGCCACGCCATCGTGCGTGGCGACGCCGCAAGCCTCGTGATCCAGGCCGTGAAGGAGGCAGCAGGCAGGATGGTGCCCGTCAGGGCGGCCGCCGGAAGCTGCGAGGAAAAACGCATCAGTGAAAACCGACGCCTGAAGATGAAGGACGGAAGCGAGGTGGACATGCGCCGGGCCTACGCCATGCCCCGCGATGAGGACATCGCCTCCGTGGGGCCGGTCGACCCCCGGGTGGGTCTCCTGCGCCTTGACCGCCTCGACGGCACGCCGCTCGCCATCGTCTACCAGTTTGCCTGCCACCCGATCATGAACCCGCCTCACAGGGGAAGTTCGGCGGATTTCCCGGGCTTTGCCTCCCAGGTCATCGAGGGCGCGCTCGGCAACGACGCCGTGGCGCTCTTCCTTCAGGGCTGCGGCGGCGACATCAACCCGGTGCGCTACAAGGAGGTCACCCGTCCGGCGGAGGCGGAACCCCTCGGCGCCATGCTGGGAGCCAGCGTGCTCGCCGCCGTCCAGGGGCTCGAAACGAAGCCGGGCTCCGTCCTGAAGGCCGGCCATGCAACCATCTCCCTGCCCCGCGCCGCCGACTACGAAAAGCGCATCGCGGCCGCGGAGGCCGAACAAAAAACGCTTCTAGCATCGCTCAGGCCCACGAACATCGGCTTCAAGGCCTTCCTGCCCCTGCTCATCCAGCAGCGCCTTGCACCGGACTTTCCCTCCCACCACGCCCAGTCCTACCTGCGCGACCGCGCCCTTGGCGCTGATTCCATCGAGAAGCTCGATGCGGACAACCGCGCCCTGGTCGAGGCCTACCTGAAGAACATCGAGGTCATGGAGCGCCTGACCCGGCTCAGCACCAACCTCGCCCTGCTGAAGAAGCACCTCGCCGAGACCCGCGAAGCCGGAGCCGCCACGCTGGACGCCGAGGTCTGCGGGCTTCGCGTCGGCGACTTCAAGCTCGTCACCTTTCCCGGAGAGCTCACCGTCGAGGTCGGGCTGGGCATCAGGAATGCCTTCCAGGATCCGCTGGCGTTCGTCTCCGGCTACACCAACGGCTACATCTTTTACACCCCCACGGTGGCGCAGCGGCTGAACAAGGGATACGCCCAGGAGGACTGCGACACGCTCGTGGCTCCGGAGTGGCAGGCGCTCTTTGAAAGGCAGGCCCTGGAAATGCTGCGGAAGCTTGCCGAATAAGGCCTGCGGACCTCCGGTTCCTGATTGATCGAGGTCGGCCGCCCGCCCTAGAGTCGGGCATGATCCGCGCCGACTCCCTCTCCGCCGCCACCAGCGGCTGCGTCTTTGACATCGTCATCATCGGGGGAGGCGCCACGGGTCTTGGCGCAGCGGTCGACGCGGCCTCCCGCGGGCATTCCGTGCTGCTTGTGGAGCAGTCGGACTTTGCCAAGGGCACCTCCAGCCGGAGCACCAAGCTCGTCCACGGCGGCGTGCGCTACCTGAAGCAGGGCAATGTCTCGCTGGTGCTTGAGGCCCTGCGTGAACGCGGCCTGCTGGTCCGCAACGCCCCCCACCTCGTGCACAGCCTGCCGTTCGTCATTCCTAACTATCATTGGTGGGAAGGCCCCTTCTACGGCATCGGCATGAAGGTCTATGACGGCCTCGCCGGCAGGCTGGGCCTGGAACCTTCGCGCTGGCTGACACGCGAGGACGTGCTCGACCTCCTGCCGAACCTCGAGCCCGAAGGCCTGAACGGCGGCATCATCTATCACGACGGCCAGTTCGATGATTCGCGCCTGGCCGTCAACCTGGTGCAGACGGCGGTGGAGAAGGGCGCGGCGGCGCTGAACTACACACGCTGCTGCGGCCTGCTCAAGGAGGGCGGACATGTGGCCGGCGTGCTGCTGCGCGACGAGGAGGCCGGTCATGAGTTCGAGGTCCGCTCCCGTGTCGTCATCAATGCCACCGGTGTTTTTGCCGATTCCGTGCGCCAGATGGACGAACCCGGCACGCAGCCCATGCTCAGCCCCAGCCAGGGCATCCACTTTGTGCTGCCGCGTGAGTTTCTCCCAGGCGACACCGCCATCATGATTCCCAGGACCGATGACGGCAGGGTCCTCTTCGCCGTTCCCTGGCACGGCCGCGTCGTCGTGGGCACCACGGACACTCCCGTGGAAAAAGCATCGCTCGAACCCCGGGCGCTCGACGAGGAGATCGGCTTCATCTTCACCCAGGTCAGCCGCTACCTCACCCGCGATCCCGGGCCCGCCGACGTGCTCAGCGTCTTCGCAGGGCTGCGTCCGCTCATCAAGGCTGAGGCCGGCAGCACGGCGGCGCTCTCCCGCGACCACCTCATCAGCATCTCCGGCTCCGGCCTCATCACCATCGCCGGCGGCAAATGGACCACCTACCGCAGGATGGCTGAGGATGTGATCGATCATGCGGAGATGGTCGGTGCGCTCGACCACCGCCTGTGTGTCACGCAGAGCCTGCCGATTCATGGTTCGGCCGCATGTGCCGGGAATCCGGCGGATCATCTGGGCGCCTATGGAAGTGATGCCGCAGGCATCCGGGATCTGATCAGCAAAGACCCTGCCCTCGGCGGCAGGATTCATCCAGGACTCGGGTTCCTTCATGCCGAAGTCGTCTGGCATGTCCGGAACGAAATGGCACGAACCGTGGAGGACGTGCTGGCCCGCCGCACCCGCGCCCTGCTTCTCAGCGCCAGGGCCAGCGCCGAGGCGGCACCCGCCGTCGCGGCACGCATGGCCGGCGAACTTGGCCGGGACTCCTCATGGATCGAAGCCCAGGTCCGTGATTATCAGGCCCTGGCCGCCGGTTACACGCTGCGTTGAAGATTGTGGCAGGCACCACCCGGCAGGTGGATTTACCTCAGCCCCGGGCCTGCTGCTGACGTCCCAGGCTCTTCAGATGAGAGTAGCCCACCAGCCGGCGAGACTCCTCATCCCAGAGGCGCAGGTTCACGCACTTCAGGCTCTTCCAGAAGGTGAGAGGCTGGATGGACTTGAACAGCGGATGGGAGTTGTGGCAGGGCTCCAGGTTGTAGTTTGGAATCCTCGAGCTCAGGTGATGGACATGATGGTAGCCAATGTTGCCGGTGAACCACTGGAGGATGCGCGGCAGCTTGTAAAACGAACTGCCATGAAGGGCGGCGGTCGTGTAGTTCCAGTTGTCGTGATGCTCCCAGTAGACGTCCTCATACTGGTGCTGGACATAGAACATCCAGATGCCGGCCACGCCGGCGACCATGGTGACGGGCAGCTGCATCATCAGGTAGGCCTTCCAGCCGAACAGCCAGCAAAGGCCCGACACCATGAAGGCAAGGGCGATGTTCATGGCCATGACCGACTTCCGGTCCTTCCCCTTCGCACCCGAGGAGGGAAAGCGCTGATAGACAAGGAAAAGGCCGAGCGGGGCGATCACGAACAGCACGAAGGGATTGCGGGCGAGGCGGTAGGCGAACCTCTTCCAGCGCGAGGCCTCCAGGTATTCCTGGACCGTCATCGTCCAGATGTCACCCTCGCCGCGGCGGTCGAGATCGCCCGACGTGGCATGATGCACGTTGTGCTGCCAGCGCCAGTGGCCGTAGGGCGTGAAGGTCAGCATGCCCGTGATGAACCCGACGATGTCGTTGGCGCGCTTCGACCTGAAGTAGGAGCCGTGGCAGCAGTCGTGAAAGATGATGAAGACGCGTACCAGCAGGAGCCCCGCCAGCAAGGCAACGGCCAGCGTCAGCCAGTAGGAAACCTCCAGGCTGCGCCACATGAGATACCAGCAGATGGCATAGGGCACGAGGGTGTTCAGCATCTGCCAGGCAGCCCTGGAAACGGAGGGCACCTGGAACTTGGCGACAATTTCTTTCCACTCGGAAATGGCGGGCTGTGCAGGAACGGAGGTGTCGGACATGGGCGGGGAAAGGCTTGAGCATAGCAGACTCCGGGAGGCAAGTCTGGTGATTTTTTTGCAACCACCGGCCCTTCCTCCTGGAATGCCCGGCGACAGCAAAAGCCGCCCAGTCCTCCCCAAGATCAGCAAAGTTCTGGTTAGTAATTCCTGAAGGGCCCCCTGGGCTCCGAGGCATCCATCTCCTGTCTCCAGGCGGCAAATTTTTCCTTCATCAGCCGGAGGACCTCGGGCCGGTCCCTGGACAGGTCCTGCTTTTCCCCGAGGTCCTTGCCTAGGTCATAGAGCCCGCGTCCCCTGCCAGACTCCACCCACTTCCAATTTTCAAAGCGCGCGGCCTTGTCGGCACGCCGCTGCCAGAACATTTCCTGACGCGGAGATTTCTTCTCCCCCTTCAGCACGGGGAGCATGTCGAACCCGTCCAGCTTCACACCCTGGGGTGGCCTGGCCCCGGCGGCCGCCAGCAGCGTCGGCACCAGTTCCAGCGAGGTCAGAAACTCATCCGTCACCTTTCCGGCGGGCAGCTTCCCGGGCCAGCTGACGATGAATGGAACACGCAGTCCGCCCTCCCACATCGTGCTCTTGCCGCCCTTGAGCGGTGCGTTGCCACCATTGCCGCTGCCTCCGTTGTCAGACAGGAAAACAAAGACGGTGTCATCCTTCTGGCCCGCCTGCTCCACCGCCCCCATGACCGCGCCGACGGCCTCGTCCATGCAGGTCAGCGCTCCGCAATAACGAGCCAGCCTTTCATCCTCCACCCTGTCACGATACATCGCGACATGCCTTTCCGGCGCCTGCACTCCCTCGGCCTTTTTTTTGGAGCCTTCCACGGTCCCCTCGCCAAAGGTGGATGCGCTGTGCGGGGCGTTGAAGGCAAGGTAAAGGAAGAAGGGGCGGCGCCCTGCATGATCCGTGATGAAACCCAGCGCCTCGCGCCTGAAGACGTCGGTGACATAAGCGCCCTTGTCCTCTTCGGTCCGGGCGTTGCCCCGGAACATCGACGGCACTCCGTAGCGCTCATGGGTGTAATAGTCGATGCCGTTGTTCCCATGCCCGTAGAAGAAGTCAAAGCCGCGCTGCAGCGGCAGGAAGCGGAGCGCCTGGCCCATGTCCCACTTGCCCACGCAGCCCGTGGCATAACCCGCCTTTTTCAGCATGTCACCGACCGTCACTTCACGCACGTCAAGACCGAGCGTCATCTCGGGTGACACCGCATATTCCTCGGCGTCGAACCTGTGGCCGAAGTTCACCATGTCGTTGCGGACCATGTCATAGAGCCCGTTGCGCTGCGGGTAGCGGCCCGTCAGCACGCTGCCACGGGACGGCGTGCAGGCCGGCCAGGTGACGTAGAAGCTGGTTCCCCGCACGCCCTCGGCGGCCAGCCTGTCAAGGTTCGGCGTGATCAGCGGCTTGCCGCCGATGCAGCCGAGGTCGGGATAGCCCTGGTCATCACTGATGATGAGCACGATGTTCGGCGAAGCCGCCATGGAGGCTCCACCCAACCAAAAAAACAACAACGCCGGAATGAAGTTGGGTCGCATGCCCTTCACGAACGGCGCAGGCCGCGGCTATCTCGCAGGAACCAGCACGGCACCATAAGCCTCCGCCCCGCCGGGTGACGCCACCGGCTTCCCGCCGAAATCCGCCGGGGCCACGCAGGCGCCGGCGATCACCAGCCTGCCCGACGGGTGCCAGGCCATGGTGTAGGCATTGTCGCCCTTGGCACCGCCCGATGGCAGCAGCCATTCGACATCACCGGCCTCGGTCAGGGCGGCGGTGAAGATGTCAGTGGCGCCAAGGCTTTCCAGAGAACGTCCGGCGAACACCGCCTTCGCTGAAAACTCACCGGTCACAAAGCTGCGCCCGCTGCCGTCCGTTGCCACGCCAAGGCAGTAGTCCGTCGCCGGTCCCTGGACCACCCGGGCCCACTGAAACACCCCATCCGGCGAGAAGTGGGCGAGGAAACCGTCGCTGTCCTTGTCACCGGTTGAAGTGACCTCGCCGGATGCCAGTTTCAGGCTGCCCTTGAACATGCCGGCGCACCACACCCTCCCTGTTCCATCAACGGTAATTTCATGGAAGCCGGCACTTGGCTGTCCGGCGATGGCGGCAGTCCAGACGGCGTCACCCTGCGGGGTAAGCTTCAACACCACACCCGCCTGACCCCTGGTGATTTCCAAGGGCTTTCCTCCAAGGCTTCCCTGCCCGCCGCCACTGCCCCCGATGTAAATGGCATCCGAAGCATCGACAGCAACTCCATGGCCGCTGCCTGAAAAACGCCCTGTGGTTGTTTTGACCCAGCGCAGCTCCCCTTCCTTTGAATACTTGGCGCAGAAGATCGGACGCGTGGAGCTTCCTGCATTGACCGTCGTGCCGTCAAACTGCGCCTCACCCGCCACAGCCCCGGTCACAACCACATCACCCGCGCTGTCGACGGCGATGCCATGTCCGTAGTCATAGCCCTTGCCGCCTGCGGTGCGGATCCAGAGAGGCTCGCCCTGCGGGGAATACTTGGCGACGAACACATCATAATCCCCCTGGTTGGCCAGAGCCCCACCCTTCCAAGTTGCGTCGACGCTTTGAAAATGCCCGGTGACATAGGCATTTCCAGCGGAGTCAGTCGCCACGCCATAACCACGGTCCACCAGACTTCCGCCAAGGCTGCGAACCCAGAGGAACCGGCCGTCTTTCGACACCTTCGCGAGGAAAAAATCCATGCCGCCCAGGCCTTCGCGTTTGAGTCCGCCAAACACACCGCTGTCCGTGGTCTCGCCCGCCAGGAAGACGTTGCCCTCACGGTCAAAGGCGACTGCGCGCGTCTTGTCGTTTTTGGCACCACCACCTCCGGCCACCCAGAGTCCGGCAGGATCGGCCATGGCAGAAATGGGAAGTCCGACAAGCAGGAAGGCCAGTCCCAGGAAGGCGGAGTTGAGATGCACGAGGCGGGTTGAAGATAAAGGCTCAGTCATAAGAATGCATGGTCCTGCCCTGCGGATGTGGCGAACGGGGCAGGATCGAGCGCTAATACGCATGGCCGCCCCAGTGATTTCATGCTGAGTCCACGCATGACATGAAAGCACCATGACCGGCTTCATTACCATGCCTTCTCCAAGGGTTGCGACGATGTTGCCTGCCCCTAGGTGGTCGCACCTGCAAAGCCAGTTCCCGCCCCCAGCCTCAGCCGACCTTGTCGACCTTGAGGTCGCGCAGGGCATACAGCTTCTCATCCCTCGACAGCCCCGCCATCAGCCGTGCCCCCGTCTTCCTCCTCGCTCCATACCTCCCCCTCTCCGCCTCAA
>JABARQ010000031.1 GCA_019186985.1 Prosthecobacter sp. | reverse complement strand
GTTGATGACGTTGCGCGGCTTTGTCGGCGCTGAGCATGCTTCGTTCTCCTGACTTGGGTTCTCTTGTGTTGGGTTCATCGTTTTTGCTCCGCCCACCCTTTGCATCACGCCCTTCAAATGTGCGCAACTTTCCGGACGTTACCCTCATGGATTGAACATGTGATAAGCTCACCGACCTGATCCATAATCAGGCACACATTGACCCCGCTCAAAAGCAATGTGAATGCGCAGCGCAGGTCACTGACTGTCTGCGTTTAGTCGGGCCTTGATGCACAAATCAGACAAACTGCTGACGGTTAAAGAAAAGCTTAGAATGGCAACGATGACCGCTGTGCCAGGTAGGAATATGAAGCCGTTGAGTAGAGTGATGATGAACACAAGAGCAAGATTGCGCCAGATACGAATTGCTGAAGGTGGTTTGAATTGGCCTTTTGCTGGCCCCAGCTTCCCATAAATCCATGAGACGCATAAGAGGGGAGCAAATACGGATGCCATGCTTGTGAGTGCGGTCATGGATGCTTGCATGCCACTTCCTGAAAAGCCCCATTCAAACCACTGCCACAAGCTATTCGGCTTGGCGTGATTATGCAAGCTTAGCTTTACAAACACAACAGCCACCAAAAGTCCCGAAAAAATTTTGAATGCTAAATTCACTTTTTTAGCAGAGGATCAATTTTGCATTTCTTGATCAACAAAAAAACAAAACCTGCGGCAATGACTGATAAAAGTGATGAGAATAGTGAAACTATTGCAATCGTGCATGGAACCTCGCCTTCGCCGTTCATTACTAATAGAGCATAATCATGCATTAGCTCTTTGCTGGGAAAAGTTCCCAGGTGAAGCGATAGCAAGGCAAGCCATGAAAAAATTGTTGTGAATAAAAAGAACAATAATGTAAAAATGAAAATCTTCATTTTTTTGGTTTTGGTATTCCTTCTGGGAAGCGGAGCCGGGAGCGCCGGGGAAAGTGCTGCGCTGCCGGACCTGACCGCGCTGATTGTAGGCGAAGCGGGTGAGATGGATGACCTGGCGTGCTGGGCGTGAGGGGATGCCTCGGCGACGAGGGCGAGTTCACCGGCGGCGGTGTAGGCAAAGGTGCGGGTGGAGCCGTTGGGGCGCTGGATAGAATGCAGCCTGCCGTCCTGATAGTAGCGGAAGGTGGTGACACGGCCGGTCCAGTCGGTGACCTTGGCAAGGCTGCGGTCGGCATTGTAATCGCAGGTCGTTTTGCTCAGTACACCCTATGTGCCACGACCATGGAATGTGCGCAATTTTTTGGACGTTATTATCGCGAAGGCCCGGGAATCAGCGCGCGCAAGCAGACGCTTGAGGTGCTTGATGTGATACTCACATATGGTTGATCCTCGCGGAAGGTTATTTTGTATCGTTTTGTAACTTGAGGTCATCGTAGATCTGAATCAAGCAATTCAAATTGCTGAGCAACTTCAATCGAGAAATCCATCCATTCTTTATTTTTATACAATGCACTGAGCCATCTTATATTGTTCCAATCTGGCATCTTATCATTATTCACAGTGGCCAGGACGCAAAGGCCTGAAGCACGTTCTCCCCAAACTGCCCATCTTTTCGATGGTGCGGTAATAACTACCACTTGAGCATTTGCCAAAATCGAGTCAGCAGGGCTGTTGTTTGGGGCATTGTTGAGAAAGTCCCAATAATCATCAATAGACAAAGACGACGGCAGAATGGCCCAGTTATAGTAGCCGAATGTTTCCTTGAAATAGTTAACCGGATCTGGCTCTAAAACCGAAAAAATTAATTCATGGTCTCCTGAGTGAGTGGCAAAATCTTGAAGAGTCGACCAGAATTCACCGCTCAAAATCCAATCGAACTCTTCGAAGCCGTTCGCTTTAAGGGGGGCTTTAAAAGGCACCTTTGGCAGGCGGACGTTTGTGCAAATTATTGAATCTAAGTAGGCATGAAGTCTGTCGAATACTTCTTCATCAAAAAGAAAATGGGGTGGGATGATCATGGTGTTCCTCCTTGTTCAAGTCTGATCTTAATATTGATGCCTTGACTGCCTGCCTTGTAGTAATCAGCTGTCGGTCCGCCGGTCGACTTGGCACCATCACGCAAAACATATTTGGCTCCATTTTTTTGTAGTATGATCGTTTGATTATCCTGACTGACCGACCGCGTCCAACCCGAATCAATTAGAGTCTGCTCGAAACTTGCCTTGCTGACATCCGTTGCGCGATTAACATAACGGCTTCCAGTTCTTGTCGCATCATCGTAGAGAGACGAAGCTCCCTCCTTTGCGATTGTTTTCAGCGCTGCCTCCAGGCCCTCGCGCCCGAACTTCTCCACGATGCCGACGAGCATGGCTTTGACACCCAAGGTCGCTAAGTTGCCTGCTGCATCTGCCGCTCCGGCGACCATGCCGACTCCATTGACGGCTTTGCCTGCGATTCCCATCGCGCTAGTCCAATCCGCCTGACTCCAGCCGTAGGCTGCATCTTCCAGGAGCCCTGAATTCAACAGGGCATCACCCCAAAAGCCTCCCCAGGGGCCGTCTGTCGCCTCCAACCCCGTCGGATCCACGAGGTTGAGCGGGTTGCCGTTCACATAGGCATACCAGTTCATGCCGCCTTCGAACTCAATCGGGTCCTCGTTCAAGAACCGGCACAGGTAGGGATGGTAGTACCTCGCCCGCATGTAAACCAGGCCGCTGCCGTCCGTCTGCACGCCGTAGGCGCCGCAGAACAGGAACCGGGTGTCCACGGCGGCATCGCGGCTCGTGATCTCCCCGTAGGGCGTGTAGGACACGCGGCCTTTGACCAGGCCGTCGTCGCCACTCAGGGCCACGGTGCTGCCGGTCAGGTCGTAGTGGTAGTGGCTGGCCTGGAACCGGGTCGTCGAGCCGATGAGGCCGGCGGTGTCAGGATCGAGATGGTAAAGAAGCTGACCCTGCGGGGTGTAGATGTAGAACCGTTCGTAGCTGGCGGCTTCGGAACCTGTGGTCGAGGTCTTTTCACTGAGGACCTGGCTGAGCCCGCCCAGGGGGGCGAGGTAGAAGTCGGTGGAGCTGCCGTTGGTGGTGAGTCGGGTGCGGTTGTTGCCGACATCGTAGGCGAAGTTGTGGCCGCCTTCCATGGCGGTGAGGCGGTTGCGGGCGTCGAAGGTGTAGGTTTCAGCGAGGGCCCCCATCGAGCCACTGGGTAGGACACCTTTGCGCAAGTTGCCACGCAAATCGTAGGTTTGAGCTGAGCCGTTGACGGTGAGCAGCTGGTTGTCGGGGCCTGCGGTGGCGGTCATGGGGCCGGAGCGGGAAGCGGAGCCGGGAGCGCCGGGGAAAGTGCTGCGCTGCCTGACGTGGCCGCGCTGATTGTAGGCGAAGCGTGTGAGGCGGATGACCGGGCGTGCGTACTTATAGAGGGACAGACCCTTTGTGCCGCCCTATTGCTGTGCTGCTCATCAAACAGAACAGCGTTAGCAGACCTGTAATCATGTATTGCATTTCAACTCTGATCTATTCGTGTGCAGTAGGTTTCAAATTCTTGGCGAGCTTCTTCATCACCATCAAAATACCGCTCCCAGTAGCCTTTGGCGGTCCACGCCGAAGGACCAATCACGAAGTTCCCGTTACCTAGATCGAAGATCCTCCAAGAAGGTGGCAGTGTTGGGTCAATGATTTCGAAATCCGAGGCAGAGAAGAGTGCGGGCGTGTTGGGTTCATTGCCAAGGATTCGATACTGGAGGCTTTGGTCATGGCTGATGTATATTGACTGCACCGCATAAATGCTTCCCGGCCGCAGCCAAGTTCCACCGTCTGAGCCTTTGAATTGTGTGGTCATGCGTGTCTCAGTTGAATTTGATTTTGTAGTCGATGCTGTAGTCGATGGCCCCAGTTCCAGTGTTCTGGTAGTAGTGGACTTGGAAGTCGCCCGCTGGGCTCTGGAATGTCCGTGTGCTCATCTTGCTAAAGCCTGCTGGGATATTTGGATTACCAAGCTGGCCAGCTGGTATGATTACCTTGGAGCCGCTGATTGCACCTGGACTGAGTTCACCAGTTGCAGTGAATGCAGATGACGCCTCCTGTCGTAGTAGGTCTTGTCGTAGCAACTGCCCTGAAAGTGAACTTTCAGCCCGAACTGTTGCATTTGCGGTTCTTGCTCCAGCGACTCTCCCTGCCACGCCTGCTGCCACCGTCGTTGACCAGGTGGCTCCGGCGAAATGCCCTGCGGCACCTGCGTCGATGTAGCCACCGCTTTGCTGCCACGCCGTGTAGCTTTCAACGGCTGATGTCGCGGTGCTGGCTGCAGCCTGGACTGTCGCTTGTGCAGCCACCCCGCTTGTCGCGATTTCCCAGGTGTTCCCGGCGGCTGTGGCGATGTTCGCCGGGGTCTCTAACAGCATTTGCGCAAAACCCGTCAGGCCGCTCAAGGCTCCTGGTAGGAACTTAGACCAATAATCCCCGAAATCGCTGCCCCATTGGGATTCCAACCCCGTCGGATCCACCAGGTTGAGCGGGTTGCCGTTCACGTAGGCATACCAGTTCATGCCGCCTTCGAACTCAATCGGGTCTTCGTTCAGGAACCGGCACAGGTAGGGGTGGTAGTACCTCGCCCGCATGTAAACCAGGCCGCTGCTGTCCGTCTGCACGCCGTAGGCGCCGCAGAACAGGAACCGGGTGTCCACGGCGGCATCGCGGCTCGTGATCTCCCCGTAGGGCGTGTAGGACACGCGGCCTTCGACCAAGCCGTCGTCGCCACTCTGGGCCACGGTGCTGCCGGTCAGGTCGTAGTGGTAGTGGCTGGCCTGGAACCGGGTCGTGGGGCCGATGAGACCGGCGGTGTCAGGATCGAGATGGTAAAGAAGCTGACCCTGCGGGGTGTAGATGTAGAACCGTTCGTAGCTGGCGGCGTCGGAACCAGTGGTCGTGGTCTTTTCACTGAGGACCTGGCTGAGCCCGCCAAGAGGGGCGAGGTAGAAGTCGGTGGTGCTGCCGTTGGTCGTGAGGCGGGTGCGGTTGTTGCCGACGTCGTAGGCGAAGCTGTGACCGCCCTCCATGGCGGTGAGGCGGTTGCGGGCGTCGAAGGTGTAGGTTTCAGCGAGGGCCCCCATCGTGCCACTGGGTAGGACACCTTTGCGCAAGTTGCCACGCAAATCGTAGGTCTGAGCTGCGCCGTTGACGGTGAGGAGCTGGTTGTCAGGGCCTGCGGTGGCGGTCATGGGACCGGAGCGGGAGGCGGAGCCGGGAGCGCCGGGGAAGGTGCTGCGCTGGCTGACCTGACCGCGCTGATTGTAGGCGAAGCGGGTGAGATGGATGACCGGGCGTGCGGGGACGTGAGGGGATGCCTCGGCGACGAGGGCGAGTTCACCGGCGGCGGTGTAGGCAAAGGTACGGGTGGTGCCGTTGGGGCGCTGGATGGAATGCAGCCTGCCGTCCTGATAGTAGCGGAAGGTGGTGACACGGCCGGTCCAGTCGGTGATCTTGGCGAGGCTGCGGTCGGCATTGTAATCGTAGGTGACAAGCAGGTTGGGCGGGGGCTGCTCAACGGTGACTGTCGGGGTTTTGAGATAGCCTGAGCCAGGGTTGGTGATGCGCAGGGCATAGATGGAGCTGTCTTTGATGTCGGCTTCCGCAGTGGCCTGGGTGCCTTTTGGGGTGTCTGGTGGGCTGATGACAATACGCGGAGGGGTGATATAACCATGACCAAGTTCGGCGTGGAGGAAGACGACGGAACCACCGGCGATGACGGCGCCGACGCTGGCGGGAAACATGACGGGGCGCTCTGCGTGATAGCGGATACTTCGTAAAAGTCCGTTTGGAAGCCAGGTGTAGGAGGTCTTGCGGCCGAGGGTGTCGGTGAAAGACTGCGGCCTGCCCAGGATATCAAAGGTGGAGACAAGTGTGGATCCGGAGGTCTTGTCCTGAAGCCAGGTGATGTTGCCGTTTTCGTCGTAGCGGTATTCGATCTGGCCCATGGAATCGGTCTGGGTTTGAACCTGGCCGCTGCCGGCAAGATAGTTGTAGCTGACGGTGCTGTTGTCGGGGCGGGTCAGGGTTTGGAGGCTTCCATCCGCCGTGTAAGTGTAGCCCGTGCTGCGGCCGCCGGGAGAGGTGCGGGTTTTGAGCTGGCCAAAACCGTCATAAATCATGGAGTAGGTGAGGCTGCGGCGGTTGGTGAGTGACTGGAGTTCACCCTCGGGCTGAAGCAGGTGGTCGACTTTGAGCACACCGGCGGGGAGGGCGAGCGGGTCGGAACCGAGGGCGGCAGGGAAGGCATCACTGACGAACTTGCGACGGGTGACGACATCGGTGGAGGTGACGACGCGGAAGCCTGCGGCATCCATGATGGAGGAAGTGGTCTGCTCGGGACTGGAGGCGAAGGTGAGGGTTCGTCCGAGTGGATCGGTGGACTGGAAGGGGCGTCCGTTAGGCTGGGGGACGGTGGAGGAGGAGACGCGCTGCCAGGGGATGAGAGAAGGTGCGAGGAAGGCGGAACCGACAGGCCAGTCACGCTGATCGTAAAGCTGTTCGGAAGCGAAGGTGTTGCCCTGCAGGGTGCTGTCGAAAGCTCCGTCCTGGGTGATGCGGAAAGACCGCAGAGGCTTGCCCTGGGCGCTGTAGGTCTGGCCGGAGCGGAAGGCCAGTGGCATGCTGTCGTAGGATTGCACGGCATCTCCGGCGCCATCGTAGATCGTGGTCACCGTATAGGCCTGCTCGGTCTCCGCCGCCTGAGTGACACTGACTGGCTGACGGTTGGCATTATAGGCGGTGAGAGTCTTGACGCCGCGTTCGTTGATGGTTTGGACGAGGTCGCCTCGGGCATCATAAGTGGTTTTGATGGAGGGCGAGTGGAGTACAAGCTTCTGGTAGTATTCACTGTAAACCGCCCTTGTGCGGCTCATCTCAATCGGAGCGCCTCGGGAGTCATAGTAGATCCGGGTGTGTCGTCCGGCGGGGTCGGTGATCAAGGTCACCTGGCCGATCTCTTTTCCTGTGGTGCCGTAGGTGTAGGTAGTGGTGCGCGTGATGTTGGTGGCCGGATCGGTCACTTTTTCACGGCTGGGCCGGAAGCGCACATTGGCCGCGGAAGCCACGGAATCATATTCCAACAGGGTGACCTTGCCTCCGCGTGAGATCGAATGCGTGGGGCGGTGATTATCGTCGTAGGCCTGGGTGGTGAAGGTGTTGTCCGGGTAAGTGACGCGGGTGGGGCGCAGGAAGTTGTCGAAGTTCGTCGTGACCGTCTTGTTTTCTGCGTCGGTGACCTGGACGGGCAGGTTGTTGAAGTCATAGACCGTCCTGCGGAGATTGCCTGACTGATCGCGCCGGCCGATGGTGCGCTTCTGGTCATCGAAGTAATACGTGGTGCGTCCGCCGAGCGGGTCCTGTTCAATGGTGCGCAGGTCGCTGAAGAAATAGGACCAGAGCTTGTTGGAGTGGCCGTAGGCACGCTGGCGGACGGTCCGGCCCTGGGAATCGTACTCGTTGGTGGCGATGATGCGGGTGAGGCCGTCGCGCAGCTCGGTCATGAGATGGTTGCCGGCGTCGGCGTAGTGATGAGTGGTGAAGCGCTGGACGGGATCGGTGATCCGAACGAGGTTTTGCGTGGTCTTTGGGTTGTCATACTGGAAGGTTACCGTCCGAGCGGTGGTGTCTCCGACTGTGGTGAGCTTGGTGAGGAGGCCGTCAGTGTTGTAATCGAGGTTGAAGCCACGGCCGTTGGCGTCCTTGATGGAGTCCACAACACGGCTGCCCTTGGAAGTCGTGTAAGTCAGGGTCACGGCGAGCCCGTCGGGATTGACGAGACGGGAAAGGGCGGACCTGGCTGATGCACCGCTGCCGGTAAGCCGGAACTCAGTGACGGAGCGGTCACGGCTGACGAGATCAAAGTTGTAGTGCTCCTTATCCGTGGCGGCTCCCTTCCAGAGAAGCTGGTCGGTGAGGCCTGGGGGCGGGTAGAAGGCCTTGCCACGGTCACCCTTGCCATTGGTGTGGTTGGAGAAGAACAGCGTTTTGTTGCCGACATAGACCTTGGCGACATTGTTACGGAGGGCGTCCACGCACCAGTTGGCGACCAGGGCAGCAAGAGTCATGTGGGTGGCACTTTCTTCGGCGCAGAGTTCCCTGAGGACCATGGTGGCGACATAGGCCGTGGCGGAGTCCATGGCATGACGTGAGCCGAAGGCGAGGCCGGTGTCTGTCATCAGTTCGACGCCGCTTTCCCAGTTGTGGGACCAGCCGTAGCCAAGGACGCCAGGTGCATCAGCCTGAGCACTGCTGTAGTGGCGTGCAAAGCCCGCGCCGAGAGGGAAGGCCTGGCCGATGGTGACATCCGTCCGGTCATAATAATATTCACCCGTGACGAGGTTGATGGGTTCGGAGCTGGAGGGCTGGGGCGGCGTGGCCTGGTTGAGCTGCTGACGTGTGGCGGCGTACTGGTGGCTAGTGTCGGGTGTGACCTGGGCCTGGGTGCCTGAATACCCCCCGTTGTAACCGCCGGAAATAAGCATAGCCATGGCGCTTTGGCTGGCTCCCTGGCCCAGGCCATACAGTCTGCTGACGGCACCATAGCCTTTCCAGCCCTTGCTGGTCGTGGTCAGGGCCACTTTTCCATTGGAAGGCAGCAGCAGCCAGGAACCGGCGTGTCCCTGGAGTTCATTGATCCAGTCGTCAAGGGTGGCGGAATCGTAATTCGACAGCTTTGACCTGAAGAAGGAGGCGTTCAGCCTGTTTACCAGCAGGATCGTGGGCTTGGAGGCCGTGGAAAGCAGGGCCTTTTCAATCATGCGGGTGGTTGAAGCGGCCTCGGTTCCCGGCTGCATCTGCTCAAGCACGCCGTGTTCCATGGCGCTCATCAGGAAAACCGAAGCCGTTAAGGACAAACTCGTCTGGGGAGTCACCTGGGCGGAGCTGACGAGCTGGTTGGCCACATCGACATAGAAGCCGCTGGCAGCCTTGGTCTGGGTGTCGAACTCCTGGGCGACGATTCCGGTCCGATGCACCGTGACATCACCGCTGGCATGACCGTCCTGGAGGATGTTGTAGAGGAACTGGCCGGCCTGATCCGTCTGCTGGAACCAGGAGACGCCCATCATCTGTAGCGTGGTGCGGAGGATCGCCGCCTCCTTCTCCTCACCCTCCGGCAGCTTTTTCAGCCGGGTGAGCTGTCGGCCGATGGCGGTGAGGAAACCGCCGTTGTCGGTGTCTCCGAAGTCCACGGGAATGACATAGGTGCCGGATCTGAGAAGCTGATAGGTGTGAGAGGTTTCAGCCAGGTAGCCGATGGCCGTCGGGGCGGTGATTTTCATGCGCAGGCTGGAGCGCCTGAGATCGGGGATGACCTGCTCGACTCTGCCCTGGGCTATCACCCTGCCATCGACAAAAAGCTCGGTCAGGCCTGCGTCGTAACCGATGCCTTTCAGCATGAAGGACAGTGAAGAACTGGCGCTTGTCCGTTTGTTTCTGAGTGTGATCAGCACTTTGCCGCTGTGCTGGGCGACCGTGGTTGGAGTGTAAATGACTTCGATGCGCCGGGTGCCACTGGCAGGCAAGGTGCCCCAGGAAAAGAGTGGGGGTTGCTCTGGAAGCGTAAACATGCCGGAGCCGGACAGGGTGACGCTGACAATGGTGAAGTCATCGGAACCCGAGTTGATGATGGCGCACTCGTGGTTAACGCCGACCGGCTGGTAGCCGGCCCTCAGCTGTACGACACCGAACTGGCGACCGATGGCACTCACTGTGCCGGAGGTGACGGGGGACAAGTCACTGCTTCCGATCCAAAGACCTCCTGGAACGGGGGAGGCGGGTCTTGTTTTCAAACTCAACTGGCGGTCGGCGATGTCTGCCGTGGAGAGGATCAGGCCGCGTCCATTGACATCCCATTCGGGATGGGAAAGCTCCATCTGGGTTTTGAATATGTCAGGGGTGGATTGCCAGGACCATCTGGCCAGGCTGCTATCGCTGAGTATCCAGGTGGAGTGGCTGACATCGGCAGGAACATTCGGGAGTGACGGGGGGGCGAAGGGATCTTCTTCCGGGATTCTACGCCAGCCTGGCAGCAGGGATTCGGCGCCGTGGAGGCGATTGATGAAGCCAGAATGGCCGAGAAGGTTTTCGCGGAGGGTCTCGAGGTGGCTTTTCACGCTGGCAACGTTCATGGACCTGATTTCGTTGCCGCCCAGGTAGGAGGTGGCGGCGGCGGACTTGAGGGCGTTGATATCAAAGCCGCTGGCGGAGCGAAGCTGGGTCAAGCTCATGCGCCCGGGTGTGCGCTCGTGAAAGCGCAGGGCAGGATCAAGGGTGTAAGTGATGCCGCCAATCGTGGCCGTGACCCAGAATCGGCTGATGCTGATGCTGCCGTTTTCCAGCAGGGAGTGGCTGATTTGCGCCTTGGTCAGTTGTTCGGACACCAGGGATTCGGGCACACGCAGCCAGGAGGACGCCCTGGACAGGGGCAGGGTCATGGTCCCGAGGTTGATCTTGACATTGGAGGCGGTGGGGCAGCGCTGCCTGTCATCGAGAAGGGCCGCCAGGAGCACAGCGAGGTCGAGGTCATTGCCCGATCTGTCATAAAAGGTTCGCAGAGGTCCCTTGTTCAAACCGAAGCCGGGGGAGTGGCGGCAGGTGCGGTGGACGAGCGCAAAGAGTGCGGCAGGATCACCCTCCAGCCCTGCTGCGGCCTCATTTAACGGTGTGAAATCGCGGTCGGGAAGCAAGAGTTGGATCTGAGATGCCTGGGCCGTGGCGTTCAACTTCCTGGAGACAGCCCCGGCCTGCGTGATTGAGGCAAGACGGCTTTTGAGCTGTTCTACGGTGACCGGATGGCTGATCTGCCGGACCCAGCCAGGGGATTCATCAACGACGGGGGAGTCCGACTGGGCGGCAGCGATACCAAGGCCTGACAGAAAAAGGGCGAGAAAACGGTTTATGGACATGCTGGATGGGTTTGGAAATGTTCAGGATGAAGGTCAGTTTTTTTGAATGAGGCTGCCCTCCACGTCGTAGCCCCAGGTCTGGTCGCCCACGGATTTCACCCGGCCTTGATCGTCCGTGCCGATCTCCTCCATCCTGGGTGCTGTGGTAGATGAACCGCGCAGCAGGTCGTTTTCCCGTGGGTTCAGGCCGAGCAGGAATTCCTCGAAGTCCGTGAGGCTGTCACCATCGGGGTAGCTGCTGGTCCGGTTGGGATCGTAGGCCGGGCTGAGGCCGTGAAAATGCAGGGCTTCCCACCAGTCATCGATGCCGTCGCCATCAGCGTCGGCGATGTTTGCGACATCTGCAGGAGTGCCCAGCCAGGTGGTTTCAAAGAGGTCGCTGAGGCCGTCGCCATCGCTGTCCGTGCCGGCTCCGATGTTTCGGATGAGCCAGTCCCAGCCGTCGGCATAACCCATGCCGTCCTTGTTGTCGAAACCATTGGATGCCAGGGTGGGCTGGCTGTCTTCGTTGTCGGGGATGAGGTCGTTGTCTGTGTCCCAGTTGACAGGATTGGTGGCCACCTTGCCGGTTGTGCTGAGTTCGAAATCATCTGAGAGACTGTCACCATCCGTGTCGAGCATGAGCGGGTGGGTGCCGGTCTTGTATTCTTCGAGATTGGTCAGGCCGTCGAAGTCAGGGTCCTCCGAACTGAGAGGCTGGCGATTGCCGAAGAAGCAACGTTCCCACCAGTCGGGCAGTGCATCGACCACGGGTGAGCCAGGGTCACGGTTGATGTTGAGGGCCAGGGTCTTGTAGCCTCCGGCGACCCAGGCGGCCTTTTCGCTCATCAGAATGTCCTCAACTTGTTCTGCTTCCTCGGGCGAAAGGCTGCGGTTGAAGAGCAGAAGATCCCTGAGGTCACCTTTGAACATGCCGACGCGAGAGGCGCCTGCGACCGCACCGCCGATCAGACGGGGCAGGAAGTGTGGAGCCGTGGAAGGGCTGCCAAATGGCCAGGATGCGGTCGCCACAAGAATTCCGTTGATGTGCAGAAGCGGTGAGGAGGAAGCCGGGCAGATCATGCCCAGCAGCAGGCCATCGCTTGGGTTTCCAGGGCTCCAGGTTGAAGAGTAGGTCAGGGGAGGTGAGTAGGTAGTGATGTCCGGACTGGCATCGAAAAGTCCGGCTGAAGTTATGCCGACGGAGAGGCCTAGGCTTCGGTAGGTGGTGCTGGTGTAGGGTGAGGGCAGGCCGGAACTGCCGGCTGGCAGCGCGCCGGAGATGAGATAAGACTGTCCCGTGGCCCCTTGTCTGTAGGGCTGAAGGGCAGGCATGGCCGAGGCAGTCCTGTTGGAGGAGCCCCTGGCGTTCAGATAAAGGCTATAGCCCGAGGAAGCGGGAATCAAAGGATCCAACAGCAATGCCTCGGAACCGTTGAACCTGAGCCACCGACGTCCGGCGGCGTCAGCGGACTGCAACGGGGCCTCGAAGCCGATGATTTTTCTGGCAGCCGCAGAGTCTTTGCCCCAACGGATCACTCTGCCCGCTTCGAGTTCGGTTTCTCGATCGGAACGCAGCCAGGTAAGCAGGCCTGCGGGTGGAACGAGGTGTTCGCTGGGGTAGAGGGTGAAGGATTCATGATAGAGCATCCAATGATGGGGATCACTGCCTGTGCGGATGCTGACGAGTCCCTGGACCGGGCTGGAGCCGAGGTCGTTTTGGAGGCGGTTGTCGGTCAGAGAAGCCATGCGCACGAAAAGCAGGGCCTCGCCGGTTTTCTGGTCCGGGCTGAGCTGGAGCTGCTGCCCGATCAGAAAGGGACCGGGCTCCGATTCAGGTGAGGCGGCAAAGAATGCCCTGCCTCGGGTCATGAGGAAATCGACCTTCAGATTTTTGGGCAGGGGAACATTGCCTGAAATGCCGGAGATTTTTCGCGTGACCTGGATTTTCAGCGGATCTCTGCACCAGCCTCCAGGGGGGGCGACCTGACGATCACCGGTGACGGTGAAGGCGAAAGCCGCATTGTCCCAGTAATCGAGAGGGTTCCTCCCTTTTGTCGCGACTTCAGCGCCATCATTCACACCATCATCATCCGTGTCGGCCAGATTGGGTCGGGTG
The DNA here is from genome assembly GCA_019186985.1 of Prosthecobacter sp. Classification (GTDB taxonomy): domain Bacteria; phylum Verrucomicrobiota; class Verrucomicrobiia; order Verrucomicrobiales; family Verrucomicrobiaceae; genus Prosthecobacter. The sequence goes on along the minus strand of JABARQ010000031.1, from coordinate 101,534 downwards.
CCGAGCTCCCATTCTTCCAGTTCCAGCAGGTTGTCCTGGTCAGAGTCAACGAAGCCGAGGGCGGCGACTCGGAAAAGCCGGGCGGAAAGGCTGGAGATTTCTGAATCAGGAATGGAGAAGGAGACGGTAGTCCGAGCGCCTGTACCGATGAAGACGGTGCTTGCTGGAGACCAGTTTTTGATGTCTGCAAGCCTGGTCTCGATCATGAACAATCTTCCCGCCGCTGCCAGAAAGGAGAGGTTGACCGAGGTGACGCGTCCCTGGGAGCTGACGGGGGTGATTTCAAGCTGACCCGGGTTGTCGAAGCGGGCGGGGTGACTGCCAAAAATCCATTCGGCGAGGTTGCTGAGTCCATCCTGATCAGGATCAGCGGCCGCAGTGACGGTGCTGACCGTCATTCCCGGGAAATGAAGCTTTTCCCAGAAGTCCGGCATGGCATCGCCATCCGTGCTGGTGACCGGGACGGGTGGTGCTGAGAGCGTCGCCGTGTTCGTTGGAAGCGGGAGTTTGAGGGTGATGACAGGTGAGAGGTATTTTCGATCAAGCCAAAAGCTGGCACCTGCTGGAAGGCTGGTTGAGGAGACTTCAGCATCAGGCACTCGGGAGGCCTGAATTGAATGATCCAAGCGATACCATCCTGCAGCGATCCGAGGGCTGGCCTGGGCGTTTTTGAAAAACCAGGTTTCTTCGAGGCCGGTGGTCCGGTTGTAGATTCGAATCTTGTCGGCACCGTAGATGGCGTTTTCGGTGAGGTTGGCCGCTTTCTGCAGAGTTGGAGAAGTAACCCCGATGTTAAGGGTGCCGTTGGCCAGAAGGAGGGGTTGTGAAGCGATGCCGTCGGCTCGAAACAGCAAGTTGGGCCCTGAGTAGATTGTTACCTCGCGTGTCGTGGCGTCAGGCGGAACGGCTCCTGACAAAACCATGCAGAGAGAACCTGTTGCCCCTGTCGGTCGCCGGATCCGGTAGGGGCCGAAGGCGTCGTCAATGAGGGCATCTGGGAGGGTGGCATCTCCAATTTTCCACTGCCTGCCTCCCTGAGCATCGAGAAGAAGGGATGCCTGCTTGGAACCGAAGCCGAGAGTGGTGTCTTTCTCCCAAGAATCGAACTGGTTTACCAGGCCGGAAAGGGAATGGAAAGGAACAAGGGCAAGCTTGGTGGCAATGGTCAGCTTTGAACTCACATAGGTTCCATCCTGTTTTTTATAAGCCCAGATACCGGACCAGAAATCGTAGTAGCTGGCTGGAGGAGTCTGAGGACTGAAATAGGCGAGTGGAACGTTGATGAGCGTGCCGGACAGCGGCCAGATGAAAAAACCCTCTGCGAAACGGGTGAGTTCCACTGAGGTGCTCCACTCTGCCCAGGCCTGCTGCTGGCCGGGTTGCACATATTTCACGACTCCTCTGGCGGCGGCGCTTGGATAAAAGACCGGCACCAGATCGGCCTGTTTTCCAGGCTGGGCCGCAACCTGTACATAACCATGAACATCACCGACGGCTTTGATCGACTGGGCGTAAAGTGCGGAGACCTGAAGGAGCAGTGCCAGTGTGCCGAGGGGGAGGAGTTTTTTCATGAGAATTCAGTCCGTTTTTGCTTCAGTTGTTAAAAGCAGATTGGACTTAATCTCAGAGAATGGCTATATTTTGATACGAAATAAGTTTAATTTGATTTGAGAAAATCACTTATTTTTATGTGGCAATTTCTTGTTGCAGTGAAATTGGGCTTTTGGAATCGAAAAATGAGCTGTTCCGGCTGGCTGCAGAGCTGCGGTTGCAGGCTGTTTGAGTTCATTCCGGACTCTTGCCTGTTAGCAGACCGCCTGTGAGTCCCGGGGCGACTGTGAGCGACAATGGCCTGAACTTTTTCGATGCCGGATGCTTTGTTTGACAATCGAAACTATGTTAGAGGTTTTGGCCGGACATGCAGGCGTTGCAGACCGGATAGGCGCAGGTGGAGGGCGGGATGGAATCGTGGATTGTCGGCGCGGGCGGGGTGCGTTTAATGGGTGCCATGTCCGACCCCGCCCGATTCATCCAGATTGACGATGCCGCCCGCGAGACCAACCCGTGGACGAACAATGAATGGTTGTGCCGCCCCGACCTCGTGGAGGCGGAAAAGCTGCTGCTGGTGCGGGCCAACATGGACCCGATGCATTGCCATCCCTTCCATTTTCATCCGCATCGCGAGGAGATCATCTATGTGATTTATGGTCGCGCCGAGCAGTGGGTGGGCACGGAGAAGCGCATCCTCAAGGCCGGTGAAATGGCGCACATCCCGCCGGGGGTGGTGCATGCCACCTACAACCCGCATCGCGAGCCCCTGGTGTTCCTCGCCATCCTGTCGCCGGCCAAGCTGCCGGACGAACAGGCGGCGGTGCCGGATCCGCAGGATGTGTCGGACCAGCAGCCCTGGGCCAGCCTCAGGGAAGGCCTGCCGGAATGCCGGACGCTGGCCTGAGAGAGGGGAGGCGAACGATGGCGTCGAGATCCCAATGCCCGAGCTCCAATGACCAAGGAATGACCCAATGCACGAAGGTTCAAGTGGCCTGAGCGAGGGGAGGCGAACGATGGTGTCGAGATCCCAATGTCCGAGCTCCAATGACCAAGGAATGCCCAAGGCGCGAAGGTTCGGGTGGCCTGAGAGAGGGGAGGCGAACGATGGTGTCGCGATCCCAATGTCCGAGCTCCAATGACCAAGGCACGAAGGTTCAGGTGGCCTGAGCGAGGGGAGTCGAACGATGGTGTCGAGATCCGAATGCCCGAGCTCCAATGACCAAGGAATGCCCAAGGCGCGAAGGTTCAGGGGGGCTGCGCGAGGAGAGCCGAACGATGGTGTCGAGATCCCAATGTCCGAGTTCCAATGACCAAGGAATGACCCAATGCACGAAGGTTCAGGTGGCCTGAGTAGGAGAGCCGAACGATGGCGTCGAGATCCCAATGTCCGAGTTCCAATGACCAAGGAATGACCCAATGCACGAAGGTTCAAGTGGCCTGAGCGAGGAGAGACGGTGGGGAAGACGCAGAGACCGGGGGCTCAGGAGCATAGGATGGAACCTGGAACCTGGGCCTTCATTTTTCCCGTGCTTTGACAAATCGCCTGAGCGCCATGCACCTGGGGGCTCGCACAGGGAATGCGCTGGCTTCTCGCGTCCAGCCAGGACGCGGTGAACATGGGTCTTGGGTATTCGGTGGGGTGGAAAATGGATGAATCCGGCAGCATGAAAGGCGCTATTTTCAATCAGGGCATGCTGCAATGATGGGGGAAAACCCATGGGCGATCCATGTCAGAAGGGCGCGCCGCCCGCAGGGCGGAAATCGCGGTCGATGACTGTGTTGGGCTTCAAGGGCAGGATCTTGTCGATGTTGGTGACAAACATCGGGGGCGTGCCACGGCTGCCGATGATCTCGCCCTTGTCATTGTGAATCACCAGGACGTAGCCGATGTACTTGTAGCCGAACTGGGCGCTTTCACGTTCGTCATATTCAAACAAAACCTCGCCGCTCTGCTCGGTCTGGACCTGGTTGACCTCGATCTCGACCGGGAACTCATGGCGGAGCATGACCTTCAGACGGCTGCCGGAATTGACGTGCTTGCCGAAGGCGACCAGGGTGGCCCTGGCCTTTTCGAGCTTCTTTTTGAAGTCGAGGTTTTTAATCTCGACCTTGAAGCCGAGCTTCACGGCGCGGTCATCATACTGTTCGTTCTTGCTCAGCCGGTCGCTTTTGCCGGAGTAGACCCGGATGTCGAGGCGCCAGGGCACGACCTTGGCAGGCTCGGCGCCGTGGAGCAGGGCGGAGAGAAGTGCGGCAGCAAGGACAGGCCATGTTTTCATGATTCTTGCAGCCTAATCAAAAAGTGGGGCGCGGGGCCAGCATAATTCCGAGGCAGGCTTCGTCTTGATTGAGCGCACTTTGGTGATCGAGGGGCCGGGCTGGCGGCGTTTCTGCGGGCCTTGCCATGAGACGCCTTCTTTTTCTTCTCACCCTCCTAGCCTGCGGGCAGGCCTTCAGCGCCGGGCGGCCGAACATCCTCTGGCTGACCAGCGAGGATCACGGGCCGCACATGGGCTGCTATGGTGACAGCTATGCCACGACGCCCAATGTGGACGCACTGGCCGCCAGGGGCATGCTTTTCAAGAAGTGCTGGTCAAACGGGCCGGTCTGCGCGGCGGCGCGCACCACGATCATCATGGGCATGTATCCGCCCTCCACCGGGGGGGAGCACATGCGCAGCATGACGCAGACGCCGAAGGGCACGAAGATGTACCCGCAGTTCCTGCGTGAGGCGGGCTATTACTGCACGAACAACAGCAAGGAGGACTACAACCTGGCCAAGCCGGAAGGCGTCTGGGACGAGTCCAGCGGCAAGGCCCATTGGAAAAACCGCGCGGAGGGCCAGCCCTTCTTCGCCATCTTCAACGAGCAGTGCAGTCATGAGAGCCAGCTGCGCAAACGCCCGCACGCCCAGGTGCATGATCCGAAGGGCGTGCGTGTTCCGGCCTATCATCCGGACACTCCGGAGGTGCGCCAGGACTGGGCGCAGTATTATGACCAGGTGACGGAGGCGGACGCCAGCGCCGGACGCCGGCTCAGGGAGCTGGAGGAGGCCGGGCTTGGCGAGGACACGATCGTCTTTTACTACGCCGATCATGGCAGCGGCATGCCGCGCAGCAAGCGCTGGCCCTGCAACAGCGGGCTGCATGTGCCGATGGTGGTCTATTTTCCTCCCAAGTGGCGGCACCTGGCCCCGAAGGAATATGGCGCCGGGGTGAAGTCGGAGCGGCTGGTCAGCTTTGTCGATCTCGCGCCGACCCTGCTCAGCATCATCGGAGTCAAGCCGCCGGAGTGGATGCAGGGGCATGCCTTTGCCGGGCCGCACCAGGCCGAGCCGCAGCCTTATGTGCATGGGTTCAGAGGGCGCATGGACGAGCGCTATGACACCGTCCGAAGCGTCACCGACGGACGGTTTGTCTATGTTCGCAACTACATGCCGCACCTCTCCCAGGCTCAGCATGTGAGCTATCAGTTCCAGACGCCGACCACGCAGGTCTGGCGGAAGCTGTTTGATGAAGGCCGCGCCACGCCGGAGCAGTCCATCTTTTGGAAGCAGCCGAAGGCGGCCGAGGAGCTTTACGACCTGCAGTCCGACCCTGATGAAGTCCGCAACCTGGCTGACAGGCCCGAGCATGAGCAGACGCTGGCGAAGCTGCGCGCCGCCCAGGAGGGGCTGGCCGTGAGGATCCGCGATGTCGGGCTGCTGCCCGAGGGCGAGATGCATCTGCGTTCCGAAGGCACCACGCCTTATGACATGGCTCATGATGACGCGCTTTATCCCATGCAGCGCGTGCTGAAGGTGGCGGGCGTCGCGTCGTCCATGAAGCCGGAGGCGACGGACGAGCTGCGGGCCGCGATGGCGGACAAGGACAATGCCATCCGCTACTGGGGCGTCATGGGCGTCCTCATGCGTGGCAAGGAAGGGCTGGCAAAGCTGCATGACGAGGTGCTGGCAGCCAGCAAGGACAGCTCGGCCTATGTGCAGACGGCGGCGCACTGGACGCTGGCCAGGCATGGCAGCGAGAGCGAGCGGGCCGCCTCCCTCGCCGCCCTGGTGAGGCTGGCGGACTGGAGCCAGAACAACGTGTTCACCGCCATGAGCGCCCTGTGCGCCATCGGCGACCTGGGTGATGCGGCGCGGCCGGTGCTTGAGGACCTCAAGAAGCTGCCGATGAAGGGCGAGAGCCCGGATGGACGCTACAACAGCTATGTCTCGCGCCTGCTGGCCGACCTGACCGGAAGCGAGCCCGAATTCGAAGCTGACGCGACCCCGAGGGTGAAGGCCCCGGGGCAAAAGAAGAAGCGCAGGCCCTGAGGTCTGCGCTTCTGGAGAATTGATGGCCGGATGTTGACGGCCCGGCCGGAAGGCAGGGCTATCGTCAGATCTTCACGACGCCGGTGAAGACGACATCGGCGGGGCCGAAGAGGGTCACGTCGGTGTATTCATGAGGTGCAGCCTCGGTGAAGCCGATGCGCAGGGTGTCGCCGCCCTTCACAAGAACGCTGACGGGGCTGGGGGCGCCGGTGAGTTCGTGGTGGATCAGGGCGCTGGCGACCATGCCGGTGCCGCAGGCCAGGGTTTCATCCTCGACGCCGCGTTCGTAGGTGCGGATGGCGATGCTGCCCGGTGCGAGCACCCTGGCGAAGTTGGCGTTGGTGCCCCGGGGCTTGAAGGCCTCGTGATGGCGCAGGGCGGCGCCCCATTCACGCACGGGCACGTTGTCCAGGTCATCGACATAGACCACGGCGTGAGGCACGCCCGTGTTGACGCTGTGAACCGTGAGCGTCCTGTCGCAGACAGGCAGCTCCTGGGCCAGCTTGAGGCTGTGGGGGGCGCTCATGTTGATGCGCACCTGTTCGCCTTCGAACTCGGCGGAGATCATGCCGGCCAGGGTTTCGAAGCGGATCTTCGTGAGGCTGCCGTTGTGCAGCAGGTTCACGAAGCGTCCGAAGCAGCGCGCACCATTGCCGCACATCTCGGCCTCGCCGCCGTCGGCGTTGTAGTAGCGCATCTTGAAGTCGCCGCCCTCGGTGGCGGGTTCGACGCAGAGCAGGCCGTCAGCGCCGATGCCTCGGTGGCGGTCGCAGAGCTTCTCGATCTGCTCCTTCGTCAGGGCCAGCTTGAGGTCGCGGTTGTCCAGCATGACGAAGTCATTGCCGGCGCCGTTCATCTTGGTGAAGTTCAGGGTCATGGGAGTGGAAGGTGCGGAGATCAGGAGAGCGCGTGAACGGCGTCCACCAGGGGCTTGACGAAGGCCTCCACCTGGGCTGCGAGGTCGGCAGAGGAGCCGTTCTTCTCGATGAGCTTGACGATGGCGCTGCCGACGACAACGCCGTCGGCCATGCCGGCGACCTTGGCGGCCTGTTCAGGATTGGACACGCCAAATCCGACGCAGACAGGAACCTCGGTGGCGTTCTTGATGACGGCGACCTGCTCGGCGATGCCGCTCGCGATCTCGACCTGGGCGCCGGTGACGCCAAGACGGCTCACGTAATAGACGAAGCCTTCCGCGCTTTTCGCGATGCTGGCGATGCGCTCCGGCGGGCTGGTGGGGGCGATGAGCTGGATGTGGCGGAGGTCGGGGGCGGGTTTCAGCTCGTCGTTCTGGGCGGCCTCATCCGGGGGCAGGTCGAGCACCAGGACGCCATCGGCGCCTGCGGCGGCGGCATCGTGATGGAACCGGTCATAACCATAAGTGTAGACCGGGTTGAGGTAGGTGAAGAGCACGAGGGGGATCTGGCTTTTCGTGCGCAGCCGACGGATCATCTCCAGCACCTTGGGAGTGGTGGCGCCGGCCTTGAGGGCGCGGTCGGCGGCCATCTGGTTCACCACGCCGTCCGCGAGGGGGTCGGAGAAGGGGACGCCCAGCTCGACGATGTCCACGCCCGCCTTTTCCAGGCCGAGCACGATGTCGATGGTCACGTCCAGCGTGGGGTCGCCGGCGCAGATGTAGGCCACGAAGGCGCGCTTTCCGGAGGCGCGAAGCTGGGCGAAACGGGCGTCGATGCGGTTGGCTGGGGCAGGCATGGGGGTGGGTATCTACGCGGCGCAGGCGGGGATGCAACTGTGCGTCTTTTTTCACCCGCTGCCGACGGGGTGAAGTGTTGGATGTGCCAGGACTGCGGCGGTTTTACCGGCGGATCCAGTCGCTCATTTCATAGAGCCGCGGGTCGCGCTGGGGCTGGCGGACATTGCGCAGGATCTTCTTCATCTGGGCAAAGAGCGGGTCGCCGTCGGCGGCGGCTTCGTCGAGGCCGCCAAACTGTTCCTCCAGCTTTTCGGGATCTTCACCGGATTCGAGGCGTCGCACGACCTCGCGGAGTTCGGGCGGTGTTTTATCCCCCATGACGTCGGTGAGCCGGCGCATGAACCGGCCCAGCTGACGCGGATCGGGATGGTCGCTGTCGAGGGCTTCGATTTCACCTTCCATCTCGTTCATGAGGCCCTCCATGCGGGAGTCGTCGAGGCCTGAAAACGGATCGTTGTCATCCGACTCCCGGGCCCTGCCGATGACGGCGAAGCTGGAGACGCGTTTTTCCAGGGTGAAGTCGGGGTTGTCAGGGCAGGCCGGCACGGCGTCACGCTGTGACAGGCTGCGGGCCAGGAACTGATAGAGCTTGTTGTTCTGCGGGCAGTAGAACTCGTAGATCGGCATGAGCTTGAAATGCGCATGTCAGGCTGCCCTGCAACTGTTTCGAATGAAGCCGTTCAGTCCACGTAGAGGAACTCGTTCGAGCTCAGCAGGGCGTGGCAGAGCGCTGCAAGGCCGAGGAGCTCCGGGGCGGCGTCGGCCTTCTCCGGCGGACCGCTGACCTTTTCAAGCTTCGCAGGAGCCGCCTTGTAATGGGCGGTCTGCGCCTTGACGAACTCCAGGGCCTCCTGCTCGTCGGCCATGCTGGGGCGGCGGCTGAGGGCGAGCTCCCAGGCGCGAACCACTTGTTTGTTCAAATCTGCGCCCGCCTCACGCTGGACACGCAGGGCGAGGTCCTGGGCGTGCTCGCGCATGTAGAGGTTGTTCATCAGCAGCAGGCTCTGCGGGCTGACGGTGGTGTTCGGGCGCATGGCACAGTTGGCCTCCGTCATGGCCGGGGCGTCAAAGGCGGCGAACATTTCCAGCGGCGTGCTGCGGCGCGCCTGGATGTAGATGCTGCGGCGGTAGTCCTCGCCTTCGAGCGTGACGAACTTGCCGGTCTGACGTCCGGCGGTGTCCCGGGTGTCGATGCCGATGATGACCTGGCCCTCCTCGTTGAAGGTGACGGGCACGGGCCTGCCTCCGACCTTGGGGTTGAGCCTTCCGGAGACGGCGAGGAAGGCGTCACGCAGGGTCTCGGCCTCGAGGCGGCGGACGTTCATGCGGCTGAGCAGGCGGTTGTCCGGGTCAATGCGGTCACGCTTGGCGTCACGCCTGGATGACTGGCGGTAGGTCCGGCTGGTCATGATCAGCTTGTGCAGGCGCTTCAGGCTCCAGCCATGATCCATGAAGTCGGAGGCGAGCCAGTCGAGCAGCTCCGGATGGCTGGGCTTTTCACCCAGCTGGCCGAAGTCATTGGGTGAGTTGACCAGGCCTCTGCCGAAGTGGCGTAGCCAGACCTGGTTGACAATGACGCGTGCGAGCAGCGGGTGTTTGCCATCGGTCAGCGCCCGGGCGAAGGCGAGGCGGCGGCCGGTGGTGGGCAGGGCCTTGTCCTTTTCCGGGATCTCAATCGGGCGCTGCCCGGCAAGGACGGTGAGGTCGCCGGGCTTGACGGTGTGCTTCGGCTGGTCGGGCTCGCCCCGATGAAAGAGGAAGGTGGCGGGGACGACCTTTTCATCCATGGGGGCTTCATCAAAGGCATGAAGGAACTCCTCCCGGGGTTTCTTCGCGCGGACGGCGGCAGCCTCCTCGGTCATCTTCTTGAGGGTGTTGGCATACTGGGTCTTGTAGGTGGTGTCGTAGAGGTAGAGCGAGCCGGCGCTGAGCTGGTTGATGCGCGGCCAGGCCTTGAGCAGGGCGACCTGCTGCGGCGTGCGCTTTTTGACTTCCGTCCGATAGGCCGTGCGCAGCGCTTCGCGGTCCTTCTCCGGCGCCTTTTCCAGCTCCTTGCCGAGCACTTCGTTGATGAACTCCTCCTGCTTCAGAAGACGGGCGGCGTCGATCTTCTTCGCCTCCTCCTCGACCTTGGCGCCAGCCGCTTTTTCCTCATCCGTGAGCAGGGAGACAAGCCTGCCTGCGGGCGTCTTCCAGCTCTTGGTGTTGAAGCCGGGCTCAAAGATGGCGCGCAGGCGGTAGTAGTCAGCCTGGGTGATGGGGTCGTAGCGGTGGTCATGGCACTGGGCGCAGCCGATGGTCATGCCGTAGAAGGCGGTGCTGACAATCTTGAGGGTGTCGGCGATGCTGGCGTTTTGCGCGGCCTTGTCATTCATGGCTCCGGTGCCGTCGGGAGCCATGCGCAGGAAGCCGGTGGCGGCGATCTTTTCAATCGCGTCGGGGCTTAGGTTCCTGTGGGGCTGGGGGACCATCTCGTCACCGGCGAGCTGCTCGCGCACGAACTCGTCGAAGGGCTTGTCCTTGTTGAGCGAGCTGATGACGTAGTCGCGGTATTTCCAGGCCCAGGGGCGCTCGAGGTCCTTGTCGGTGTAGCCGTCGGAGTCGGCATAACCCGCGATGTCCAGCCAGTGGCGGCCCCAGCGTTCGCCGTACTGCTGGGAGGCGAGCAGACGGTCGACGGTGGACTCAAAGGAGGTGCGGTCGGCGGCTTCAGGCTCCTCCGGGGCGGGGGGCAGGCCCGTCAGGTCGAGGGAGGCGCGGCGCAGAAGCATTCTTGGTTCGGCTTCCGGGGAGAAGGAGAGGCCGTTTTGCGCGAGCTTTTCGGCGATGAAGGCGTCGATGGGGTTGCCTGAGGCGGCTGGCTTGGGGAGGGCTGGCCTGCGAATGGGCTGGAAGGCCCACCAGGAGCGCTCCTCGTCGGTGAAGGCATGTTCGGGCCCGAGCTTTTCCGGTTCGGGACGCGCGGTCTTCGCCCCCTGGCTGATCCATTGTTCGAGGGTGGCGATCTCCTGCGGTTTGAGCCTGGCCTTGCCCTTGGGCATCTCGCCCTTCTTCACGAGTTCGAGCAGGTGGCTGCCGGCGGCGTTGCCGGGCAGGATGGCCGGCCCGGATTCGCCGCCCTTCTGGATGAAGCGGGCCAGCCTGACGTCGAGACCACCCTTGGTTTCACCATCCTCGCCGTGGCAGTGAAAGCACTGCGCCTTGAGGATGGGGCGCACATGCTTTTCAAACGTGAGCGGCTCGTCCGCCCAGGACGGGGCGGCGATGACGAGGGCGATGAGGGGGAGTCGGGTCACGTTCGGGCATACGGACCCGCGGAGGGGGCTCTTGCGCGAGGGAGGCGATGCGGGCTGCATTTTCCCCTGGTGCGGGAGCCGTGCCGGACTATCGGGAGGCGGACAGGACAGCAGATCATGACGACATGACGACCGATGCCGAACAAATTTTGACGGTAAGCCAGCTCACGCGGGAGATCCGCGAGGTGCTGGAGTCCAGGCTGGGGTCGGTCTGGGTCGAGGGGGAGGTGAGCAACCACCGCCTGCAGTCGAGCGGGCACCAGTACTTCACGCTCAAGGACGCCGGCGCGCAGCTTTCCTGCGTGATGTTCCGGGGCGCGGCGAGCCGGGGCGGGGTGAAGATTGCGGACGGCGTGCAGGTGCAGGTTTTTGGCGAGATCAGCGTCTATGAACCGAGGGGGGCCTACCAGCTGGTGGTGCGTCAGGTCCAGCTCAAGGGCGTGGGCTCCCTGCAGGCCAGGTTTGAAGCCCTGAAGCGCCGTCTTTATGAGGAGGGGCTTTTTGACGAGGAGCACAAGCGCCCGATTCCCAAGCTGCCGCGGGTGGTGGCGCTGGTGACGTCGCCGACCGGCGCGGCGATCCAGGACATGCTGAACATCCTGACCCGGCGGGCTCCCTGGCTGCACGTGCTGGTTTATCCGGTGCGGGTGCAGGGTGCGGGGGTGGAGCGGGAGACCATCGAGGCCCTGCGTGTGCTGAATGAAGCGGAGGCTCATGGACTGCCGAGGCCGGACACGATTGTCATCGGTCGAGGCGGGGGCAGCATCGAGGACCTGTGGGCCTACAATGAAGAGTCGCTGGCCAGGGCTGTTTTCGCCTCGGAAATCCCGGTCATATCGGCGGTTGGACATGAGATTGACTTCACCATCGCCGACTTTGCGGCGGACCTGCGGGCGCCGACTCCGAGTGCGGCGGCGGAGCTTCTGGCTCCGGATGCGGCCGAACTGCGCCGTCATCTGGACGCCACGCGGATGCGGCTGCAGTCGAGGGTCGAGATGGTGCTGGGGCATCATGGGCAGGTGCTTGAACTGATGGCAAAGGGGCCGCTTCAGCATGAGCCCAGGCGGAGGCTGGAACAGGCGGGGCAGGATGTGGATGAGATGGAGGCGCGGGTTCAGCAGCAGCTTCAGGACTGCCTGAGGCGGTTCGAGGATGAGCTGCGGCAGCGTGAGCAGGTGCTGGTGGTGCAGCATCCCCGGGTGCTGATCAACGAGGCTGCGAACCGTCTGGAGTCTCAGAGCCAGAGGCTGAACCAGTCCCTGGAGCACCGGCTGGTGAGGCTGGAGGACAGGCTTGCGGCCCGGGTTGAGGTGATGAAGAACCTGGGGCCGGAGTCCGTGTTTGCCCGCGGCTTTTCCCACACCCAGTTTGCCGACGGCCGACCGCTTCGCGATGCGTCGGAGGCCGGGCCTGGCGACAGGCTGATGACCCGGATGCAGGGGGGCGGGATCCTGAGCATCGTGGAGCAGGCCGGGGCGGGTCAGAGCTGATGCTGGACGAGCCTGCCGAGGAAGCCCTTGCAACGCCGGACGAAAGGCAGCCGGAGGTCGGTTTCGCCGACGGGGCGGGAACGGCGCCTGTCGGCCTGATGCATGTCAAGCTGCCGCCGGGCGAACGTGGTGTCGAGGACGAGCACGTTGTTCTCGTCGTTGATGAAGAAGGAGCGCGGGTCGATGTTGCCCGAACCAATGATGCTGAGGTGTTCGTCCACGACGACAAGCTTGCCATGCATCATGCAGGGCTCGAACTCGAGGATGCGCACGCCGGCGGCCAGCAGCCTGCGCAGGGAGGGGTTGGCCACGCAGGGGCAGATGGGCATGTCCGTGTGGGCGCCGGGAACCAGGAGCTCGACATCCACGCCGCGCCCGCGTGCATCCAGCAGCGCCTGGACGACCTGCTTGTCAGGAATGAAATAGGCATGGGAGATGACGATGGAGCGGCGTGCGGCGCGCAGGGCGAGCAGGAAGGTGCTGCCGATGGTGTCCCGGCCGTCCTGGGGGGAGCCGGCGACGCTCTGGGCTGTGAGCGGGCCTTCATCCCGAAGGGCGGGGAAGTAGTCCGGCCCCTCCAGCCGTTGTCCGGTGACCTCCTGCCAGTTGTCGTTAAAGACCTCCTGGAGCCGGGCGACCACAGGTCCGTGCAGTTCATACATGGTGTCCCGCCAGCGGCTGGGATCCTCGGCATGGCCGTCCCAGGCATAGGCCAGGCCGGCGCCGCCGACAAAGCCGGTCCGGCCGTCGACGACGAGGATGCGGCGGTGGGTGCGGTGGTTGTAGCTCCAGGGCGAATGAAGCCTCCAGGGGCTGTAGAACCGCACCTGGACACCGGCCTTTTTCATGCGGCGGATGTGGTGCCAGCCATAGGTGCTGCAGCCGTAGTGATCGAGGATGACGTGGACCTGGACGCCATGCTGCGCGCGTTCGACGAAGGCCTCCGTGAAGTCCGCCACCGGCTGGCTGTCCACGGCCACGAAGTTCTCCCAGGTGATGGTCTTTTGCGCGCTCCGGATCGCCTTGATCATGGCCGGAATGAAGCTGCCGCCGTTGGGCAGAGTCCGGATGCGGCCGCCCTTTGTCCATGGCTGGCCGGTGACCTGGCTGACCTGGGAGGCGAATCCGGGGCTGGTGACGGGTTCAGGGCGTTCCGGAACGGGCTGCAGCCTGCCGGTGGTGCAGGAGGCAAGCAGAAGCGCCGCCGCCAGCCAGGGCGCGTGAAGGCCGGGCAGCCTGTCTGCTGAGGTCACGGAAGGGGAAGCTTCATTCTGGCCCACCAGGCCTCCAGTTCATCGGCTCCGAAGTCGGCGAGGATGTGTCCGTCCATGTCGATGCATGGCGCCTTGGTCTGACGGGTGAGCTCGATCATCTCGGCACGGGCGGCGGCATCGCGGATGACATCGAGCGTCACGAAACGAATGCCGCGGGAGGCGAGCCAGTCGATGGCTTCGTCGCACCAGGGGCAGCCAGGCTTGATGAAGAGGCGGATTTGCATGGGGGCGGGGCGGGGTTCCTGAGCGTCCGGGCTTCGGTGGACGAAGATGGGGGTAAAAAAGTTCGTTAGGCTGAAAGGGTGTCAAGCTCACGGATCTGGACAACGACGTCCATGTGCCTCGTGCTCCTGCCGCGGTAGGTGCCGCTGACGGGGCGGATGTCGCCGTAGTCGCGGCCGATGGCGAGCTTGACGTAGCGCGGGTCGGCCTCGCGACGATGGGTGGGGTCCCAGGCCTTCCATCCGTAATGCGGCAGGAAGACTTCGACCCAGGCGTGCGAGGCCTCGTTTTCATCGCCGGTCTTGCCGTTGAAGAAGTAGCCGCTGACATAACGGGCGGGAATTCCCTGGCTCCGGCAGAAGGCGATCATGACATGGGCATAGTCCTGGCAGACGCCGCGGCGGTCCTTGAGCGCGGCGGCGGCATCCGTGTGGACATGGGTCCAGTCGGGGTCGTAGGAGAAGCCGTCATGGACGTGTTCGCCAAGCCTGAGGGCTGCCGCCCAGAGGTCGGTGACGGGCGCGCCGAGGGTGTCCACGGCCTCGCGCCAGATGGAGACGTTCTGGGTGACGAACTTGGATTCGACGATGAAGTCGAAGTAGGGCTCCTTGATCGTGGGGTCGTTGAGTGAATCCAGGGCCAGGCCCGCGGGGGCGGGGCCGCGTTTGTCGGGACGTGTCTCGACTTCGGAGACGGCCTCGATTTCGAGGTGGTCGTGAGGGGTGTGCAGCTCGAAGTGGTCGACCTGGTTCTGGTAGAAGTCGTAGTGCGTCTTGATCTCGGCCTCAGGGCTGGTGCGCAGCCTGTAGGAGGCGCAGCGCTGGAGGGGGTCGGACACGGGACGGAGGCGTGCATCGTTGTAGCTTTCCAGGGCCTCGCCTTCGTAGGTGAACCGAGTCAGGTGGCGCACACGCAGCAGCATGCCTGCGGAAGGCGGTGGGGAGGGGGCATCGGACATCGGGAGGATGTCCGCAGTAGGCGGAGGAGGGGGCGCGTCAAGCCGTCAGACGTTTTCAGGGTCTGCTCTTGAAGGGGCGGTCATGCGTGAATGCATGTGACGAAGGGCTGCCGGGAGGGGGTTGACCCTGCGGCAGCCTGGATCAGCGTCAGTTCCCTTGATCGAGGCCGCGCCGGATCTTGTAGCGGAGGAAGCTGGCGTGCGCGGCGGCTGCCTTGAAGGCGGGCAGGCTTCCGAGCTGGTCCTGGATGAACTCGACCTGCGCATAGGCCACGGCCTGCGCGGCGGGCGGCCAGGCGGGATTGTTCACGATGCGCAGCAGACGCTCCAGGTAGTCGCTCTGCAGGTTCTGGCGCAGGCTGTCCGGGCCGGTTTCCTTGTCGCCGGCAAAAATGCCGGCGGTGATCTTGTGCATCACCTGGTCGAGCGGCACTTGGTTGCCATACAGCCCGGAGTCGAGGATGCGGCGCTGGGTTTCGAGGTGGAGCAGATGATCGAGCAGAGCCTTCTGCACCTGGCCGATGCGGTCGTGAACCTTGGGTGCCTCGTCCTCCTTGAAGAAGTCGAAGCCGCGGCGCTGCTGCTGAAGATGGGCGATGATGTCCGCCGGAGGCAGCAGGGCGCCCGGGGCGAAGGCGTGACGGTTGATGGCCTCAAGCGCGGCGAACTGCCTGGCTGCGGCAACGGGGGTGTAGGGTTTCTTGCCCGGCGCCTGGCCGACGAAGGCGCGCTCCACCTCGACGCCGCCGACATAACGTGACATGGCGACGAGGGCGTCGGCGCTTTCGCGGGAGAGCGTCAGGTAGGCCTGGAGCACGCCCTGCCAGCTCTCGCCCTTGACGGCGGTCTTCCTGACGAGTTCGGCCATCCTGGCGTTGACGAGTTCGCAACGCTGGCTGCCGTAGGCCACGGGGTCGCTGCTCATGTCATAGGTCATGACCCTGGGGTCGATGCCCTTGCCGGCCTTGCGCATGTCGTCGGCGTCATTGCCGAAGGCGAGGGCGGGTTCGTGGGATCTGGACGCGATCTTTTGCAGACGATTGGATTCGGCCTGGGGATCTTCCAGGGCCTCGCTGTAGCCAAACTCGATGGCCCAGTGATCATAAGGGCCCGGCTTGGTGATGTAAAATTCGCCCTGGGGCCTGTTGAGCGGGGCGATGTTGGCGGGCATGTAATCCATGACCGAGCCGGTCAGGCCCGTCTTGGAGGTGACGTCCTTTTGATGGATCTTGTCAGCATCGTAAAGGTGGCTGGCGCGGAAGTTGTGGTTCAGGCCCAGCGTGTGGCCGACCTCATGGAGGATGAGCTTGGACAATGCCTCACGGGTGAGGGCCTTCATGTCAGGCAGGGAGGCATCGTTTAATTGAAGCGCGGTCTGGCCGAACATCAGGCCCTGCTGGGTGAAGCCGGCTTCAAGGCAGAAGCGGCGCGGATCCTGGAAGGGGTTTTCCTCCTCCTGCCGGGGCGAGGCGAGGCCGAGTTCCATGAAGACCTTCTGGCTGCGCAGGCGGTTGGTGAGGAAGCTGAACTCGAGCATGATGTCCGCGCCGAGGATCTGGCCGGTGCGCGGGTTGACAAAGCTGGGGCCGTAACCGCCGAAGGGAGGGTTGGGGGAGGAGGTCCAGCGCAGGACGTTGTAGTTGATGTCGCCTGCGTCCCAGGTGGCGTTGTCGGGCTGCACCTTCACCACGATGGCGTCCTTGAAACCGGCGGTTTCGAAGGCCTCGTTCCAGCGCAGGGTGGCGCTGCGGATGAGGTCGCGGAGCTCGACGGGCGTGGTGTTTTCAATCCAGAAGGTGATGGGTGTCACGGGTTCGCTCAGCCTGGTGCCAGGCTTCTGCTTCACCAGGTGCCAGCGGTGGATGACATCGCGGTAGGGCGTGGCGGAGGTGTCGGTCATGTCGGTGACCTGCGTGCTGAAGTAGCCGATGCGCGGATCGTCATGGCGGGGCTTGTAGTCATTGACCGGCATCTTGATCAGGCTGTGCTGGACCTTGATGCTGACGTAGCGTGCGTCAGTGACCTCATCGGCCCTGGACTTGCTGTCCTGGTTCCAGGTCGGGGAGGCGTTTTCAAAGACATATTCGACGGAAGCGACCGTGTTGTCGGGGTAGCCCCGGAGATTGATGAACTTGGTCTTGGTTTCACTGAGCTTGCCAAGCACGGCCTTGCCGCCGTCGGAGCCGGGATGCCTGACCATGACGAGGCTCTCCTTGAGGAAGAGGTTCCCGGCGGCGATGAGGACGCCGTTGTCATCCCTGGCGACGATGGATTCACTGGCGAGGATCGCGTGGGAGATGTTGGCCTTGCCGGCCCTGGCCAGGGGGCTCTGGGGATCGAAGTGAAAGGCGGTGTTCTCGGCGATGAACTCGATCCGGTCATAGGCCTGGCTGATGCGGAAGATGACCTCGCTGCCATAGCCTCCGCGGTTGTGGCCCGCCTGGACGACGCCGTCGATCGTGTGGGTGAAATAGATGAACTCGGGGCCGATCTGCTCCTTTTTGACGTAGAGGTGCACGGTGCCCCTTTCCCGGTCCAGGAAGAGGTCGAAAAGCCCGGGGATGCGCTGATGCCCGCCGACGACTTCAGCGACGGTCTTTTTCTTTTCCGTGGTTTTGGTTGGGCTGGCGGGGGCCGGATTCTTCTGCGCCGCCGTGGCGCCGGAGGCGGAGGGTGATGCTGCGGGCGCCGGTGCTGAGGGGACGGGCGCCGGAGCCGGCGAGGGAACCGGGACAGGGGCGGGTTTGGGAGGCTCCGGCTTCCTGTCTTCGGGCCCGGGGGCGGGTTCGGGCTTTTTCCCCGGGGTGGCGGGGGGCGGGGCTGGTTTGGCAGGAGGTTGCTGAGCCGTGATGGGACAGGTCAGCAGGGCGGCAACGAAGAGGTGATGGAGGCGCATGATCCGTGCTAAACGCGGGGGCTGCCGCCTGTCTTGGCCCTGTTTTCGACAAACCAGATGTGTGATCACACCTGAAGATGTCGGCCGGGCTGCAGCTGGCCGGCGCATTCCTCGGCGGGGTAGGTCCAGATTTCCGCAAGGGTGGGGTGGTAATGCGGGATGAGCATGAAGTCCTGCACCGTGGAGTGATGATGCATGGCGACGACGATCTCGTGGATGAGCTCGGTGGCGTGGGGGCCGACGCAGGTGGCGCCCAGGATCTCGCCGCTGTGACGGTGGGCGAGGACCTTCACAAAGCCGTCGGTTTCACCCATGCACATGCTCTTGCCATGGTCGTTGAACGGATAGGTGCCGCTGACGCAGGGCACGTTGCGCCTGGACAACTCCGCCTCGCTGAGGCCGACGGCGGCGACCTGGGGATGGGAGAACACGCCGAAGAGAAGAAGCCTGTAGTCGGTCTCTTCGGACGCAGCTTCGCCGCGAAGCAGGCGTGCCGCGTTGCGGGCGCAGATCTCGCCCTGCTGGATGGCCACATGCACCACGTCGAGGGGGCTGCAGACGTCGCCTGCGGCGAAGATGTGCGGCTGGCTGGTCTGCTGGGTGGCGTGAACAAAGACCTTTTTACCGCTGAGGGTGACCCCTGCCGCATCCAGGCCGAGTCCACCGACGGAGGGCTGCCTGCCGAGGGCGGTGAGGATTTCAGCCACCACCAGCCGGTGCTCCTGGCCGCCGGAAAGGAACTCGACCTGCTTCATGCCGCCGGTGCTGCTGATCCTGTGGATCCGTGAGCCGAGATGGCAGTCGATGCCACGCTTTTGGTACGCCTCCTGGATGACCCGGCTGCATTCCGGGTCGAGGCCGGTGAGGAACTGGCTGTTTCGCTGGATGAGCGTGACCTTTTTACCCACGCCCTCCAGATAATGGGCCATCTCCAGGGCGATGGCGCCGCCGCCGAGGATGGCGAAGCTTTCCGGAAGTTCGGCGGCATCGAGGATGTCATCGCTGGTCCAGTGACCGGCTTCCTTCAGGCCGGGAATCGGCGGAACGTGGGCCTCCGAGCCGGTGGTGATGCAGAAGGCGCGTGCGCTGAGCTGGAAAGGCGCGCCGCCGTCGATGGGGCTGACCTCGAGGGTGTGGGCGTCCAGGAAGCTTGCACATCCGCGATGCAGGGTGAACCTGCCGTCCTGAAGCTGCCCCTGGCGGTAGCCGGCGAAGTCGGCGATGAGCGTGCGCTTCCTGGCGCGGATGGCGGCGAGGTCCACCCCATGGACCGTGGCGTGCAGCCCGAATTCGGAGGCGCGACGGATGACCAGGCTGCGGTCGGCGGATTCGATCAGGGTCTTGCTGGGCATGCAGCCGCGCAGAATGCAGAGGCCGCCGAGCTCGGCGGCTCCATCCACCACGGCGACACGCAGGCCCTCGGAGTGCGCGGTGCGTGCAGCGGCATAACCGGCGCTGCCGCCGCCGATGACAAGGAAATCGAAGTTTGGGTTGTTCATGCGGTTCCGGAACCGTGCGCCAGGCTGGATGCAAGACCAAGTTCAGGGCTTGTATTCCAGGGGCTTTTGAATCGTGCCGCTCGGAACAAGCGAGGCTGGGTCAATGTCAGGGAGCCTGCTTTGCTGCATGGCTGCAGGCAGCTGGGCCGGGGCGCCCGCAGGCTTGAGCTGAAGGGGGCTTTGCAGGGTGCCCGGGGCGCCCACCCCTGCGTTCAGGCCGGCATCTGCGGCCGGCGCCCTGGGGGCCATGGCCTTCTGGATGCGGGCCTGCATCTGCTCCATCTGGGCGACGAAGTCGGGGTTGGCCTGTGGCTGGCCTTTCACGGCATCAAGGCTCTGCCGGATCATTTCGTCCGCCTGCCTGAGCTGGCCCATCTGTCCCAGGCAGACGCCAAGGTGGTAGCGGGTCTCATCGACGCCCAGGTCCCCTGGCTTGTGGTTTTTCTGCCGGTGGGCGAGCACTTCACGCAGCATCTTTTCGCATGCTTCAAACCGGCCTTCGTTGAGGTGGATCAAGGCGGACCGCTGAAGGAGGTCCAGGGTTCCCGGATTGTCCGGGCCGAGCTTGCGACGGCAGATGGAGAGCACCTTTTCATACTCGGCGAGGGCTTCGTCCGAGCGGCCCATGCCGGCGAGATAGGCGGCGAGGCCAGCCTGGACGTTGAGCGTTTGAAGGTCTTCAGCGCCGAGGGTGCTGGCGGCGGTCCTGTAATTGGCGCGGTGTTCATCCACCAGGATCTGCCTGCCCTCCTCGAGGCTGGAGAACTGGTTGGACAGATCGGCAATGGAGCGCATGCGCAGATCGCTGGCCGGCAGCAGACGTTGATAGGCATTGGCAGTGATGCGGATCTCGGCCAGGGCCTCCTTGAGCCTGCCCAGGTTCAGCAGGGCCTGTCCAAGCTGCAGGCGGGTTTCGAAGGTTGCCAGGTCATCCGCAGGCAGCACGCGTTTTCGTGCTTCCAGAGTCTTGGCCAGGATGACCGCCGCCTCCTCGTGCCTTTTGAGGGCGTTCAGGCAGCTTCCGCGGGTGTGGATGACAAGAAGCGTCTGGGCGTGACCTGCGCCGAACAGCCGGCTGGAATCCTCCTGGAGCTGATCAAGCATCTGCAGCGCCTCCTCGTGCCTGCCCTGCTCAAGGACAGACACGGCCAGATAAATGCGGGCGTTCATGACCAGCGCCGTGTCAGGGCCAGCGCCAGCCTGTGCGGACTCCATCAGAGTCCTTGCCTCTGCCTCGCACTCGGCGTGGCTTTTCCGGGCGGCGAGGTTTTTGACAAGCGCTTCACGGGCTGCCAGGGCGGGCGCAGACTGTTTTCCTGAAGCCTTGAGCGCGGCCTCCAGCACATCCTGCCGAAGGGGGGTGGCCTCGCTGTGACGCCCCTGGGCTTCGAGAACGCGCGCGAGGTTCTTCCGAACAATGGCCGCCTGGTCGGATTCCGGACCATGCAGCCGCAGGGTGGCCTTCAGGACGGCTCGGGTTTCACGCTCCGACTCCAGGTCGTTGCCCTGCTGATAAAGCAGCCCGGCCAGCTCGCTGTGCTGGCGGATGGTCTCGACGTGGTTTTCCCCGAGGATGCGCTGGTGCTCCGTGAGGATGTGCCGCTGGATGCGCTCCTCGTCCTTCTTCATGTCCAGTCCTCGATAGGCCCTGGCGGTGATTTTTTGCAGCTGGGTCCAGGTGGCGAGATCCTTGTCGGCGCTGGTTTCACCGAGGGCCACGGTGACAAACTTGACCGCCTCCTCGTGCCTGGATTGTTCAATTGCGGCAAGCGCGGCGAGCTGAAGGGCGGCGATGATCATCTCGGGGCGCCTGGGTGTGGCACGATGGGCTTCATCGCCGGCCTCGAGGGCCTGAATCTGGCTGGTTTCGAAGACGCCGAGCACAAAGCTGGCGCGCGCCTGATCGATCCTGGCCGCCTGGGTGCTGCGGGAGATGCTTTCGGCCAGGGGGATGAGGAGCTTGACGATTTGCTCAGGCACCAGCTTCAGGCGGCTGGCGAGGAGCTGTTCGGTGCGTGTGGCGCGCTGAGGACGTGTTTCGTTGGCGGAATCCCCGGTTTGAAGCGTGTAAAGCACCGGGTACAGGTTCAGGCATTGCATTCCGGCATCGGCGGCCTGGGAGCCTGAAAACATCAGCAGGCAGGGCGCGGCGATGAGCTGGAAGGAGCGGCTGAGGAGACACATGGCGGTTGAAAAGCATGACCGGAGGCGTGGCCGGCGTCAAGACGGCTGCGGGAAAGGAACCCGCCCCTCCCGGCATCTTCCCCTTGCGATGCGTTCATGAAGTGCTTTCTCCTGCGCCCCCATGTCCACCCCGGCCAACACCCTTTCCGAAATCGCCGACGCCCTGCGCCCTGTGCAGCGCATCGCGATCGCCGCCCATGTCCGGCCTGATGGTGACGCCGTGGGCTCGGTCCTTGGCCTGGCCCTGAGCCTGCGTGCCGCCGGCAAGACTGTCTACGCCCTGCTTGAGGACGGCGTGCCTTCGAACCTGGCCTTTCTTCCGGAGACGGCCACCGTCCTGAGCCCGCCTTATCCGGCTCTTGAGATCGACTGCGCCATCGCCCTGGACACGGCGAACCATGAACGTGTGGGCGAGGCCACCAAGGCGGCGCTCGCGGCGGCCCCGATGCTGCTGAACATCGACCACCATGGAACCAATCCTGGTTATGGGCACCTCAACCATGTGGACAGCGCCCAGCCTGCCGTGGGCCAGATCATCTATGAACTGCTGAAGGCCGCCGGCTTTCCGATGACGGACGCCGTTCTGCAGCATCTTTTCACCGCCATCAGCACGGACACCGGATCCTTCCAGTTTTCCTGCACGACGGCGCGCAGCCATGAAATTGCCGCAGAAATGATGTGTGCGGGGCTGGACACGGCCCGGCTGGCCCGCCTGCTGTACCACACCTATCCGGCGCGCCGCCTGACGCTGCTGCGCTCGATGCTCAACGAAATGCAGTTCCGTGCCGACGGACGCATCGTGAGCTGGAACCTGACACGCAGCCTGATGGACGAGGTGAACATGGAGCCCGGGGACACCGAGGGCATCATCGACACGCTGCGCATGATCGACAGCGTGGTCAGCGCCGTGATCTTTGAGGAGCTGGCGGACGGCAAGATCCGCGTCTCCTCGCGCTCCAAGGATGAGCGGCTCGACGTGTCGGCGGTCTGCTCCCAGTTTGGCGGAGGCGGCCACCGCATGGCGGCGGGCGCCCGGATGAAGGGCCCCGTGGAGGCTGCCGCAGAAACCTTTTTGAATGCTCTCGAACATGAAGTCAGACGACTCGCTTAACGGCGTCCTCCTGGTGGACAAGGGACCGGACATGACCTCGCATGATGTCGTGGCCGTGGCCCGGCGCTGCCTGAACACCAGGAAGATCGGCCACTGCGGCACGCTGGATCCCATGGCCACGGGCATGCTGATCCTGGTGGTCGGCGCGGCGACCAAGCTTTCCGACCTGCTGATGAGCGAGGACAAGGAATACACCGGCACCCTGAAGCTGGGGCAGGTGACCAACACCCAGGACCGGGAGGGCACGGTCACCGAGGAAAAGCCGGTGCCCGCCTTTTCCGACGGGGAGATCAAGGCCGCCTTTGAAGCCTTTCAGGGCGACTTTTACCAGATGCCGCCGATGGTCAGCGCCATCAAGGTGAACGGCGTGCCGCTGCACAAGCTGGCGCGCAAAGGCCAGGAGGTGGCGCGTGAGCCGCGTTTTGTGCGTGTTTATGGCCATGAAATCACCCGCGTGGAGCTGCCCGAGATCGACTTCCGGATCGTCTGTTCCAAGGGCTTTTATGTGAGGACCTATGCGCATGACATCGGCCAGAAGCTGGGATGTGGCGCCCATCTGACCGCCCTGCGCCGCACACGCAGCGGTCATTTCACGTTCAAGCCGGGCAATCACACCACCTTTGACGCTTTGAAACAAGGCCGCAGCGACGAGGTCAGGGCTGCCATGATGAGCCTTTACGACGTTTCGAAGCTGCGAGGTGCCTGAATGAGGTGAAGGCCTGAACCCGAATGCGAAACCGCCATGTCGCTCCCCCGCTTCCATCTTCCCGCCGAGGCATGGCAGCCGGAAAGCCTGGTGCTTGAGGGCGGCGAGGCCCTGCATTGCTCGCGGGCTTTGAGAAAGGCTCCCGGGGAGAAGATCGAGATCTTCGATGGCAACGGACGTGTGGCGGCTGCGACGATCAGCCGGGTGTCAAAGGATTCGGTGTCGGCGCGGATTGACGAGGTGAGGCAGCACGCCCCGCGCAGCCGTGAGGTGCATCTGCTGGCCGCCATGATCAAGGCGGAGGCCTTTGAGTGGCTTCTGGAAAAGGCCACGGAACTCGGGGCCGCCAGCATCCGGCCTGTTTTCACGGCGCGCTCCGTCGTGCATCTTGACGGGGCCCTGCTGAACAAGAAGCTGCACAAGTGGCGGCGGCACATGGTCGAGTCGGCGAAGCAGTGCCACACGCCCTGGGTCCCGGGGCTGGAGACGGCTCGCAGCCTGACCGAGGCGCTGGACGGCCTGCCCGCCCCGTCGATCCGGCTGATGCCTGCCTTGAGCGAACATTCACGAAGGCTTCATGAAGTGGACTTCGGCGCAAATGGGCCGGTCCTCGTGCTTGTCGGCCCCGAGGGTGACTTCACGGCGGAGGAGGAGGAAGCGGCGCGCCAGCGGGGCTTCCAGCCCGTCACCCTGGGTTCGCTGATCCTGCGTGCCGAGACGGCCTCCATCGCCGCCCTGGCCATTATTGGTGAAGAGCTGGTTCGGCAGGGCAGGCCTCAGCCCTGAGTGCGGAAGGCCTCGCTGAGGACGATGGTCTCGACCAGGACGTCCGCACGAAGGCCGTTGTCCTGCAATGTTTTCAAAAGCTGGCGGACCAGGCCTTCATCCTGCGGTTTCAAAGCGCGGCCGAGGGCAAAGGCCGTGAGGCGGCGGACGACATTGCGGATGAACTCGTCGGCATGATGCTGCTGAAGGGCCTGTCTGAGCTGGGCGGGGCCCTGGATCTTCAGGCCTCCGGGCAGCGTTCCGGAGGCGTCAACAGGACGGCCCGCCTCCTCGCTGCGATAACGGCCGATGGCATCAAAGTTCTCCAGGGCGAAGCCGAGCGGATCGATCTTGTCATGACAGGCCGCGCAGGTCTCGTTGCGGCGGTGAACCGCGAGTTCTTCGCGCAGGGTCCTGCCGCGGTCACCCGCCTTGTCATCCAGCTGGCCCGCATCGGCCGGGGGCTCGGCCAGCCTGCGGCCGAGCAGGTTTTCCAGGACCCACTTGCCACGGATGACAGGGCTGGTGCGGTTGGGCGTGGACGAGGCGGTGAGGATGGCGGCCATGCCGAGAAGCCCGGCGCGTTTTTCATCTGTAAAGCTGACGGGCTGCATGGATTCACCCCGGACTCCGGCGATGCCGTAATGGTCGGCCAGTTCTGCGTTGGCGAAGGTTTCACTGGAGTCGAGCAGCCGGAGTAGGCTGCCTCCTTCACGCAGCAGCTTTTCAAAGACGAGCACCGGTTCGAGCTTCATGGCCTCGGCCAGGGCAGGGGTGAACTCGCGAAACTTCCTCGCATCCGGCACATGCTCGCCGCCAAGACCGGCGAACCCAAGCCACTGTCCGAGGAAGGTGCTGGTGAAGGAACGGGACCTGGGGTCGGCGAGCAGCCTGCGGACCTGGGGGCGCAGGACGGCTTCTTCATGAAACCTGCCGGAGTCGGCCAGGGCCCGCAGTTCATCATCCGGCATGCTCATCCAGAGGAAGTAGCTCAGACGGCTGGCGAGCTGATGATCATCGAGCCTGCCGGGCTGGAGTTCATTGCGAAACAAAAAGCTGGGTGAAGTCAGGGCGGCGGTGAAGGCGAGCTTGAGAGCCTGGTCGTGGGTCTCGCCGCGGTCCCTGGCCTGCCCATAGGGCCGGAGATGCCTTGAAACTTCGCCTTCACGCAGGGGGCGTCTGAATGCGAGGGGCAGAAAGTTTTCAAGGGCGGTCCGGGCGTCGGCCAGGAAGATGCCGCGGGGGGCTGCGCCCTGAGGGATGACGGGGCCTTCAACCTGGATCCAGTCCAGGCCCGGAGCTCCGATCCTGCGCGGCTTGACGGATGCCTGGGCCTTGGCGCCGCCGATGAGCGATGCCGGATCAAAAGGCAGGCCGAGGACGGCGAGCGAGTCCTCCACGACTTTCCGGTTGCTGGCGAGCCGCTCCCTGTTTGCGGCTTCAATCCGACGATCAAGCTCCGCCACGGGAAGCCGCATCGCGTCGGCGAGCTTGAGCTTCACGGCTGCCATGCCTTCGGTGCGTTCGGGCAGGAGGTTGTAAAAGCTGCGCAGGTCGGAGGGATTGCCGTCAGGCGTGACCGCCCGTAGGTATTCGATGCGCATCTGCATGCTGGCGAAGCCTCGGTTGAGCTGTTCCGTCAGCCTGCGGACTTCATCCGTGGCTTGTGCATCAACAGGCAGGCGCGGGGCGTTTGTCGACGCCGCCTCCCGGACCCGTGGCGCCGCCTTGGGCTGATCAAACACCGGATGGCCGCCCTTGTTGGGGCTGCCTCGCCTGCTCCGGAAAGGAGTCCGGGCCGGTGCCTGCAGGCCGTTGTTGTCGATGTTCCAGGTCATCTGATGCGTGCCCGCGCGCAGCAGCAGTTCGACGGATTCTTCACGCGGTGCTTCATCGGTGCAGTTCATCAATGCCCTCGGTTCATTGTCGATCCGCAGGCGCAGGCCGGCATCACCGCCGCGTCCGACATGCTTCACGGTGAGCCGGTACCAGCCGTCCGCCGGCACGCTGACTTCATCATAGAGCGTGCGCTGACCGCCGCCTTCAAGGGAGTAGCCGACGCCGCCGCCAGGAAGCTCGACGGGCTTCGCGCCGCGTTCCGTCATGAGCATGGCCTCGGCCTCGAACCTCTGGACGACGGGCCTTTGCTTCAGGTTGAGGTGGGACTGAAGGGCATGGTCGGCGGCTTCGAACAACTGTTCGGCAAGCGCCGGTGGAATGAAGAGGGCGTCGCGGTCGTTGGTGAAGCCCGAGAGGCCGGGGCCATCGTCGAGCAGCAGCCGGCCGGGTTCGAAGTCGACGCCGAGCAGGTCGCGCAACGTGTTGTTGTACTCAACCTTGGTCAGGCGAGGCAGGGTGAGGTGCTCGACCCCCTTCATGCGGCTCCAGTCGGCCGACTCGATGCCGTTGCGCAGATAGGCGATGATTTCCTGGCGTTCGAAGTCAGACGGCAGTGGCTTTTTCGGAGGCATTTCCTCGTCTTCGACCTGCTGGAGCATGGCCTGCCAGAGGCTGAAGTCGGAGATGACGTCCCGCCTTGAGGCGAAGCCGCCCAGGTCGATGCCCCCCTTCTTCCTGTCAGCGTCGTGGCAGCCGAGGCAGTACTTTTGCAGCCATGCTTCTGGTTCGGCCGCCAGGGTGAGGGCAGGGAGGATGAGGGCAAGGGTGAGCCGTCGCATGGCCTTGGGGGGGCTGTGTGCAGACTAGGGTTTCACGGTCACCCAGAGGGGGGAGGACCAGGCCATGTTGCCGTCGCTCTGCTCGATGCGCAGGTAGTAGCGGTTTTCACCCTGCACGGGGGCGTCATCCGTCCATTCGGCGCGGACTGAACGCGAGCCCGGTTTGATGACATGGTGGTTTTGCTCATTGCGCACGATGGTGATGCGGGCAATGGCGGCGGTCCCCTCGACGAGGAAGGAGAGGGTGGGCCTGCCTGTGGTTTCGAAGGCTTCGCCCATGAGGTGCGTGCCGCAGCCCAGCTCGACGAAGATCTTGTCGGTGGCGGCGCAGGTGCGTCTTGCCTTGAATCCGTCGATGATGCCCTCGCGGGTGAAGTCCTCCACATAAACACCGCCGAAGGAAGTGTGTGTCGCGATGTGGTCGCTGGAGGCGAAGACGCCCAGCTTGTGCCCGCTTTCGAGGGCCTTTTGATAGACGCCGTTGTTGTAGCCGGGCCGGGTTTTGAAGCCGGCATCGAAGTCCGTGATGGCGGCTGGCGGCCTGGGGTGCTCGTCACCGGCGAGCTTGTGAGGCGTGTAGCTCTCTCCCTGGCGCAGGCCGACGGTCGGCTGGGGCAGGCCAAGGCCTTCGTAGCTGACCCTGGCACCCTGGAAGATCTCGACGGTGTTTTCATAGGTGTTGTCGATGCCATCCTCATATCTCGTCCAGTCGGTGCCCATGCCGGTGGCGCCGGTGTGGCTGATGACGGCCACGGGATGGTTGTAGCGCTTCAGGATGTCCCAGAGCTCCGCAGGCTGGATCTGCACCAGGCCAGGGCTGACGGGAAGGCTTTTCTGCCAGACGGACTCCTGGTAATGCCGGCGCTGGATGTAGACGACCGGTCCGCCCCGCCGGGCGAAGACAATGTTGCGGTGGCCCCAGGGGAAGGTCTGTTCGCGTTCGTAGGCATAAAGCGAGGCGAACGAACCTGGGGCGTGGAAGACGTCCACCTGGCGCTGGGTGTGCCACCATTCATAGGGGGAGTAGATCTTGCCGACGTCCGTGTGGTCGGAGGTGCCGAGAAAGTCCAGGCCGGCCAGGTCGAAGGCATAACGATAATGTTCGACAATGCAGCCGTCGAAGCCGGTGCGGCAGTTGGAGATGTCGGTGTGACGGTGCAGGTCGCCCCAGACGAGGCGGAAGGTCCTGCCGTTGATTTTCCAAACATGATGTTCGGCGAACGGGCGCGGAAGCGTGGGCTCGTTGAGGTAGGGGGCGGGCTCCGGCGCCCGGGCGATGATCGGTTCGTCTTCAGCCGGCAGCAGCGGCCACCGGGCTTCCTGATGAACCAGGGCCGTGTGAATTTCAGCCCTGCCGCTGGCCTTGGTGGTCCGGCGGTCCGTCGCCCAGGTGATCCAGAGCCCTCCCTTTGGCCCGACCAGCAGCTCCTGGCGGCGGTCCTGGCCCAGGGTGCTGTCAGGGAGGGCGGCGGGTTCGGCCCAGCGTCTGGAGGATGGATCGTAGGCGGTGACGGCCACGCGCCAGAAGGCGTTGGAGAAATAGCGGTAGCTGAGCCAGACGCGTCCGTCCGGGGTCACGGCAACGGAGGGCAGGTTCACGGCAAAGCCGGGGCTGGGATCGGGGGCTGGCGTGGGACGGCCGTTGTGTGGTACAGGCACTTCGGTGAAGCTGCCTTCAGCAATGTCGTAACGGCCGAGCATCAGGCGCTTCTGGGCATTCAGCCCCATCGCGTTTTCGTGGCCCCGTGAATCCAGGCCCCACTGCCGCCGTCCTCGTTCCGAGGCGACCCAGAGCCCGCCCCTGCCGTCAAAGGCGGTGGCGGCGCGCGCCTCATAATCGGGGGTTTGAACGATGATCCTGTCCTTCACCGTGCCGTCGGTCCCAACGTGGGCGAGGTGCAGGTTGAACTCGCTTCCGGCGGATGAATCGTAAACGATCCAGGCACCGTCGGCGCCTGCAAAGGCGATGCGTGGCTCCCACTGGCCGCCTGCCTGTCCGGCGGTGATGTCCACGGTGTCCGACCAGGCCTGGCTGTCCGGGTTCCAGTGACGGGCGTGGATCCTGGAGGCTCCCGGCCGCACCTCCTGCCAGACCACCCAGGTTCGACCGGAGGGGTCGGTGCCGGCGTCGGCGAAGGAGCTGCCTGCGTCAGGGAGTGACGACAATGTTTGTTCGGCCTCCAGAACACCGTTTGCGAGCCGGCGCGCGCGCAGGGTCATCACGTCCTTGTCGTCGGCCTGCCCCCAGAAGCACCAGATGCCGCCGGAGCCGTCAGAGGCGATGGCTGGCTGGTGGATGACGCCGGGGGTGGAGATGGCGGTGGAGGCCTGCCAGGTGCCTTCAGCCCTGCTGGCGAGCATGAGCCGGTCCGAGCTTCCATCGTGCTCGATGTAGCAGGTCCACAGCCTGGAATCCCGGGTGATGACCAGGTCGGGAAAGTCGCGGTGGAACTCCGCATGGCTGGAGCTCAGCCTCTGCTGCAGGGGAACCTGGAGGCTTGGCTGCCTGGCTGCCGCCGCTTTTGCTTTGCCGCCTCCTTTGGGCTTCGGGCCTGGTTGCTGGGACAAGCCGGCGCCGGGCGGCAGCAGGAACAGCGCGGTCATGATGCAAAGGGATGTGGGGCGGTGCATGGCGGGGGCGCTGGCATGGCGCCGCCATCAAACGTCGGCGCTAGGGCACCCTATCTCCTTTCAGCACCTCTCCCAACATCTTGGGAACGGAGCCTGGCATGAAAAGGCCCGGCCGTTAAGTGCGGCCGGGCCTGGTGTTTGAGGATATATCCGTGACCTGACACCGCTTCTACTCATCCAACGGGATCCGGGAGAGCCTGTCGGCGGAGTCCTTCTTCATGACGGCTGCGCGGATGACGAAGTTGAAGAAGACGAGGGCCGTGACGCCAAAGGCGACGAAGGGCACCCAGTCGAGCCAGGCTTCATAGGTGACGAGGCGGAACATGGCGGTGAGAAGGTTTGGGTTGAGTTGACGGGACTGGGATCATTCGGCTCCCTTGATCTGGCTGCGGTTGACGTCGGGGTTCATCGGCAGCGGCACGAGCTGGGGCTTGGCCGGGTCGATGAGCTTCTTCTCGACTTCAGGCGTGTCATATTTGCCGAGCTTCTGGAGGTAGGCGATGAGGGCGACGATCTTGGTGTCGGGCGAGGCGACCAGCTTTTCGGCCTTGAGCTTCTCGACGATCTCGATGCCCTGCTTGATGGCGTTTTCCTTGATCTCCACATCCGTCATGGTCGGGTAGGGGACTCCCAGCTTGACCATGGCCGCCACCTTGGCGGGCAGGGTCTTCTGATCGAACTTTTCCTCAAAAAGATGCGGATAGGCCGGCATGTTGGAGCCGACGGAGGTGCTGCGCGGGTCCTTCATGTGATTGTAGTGCCAGCTGTGCGGGTATTTGTCGCCTTCGCGGGCAAGGTCGGGCCCGGTGCGCTTGGAGCCCCACTGGAACGGGTGGTCGTAGATGCTCTCGCCCATGCGGGAGTAGTCGCCGTATCGGAGCACGTCGGGCAGCATGGTGCGGATCATCTGGCTGTGGCAGTTGTAGCAGCCTTCACTGACGTAGATGTCACGGCCGGTGAGCTCGAGGGGGGTGTAGACCTGCTGGATGCGGTCCTCCATGTTCTTGGCGCGGTTGACCATGACCGTCGGGATGATCTGGATCATGCCGCCCAGGGCGACGGCGATGAAGGTGAGGACGGTGAAGGGAATCCAGTTTTCCAGGAGGCGGTCATACCAGGCGGACCAGCTGGCGTGGGTGGCGGCGAAGCGCCTGATGGCGATCACGGCGAAGATGCCGGTGCCGATGAGGGCGGCGATGTCGGCGCCCTTGGGCAGGAACAGCCAGCCCATGGCCAGGAAGAGCCCGCCGAAGACATAGGTGATGGGATCGGAGAGGAAGGTTGTCCTGAGGCCCATGGTGTCATGGCTGGGGCTTTCAAGGACGGCGACCTCGCGGGTTTCATTGACGGCCTTGCCTGCGCGGGCGGTCATCCAGAGGTTGTAGAGCATCATGCCCATGCCGACGAGGTAGAGGGAGCCGCCGATGATGCGGAAGCCCATCATGGGCCGGATGGCGGTGAGGGTTTCGATGAAGTTCGGATAGGTGAGGGCGGTGCCGGCGGCGTTGGTGCTGTTGAGCATCAGGCCCTGCATGATGCCGGAGACCCACATGGCGGCGACGTAGATCAGGATGCCGATGAGGCTGAGCCAGAAGTGCATGTTCGCCATCGGAATGGAGTGCAGCTTCGAACCATAGAGGCGGGGGGTGAGCCAGTAGAAGAGGCCGGCGGCCATGAGGCCGTTCCAGCCGAGGGCGCCGCTGTGAACGTGGCCGATGGTCCAGTCGGAGTAGTGGGAGAGGGCGTTGACGGCCTTGATGGAAAGAAGCGGGCCTTCAAAGGTGGACATGCCGTAGAAGGTCACGGCGGCGATGAAGAACTTCACCACGGGGTCGGTGCGCAGCTTGTCCCAGGCGCCGCGCAGGGTCAGGAGGCCGTTGAGCATGCCGCCCCAGCTCGGGGCCCAGAGCATGAGGGAGAAGAACATGCCGAGCATCTGCAGCCAGTGGGGCAGGGCGGTGTTCAGCAGATGATGCGGGCCGGCCCAGATGTAGATGAACACGAGGGACCAGAAGTGGACGATGGACAGGCGGTAGGAGTAGACCGGGCGCTCGACGGCCTTGGGCAGGAAGTAGTACATGATGCCCAGGATCGGGGTCGTCAGGAAGAAGGCGACGGCGTTATGGCCGTACCACCATTGCACCAGGGCGTTCTGCACGCCGGCGAAGAGGGTGTAGCTGTGGGTGAGGCTGGTGGGGATGGAGAGGTGGTTGACGATGTAAAGCATCGCCACCGTGATGATGGTGGAGATGTAGAACCAGAGGGCGACGTAGAGTGAGGGCTCGTTGCGTCGTGCCAGGGTCAGGAAGAAGTTGATGGAAAACACCACCCAGATCAGGGCCACGGCGATGTTGATGGGCCAGATGAGCTCGGCGTACTCCTGGCCGCGCGTGAGGCCGAGCGGAAGGGTCACCGCTGCGCTGACGATGATGAGCTGCCAGCCCCAGAAGTGAATTTTGGAAAGCAGGTCGGAGCCCATGCGCGCCTTGCAGAGCCGCTGGGTGGAGTAGTAAACGCCGGCGAACATCATGTTGCCCACGAAGGCGAAGATCACCGCATTGGTGTGAAGGGGACGGAGGCGTCCGAAGCTGAGGAATGAGGCCAGGTTCAGCTCGTGAAAGTTGAGCTGGGCGGCGACGATCACGCCGACAAGCATGCCGACGATGCCCCAGATCATGGAGGCCCACATGAACTGCCTGACGACAGTGTCGTTGAATTCGATGGTTTTTTTAGTGGTGGATGCGGGGGTCATGGCACGGGAGGAGTGATCAGTTCAACGGGCGGGATGAATCAATGCTGGGGGTGGTTGCGGGAGGGCTGGTCGGCCTCCAGGGGAAGGAGTGACATCTGTTCAACGGAACGACGCTGGCGCTGGGAGCGCTCGGCGAAGAACAGGACGGCGAAAAGCACCGCAAAGGCGAGGCTCATGAAGATGGTGACGGCGAAGACTTCCATGCTGGTTTGAAGGAAGCGGAGACGGTTCTGTGACGCTCTGCTGACATTGCTTTAGGGTGCACCGATCTTGTGGATAATTTTGCATGATTGTGTCCAGGCCCACGGATGATTTTCAAGAGAGATTATCTCGTCCGCGTTCGTTAGGGGCGCTCATGAGACTTTTCATCCTTTGCTGCGCCCTGTTCGGCCTGGCTTCCACGATTCATGCCGAATCCCCCGTCCGGAAGAAGCGCCTGCTTCTCCTTGGCGACTCCATCTCCATGGGCTACACGCCCTTCGTGAAGAAGCTGCTGGCGGATGAAATGGCGGTCCACCGGCCGATGCGCGGTGAAAAGATGGAGAACTGCAGCGGCACGACCTACGGGGTCGCGAACATCGACCGATGGCTGCGGATTGACGGCGGCAGGTGGGATGTCATCCATTTCAACTGGGGCCTGCATGACCTCAAGCACATGAAGGCGGATGGAAAAACCGCCTCAGACCTGGCCGCGGACCCTCCGCAGGCAACCGTCGAAGCCTATGCGAGGCAGCTCAGGGAGATCGTGAGGAAGCTCAAGGCCACGGGTGCGAAGCTGGTTTTTGCGGCCACGACCCCTGTTCCTGACGAGCCCATGAAGGTTTACCGGAGCAATGCCGACGTTCTTCGTTACAACGAGGCGGCCTTGCAGGTCATGAAGGAGGAGGGCGTGGCCGTGAACGACCTTTATGCCTTTGCAAGGCCCCGGATGAAGGAGCTCCAGATCCAGCCTGCCAACGTTCACTTCACGCCTGCTGGTTCAGAAGCGCTGGCCGTGGAGGTGGTGAAGGCCGTGCGCGGCGCCCTTTGAGCCAGCCTAACAGGATCTTGCGGTAAAACGCGTGCAGGTTCCGCCGCCCTCGACGACAAGCGGCAGCTGCTCGGCCTGGCGGCCGCTGGCGATGATGCATTGAACACCCTCGTTCACGGCGTCCTGGACGGCCCGGAGCTTGGAGATCATGCCGCCGGTGCCCAGGGCGGTTTTTTCCTCCTGGGCGTGATGGATGACGGCGTCGACGTCGTCGACAACGGGAATGGGGCCCTCCTCGGGATGGCTCATGTCGCGGAGCAGGCCCGGCGCGCTGGTGAGCAGGATGAGGATGTCCGCCTTCCAAAGGCAGGCGATCCGGGAGGACAGCTTGTCGTTGTCACCAAACCTCAGCTCCTCGATGGCGACGCTGTCGTTTTCATTGATGACGGGCACGACCTGGGGGAACTCGAGCAGGCGTTCCAGGGTGGCCTTGACGCGCTGGGCGCGTTCGTCCTGGGCCAGGTCTTCGTGGGTGACGAGCAGCTGGGCCACATGCAGGCCGTGGTCCCTGAGCAGGTTCTCATAGGCATGCATGAGGTGGGTCTGTCCGACGGCGGCCAGAGCCTGGAGCGTGGTCATGTCCGTGGGGCGGCTGGCCATCTCCAGCGGTTTGAGGCCGGAGGCCACCGCGCCGCTGCTGACGACGACGACGCTGTGCCCCGCCTGCTTCATGAGCGCGACCGCCTCGACGAGCTTGCGCAACTGCACCGGATCGGGCTCGGGCGTCTTGAGCCTCGTCAGGATGCCGGAGCCGAACTTGAGTACGATGCGCTTGGGGTTGGACATGGAAGGCTGCAAATAGGGCGCGGACGGGCGAGGTCAAGGCTCGTCCTGCAGGTGTGCATGACCCTGATGTCAGGGGTGCATGGTTCAAGGCTGGACCTTGGGCGACTGGGGAGGAACTTCAGGATCGAAGTCAAGGATCTCCTGGTGGGTGCGCAGGGCTTCGCGGGCCTTGCTGAAATAAGAGCTGAGGTCCTCCGCATTCGCCTCCTGCCTGGCCTGGATGAGGTCATCAAGCTTCCTCAGCAGGGCGTCGGTGTCCAGATTGACCGCCTTCATCGAGCGCTGGGCGGCGGCATAGACGCCGTCGAACTTGCCCTGGGCCTCCTCAAAGGCCCGGCGGGCGCCCTCCTCGCGGTAATACTCCTTTTCCGCCTCGCGGAACTCCCTGCTGAACATCCTCTTGAAGAAGCCGAAGCTGGACCTGGGCTTTTCGTTAGGCCGTTTGGCGACATCCTCGAAGTAGTCACGCAGGGCGGCAAACTCCTGCAGGGGCCTCTGGTACTGCTTCTGGAGGAAGCCGACGCCGCTGGCGATGACGGTCATCTTTTCCAGCTCGACCTTGGAAAGAACCTGTCCGGACTTCATCTTGGACTCGAGGGCGGCGATGTAGTCGAGCGTCTGCTTGTTGCCGGTGAAGATGCTTTCAAACTCCTTGTAGGCCCGGGCCATCTGCTGGCGCTGTTCGGTGCGCAGCTCGCCCAGCTTCCTGTCATGGTCATCATTCAGGGACTGCAACGCCTTCTGATGCTGGGCGTTCTGGGAGGCGAGGGCGCGCTGGGTCTCCTCATCCTTGGCCTGGAGGGCCAGCTCGTGGGATGCCTTGAGCTGGTCGATCTCCTGCCTCAGGCGGCCGGCATCGGAATGATAGTGCCAGATTCCATAGCCGAGGGCCAGAAGGACGAGGATGAGCGGGATGTGTCGGGCGTTCATGACGGGGTGGGGATGGGCCACAGTTCACGCTTCCGGCGAAACCGCAAGGCTCAGGACAAGGACGGCCCAGTGGAAAACAAGGATGGGGGCGCGCCGGTGGTGACGTTATGGGTAGTCTCAACCCAGCCAAACATGAAGCCTTACTCCCATCTTATCGCGGCGGTGGATTTCACCCCGTCCTGCCTCAACGCCCTCCGTCAGGCGGTTCGCCTGGCCGCGCCGACCGGCGCACGGCTCACCGTGGTGCATGTCATGGATGAGTTCCTGGTTCACGAGCTCAAGCGCGCCCTGTCGATGGACCAGGCGGGCATCAGGGCGGACTGGACGGCCAAGCTGCGCAAGTTCGTGGATGACGCCGAGCTTGGCTTGCCTGACATCAGGATTGAGGTCCGGATCGGGAATCCGTTCACCGAGCTTGTGGATGCCTGCAGGGTGGAAGGAGCGGATCTTCTGGTCATGGGGGTGAAGGGGTCGAGGCTGGATCCGCATCGTGTCGGGGTCATCGCCTCGAAGTGCGTGCGCAAGGCTCCGGTCGATGTGCTCCTGGTCCGTGAGGACGCCTGGGGCGCCTTCAAGCATGTGGCCACCTGCGTGGATTTTTCCGACAACTCCGCCAAGGCCGCCCGCCGGGCCGTGCAGGTTGCAGCCCTGGAAAAGGCGTCGGTGGACTGCCTGTATGTCTATCAGTCCGCCCTGGCGATGTCGGTGGACTATGGCGGACTCGTTTCGCCAATGCCGCTGGGCGCTGACGAGGCGACCCTGGGGCACTGGAAAAATGAGCTGGCAGCCTTTGCCGAATCGGTCGCCGCCGGGCAGCCCGGCGTGAATGTCGGCACCAGCGTGGTTGAACGCATCAACATCCGGGAGGCGATTGTCGATCATGTGAAGGAGCGGCACGCCGACCTGGTGGTCCTGGGGACGCGTGGAAAGACGGGCCTGAGGGAGATGCTGATCGGCACCACGGCGGAGAAGATCGTGGCCAACGCACCCTGTTCGATCCTGGCCGTCAAGCCGGACGTCCTTCCTGAGGGAGGCGATTGAACGCGGATTTCATCCCTGGATCATGGTTGAAGCCCTCCATCGCGCCACAGACGACCCCATGCCGGCCGACGCCGGAGGCGCGGGCGTGGTTGACAGGGGCCATGCCGGTGCCCATCGGTGCCGCAGCATGTGCCCCGTATCTGATCCCGCCCTTTTTGACAGCCTGGTCGACCATCCCGGAATGCTGGTCATGGGCGTGGACACGGATGGAAGGATGATGTGGATCAGCCGAGGTCTTGAGCAGCTGACCGGCTGGACCTTTGACGAGGTCAAGGGGCGTGACTGGGTGGCCACCCTGGTGCATCCTGATCATCAGCAGGATGCGGTGGAGCGATGCCGTGGACGCATCGGCAAGGATCGTTCGGACAGCCATCTGAAGCCCATCGTCACCAAGGACGGCCAGGTTCGTCATGTCGAATGGGTGCATTCGGACATCAAGGACGGTGACGGGCGGATCGTCGGCATTTTGTGCGTGGGCCGTGATGTCACCGAGCTGCTGGCCGCACGCGAGGCCCTGCTGACGTCCGAGCGCCAGAGCCGTGCCATCGTCGAGACGGCGGTGAACGCCATCATCACGATGAGCGAGACCTGCGTCATCGAGACCGCCAACTCCGCCACTGAACGCATCTTTGGCTATGCCCGGGAGGAGATCGTGGGGAAGAACATCCGGATGCTGATGCCGCAGCCGTACCGGGACAAGCATGACAGCTACGTGCAGAACTACCTGCGCACCGGGGTCAAGAAGATCATCGGCATCGGGCGCGAGGCGGTGGGTCAGAAGAAGGACGGCACGATCTTCCCGATCGACCTTTCCGTGGGCGAGGTGGTCCTGCCCGACGGCAGGCGCGTGTTCACGGGCATCATCCGTGACCTCACTGAACGAAAGGTGCTGGAGGAGAAGATCCTGCACATCAGCGAGGAGGAGCAGCACCGCATCGGCCAGGACATCCATGACGACCTCTGCCAGCAGCTTGCCGCGATCGGCTGCCTGGCGAAGGTGGCCCATCAGCAGCTTGCAAAGGGAGGCTCCGCCCAGGCGGAGAACTTGAACGAGATCGTCCGGCTGGTCTCCCAGGCCAACACCCGGGCGAGGGAGATGTCCCGCGGGCTGATGCCGGTGGTGCTGGATTCCGCGGGCCTCATGGCGGCCCTGGCCGACCTGGCCCAGAGCACCGAGCGGGTGTTCCGCATCGGCTGCCCGTTCCGCTGCGACCGCCCGGTCGAGGTGGCGGACAACAAGACGGCCACTCAGCTGTACCGCATCGCGCAGGAGGCGGTGGCCAACGCCATCAAGCACAGCCGGGCGGACCGCATCGAAATCACCCTTTCCGAAGGGGATGGCGAGATCATCCTGACCATCCGGGACAACGGCATCGGCATACCGGACAACATTTCAGGCAAAAGCACCGGCATGGGGCTCTTGACGATGAGCCACCGCGCCCGGATGATGGGGGGTGTGCTGGCTGTGGAGCATGATGACTTCGGCGGCACGATCGTGAGATGCCAAGTCCCCGTCCCAAGACCCCAGCCGAACAAAAAGCGCCGCAGCCGCCCGTGAAGCGGATCCTGCTGGTGGATGACCACCCCATCATGCGCCATGGCCTGGCCCAGCTCATCCGCAGCGAACCCGGCCTGGAGGTATGCGCCGAGGCCGGCAGCGCCTGCGAGGGGCTGGACGCCGTGGACCGGCATCATCCCGACCTCGTGGTCATCGACCTCACCCTGCCGGACAAGAACGGCCTTGAGCTTCTCAAGGACATCCAGGCCATGCACCCCGGAACCCTCTGCCTGGTCCTGTCGATGCATGATGAGGACATGTATGGCGAGCGCGCCCTCCGGGCTGGGGCAAGGGGCTACATCATGAAGGAGGTGGCGGCGGACAACCTGGTCACCGCCGTGCGCAAGGTGCTCGCCGGCGGCATTTATGTCAGCGACGCCATGGCCAGCCGCATGCTGGAGCAGGTGAGCGGACAGCGCCCGCGCCAGGGCGCCGGGATCGACACACTGACTGACAGGGAGCTGGAGGTGCTGGAGATGATCGGCCGTGGAGTGGCGACCAAGAACATCGCGACACGCCTCAACATCAGCGCCCGGACGGTCGAGGCGCACCGGGCGCACATCAAGGACAAGCTCGGAATCACGGACGGCGCGGCGCTGGTCCGCCATGCCATGCAGTGGGTCGAGCAGCGCGGGGGAATGCTGTAGCGGCGCATCGTCCGCCCTGCCGGGGGAGGTCATCCTCATGGCTCCTGGCGGCGGCCCGGGATATGGAAGCTTTGTTGGATAGGCCCCTGCGAAACCGCGACGGACATTTTGTGACGAGGGCGGTCATGCGCGCTTAATTAAGATTGATTCGATCATCATCTAAAATTAAGCATTGGTTTTCCGGCCTTTCTGATCCCGTCGTCCGTCCATGCCGTACCTGGCCTTCAACCTCAATGATGGTAATGAGTTCGTCTTCGACATTCTCGAGGAGCGGCTGTCCATCGGAAGGGATGCGAAGAACGACATCGTCATCGACAACACCTACATCTCCGGGTTCCACGCCGAATTTGTGCGGCAGGCCGACGGTGGGTATGAGCTGGTGGACCTGAAGTCTTCCAACGGCACCTTTGTCAACGGCAGGCGCGTTGAGCGGTCGATGGTGAAGGGCGGGGACAAGATCCGCTTCGGCCAGCTGGATGCACGTTTCCGCGAAAGGGCGCCCAAGGGCACGGCTCCGGCATCGGGCTCAAGGCCCGCCGGTCCGGGAAGGGCGAGGCCTGCGCCATCCGACGGCAGGCGAGGCGACACGGAATCCATTCCCGCCCGGGATGAGGCGAAGCCCGAAACCAGTCCAATCGAGCCGACACGGGCTCCGCTTGCCCGGGGGGAGCCGTCCATGCCCGGAGCCGTGCCAGCGCCTTCGGCGATGCCGATAGCACGTCCGGCGTCCATGCCCGACCCGGTCCTCCTGAAGCAGGCGGATGAACTGAAGGAGGAGGTGTCACGCCTCAGGCAGGAGCGTGACCTGCTGCGCAAGGAGAACGAGAAGGAGTCCCGTCGGCGTGATGAGCTGCGGCAGCTCGAAAAGTCCATCGATGAAAGGCAGAAGGAGGTGCAGGCTGCGGACGCCCTGCTGGCCGAAGCGAAGCAATCCCTGGCCGCCACCCGGTCAGACTTGGAGAATCTCGCGGCAAAACGCCGTGAGGTCTCCAACCTCGACAGCCAGCTGGAGTCCACACGCAGTCAGCTGGCCAAGGTGCAGTCGGACATGGAGACGGCTGACCAGTCCCTGCAATCCCTGCACAAGGATGCGGAAAAAACCCGCCTGGAGCGTGCCGAACTGTCAAGGCGGCTGGAGGCGCTGCGAGCCGAACTCGGCCGTGAGGAAGCCAGGGCGGCCGAGCTGCGAAAGACAGCTGCGGCCTTCGAGAAGTCGGAGGCGGAGCTGAAGCACAAACATTCGGCGGACCTTCAGGCGGAGGCGGCAAGGCTGGAGTCCATGCGTCAGGAGGCCTCCGAGCATGAGACGCGGCTTCAGGCGATCCGTGAACAAACGATTCAGCTGCAGCAGCAGCGTCAGGCGGCTGAATCCGGGCTGGCGGAGGTCCGCCAGGAGGCTGAAAGGCTGAAGGCGGAGCGTGCTGAAGGAGAAAAGGCCCTGGAGAAAACCCGTCAGGACCTGAAGCAGGAGGAGGCCCGGGCGAAGGAGCTTGCCAGGACGGCGGATGAACATCAGTCCAGGCTGGCCGAGCTGGAGAGGAAGGCTGCCGGTTTTGAGAAGTCGGAGGCGGAGCAGAAGCTTCAATGTTCGGCGGAAATCCAGGCTCTGTCCGCCCAGGTTCAGGAGCGCAGGGCGGAGCTGGAAAAGCTGGGGACGGGCATGGATTCGGCGCAAAGGGCGGCCCGCGCCGGTCATGAGCAGGCCGAGGCGGCGCTCAAGGAGATGGGGAAGCTGAAGGCGGGGCTGGAGCAGCAGATCAGAGACCTGGGCATCCAGGCGGAGGAGGGGCGGCAGGCGGTTGAGGGCCTTCAGCAGCAGCGCGGCATGCTGGACACGATCCTGGCAGCCCTGGTGCTGAAGAAGGACAATGCCGAATCGGAGGCGGCAAGCCTTTCGGAAACGGCCGAGTCCGCCCGGCGAGAGCAGGAGCAGGCGGAGGCGAGGAGGCTCCAGACGCAGGCGGCCCTCTCGGAGCTGGAGGGCCGTCATGCCTCCGCAGGCGAGAAGCTTGTCCGCCTTGAAGACCAGGCCAGGGAGAAGACTTCGGAACTGGCTGGACTGGAGGCCAGGCTGACGGCCGCCAGGGATGAACTGGCGGAACTTGGCAGGAGGTCCGGCTCCCTGGAGCAGACACGTCATGAACTGGCCGAAGCCGCCCGTTCGCTGGAGGCGCTCCGGGCTGAGCAGGCTCAGATTTCAGGCGAGGTCATGAGGCTGGAGAAGAAGCGGAAGGAACTGGATGCATCGCAGGCGCAGGCAAGGGCTGCGAAGCAGGCGGAACTTGCGGCGCTGGACGGGCAGTTGTCCGAGAAGAAGGCCGCTGTTGAAAAACTGAGCGAGGTCCAGGAAGGGCTTCGGACGGAGAACGCCCGGCTTGAGGCGCTCTCCGCCGACCTAACCAACAAGCTGGATGACCTTTCAGGGACGGACGCCCGGCTTGCGGATGCGAACTCGGCGCTGAAGGCCGTTGAGCAGCACAAGGCGGAGCTGCTGACTGCGATCATGCAGCTGACCTCCGACCGTGACTCCATGACGCGCGACCTGCTGGCGGCCACGGAGATGGGGCGCGCCCAGAACACCCTGCTCCGCACGCTTGGACTCCGGCGTGAGGGCGCCGAAGCGGAGGTGCGTGCGGCCGAGGAGCAGCACACGGCGGCAGCCGCCGAGCTTGCCAGGCTGCGCGAAACCCTGCGGGCGACGGAATCTGCGCATGAGGAACGCAGGAAGGAGCTGGGTGAAGCCGAGGCACGGCTGGAGCAGCTCCGCCATCAGTCCGAAGAATCCCTGCGGCAGCAGTCCTTGGTCGAGCAGGAGCTGGCCCGGCTGCGCGACCAGCTTGTGAAGGAGCAGGCGGAGCTCAACGTCATCCGCGATGACAGGGAGGTGGCGGTAAAGGCCGCCAGGGAGGCTGCGGAAGAAAGGCAGCGCCAGGATGCACTCGCCGCCGGTCTGCGGGAAAAAGCCGGCGGTCTGGAGACCCTGCTCGCCACGCTTCTTGCAACGCAGACGGAGCGTCAGGCGCAGGTTGCGGAACTGGAGGCGCGCCATGCTTCACTGGTGGCGTCAACGACGGAAGATGAGCAGAAGGCCGTCGAGACGGGTGCACGGCTTGACGACCTGAAGCAGCAGACGGCGGGTCTTGAGGAACGTCTGGCGCAATTGAAGGAGGCTGAAGCAAGCCTGGCGGATGCGCGGTCCGCCCTGGCGACGGCCACGACGGACCTGGAAAAGACGCGTGTTCGGCAGAATGAAGCCGCAGAGGAGCTGTCAGGGCTTGAGGAACGCCTGCCGTCCCTGAGGTCGGAAGCCGGGCTGGCGCAGGAGGCGCTGACAGCGTTGCAGAAGGACGAGGCGGAAACCGAGTCCAGGCTCTCCCGGCTTGCCGCCCAGGTCAGGGAACTGGAGACCCGGGCCGTTGAACTCAAGCATGTTGAATCCCACCTGGCGGGTGTGAAACGCGAGCTGGCCAAGGTTTCCTGTGACCGAGATGACCTGCTTGGCCATGTGAAGGCGCTGATGTCCCAGCGTGAGGACAACGAAAAGCTGCTGCCGCCGCTGCGCACGGAAGTGGAGGCGCTGAGGGGCGAGATGAAGACGCTGGACAAGGACAGGCTGTCAGTCACGGCTGACTTGGAAAAAGCCCGGGCGGACCGAAAGGCCGCCTCGGAGGAGGCCGAGTCCCTTCGGCTGGAGATCGGCAGCCTGCAGAAGATGCAGACGGAACAGCGGGGCAGGCTGGACGCCGAGCTCAAGGCCAGGCTTGCCGAGATCACGCAGGCGGAAGCCCGCTTGAAGGACCTGACGGCCGGCGTCGCCGCCGCTGAAAAACGCGCCGCCGAGCTGGCGGATGTGCAGAAGCAGCTTGCGGAGTCCCAGGCGCGCCTGAAGGAATCGGAGAAGCGTCGGCAGACGGAGGACAAGCAGCTGGCTGATCTGACACGTCAGCAGGAGAAGCTGCGAAGGGAGCTGCAGACCCTGGAGGAGGGGATCAAGGCCGGAACGGTGCAGGTCAACGATCTGACGAAGAGGATCAAGGCCGAGGAGGCAAGGGCTGCGGATGCAACGGCAAGGCTTGAAAAGGTCAGCGCAGCCCTGCAGGCGGCGGAGGCCAGGCGTGCGGAGGCGGAGGCTTCCGCCGTCAGGCTTCGTGATGAGGAGAAGGCCCTGCGCAAGGCCGTGCCCTCGTTGAACAACGAGGTGGCCGGACTTCAGACACTTCTTGCCAGGCTGGGCAGGGAGCGTGACGAGGCGTCGCTGTATGTGACGCGACTGAACGTCTCCACCGACGAATCCCAGAAGAAGGTCGCGGCCCTGCAGCAGCAGATTTCGCAGCTTGAGGAGGCCCAGCGCTTGCGTGAGGAGCGGGTCATGAAGGCTCAGGCAGAGGTGGACTTGGAGGCTGGAAGGCTGAAGACGGCGCAGGAGAGGACGGCGGCGGCGGAGACCGCCCTCAAGGATGTTGAGCGCGAGCTGAAAGAGTCGAGGTCGAGGGCGGATGCCGTACGCTCACAGCTGGCAGGGCTGGATGCGGACATGAAGTCGAGACTGGACCGCATCGAGGCCCTGAAGCTTGAGGAGAAGCGCCTGGGCGGGGAAGCTGAGGAGCACCGGCGCAGCCTGGCCGCGGCGCAGGCCAGCCTGGCGGAAGTCCAGGACAGGATACGTCAGGAGGAGAAGCGCCTCGGCGAATACACTCATGTCGGTGGTCAGGTGCTGTCCCTGGGCGCCGCCCTGGCGTCGCTCGGAGCAAGGCATGATGAAACGACAAAGGCGCTTCGCGAGGCCGCTGAACGTGAGCTGGCGCTGCAGGTGAAGATCAACGCGCTTCAGGAAAGCTGTCACCGTGAGGGGGCGCGTGTCGAGGAGGTCAGGAAGGAGAGGACGCGTGCCGAGGCCGAACTGGCTGCCTTTACGGAGCAGGCGATGAAGCAGAAGGCCTCCCTGCAGGCCCTCGAAGGGGAGCAGCGCAAGCGTCTGACCGAGATGGACCGTCTTCTCCAGGACCAGCTGACCCAGGGCGAGAGGCTCAAGGCGGAGCTGTCCGGGCTGAAGGACCGGCGCGCCGAATTCGCCCAGG
Source organism: Prosthecobacter sp. (assembly GCA_019186985.1). GTDB lineage: Bacteria > Verrucomicrobiota > Verrucomicrobiia > Verrucomicrobiales > Verrucomicrobiaceae > Prosthecobacter. Next base: position 58,422 of record JABARQ010000031.1, on the reverse strand, counting down.
CCGAGGCCCGGATCAAGCACTGGCAGGACATTGAGGCAAGGCTGCGCGGCCAGCTGCTTGAACTTGAGGAGAAGCACGAGATCATGCGCCGCGGCATCCCTGTGGACGAGGGAACGGTGGTGATGTTCGCCAACGACATCATCAAGCGCATCGACCTGATCGATGCGCTCACCTCACGCTTTGGCACCCAGGGCAGCACGGACATTGTCGCCCAGCTTCAGACGCTCAGGGCGTCCTTCGAGGACATCCTTCTGCAGCATGGTGTGAGCGAGTTTGATGTTCCTGAGGGAACCGAGGTGGACACCAACCTGCGCCGGCGCATCGCGGTGGTGGACAGCATTCCCGGCAAGGCGCAGCCGCGGGTGGTCGAAACCTGCCGGACAGGCTATGTGTATGCCAAGGAGGAGGGGCATGAGGTCATCCTGCGCAAGGTCGAGGTCAGGACTTCAAGCAAGTAACCGAGCCGTGCCGCCGCACCCTGGCATGGCGGCCAGGGGAGGAGGCCGCAGCCGCTTCAACGCACCGTGCCTGGCAGCGGCCTGCATTCGAGGGCGTTGCTCACGATCTGTTCGATGTGCGTGATGGGCAGCGAGTAATGTCCCTCGTCCTCAAGCCAGTGGGTCGTCACATGAGGCATCAGGGCGGCGAGATGCTCGCTGTACCTCCATGAGATGTTGCGGTCCTCCTTGCCATGCCACAAATGAACCAGCGTGTTGATGACGCTCACCTCAAACCCCCATTCGGAGAGGTAGATGTCCGCATCGGCGATGACCATTCGCGGGCCGCGCCGGAGGGCCTCGATGATGCCCTGTCTGACGACGTTGAAGATCCTTGGATCGGAAAGCACGCGACGGTCCTCCCTGCCAAGCATGCGCATCAGCCATTTGAGCGGGGCCTTGGAAGGACTTCCGCCTGAGATGATCCTGCCGATCCTCAGAAGAAGGCCCAGGACCGGAGGAAAGGTGGAGCGGAGATGAATCATGAGCCGGTAGATCCAGAACATGTGTTCATATCCCAGGAATCTGAGCGGGGGGGCGCCGCAGCAGATGCTGGCGCTGAGGATGCGTTCAGGAATGGCCCTGGCGGTGACCAGGACATAGGGGCCGCCCCCGGACCAACCCATCAGGTGGAACTTTTCCGCACCAACATGCTCGGCGAGCTGTTCCAGGGTGTCGGGCCAGTCCAGCAGGGTCCGGCCTGGCTGGTAGTCGGAAAGGCCGATGCCCGGCCGGTCCGGGGCGATGACACGCAGGCCGAACTTTGCCGCGACATCCGCCATCAGCTCCCCCTGCACACGTGCGCTTGGCCAGCCATGAAAGTAAAAGAGCACCTCCCCGGCGGGACTGCCGAATTCAGCATAGCCCAGCGTGAGTCCGTTGCGCAGTTTGAGAAGGTGGTCGGCCATTGGGGGGACGCCGACTTTAAGGGGTGCCATTCGTCGTGCAACCCATCGGGCGAAGATTGTCAAAGGCTCCTCTCACCGAGAAGCACGCTGCTGCATGGAGCCGTCTCGTGGCGCAGGCCGAACTGCCTGACCGCACGCTCCTGAAGATGGGTGACGGCCTCCTCGACGCTGTCGGTCCAGCAGATGAGGTCAATGTCCTCGGGGCTGATGGTGGCGCCTTTCACCATGTGATCGACCAGGCCCCGCATTTCACTCCAGAATTCGGTCCCCATGACGACGACGGGAAAGTTCTTCAGCTTTTTGGTCTGGATCAGGGTGAGCGCTTCGAACATTTCATCAAGGGTGCCGAACCCGCCGGGCATGATGACGAAGCCGTAGCTGTACTTCACCAGCAGCACCTTGCGGACAAAGAAATACTTGATGGTGACCCAGCGGTCGAGCCATGGGTTGTGCTTCTGCTCAAACGGGAGCTGGATGTTGCAGCCGACGCTGCGTCCGCCGGCGTCCTTGGCGCCGCGGTTGGCCGCCTCCATGATTCCCGGGCCTCCGCCGGTCATGACGGTGAAGCCCATCCGGGCGATGGCGGCGCCCATCCTGCGGGCCAGATGGTAGTAGGGATGGTCCTCCTCGAACCGGGCCGAGCCAAACACCGTGATGCAGGGGCCGACAAAGTGCAGGGCGCGGAAGCCCTTCAGGAACTCGGCGGCGACGCTGAAGATCAGGAGCAGTTCCTTGAGCCTGCGGTTGGGGCCACGGAGCAGGGACCTGTCCACCAGCTGGCGGCAGAAGGCCTCGTCGCTGCTTCTGGCCTCCGGGCTCAGGTCTTTCGGGTCGCAGGCCGGCAGGGGGCCTGACACAGCTTCCTTTTCCTTTCTCTGCAACGGGGTTTGGGGAGCAATCATGGTTAGCTTGTTGGAGGCTTGGCAGGCTTCATTGATTCAAAAATTGGGTGGGGGATGGTGCTTTTATTGCTGGTCCAAAAACGCCGATGATTGACTTGTCATGCCTGCTTCCCACCATGCCCTGACCATGGGACTCTTTGATGCACTTGCCAAACAGGCCGTCGGCAGCCTTCTCGGGGGGCGCGGGCAGCCGGCCGACCTCCTTTCATCGCTTTTCCAGGAAGCCGGCGGGCTGACTGGGTTGATGGAGCGTTTTGAGAGGGCCGGGCTTGAGGAGGTTTTCGCCTCCTGGGTTTCGCAGGGTGAGAACAAGCCTCTGGGCGCCGCGCAGATGGAGCAGGCGCTGGGGGCTGATGCGATCTCAGGACTGGCGGGCAGGCTGGGGCTGGATTCTGGCATGCTGAAGCCCCTGATGAGCCAGTTTCTCCCGCAGGTCATCGACAGGCTGACTCCGGAAGGTCGCATCGACCAGGCGTTTCCGAGCGCCGACCAGCTTCAGGGCGTGCTTGCCGATGTGATGAAAAGCGGGCTCGGCGGCCTGTTCGGCGGACGTTCATGACCCCCTGAACCTTCGATGTCCACGGACGTAAAGATCACCAAAAGGAAGGAGTTCCTGCCTTTCACGGACGATCTTGAAACCTACCTGGACCAGTTCGGGCGGAGGTATTCGCTGCCGGCGACCTATGGCGACCTCCTTGGGTTCACGGAAAGCTATCCGCTGGATGACAAGAACGGCAACCCGACCCACTGGTCGACGGTGCTGTATCCACGTGAGGTGCAGCAGGACATTTACCCAAGGCTGACCAGCATCTACTCGCTGCTGCGCACGGGTGACCTTCATGCCGTGCCGCACCTCTATGTGGAGCGGGTGGACTTCTGCGAGTTCGGCAACTCGCGTCCGTTCCGGGTGCGCGTGGTCAACCAGTACAACGACAATTACGACCATCTGTACGTGAAGAGGGCGGACGCCTCCCGCGTCTACGGGCTGGAGCTGGAGCACCTGCTGTCCCCCAACCGCATCAACTACCTCGCCCATTCAGGCACGCTGGTGGAGGAGCACATCGCCGGAATCCCGGGCGATGTCTTCATCCGCGACTATCTGGAGCGTCCCGACATCAACGAGGTGCGCATCGCCAAGGAGTTTGTGAAGTTCAGCGAGCGCTGCTTCATCCGCCTGCTGGGGGACATGCGCAGCTACAACTATGTGATCGACATCACGCCCGACTTCGAGGACGTTCAGTACCGGGTGAGGGCCATCGACTTCGACCAGCAGAGCTACGAAGGACGCCGGAGCCTTTACCTGCCGCAGTTTTTCAAGGAGAACAACCCCGTGGTCTGGCTCTGCTCAAAGTGCCTGAACCTGCCGACCATGCGGCAGTACCAGGAGGAGGAGCGCACGCTCATCGCACGGCGTTACATCAGCGAGCATCAGCGGATCCATGCCCTGCTGGACTGCATGAAGCGCAATCCCCGGGAGCCCATGGACAAGGTGCGTCAGCTCGCCCTCGAACTGGGCGAGCATCACCAGACGAGCGGGTTTGAGACCTGCGCCAGCATGGGCGACGTGGTCGAACGAAACCTGGAGATATCACTTGGCAGGCACCTGGTCTGAACCGGGGGGAATCCGGGCTCAATGAGCAGCCTTTTTCTCCTCATGACCTGTGGCGGGAGCGGCATGTGCGTCGTGACCTGCATCGCCATGGCCGTGGGGCTTGTGCATGCCTTCATGCAGGACCTGGGTTTCCTCCCAGCTGTGCTTCGCGCAGGAGGGGGCCAGGATGAGGACGGCGGCGATGGCGGCGGTGAAGGCGGCTTTTTTCATGAATGGGACGGGAAAGGGTCCGGCATCCTAGGGTTAATGAGACGCTGTGCAATGACCTTTTCGCGGGGTTGCGCGCGCCCCTCTTTACATGGCATCAAAGAGCAGCATGGTCGGCGTGGTTCCTGAGATTGCATGCCCCCTGTCCCGCCAGCCAAGCCTCGTCGGCTGAAAATGATCCTGCTGCTTATGGTGGCGGCCGTTCTTGCGGGCTGGATCTATGGCGAGGTCTTCTTCAACCTGGGCAGCAACACCGTGGCCCTGGTTGTGAAGGATTCGCCCGAAGCCCTGCAGGTGAGGGGGCGAAAGGGGGACTGGCGCAGGGCTTCAAGCCTGACTCCGGGTGACCTGGCGTCCGCGATGCTGACTCGGCATGCGGAGGAGGGCCTGCGCTGGAGCACCCTGAAGGTGAGGCGGCCGGCAAGGTTTCCTGGCAACCAGGTGCAGGCCCTGCTGGGCGCCGAGGTGCATGTGGTTGTGATCGAGCCGGAAAAGTTCGAGTTCATGACCAGCTTTCTGCCAAGGTTCGAGCTCACAACGGCTCATGAGCGGTTGAAGTCCGAGCGCCTGAACTTTGTCATCACCGCCAACTTCAGGGATCCGAAGGGCCGACCGCTTGGCTATGTCTACCATGAGGGGAGGCAGGTGAACGCCGCCTTCAAGGAGTGGAGCGGCACGTTTTTTGTGAAGGGTGGCAGGCCTTATTTCGGCCCGAAGTCGCTGCTTGACGAGGTTCCCGGCCCCATGGAGGAGGCCACCCAGGGTTATCCTGCGGTGATGAAGAACCACACGGTGTTTTCCTATGTGGACCAGAAGCCGGACGCCTTTTTTGACGGCTCCAAGATCACCTATCGCTCCCTGGCCGGCATGAGGCGTGACGGTGCGATTGTTTTCGTTCTTTCCGGCGACGGGGGAGTCATGAACGTCAGCGAGGCCGCCGAACTGGCCAGGAAGCTGGATGTTCAGCATGCGACGCTTCTGGATGGCGGAAGGGCGCTTCAATACAGTCTTTCGACAGATGACGGCCCCTGGCACTTTGCCGCGACCAACACGGAGAAGGACCTGTCCTGGCATCCGCTTGAGAGGCAGCGCTCACCTGTCTTCATCGGGGTGCGCAAACGGGCGCCGCAGATCATCAGCGTCGGTCGCTGATGCTTTGTTTTTGGGAGATGCAGGACTGGATTCGTGCCGAGCACGGTCCAGGCATGGGGTGTGCGTTCTGAAGGATCGCGGTGCGGGTTGCGATTCGATCTTGACCATGTAGGCCGCCAGCCTCCATGCTGAGGCTGCTCAACGGCTGACGCAGTTTGGAATGAACTTACGAGAACAACTCCGAAACATCCTCCCCGAGATCCTGCCCCATGATCCCGAGGAGGCGATCAAGGGGACGGAGCTGATCCGTCTGGTGCGGCTCAGGCTCGGGGATGATTACAGCGATGCGACGCTGCGTTATCATTTCTCCATCCTGTCGTATGATTCGACGTCGCCCATCGCCAAGGTCGACCAGGGGCAGGGATATTATCAACGGACGAAGAAGGCCGCCGGAGTCCATGGCCCGGGACGGCTTCTGTTCGGCGGGGGGGAGGTGGATGAGGACTCCATGCTGATGCGCTTCCAGCGCGTGCTGGCCATCTACGAGCGGCGCTGCCTTCAGCGTTCCCAGTATCCCTTTCAACTGAACGGAGGCCAGGGGGCGGCCCCGGACATCAAGGGCCTATGGGACATTCCGGACCTCGTGGCGGCGGAGTGGGACATTGAAACCGGTGCGGATGAAGTTGCGCGCTTTGACGCCGGCATGATCGATCTGCGCCGGCATCTGGGAGGGCCCGAGACGAGCCTGGTCGGCGTGCAGGTCAAGCTGGGGCTGACCCTCGACAACTGCGCGTCCGAATTTTTCCAGGCGGTGAGCGCGACAAGGTGGACCCTGGTCAGCGAACTGGTCATTGCCGAACCCCTGAATGATGAGGCCCTGGTGGAGGCATTGCGCAGCCTGGGGCATCAATTTGGGGTCGGCATCAGCAGCCTGGGGCTGCAGCTTGACCAGCTGGATGACCTGCCGACTTCGCGAGAGCTTCGCAGCATGAGCCTGGACCAGTTTGAAAAAGTTCAGGAGAAGATGCGCCCGCAGCGAATCACCATCGGGGCGCCGCGTCAGAGGATCGACTGGCAGGCCTTGTCTTCACTGAGAAAGAAGCATGAGCCTGTCGAGGAAATGGTCCAGTGGCTGTGCGAATGCCTGAAGCGCAGGCAGCCGGACTGGAAGTAGCCGACGGCCGGTCCGGTCAAGGTTCGGCCGCGCCCTTGCGGCCCACATAGACAAAGGCGGGCGGCAGGTTGGCCCAGACGATGCGGCTGGTTTCCACCCCGGGGAGATGGCGATGCAGGAGCTGCCTGAAGCGGCGTCCGCCCGGCAGTTGGTGAAAGCCGAGATAGGCAAAGGTGGCGAAGCTGCCGCCCGGGCTGAGATGGGGCAGCACGTTGCGCAAAATGCCTTCCTGCAGGGACGAGGGAAAGGCGGTCCAAGGCAGGCCGCTGACGATGACATCAAAGGCGGGGCGTGACTGCAGATAGGTGCTGAAATCAAACTCCTGGGCGCCGGCGACTTCGAAACGCATGTCCTGGAATCGTTCACGGAGCTGGCCGGCAAAGGTGGTGTTGATCTCAATGCCCAGGTACTCGGCGTCATCGGCCATGGCGTCACGGATGGCCTCCGTAAAGGCTCCCGTGCCAGGGCCGAGTTCCAGGATGTGCCTGGCCTTCCAGACTCCGGCCGACTCGACCATCCTTTCGGCCAGGGCCGGGCTAGAAGGCGCCACGGCGCCCACGGAATGCCGGTTGCTGATGAATTCACGGAAGAAGGCGGCGGCGGACATTGGAGATGGGGGCTGGAGGCCGGCAGGCGGCAGTTCAGGGCAGGGGACGGATGGACAGGCAGGGAGGGCCGCCATTATCTGGCGAGCAGTTCCTGGCCGCCGAAAATGACACGTTCGACCATGCCCTTGAGCGTCTGGCCAAGGTAGGGTGTGTTGACGCTTTTCGACTTCATGAACTCCCGGTTGAAGGTGGTGGTTCGTTCCGGGTTGAAGACGATGAACTCGGCCCGTCCGCCTTCCTTGACCGGAACGGGAGGCAGCTTCATGAGGCGGCGCGGTTCCGCCGAGTAGCGTTTCACGACCAGGCTCCAGTCCAGGATGCCACGGCTGATGAAGTGGTGGTGCAGGCTGGGGAGCGCGGTCTCCAGCCCCGTGATTCCAAAGGGGGCGCTGGCAAAGTCCTGGTTCTTTTCAAAGGGGGTATGGGGTGCGTGATCGGTTGCAATCACGTCAAACCACCCCTCCTTGAGGCCATGCAGGAGGGCTTCGTTGTCCTCCTCTGTGCGCAGGGGGGGATTCATCTTGTAATGAGTGTCGTAGCTGCCGATGTGCCCGTGATTGAAAATGAGATGATGGGGGGCGACTTCGCAGGTCACCCGGATGCCCCGGTCCTTGGCGCGCTTGATGGTGCGCATGCCTTCGGCGGTGGTCACATGCTGGATGTTGAGGTGAACTCCGGTGTATTCGGCGAGCCGGATGTCCCTGGAGATGCAGATTTCCTCGCTGATGCTCGGGATGCCTGCCAGGCCGAGCGAATAGCTGACCCTGCCTTCGTGCATGCAGCCTTTTCCCGAGAGCTCCCTGACTTCACAGTGGCTGGCAAGCGGCAGGTCGTGGTCACGCGCATATTCCATGGCCCTGCGCAGCACCTGGGGGTTGTCGACGGGGAAGCCGTCGTCGGTGAGGAGGACACAGCCGGCCGCCTTCATGCCGGCGATGCCGGCCAGCTCCTCACCCTTGCGTCCCTTGGTGATGGCGCCCGCCGTGTAAATCCCGGGGCCGATGCGGGTGCGGCGTGCGCTTTCCAGCACCGTGCGGACCACCCCGGCATTGTCGATGGCCGGAACAGTGTTGGGCATCATGACAAAACCGGTGACGCCTCCATTGATGGCGGCCTCGGCACAGGTCGTGATGTTTTCCTTTTCCTCCTGGCCGGGCTCCCGGGCGTGGACATGAATGTCAAACATGGAGGGCATGAGAACGCGCCCTGCACAGTCGATCACCTCACAGTCTTCGATTCCTGTGATGCCGGCGGAAACGCCGACGATCCTGTCACCTTCGACCAGCACGTCTCCCTGGTTCAGCTTCGGACTGTCTTCAGAGGCGATCAGGGCGTTGCGGTAGAGGCGTTTCATGCTTCGGGCTGGGGGGCATGATGTCGTGGCTGGTCCCAGGGTCAAGGAGGGGCGTTGCATTCGATGCGGCAGAAAGAAGACAACTGCGGACAGCGGGATGCTGTCAGGCAAGTGCATCCTTTGCTGCAATCAGGAGCTTTTCTGAGATCTTCGGTTCCTTTCCTTGCGCCACATCTGACGATGTTTGCCGGCCCACTCAGTCAGGGCTTTTTCAAATCCGACATCCCGGCCGGCTTTTTCGCTGGTCAGCCACTTGTGCCGGTGAATTTCGGCCAGTTCAGCCTGGAATTCGGCATAGGGGGAGGACGGAAAGGCGGGATCGGGCATGGGGGGAGGGGAAATATCCGGTGCCGCCGCAGGGTCGCAAGCGCCTCGTGATCTCAGGAGCCTGGTTTTTTTTCTGCTGAAGCAGAAAGCATATGACAAGCGCGGGGCGCGCAGATATAGGCGATCCAAGTGTTCCATTGCACAGGCCGAAGTAGCTCAGCGGTAGAGCAGCGCATTCGTAATGCGCGGGTCGCGGGTTCGATTCCCGCCTTCGGCTCCAGCTCGGTGAACTGAGCGCCATGCCATGTCCAGCCAACCTGTTCCGCACCGCCCCATGCGCCATCGGCGTCAGGTGCTTGCCCTGGAGGTGATCGCCAAGTTGGTGGGGGCGGCCACTTTGGTCTTGACCGTGGCTTCGGTTTTTTATGTCCTGCTCACTGATGTGGACCGGACGGGCCCGCGGACAGCACCTCAGCATTCCATGGATGCCGAAGCGCAGACGCCGCAGGCCGGGAAGGCTGACAAATTCAACTCAGGAGGAGACCAACAGTGAGCAAGAGCAAAAACCAGAAGCCGAAGGCAAGGCAGGCCACCAAGACGGCTTCGAAAAAAACCGTCTCCAAGGCCGTGAAACCGGTCAAGAAGGCCTCCAAACCTGCGGCCGCCAAAAAGAAGACGCCGACGCCCAAGGCCGTAAAGGCTGTGAGCAAGCCCGCGCGGAAGCTTCCACCGAAAAAGGTTCCCGCCAAGAAGGCGGCACCAGTGAAAAAGCCGGTGTCCAAGGCGGGGAAGGCTTTCACGGGGACCCGTACAAAAAAGGCGGTCAAGTCGGCTCCGGTTCAGGCCAGGAAGGCTGCGGCCAAAAAGCCCGCCCCTCCACCTCCAGCACCCGCAAAGAAAGCCAGGGTGGCTCCTGCTGCAGCGAAGCCCGTCACTCCCGTCAAGACGGCTCCTCCCACTTCCAAGGCGGCAGCCGCCTCCGTCGTCAAGCCAGCTCCGGTCTCCCTGCCAGCGGAGCCGGTTTTGAAATCGGCAACACTGCCCGTGGCCGTTCCATCCACACCCAAGCCAGCCAAGCCGGCGGCTTCCACCAAGACGGTTCTGGCAAGCACGGCGGGTGAGCCTATCGCCGCGCCGAAGCCTCCGGTGATTTCCTCTGAAAAGCCCCAGGCGGTGAAGTCAGGGGCGCTCTATTACGACTCCCACATGCACACCCCCCTGTGCAAGCACGCCTGGGGTGAGCCGGAGGAATATTGCGCCCAGGCGGTCAAGGCAGGTCTCAAGGGCATCATTTTCACCTGCCACTGCCCGATGCCGGACGGCTTCTGGCCCAGCGTGCGGATGAGCGAGGGAGAGTTTGACCTCTATGTCTCCCTGGTTCAGCGGGCGAAGGCGGCCTACGCCGGGAAGCTGGACGTCTGCCTGGGGATCGAGAGCGAGTTCTTTCCCGGTTACGAAAAATACATCGAGGGGCTTCACCAGCGTGTGGAGTTCGACTACTGCCTCGGCGGCCTTCACTGGCAGGCCAAGGAGTATCTGGGCAAGTTTGAGCAGGGAACCATCGAAGGATTTCGCCGAACCTATTTTGAGCATCTTGCTGTCAGCGCCGAGACCGGGCTTTATGACTGCATCGCCCATCCGGACCTGGTCAAAAACTACCATCCCGACTCCTGGTGCTTCGCCATCATCAAGAACACGGTGGCAGGTGTGCTTGACCGGATCGCCAGGACCGGTGTGGCCATGGAGCTGAACACCTCAGGGCTGAACAAGAGCTATTCGGAGATGAATCCAGGCAACGAGATGCTGCGGATGATGGCCGAACGGAAGATTCCCGTGGTCATTGGCAGTGACGCGCATCGTGCCCAGCGTGTGGGTGAGCACTTTGTGACCGCCTTGAACAACCTCGTCGAGGCCGGCTACGATCACGTCAGCTATTTCAAGAAGCGTGCAAGGATCGATCTCAAGATCAGCGATGTCATCTCCAGCATCAAGAAGGCCGCCGACGCCAATGCCTGAGCAAGAAGGCCAAAGCGTTCAGTCCTCCCAGACCTTGAGCAGTTCGACCTCGAAGATCAGGGTCTCGTCCGGCCCGATGTCCAGCCCTGCGCCGCGTGAGCCGTAGGCCAGGCCGGGTGGGATGAAAAAGCGGTATCTTGCACCCTCCTTCATCAGCTGCAGCCCTTCCGTCCATCCCTTGATGACACGATTCAGGGGAAATTCCGCCGGTTCACGTCCCGCAAGATAGCTGCTGTCGAATTCGACCCCGTTCAGCAGGGTTCCGCGGTAGTTCACCACGACAGTGTCCTTCTTTTTCGGGCTTTTGCCGTCGCCCTCCCGAAGCACCAGGTATTGAAGGCCGCTGGACGTGGTGATGACGCCGGGCTTTTGGGCGTTTTCAGCGAGGAAGGCTTGTCCGGTGAGCAGGGCTTGGGAAGGCATGGGGAGCGCGCCTTATGGATGTGGGAACAAGCCCGGGCAACGCCAAAAACTGCCCGGGAGCCCTGCCTGCCCGTCGCCGGAGTGGATCCCGGGGCAGCCCTGAGGGCGACTTTTCGGGAGGGCTCCGCATGCTGGGACGGCGCAGGCGTGCCGATCATGGTTTCCGTGGCGCATTTTTTGTTCGGCGGCAAAATCATGCCTTGTCTGCCGTCCTGATGGGTGCATCTGGAAACATTCATGCTTAAAATTGGCAAACTTGCGCAGCAGGCCATCGCGGCCGCCAGCTATCTGGCGGAGCAGTATGACGAGGATGAAACGCGCGTGAGCGCCAGGGAAATCGCGGATGCCCGCGACCTGCCCAGGCCGGTGGTCGCCAAGGTGCTGGCGCAGCTTTCCCTGCATGGGATCACGAGCGGCACCACCGGACCCTCCGGGGGATACAGGCTGGCCAGGCCGCCGGAGAACGTGTCATTGCATGAGATCGTGGCCGTCTTTGAGCGGCCGGACGTGCGGCCCATGTGCCCCTTCGGACCAAACTGGTGTGGCAGCGGCCCTCCATGCCCGATGCATGAGGCGATCGCCCGTGTGTCCCATGATGTTGAGCGTTTTTTGCAGAAGCAGAACCTCGGTCCCTTTCGCGGGCTGAGGAGCAGCCCTGCCCGGAGTGAGCCTGCGGACGGCAAGCCTTGAATTCCGGCTGTCTGGTTCGGCCAGTGTTTGCCTGTTGTGCGGATCTTGTCATGAAAAACGCCTTTATTGGCGGGATGAAAGAGGGGTGGGCGCTCAATGCGTTTGGTCGTCCGTCTATTACAGAATCTGAGTTCCGTAATAGAATGGCAAACTTGTCAAAACCTAACCAACCCAATCCAGCCACCCCCATGAAGTTCATCGTTCCCTCGCTCGCCACGGTCGCCGTGGTGATGTCCCTGCTCGTCAACGCCGTGATGGCGGCAGACCCTGCAACCGTGGCCATGGAAACGGCCACCAACAGCCTCTGCCCGATCAGCGGCAAGCCTGTCGATCCTTCCATCACGGCCGACTATGAGGGCCGGAAGTGGAGTTTTGCCAAGGAGGCCTGCAAGGCCAAGTGGCTCAAGGCACGCGAGGACAGCCTGTATCAAAAGCTTGGAGGCTGGGCTGCGATCAACGCCGCCGTGGACGCCTTTTATGTCAAGGTGCTGGCGGACAACCGGGTGAAGCACTTTTTTGACGATGTCAGCATGCCCAAGCAGCACCGCAAGCAGAAGGAGTTTCTCTCCTATGCCCTGGGAGGCCCGCTGCCCTGGACCGGCAAGGACATGCGCAAGGCCCATGAGGGCATGGGGCTTACGGAGGAGCATTTCAACGCCATCGCTGAAAACCTCGTGGCGACGCTGAAGGATCTGAAAGTCAGCCAGGAACTCATCGACCAGGTCATCGCCGTCGTGGCGACGACCAAGGATGATGTGCTTGGCCGGCCGAAGAAGGCCAGTTAAGTGAGGTCCATAACCTGACTGGTAACATGACGCCGTGCGAGCCGGGAGCCCGTACGGCGTTATTGCTTTAACAGGCTTTGGGCGGCTTGCGTTTTAGAGAAAGGCCGGAACCCAAAAGGCTCCGGAAAATGCACGGGTGAAAGATTTTCGTGTTCGCAGAATCTTTGTAACTCGTTGATTCTGAGTGGCGCACCCGTCAGGATTCGAACCTGAAACCTTCTGATCCGTAGTCAGATGCTCTAATCCGTTGAGCTACGGGTGCTTTGCGTTGAACTTTTTTGAAGTTCGCTGCGGGACGTGGAGACTAGACGTTCAAGCCACTTTGTCAAACGCGCTGTCGATTTTCTTCAACTTCGTTGATCGTCGATCAGCCTCCGTAGAAGCTGGCGATCTTTTCGTTCACGGAACGCAGGCGGCGGGCGATGGTCCTGCCGACACCAATCAGCAGCCATGCGGCGGCCCTTGGATACTCGTTGATGTAGGATTCCAGGCTCTTGGAGTCGATGCGCCAGACCTGGCTGAATTCGACGGCCGTGACCGTGGCGCTGGCGGCGGAGGGGTCGAGAAGGTTGATTTCGCCCACGGTTTCGCCGGTGCCAACGCTGCCAAGCAGCACCTTGTGACCGCCGCGCATGGCGGTGGCATGCAGCTTGCCGCTGATGATGAAATACAGGCTGGTCTGCACGCTGCCCTCTTCAATCAGGTGGCTGCCGGGTTGAACGGGCCTGAACTCGCCATAGCCGCTGAGGATGTCACGATCCTCGTCACCAAGAGGTTCCATGATGCCGAGGGCGGGAATTTGAGGGGTGGAGAAGTCTGCGCTCATTTTTGTGGAGATGGCAGGTTTTAGGTGAGTGACTGACGGATGGCAAGCCTCGGAAAAGGATTTGCCGAAAAGAAACTGTCACCGAAAAGGAGCGGGTCCGTCCAACCTGAATCCCGATGCGCCCACCCCTCCCTTACCTGCTGCTGGCTTCGCACATCCTTGGCTCCGTCCTCCTGGTGACTGCTGCGGAGCCTGAGTTTCCCCTGGTCGAAGCGCGGGAGTGCCGCCCCCGTTCCGGCCTGCCCAATTTTTTGACCAAGGTTGCAAGGCCGGGGTCCGAGGTGCGTGTCGGCTATCTGGGCGGCAGCATCACGGCCCAGCCGGGCTGGCGGGTGAAGACGCTGGCGCACTTCCAGAAGACCTGGCCTGAGGCGAGGATCAGCGAGATCAACGCGGCGATTGGCGGCACCGGCTCCGACCTGGGCGTCTGCCGTCTGAGGCAGGATGTGCTGGATCGGAAGCCTGATCTTTTGTTTGTCGAGTTTGCGGTGAACGACGGCGGGGCGGCTCCGGAACAGATCATCCGCTGCATGGAGGGCATTGTCCGGCAGACTTGGAAGGCGCTGCCTGAGTGTGACATCTGCTTTGTCTACACCATCACCGAGGCTCTGGTGCCGCCGATGCTTGAAGGCAGGTTTCAGCGTTCCGCGAGCGCCATGGAGAAGGTGGCCGACCATTACGGAATCCCGACCATTCATCTGGGCATGGAGGTGGCGCGGCTTGCCAAGGCGGGAAAACTGGAGTGGAAGGCCAGGCTGCCGGTGAACGACGAGGAGAAGAAGGCGGCGGGCGACAAGTTCATCTTCGCCCCTGACAGCGTGCATCCTCATGTCAGCACGGGCCATGAGCTCTATCTCCAGGCGATCGTGCGTTCCTGGGAGCCGATCAGCCGTGCCTCGGCGGGAGCCGGCCCTCATGAACTCAAGGCGGCCCTGAATCCGGACAATTATGAGCGGGCAAAGCTGGTGCCGATCAGCGTCACCCGGCGTTCACCGGGCATCCAGCCGGTGGATGTGAAGCAGGATGTCTTTGGCAAGCGCTGGGCGGATCGTCTGCCTGACCTGCACAGCGGCTCGACCCCTGGCGAGACTCTTTCCTTCAGATTCAAGGGAACCCGCTGTGCGATCTATGACATCGTCGGTCCTGACTGTGGACAGGTCATCGTCACACTGGATGACAAACCCGCGCGCGTCGTGCCTCGGTTTGACGCCTACTGCACCTACCATCGCCTTTCCACACTGATGATCGGCGACGGCCTGCCTGATGGGGTGCATTCGGTGAAAATCGAAATTCATCCAGACCAGCCGGACAAGGCCGCGATCCTGGCCAGGAACAAGAACAGCATCGACAAGCCGGAGCGTTTTAACGGCACGAAGTTCTTCCCCGGAGCCCTCTTGCTGGTCGGAGATGTCGTGGAATGAGCCGGTTTATTCCAGGAGCAGGCTGCGGGCGATGATGCGGTCGACGGGGTTGAAGTCGTCGGTGAACACGGTTCCTCCCGCCGGCAGCTGGGAGCCTGTGACATGGCTGGCCACGAGTCGGTTCTGCCAGGTTCCTTCGGCGTAGAAGCGATCGGTCAGCAGCGTGCTCCAATCCTGCCTGGAGGCCAGGATGATGATGTTTTGGGCAATCGTACGCGGTCGCTGGACGGCAAAGACCTCCACCTTGGGGAACACGGTGCGCAGGGTGGCCAGCAGTCCGGCAAGCAGTTCGGAACGGGGGCCCTGGACGGAGGTGATGGCATTCATGACAAAACTGCCCTCCGGGGTCAGATGGTCTGCCACAAGCTGGAAAAACTCACGGGTCACAAGGTGCGATGGGATGGAGCGAACCCCTGCATAAGCATCGCCAAAGATCAGGTCCCACTTCTTGTCCTGGTGCTCGTTGAGGAATCGCCGTGCGTCTCCGGGGTAGGCCTGCACCCGCGGGTGGTCGGCAAGCTTGAAGTATTTTTTTCCGACCTCGATCACCCGCGGGTCGATTTCAGCCACATCGACGGTTGCCTCGGGAAACTCCCGGGAGACCGCCTCGGGCATGCCAAAGGCACCTGCGCCGATGAAGAGTGCGCTGTGGATCCTGGGCTGGTCCTTGAGCAGGGGAAGCCTCCAGTAATGCTGGTAGTCCATGACCAGGGAGCCGTCGTCCGGGTTCATGGCGCCTTCGGGGGTGGAGTCCAGGCGCAGGAGGCGCTGCTTGTGCGGGCTGACACCGGATTCCGACACTTCAATGCGGTGATAAAACGACTCCTCGACATGCAGGACGTCCCTGCCCGGCTGCTCATGGGCCTGAGAGCCGATGAAGCCGGCCGTCAGGGCGGAGGCCACCAGGGCTCCGGCAGCTTTTTTCTGGAGCTTTTCAAGAAGGAATGACATCAGAGCCAGCAGCACGAGAAGGGTCGCGCAGCCGAGGAAGATCGTGCGGACGCCGAAGTGCGAAAGCAGCACGAAGCCGGACAGGAAGGTTCCGACGAAGCTGCCGAGCGAGCCGAGCATGGAGATGGTGCCGGCGGCGGCCCCCACATGGGTGTCTTTCTGGGTGAGGCTGTAAAGGCGCACGGCCGCCGGTGAAACAGCGCCAAGGAGGGCTCCGGGAATGGCAAAGAAAAAGACGGAGGCCATGATCGAGCCACCAATCAGGCCGCTGGTCAGAAAATGTTCACCGAAGCCCTGGTGCAGCGGTGGGATGAGGTAGGTGAGGATGGCGGAACCTGCCAGGAGCCATCCGAGCAGCCGCAGGTGGGTGAAGCGGTCCACGAGCCGGCCTCCCATGAAGCCGCCGGCGCTGAAGGCGACGAGAATGACGCCGATCAACGCTGTCCAGGTGTAGACGCTGTTGCCAAAGATGGGGGCCAGGAGGCGGAAGGCGCAGATTTCAATCACCATCATGGCGGCGCCGGCCAGGAAGCAGGCCGCGCCAAGGAACCAGCGGATGGATGTAGAGGAGGGCGGGTGGGGATTCTTGGACATGCGGAGGGGCTTCCTGGTCAGTCGTTGTAGAAGACCAGCGAGGCGATCTTCCAGCCTTCGGCGGTTTTCACGAGGGTGAAGTAGTCGGTGCCGGTGATGATTTCGCGACCCTTGGTCAGCTTCCAGCGCACTGCGGCCTGGGCGACCCGGGTGTCACCGCTGATGTTCATCTCCGTGGGCGTTTCGGTCATGGGCGTGGCGGCGCGTTCATGCCCAATTTTCTGACCATGAAGGAAATCCGTCAGGCCCTGGCTGCCAGCCGCCCCGCCTTTTTCCACAAAGGTGATGCGGGCGGTGGGATGGAAGCAGGAACCATAGCCCTCCATGTCCCTGGCCGACCAGGTCGAGAAATAGCGCTGGAGGAAGGTCTCGACGCCGGCCTGTTCGGGATGTGCCGCCTGGGAGCAGGCGCAGAGCAGGGCGGCGGTCAGGCTGGCGATGCGCTTGAGGATGGGGGGCATGAGTCCTTCACTCCTCCTCGATCTTTTCCTCGGGAACGCCCATGAGGCTGAGGAGACGGTTCAAGTCTTCGACCCCATAATAGTCAATCTCGATGCTGCCCTTTTTTTCGTGGTGCTTGATGGCCACGTTGGTGGAGAGGTGCTGCATGAGGCGCTGTTCGCAGGTTTCGATGGCCCGGAGCACATCCTGGTCGTCGAACTTGGGCTTCGGAACCGGCGGGGTGATGATGTTGTGGGCGAGCTTTTCCGTGGCGCGTACGGTGAGGCTTTTCCGGACCACCTCCTCGGCGGCCTTTTCCTGCTGGGCGGCGTCCTTCAGCATGAGCAGCACCTTGGCATGACCGCTGGTGATCCTGCCCTGGGTCAGCATTTCCTGGACCGGAGGAGCCAGGTCAAGCAGGCGGATGGCGTTGGCGACGGTGGCCCGGTTTTTGCCAACACGCCGGGCGATGTCCTCCTGCTTCATGGCAAATTCCTCGGCGAGGCGGTGGTAAGCTCGCGCTTCTTCGATGGGGTTGAGGTCTTCGCGCTGGAGGTTTTCGATGAGCGCCATCTCCAGGACATCGCGGTCAGTGGCATGGCGGATGATGACGGGCACCTCCTTCAGGCCTAGCTGGGTGGAGGCGCGGAAACGTCTTTCACCAGCGATCAGCTCCAGTTTGCCGGACACCTGGCGAACGATCAAGGGCTGGATGATGCCATGCTCACGGATCGACTCCATCAGCTCGGTGAGCTGTTCGGCGATAAATTCCTTACGGGGCTGCAGGGGGCTGGGGACGACCTGGTCCAGGGAAACCTTGCGGACGATGTCGCCCGGGGCGGGCTGTGAGAGCGCCGGCAGCCTGGACGCTGAGCCAGCCGCCGCTGCCGGGGCTGAGATGAGAGCGCCAAGACCTTTTCCGAGTGCCGATTTTGCCATAGGATGGCGAGGGTAATGAGACATGCAGGACAAGCAAGGCGGAATCCTTTGAAGGCGGTTCTTCACTCCCCGGGCCCTCCCGCGAGAGGATCATGCGAAGCTCATCATCAACGATTCACGGAGTCCAGGGGGGTGCCCGGGGCGTTGAATCCCGCGATTCCCCGGTTGACGCCAGACATTCAAGGTTGATTAACTGTCGGTTATTCTCCCGCGTGATGTTTGCCTTCATACTTTCCTTCATCAACGGCCTTAGGTTTGGGCAGGAGCACATCACCCCCGCAACCTGGGTGATCCTGGGCCTGCTGGGCCTGCTTTCCACGGTGAGCTGGGCCGCGCTGCTCATGAAGTGGCTGCTGCTGCGGAGGACGGAGAAGGCGAACCGCAGGTTTCTCCGGCAGTTTCATGAAAGTCCGCATCCGCTGGCGCTCTACCTGACCAAGGAGCAGACGGACATGTCACCGTTGTACTATCTCTATCACGCTGCCGCCAAGGACCTGGCCTTTCATCTGGTGGGCGAGGAGGAGCCGGGGAGGAGCTTTTCCGCCCGTCTTCAGGGGGCGGGAAGGATTTCCCCGAGCCAGATGAGCACGGTCCAGAACTCAATGGAGCGGGCGATCGGCAGCGCCGCCCTGAAGCTGGAGATGCGTCTTGGATATGTGGCCACGGTCATTTCCATTGCGCCGCTGCTGGGCGTGCTGGGAACCCTGCTGGGTCTGCTGGATGCCTTTGCCGTGCAGGGAGGGGGAGGCGGGCCGGCCACCCTGGCAGAGGACGTGTGCACCGCCCTGCTGAGCAGCATCGCCGCAGTCGCGGTGGTGATCCCCACCCTGGCCGGCTACAATTCCGTGGTCGGTAGGATCCGGCATCTGATCGTGCGCATGGACAATTACGCCGCAGAGCTGAGCGGCATTTTTGACAGGCAGTTTGTGGATCATCGAAAGGTCGAGGAAAGCCTGCCCAGCCTTGGCAGCCTGGGGGCGCCTGCCATGCCGGTGCCCGGCACCTCAACGGGAACCACACGTCACCCCATCGCACGGGCATGAAGCGACTCTCCAGCCGTCATCTGCCGAGACTGGTAGCGGAGGTGCAGGTGGTTCCTTGGCTGGACCTGCTGCTCATGTTCGTGCTTTTGATGGCGGTGTTTTCCACCGTCGGAATCCAGGGGCGAGGATCGGCGGAGGCATCGTTGCAGGCCGGTGCGGACCGGTCTCCCAAGGCCACCATGGAGCTGCGGGTGGCCAAGGACCTGAAGCTGATGCTGGCGGGGAAGGACATCGAACACCAGGCCTTGATCGGTGAGCTGAGCCGACAGGTGGCGGCCGCTCCGGAACTCGGGGTGGTGGTGGTGATTCCGCCGAGCCTGAGCGCGCCCCAGCTCATTCAAGTGATGGACGCCCTGCGCAGTGCGAAGGTCCGGCACACGGCCGTTGTTGTCAGCACAAGCTCCGCCAACTGACCCTGATCATGCCCGGCAAACCCACACGAACAGCCCTGGAGCCGCTGGCTCCAGCCCTGGCGGGGATTGGGCTGGCCCTGCTGCTGCTGGGGATGCTGGCCTGGACGCTGCTGCCCATGCTTGCGCCGGATGACGAGGTTCGAGGAACTGGCATGCCGGAAACTGAGCTGGTCTGGCGAAAGCCTGGGGATTTCAGGGAGGTTTCCCAGGAGCAGCCAAAGCCTGAGACGCCTGCCAAGCCTGCTGCAGAGGTGAAAAAGGCACCGCCGCCTCCGGCTCCTGTGACTGTTGCACCGCCGAAGCAGGGGACTTCCCCAGAACTCAACAAGCTCGTTGCCGAACCGTTGCCGACGAGTCCCAGGGCGGCCGCCTCAGGTGCGGCCGTTGAGGGGGGGCTTGAGAACTCGATTTCAAGTGCTTCCGGAATGGATGCCTTTTTGCCTCGCCGCACCGCAGGAGGTTTAAGCGCCCAGATTGGTGGTGGGCTGCCTGGCAAGGGCAAGGTGGCCGGGCAGGCTGAACCGGCCCGGCCACGTGCCGACACGGCAGGTCCGTCTGAAACCGTTCAGCCTTTGAGAGAACCTGCCAAGTACATCGCGATTTCAGCGATTACCAAGACGGCTCCGCAGCCCATGGTTTCAGTTCCCCAGCCTGTGCCCAGCCTGCTTCAGATTGCCGTCCACAATGAGGCTGACAGGATTCTCGCTGCCGAAACTGGCGGAGCTGACATGGGGCCTGTCGAGAAGGCGCTTCAGCGCGCCATGCTTGAAGCCTGGAAGCCGCCTTCACCGACCCTGGTGCCGGCGGATCAGCGTCGTGTGGAAGTCAGGCTTGCCGTGTTGCGTGATGGGGCTCTCAGGGATGCCGTCGTTCACAAAAAGTCCGGATCCCAGGTGCTGGACGAATCGGTCGACAAAATGCTTCAGAAAGTCGTCAAGATTTCCGAAAGCCTGCCTGTAAAATTTCCTGGAACACGTTATTCACTTCAGGTGAATCTCCAGATTGACTGAACTGAATGCCCCTTGCGCCGCTCATCGTCCTGCTTGTCCTGCTGCCAGCGGCGGCGGCAACGGCGTTGACGCTGCCTTCCTGGCTTGTTTCCGGGAGGGCGCGGAAGCAGCCTGTGGCGGCTGCCGCCTTGAAGAAGGTGCAGATGGGCGAGTTCACCGGGGGCACCGGCGGGAGCAGCCAGCGTGCCGTGCAGGCTGAGCTGGAGTCGGCGCATGAGTTTCAGATCACCTCGGGTCAGGCGGAGTTTGTCATTTCGGGCGCGTCGGTCGGCGGACGTCTCACGGGGCGTGTGATGGATTCCTCGGGCAAAAGGCTGCTGGAACGAACGTATGCGGCGCCTGGCCTGGATGAAAACGCACGCGCCTTTGCGGATGATGTCATCCTGGCCATCACCGGCAAGCCTGGGCTCGCCACCAGCCGGATCGCCTTTGTCAGTGACAAGTCCGGAGTCAGGCAGGTCTACCTTAGCGACCCCGAGGGGCGTGAGGTTTTTCAAGTCACCCATCACAGGCATGGTGCGGTGTCGCCCACCTTGAACTCAGATGCTTCAGCCGTGGCCTACACGAGCTATCGCAGCGGTTTCCCGGTGGTTCAGTGGCTTGACCTGGGGCAGGGTTGGGAGCGGACGGTGACCGACACATCGGGCAGCAGTTTCGGCGCCGCCTTTTCCCCGGACGGCCAGCGTCTGGCGATGGTGATGAGCTTCCTGGGCAACCCCGAGGTCTTCGTGACCGACCTGAACACGAACACCGCGGCCTGCATCAGCGACACCACGGGGGTTCCTGGATCGCCATCCTGGCATCCCGACGGCAGGCAGGTGATTTTTTCCGACGACCGGGGGCAGGGGCCGGCGCTCTATGTGGCGGAAGTCCCGGAAACGAACCAGAGCCAGGCCAGCCTGGTCCGCTGGCGGACGGGCTACCGCTTTTCGACAGATCCGGAGTTTTCGCCGGACGGCCAGTCCGTCGCCTTCACCGCCCGGTCAGGCGGTCATCTGGCCGTCGTCGTGAAAGGCTGGCCGAATGGTCATGCCCGCGTCATTCAGGCCGGTGGCGCCGCGCATCCGTCCTGGAGCCCGAACGGGCGCTATGTATGCTATACCCAGCACGGGGTGCTTTACGTCCATCACCTGACCAGCGGACATCGGCGTGCGATTCTTGAAAAGCAGGGCCGCATCAGTGAACCCCGGTGGATGAAGTGAGCATGGAATCGACGCGCTCCAGCCTCCGCCTCCTCTCCGCAGCCTTGATGCCGGCTGTCCTGGCCTGCTGTCAGGCGCTGCCCGGGGTTCCCGGATTGACGAAAAATGACGAGCCGACCGTGGTCTATGCCCTGGGCGGCAGGGAGGGGTTCAGCAGCCCCCTGGAGGCCGCCTTGAAACCTGCCTGCCAGGCCCTGGAGTTTCCCGGGACCGTCTTCAGGCTCGGCGGCGGGCATCAGAAGATCCTGGGCGGGCTGGCGGCGGAATGGCAGGCGGGCAGGCCGCGCTATCTCATTGCTGGTTATACTGCGCCGGGGCTTCCCGAGGATTATGCGCGTTCACTTTCTGAAAGGCGCGCCCAGGCGGTGAGGCAGTTCCTGATCGAGGCGGGTGTCGAGGCGGCCAGCCTTCAGACCGTGGGCTTTGGTTTTGACAGTTCACCAAGTTCGCCCACCTCCGGGGTGGTGGTGATCTACCGGCAGTGACTGGTCCGGCGTGGGAGTCAGCGGGCGGCACGCTGGATCGAGTGTCCGGCGCGGGCGATGCCTCCGCCAACCTTGTAGGCCGCGCGGTCCATTTCGTAGCCGACACGCTGGGCGGGGCCGCCAGCCCCGCGGCATGAGGCAAGGCTGATGCAGACAGGAAGCAGGATCAGGGTAAGGAGGGCGGTTTTCATGGGGCGGAAATTAGGATGTTTCCGGCCGCCTTCAAGGGGGCGGATCAGCCCGTGGGGGTGTTGAGCAGCAGGATTCGTGCGGCATCACCGGCCTCCAGGGTCTGGCCGGGGTCGAGGCGCAAAAGGGCGCAGGCCTGGCTCAGGGCGTAGAGGGCATGGCTCTGCTGAAGACCCGTGGTTTGAAAAACACCGTCCTTCAGGCTTCCCCGGAGGTAATGGGGGCGGTCACCGTCGTTGTGCAGCCTGCCCGACACCCCGGCCATGAGGGTGAAGGGTGAAACATCCGAGGCCCCCATCCAGCGCAGCAGGGCGGGCCTGACAAAGAGGTGGAAGGTGATGAAGGCGGACACGGGGTTGCCCGGCAGCCCAAAGATGCTTGTCGACGTGGATCTTTCATCGTGCCGGGACTGGGCGAACAGGAAGGGTTTGCCCGGCCTGACCTTGATCCGCCAGATTTCGGGCCGGATGCCCAGCTTCGCCAGGGCGGGTTTGATGTGATCGTGGTCACCGACGGAGACTCCGCCGCTGAGCAGAAGGACGTCCTGGCTGGCAAGAAGTTCCGCGAGAACCGACACGGTGACTTCCAGGTCGTCCGCGCAGTGAGCTGTCCGCACCTCATGAATGCCAAGGCCTGCCAGCAGCGCCTGGAGCATGGGGCCGTTGCTGTTGAAGATGCAGCCGTCTTCCAGTGGCTGGCCCGGCCGCCGCAGTTCGTCCCCCGTGCTCAGGACGGCGACCCTGGGTGCTGAATGCACCTCGACCTTTTCCAGGCCCTGCGAGGCCAGCAGGCCGATGATGCCGGCGGTCATTTTTTCTCCACGACGCAGCATGACCTGCCCGCGGCAGAGGTCCGCCCCGGCTCGACGGACATTTTCACCCGGCTGAACCGGCTCCCTGCAGCGGATCGAATCGTCGACGAGCTCGACATCCTCCTGCATGATGACGGCATCCGCACCTGCCGGCATGGGGGCTCCCGTGAAGATGCGGACGGCTTTGCCGGGCGGGCAGGTCAGGTGAAGGTCGATGCCCGCCGGCTGTTCGGCATGAACGGAAATCAGGTGCGATGGATCGGCCGATGCTGCGGCCTGGATGGCATAACCATCCATCATCGAGTTGTCGAAGCCGGGCAGGGGAAGGGTCGCGAGCAGGTCCGCCGTGCTGAAGCGTCCAAGCGCGTCCAAAAGGCGGGTTGTCTCAGCCGGGCCGGGCTGAACCCGGGCAAGGAGATGTTCGAGGGCTTCGGTTTCGGTCAGCATGACGGGCGGAGCCGAACCGAAGCGGTTTGTCCGTGACTGTTCAAGGATTTCCCACGGGCGGTTCCAGGTCATCCAGGCTTGCGGCGGGGGCTGCGGGCGGTGTTGCGCCGGGTGGCGGTGCCTGCGGCTGCAATGCCGGCAGCGGCGTCGAGGGAACGGCGGAGGCCGGCCCCGGGGTGGAAGCATCGTTGGTTGACGGTGTCTCCGGAGCAGGCAGGGGCGGGGCGGGCGCCGGCGGCTCTTCAGAATGAGGAAGCAGGACAAGGTTGGCGACGGACGGAGAACCCTCCTTGATGTCGGCCGTGAGATAGTAACCCTTTCGTTCAGGTGAAAGCACCAGCCTGGAGCGCGTGCCGAGGGAGCTCAGGGCGATGAGCTCCGTGCCCGGCTGGATGGCAGGCGGCGTGTCACAGCGGATGACGACGTAATTCTGCTCGGGATTCACCATTTCGATCATGCCGATCAAGGTGGCCTGTCCGACCGGGCCTGGCTTTTTCTCAGGCTTTTTCCTCAGCAGCGAACAGCCTGCAAGCTGGGCGCAGACAATCAGGAGCAGCAGGGCGAGACAGTGGCGGCGGACGGGTTTCATGATGCAAGGTGTCCGGCTCAACGTGCCGCAGTCTTGACCTGGCGCCTGCCCAGGCAGAACAGGCTTTTTTCTCCACGGATGAAGATCTGCCCCTCACTCAGGGCTGGGGAGGCGAACACTTTTTCCCCGAGCTCGGCTTCAGCGAGCAGCTTGTATTCCCTGCCGGGCTTCACGGTGCGCAGGGTGCCGAAGTCATTGATGAAGTACACCCGGCCTTCAGCGCTGACGAGCGAGGCATGGTGCTCCTTCATGCGCTCCTCCCAGGCGATCTCACCCGTGGCGGCGTCAAAGCAGTGGGCGATGCCGGAATCCGAGACGATCAGGAACCATCCATTCTCACAGAGAGGCGAGGGGACGTAGGCGACGCCCTTGTTCGTCCGCCAGGCGACGTGGGTGTCGGTGACATTGCCCGAGCCGTCCGGCCGGATGGCCAGGATGTGGTGCTCCGGAAAGCCGCCGCTCATCAGCAGCAGGCCCGACCTGTCATCCTGCACCAATGATGCCACGAACTGCTCGGTGGGGCCGTCGATCATCCAGATCAGCGACCCGTCCGCCGGATCATAGCTGGTCACACATTTGGTTCCCGAGAGCACCATCTGCACGCGGCCCGCCATCCGGCGGATCATCGGCACGCAGTAGCTGCGCGTGTTGTTGGGGCGCTTGATGCGCCAGAGCTGGCGGCCGTCGGTCCGTGACAGGGCGACGATGAAGCCCGGGCCGTCGTGGTCGCAGTTCACGATCACCTTGTCATCAAACAGGATCGGGCTGGAGCAGAAGCCGTGCTTGCTGGCAAAGGCGCCCGGGCGGACCTGCCAGGCCTGGCCGCCGTTGAAGTCATGGGCGCTGACAACGACCTCCGAGCCGTCCAGAAAGGCGGTGAAGATTCGTTCACCGTCCGTGGCGGGCGTGCTTGATGCATGGCTGTTCAGGCGATGCTTTCCTTCAAGGGGTGATTTCAGGACGGAGGTCTTCCAGAGCATCCGGCCGCTGCTGCGGTCCAGGCACAGCAGCACGCGTTCCTGCGTTTCTGCGAGGGCGGCGACCGTGAAGACCTTGTCATCCCAGACAATGGGCGAGGCATGGCCCGAGCCCGGCAGCTCCACCTTCCAGGCCTGGGACTTTTCAGTGGTGCCGGTTGGGAAACCCTGGTCCAGGCTGGTGCCATCCATGCGCGGCCCACGCCACTGGGGCCAGTTTTCCGCCAGGGCTGAGGCGGTGAGGGAGATGAAGATCAGCAGTCGGGTCGGGATGCGCATAAGTCCGAGACTACCGAAGCAGGATGCCTGCTTCAATCATCAAACGCTTCCCTGGTGGCTGATTCCGCCGCCTCAGCCATCCTTGTGCCTGGCAAAAATGGCCAGGGTGCGGTCGCGCTCCGTTGCATGATCCACCATGGGGAGGGGATAGCCGGGTGCGAGCGGCCTGCCGTCGGTGGGTGGTTCACAAAGGCGTGCCGGCGAAACTCCGCGCAGTTCGGGCACCCACTGGCGGATGTAGCTGCCCCCGGGGTCGTAGCGCCTGGTCTGGGTCCATGGGTTCTGGATGCGGAAATACGGGGCGGCATCCGCGCCTGTGCCCGAGCTCCACTGCCAGCCGCCGTTGTTGCTGGCGTTTTCGCCATCGACCAGGTGGCGCATGAAGAAGCTTTCCCCGAGCCGCCAGTGGCAGTGGAGGTCCTTGGTCAGGAACATCGCGACGATCATCCGCACCCGGTTGTGCATGAATCCGGTGGCCAGCAGCTCCCGGATGCCTGCATCGACAATGGGAAAGCCGGTCATGCCACGGCACCAGGTTTCAAAGTGGTCATCCCTGCCCGGCCAGTGGATGCCCCGGAACTCCGGATTGAACTCCTCATCAAAGACCTCCGGATGAAACCAGAGGATGGCGAAGTAGAACTCACGCCAGGCAAGCTCCTTGATGTAGGTGTCCATGGAGGTCCGTTCCTGGGGGGCGCTGACATCCTCCCGGGCCCTCATGCAGCGGGCATAAAGTTCACGGATGGAGATGAGTCCGAAGCGCAGGTCCTGTCCAAGCCGGGAGGTGGTCACGCCCGCCGGAATGTCGCGCTGCATGCCGTAGCGGTTCAGCCGGCGATCTTCAATGAAGGCCTTCATGCGCTCCCTGGCCGCCTTTTCGCCGGGCGCGGGGATCCTGGCATGCGTGGGGGCAAGCTTCCAATGATCCAGGCCCGGCAGCGGGTGGCTTTGCAGCGAAGCCTCCGGCGCCGCTCCCAGGCGGGAGGGGCGTGAAACCGGGGCGGTCTTCGGCAGGGAAAGCCAGTTCCTGGAATATGGCGTGTAAACCCGGTAATGTCCGCCGCTTCCTGTCTTCACCTCGTCGGGTTCATGAAGGACGCGGTCCTTGAAACCATGACATTCAACGCCCAGCCTCGCGCAGGCTTCGCGCAGCTTCTTTTCCATTTCGCGACCGTAGGGATCATAGTCACGGTTGAAGTAAACAGCCCCCGCCTCGGCCTCCCTGATCAGCCTCTCAAGCTCCAGATCAGCCCGTCCGCAGCGCAGGATGAGCCTGGAGCCGATGCTCTCAAGGTTCCTGGCCAGGGACTCCAGGCAGCCGCAGAGGAACTGCTGGCGCATGCCTCCCGTCCAGCCATGGGCGGACTTCCAGCCGCTCAGCACGTAGGCCGGCACAACCCGTTCCCCGTCCGCTGCAGCCGCGGTCAATGCAGGATTGTCAGTCAGGCGGAGGTCGCGGCGGAACCAGTGGATGACGGTCTTGTGTCTGGGCATGTCCCCTGCATACGTCCGCGAGGTGGTCCTGGCCGATGAAAATGGGGAGCCTTACCTAACAAAAAAGACAGCATCTTTTGAACGGCGCTGTGCGCGGATTGAGTCTGAAGTCAGCAAGGAGGTCGCCATGAAGCCCACCCATTCCACACCGGACTCAGGGACAGGGATTTTCCGCGCTGCAAACGACGCCCTGGAGCATGCGGGCTGCGCGGGAGGCCCAAGGTCGCCGAGGCTCGGGCTGGTGCTGTCCGCTGGCGGCGCCCGCGGCCTGGCCCATGTGGGCGTCATCCAGGTTCTTGAGGAGAACGGCATCCCAGTCACTGCCATCGCCGGAACCAGCATGGGCGCCTATGTGGGAGCTGTTTATGCCGCAGGCCTTGATGGTGCCGGACTGGAGCGGCTTGCCCGGGAAATTCCCGACCGGAAGGCGCTGCGTGCCATGCTGGACTTCGCGATTCCGCCGACGGCGGGCCTGATCCGGGGAAACAGGATCCGTCGTCACCTTGAGCGGACGCTGGGTGACCTGACCTTTGAGCAGCTCAGGCGGCCGCTGATGGTGGTGGCCACGGACCTGGACGCGCTTCAAAGTCATGTTTTTGATTCGGGCCCTGTCGCTCCCGCCGTGCATGCCAGCGCCGCCATTCCGGGCATCTGCACCCCGGTTCAGCTGGGGGGGCGTCGTTACACGGACGGCGGTGCAGTTGATCCACTGCCGGTCACCCTTCTGCGCAGCCGTTTTGACGTGGATCTCGTGGTCGCCGTCAACGTGCTGCCGACTTACGACGACCTGGAGCGCTGCAAGGATGCGGCCTTCACCTCGCTGATCCGGAAGACGAGCATCGTCTCGCGCCTGCTCCGCCCGGTCAACCTGCTCGCCGACGGCAACGTTCTCGACACCTTCCGTCGAGCGCTCATGTGCGCCCAGGTGGGGCTTGTCGAAAAGGAGGCCCGCGAGGCCGATGTGCTGATCCATCCGTTCCACTGCGGCTCGTCCTGGTGTGACTTCGAGAACCATGACCGCTACATCGAGACCGGCCGCATGGCCGCTGAACGAGCCCTGCCGGCCATCCGCGCCCTGATTTCCTCAACAGCCACCCCAACCCCAACCAGCCATGAAATTCCTCCAATCAACTCCGGCCTGGGATGCGTCGCCGCCTGACGTCTGGCAGGACTGGCAGCTTCACCGCCTCCGTCATTACCTGAAGGAGCGCGTGATTCCGTTCAGCGCCCATTACCGGCGCCTGTTTGCGGCGCATGACCTGCATCCCGAGGACATTTACACCTATGATGACTGGTCGAAGGTGCCGTTCACCACGAAGTCACACCTGACGGTGCCGAGGGATCAGCAGCGTGAGTTTGTGCTCATGCCCTCCCAGGAGGTGCTGCGCAGGGAATGGGGCGTGCTTTGGAACACGGTCTTCCACGGGCCCGGCTTTGCGCGCAGCGCGCTTGAGCAGGAGTTCCGCCCGGTGATGATGACCAGCACGACAGGGCGGTCGGCCGAACCTGTGCCGTTCCTGTTCACAAGGCACGACCTTCACAACCTGGACACCACCGGGCGCCGCCTCATGGAGGTGGGCGGCTCCCGCAGGGACTGGCGGCATGTGAACACTTTTCCGTATGCGCCGCACCTGGCCTTCTGGCAGGCTCATCACGCAGGGCTCGGCTTCGGCACCTTCATGCTCAGCACGGGCGGGGGCAAGGTCATGGGCACGGAGGGCAACATCGGGCTGATCGACAAGATCCGCCCGGAGGTGATCATCGGCATGCCGACCTTTCTTTATCACCTCCTGCGAGAGGCCGTGGAGGGCCGCAGGCTCTGGCCGCAGATCCGCCGCATCGTGCTTGGGGGTGAAAAGGTGGCTGAAGGCATGCGGGCCAAGCTGCTTGTCCTTGCGCAGGAGCTTGGCGCCGATGACGTCCACATCATCAGCACCTACGGCTTTACGGAGGCGAAGATGGCGCTGCCCGAGTGCCCCACGCATCTGGGCGTCAGCTCCAGCGGCTTCCACATCAGTCCCGAGCTGGCCTTCTTTGAAATCGTCCATCCTGTCACCGGGAGGCCGGTGCCCGAGGGGCATGCGGGTGAGATTGTCTTCACGCCGCTGGACGCCCGCGGCACGGTGGTGCTGCGCTACCGCACCGGTGACATCGCCGAAGGCGGCATGACCTGGACGCGCTGCCCTCATTGCGGAAGGCTCAGCCCGCGCCTGAACGGCCCCATCAGCCGTGTCAGCGAGGTCCGGGAGCTGCACCTGGACAAGGTCAAGGGCACGCTCGTCAACTTCAACATCCTTGAGCACCTGCTGGATGACATGAAGGGCGTCGCCGCCTGGCAGGTCGAGCTCCGCAAGCATGATGACGACCCCATGGAGGTGGATGAGATCCTGCTCCATGTCACGCCCGAAACCGGGGTGAACACCCAGGACCTGGGCCACAGGCTGGAACGCCGCTTTGCCGAGGTCACCGAGGTCAGGCCTAACGAAATCCATTTTCATGACCTGGCCGGACTGCGTGCGAGGCTTGGCGTGGGGCGCCTGCTCAAGGAGGCCAAGATCCTGGACGCCCGACCAGGGGCCGGCGCGCCGGTGGCGGCGCCCGCCTTGCAGGCCTGATGCAGCCTCCTTCAACCACCGACCCGAAAACCCATGAAACCGCTCTTCATCATCGCCGCCGCCAGGACGCCCTTCGCCAGGGCTGGATCAGGCCTGGCATCGCTCGATGCCGTGGACCTTGGCAGGGCTGCCGTCTCCTCCCTGATGGCGCGCAGCGGCGTTGATCCGGGCGCCGTGGATGAAACCATCTTCGGCTGCGTCGGCCAGCCCGCCCATGCCCAGAACATCGCCCGTGTGATCGCCCTTCGTTCCGGCCTGCCGGAGTCGCGTCCGGCGATGACCGTGCATCGCAACTGCGCCTCCGGCCTTGAAGCGCTCACCACGGCCCACGCGAAGATGTCGGCGGGGCAGGGGGAGGTCTTTGTCGTCGGCGGCACGGAGAGCATGAGCAGCATGCCGCTCTATTTTCCGCGCAGCGCGGTCGAAAAATTTGCCGGCCTTGGCAGGGCGCGCGGCTTCATCGGCAAGGCCGGTGCGGCGGCTTCCTTTCGTCCTGCGGACTTTGCGCCCGTCGTCGGGCTCAGGCTCGGCCTGACCGACCCTGTCGTGGAGATGAACATGGGTGAGACCGCCGAGCTGCTGGCCCGTGAGTTTGGCATCAGCCGTGAGGAGCAGGATGAGTTCGCCCTCAACAGTCATCGCAAGGCCGTGGCTGCCGCCGCCGCACTTCAGGCCGAGGTCTCGCCGATCTATGTGATGGGGCACGATGTCGTGCCCGTGCTCGCCGACAATGGCATGCGCCCGGATTCAAGCCTGGAAAAGCTGGGCAGGTTGAAGCCCCTGTTCGCCCGTGAGCATGGAACCGTCACCGCAGGCAACTCAAGCCAGGTCACCGATGGCGCCGTCGCGCTGCTGGTGGCCGGCGAGGAGGCGGTGAAACGCCATGGCTGGCAGCCTCTTGGCATGATGACGGATTATGCCTACACCGGCTGCGACCCCCGCCGCATGGGCCTTGGGCCGGTGCGCGCGATCGACCTTCTGCTGCATCGCAGCGGACGCCAGCTCGACGACATGGACGTCATCGAGATCAATGAAGCCTTTGCCGCGCAGGTGCTGGCCGTGCGGCAGTGTCTGAAAAACCCCGCCAGCGCCCGCCGTGCGGGCCTTGAGCAGCCTCTCGGCGACCTCCGTGAGGACCGGCTCAACCCGCGCGGCGGTTCCATCGCCCTCGGCCATCCGGTGGGTGCCACCGGTGCGAGGCTGGTTCTGACCGCGCTGGATCAGCTGCGGCAGTCCGGCGGGCGTCATGCGCTGGTCAGCCTCTGCATCGGAGGCGGCCAGGGGGGCGCCGCCCTTCTTGAACGTGTCTAACCCCTGACCTGCAACCACCATGAAACACCCCCTGCTTGATTCCCTGGCCGCTCCCGCTGAAGCCGGCCGGACTGATGCGCCGCTGAAGCACTTCCACCTTGAAGTGGACGCCGAAGGCCGGGCCTGGATCTGCTTCGACATGGCCGGCGCTGCCGCCAATGTCTGGAACGAGGCCACCCTCCGCGAGTTCAACCGCTGCCTCGACCAGGTGGTTCATCATGGCGGTGTGAAGACCCTGGTCATTCGCAGCGCCAAGGAGCGTGTCTTCATCGCGGGCGCCGACCTGAAGATGCTCCGCCGGGCCACGGCCTCCAGGCTGGAGTCGCTCATTGATCTTGGCCAGGCCACCTTCAACCGTCTTGCCGCGCTGCCGATGACCAAGGTCGCCCTGATTCACGGCGCATGCCTTGGCGGAGGGCTGGAGCTTGCCCTGGCCTGCGATGTGCGGATTGCCAGTGACAGCGAGCACACACGCCTGGGGCTGCCGGAGACGCAGATCGGGCTCATTCCAGCCTGGGGCGGCTCAACACGGCTTCCAAAACTGCTGGGCCTTTCGAAGGCGCTGGAGCTTATCGTGACTGGGAAGTTGTTGAAGCCTGATGAAGCGCGCAGGGCCGGGTTGGTGAACGCTGTGGCGCCCAGGGAGCATCTGGAAAAGAAGGCCGGCGAAACCCACGCGGGCCCGCATCCCCGGCCCCGTCTTCTGGACCGCCTGCTTGCTCCCTGGATGGCCGGCAGGGCGAGGGCCGCGATCATGACAAAAACACGCGGCCTTTATCCAGCGCCGCTCAGAGCGGTCGAAGTCGCCACGCGCGCCCCGTTTGCCACAGCCAGCAGGGCGATGGAGATGGAGAGGCATGCGATCCTGGATCTCGCCCTGACACCTGAGACGGAAAGGCTCATCGACTTCTTTTTCCGCAAGGAGGAGGCTGGCAAGAAGCCGTGGCCGCAAGGCGTGGCGATTCCCGTTCATGACGTGACCGTGATCGGAGCCGGAGTCATGGGGTCGGGCATCGCCCACTGGACTGCCTCGCGCGGATGCAGGGTGCTGATGCAGGACATCAGCACCGAGTCGCTGGCGAAAGGCCTTGGGCGCATTCATGAACTCCTGCGGGAGGGGGTGAAACGCCGTTCGATCTCCAGTCGTGAAATGCGGGAGGTGCTGGACCGTCTCGTGCCCGAGCACCAGAGGGTTCCACTTTTGCATCAGCAGATCATCATTGAGGCCGCCACGGAGGACATGGCCTTGAAAAAGAGGATCTTTGCCGACCTGGCCGCGCGCAGCAGCCCTGACTCGATCCTTGCCACCAACACCTCAGCGCTTTCGGTGGCTGAGCTTGCCGCCGTCGTGCCGCATCCTGAGCGGGTGATCGGGCTGCACTTCTTCAACCCCGTGCACCGGATGCCGCTGGTGGAGGTCATCATCACGAAGCATACTTCGGATGATGTGCTGGCCACGACGGTCAGCCTGGTGCAGCGGCTGGGCAAGGTGCCGGTCGTCGTGAAGGACAGCCCTGGATTCATCGTGAACCGCATCCTGGTGCCCTATCTCATGGAGGCCGTGCATCTGCATGAGTCCGGCGTGCCGGCGGAGCTCATTGACGAGGCCATGGTCAGCTTCGGCTTGCCGATGGGCCCGCTGCGCCTGCTTGATGAGATCGGCCTTGATGTCGCCGCCCATGTCGGGAGGACGCTGGAAGAGGCATTTCCGGGGCGGTTTGTCCGCCCTGGAATGATTGAGGAGCTGATTGACGCCGGGAGGCTGGGCAGGAAGACCGGAGCAGGCTTCTACCAGCATCCGCTCCCGGTTCGGCGGAAGGCTTCCTGGACGGAGGCCGACATGCATCTCATGGAGCGTGTCCGTGAGCGCCTTGGCGGGCTGCTTGCCGACGAGGCCAGGCGTGTCCATGAGGAAGGCGTCGCACGGTCGGCCGAGGACATCGAAATGGCGATGACACTGGGAACGGGTTACCCGGTGACGCGCCGACTGCTGGCAGGGGCGGCTGGGTGATCCACCCCTGCCATGCGGACGGCGTCCGCCTACATCTGCTCGAGCAGGTACTTGATCAGGTCGGTGGAGGTGACGATGCCGACCAGCTTTGTGCCATGCACCACGGGCACCGAGTGAAATTCACCACGGGCCAGGATTTCCGCCGCGTCCTTCACCGTGGCCGAATCCGGCAGGGCGACCGGATTCTTCTGCATGAGCTGCTCGATCGTGAAGGTGTGGTCCAGGGTTGCGTCCACGGCACGTTCATCGGCCTGGAAGGTGTCTCCAAAGCTGACGCGCAGGATGTCGGACCAGCTGATGAGCCCGACCAGCTGATCGCCGCTGACGACGGGGATGTGGTGGATGCCGCGTGAGGCGGCGATCTGGCGGACCTTGGAAACCGGGTCGCCGTGGTGGACGGTGACCAGGTGGGTGCTCATGATCTTGGAGATGGGTTCGTGCTTTTTCATGGTTGTCGGGTTGCAAGTCCAGCCTGGGCCGGATGGTTAGGCCATGCTCTGCCGGGCTTGCTCTTGATTGGGCGGCCCTTGCATTCCTGACGGCCTGAGAAAACTGCGGACCGGGCTTGACGCCGTGCCTGGGGGGATATGCTCGGCACCCTTCGACTACCTTCCAGACATGACCGACCTCACCGCCCAGACCCAGAAAGCCGACGTTCTTCTTGAAGCCCTGCCGTACATGCAGGGGTTTCGCGGCTGCACCTTTCTCATCAAGGTGGGCGGCAGCGCGATGGAGGATCCGGTGGTGGTTGACCAGTTCCTGCGTGACGTCGTCTTTCTTGAGGCGGTGGGTGTCAACCCGGTGATCGTTCATGGCGGCGGCAAGGCCATCTCCAAGGCGATGCAGGAAAGCGGCCTGGAGGCCCGGTTTGTCAACGGCATGCGTGTCACCGACGAGGAGACGATCAAGATCGTCGAGGAAACCCTGGCCCGGGTCATCAACCCCGAGATCGTCGGCAAGATCAACGCCTTCGGTGGAAAGGCCGTGGGGATCCCCGGCACGGAGGTGTTTCAAGGCCAGCGCATGAAGGCGGAGCTTGGCTGGGTCGGGGAGGTGACTGACTGCAGGCTGGGGCTGATCCAGGCTGCGGTTGCCGGAGAGTTTGTGCCTGTTGTTTCTCCTGTGGCGCGGGACCTGGCCACGGGCAGGACGCTCAACGTCAACGCCGACCTCGCCGCCTGCGCCCTGGCCACTCGGCTGAAGGCCACGAAGCTCATCTTCCTCAGCGATGTGCGAGGTGTCATGCGTGATCCGAAGGATGATTCGACCCTGATCCCAAGCCTCGATGAGGAGAGCATCGCCGACCTCAAGGCGGAAGGCATCATCTCCGGCGGCATGATCCCGAAGGTGGACAGCTCGCTCGCCTCCCTGCGTGGTGGTGTCGGCAAGGTTCATCTCATCGACGGGCGGATTCCCCATGCCCTGATCCTGGAGATCTTCACCGACCGCGGCATCGGCACGGAAATTCACCTCTGATCCGGGAGATGTCAGGCTGGATCAGCCGAACCAGCTTTTGAGAAGGGCCGCCGCAGCCAGCAGAAGCAGGGATGTCCATGCCCAGCATTGGATCGTCCGCGCCCGCCGCCGCCGGACCTGCTGCTCGAAGCCTGACTCACCGACAATGGAGGACTCTGAAGCATGCTGTTCGGCATCGTGCAGAAAGCTGAAGAAGTCCATGATGGCATCCGTCAGCCTGACCAGGCCTTCAAGGAGCGCCGTCAAAGGGGAGTTCATGGAGCTGGAGGCCGTCTCGGCACTGCATCCTGGGGCGGGTCGTCAGCAGGGTCAAGAAGGCGGAATATTTCCTTTTCAGCCCCCGGGAGCGCGGTTAACTGCGGCTTCCCCTTTTTCCATGAACGAACACCCAGAAACCCAATGGCTTCCGCATTACGTGCTCGGCAACTACGGCCGTTACGACGTCTGGCCGGTGCGAGGCGAGGGAGCGCATGTGTGGGACCGGGACGGGAAAAAGTATCTCGATTTTGCCGGCGGCGTGGCCGTCTGCCCGCTCGGTCACTGCCCGCCCTCCGTGGTGGATGCCATCACCCGTCAGGCCGCCACGCTGATTCATGTTTCGAACTGGTACTGCATCGACAAGCAGGCTGAGCTGGCGCGCATCCTGGTGGAGGAGTGCGTCGGCATTCCGGGCAAGTGTTTCTTCTGCAACAGCGGCGCCGAGGCGAACGAGGGCCTGATCAAGCTGGCGCGCAGGTACGGCCAGGCCACGGGCGGCCGTTATGAGATCATCACGTTCACCGGTTCATTCCATGGACGGACGCTGGGCGCGATGACCGCGACGGCGCAGGAGAAGATTCATGGAGGTTTTGGTCCGCTGCCGCCCGGGTTCGTCTACGTGCCCTTCAACGACCTGGAGGCCCTGAAGGCTGCGGTCACGGAAAGGACCGTCGCGATTCTTGTCGAGCCTGTGCAGGGTGAAAGCGGCGTGAATGCAGTGACGGCCGAGTTTCTGCGCGGCGCCCAGAGCCTGTGCCGTCAGAAGGACCTGCTGCTCCTGCTGGACGAGGTGCAGGTGGGTTTCGGGCGTGCGGGAGAGCTGGCGGGCTGGCGTGCGATCCTTCCAGGAGATGAGATCCAGCCGGACGCCATCAGCTGGGCCAAGGCCATCGGCAGCGGCTTCCCGCTGGGGGCATTCTGGGTGAACGACCGTCTTGAGCCGAACAAACTTTTGGGGCCAGGAACGCATGGCACGACCTACGGCGGCTCCCCGCTGGCCTGCGCCGTCGGCATCGCCACACTGCGGACCATCATTGACCAGGACCTTTGTGCAAACGCCAGGGTCAGGGGCGCCGCCATCGCCGAGGCCGGGCGCGCCTGGAAGCATCCGCTGATCAAGGAGGTTCGTCAGCTTGGCCTGTTCATCGGCTGGGAGCTGAACGCCGACGCCTTCAAGGACAAGGCGGGCGGCAGGCTGCCCTCGATCTTCCTGGCCCAGAAGCTCCTGGATGCCGGCATGATGGTGACGCCTGCGGGCCCCAACGTCGTCCGCTGGCTTTCGCCGTTGAACATCACGGAGGCGGACGTCCAGGAAGGTCTCGGCACCTTCAAGGCTGTCCTGGACGACGTTTGCGGCGGCTGATCGGACCGTCCCCCCAAAAAAATCATTCGACTGTTTTGACCATTCCATGAAGCACCTTCTCTCCATTGAAGAACTCACCGCCGAGGACATCGAAGGCATCCTTTCGCTGGCAGCAGCCCTGAAAAAGGACCGCAAGGCTTCGCCGCAGGTGCTTTCGGGCCAGCAGTGGGCGCTCATCTTCACCAAGTCGTCCACGCGCACCCGCGTCAGCTTTGAAGTTGGCGTGCGTGAACTAGGCGGCCAGGTCATGTTCCTCTCGGGCGCTGACATCCAGCTTGGACGCGGCGAACCGATCAGGGACACGGCACGGGTCATGGGCAGGATGATTCATGGCGCCGTCATCCGCACCTTTGCACAGAATGACGTCGTCGAGTTTGCCCAGTTCAGCGGCATACCGACCATCAATGCGCTGACGGATGACGAGCATCCCTGCCAGATCCTGGCGGATCTTCAGACGATCAACGAACGGTTTGGCTCCTGGAAGGGCAGGCGTGTGGCCTTCCTGGGCGACGGTGACTGCAATGTGGCGCGTTCCTGGATCTGGGCTTCGGCAAGGCTCGGCTTTGATCTGGTGATCGGGGCTCCGAAGCCGTTCCAGCCCGCGGCGGACTTCATGGCCCGCGTCCCGGGCGGAACGGTCAGTGTGACGGATGACCCGCGCGCGGCGGTTGAAGGCATCGATGCGATCTACACGGATGTGTGGGTGAGCATGGGCAAGGAGGCGGAGGGGGCCGAGCGCATCGAAATCCTGCGGCCCTGGCAGATCGGCGCCGAGCTGATGAGGCATGCCAAAAAGGATGCCATCGTCATGCATTGCCTGCCCGCCTACCGGGGCAAGGAGATCACCGAAGAGGTGCTCGAGCAGCACGCGGGGGTGATTTTCGACCAGGCTGAAAACCGTCTGCATGCGCAGAAGGCCGTCATGGTGAGATGCGTGCGTGACTGAGGATTGCTGAACTCAGGGCCTGCCGAGGTAGATCGCGCTCAGG
The DNA here is from genome assembly GCA_019186985.1 of Prosthecobacter sp. Lineage (GTDB taxonomy): Bacteria > Verrucomicrobiota > Verrucomicrobiia > Verrucomicrobiales > Verrucomicrobiaceae > Prosthecobacter. The sequence goes on along the minus strand of JABARQ010000031.1, from coordinate 21,753 downwards.
CGGATGTCGGCGCGCCTGCTGCCTTCAAAGGCCACATGGAGACGTGTCCTGGCCGGGGGCCTGCCTTCTGATGTCCATTTCACCGGTGTTTGAAAGCCGCTCTGGTTCACGGTGGCCGTGAATCCTGGAACAGGCTTTTCCAGGTGGTCGAGCAGCGTGATGCGAAGCCGGGACTCCCTGCCAAGGCCGTCGGCATTGATCCAAAACCGGGCTGAGGCGGGGGGCTCAAACGAAGCCGTGACAAGCTCGGCGTCCACCTTGGGAAGCTGATAATCGCCCGGACCTTCATTGACGGTGTCCACAACGAGGTCGCCAAAACGATCGCGCGGCAGCGTGGCCACGCCAACGCCGCCGCGGGGGGCCTCCCTGCCTCCCGTCGGCCTTGGATCCCAGGTGCCATAGTAGACCAAGGTCCGGGTGCCGATGTTTTCAAAGCCCTGGCCCTGCAGGACTCCGCCCTGATCCCAGGCACCTTCGTCCCCTCGTTTCAAAAAGGTCCATTCGTGCCTGGGTTCGCGGAAATTCAGGCCGTCATTGCTCAGCACAAAGCCGAGGTCGACGCGGACATCCTTCCACTCCGCCGCGCCATGCCAGCGGCCGTAGATGCCGAGCAGCACATTGCCCCGGTTCCAGACGCTGATGCCTTCATGGTTCTGCTCACCTTCGCGGCTGCGGCCCGGTCCCCAGTAATCGTGCTGGGTGTCTCTGACGAATGCGATGCTGTTGGTTGGCGCCCAGTTTTCAAAGTCGGTGCTGCGATAGAGGCGGCTGACGCGGCCCTGATAGGGCTGGATGCCAGCCAGGGCGTTCTGTCCGCAGGCGTAGAAGAAGCCGTCCCACTGATAGAGGCCTCCACAGGGCTCGAAATGAAAGCCGGGAATGAACAGGTCCTCCTTCCGCAGTTCCGCCTTGAGCGGCCTGACGTCCCTGACGGGCTTCCAGTTCAAGCCGTCGGGGCTGACGAAGGGCAGCAGGGTGCCGAGCCGGGTCTGGTGCCGGAAGTAGACATGCGTCGTCATCTTGTAGCGTCTGGCGGGATCGGGCTCCTGCTCATCCTTGAGCACCTTGAGGTTGATGAACCCCCAGGATTCGCCGCCCATGTTGAGCAGGTTGTTGGCGCTGCTGCCGTGGAACTCCACAAGCCCCAGCCTCGGTTTCTCCCAGGTCAGCCCGTCCTGGCTTTCCGCATAGGCCGCCCTCCAGCGGGCTGAGGCGGGCCTGCTCTTTTCATCATCATCAAAGGCTACATACCACATCCTGTAACGCCCGTTGTCGCGGATGATGGAGCCGTAAAACTGCACACCTTTCGCATCAGGTGCTCCGGGTGCTCCGCGTTTCAGCACAGGGTTTTGCGGGTGCCGTTCAGGCTGACGCATTTCCAGCCGCAGGTTCTGGGTGTGCGGTATGGAAACCTGGTCGAAGGCAAAGAAGGTTCTCGTCTTCGTTTCATCGAAGAGATCCGTCGCCAGCAGGGAATGGCAGGTGAGGAGGGCGGGTAACCATTTCATGGCCGGGTGGGGAATGGGGCGGCGGGGTGCAGCCTGCCCGAGCAGCCAGACGAACAGAGATGCGTCGTGCTTTCACAGGAATGCTTGCTTTTCGGCTTCCGGCATCTTGGGTGTCCTGATGCGAATGGATCCCAAAGGAAGGTCATCAGTCATCGGGCGCCTGCTTGCATGGCTTGTGTGTTCGGCCAGCCTGTGTGCCTGGAGCCAGGTGCCGAGCAATGCCAGGATGAGCTGGCTGGAGAATGAAGTGATCAAGGTCGGGGTGGACCTCTCCCGCGGCGGTGCGATTGTTTACCTGGGGGAGGTTGGAGGTGCAAACCTGGTGAACAATTTCGACCTTGGCCGGCAGGTGCAGCTTTCGTATTTCTCCGGCCCCGTGCCTTATGGCGTGGAAGGGAAATCGCCAGCCCCGCACTGGGCGCACATTGGATGGAACCCCATTCAGGCAGGGGATGACTTCGGCCATGGTTCAAAGGTCCTGGCGCATGAGAACGACGGCAGGATGCTGCATGTCAGCTGTCGTCCGCTGCAGTGGCCCCTGGACAACGTGCCCGGGGAATGCGTGATGGACAGCTGGCTTGAGCTTGAGGGGCGGGTGGTCAGGGCCAGGGCGCGCCTGACAAACGCACGCAGTGACAGGACGCAGTGGCCGGCGAGGCTGCAGGAGCTGCCTGCGGTTTATGCCAACGCAGGACTGCACCGCGTGCTCAGTTATCAGGGGAGCCGTCCGTTCACGGGAGGCCAGGTTTTGCCGGCGCCGGCGCCGGGCGGCAAGCATCCGTGGTCCTTTTGGTTCGGCACGGAGGGGTGGGCGGCGCTTGTGGATGAGAGTGACCGAGGTCTCGGGCTTGTCACACCCGGCCGCGTTTATTTCACGGGCGGCTTTGCCGGCAGGCCGGGGAAGAACGACACCTTCAGTGACAGCACGGGCTACCTGGCGGGGCAGGGACAGGAGATCCTCGACCCCGACATTGTGCATGAATTTCGCTACGAGCTGGTGGTCGGCGGCCTGGAGGAAATTCGCGGGCGCGCCGCGAAGCATCGACGCGTGGCTCCCCCGGAGTGGGTGTTTGACGCCGGCCGCCAGGGTTGGTTTTACCAGAACATGGAGGACCAGGGATGGCCGGTGAAGGGCGGGCTGAAGTTGAAGCTGGAGGCAGATGATCCGCAGATGATCGGCCCGCATGTGTTCTGGGAGGCGGAAAAAGCCCCGCGCCTTGTTGTCGAGGCGGCCTTCAAGACAAGCCACAGGCAGGCGATGATCTACTGGCAGAGGCTTGGTGAGGCGGCTCCCGGCAAGGACGATCACATCGTTCTGCCCATCGAGGGAGATGGAGTGAAGCGCAGTTATGAGCTGCGGCTGGCAGACTGTCCCGCTTATCAGGGAGCCATGATCCGCTTAAGGTTCGACCCAGTGCCCCGGGGGGAGCCGGGAGACTGGGCCGAAATCAAGTCGATCAGGCTTGCTGCGGATCCGTGACGGTTCAGAAGGTGGCGTGGACGCGGGCGAGTGCCATGAGCATGTAGGCGGTGGTCAGCGTGGAGTCGCTTTCCATCCAGCGTCCTTCGGTGTTGGCCCAGGAACCGTCACCCTTTTGAAGGCTCAGAAGCTTTCCGGCGAGGTCTGCCCGCCAGTCGATGACCTTGCCATCCTTGGTCTTGAGGAAGTCCACATCGGCAACAGCGAGGGCCTTGGCCATGGTGTGGAAATAGTAGAACATGCCCTGGGCGCCGAGGCCCGGGTTTTCATCCAGGGTGTAGTTTTCGCTCAGCCACTGAAGCACGGCCTTTACATTGGCGTCGTCCTTGCCGAGGCCCGCGTAGACGAAGCTGAGCAGGCCTGCGTAGCTGATGCTGCCGTAGCTGCGCAGGGCGGTGCGGCCGTCGGGAGTCTTGGTTTCACCACCACGGGTTTCTCCCGGGCTGTAAATGAATCCGCCCCTGTCCTTCGGGTCGTTGCTGACCCAGGTGGCCTTGTTGGTCTCGGGCATGTTCTGGCAGTTCTTGATGAACTGGATGGCGGCGGAGTAGTTGAGCTGGGGCTCGTTCTTGCCGGCGTCCCCCTTGTCGGCGAGCAGGGCCTGGGCGTAATAAAGGGCTTCGAGGGCGAAGTGGGTGTTGGAGAGGTCCGCATGGGCCGGGTTGTTAGGCTTGGGAGTGCCGTAGCCGACGCCGCCGTCGAAGGGGTTGTCCTGCCTGCCCTTTTCATCGAAGTCGTTCTGCTGACCGATGATGAAGCGGCGCGCGGCGAGCAGGGTGGGCTCACGCTCCTGGCTGGGGGCGAGCATGAGGGCGGTTAGGGCGAGGGAGGTGTTGTAGTTGGCACGGGCCTTGACGTAGATGCCGCCATCCTGCTGGACGTTCTTCATGAGGAAGGCGATGCCTTTTTCGACCTCGGATGGCGGCGGGTCCGTGGGTTTTCGCTCGGGGGCAAGCAGGATGCTGGTGATGGCAAGAGCGGTGAATGCAACGGGCTCGGCATCGCCCCACTGGCCGGTTTCGGGGTTCTGTTTGGATTTCAGGAATGCCAGGCCACGGTCATAGGCGAGGCGGATCTCTTGTTTCAGGGACTCCTGGCGGGCCGGCGGGGTGGCTGCCTGGGCAAAGGTGATGGAAGGGCTGACGAGCAGCAGCGCAAGGGCGGCGTGGGTTTTCATGGCTGGGCGGGCGTGATGATGACGGTGACGGGGGTGGCTTCGTCGGGAATGTTGTCGGGCAGGGAGATCCAGAGGTCGTCGCGCCAGTTGCCTTTGGCGGCGGAGTTGATGATGGCCCCACGGTCCAGCCAGACGGCGATGATGCTGCCTTCGTGCTGGGCAATGAAGCCGCGTTCATCAATGTAGGATCCATTGAAGACCCAGGTGTCCAGGTCAGGGGGTGGCTTCCGGGTGTCGACGTTCTGCACCATGAGCTTCAAGGGGGCTTTTTTCACCTGGTCGCCGGCCTTCCATTCGATGTCGATCTTCACCCGGTTGCCGCCCGGGGTCTTGGGTGGTTCTTCCTTCCAAACCTTGGGCCTTTCATCCTCGGGTACATCCTTGAGCAGGCCTTCGGTGGCGGCCTCGTAGCTGGCCAGGAGCAGGGCCACCTGGATGGCCGTTGGTTGAATGACGGTGGTCAGGACCGTTTCATGCGTCTTGCCGGTGTCGGTCGTGAGCATGTATTCAATGGGGGCCTTCTTCAGGCAGACCTGGGCGGGGAACCGAACCTCGCGTGTGGAGGCGTTGATGTGAATGCCGTCGAGGTCATACTCGGTGCCCGAGAGCTTCTTGAGCTTCTGCCGGGCTTCGGCCAGCTGCCTGGCACCGTCCACGGCAGGTGTCGAAGATCCTGAAGCAGCCGCAGTTTTTTCCTCAGGCTGCTGGGCGCTAAGGGCAGGCAGGCTGAAAAATGAAAGACAGAGGGCGGCGGCAAGACGCATGAACCAAGAAAGACGCGGATGGGAGACCATCCGCGCATTACATTCCAGGGTTTCGATCATGCAACGGCTACTTGGACATCAAACGTCCATGTGCCTGAGGGGGTGGACGAATGCTGTCCAGGCTGGATTTACCTTTCATCATCACTGCGGCCGCCAAGCAGCAGGGGCAGGGCGTAATGGAGAAAGCTTGCCAGGGCGCTGAGGAAGGCCGCCACATAGGTGAGGGCGGCCGAGTCGAGAACCCTGCTCATGGCGGAAAACTCGGCCCCCTGGGCGACAGCACCTGTTCCGGCCAGGATCTGCTTGGCCCTGGCGGTGGCGTCAAATTCGACGGGCAGGGTGATGAGCTGGAAGAGCATGACGATGCCAAAGGCGACCGCCAGCATGGGGAAGACGATTTTGGGTGCCAGGAACCAGCCGCCAATCGCCAGGATGGGGATGATGTTGCCTGCCATGGTGGTGATGCCCACGGCAGCCATGCGCCACTGGAGCGGGGCATAGGCCTTGGCGTGCTGGATGGCATGCCCGCATTCGTGGGCGGAGATGCCCAGGGCGGCGACGGACTGGCCGTAGTAGTTTTCCTCCGAGAGCACCAGGCGGCGGTTTGCGGGATCATAATGATCCACGAGGTGTCCGGGGGAGGCATGAATGCTGACGTCGCGGATGCCGTTGAGGTCAAGGATGCGCTGGGCGATTTCGGCACCGGTGTAACCCGAGGAGGCGGGCACTTGTGAATAGCGCCTGTAGCTGGAGCTGACTTTCCACTGCGCGTAGAAGGCGAGCAGCATGGTTCCGAGGATGAGAAGGAGCGTCATAGGGGGATTGTTTCAGTTGTTAGGTTTACGCGTCCGCTCAGAAAGCGGAGGCAGGAGGAGTGTTGAGTGGAATTTCAGGGGGATTTTGGAAACCTGCGCTTTTTGCGGATCAAGTCGCCTGCATTGTTTAGAGCTTGTCTCCATCACGGATGATTTTGTAGCTTTTGCAAAAAGAAATGAACCCAAGCATTTGTCGAGCCCTCAGCACCCTCTGTTTTCAGGCGGGAATCCTCTCCATTCTTCTTTCCATCTGGATCTGGTGGTTCCTGAATGGCGACGAACCTGAGCAGCAGGCGCATGCCGAGCGCTTTGGCATTTTTGTGGGCCTGTGGGCGCCTACCCTGCTGATCCTGTCGAACCGATTTGACCGTTACGCTGACAAGGCCAGGCCTGTCCCCGGCCTCCAGGATGAGACGCCCGGGGAGAAGTAGGCGGTGATTCATAAGGCCCGGTCAAGGAATCGACGTTCCTCCTTCAGCAGCAGGCCGGACGGAATCCGTTCGGCAATGGCAAAGGCTTCCCCAACCCGGCCGCTGATGCTGAGCAGGCCGGCGTGAACGGCCCGCTGACCGGCGCTCAGGGACTGCGGGTCGGCAATTGTGACGAGGTGATGCCGCATTTCATCCAGGTTGCCCATCCGGTAGGCGGAGAGGGCCCGGCACAGGCGTTCTTCATCCACGCCCCGGCCGCTGCCCTGAGGAAGTGCCTCAAGGCGCTTCCGGATGGTCTCGATGGACTGTCCTGTCACCAGGTGAACATAGATGAATTCATGCAGGTAACGCTGGTTCTCCGGGCGCAGTTCAAGGAGGGTGGATGCGGATTCCAGGAGGGCTTCGACATCGCGGGAGTGGCGGGCCATTTCATGGAGCTTTTCCAGCATGGAAATGCGGCTGCCTGGCTGGTTTTCGGCCAGGTCCTTGTAGAACCTGGCGGCGGCGTCCCAGATGCCGGCCTGTTCCGCGAGGGCGGCGCAGGCATTGGCAAGCCCGGCATTCCTGCCCTGGCCGGTTGCCTCCCAGGCCGTGAGCAGGTGCTGGCGGGCGCGTGTGGTTTCTCCATCGATCTTCCAGGTGGCCCTGGCCCTCCAGTAGGCGATGTAGGCCTCGGACACGGGCATGCCAGCCGGACGTGAGAGCATCTGTTCGATCTCCTGCCAGCGACCAAGCTGGGCAAGCGCCTGCAGGTAGGGTTCGATGATCTCCGCCGAGCGGGTGAAATAATCGCGTGGGTGCATTCCGACGAGGTGCTGTGGCATGCCCTGCTGGAGCAGCCAGAAGAGGGAGGGGGCAAGGTCTTCCACCTTGAGCTCGCGCATGCGTTCGATTTCCCCCAGCACGATCTGCTCCTTCCTTTCCGGCGAGGAGCGGATGAAGCCTGAGAGGACGGCCAGGCGCACGGCATCCGTCTGGGCCGGGTGACGGCTGATGTGATCCAGAAGCCGCTGGGCTTCGGAAGGCAGCAGGGCCGCATCCCTGGCGAGATGTTCAATGGCCTGCAGGGCTGCATCATCATCGCCCGAGGCAAGTTCCCACAGGGTTTTTCTGGCCTGCTCCCTGATCTCATCAAAGGGTTCCCTCCTGTCCAGCAGCGCGAGCCGGAGGCGGCACATGCGGTCATTCGGATCCAGCTTGAGGGCTCGGCGCAACGTCCTGTCGGCGAGGATCAGGTCCCCCCGGAGGCGATGCATCTCGGCAGCCACCTCCAGGGCTGGCCTGGTTTCGCGCGCATCGGGGGAGAGCTTTGACATCGCGTCCTCCGCGGAGGCAGCGTCCTGGAGCTGGACATGCAGCCTGGCCATTTCGATCCGGTCGTCCTCCGTGAGCTGGTTTTCATCTTCCAGCGTCCGCAGATAATGAAGCGTGGAGGATGGCGGGCCGTTGGTGGTGATGAGGTAGTCGGCGATCACGCGCAGCACCCGGGGATTGTCGCGCTGCCAGTATTCCGCCTTGAGGATGGCATGCTGGACCTCCGTCCATTCCTTTCTGGCAAGGCTGGCTTCCGCCTTTTCTGCGTGATGTTCCGCCATGAAGTTCCGCACGCCCGTCTTGAAGGGTGTCCAGAGCCACCAGCTGGCGATGCCGAGGAGGAGGCTGCCGGTGAGCAGCCACGTCACCCAGGGCTTTCCGGGGCCGCCCGGGATTTCGACGGGGGCTGGTGAGGGCGGTGAACTCATGGTGCCGAAAGGTCGAGAATCACCCGGAAGCCAATGTCAGGGCTGGTTTTATCACCAGAGGTATGGCGTCGTGCCGAGGTGAGGAGCTTTTCACGCGCGGAGATCAGCCAGGAACCACCGCGGACGACTCGTTCGCTCTGGGCGCCCGGCCATTCATCGGCGCACCATTCGGCCACATTGCCGCCCAGGCCCTGGAGGCCCAGTTCGTTGGGGGTTTCCGTCGCCACGGGGGCGGTGTAGGAATAGTTGTCGGAGAAGCTGGGGATGTTGATCGCGTCGAGATTGGTGCTCATCGGCGGCGGCGGGAAGGAACCTTCGGCAGACCAGGGGAAGTGCTGCTTGTCGGCGCCATCGCGGGCCGCCGGGTCAGCGCCGGGCTCATTTTTCAATCCGGCCATGAGGCTCCATTCCTGATCCGTGGGCAGGCGGTAGGAGGCGGTTGAGGGGATCAGGCTGCTGGAGCGTTCACGCCTGGTCAGCCAGGCGCAGAAGTCCTGGGCGTCCTGCCAGGTCAGGCCGGCGGCCGGGTGACCGCCGCCGAGCAGGAAGGTGGGCTTGTCATTCCAGGATCGGTCACTGCTTTTCAGCCAGGTTTCATAATCCTGGACGCGCACTTCGGTCCTGCCCGCGAGAAGCCGTTCGTTCAGGGGGGCAAAGGACATGCCGAGGGAGTTTTCAAAGGGCTTGCCTGGGGTGACGGGCTTCAGGCTGGCAGGATCCGGCAGGGCCGTGCTGGTGTCTCCGGCGAGGAGCTTTTTCCGGAAGGCCTCCACCTCGGACTTTTCAACAGGTCCGCCCATGACCTGGGAGCGGCGCTCGGCACGGATGCGTTCGCGGCTGGACTCCGCATTTGCCAGCAGGGTGGCCGTGCGCTGACGGTCTTCAAAGACGCAGCGGAAGCCGATGGTGGGCATGCGCAGGTCCCCCGGCACCCTGTAAATGTAGCCGGAGCGAAGGCATTCCTGACGGAAGTAGTTCCAGGCGCCGCCCCGCAGCACGCCGTCCTGTTCCGCGCGAATCTCACCATCCCAGCACCATTCCCAGGCATTGCCCGCCAGGTCGTGCAGTCCTTCGGCGCTGGGCGCGAACTGCCCCACGGGGGAGGTGAAGGGGAAGCCGTCTTCGTATCCGGGAATTTCTCCTTCGGCAAAGTTGCCGACCTTGGGCGGGGGAGGCCAGCGCATTCCCCAGGGGAAGGTCTGCTCATCCTGCACCTGTTCATCCACGGCCAGATCCGGCTTGCGCGTCCTCAGCAGGCCGACGGCGGTGTCCCATTCAAGCTGTGTTGGCAGGCGGTAGGCCTGGGTTGGCGTGATCTTCTTCTGGGTGCGCTCCTTGTCGGTCAGCCAGGCGCAGAACGACTTGGCGTCCTGCAGGGTGATTCCGACGACCGGATGATCCGGCCCCTGCTTGAAGTGGGGCTTGTAGCTCCACTCATAGCGGGAGTCGGCCAGGAAGGCCTCCCACCGGGCCACCGTCGTTTCATGCCGGGCAAACAGCACCGCCGTGTTTGGAATGGCGACAAACTTTTCGTTCAGCACCGTGCTCACATGCTCCTTCAGCTCCGGGGCTTCCTGGGCGACGGACGCGGTGGCGAACAGGGCAAGGCTGAAAAGGGCGCGAAGGAGGAGCATGGAGGGCGGAGGATCCGCATTGAACCGGCCAAGCCGCTCATGGTCAAGACAGCAAATGCTCGCCAGAATGGAACGGCCCAGCGCCGGTTTTCACTTGGACTGCAGCACGAGCATCAGGGCGTCCAGGCGAAGGCGGGCCGAACCGATGGCCTCCTCCAGTTCGGCGATCTGGCCGCGCAGGGCCTCGATCTCCTCCGGCCGGACATGGTCGTTGATCTGTCGCAGGTCCTCCAGACGGGTGATCTCGGCCTCGATCTGGGCCTTCATGGAACTGGTGGCTTCGGCGACGAGCCTTGCCATCTCCTCCTCGGCCATCTTGCGGGACGCCGTCATCATGGCCGGGAAGAGCTTCTTGCGGACAGGCGCCTTTTCCAGAAGCCGCGTGGGACTGGCCTTGTCGAGCTTGGCATGAAGGTAGGCGACGTCCTGACGCAGGTCCTTGCCGGCGTGATCGACCACGATGCGGATCGGGGCAGGCGCCAGGAAGCGGTCGGCATGGAGCCTGGCCGGGGCCACGCATTCAACCACAAAGTGGGTTTCGAGGACCAGGCCTTCACTGCCGGAGGCACGCCAGGCGGCGAAGCCGGAATTGCCCTGTTCGCCACCCAGCAAAAGGTCAAGAGCCCCGCGGACGATGGGATGATCGATGGTCAGGAAGGAGACGTTTTCACGGGTGATGGCCCGCTGGCGGTCAAAGGTGACGGTCAGGCCCTCCTCCGGCAGGGAAGGGAAGGCGTCGGTGATGAGGTCGCCACGCTTGAAGACGTAGCTGCGGTTTTCCATCTCCTCGATCTCAAGTCCGAAGTGATCCGCCAGGCGGATGAAGAACTCCTCGAATTCATCATCGGCATCCTGGCTGCGGATGGCCGAAATGACGCCATCGGCCTGTTCGGGCTTGCAGGAATTCAGCTCGAGGAGGCGGTCGTGGCCCTTCTCCAGCTTCTTGACCACCCTGGCGCGGAAGGCCTGGGTTTCCTTGATGAAGGCGGCGAGGGCCTTTTCATGGAAGCCTGCCATGAGGGGTTCAAGCGAAGCCCGGAGGCCCTGGGCGATCTCGGTGGCGCCATGAAGGTTTTTTTCGAAGGCGTTCAGGCCCTCGTCGTACCAGCGGGCCAGGACCTCCTCGCCGGTGTCCTTCAGATAGGGAACATGGACATGGATGGTGCTGGTCTGTCCGATGCGGTCGAGCCGGCCGATGCGCTGCTCCAGGAGTTCCGGGTCCTCGGGCAGGTCAAAGAGCACGAGGTGGTGGGCGAACTGGAAGTTGCGTCCTTCGCTGCCGATCTCGGAGCAGAGCAGGATGCGGGCGCCCTCCTCCTCCTCGGCGAAGAACGCTGCCTGGCGGTCACGCTGCATGAGGGTGAGGCCTTCATGGAAGAGCGCGGCGGTGACGTTGATCTCACGCACGAGCCGCTCGTGGATTTCCTCGGCCAGCCTGCGGGTGCGGCAGATGAGAAGCACTTTTTGTTCGCCCAGGCTTTTCAGCAGGCCTGCGAGCCATTTCACCTTCGCCTCGATGGCATCGCCGCCCGCCGCCAGCGCGGCGAGGCGTGCCTTGCGTTCCGGAAACCCGCTCAGTGCGGCGCGGGTGTTGCGGAACATCACACGGCCGGTGCCGAATTCATCCAGCAGCGCCGCGATGAGCTTCTCCCTCGCGCCTTCCACGCCGTCCTTCATCGCCTTGGCAAGCTCCTGGACATGCCTGGACTTCCGGGCAAAGAGCTTTTGATCGGCCGCCGTCAGGTTCCTGCCGTTCAGCAGGCGGTCAACGGCGCTGGCGACCTCCTCATAATGGCCGGTTTCCTCCAGAAACTGGGCCAGGTCGGCGTAGCGGCTGGAATCAAGCAGGCGCAGCCGGGCGAAATGCCCCTCGGGGCCGAGCTGCTGCGGAGTGGCGGTCAGCAGGAGCAGGCCGGGAATCTTGGCGGCCAGCGTTTCGACCAGCGTGTAGGCCGGACTGGCTTCCTTGGGGCTCCATTCAAGGTGATGGGCTTCATCAACAATGAGGAGGTCCCAGCCAGCCTCCTTCACTTGGGCGGAGCGGCCTGCTGACTTGGCGAGGAAGCTGGTGCTGCAGATGACGAGCTGGCTTTCGAGGAAGGGATTGGCGCCCTCCTCGCCGGTTTCGATCTCGTCACAACGCGCCTCGTCAAAGATGGAGAAGCGCAGGTTGAAGCGGCGGTACAGCTCGACGAACCACTGATGCACCAGGGCGTCGGGAACGAGGATGAGGACGCGTTCGGCACGTCCGGTGAGGTGCAGCCGGTGCAGGATCAGGCCTGCCTCGATGGTTTTTCCAAGGCCCACTTCGTCGGCGAGCAGCACTCGTGGCACCAGGCGGCCGCCGACTTCGCTGGCGATGTACATCTGATGCGGCAGCAGGTCCACACGGCCGCCGCAGAAGCCGCGCAGGGGGCTTTGACGGATGGCGGCGCGGCGCTGCAGGGCCTCGACGCGCAGGTCAAAGGTGTCAAGGTCATCCACCTGGCCGGCCATGAGGCGGTCCTGGGGCTTACTGAAGCTGATGGTGTCGGCGAGCTCCGCCTCGCTGATCTCGGCGGCATCGGCGCCGAGGTAGAAGATCATGCCGTTGCGCTCCTCGATCCCCTCGACCTCCACCTGCCTGCCTTCATGGGTCTTGATGGTGTCGCCCGGCTGAAACCTGACACGGCGGAGCGGTGCGCCGGTGAGCGAGTACTGGCGCATTTCACCGGCGGCGGGGAAGAAGAGTTCGATGCGGCCATACTGGGCCTTCATCACCACGCCGAGGCCGAGTTCGGGCTCGTTGTTGCTGACCCAGCGTTGTCCAGGAAGAGGTTGATCCATTGTCTTTGAAAAAGGGGGGGCGATGGTAGGGGCGCAAGTCCGGTCTGCAAGCGGGATTCAGAAGAGATCAAGGCAGGTTCAGAGCGGCGCAAATCCGGCCCTGCTCTCCTCCTTCATCCGATGGTCCGCATGGATGGCGTCAGGCGTTTTCCGAGTGCTGGCGCGTGTCTTCCGTGAAAGTTTTACGGCCCTTGACGCCGGGCCTCAGGCCTTGTGAGGAAGACAGGGGACGTCTGGATCCCGTCATCCCGTCACGCCTCGGCCTGAGCGGGGAAAACAGCGGCGTCAAGGGTGCGCTTCAAGGTGTCGAGCTGGTCCTTGTCCCTGAGCTTGTCGCCCTTGACGGTCTGGATGTAGATGGCGTCGATCGCCACGCCTTTTTCGGTGCAGATGCGGGCATGGGTGACGCTGTGGCCAAGCTTGCCGATCGCCATGAAGAGGTCGTAGAGGAGGCCGAGCCTGTCCACGAGCTGAAGCTCCGCGACGGTGTGGTCGGGCGAGACGTCGTTGTTGATGAAGATGCGCTGGGGGATTTCCTCCATGACCTCGTCAAAGCCGGGGATGGCCTTGCGCACCGCGGCGATGGCGGGGGCGAAGTCGAACTTCTGCTGGATGAAGGCGTCACGCACGGCCTGCTCCACCCGCTGTCGTGCGCTCTTGTTGGTGACGGCGGCGAAGTTGGTGTTGCAGACCCTGAAGATGTCGAGGACGAGGTTGTCCCCGCGCTGATAGAGGTCGGCGCTGAGGATGTTGATGCTCTGGGCGGCAAGTGCGCCGGAGATCCTGGCGAGCAGCAGGTGGCGGTCCCAGCAGACCACGGTGAGCTCGCTGTAGCCCTGTTCGGGATGATCCTCCCAGGTCATGACGGGCATGAGCCCGGCGGCGGCGTCCTCCTGGGTGAGCTGGACGAAGAACTGGCGGAACTGGCGGATGTGCGCGGCGATGACGGCGGGCTCGCGGAAGTTGAAGTAATTCCGCGGCATGTGCTGGAAGTGCGCGCTGACCTCCATGCTGAAGCCTTCATCAAGCTCCTTCTCAACGGCCTTGCGCAGCTCGTCCAGCGGAACGGAGACGCGACGCATGAAGTCGGCGGGTGCGTCAAGGTAGGCGACGACGCTGTGGTAGAGCTGAAGGATCGAGGCCTCCTTGTATCCGGACCAGCTCGCCTCGCTGGTGCCCCTGGAGTCGGCGTAGGTCATGACCAGGAGGGTGTCGAGGTACTCCTTGGTCTTCACCACGGCGGCGATCTCACCGATGACCTGGGGATCCTCCAGGTTGGAGGTGGTGGCCGTGCGGTACATCAGCAGGTGGTTGTCCACCAGGAAGAGCAGCAGCTTGCGGCGCTCGCCCTTGATCTGAAGCCTGCGGCTGACGGCGTCGGCGAGCACGGTGCTTTCGGCGTCATGGGCCCTGGCGTTGGCCGCGCGGCCGGCGTCATGCAGCAGCAGCGCGAGGTAGAGGATCTCAGGCTGATGCAGGTCGTGGAAGAGCTTTTGGTACAGCGACGGCCGTGACTGGGAGGAGGCGTCGCTGAGCTCGTCGAGGATGTCGATGGTGCGCAGGGTGTGCTCGTCGGCGGTGTAGCGGTGGAAGAACTCGTGCTGCACGAGGTTGGTCATGGCGCCGAACTCGGGCATGTAGCGCCCGAGGAGGCCGACCCGGTGCATCTGGCGCAGCACGCGCGCGACATCGCCCTTGTGGGATAGGATGGCGAGGAAGGTTTCACGGACGCTCTTGTTGTAGCGGTAGCTGACGTTGACGAGCCTGAAGCTGGCCTGCATGAGCTGGAAGAGCTCGGGGCTCATGCGCAGGTGGCGCTTCTGGGTGTGCAGGAAGGTGCGCATCAGCCGTTCGGGCTCGGCCTTGTAGATGTCCTTGTCCTCGGGGAAGAGGCGTTCGCTGCGGATGATGAAGCCGTCGAGCTTTTCGGTGCGCTTCTGGGCGGCCTTGCGGCGCGCCATGAAATTAAGCAGGCCGCGTTTTGTCTCCTGGCTCTCCTGCTGCGCCAGGTTGAGGCTGTCCATGACCTCGCTGCTGCGCTGGAGGATGTCGCGCGTGGCGGTGTAGTAGTCGCGCATGAATGCCTCGATGCGGCGCAGGATGCGCTTGTGGCGGTAGCCGAGGTTGGTGGCGACCTGGCCCTGGAGGCGGAGCGTCAGGACGTCGCTGGCGCGGCGCTCCGTGTAATGCATTTCGTTGCGCGTGCGCAGGATGAAGTCATAGGCGGCGGAAAGCTCGCGCCAGGCCAGGGGGGACATGTGTCCCTTCTGCACGAGGTCCTTCGGGTTGAGCGTGCGCATCTTGGCGTAGGTCATCCAGATCAGCTTCTGGTAGTCGCGCAGCCCGCCGCAGCCGTTCTTGATGTTAGGCTCCTGGACGCAGTGGGTGCCGCCGTTCTTGGCGTGGCGTGAGGCCAGGTCGTCCAGGCGCTGCTTCAGGAAGCCGGCCTCGCGCCCGTCCATGCACTCCTTGTCAAAGCGCTGGCGGAACTCCTTGAAGGCGGTGTCGTCACCACAGACCAGGCGCGCCTCCATGAGGGCCGTCTTGGTCAGCATGTCCTCGTTGGCGAGTTCGATGCAGCCGCCGACGCTGCGGGTGGCGCGGCCGACCTTGAACTTCAGGTCGTAGTAGAACAGCAGGAAGTCGGCGATCAGCCGGGCGGTGTCCGGCGGCACCTGGGCGCCGTTGCCGGCGAGCATGAAGGTGAAGTCGACGTCGCTGTGCGGGCTCATCAGGCGCCTGCCGTAGCCGCCATGGGCGACGACGCTGACGGCGGCGGTTTTTGCGCGCCTGTCGGCGGGCAGCGCGGCCAGGCTTTCCGCCCAGAGCTGGCGCGCCAGGCAGTCCATGACATCGGACCGCATCCTGCAGACCTCCGCACCGCCGACACCGGCACGGTGCCGCTGCTTGATGCGAGTCTCCTTGAGCTTCAGGAAACGCCTGGCAAGCCTGAGCGTCTCGGAGCGGCTTCGCGGCGGGGCCTTGTCGTCGCCGAAGACTTTCAGGCGGATGGCCTCGAGGTGCCTTTGATATTCACGTTCAGTCATGCTTGGCGCCTCAGGCTCGGATCAGAAGGTGATGAGGGAGTGGACCGGGGCGCCGCCTGCGAGCCTTTGCCTGCCATCGAGGAAGGCGAGCTCGATGAAGAAGGTGGAGCCGAGAAGCCTTGCGCCCGACTGGCTGATGAGTTCGAGCGCGGCACCTGCGGTCCCGCCTGTTGCCAGCAGGTCGTCGGCCAGCAGGACGGTTTCGTCCGGGGCGAGCGCATCCAGATGCATCTCGATGCTGTTGCTTCCATATTCGAGGCTGTAGTCGAGCCCGCGCGTGCGCCAGGGCAGCTTGCCCTTTTTCCGCACAGGGACGAAGCCGGCTCCGAGCTTCTGCGCGATCATCGAACCGAAGATGAATCCGCGTGCGTCGATGCCGACCACCTTGTCGATCTTCTGACCGCTGAAGGGCTCGATCATGCCATCGATGGCGAGCTGCATCAGGCGTGCGTCGGCAAGGACGGGGGTGATGTCCTTGAAGAGGATGCCCGGCTTTGGAAAGTCAGGCACGTCACGGATGGCGGATCGGAGCTGGTCAATGGAGGCGGAAAGCATGACGCGGCAGTCTTGGAGGACTGCCGCGCCGATGCAAGGAGGGGTTGGAGGGTTTTTTGGCGCAGGGGATCAGCGGCCGAAGGAGAAAAACCAGCTGACGCCGCTGCGTGAGGAATGTCCATGGTGATGGTGCGAGCCGTGATGACCGTAGGAAGGGGGCGGGCAGACGGGGCGCGGGCTGCAGAGGCTGCAGCCGCAGGCCTGGCGCTGGGTCACCCAGCGGCCGACCGGGTTGCCGCAACGGTCACGGCCATAGATGACATAGTTGGCGTAGACCGGACGTCCGCAGGGCAGGTGGCTGACGATGCGGCTGTGGGGGCTGCAGCGGTCCCAGGCCTTGGACTCCGAGGGAGCGGCAAAACCGAGGGTGATGGCTGCGGTGGCGAGGGCGAGGATGGTTTTCATGATGTTGAACTTGGTGTTCGCGGGCATCTGACGAGCGCCGCGAAACCTTATTCAGCACCACGGAAAATTTTATTCGGGGATCGCATCACCACGTTTCACCGTGATGCCTTCCCACACGGCCTCGTCGGTTTTCCGGTCATAAGTGAGCACGCGGCTGGCGCTGCCAGGAGCAGGCGGCACGTCCATGGATGGAAGCCATTTCTGAAGGTCGGCGATGACGGCGGCGTTCTCCGGCTTTGAGGCGACGTTGGTCCATTCGTCGGGGTCATTGACCATGTCATAAAGCTCCTCGCTGCCGTCGGCATACCTGATGTAGCGCCACTTCTCGCTGCGGACGGCGTGGTTGCCCTGGTTGTGGCTGGTCACGGCAGGCCGTTCACGGCGGGCGGCGGCATCCTTGAGCTGAGGAACAAGGCTGAGGCCTTCCAGGTCATCCCGTTTGGGCAGTCCGGCGAGGTCGGCCAGGGTGGGATAGATGTCGAGCAGCTCGGCGGGCTGTCCGCAGCGCTGCCCGGGTGTGACGCCGGGTCCGGCGAAGACGAGTGGAACCTTGGTCCCGCGGTCCCAGAGCGTGTTCTTGCCGGAGATCTCCTTTTCACCAAGATGCCAGCCGTGATCGCCCCAGACCACCACGATGGTGTCGTCACGATGTCCGGATTCGTCGAGCGCGGTCAGCAGCCGGCCGACCTGGGCGTCGGTGAAGCTCGTGCAGGCCAGGTAGCTGCGCACGAGGTTGCGCCATTGGCTGGACTCCTTGAGGAACTTCAGACGGGGCTCGGGCAGCAGCCAGTGGATGTACCAGGAAAACCTGGGCGTGTCCGCGCGGTCGTTCTCCATCACCTTCGGCAGCACGCTGTCATCATCGGGGTAGAGGTCGAACCATTTCTGCGTGGCATAACAAGGAACGTGGGGAAGGAAGAAGCCTGCGGCGATGAAGAAGGGCCTGTCCTTCGGGGCCGACTTGATCTGCTCGGCGGCCCAGGTGGCGACCTGGTAGTCGCCCTTTTGCGTGTCATCGTTGTCGAGGGGCCAGACACCCCAGTCCATGAGCGGGTTGTTGCCCATGGGGGTGTCGCCGATCAGCTTCTTCGGGGGCCTGGTGCCGACGCCTCCGAAGGGGGCGGTGACCATGAATTCAGGCTTGCCGGCAGCGTCGGCCTTGGCGCCCCTGCCAGCCTTTCCCTTTGCCCTGCCTCCTCCGCCACCTGTGCCGCCGTGGTAGATCTTGCCGGTGGCGGCGGTGAGGTAGCCGTTGTTTTCAAAGTGCTGCGGCAGCGTCACGCGGTCCTTCCACCTCGGCAGGGTGCGGAACCAGGGTGACAGGCCGTAGATGCCCGTGGTGGTGGGGCGCAGGCCGAGCAGCAGGCTGGTGCGCGAAGGATTGCACAGAGCCATGTTGCAATGGGCGTTGGTGAAGGTCGTTCCGCGCGCGGCAAGCCTGTCCAGATTGGGCGTCTTCGCCATCGGATGGCCGCCGAGGTGGCCGATCCAGTCGTTCTGGTCATCGATCGCGATGAAAAGCACGTTCGGGCGGCCTGCGGCCGTCACTGGAAGGGGGGCGGCGAGAAGCGAACACAGCAGCGCGATGCCGGGCAGGTGGAGTGACAAGGGTTTCATGCGGACGCCAGCAAACGAGCCAGGACGACGAATCATTCCACTTTTGCGCGCCTGTCCCGGCCAAGAATGAGAACGCCGGGGTCTTCAGCCGCGCGGGAGAGGATGGAGCCGGACGCTGCATCATGCAGGAGGTGGCTTCGGAGCATGGCCAGCGCATAGCGCTCATAGCTTTCACGTCTTGCCGCATCGGTCCTGCCGCAGGCGAGTTCGGCCATTCGTGAAGTCGGGTTTTCGGGGTCGCAGTGGGTGGAGCCCCTGATGCGCAGGGCCATGAGGTCCGCTGCCCCCCTGCCGATCCATTGCTGCGCATTGCCGGAGCGGTTCCAGGCGCCGGGTTCGGCCAGCAGCACGAGTGCAGGAACCGACAGGGATTTCACCGCTTCCAGGCCCATGTCCATGAAATCCACGGGGTCGAGGCCTATCCAACAATGCACATTGTCGGACCCTGCGGCCGCCAGCAGGGTTGCAAAGCCGCCGGCCGAGTGGCCGACCAGCCCGGTCCTGCCCGTGGGTTCATGGCCGGGCCCGAGGCCTCCGGGCCGGTGGAGATGCCGGACCAGTTCGGCGACAGCCCGTGCATTGCGGGCATGGTTGGCAAAGGCGGGCAGGCCGGGCACGGCGGCAATCATGCCGTTCTCGGCGATCCGGTGCCCCCAGCCTGACATGACGCGGCGGTGCCGGGTGAAGCCATGCGCGACAATCACGACCGGAGCCTTCCTGGCCGGAGCCGGCAGGAACAGGTCCACGGGAACCCGTTCGCCTTGAAGCATGATTAGTTCGGTGCGGCGAATGACGCCGGGAGGCGCCGGCAGGGAAGGGACCCGGTTCAGGTGGCCGGCGCCCAGCAGCAGGCCGATCATCAGGGGTGCCAGGAGCAGCAGCCGACGTAGAAGCCTCTTCACGGGATTTTACAGGTTCTTGTTTTTGCCAGCCTTGCCCTTTAGGCCGGCCTTCCTGGAGGAACCAGGCATGTCCTTCGCCGCAGCCTTGAACGTGGCATCGAGCTCCGCCGGTCTTGCGTCCTGGTAACGGTCCAGGCAGGCCTGAAGCCTCTTTCTGGCGCTGGCCGCCTTGCCGGTCAGGGGTTGCTGCAGGGGGGCTTTTTCCAGGGGATCCGCCTTCAGGTCAAAGAAGCTGCCGTCGCGATACAGCTTGTAATCCCGGTCAAAGGCGTATTCGCGCACGGTCATGTCCGGCCCCTGGCGGGGCGAATACCAGGCGTAGATGCACTCTCGGGGAGTTCCTGGCCCACCAAGCAGCTGGGGCAGGAAGCTGACACCATCCACGGAATCCGGAAGCGGTGCACCAGCGGCGGCGCACAGGGTGGGCAGGAAGTCGGCGCAGGAGACCAGGTCACTGCAAACCCGTCCCTGTTTCATCACGGCCGGCCAGCTGACGATGAGCGGCACATGATGTCCGTTGTTCGTGGTCCGCCCCTTGCCACCCTGGTAATCCCTTCCCTGAAAACGGCTGGTGATGCTGCTGTGTGCACCGTTGTCTCCGGTGAAGATCAGCAGGGTGTTGTCGCGGATGCCAAGCTGCTTCAGATGCTCATCAAGCCGTCCGACCATCTTGTCCATGTAGCCCACCATGTCCGCGAAATGGGCGGTCTTGCGGCTGACGTTTTCGCCCCTGGCCTTCGGATCCCAGTCCGGGCTGTCCGGCGTGGGTTGGAAAGGGTCATGCGTCAGGATCATCGGGTAGTAGAGAAAGAAGGGCGCGTCCTTGTGGCGGGTGACGAAGTCGAGCGCGAAGTCGTTGATCAGCTTCGGGCCGTAGGAGCCCTCCGGGTAGTCCTTCTCGACGCCGTTGAGTTCGAGCCCGGCATTGGCATAGCGTGGCGGGCGGCGGGTGTGCTGCCAGAGCAGGGCCTCCTGAAAACCGAAGTGGCTGGGCGCGTCCGTCTCACGGCCGAGCTGCCATTTGCCGCAGATGCCGGTGGCGTAGCCCGCCTTTTGAAGCAGGTGCCCGAAGGTGGTCTCGCGGCGCAGCAGGGTGCCGAAGTTCAGGTAGTTGCGCACGTTGTAGCGGCCTGTCATCAGCTGCACGCGTGTCGGTGTGCAAAGCGGCTGCGAGTGGCAGTGCTCGAAGCGCATGCCCTCGGCGGCCAGCCTGTCGAGGTTGGGGGTCCGGTAGGACTCACCGCCATTGGCGGCGACGCATTCCTGTCCGAAGTCATCGGCCATGATGAGGATCACGTTCGGGCGTTCGGCCGCAGGCAGGGACAGGGAGAAAAGTGCCGACAGCAGCGGAAGGAGAGTTCGCATGGGGCTGGGACAGGATCGACGTGGTTGGATCAGCGGGAGGCGGCGCTTCAATGAAGCTGGGAGGCAACGATCTCCAGCCTGCGATCTTCCCAGGTTTCCAGAATCAGGCTGCGGCCTGCGCATCCAGATTCCGCAGGGTGTCGGGTGCAGGATT
The DNA here is from genome assembly GCA_019186985.1 of Prosthecobacter sp. Taxonomy (GTDB): domain Bacteria; phylum Verrucomicrobiota; class Verrucomicrobiia; order Verrucomicrobiales; family Verrucomicrobiaceae; genus Prosthecobacter. The sequence goes on along the minus strand of JABARQ010000031.1, from coordinate 1,331 downwards.
CACAGGATGGGAAAAGTCCCTTTCTTGAGGGAATGAACCAACAGGGAGCCGTACATTTCAGGCACCAGCCCTGATTCGGGCCCGGGTGCGAGAGCCCGGGCTACCAGAGGATGTCGACCAGCACGGTGGTGATCATCGCCAGGCTGAGTCCCAGCCTGACCGCAAGTCCGACGCCCGTTCCGAGCAGGGTGCCCCAGGTGCTTTTCACCGCAGGTGCCATGCGCTTTTTGGCAAAGATGAGCTCAAACACCAGGCCGCCGAGCAGAGGGCCGAGCACGAAGCCAAGAGGAGCGAAAAAGAGGCCGATGACCCCGCCGACAAAGACTCCCAGGATGCCCCATCGGCTGGCTCCGAACCAGCGTGCGCCCATGGCCCCGGCGGCCATGTCCACGAAGTAGGAGGCCGCAAGGAGCAGGCCGAGCAGGATCATGCCGGCCCAGCTCATGCCCTGGGAGGGCATCAGCACCGTGTGCAGGATTCCAGCCAGGAAGATGAGGAAGGGCCCGGGCAGCAGCGGCAGCACCGATCCCAGCAGGCCGGTGAGCAGCAGGCTGGAGGTCAGCAGCCAGACTCCCAGCACCTGCCAGGGCAGGGCCGTGATCATCTGCGTGAACCATTCCCAGGAATCTTGGAGCCATTCCATCATGTGGAAGTCCTAACCCGCACGCAGCGGCAGCGCCAGCTCCGGACCATGGTTTCTCACAATCAGGCGACCTGCGGATGGACGAACGCATCCTGAAGGTGCTCAAGGAACTTGGCAAGCTGGCCAAGCCTGCGCAAGGCGGAGGACTCCGACGATGTGATTGAGCGCATCTGCCTGAAGTTGCTGCTGGTGCGGGCCAACATGGACCCGATGCACTGCCATCCTTTCCATTTTCACCCGCATCGCGAGCCCCTGGTGTTCCTCGCCATCCTGTCGCCGGCCAGGCTGCCGGACGAGCAGACGGCGGTGCCGGATCCGCAGGATGTGTCGGACCAGCAGCCCTGGGCCAGCCTCAGGGCAGGCCTGCCGGAATGCCGGACGCTGGCCTGAGCGAGAGGAGACGGACGGTGGCGTCGAGATCCCAATGCCCGAGTTCCAATGACCATGGAATGACCCAAGGCGCGAAGGTTCAGATGGCCTGAGTGAGGAGAGACGAACGATGGTGTCGAGATCCCAATGTGATCGCACGTGGACACACTCATCGTTCAGCCTTGTGCTTTGAAGCTTGGGACTTCCTTGGTCATTGCCTCCTGGGCCTTGGTCATTTTTTCCCGTGCTTTGACAAATCGCCTGAATGCGGTGCACCTGGGGTTCGCCCAGGTAATGCGCTGGCTTCTCGCGTCCTGCC
>JABARQ010000041.1 GCA_019186985.1 Prosthecobacter sp. | reverse complement strand
CACTCCTCGTCGCTGACATCACTGGTGTAGGCGGCTCTTGTCTTGGTGCTCGAAGGTTCCATTCCAAGCGTATGACTTGAAATATCCCAGGTGTACAGCGCTTTTCAAAGTTAATAACAGGCTCTAGCGGCTTACATCAAGCACACCACGATTTCCCCTGGGAGTTCAGAGAGTGGTTTGCGGCACACAAAATCGACGTGAATGATGCTCAGTATGGACGTTGGGCTCACCCTGACGACCACAAACGCTGGCACAACGAAAATCCCAAATTCAACGATGTTTGGGAAGAGTTCATTTTTGACAGCGCAGGCAACGCCACCAACCGCTCCAAGCAAGAGATTTTACAAAAGCTCAGTGATATGCGAAGCAACTTTCAAATTACTCAATGATCATTCAATGCCCACAATACCCTATCGATAAAATCAAAAAGCGAGGGTTATCTATCCTGGCAGTAAAATCGATTCCCGAATCGGAACCTGAATGCACAGAACTAGTTAATAATATTGCAGAAGTGCTGAAAAATGTGCCTTATCCAATTGGACAGGTTGAGGCGGAATTGATCAAGGGCCAATTTCTTTCAGCTGTCGGTATCATTTATGGTTTGATTTTGGAACGGGCATTTAACTGGACGTTCTGTGAAATTAGACCTGATGACAGTGGTGCAAATGATGGAGTCATTGCCGTTATTAGCCCTGATCAAGCTTATTTCGTTTACCCGATCGGTGTGGTTTACAAGGAAGCACACCGCCACGGTAACGAGTGCCGAAAAGTCTATGATAAAATTAAAACCGGAAATCTTCCGGATGTTCCGGCGGGTAGCTTCTTTGAAATCACGGCATAACTGGGAAGCCTCCGTTGTCCTGCAACGCTTCTACCAACCGGCCCCGACAAAAAAGATGCCAGGCATTTAGTACATGCGGTGGTGATGTCTTCTTCGATGACGTCGAAAAGGAGGCCCTCCGTCGTCTCCTCTGGAAAATGAGCGAGTTCTGCGGTGTCCGTCTCATCACCTACTGCATCATGGGCAACCACTTCCATGCCCTCCTCGAGGTCCCCCGAAAGGACATCTAGGAAGAAGATGCCAGGCATTTAATACAGTGCTAAGCTCCGAAAACCCTCGCTTTCCCGCCCATGAACCCGCCCCAAGTCGTTGATCTTGAGACGCTTCCCCTCGAAGCGCAGCTCCTCAGCATCAATGCCAAAACCGCCCCCTACCCTGCCGCGCGCTCCTGGTCCGGCGGCCGCAGGCGCATCCTCGGCAAGGGGCCCCTCGAGGCCTACTGCTACCATGTCATGTCCCGCACCTGCGGCGGTGATGTCTTCTTCGATGATGTCGAAAAGGAGGCTCTCCGACGCCTCCTCTGGAAAATGAGCGACTTCTGCGGCGTCCGCCTCGTCACCTACTGCATCATGGGCAATCACTTCCATGCCCTCCTCGAGGTCCCCCGAAAGGACATCTGGCTCCAGCGCTTCTCCGGCCCCCAGGGTGAGCTCCGCCTCTTCGACCACCTCCGCACCCTCTACAGCAAGGCCTTCGTCGCCCTCCTGCGCCAGGACCTCGACGAGCTGCGCAAACGCGGCCTGGAATCCCTCGCCCTCGCCAAAATCGAGGCCATCAAGCGCCGCTTCTGCGACCTCTCGCTCTTCGTCAAGGAGGTCAAGGAACGCTTCAGCCGCTGGTTCAACAAACGCCGCGGCCGAAAGGGCACGCTGTGGATGGACCGCTTCAAGAGCGTCATGGTGGAGGGACAGGGCGAGCCGCTGCACACGATGGCGGCCTACATCGACCTCAACCCGGTGAGGGCGGGCCTGGTGGAGGATCCGAAGGACTACCGCTGGTGCGGCTATGGCGAGGCGATGGGCGGCAGCCGGAGGGCGCAGCGCGGTCTGGCACGGGTGACGGGCAGCCGCCTGGAGAACCGGCACATCACTCAGGGCGGCCTAGCCAGCGATCAGGCAGCGGCAGGAGAGGAGGCCAGCGCAGGGCCTGACGAAGCGGGCAACCACGACCCAGCTCCCGTTTCCGCAGTCTTCAGCGAGACCAGCGTGCCCGTGATGCCGCAGGCGGCCTGCCAGAAAGGCTCGCCACAAACCCCAGGCTCAAGCTTCGCCGAGACGTCAAACCTAACGGCAGCAAACCCCAGCCAGGTTCACGACGAAGCCAGGCAGGAGATTCCAAGCAAGAGCACCACCCATGAAGCATCAAGCAGCGAGGTTCCGTCGCCCGAAGCCCATGAAGGATGGACCGAGGCGTACCGCTGCCTGCTGTTCAGCAGCGGCGTGGAGGTGAGGGATGCGCAGAACGAAAACGTGGTCAGGCGCGGGGTGAGCGCGGAGGCGGCGCGGGCGGTGCTGAAGGCGGGCGGCAAGCTGGGTTCGGGGGAACTGGTGAGGCTGCGGGTGAGGTATTTCAGCGACGGGCTGGTGCTGGGGAGCCGTGAGTTTGTGGAGGGTGTGTTCGAGGAGAACCGTGAGAAGTTCGGCCCGAAGCGGAAGGACGGCGCACGCAGGATCGCCGAGGTGACCGGCGGCCTGCATGCCTTGAGAAGGTTGCGGCTTCGCTCCATCGACTAAATCCGACATTGGAAGCTCAACGGGTATGAAGCGGCACCATGGGTAACAGGTGGACCGGGTAGAGGGTTTGCACTTTTCACACTCAAACTGGAACAGAGACTGTAGTTTGTCACCCTCGCCAACAGCAGCAGATTCATCCTTGGTGAACTGTTGCGAGCAATTCGGGATCCGCACGAAAGTGCGGCCATGAGAAGCAACCCGTGCTTCAGCGATGGGATCGAGCAGGACTTCATCGAATTCAACTCAGGCACCAGGGCCAGCGTCTGCCTTGCGGGCCGCAAGGGCATCATCGTTGCCTGACGCTATGTTTGGTTAGAACCGGGCGTTCGGACGTGGCTCTCAGGCATGGACCGCCATCCACAGGTCAAGCTTCCGCATCCTTTTAGGCTTTGCGCAACAGGGCCGCCGTGGTTAAACCCGGGCTCCAACCTGCGCTTTCATGCTCGAACCTTCCGCCCCTGCCTCCGCGTCCCTGTCCCGATCCGCCTGGATGGCCGTGGCGCTGCTCTTCCCCGTGGCGCTGCTCAACTACCTGGACCGGCAGATGCTCGCGACGATGCAGAAGTCCATGGTCGAGGACATCCCGACCATCACCAACGAGGAGGCCTGGGGCAATGTGCTGGCCGCCTTCAAATGGACCTATGCCTTCCTCAGCCCCATCGGCGGCTTCATCGCCGACCGCTTCAGCCGCCGCCGCGTCATCGGCTTCAGCCTGCTGGCCTGGTCGGCCGTCACCTGGCTGACCGGCCATGTCACCACGATGGACCAGCTCGTCTGGGCGCGTGCCGCCATGGGCATCAGCGAAGCCTTCTACATCCCGGCGGCGCTGGCCCTCATCGCCGACTTTCATGTGGGCGGCTCCCGTTCCCTGGCTGTCGGCGTGCATCAGACGGGCATCTACGCCGGCCAGATGCTGGGCGGCCTGGCCGGCTATGTCGCCGATGCCCCCGGCTATGGCTGGCAGTGGATGTTCAGCACCTGCGGCATGGTCGGCGTGATCTATGCCATGCCCCTGCTGGCGGCCTTGAAAAACCCGCCGCACCGGCCCGATGCGGTCCCCGTGGCCTCCCCGGCCGAAGGGCTGCGCGAACTGCTGAGCAACCGCAACTTCCTGCTGCTGGTCGCCTACTTCACCCTGCCCGCCATCGCCGGATGGGTGATCCGTGACTGGGGCCCGAAAATCCTCCGTGACCAGTTTGCCCTGGAACAGGGCAAGGCTGGCATGATCGCCGTGTTCACCGTGCAGATCGCCTCCCTGCTCGGCGCATTGATGGGCGGCTGGCTGGCGGACCGTCTCATGCACCGCTCCAAACGCGGACGCATCTTTGCCAGCGCCCTGGGCATGGTGCTTTTTCTTCCGGCCCTCTTCGGCGTGGGCCATGCCGCCTCCATCACCATGGCCGTGGTGGCCCTGGCGGTCTTCGGCCTCGGCTGGGGATTCTTTGACTGCAACAACATGCCCATCCTCAGCCAGATCACCCGCCCGGAGGTGCGGGCCACGGGCTACGGCCTGATGAACATGGCCAGCATGACCTTCGGCGGCCTGGGCGACAAGGGCTATGGCGCGCTGCGTGACCGGGGTGTTCCCATCGACTACATCTTCGGCGCCTTTGCCGGCATCGCCCTGCTTTCCATCCTGGTCGTGCTTTTGATCAGGCCAAAGCAGGCCTGAGCGGGCACGATGTCCGGCTTCTGCGCAAGGCTGCCGCCCATGCCTGCGTAGTTGCTCCGGATGTCGATGCCCTTCCCCAACCCGTTTTCCCGACGCGAAATGCTCAGCCGCATGGGCGGAGGCATGGGTGCCCTCGGCCTGACCTCAGCCCTTCAGGCGGCAGGTGGAGTGCCCACACACTTTCAACCCAGGGCCAAACGGGTCATCCACCTGTTCATGAACGGCGGCCCCTTCGGCCCTGACTTCTTTGATCCCAAGCCCGCCCTGACGCGCTACAACGGCCAGCGTCCCGACGGCGCCGACCTGCGCACCGAACGCCCCACGGGAGGCCTGCTCGCCTCGCCCTATGCCTATGCAAAGCATGGGCGGAGCGGCCTCGAGATCAGCGAACTCCTGCCCAACATCGCGCGTCATGCCGATGACCTCTGCGTGCTGCGCTCCTGCCACACCGACAATCCGAACCATGGTCCGGCCCTGCTGCTGATGAACAACGGCACCATGACCGAGCGCGTGCCCAGCATGGGGGCCTGGCTCAGCTACGGCCTCGGCAATGAAAACGCCAACCTGCCCTCCTACGTCGTCCTCTGCCCCGGCAGGCCCGTGCGCTTTTCCATCCTCTGGAGCAGCGCCTTCCTGCCCGCCCAGCACCAGGGCATCTACATCAATCATTCGCAGCTCGATCCCCGGCAGATGATTCCCTGGCTGAGCAACGGACGGCTTGCCATGAAGGACCAGCGCCGTCAGCTCGACCTCCTTCAGGAGCTGAACAACGCCCATCTCGGCCAGCGGGGCGGGACGGACGTGGCCCTGTCCGGCCGCATTCAGGCGATGGAGACGGCCTACCGCATGCAGTCCGCCGCCACGGATGCCTTCGATGTGAACCTGGAGCCGGAGAAGGTTCGCGAGATGTATGGCAAAAGCCACTTCTCCAACGGCTGCCTCATGGCCCGTCGCCTGGTCGAGCGCGGGGTGCGCTTTGTGCAGGTTTATTACGGCAACGGCCAGCCCTGGGACACGCACTCCAACCATGATGCCTCGACACGCAGGCTGGCTGCGGACATCGACCGGCCCATCGCCGCACTGATCTCCGACCTGAAGCAGCGCGGCATGCTGGACGACACCCTCATTGTCTGGGGCGGTGAGTTTGGACGGACGCCGGTGAGCGAAAACGGCAACGGCCGCGACCACAACCCGCACGGTTTCTGCATGTTCTTCGCCGGAGGCGGTGCGCAGGGCGGCAAGGCCTATGGGCAGAGCGACGACTTCGGCTTCAAGGCCGCCGTCGACAAGATGCATGTGCATGACATCCACGCCACCCTGCTGCACCTGCTGGGCATTGATCACGAGCGCCTGACCTACCGTTACGCAGGGCGCGACTACCGGCTCACCGACGTCCATGGACGGGTGCCGAAGGCGATTGTAGGTTAGGCAAGCCGGCCCGTCCTGAAATCAGGCGCGGGCCGTGACCGGCGTGCGGCGTCCGTCATCGCGGAAGAAGGACTCCATGCGCTCGCGCAGGTCGGCGTAGAAACGCGCGGCCATCTCCTCCAGCATCTCCGCCTTTGCGGCGACGCCCTGGGACTCCAGGCGTTCGCGCTCCAGACGCATCTTCTCCTGGAAGGTCTGCTCAAGCTCCATCAGGTGCTCCAGGAAAGCCTTGGCCGCACGGCTGCGGTCCACGCCCTCGATCAACGCACGTTCCAGCGGCCTGTTCTGCGTGATGTGCAGGAACGGGCTGTCGATCAGCTGCTTCATGTAGCGGTCAAAACCCTTCAGGAAGGCCAGGCGCTCACGCGAAAATTTGACCTCCTCACAGTCCAGAAGGCAGTCATAGGGACCGGGCTTGGAGAAGAACTTCACGACCAGCGGAATCGTGTCCACCAGCATGAACAGCAGCGACAGGACGATGTAGGCGATGAGGGCGAAGCGACCGCCGTCGGCGCCCTGCTCAAACAGGTCGTGCAGGGCCAGGGTCTGGGTCAGGATGTCACGGCGCGGCTCGTTGCGGATCTTGGTGATGCGCGCCTCCTCGTCAGCTGCAAGGCGGGTGATCTCCTCATTGAGCCCCTTGAGCTGAACAAGCTGCGCGTCGATCTGCGCCTTGAGCGTCTCACGGATCGCATTCTGCTGGCCGACAAACTGGTCGGCCTGCTGCTGCTGCACCTGGCGGCGCAGGAGTTCGATGCGGTCCTGCTCGGCCTTGGCCTTGGCGGCAAGCTCCGCCGCCTGGGCATCGAGGGCGGCGTTCACGCCATCCTCGGCGGCCTTGATCTCCGCGACCAGCACCACACGGTTTTTCGTCAGCGTGTCGAGCAGACCGCTCAGGCGGGCGGATTCGGCACGACGCCAGGTGAGCTGATCCTCCTGGATGCTCTTGGCACGCGGCCCGAGGCCGATGATGCCGCTGCGCTGGCCGTTGACCTCGCGCTCGAATTCGGTCTGCCAGTGGTTGAGTTCCGCCGCAATCTTCTGGTAGTCCGCGCTGAGCCTGGCCATCTCCTTGTCCAGCGCCTCAAGCCGCAGCTTTCCAGGCCCGGTGGCCTCGGCGATCTTCGCCTCGCGCTCCGCCTTCGCCTTCTTTTCATCCTCGGTCAGCGGTTTCTCGACAGGCTTGCCGTTTTCATCCAGGAACTTGGCGCTGAAGCTGGCGTTCCAGGAGTCACGCTGCTTGGCGATCTCGGCCTCCAGGGTTTTGACACGGGCTTCCACGACGCCCTTCTGCGCCACGCCATCCTTGCGGGCCTGCTCGATCTCCGCCTCGCGATCCTTCTCGATCACCGAAACGATGGTGTCTTTGAACAGCAGCAGCGTCAGGGGGTGCGAGATGGTCACGCCCATCAGCGCGGCCACCACCATGCGCAGCGCAAACTGCGAGGCCTTGCGGAAGATGTTCTGATAGGCGCGGTAGGTGGCGAGCAGGGCGCGGTCCACCGTCAGGATGATGAAGGCCCAGACCAGCGACACAGGCGTGATGACCAGCCAGTTGTCCGTCAAGGTCGACAGCGCATAGGCACAGGCGATGATGGCGAAGGTGGATGGGACGAGGACGGTGGCGCCGAAGGCCACGTATTTTCGCCGCTCCCAGGCCGGGCAGGCGTCGAGGTTGTCGGAGCTGGCTCCGGCGAGCCAGAAGAAGACGCGTTCAAGACGGTCAAGGATGCTCATGGGAAGGGGGGGAAACCGGCGCGATAGTGAGGGCAAGGGGATTGACTGTCAATCCCGGCGGTGGAGGAATGCCCAACATGAAGTGCTACCAAGCCCTGCCCTGCCTGAACGCCCAGCCCACCGCCGCCGACTGGGCGCGTGCCGTGCCGCTCACCGATTTCAGCCTGCCCTGGGAGGACCGCCCGGCTCCTCGCACGGAGTTCCGGGCGCTCTGGACCAGAAGCCATCTGCATTTTGGATTCGCCGCCCTGGACTCCACCCCGGTGATTGGGGCCGGCCCCACGCTGAAGGAGCGCGTGCTGGAGTCGGACCGGGTCGAGATCTTCCTTGCACCCGACCTGTCGCTGGCTCCCTACTACTGCCTGGAGATCGCCCCGGGCGGCGAGGTGCTTGAATACCGGGCGCGGTTTTACCGGGAGATGGACTGGGACTGGCAGTGCCCGGGGCTGGAGGTGCGATCCGAGATTTCTCAGGACGCCTGCCATGTCACCGGCAGCCTGCCGCTTGAAACCCTTGAAAGCCTTGGCGTCCTCAGGCCGGGCGCGAACCGACTTTACGCCGGCCTGTATCGTGCCGACTTCTCCGTCCTGCCCGACGGCAGCCTGCGGCGCAGCTGGCTGCCGTGGGTGAACCCCGGCACGGAGCGCGCCGACTTCCATGTGCCGGGCTCGTTCGGAGTCATTGAGCTGGCCGGATGGGATGAGGAAAGCTGACAAATGGCGGCTTGCACGCCGGGGCGGGCTTTCAATCATGGGCGGCTCATGCCAGCCGCCGCCTACGACCAGCTCTGCGATCACGTCCGCGAAGTCGCCCTCCTTGCCTCCACCGAATCCATCCTGTCCTGGGACCAGGAAACCCACATGCCCGCGAAGGCGCTGCCGTTCCGAGCCAGGCAGATGTCCTGGCTGAGCGGGCGGGCCCACGCACTCGCCACTGGGCGCATGATGCAGAAGCTCATCCATCAAGCCCAGGCCTCGCGCCTCCGCCAGCCCGTCCAGGCGGCGAACGTGCGGATCCTGGCCGAGGATTACGAGCGCAACGCCAGGATCCCCAACCGTCTCGTCGTGGAGGAGAGCGAACTCACGGCCCATGCCAAGCATGCCTGGGTCGAGGCGCGCAAGACGTCCGACTTCAGCCTGTTCGCACCGCATCTGGAGAAGCTGCTCGGCATCGCCCGGCGCAAAGCGGACCTCTGGGGCTATGCGGAGGAGCCTTATGACGCCCTGCTTCATGGCTACGAACGCGGCACCCGCACCCGGGAGGTGGCGGCTCTGTTTGCCAAACTGAAGCCTGACCTCGCGGAGATCGCCCGCAACGCCGTCGAACGCGGCCGGAGCATCCGGCCCAACCTGCTGCGCGGCAGCTATCCCGTCGCCAAACAGCAGCTGCTCAATGCGGAGATCGCCGCCAGCATCGGCTTTGATTTCGAGGCCGGGCGGATTGACACCACGGCCCATCCATTCTGCACCACGCTGGGACCCCGCGATGTGCGACTCACCACGCGTTACGACGAACGTGACTTCACCTCCTCACTCTTCGGAGTGCTGCACGAGGCCGGGCACGGGCTTTATGAGCAGGGCCTGCCGGAGAACGACTTCGGACTGCCCTCCGGCCGCGCCTGCTCGCTGGGCATTCATGAATCGCAGAGCCGCCTCTGGGAAAACCATGTGGGAAGGTCACGTCCGTTCTGGGAAAAGTGGCTGCCACGCGCCGCCGAAATCTTCCCTCACCTGCGCCGAATCGGCCTGGATGACTTCCTGAAGGCCGTTCACCGCTCCGAATACTCCTTCATCCGCGTCGAGGCGGACGAGGCCACCTATGACCTGCACATCCTGCTGCGCTTCGAAATCGAACGACGGATGATCTCCGGCGCCCTGTCCGTGAAGGACGTGCCGGAGGCCTGGAACGCCCTGTTCAAGGAGTTGTTCGGCATGACACCGCCTGACGCCGCCCGCGGCTGCCTCCAGGACATTCATTGGAGCATGGGCGGCCTCGGCTACTTCGCCACCTACACGCTTGGCAATCTCAACGCAGCCCAGCTCTTCGCCACGGCCCGCAAGCAGCGCCGCATCGCCTCCTCCATCGACAGGGCCGACTATGCGCCGCTGCTGTCCTGGCTGCGTGAAAAGGTCCATGCCCAAGGCGGCTCGATCCTGCCGGGTGAGGTCATGAAGACCGCCACGGGCTCTTCCACCAACGCCAGACATCATCTCCGGCACCTGCGCAGCCGCTTCGTGGATTGATCCGGCAGGCAGTCAGCCCATCCCCTTTCGTCATCCTGCACCGGATCGTACAAACATTTGAGGAGCTCGTCTCCACGCCCTTTGCCGACGGCGTGAACGCCATTGGCTGGCCGCGTGATCTGGAGGGTGATTTTGCCGAAGTCGTCCGGGCCCTCGGCCTGCCTCCAGGAATCAGCACGCTGGATGAAGACCGTCTTTGCGCACTGGAACTGAGCCCGGCGGGCAGGCAGGCCGTCTCCACCATGCTGGCCGACGTCCGGATGCTTCGCGAACATGGTGTCGAGGTGGTTCTTGACGGCATTCATGGTTATGCCCACGAACTGCGGCCGGCAGCGCTCCGGACGGACGTGTGCTCCTTCCATGCCGACAGCGCCACGGCCGAGGCGGACACCTGGCTCTGCACCTATCATGGCGCCTCGTCCGAAGGGCTGTCCAACGGAATGGCCGTGCGCCGCATCGACGACCCTGCGGCGAGATCCCTGCTGCTGCGGGAATTCGGAGGGGCGGACGACGAGGCCTTTGAGGAATGGCTGAGCGACCATTTTCATGACCTGCACTACCTGCCGCGGCCAGGGGCAAAACCCTGGTCGTTCGGCGCCGGAGTTCTCTGGAGGATCGCCACGCTTTATCCTGGCTGCCCGGTTCCACCCTGCATTCACCGCGCCCCGGACCCCGTGCCCGGACAGCCGAGGCTGCTGCTGATCGGCTGAAGCCTCCGGGATGCCACGAGGGGCTTCATGAAACGAGCGCCTTCCACCTGCCGCGCTCCACCCACAGCAGGTAAACGGAGAGCAGGCCAATGCCCAGGAGCATCGGCTGGAGGATGCCGTCCTTGGCCACAAACTGATGGAAGGCCAGGATGTTGACGATGATGGGACCGAGGATGAGCAGGCCGACATTGCGGGTGCGTGGCAGGAGGACAAGCAGGCCGCCAAGCATCTCCAGCACCTTCACGAAGGTCATGTAGCCGGTGGGGCCAAACGCCGCCATGAACGCGGCGATGGGAGTGTCCTTCGGAAGCTCCGGTGTCGGCGCCATGCCGAGAAGGACGACGGAGGCGGACATGATGAAGAGCCCGCCGAGAAGGAGGGAGGCGATGTGGGGTGCGTATTTCATGGGATGATGAGTTGAAGGAGGCAGGGTCAGGAACGGGAAAGCTGTGCCTCGAGCCGGTCAAAGTTCTCTTCATTGGCGGGAACGCAGACACCCTTCAACGCCTCGCAGAGCGAAGCGGCTTCAAAGGCCATGCGCCAGGTGAGCCGGGTGCCTCCGGCTTCTTCCTCCAGCGTCATTGTCATGCGAAAACGCGGCGGTACTACATGGTCATAGACGATGCATGCCGGCCGCACGACTTCGACAAAGCGGCTCCGGTTCGGATGATCAACCCCGTTCGGGCCGTGGAACACGAAGACCCATTCGCCGCCCGGGCGGAAGTCGAAGGTTTCAAAGGTGCTCGTGAAACCGGCGGGCCCGAACCAAAGCGTGAGACGCGCCGGATCACTGAAGGCCTCGAACACCTGCTCGCGCGGATGGTTCAGGAGGCGCGAGCTGAGGATTTCATGGGGGGCGACGGCGTTCATGCGTTGTCCTCCCCGCATCCTGCCACGGTGCTGATCATCCAGCCAAGTCCGAACCTGTCCTTGAGCATGCCAAACTTCGGCGACCAGAAGGTCCGGGCCAGCGGCATGACGACCTCGCCGCCTTCAAGCAGTGCGGCGAAAGCCCGGTCGGCCTCCGCCTCATCCGCCACGCTGAGCGACAGCGAGAAGCCGCTGAAGGGATCCATGCCGCCACAGCCGTCCGAGGCCATGAGAACGGTGGTTCCCACTCGAAAGCTGGCGTGCATGACCTTGCTTTCGTAACCGGCGGGGATCATGCCCGGGGCACAGGGCTCGGGGCTGTCGCTGTAGCGCATCAGCATTTCCGTTTCAGCGCCGATGGCTTCTTTGTAGAAGGCCAGGGCCTCCTCGCAGCGGCCGGCAAAGAAGAGGCAGGGTTGAATGAAGAACGTGTTCATGGGAAAAAGCCGGCAGATCACTTCTTCGCAGCACCGTTGGAGACAAGGCCGGCCAGGTTGGCCAGGCCTTCGTTGAACTGGTCGCCGCACATCTTCTCGCAGTCCATGAACAGTCCCATCACCCTGCCGATGAAGGGCTTTTTGCTCCGCATGGCCCAGGTGACCTTCGTGCCGCCGCCTTGGGGGCTGAAACTGAAGGTCACATCCGCCCCGCCCGCAAACGGCCGGACGAACTCCAGCTTCATGCCAATCTTTTCGTTAGGCAGGCTCTCCACCAGCCGCGTCGAGCCTTCACCGACCTCGTTGTTGCCCGACCAGCGGTAGACCGCCCCCACGCCCTCGAAAGGGCCTTCAAGGGACTTCTTCATGGCCGGATCCAGCCTTGCCCAGGGCGACCAGCCGTCCCAGAGGCGGAAGTCGTTCACAACCTTGAAGACCGCCTCCGGCGCGGCCGGGATCGTCCGGCTCCGGGTGACGGTCATTTCATCGGATTGAAAGGATGCGGCGGCAAGGATGACGCCAAGGGCGGCGGCGAGGAGGAGGAGCAGTTTCTTGATCATGGTGCGTATGGCGTGTGCCTTTCGAGTTTTAGGTTTCGGGTTTCGGGGGGGATTCAAAAAGGCTGTCCACGAAATCCCGGGCGATCTTGAGATTGGCGCGGATCATGGCCTGGGAGGAGGCGGTCTTGCCGACGAGCATCGACCCCTGCCAGAGGCTGTTCAGGAACCAGGCCACGGCCTTCGGATCAAAGTCCCTGACCGGCCTGAGCTGCTTCTTCGCCTCGGCGAGCATCCTGGCGACATTATCCGTCCAGCTCTGCAGTTCTGCGGCGCAGGCGGCCTGCATCACCGGGTTCGTGGAGGAAAGCTCCTGCGACATCATGCCCACCATGCACACGCAATCCTGGTCCTTGCGCATCGTGAATCCAGTCATGATGTCGAGCATCTGATGCAGCCTCAGCAGCGGACCGACGGAGGAGTTCTGCCAGGCCACGTTGTAGAGGGAGGTCCCCATGCGGCCCCACCATTCGACCGCCGCCCTGCCGATGGCCTCCTTGCTCTCAAAGTGATGAAAAAAGCTGCCCTTGGTGACGCCCGCCTCCGAACAGATCATGTCCACCGAAGTGCCGGCAAAGCCCTGGCGCAGCATGAGACGCACCGTCGCGTCGATCAGCCTCTGCCGAGTCGCGCCGGGATCCCTTGTTCGCCTTGGAGTGGTCGCCGCCTTTTTCATACAAACCGGTTGGTATTTATTTCACACTTCATGAACCGCAAGGGAAAAGCTGACCGGACATGAATGGTCCTTGCGGTTTGAAATCTTGAAGCCGCGGGCGAAATGACGGCCGGAGTTGAGTCAACCAGCACCAGGAGATCCCCGATCACGCTGAAAATGCGCGGACGCGAGCCGGAGGCGGCGAGGCCAAACACGCAGACGCAGCGATGGGGACGCATCTTCTTAAAAATGCAGGCGCACAGCACGAACTGCCAATTTCACGACAAAGCCTGACTCAGACCGAACGTTGTTTGAACTTTGCACACCCCTGGACAAGGGGTCATGAGTAGACATTCGCATTCCAACAAGCTCCATCGGAAAATCAGACTGACCTGACATGCACGCAGCAGGCAAGATCATCGGCCGTGAGAAGAACATCTTCGAACAGATGCTGGCGGAAGACGACTGGCAGGACATGCCCGGGGACCGGATCGGGCCCTACACCCTGGTGGAAAGGCTGGGCGAGGGCGGCTTCGGTGTTGTCTGGCGGGCGACGACAGCATCCCCCGTCAGGCAGGAAGTCGCGCTCAAGGTCCTGAAGGCGGGCATGGACTCGCGTCATGTCATTTCACGGTTCCAGCGTGAAAGGCAGGCCCTGGCGGGCATGAGCCACCCGAACATCGCCACCTTGTTCAACGCATCGACCACCTCGGACGGCAGGCCCTGCTTCGCGATGGAACTCGTCTCCGGTGAACCCATCACGCGTTATTGTGAAAGGCGCGGGCTTTCCATCAGGGATAAGCTGGAGCTGTTCCACCAGGTGTGTGACGCCGTCCAGCATGCCCATCAGAGGGGTGTGATCCACCGGGACCTCAAGCCGGGGAACATCCTGGTCAGTGAAACGGACGGCCGCGCCCACCCCAAGGTGATTGATTTCGGCATCTCCAAGATGGTCGACCCAGGCCTGAACGAGGAGGACGCCACCCTGCTGACCCGTCAGGACATGTTCCTGGGCACGCCCCTTTACATGTCGCCCGAACAGCTCGACGGCACACCGGATGTGGACACGCGCAGCGACATCTATGCGCTCGGCATGGTGCTGTACGAGCTTCTGACCTGCCGCCAGCCCTTTGACATCGCGGCGCTGACGTCAAGAAGCATGGAGGAGATGAGAAGGGTCCTGAAGGAGGAACGACCGGCGCGCCCTTCCGTGAGCGTCAGGAGAAAGCCCGGGGGCAGGGCGACGGACAGCCTCCCAAAGGACCTCGACTGGATCACGCTGTGCGCCCTGGAAAAAGATCGGGAGCGGCGGTATTCAACAGCGGCACAGCTGGCCGCCGACATCCGCAGGTTCCTGGAACATTCACCCGTGGCCGCACGTCCGCCGAGCGTCGCTTACCTGACATCCTGCTGGGTGAGGCGGCATCAGGCCCTGGCCCTGGCGGCCTGCATCAGCCTGGCAGCCCTTTTCAGCGGGCTTGCCGTGGCACTCTGGCAGGCGCGTGCGGCGGAGATGGCGCGTGCCATCGCCGAGCAGGAAGCCTTACGAAGCCGTCAGACGGCGGCATTCCTGACCTCGCTGCTGGATGACGTGGCCACGGAGGTCAACCGCGGCCGCAATCCGGAGGCCCTGAGGGAGGGGCTCAGCGTCAGTCAGAAGAAGCTTGATGAAATCAGCGACCCGGACCTGCAGATCAGCCTTCAGAGGCAGATCAGCCACCTTTATGAAAGCATGAGTGAAAGGAAGCTCAGCATCCCCTCGCTCGAACGGCTGGCCCGGCTCACCGCGGCCCGGCATGGAGAGGACAGCCAGCAGGCGCATGAGGCCGCCATCGGGCATCTTTTTGCCATGATGAACCATGGCGACCGAACCGAAGCGGCCAAACGGCTGGCCGTGCTGAAGGAACGGATCGAAGCCCGTGGAGAGCGTGGCAGCCTGGAATGGTTTGACGTGCAGAACCTGCTGGCCCGTGTGTGGGTGAAGCTGCGCAACATCCCCCTCGCTCTGGCCGCCACCAACGAGACTGCCGCAGCCGCTGAAAAGCACCGGCTGCCGCCCGAACGTCACTTTGCCGTCCTGCTCACGAGGACGGAGGCGCTGCATCTGGCAGGCAGGCATTCGGATGCATTGAAACAACATGAGCAAACCCGGACCCTGCTTGAGAAAAACGGCATCATGAACATCTATGAGAAGGATTTTCTCAGGCGTGTAGCAGCCTCCTACAGCCAGGCTGGCCAGCATGCCCGGGCGGCCGAACTTCAGCGTGAACTCGTAGACAAGGTCAGGTCGGGCGACCGGCAGCGGCTGTTCCGGGAGTATGGCACCCTGGTGACCTACGCATCCAAGGCAGGCCTTCACGAAGTGGCGATCACCCACGCCAGGGAGGCGCTGGTCCTCGCCCGTCAGCCGGATGAGGGCGTGGATGCATCTCTGCGCCGGTC
Source organism: Prosthecobacter sp. (assembly GCA_019186985.1). Taxonomy (GTDB): domain Bacteria; phylum Verrucomicrobiota; class Verrucomicrobiia; order Verrucomicrobiales; family Verrucomicrobiaceae; genus Prosthecobacter. The sequence goes on along the minus strand of JABARQ010000041.1, from coordinate 113,848 downwards.
CGAAGCCGCCGACAGCCTGCGCCATCTTGCCTCCGCCCTCGGCCATGCCGGCAGACATGCCGAATCCGTCTCTGTCGCGCGTGACGCGCTTGCCCTCGCCTTTGATGACGGCAACGGACAGCGCATCACCAGGGCGCACATGCTGCTGGCGGAAAGGCTTGAGGCGGCAGGCCGCCTGGAGGAGGCGCACGCCGCCTACCGCAGCAGCTATCAGAGCCACACGCAGCGCAACGCCAGCTACAAGGACCGGATTTATGACCTGCACGCCATGGCGGCCATCCGCCGTCGTCAGGGGCGTCATGCCGAGGCCTTGGAACATCATCAGGAAGCCTGGCGGCAGACCATGGCGGAACCCAGCTCCAAGGATGATCCGGACTTCGTCTCCTATGTGGCCGCGCCGGCCCTGGACTGCTGGAAGAAACTGCTGGCCACCGATCCAAAAACCACACCACCGCAGGAAGTGGCCGCCTGGGAGGCCGCCCGCACCAGCCCGCCCATCAACGCCTCGGTGCCTTGAGTCAAAGCAAGGCCCCGAACCTGAAAAAAGACAGCCCCTGTCATATCAGGTCCGGCTTCGTGTCACCAAGAAAGGAAATGAATGGAGCACGAAACGGCCCAGCAACTCGAAGCACTGCACACAGACTCGTTCGGCTGGGCGATGCACTGCTGCGGCGGCAACCCCTCGCGGGCCGAGGACGTGCTGCAAAACGCCTATCTCAAAGTGGTCGCCGGCCGCGCGGACTTTTCCGGCAGTTCCAGCTTCAAGACCTGGTGGTTCGGTGTCATCCGGCTCACAGCCCTGGAGGAACACCGCCGCCTTCGACATCGGGAGTCCCTGCTCAGCCGTCTGCTTGCCCAGGTCACCGGGCACCCCCAGTCATCCCCGCCCTGCCCCGCCCGTCAGATGGAGGCAGGCGAACGAATTCAAGAACTGAAGCAGGCCCTGGCCTGCCTGCCCGCCCGTCAGGCCGAAGTGCTGCACCTGGTTTTTTATCAGGACCTGACGGTCAACGAAGCCGCGGCGGTCATGAAAATCAGCCCGGGCTCCGCCCGTCAGCATTACGAACGTGGCAAGGCCCGGCTGCGCACGCTCCTGCAATCCCCTGCGCCCGCCCACTAAGATGAACGATCCAACCGACCACGACCTCAGGGAATCCTTTGCCCGGCTGCGGGAACAGGATCGAAGCATCGCGCCTGCCTGGAGGAATCCCCTGAACCTTCAGCCCGCCTGCTTGCCGGCCAAGGAAACCAGGCCCGCCCTCCGCTGGTCCCTGGCTCTCGCCAGCCTGGCTCTGCTGTTTTTCCTCGGCCGGCAGGACGGCATCCACCGCCCCGTCGGCGACCTCGGAGCCGAGCTGCCGGAACTGTTCACGCCACAGGGTTCGCCCCTGTTCACCAGCATTGCCTTCGACGCACCATCCCTGCCAAGCGACACACTTCTCCCACCTCACCTTACAATCCAACTGCCATGAAGCCTCTCCTGCTGACACTCGCCACCGTCCTGCTTGCCCATGCCAGCCCTGATGCCTGGCTGCAAAAAGGCCTCATCACCCCGGAGATGATCTCGGCCGTAAAGTCTGAACTCGGGCTTAGCACCGAGCAGGAGGCATCCATGCAGTCCATCCTGAATGCCGCCAGGGAAAAGGCCGCGCCCATGGAGACCTCCGTCCGCGAACGGCAGCAGGAGCTGAATCTTCTGCTCAAGGACGGCAAAACCACCGCCGAACAGGCCGCCCAGGCCCTGACAAGCCTCTTGGATGCCGAAGAACCCGTCAAACAGCTGCAGCTCCGGACGCTCATCGAGCTGCGTGATGTCCTGAACCCCGACCAGCAGAAAAAGGCCCTCACACTGGCCCCGGGCAGGCTGGCTAAAAACGACGGCATCCAGATTCGCGTGCATCAGAAGGCGGAGAAGCTGCGCGCCGCCGTCGAATCCCTTGGCATCAAGCCCACCCTGGCGATGAGTGAACGTGGAAGGGAGATCGAAGGCCTGGTCAAGGCCGGAGCCTGGGATGAAGCCGATGCCGCCCTGGACAAGCTTGCCAAGGAAAGCCGGGCGGAGGAACCTGCGCAGGATGAAACACCCGACTTTACCCGGCTCGAACCTGGAAACACCGACCTGGAGGAACTCCGCCAGCGCTACACCCGGGTTGAGGAACAGGCCCAGCAGCTCATTTCACTTCCCCTGATCCGCCAGTTTCTCAAGGCCAGGGAGGCCTTTGAAGAAGCCAAGGAGGCCCAGGACGCCGAGAAGGTCGGCCGCATCCTGACCTGGGCTGAACGCCAGCTTGGAGAATCCTGAACCGCTGAATCAACCCGGTGATGACCGGCTGGACGCTGCTGATGGGCCGTCAGAAAAACGAAGTGACGAGCCACGGACCTCAAGTTTAGGTTGCCGGCATGGAGTCCTACCTTTCCGCCCTGCCCTATGTTCCGCCAGCGCTGACGGCCTTGTGGGCTCTGATCTGCCTTCGCATCTACACGATGATCTCCACGGAAAACCCAGGCCAGCGCAGGCTTGTCGCCATCGGCGGCGCGGTCGGGGCGGCCTTGATCTATGTCCTGGCCTCCAACATCATCACCCTGCTCCAGATTCCCGCCGAAGCCCCCAGGTCACCCACGCCCGAGCAGGAAGAGCGCGTGAAGGTCCAGCTGAAGGGATGATCACATCGACCTCGGCATCTGACCGAGGGGTGTGAAGTGGATCTTCGGTCCGGCCGGCACCTTCGCCCCATCCAGGATCCATTGTTTAAGAATGGCGGCATCCTTGCTGGAAATCGCATGCCCCGTCGGCGGCATCGCCCCAGGAACCTCGTCGGGAAAAACAACGACCTGGTAAAAGCGGCTCAGCTCAGGACGCCCCGGAACAATCCATTTTCCAGTTCCCACAAGCCTGGCCAGCGTCCTTGAACTTTCAATCGAGGGCATCGAGGACAGGCGGTTGTCCCCATGGCAGTGCACGCAGCCCTTTTCCAGCACCCGTTGCACCGGTTCAAAGGCCTTTTGTTCCGCCACCACCCGGGCCGTGGGCACACGGACACAGGCCGATAAAATCGGAAGAACCGGGATCAGCAAAACGAGGCATGGCTTCATGTTGATAAAATCCCATGAACAGGACGGCGGGGCCAGTGAAGATTTCAGGAATGTCGGAGCCGTCAGCCCAGATTTCCTCCCACTCACCCCTAAAAGGGCTGACATCCAATACTAAAACGCTAGGAACGGAGATGAAGCCGATGGAAAAGGCTGTTGCCAGAGGTTGCCGACCCGCTAGAATCCGCCGCCTTTTTCCCAACCCAACCACAGCTCCCGTCCCCTGCCCATGTCATTCCTCCTCACCCAAGGCATCCCTGCGTCACTCGTCCTCGCCGTCGTGGGTCTGGGCTTTGCTCTGCTCCTCATCCGCCAGATCCTCAAAGCCTCACCGGGCAACGAGAAGATGGCGGAGATCGGAGGCGCCATCCAGCAGGGTGCCAAGGCCTACCTGAACCGTCAGATTCGCGCCATCAGCCTCATCGCCGTGGTGATCTTCGTGGCGGTCTATTACGTCCGCGGCGGCGTGGCCAGCGCCGGCTTCATCATCGGAGCGGTCTGCTCCCTGGTCGCCGGCTACATCGGCATGACCATTGCGGTCCGCGCCAACGTGCGCACCGCCTGGGCCGCCCGGGAAGGCGCCCATCCGGCCCTCAAGATTGCCTTCAACGGCGGCGCCGTCACAGGACTGCTCGTCGTGGCCCTCGGCCTGCTCTCCGTGGGAGTCTTCTTCCTGATCGTGGAAAAAATGTCCGGGGTGAAGGCTGCGATCGACTCCCTCATCGGCCTGGCCCTCGGCAGTTCGCTCATCTCCGTCTTTGCCCGTCTCGGCGGCGGCATCTACACAAAGGCGGCTGACGTCGGCGCCGACCTGGTTGGCAAGATCGAGCAGAACCTCAATGAAGACGATCCCCGCAACCCGGCCACCATCGCCGACAACGTGGGCGACAACGTCGGTGACTGCGCCGGCATGGCTGCGGACGTCTTTGAAACCTATGCCGTCAGCCTCATCGGCGGCGTGCTGGTCGGCCACCTCACCGCTCCGGAAGGCAATCATGCAGTGCTCGTTTATCCCTTTGTCCTCTGCGGCCTGGCCATCATCGCCTCCCTGCTCGGCATCGGCTGGGTGAACTTCGTGAAGCAGAAGGCCACTCCTGCCCTGGTGGGAGGTGTCGCCGTTTCCGGCATCGTCGCCGCCATCCTCTTCAAATGGGCCACCGGAGCCATCTTCCCCGCACCGATCAACATGGCAGGCGTCACCGTCACTCCCTCCGCCCTCTTCTACTGCGCCCTGATCGGCCTGGCGCTGACCTTTGCCGTGGTCTGGATCACCAACTACTTCACCAGCACCGCCCACCACCCGGTCCGCCGCATTGCCAAGGCCTCGGAAACCGGCCACGCCACCAACATCATCGCCGGCATCAGCGTCGGCCACCACGCGACGCTGCTCCCCGTCCTCTGCATCGCCGCCTCCATCTGGGCCTGCTGGGATCTCGCCGGCCTCTACGGCATCGCCATCGCCGTCGTTTCCATGCTCAGCCTCAGCGGCATCATCGTCTCCCTCGACGCCTTCGGCCCGATCACCGACAACGCCGGCGGCGTCGCCGTGATGTCCGGCCTGCCCGAGGATGTCCGCAAGATCACGGATGAGCTGGATGCCGTCGGCAACACCATGAAGGCCGTCACCAAGGGCTACGCCATCGCCTCCGCAGGCCTCGCCGCCATGGTGCTCTTCGGCAGCTACGTCGAAGAATTGAAGGCCTTCCTGAACCTCAAGGAGGTAGTTTTCGACCTCATGAACCCCAAGGTCATCATCGGCCTGTTCATCGGCGGACTGCTGCCCTACCTGTTCACCGCCTTCGGCATGGACGCCGTCGGCAGCGCGGCGGGTGCCGTTGTCCTTGAGGTCCGTCGTCAGATCGGTCTCAAACCCGGCATTCTCACCGGCACTGACAAGCCTGAATACGGCCAGTGCGTCGACATCGTCACCAAGGCCGCCCTTCAGCAGATGATCGTTCCCGCCCTGCTGCCCATCGTCTTCGTGATCGGCGTGGCCTTCCTGGGCAAGGAAGCCCTCGGCGGCCTGCTCATCGGCACGATCGTGACCGGCCTCTTCGTCGGCATTGCCATGACCAGCGCCGGTGGTGCCTGGGACAACGCCAAGAAGTATGTCGAAGAGGGCAACCACGGTGGCAAAGGCAGCTTCGCCCACGCCGCCGCCGTCACAGGTGACACCGTCGGCGACCCCTACAAGGACACCTCAGGTCCTGCCGTGAACCCCATGATCAAGGTGGTCAACGTGCTCGCCATCCTGGTGATCCCCCTGTTCTTCAAGTAATCCCGGGAACCTCCTGCCGGAGGATTCCTGACATGCCCTCTTCCGCTTAACGAAGGCGTGATGGTCTCCCCGTCACGCCTTCGGCACATGAGGAACCAGCACGTCCGGCGACTGGTTGCGCTGCTTGCTGCGGCGGGCCGCCTCCCTGGCAAAGGCTTCCTGGGACCGCTTCGCCTTCTTGTGGGCGACCTGCGGCAGATGCCAGGTGCCATCGCTGCGCAGAGTCCTTCCACGCGCCGTGTCGGCAAAATGGGTTTCGAGGATGTGAATCAGCCGTTTCTTGGCCTCACGATCCTCCACGGGCACCAGAAGCTCGACCCGCTTTGACAGGTTGCGGTTCATGAAGTCCGCGCTGGAGATGAAGACGACGGAGCGCCCGCCCTGCCTGAAGACGTAGATGCGGGCATGCTCCAGGTAGCGGTCGATGATGCTGACGACCGTGATGTTGTCGCTCACCCCCTTCACCCCGGGCCGCAGGCAGCAGATGCCGCGGATGTTCAGGCGGATCTTCACCCCGGCCTGCGAGGCCTCGTAGAGCGCCTCGATCATCTCACGATCCTCGAGCGAATTCATCTTCAGCAGCATCTCGGCCGTCTCGCCCTGCCGGGCGCGCTCGGTTTCACTGCGGATCATGGACAGCAGGCGCTCACGAAGCCCGAAGGGGGCCATGCTCAGCCTCTGGAAATGCACGAAACGCGAACGGCCGGTGACCGTGTTGAAGAAGGCGCTGGCGTCGCTGCCGTAGTCGGCCCGGCAGGTCAGGTAGCTGATGTCGGTGTAAAGCCGCGCCGTCGCCTCGTTGTAGTTGCCCGTGCCAAAGTGCATGTAGCGCACCAGATGCCCGGCCTCGCGCCGCATGATGAGGCAGACCTTGGCGTGGGTCTTCAGGCCGCGCACGCCGTAGATGATCTGGGCGCCGGCGTTCAGCAGCTCGTTGGCACGGTCCAGGTTCCTGGCCTCGTCAAACCGGGCCTTGAGCTCGACCAGCACCGTCACCTGCTTGCCCGCCTCCGCCGCCTTGATCAGGGCCGCGACGATGCGGCTGTTCTTCGCGGTTCGATACAGGATCTGCTTGATGGCGATGACATTGGGGTCCACCGCCGCCTCCTCGATCAGCTTCACCACGGGCTCGAAGCCTTCGTAAGGATGATGCAGCAGCAGGTCGCCGCGCTTGATCACGTCAAACATGCTGTCCCCGGGCCCGATCTGCGGCGGTGTCTGGCTCTGCCACACGTCGATCTTCAGGTCATCAAACCCTGGCAGGTTGGCGATGGCGAAACAGGAGGTCAGGTCAAGCTCACCAGGGATGGTGAAGACCTGCGCCTTGGCGGCATCACCCATCGAGCGGATGGCGGAAACAAGTTCACGACGAGCCCCTTCCTCGATCTCAATGCGGATCGCCGGGCTCTGCAGGCGCTTGTCGAGGATGCCCTCCATCTCGCTGACGAGGTCGCTCACATTCTCATCATCGGCGGCGATGTCCGAATTCCTGCTGATGCGGAAGCAGGCGGTGGCGGTGATGTTTTCAGACGGGAAGCAGCAATGCAGGAACATGCGCATCACGTCCTCCAGGTTGACATAGGCATGGCGAGCCCCCTCGGCCTCAGGCAGAGCCACATGGCGTGGAAGGTTCCCAGGAACTCCGACAAGCACCAGGCGCTGGGTGGTTTCCCCCTCCGCCGACTGCGAGGCCACGGTGCACAGCAGGTTCAGCTGCAGGGCCGGGATGGAAGGGGCCGCCCCCTCCTCGATGGCAATGGGCGAAAGCACCGGAAACACATGCTCCATGAAGTGGTCCTCCAGGTAGGTGCGCTGGGCCGGCGTCAGCTCGGCCGGACGCAGCCGCCGGATGCCCTTCTCCGCCAGCAGGGGCAGGAGAGTCTGAGAGAGCAGCTCATGCTGACGGGTGACAAAAGCTGAGGCGCGCTCATGAATCGCGTCCCACTGCTGGCTGGGGGTCAGCCCGCTGGCGTCCTTGGCACGGCGCCCCTGCTCCCGGAGAAACTGAAGCGCCCCCACGCGAACCATGAAGAACTCATCCATGTTCGATGCCGTGATGGCCAGGAACTTCACCCGCTCCAGCACGGGCAGGTCCGCCCGCGCCGCCTCGTCGAGAACACGTTCGTTGAAGGCCAGCCAGCTCAGCTCGCGGTTGATGAAATGCTGTTCCTGGAAGCGGAAAATGGGTCCTTCTGAGGGCATCCCTCATGATGGCGACGGTATCAGCGCCGTTCAAGCAACGATATGACGCGGAAATGACTGGCGCCGAGGCCCGTTGACGCCTCCCTTGCGCCACCGTAAGCGTATCCCCTCCATGAAGTGCGACGTCTGCGAAAATGAAGCCACCGTATTCCTCACCCAGATCATCAACGGGCAGATGACAACGGTGAACCTGTGTGACGCCTGCTCCAAGGCCAAGGGAGTGACCGATGAAGCCGGCTTCGGCCTGGCGGAGGCCTTCCTGAGTTCCCATCCTCCGTCTTCTCACGCTGCGGCCGAGCCGGCCTGCGAAGCCTGTGGTTTCACCGCCTCCCAGCTCAAGAAGATCGGCCGCATGGGCTGCCCAGAGTGCTACAACACCTTCCGTGAGGGCCTCGACAACCTGCTTCGCGCCATGCACAAGGGCACCACCCACAAGGGCAAGGTCCCGGCTCGTGCCGCCCTGATTCCGGACAATCCGCCGCCGGTGAAGCTCCTCTCACCTCCGCCGAGAACCGAGCCCCCCGCGCAGCCGCCGCCCCCACCACAGCTCCAGGCCCCGGCCAAACCCACGGTCGCCCAGCTTCGTGAACAGCTTGAAAACGCCGTGCGTGAAGAGCGCTACGAGGATGCCGCCGCCCTCAAGAAGGAGATCGACCGGCTCAACGACGCCGCTTCCACGACTCCCCCCCCTTCCACCTGACGCCGACCATGAACTTCAAGACCCTCATCAACCATCCGGCTGACTGGATGCAGGGCAGCGGCCCACATTCGGATGTTGTCATGACCTCGCGCGTGCGCCTTGCCCGCAATCTCCGTGGCTTCCCCTTCCCCGGCTACAGCCAGGAACACCAGCGCCTGGACCTGCTCAACCTGGCCCGCCCCGTGGTCGAAGGACTGCCCGAAATGGCCGAGCACTACAGCGAGGACTACGCCACCATCAGCAAGATCAAGAAGCAGGTCCTGGTCGAACGCCACCTCGTCAGCCGCGAACATGCGGCGCGTGCCGCCGGCTGCGCGGTCGTCATCGACGCCCGGCAGAACCTGTCGATCATGATCAACGAGGAGGATCACTTCCGCATCCAGGGCATCCGCCCGGGGCTCAACCTGCGCAGCGCCTGGCAGCTCGTGGATCATGTGGACAGCGAGCTCGAAGCCCGGCTTCCCTATGCCTTCGACCGCGAACTCGGCTACCTCACCGCCTGCCCCACCAACGTCGGCACCGGCATGCGCGCCTCAGTCATGATGCACCTGCCAGCGCTCGCCCTCACGGAGCAGATCAACCCCGTCATCAAGGCCATCGGCAAGATCGGCCTGGCTGTGCGCGGCCTTTACGGAGAAGGCACCGAGGCGCTCGGGAACCTGTTCCAGATCTCCAACCAGCACACGCTGGGAGAACGTGAGGAGGACATCATCGCCGCCATCGAAAAGGTGATCGAACGGGTGGTGAACAACGAGGTCAACGCCCGCCACAAGCTGCTTGAGGACAATGCCACCATGCTGCACGACCAGGTCGGCAGGGCCTTCGCCATCCTTCGCTACTCCCATGTGCTGACCTCCAAGGAGGCGCTCAACCTGCTGTCCCTGCTCCGCCTGGGCGCCGACCTCGACCTCATCCCGGACTGCGACCGCGGCCTTCTCGACCTGCTGCTCCTGGAAATCCAGCCCGCCCACCTGCAAATGCGGGCCGGCATCGAACTGAGCCCGGAGGAGCGTGACGTACGCCGCGCCCAGATCACCCGCACACGGCTGCATGACCTCAAAGGACCGGCGGAGCCGCCACCGCCCTCCGGCCCGGCGGAGCCAACAGGCGGGGAATCCCCTCCCTGATCCAGCGGCTGCCCCTGGTCAGGCACGCATGAATGAGGCGGCTCCTTGCCGGTCATCCTTGCGAAAATGACAAGCCCTTCCCCGCGATGCTTGCCAGGATCCTTCTGATTGGCTTATCTCGTGGGATCATCGTCCGACATGGCCGCCCTTAAGACGCACCCCAGGCTCCGCTTCTGGCTTCGCCAGATCGTCTTGCTCTGCGGGCTGGGCATGACCCTCTGGCTGCTTTTTTCCAGCTCCGTCAACGACATCCGAAAACACAGGCCAGAGCAGCTGACCAAGGCCGAGGTCGAAAACCTTGAGCTGATGACAGTGACCGCCCAGGATCTGAAGCCTGACTTCAGCCTCAGCTTTTCGGAACCGCTTCACAAGATGGCCCCCCATCGCTCCGACGGCCTGGTGCAGCCTCTCTGGCCCTGGATGGCCGCCTGGATGGGTGATGGCATGGATGTCGAAGCCACCCTTCTCGGCACCGGCATGTTCCGGCTGGGCTTCACGCTGGGCTTTCTCATCCTGCTCACCCTGGTCTGCTCGCGGACCTTCAGCCTTGCCACGACCCTCTGGCTGCTGGTCGTGGCCGCCCTGGACGGATTCCTGCCGGTGATGCCGTTCTTCACCGGCGAGGTTTTCTTTCACACCGCCCTCCTGCTTCTCTGGCTTGGCTGCATCCAGGCCCTGCGCAGAAACTCCCTCTGGGTTTATGCGATGATCGGCATCAGCGCCGCCATTGCCTGGCTATTCGAAGACCGTCTGGTCTTCACCATCGTCGGCTGCTTTGTCCTCATCAGCACGCTGCGCGCCCTCTGGGGCTGGGCCGCAACGCATTTCACCACCCCCACCGGCATCTCCCAGTGGGTCTGGCGCAATCACTGGCTCGGCCTGCTCATGATGGCCGCCGCCTTCTTCTTCATCACCGGCCCCAGGCTTCAGGCAGCCTACGAACGTTTCGGCGACGCCTTCTTCAGCCATGTCGATCATGTGCGGTGGCTGAGCGATGCCGCTGCCGCACAGCAATGGATGGAATCCCACCCCGACTCAGCAAGCCTGGCCCGTTCACCGGCCCTGGACCGTCCTTCCCTGGCCAACATCCTGCCAGGCCTGACCATGAACGACGTCCGGGAACGTCTGTTCCTGGGCGGAAAAATCATCCACCAGGACATGCACAGGGTGCTTCGGTCGTTCGCTGTCTTGACCGCAGGCATGCTGGCTCTTGCCCTCATGCTCCGAACCACCACGGCCCGACCAGGTCATGCCGGCCAGCGCCTTCACCCGGAAACCGCCACCACGGTGATCTTTGTCCTGCTTGCCACAACTCTCTGCGTCCTCACCGCCCTCTGGGACGCCCGGGTGCTCTCCGTCCGCCATCTGCACGCCCTGGTCATCCCGCTTTCCATCAGCCTGGTCTGCGGCACTGAAGGCCTGCTGCACCGGGCCCGACGACGCGACGGTGGACGCTGGGCCACGGCCATCCATGCCTTCACCCTGGGCGGGCTGGCCGTCTGGAGAGTCCTTGCTCATCAGGCCTGAGCTTTTTCGTTTGCCCCCTTCTTTTCCTGTTGCCCCCCCGGCCCTCCCGCCTGCTAAATCCAAGTACCGATGGCCGCCCCCAAGCCCAACTTCATCCTCTGCTTTGACTTTGACGGCACCTTGATCAATCCCGAAGGCGACCCGGTCTTCCACCCATCCCTCGGCCAGATGATCCAGCAGCTTCGCGCCCAGGGCGCGGCCTGGGTCATCAACACGGGCCGCAGCCTTTCCCAGACCGTCCAGGGCCTCGCCCAGCATGGCATCTTCATGCAGCCCGACTACATCATCGCCCAGGAGTGCGACATCTACAAACCGGGCCTCTTCAGCAAGTGGACCGACTTTGGCGCCTGGAACAAGCAGGCCCGCAAGGCCCATGAACGCTTTGTCCGCGACCATGAGGCCTCCCTGCTCGCCATTCGTCAGATGGTCGAGACCCAGACACGGGCCCAGTTTCTCCAGGGCGACTACGGCGAGCTCGGCATCGTCGGCACCACGGACGAGGAACTCGATGTCATCTGCAGCTTCATCGACACCCACTCACGCCAGTTTCCGGACATCGGCTACCATCGCAACGGCGTTTACCTGAGGTTCTCCCACAGCGGCTACAGCAAGGGCACCGCCCTCAGCGAACTGGCCCGCCTGCTCGGCCTGGACGCCGCCCGCTGCTTCGCCGCCGGTGACAATCACAACGACCTGTCCATGCTCGATCCACAGCATGCCAGCATGATCGCCACCCCTGGCAACGGCCTGCCGCCCGTGAAGGCTCACGTCCTGCGTCATGGCGGCTTCGTCGCCACCCGCCCGGCCAGTGAAGGCATGATCGAAGCTCTCGGACATTACTTTGGCGGAGCCCGGCGCAGTTGAGATCAAGGCTCATCTTTTGCCTTTGTCACATCCTGCCTTGCCTTCATTCTCAATTTGCCTAGCCTCGTCTCAACATGGACCCCCGAATCAAAGAAAGGCTGGAAACGCATCTCTCCGCATCCGGCCTTCGTCGCACCAAGCAACGGGAGGTCATCGTCGAGGCCGCCTTTGCCACGGATGACCATTTCAATGCCGACGACCTGCTGGAAAAGGCCCGCAAGCTGGACCGCACCATCTCCCGCGCCACGATCTACCGCACCCTCCAGCTCCTGGTGGAGTGCGGCCTGCTGAGGGAGGTCGATTTCGGCCGGGACCAGACCTACTACGACCCAAACTTTCTCGACAAGCCGCAGCACAACCACCTCATCTGCCTCGACTGCGACCGCGTGGTGGAGTTCGAGGACGACAACGCCGCCCTGCTGCATGACTGCATCACCCGCCGCCTGGGCTTCCAGCCGCAGATGAAGTCCATGCGCATCGAGGCGCGATGCGAGGAGCTGGCCCGCACCGGCCGCTGCCAGCACAAGGAAGCCCGGGAGATGGCCAAGGCGGGCTGATCACAGCCGCCGCCAAAGAAAAATCCGGGCCCGTCGATGAACGGTGACCCGGATTCCCAAAATGCTGCCGAAAGTTCGTCAGACCAGGCACTCGGCGATCTGCACTGCATTCAGCGCCGCGCCCTTGAGGAGCTGATCGCCCACCACCCAGAAGGACAGGCCGTTGTCCAGCGCACAGTCCAGACGGAGCCGTCCGACCGCGCAGTTGTCACGCCCGGCGATGTCGAGGGCCAGAGGATACTTTTTGTTGGCCGGATCATCGATCACATCCAGGCCTGGCGCCTTCGAGAGCACCTCGCGGGCCTTCGCCAGGTCCACGGGCTTTTCAAATTCGGCGCTGATGGCGATGCTGTGGGCGCGGAAGACCGGGATGCGCACGCAGGTGACCGAGGCGCGGAAATCGGGGTGATGCATGATCTTGCGCCCCTCGTTCTCCATCTTCATCTCCTCCTTGGTATAGCCCGTATCCAGGAAGCTGTCGACGTGCGGTATGGCGTTGAAGGCGATCTGATGAGGGTAGACATGGGGCTCGGAGGCCAGCTTGGCGGCGTCCCAGGCACGGTTTTCCGCCGCCCACTCGCGGGACTGCTTCGCCAGTTCCTCGATGGCCTGCGCTCCGGTGCCCGACACGGCCTGGTAGCTGGAGGCGAAGATGCGCTTCACACCAAAGGCCTGATGCAGCGGGTAAAGGGCCATCAGTGAAATGGCGGTCGTGCAGTTCGGGTTGGCGATGATGCCCTGGTGCCCCTTCACGTCCCCGGCATTGATCTCGGGGACGACCAGCGGGACCTTTGGGTCTATGCGGAAGAAGGAGGAGTTGTCCACCACCACGGCCCCGGCCTTCACCGCGTGCGGGGCGAAGTCACGGGAGATGCCGCCCCCGGCGCTGAACAGGGCGATGTCCACACCGCCGAAGCTTTCGGGGGTGAGCTCCTTGATCGTCACGTCCTCACCTTTGAACTTCATCTTCTTTCCGGCGCTGCGGGCGCTGGCGAGAAGGGTGAGCTGGCCGACGGGGAAACCGCGCTGCTCGAGGCAGCGCAGCATTTCCACCCCCACCGCTCCGGTGGCGCCGACGACCGCGACATGCTTGAGGTTGCTCATGGTCTTGTGTGGATGTGTTGCTTGTTGGGGTTGGTTAAAAAGGGCGCGCAGATTAGGGGCGATCTCCCGGAATGCAAGAGCCTCGCTGCCCGCCGCATGGCCTGCCTCCACGGAGGTTCACTGCAGGCGGCCTTCGTGAATCCTCAGCACCCGGCTCATCCGTGCCGCCTGGGCCGGATGATGGGTGACGAGGACCAGGCTGACCCCCGTCGTCTTCTGCAGTTCCAAAAGCAGGCTGGTCAGAGCTTCGGCATTCCTTTCGTCCAGCGCTCCGGTCGGTTCGTCCGCCAGAATGAGCCTGGGCTGGTTGATCAGGGCCCGCACGACGGCAACCCTCTGCCTCTCCCCACCGGAAAGCTGCGCAGGCCTCCAGGACAGGCGGTCTTTCAGCCCAACCTGCTCCAGCAACTCCTCGGCTCGTCCACGAACCTCCGGGTCGCTTTCCTTGAGGGCCAGGGTGGGCAGCAGCACGTTTTCCAGGACCGTGCACTGCGGCATGAGGTGATGAAGCTGAAAGATGAAGCCGATCTTCCTGCTGCGCAGCTCCGCCAGTCGCGCGGCCGTGCAGCCAGCGACGCTCTCCCCCTCCAGGAGGTATTCGCCGGAATCCGGCGCATCCAGGGTGCCGATGATGTTCAAAAGCGTGCTCTTGCCGCAGCCCGAAGGTCCCACCACAGCCACGGACTCCCCGGCTTCAAGGGTCAGGCTCACTTCATGAAGAACCGGCACGCTGATCTGGCTGCCAGGATCACGGTAGGACTTGGAAACGTTGGAAAGGGTCACCAGGGACATCACTGCCAGTTAAACGAGTCCGCCCCGCCTTTCATCCGCCAAAAACGACTTCCTGAGCTTTCCAGCCGGCTCTCCCCGCAACGAGGTGAACGAGAGGCTTCCGCCAACAACGCAGGGTTCCTGGTGGACGTGAATGACACAACTGCCAGGCGTCCAGCTCAACTCGCGGAGCGAGATGGCCGCTTTGCTCCGCCTGATCGACACGGACAGAGCTTCAATCAGCACCTGCTACAGCTTCTTGAGCAACCCTTGCAGCAGGTCGCCCAGCCCCTCACCACGCATGAGGTTTTTCAGCAGGCGGTCGACCTTGGGCTTGATCGTCGGGTTCGACAACGACCCTTCGGACTCGATGTCAAAGGTCATCCGGCCGCGTTCGTCGGACAGGGCCTTGACCAGGCCTCGGGCGATGGATTCCCCGGCCTTGGCTCCGGCGATTCCCTTCTGCAGGCGATCCTGAAGCTCTTTGCCGCAGGAAAGACGCAGTTCGATCTCATGCTTGTCCGCCGCCGTGTTGACGTGGGATTTGCGCGCGATCACCACCTCGTAGTCCGGGAAGGCAAAGCGGGTGTCCGCCAGCACGGAGAAGATGTTGGCTCGGAACACCCCCTCCAAAACAGCCGGCTCCAGCAGTTCACCGCCGACCCTGACTGGGGTGAGGTCGATGCCGTAATCCTGCAGGGTTTTCATCTCCTTGCCTGCCGCATCGCCCATGGTGATGTGCCCGGCGATGACCGAGCCCTTCGCCAGGGTCAGCTTCAGCACGGTGCGCGGCACCAGCGTGCGGCTTGCCGGATCCACCGGCGTGATCGTCCCCTCCCCGGACAGCTTCAGGTCGGCCAGCGTGGCCTGCTGCCTGGCACCGGCGATCCTGGCCTGGCCGACGACCTGCACGGCGGCCTCCAGGCTGACGAGCATCTTGTTATGCTGGGCCAGGTTGCGCATGTCGATGTCGATCTCGCCGAGGCTGAAATCGAGCCCGGTCACCAGCACCGTGGTCCTGGCGTTCTGAATGGTCAGGCTGCCGCCCTCGATGCCGGCCTTGCTGACGGAGAAGGCGAAGCCCTCCATCCCTCCACCCTGCGCAGCCGCCTCCGCCTGCTGCGGCGCGGCGCCCCCGGTCTCCTTCGGAGCCGCCACAGGCACGGCCTTGGGGGCGTCCGGCCCGGGCTTCTTGAACAGCGGCTCCAGGGTGCTGCGCCCGCTTTCATTGATCGACTCGCTGATCACTGGTGACACAAGCCTGAGCTGCTCGACGAACAAACGACGGTTCATGAGGTCCTCCAGCTTCACCGCCAGAGAGATTTCAGGAACGACGATGGGCGCGGCGCCCTCCTTCAACGGCGTCCGGGCACCGGGCACCTTCGTCACCTCGGCGTCACGCGGCGCCATCTTGAAGCCCTTGAACACCAGCTTCGCAGGGCTGGAAAACAGGCTCAGGCTCGCGTCGGCGATCTCCACCCGGCAGTTCAGCTGACGCTCGATCTGCGACACCCAGATCTCCGGCCCCATCCTGCGCATCACCCACCAGGAAAAGGCGCCGATGCCAATCCCCACGACAAGACAGACCGTGACCAGGGCGATGAGCGCAAAACGAAGGATTTTCTGCATGCAGCCATGCTAGTTTGCCCGGCCTCCAGGGCAACGCGGAATTGCAGTCAAAGCGCCAGCTCCATCTGCCCGCCCGTCTGCGGCCGGCGGAAATGCGCGGCGCTCACCTGCGGCCTCCGGTGCAGCAGGCCGGCGCGCTTGAGCGAAACCTTGAACAGCTGCTCGACCTGCCCCGCCCAGACGCCCTCGCCCTTCAGGCGCTTGCCGAACTCCTTGTGTGAAAAGGTCCGCCCCTGCGTCTCCTCGATCCGCCCCAGCACCTTGTCCTTCATGCCGGGGAAATGCTCCTCCAGCCAGAGGGCGAAGATGTCCTTCACGCTGAACGGCAGCCGCACCACGGTGTAGCCGGCAAACTGCGCCCCCGCCGCCTTCGCGGCTTCAATGATCGCCGGGATCTCGCTGTCGTTGAGCCCGGGGATGATCGGCGCCACGGACACGCCCACCGGCACGCCGCAGGACGCCAGCTCACGGATCGCCTGCAGCCGCATCTCCGGCGAGGACGCCCTCGGCTCCAGCTTCCGGGCCAGGCTCGAATCCAGGCTGGTGATGGAAATGTACGCAGCGGCGGCCTGGAACCGCGCCAGCTCGGCCAGGGGGGCGGTGTCCCGGGTGATCAGATGGTTCTTGGTGATCAGCACCACCGGATGCCGGCACTCCGCCAGCACCTCCAGGCATCCCCGGGTGATCCGCAGCTTCTTCTCCAGCGGCTGGTAAGGATCGGTGACGCCGCTCAGCGACAGGCTTTCGGGCACATAGCGTTCGCTGGCCAGCTCGGCCCGAAGCAGCGCCGGGGCGTCCTCCTTCACCATGATCCGGCTTTCAAAATCGACCCCGGCGGAGAAGCCCAGCCACTCATGGGTCGGCCGCGCATAACAATAAGCACAGCCATGCTCGCAGCCCCGGTACGGATTCAGGCTGGCCCCAAAGGGCAGGTCGGGGCTGTTGTGCCGCGAGATGACCGAGCTCGAATGATCCCGGAACACCTTGGTCGCCACCTTCGACGGCTCCTCGCCCTCGTCATAGCTGACCTGGATCTCGGAGAACCGCTGCCTCGTGTTCACCGCCGCCCCACGCCCATGCGGGCGCACACCCGGCAGGCTCGTTGGGGTCAGCTTCGACATGCGGGCATCATAGGATTAAAACCCGAAGATCGAAACCCGAAGTCACCGATCCAATTTGACATTCCGCAACCGGGCTTCGGATTTCGAGCTTCGGCCTTCAGACTTCAGTTCTGCTCCTCCTTCATTTTCAAGCCGTCGCCCCGGCCATCCAGGGCATCGGCGGGGCCGAGCGCAGCCTGGCCTCGACATTGAAGGCGCAGAGCAGTGCAAGGCTGAAGCCCAGGTCGCTTAACAAGGAGTTGCGCAAAAAGGTCCAGCTTGGCGGATACTGCGGCAGTCCGGACGTCTGCGCCTGGAGCCAGCCCATGAAGCTCTTCGCGTAGGCCGGCTCGACCAGCCAGGCCGCCGTGTTCGTCACCGCATAAAACACCAGGCTGCAGGCCACCACACCGGCGAGTGCGCCCGCCACGGACGGAGCACCACGCTGACGCGAGGCCAGGAAGGAGGCGACACCGTACATGCCGTAGATCGCCAGGCTTTCAGGATCCAGGGCCGGACCGGCGCCCAGGGCGGCCAGGTTCACCCCCAGCATCGCCACCGGCCATGCCCACCAGGGCAGCGCCTTCGGCATCACCAGCGTTCCCGTGAATGCCAGCGCCATCCAGGGCGAAAAGTTCGGCAGCAGGTTCATGCCTGGTGACACCAGCTTGAACCAGCGCAGCACAAGCGCGGCGGAGATCAGTGCGAGAGGCAGCCAGAGCAGGGCGATGGAATGACGGGAACGGGACATGGACGCTGAGAATACAAAACCTTCCGCCCGGTGCAACCTCCTCAGACAGGTTCCTGGCACCTTCCATGAACCTGCAAAACACAGGCGTTTTTTCTTGAGCCAGCCTGCTTTGTCAGGGACGTTGCATCAATGTCAGCCGATCATGAAAGCACCGACAAGCACATCCACTGGGGCCAGCGCAGCTCCAGGATGCTGGTGTCCCTGGCCTGCCTTTTCATCGTTCTGGCGGGCATGAAGACGGCGGCGGGTGTCCTGGTGCCGGTCGTCTACGCCTTCTTTCTCGCCGTCCTCAGCTTCCCGCTGCTGCGCTGGCTGATCCGCAAGCGCATCCCCGCCGCCTTGGCCCTCGGCATGACATTGCTCGTCAACCTGGGCGTGCTCGCCGGCATCATCACCCTGGCCGTCCGCCTGCTGATGAGCTTCAACCGCGACCTGCCCCGCTACATCCGCGGCCTGCAGACCTACATGAACGAGTTCGCGGGCTGGCTCCAGGACAACGGCGTCGCCGAGGCCAAGACGACGATCGACACGCTCTTCGAATGGAACCAGCTCATCAGCTACGTCACCCAGCAGGACGTGGTCACGCGCCTCGGCTCCATGCTCGGCAGCACCTTCGGCACCGTGGCCAACGTCCTCGTCGGCTTCATCATGGTGCTCATCCTCATGATGTTCATCCTCATGGAGGCCCAGGGCACGGAGCGGCGCCTCGTCGCCGTGCGTCAGGCGGGCGGACCCGATTTCAGCGGCCTGCTGCGCAGCGCCACGGACATCCAGAAGTATCTTGGCGTGAAGACCCTCATCAGCGCCCTCACCGGTGCCCTGGCCGGCGTCTGGTGCTGGTTCTTTGACCTTCAGTATCCCCTGCTCTGGGCCATCGTCGCCTTTGTCTTCAACTACATCCCCGCCGTCGGCTCCAGCGCCGCCAGCATCCCTGCCATCGTTGAAGCCCTGGTCCAGCACGGTGCAGGAACCGCCGTCGGCGTGGCGATCGGCTACGGCCTGGTCAATTTCGGCCTCGACAACTTCGTCCAGCCCCACCTTCTCGGCCGCCGCTTCGGCATCTCCGCCCTGGTGGTGGTGCTGTCCGTGATCTTCTGGGGCTGGCTCTGGGGCCCCCTCGGCATGTTCATGGCCGTGCCCCTCACCATGGTCATCAAGGTGCTGCTCGACAACAATGAGGAGTTCCGCTGGATCTCCGTCGCCATGGCCCAGAAAAAGATCCGCCGGGGAGAAGTCGAGGTCGTCGGCTACGATCTCGCTGATGAAGAACTCCTCGGTGCCGGCGCCAGCACGGAAACGCCCGGGCGGCAGTGACTCGAATCCCACCCCTGGTCATTGGAACCCGGGCATTGGGCATTCCCGCCTCCCCCCGGCCCGGAAGAGCCCTGCACCACCCGTTTGACAAACCCGGCAACCCAGCCCTTACTCGGCCGATTCCTTGACGACGCGGGTGTAGTTCAATGGTAGAACACGAGCTTCCCAAGCTTGATACGTGGGTTCGATTCCCATCACCCGCTCCAGCCTGCCACGAAGCAGGTTGCGCAAAAAGAGGGGTAGAAAATTCCGACTGGATACTCGCCAGCCATGAGGTTTCAGGCAGCCGGGTTAACTATGGTTGTCTAAACTGCCTCGCCTCTTACAGAGATGAGTTTCAGGATTGTTCTTGAGCACCTTTCATTTCAACTTTTCGATCGGAATCACCGCCATCTCGGCGCTGTTGAGGTTGCCGCGACGGCCGCCGTTGTTGGAAAAGCCGATGTAAAGGCGGCCCTCGTGCTCGATGGCGCAGGGATAGCTCAGCGAGGCTTTCGGGTTAGATTCGCCGGGACCGTTGTGCTCGGCATGGCGGATGACGAAGACCTTGCTGAGGACTTCGCTGCCAGGTTCACTGATCGCAAGGGTAAGCGGGGCGCGGCGGCCGCCGTTGTTCGCGGCATTCGTGCAAACCAGATAGCGGCGGCCGTTGCTGAGCAGTCCGGCCGCCGGCTTGCTGGTGGCCATGGGCAGGTTGCTTTCACCCATCAGAGTCCAGGTGCGGCCAAAATCCCCGCTCTTCGCAATCAGGGCGAGCGGCTTGCCGCCATAGCGAGCGATGTTCAACACGTTCGGGCCGTCCACAAGGATCGACGACTCTCCCCAGAGACGAATGCCTTCATGAACCGGGATGCCGACAAAGTCCCACTGGGTGAAGTCATCGCCATGACTGATCGCGACCGCTGCAGGAAAGACGCCGCTGTTCGAGTAAGGCCCGGCACTGATGCCCGCCATGATCCAGTTTCCATCATCCATCCTCACCGGCTGGTTTAGCGCCCAGAAACCGTTTTCGAGAACCACCCCGTGCTTCACCCATCGCCCGCTGGCCTCGTCGAGCGAGTAAGCACGCGTGTGGATGCGTTCCATGTGGTTGTAATACGCCCCGTGAAAGGCCCACAGCTTCCCGCCGTGGGAGAGGAACACGCCATGGCTCACCGCCAGGTCCTGTTCCCCACCCGCGTCAATGACCTGCAGCGGGCCCCAGCTATGGCCGCCGTCGGCGCTCATCCGGTATTGAGCCTCCTCGGTGACCGTGTTCTCGTCACCCTTGTTGTGCCCGATGGAGGCGTAGAGCTTGCCCTTGTGCCAGCCGAGGCCGACGCCATGAAGGAAGGTGTAGCCGTCTGCGTCCTTGTCCCACTTCTTGATGACATGAAACTCCACGCCGTCCAGCACCGGCAGGTTCTTCGCCTCCGCCAGCTTTTGCGATTCATCCCATAGCTGGAAACCAGCCGTTTTAGGCTTCGGCAGCTCATGCATGGCCCTGACCGGATGATAGGCCGAGGCGATGTCTTCAGAGCTCAGCGCCCTGGGCTCGATCCGCAGGTCATCCAGCGCTCCGGCAAAGGCCTGACGGACGCGCCCCTCGTCAAAGATGCCGCCCAGGGTGATCGGAGCCGCCGTGGCCGCCACGTCCCTGGCGAGCTTCGTCTCTCCCATCGGACGACCGTTCAGGAACAAGGCAGCCCGGCCCGGCTCGACCACGACGACCGCCGAATGCCAGGCGCCGGGCTTCAGCGGCTGCGCACCTTCGATCGTCCTCCAGCCATCCTGTTGAAAGTAGGCCTTCAGACGGCCGTCCGGCTCGATGAGCAGGCCCCACTGGCGCTCGCCCCGGGAATAACGATTTTTGCCGACCAGCATCTGCTGCCGCCCCTCCGGCTCATAAGGATTGAACCAGAGGGAGAGCGAGAACGTGCCTGCTGTGAGGGAGGCGCTGTCCTTGAGTTCCAGAAGCGAGCCGCCATCGAAGACAAGGCTGCCATTCACCGCCCCGGCCGCCGGTTTCACGGAACCACGCATCGTCCAGGATTCATCAAGGCGGTCCAGCGACCACGGGGAGGCCTGAAGGGCTGAGGACAGAAGCAGAAGGAAGGACAGCGCAGATTTCATGAGGTCGT
The DNA here is from genome assembly GCA_019186985.1 of Prosthecobacter sp. Taxonomy (GTDB): domain Bacteria; phylum Verrucomicrobiota; class Verrucomicrobiia; order Verrucomicrobiales; family Verrucomicrobiaceae; genus Prosthecobacter. The sequence continues at coordinate 92,714 of JABARQ010000041.1, read as the reverse complement.
AGCGGAACAAACAAAAGGACAAGGCATTCAGAATCATTCAGGCAACCTCAACGTGGGACATCTTCCCGTTTAACCAGCTTTGACACGACGGGAAGTGATTGCCTGCTAACACGGCATCCCGTGCCTGATTTCGCCTATTCCGCCTCGTGTCTGTTGATCACCAGGCCCTCTTTCCTCGCCAGCGAGGGGGCGCGGATTTCCAAGTCAGCAGCAAGGCGGTTCGCCCAACCAAGTCCAGAAGTCCCCAGCACCCGCTTCAACATGATGAAGCGACGGGCCTGGGGGTCGAACATGGCTGAAGGCTGCTCCAAGCTTCCCCCCGCGCTCCACATCGCTGCGGAATCGGAGTTCCGCGCTCCGTTTTCCACGCCAGCGCCAGAACCGGCCGAGTCAGGCGCGCTGGCCCATCGCCTTCAGCTTCTCCAGGCTTTCGCCCCAGGTGATGTCATGAGGCATCTTCTTCGAAAGGGCGGCAAGGGCCGCCGTGACTCCCGCCGCCTCGCCCATGGCCACGGCGTTGCCGGTGACCCGGTAGCTCGAATGCGCGATGAAGTCGCCGCTGATGCAGCGTCCGGCCATCATGAGCCCGTCGACATCCTTCGCAATCAAGGCGCGGAGCGGGATGTCGTAGGGCTTCATGTCGACCTCCTTCGGCATGATGGCGTGGTTTTTGTTATGCTCGGCGCTCAGGGCGTGGACGTCGATGCCAAAGGTCACACGCGTCACGGCATCCTCATGGCGCGCCCCCTTCGCGAGGTCGTCCTGGAGCACCGTGTAACGCCCCTTGATGCGGCGTCCGTCGCGCACGCCGATCTGCTCGGCCGTGGCCACGACCTGGATTCCCTCCCAGGGGCCGCCCAGGGCGCGGAGGTTGGCAACCATCTTGTTCATCTCGGCACGGGCCCTTGCCGTGGCTGCGGTGATTTCGGCGGCGTCCCAGGCCTTGATGCCATATTCGTGGTTCATCATCGCAAAGACCAGGTTGTCCCGCACATGCCACATGGTTGGACTCGCATAGCTGGGGAAATGGCCGGTGCCCACAAGCACCTCCTTGATGCGTTTCTTCTTCTCGCCGTCGGTGTTCTCACCCTTCATCGGCTGGCCGAAGCGGATGAACTCACGCAGGGCCTCGGCGTCCCTGACCACCAGCAGTGCGTTGAGTGACATCGGCTGGCAGGGGCAGTCCTCGGCCATGCCCGTTTCAAAGCCGCAGCCCGCCTGGAAACCCAGGTCGCCATCGCCCGTGGTGTCGATGAACACCGGCGCCTTCCAGGCCTGGCGGCCCGACTTGGATTCCGTGACGATGGTGGTGAGACGGCCGCCTTCCCTGAAGGCCGCGCAGACCTTCGTATGAAACTGGAACTTCACGCCGGCTTCCACGCACAGCTCCTCCAGCAGCAGCTTGAGCGCCTCGGGATCATAGCAGAAGCGGCTCGTGCTGGTGGACTTGGCCCTCGCATCGCGGGCATCGAGCTTGTCGCGCAGCTCCCTGGCAAAACCAGGCTTGTTGAAATCAAGGAAGTAGCCCAGAAGGCCCGCCGTCCAGACGCCTCCCAGGCAGCCGCGCCATTCAAACAGGCGCACCTTGGCACCAGCTCGGGTCGCCGTGATGGCGGCGGTCACCCCGGCAGGCCCGGCCCCGCAGACGATGACATCAGCATCCGCCGTGAGGGGGATGTCACGGGAGGGTTCGCTGAAGCTCCCCGGACTCACAGCGGACGCTGCCGCCGACAGGCCCGGCCGACCCACAGCCCCTCCGGCAAGGGAGGCGGTGATGAAATGACGACGGGAGACGGAGGCGGCGGATGAAGGCATGAAGCGAACACGAAGCCAGGCCTCCCCGGCTTTCAGCAAATGTGGCCGGTGCTTCAGCGCAGCTTCTCCGTCAACCAACAGGCGAACAGGTGCGCGTCCCAGAGCATTGTCGGCCAGCCATGCCGTTCCCCCTGGCGGATGGTCACCTGAACCTCGCGCCCCAGTTCGGAAGCCTTCTGCTGAAAGCGCAGGGACTGCTCGGGGGGCACCAGGGTGTCGGCGCCGCCATGGGTGATGCTGACCGGTGGCAGGCGGCTGGTGACATGAAAGATGGGCGAGATCTCGCGGCCGATTTTACGCCACTCGACAGGATCGGCAGCAGCGGGGCCGAAGGACTTGCGAAAGCTCTTCGGCGGACCGTTGTCGCCCAGGTTCTCCGTGGATGGCCCCAGGTTCAGGAGGTCGGTGACGGGATAAAACACCGTCACGGCCTGAACGGCGCTGCTTTCACGGTCCACCGGATCCACGGCCGCTGGATCACCGGGACCGCCGCGCGTGGCGAGCATCAGGCTGAGATGGCCGCCGGAGCTGCCGCCGAACACCCCCAGTCGGTTCGGATCAATGCCATGACTTCTGGCGTGATGCCGGACAAACCGGACGGCCCGGTGCATGTCCTCCACAATTTCCTGAACCGTGGCCTCCGGCTGCGACAGGTGGGATACGGCCACCACCGTGTGTCCCTGGCGCAGGAAGGAGGCGGCCATCCAGGGCCTGAACTTGCCCGGGTCCGACTTCCAGCGTCCGCTCACCATCACCAGGATGGCGCTGCCTGAGGGCCGCTCAGGGCGCACCACATCCAGGGTCAGGCCATGACCGTGCCGCGTTGTGTAAACAAGGCCCGGCGTGAGCGTGAAGGCGGGATGAAAATACCACCAGCCCGCCCCGAACAGCAGCATGGCCAGCATGACCAATGAGACGGCAAGGCGAATCAGGATGCGGAGACAGCGGCGCCCGGGGATCATGGTGGTGGCATCAGCCTCAGCGGATGAAGATGAACTGCTGCGTGTTCAGCAGTGCGAAGACCAGGTCCTCGATGCTGTCGAGCCCGGAGCTGCGCCAGGCCCTCCGCTCGGCCTCCGTCGGCAGACGTGAAAGCAACGTCAGATAGGCCGCCCGAAGCTTGTCCTCCGGGGAAGCCGCCGCATCCAGGCTGAGGCGGAGCTGGGTGCAGGGTCCGAGCACGGCGGCAAACAGGCCGCTGTTCATCAGCACGAGCGCCTGCGGCATCGAGGCGTCGGAGCTGGCGTTGTCGATCAGGTCGCGGTCGCTCTGCCCGAACTCGCGCAGGTAGTGGCCCCGCGGCGCCGGAGACTCGAGGTCGGCCGCACGCGGCCAGTCACGGGCATGGATCCGGCGTTCCTTCACAAAAGCCTCGGCGTCGGCGACCTTGAAACGCGCGGCCTCCCTGCGGAACAGCGCATCACGGGCCTCGGCAGCCGCCTGCTCCTCCCGGGGAATCGCCTGGTCGATGTCATAACCGGGCACATCGATGTAGGCGCGGTTCTGCCCCGCCTTCCTGAGTTCATCCTCCGAAGGCAGGCGCACCGGGATCGGCGGCGGCGCGGGCCTGCCGGTCCTGGTTTCATAAAGCCGGGCGACGGCGGGCACGACGACATGATCGTGAATGCCGGTGCGCGCCACGAACTCGACGGAGCGGATTTCAAGGTTCAGCCTTTCCATGAGCGGCCTGTCCTTGGCCTTCTGGGCGGCGGTGTAGGCCTCACGCAGCGGACCGGCACGCCTGGAAACCTTCTCATAGGCCTCCGAGGCCTTCATGGAGCCGTCAAAGACCTCCTGGGGAGTCATCAGGTCGAGGGCGTCGCTGAGCTTGCCGCGATAGACAAGCTTCTGCGCCATCTCGGCGTCGATGCCACGCCTGCGCGGAAGGTCGGGCGTGGGATGCACCAGGGTGACGAAGCTGTCGTAGATCTGCTCCGCCGTCATGCGCCGCAGCAACGGCCCGGTGAAGTGGCAGGCCTCCCCGGGGACGGGCTCGGCGCGGGTCACCTCCCGCTGATAGGCCGCAGTGTTGAAAAGCATGCGCAGAAAGCCCTTCAGGTCATGGCGCAGCCGAACCATTTGTTTTTCAAGGTGATCCATCAGGGCCGGGTTGGAGGCTGTGGTGGCGTCGAACATCTCGTCGACAGGCTCGATCAGGCCGAGGCCGAACACGCGCCGCCACATGCGGTTGGCGATCACCCGGGTGAAACGCGGATTGTCCGGCGAGGTCATCCAGGCGGCGAACTCCTGGAGGCCGCCCGACACCTGCCCCCCCATCAGGGTGGCGGGGTGTACGGCATCCCGGGGCCTGGCGTCGGTGTAGGCATAATCATGAGGCAGCCGGAGCAGCCGGGAGGGCAGGACCTGCACCTTGCTGTAGCGAACGAAGTCACCCAGGTTTTCAAACACCCGCCCCAGGTGCCGGGTTCGGTCCGCCTGGCCCGGCTGGCGTTCCGCGGCACGCTTCAGGTCCATCAGGGCGCCCTTGTCGGACACGCCGGTGAAGTTGGTCTCCAGGGGATAGGTGAAGGCCGCGAGACGGTAGAACTGCATCTGCGTCCATTTGTCGAAGGGATGGTTGTGGCACTGGGCGCACTCGATGCGCGTGCCAAGAAAGACCCTGACGGTGCTGGCCAGGTTGTCCAGCGGCATGCCGAGGTCACGCATGTAATAGCCGATGGCCGGGTTGTCCCAGACCTTGCCCTGGGCGGTGAGCAGCTCACGCACAAAGGCGTCGTAGGGCATGTTTTCGCGGATGCGCCGCCTCACATGCTCAAGGTAGGGCTTTGAGGTCATCTCCCCCTGCCCCCCGTTGGCACGGCTCTGGATGCGCAGCAGGTCGGCCCAGAAATGAAACATGTGCTGGTTGAACCCGTCGCTGGCGAGCAGGGTGTCGATCAGCCTTGCCCGCTTGTTCGTGTCCGTGCTGGACAGGAAGGCCTGAGTCTCCTCCAGCGTCGGGATCCGGCCGATGATGTCGAGATGGATCCGGCGGACAAAGATCTCGTCATTGGCCGGGGGATTCGGCGACAGCCCGTGCCTGCGCCAGTCCTCGGCCAGCAGCGTGTCGATGCGTTGTGAAGCCTCGTCAGCCAGCACCGGTGTGAGCAGGGCCAGCGCAGCCAGCAGCGTCGACAGGAATGCGGAAACGGTCATGGCAGGTCAGCCAAACGGCAGGCCTTTCCGGCTTCTTTCCTCAGCCCAGGGCCTCATACGCCACGAGTGACGGCTCCATCGCCCTCAGGGCGCGCGACCAGAAGCCGGGGCTGGTGAGGTCTTCGCCCAGCGTGCGGAGGACCACCTCCTCGCAGGTCGCGGAGCCGGTGAGCTGGAGGAAGGCCTCATAACGCGGCAGAAAGCCGGCCCCCTCCTCCTTGAACCGGGCAAAGAGCGCCTGGCTGAGCAGATAACCAAAAACATAGGGGAAATTGTAGAAGCTGATGCCGCTGATGAAGAAATGCATCTTCGAGGCCCAGAACATGGGGTCCGCCCCGTCATCAAGCAGGGTGTCTCCATACAGCCTGCGCTGCGCCTCCGTCATCAGCTCCGCCAGCCGACCGGCGCCCACCTCCCCTGCGGCGCGTTCGGTGTAGAAGGCCTTCTCGAACTCATAGCGCATCGGGATGTTCACCAGGTAGGCATGGGCCCGGAGCATCTCCTGGTCCAGAAGGTAGGCCTTGGTCGCCGCCGTGATTCCCGGATCGTTCATGAGGCCGGAAAGCAGGATCATCTCGCCAAAGTTCGAGGCCGTCTCGGCGAGCGTCATCGGATAGTTCGAGGCGAGGGACCTGGCCGGGCGCAGCACGCAGGAGTGCCAGGCATGACCGACCTCGTGGGCCAGCGTCACCATGTCATGAACCGTGCGGTGGAAGGTCATGTAGACGCGTTCCTCGCGCCTCAGGGGCGACCCTGTGCAGAAGGCGCCCGGACGCTTGCCGGAGCGCGGCTGGGCTTCAATCCAGCGGTCCACAAGCATCCGCCGGAAGTATTGTCCAAGTTTTGGATAGGCCGCGCTGAAGGCCTGGTCCACCGTCCGGCAGGCCTCGTCCCAGGTGAGGGGCTTTTCAGCGGGCGCGGCGACCTGCGGCGCCTCCAGGTCAAAGAAATGCAGGGCCGGCGTGCCCTGGAGCTTCGCCGCCTTGCGCAGCGCCCGGCGCGGCAGCTCAATGTTCGCATGGATCGCCTCCAGCATGGCGTCGAGCGATCTCCGGCTCATGGCGCCGTCAAAGAGCGGCGTGTCGAGAAAGTGCGGCAGCGACCGGCGGCCATACAGGCTAAGACGGGTTCCTGCGATGCCGTTCAGGGCGGCGGCTAGTGTCACGGCATGTTCGTTCCAGGGCTTCTGGCCGTCGTGAAACGCCGCCTCGCGCAGCCTGCGGTCAGGCTCCGACATCAGGGCGCGGCGGCGCGACATCGGCACGGTTTCACGGTGGCCGTCGGGAAAGGTCATCTCGAACTCCATCCGGCCCGTGAGCGTGTCATAGAGACGCCCCCAGGCATGAAGGCCGTTGACGTTCAAATCGGCGGCCAGGGCCTCCATCTCCGCGCTCATCTGATGACGGCCTTCATGGCGGAGGCGCCTCACGGCGTGACCGGCATCCTTCAGGGAGGCATCCAGCAGCAGGGCCTCAAAGTCCGCTTCATTCAGGGCCGCCAGGGCGGCACGCAACGGCGCGAGCAGCTTGGAGTATTCGGCATCGACCTTCGAGATCCAGGCCTCGTCGGCCTTCACCGACTCATCGTTGGCATCATCCGCCGAAAGGCAGCCCAGGTAGGCCGAAAGATGACCGAGACGATCACCAAGCGCCTCGATTTCATGCACCGCCCGGGCCAGTTCCCGGAGGTCGCCGCCGAGCGCGGCCATGCGGGGTTTCAGCGCCTCCACATCGCGCACCAGCGCCGACTTGAACTCGACATAATCAGGCCCGCCAAAGCCGGGGAACCAGGATTCAAGGGTCCAACGATCACAGAAATCAGATGCCATGCCGGTTCCTTTAGGAGAAAGCCGCCGGGCCGCAAGCCCCATGAATCCAGACCACCCTGCTTCTTGCCAGGAACGGTCCTTTCATGCTACAAACAGGCATGAAAGGCCGATGGGTGCTGCGGACTCTAGCCGCCGGAGCCTTGCTCTGGCTGGTCTGGCGTTGCTGGAAGCTGGTGGGCGACGACCCCATCCTGCAGCTGATCCTCTTCCTCTTTGCAGGCGCGGGCGGCGGATTGTTCTTCGTGAAGGTCGTGCTGCCCAGGCTGGCCGACGCCATCGGCACCTCCATCTTCCTTTCCGGAGAACGCCTGCCGTCCGAAGAGCAGGCGGACAAGGAGGAGACCGGCGGAGACGAAGCGGAGAATACCGGTGTCACGGAGCAGGCTCCGTCAGAGCCGCAGAATGACAAGTGATGGAAACAGCAGCCGCACCTGACCTGATTCCATCCATCTGGCAGCGGCTGGGTTCAGGCATCAACGCCATCGGACGAAAGCGACCGCTGCTCGTGCTGGCCCTGGCCGCCGTGGCGGGCATCCTCGTTGCCGATCACCCCCGCACAGCCACCGGCTTCCTGGCCTGCACACTGGCCGTTGCGGCGGTGATGCTTGCCCTGAGGCGCCAAAGGCCGGCCGCCTGCTGCCTGCTCACCACCCTCTTTTTCATGGTTCATCATGCCGGGCAGGTTCGCCAGACCCGGCAGAATCCCGTCCGCCAGCACCTGCTGGACCATCAGGGCGAGGAGGTGTTCGCCGAACTTCGCGGCACGCTCCATCCGTTTCAAAGCGGCACCAGCCTGGATCCCACGCGCGCCCTCTGTTCTGTGCAGGAAGTCCGCTGGAGTCAGGCGGCAGGCTGGCAGCCTGTGACGGCCGGGGTCCAGGTCTTTCTGCCCCGGGGCTTTGCCTTGAAACAAGCCGGAACCTACGAGCTGTCAGGCCGGCTGGCCCTGCCGCGCCAGGCCATGAACCCAGGTGAGTTTGACGATGTCGCACATGGATTGCGGAACGGCTGGGTGGCGGTGTTGATGGCGGATGAAGCCAGGCTCAGGCAGGCGCAGCATTGGGCGCCAGGCTTTCACCTGCAAAGACTGGCGGAATCTTCCAGACAATGGATGAGCCAGGCCATCGCCCTTGGCATGGAGGACAGGCCGGAGGAGCTGTCCGTGCTGCTGGCCATGGCCCTGGGCGCCTCGGGCCAGGCAGGCGAGGAGATCGAGGACGCCTTCCGCAACAGCGGCACGCTGCATGTGTTTGCCGTCAGCGGACTGCATGTGGTCATGCTGGCGGGCGTGGCCTCGCTGGCATTGCAGTGCCTGGGAGCCGGACGTTCACGCAGCATCCCCGCCATCCTGGTCATCGTCTTCGCCTACGCCTTCATCACCGGCTGGCGGCCGTCGGCAGCACGCGCCGCCTTCATGATCGCCATCGTCCTCGCAGGCATTCGCTGGAACCGGCGTGGCGAGCTGCAGAACAGCCTGGGCCTGGCGGCGCTGGTGCTGCTTGCCATGGACACCCAGCAGCTTTTCCAGCCCGGTTTTCAACTTTCGTTCGGCGTGCTCTGGGCCATCGCCGCACTCGCCACGCCACTGATGCAGAAGCTGCGCGGCTGGACGGAGCTGGATCCTTTCCTGCCCCCCTCCCTGGCCTCCTTTCCCGCCATCCTGACGCGCTGGTTCCGGAGGCAGGCGGCCGGTCTTTCCTGCACCTCGGCCGCCGCCTGGATCGGCAGCCTGCCTCTCACCTTCGGCCACTTTCGCACCCTCGCCCCGGTGGCCGTGCTGGCCAACATGATCGTCGTGCCGCTCTCGGGCCTCAACCTGGGGCTGTCCTGCCTGAGCCTGCTCGCGGCCGCCTTCGGCCTTAGCACCCTGCAGACTGGCGCCAACCTGCTCAACTCCTGGCTGGCTGCCGCGATGATGAGCTCCGCAGCCTGGTTCGCCTCGCTGCCAGGCAGTTCCTTCACGCTCGATCTCCGCCTGGAAAAGCCCGCCCCGGCATGCCTGCGCCTCTTTCAGCTTCCGAACGGCGGCTCAGCAGCGCACCTGAAGGTTCGGGATGAACACTGGCTCATCGACTGCGGCAATGAACGCGCCTGGCGCAGGATCGTCGAACCCGGGCTGCGCCAGGAAGGCGTCAACCAATTGCGTGGCATCATCCTCACCCACGCCGACAGCGCCCATGCGGGCTCTGCTCACCTGGCCTTTCAAAGAGGAGGCCCGCGCCTCCACACCAGCGTCCTGGAGCCCTGGAGGCGTGACAGCAGCCGCAGCTCCCTTCGCGCCCTTGCCCGCGAGGTGCCGGTGGACAGCCTGCACTGGCACCGGCATCAGGCGGGCGGCCAAATCAAGCTGGACGCGACAGCCCGCATCGAGGTCCTGCACCCCATGCCGCACGACATCCTGGACAAGGGGGACGACCGCGCCCTGGTGCTCCTGCTGCACCTCCACGGCCTGCGCATCCTGATGCTCTCCGACGCCGGTCACGCCACCTTCACCCGGCTGCTTCAGCGTCATCCCGGACTTCGTTGCGACATCCTGGTGCGCGGCCAGCATCGCAGTGACCATGACGGTCTTGATGAACTGCTGCGCGTCACAAAGCCACGCGCCGTCATCAGCACCAGCGACTCAAGGTTCATCGAGGAAAGACTGCCCGACTCCCTGAGGCAGGACTGTGCCACGCTCGGCATTCCCCTGATCAACCTGGAAACCGCCGGATGCACCCGCATCGACCTCGCTGACAGCGGCGCACGTTTGAGCTTCTTCCATGAGCCAGGCGAGATCGTCCTTCCCCGGCGTCCGTGATTCCCGGATGAAACGATGCTTGAAAACACCAGCAAAAACCGCTCGTTTGCAGCCTCCCACCCCACATGATGACCTCCAGACTCCTCGTTCTACTCACCCTTGCCGGAAGCAACGCCTTTGCCGCCGACGACAAGCCCTCGCCCATTGGTTATTCCGACACGCCCGTCATTCCGGGCAGCAAGTGGAAGGTGCATGACATCGACCGTCCGCGCCCTGTCGCCGTAGCCCCGGGTGCCAAGCCAGGCGGCGCGCCCTCGGATGCCGTCGTGCTTTTCGACGGCACCAGCACGGACGCCTTCCAATCCAAGAAGAAGGATGCCAAAGGCAAGGCGACCAACGAATGGGCGCCCTGCCCCTGGAAGGTCGAAAACGGCGAACTGCTGGTGGACGGCGGCGACTGCTGGACCAAGCAGGAGTTCGCAAGCTGCCAGTTCCACATCGAGTGGAAGAGCGAGCCCCACACCAAGGGCAACTCCCAGAAGAAGGGCAACGCCGGCGTCTTTTTCATGGACCTGTATGAGTCCCAGATCCTCGACACCTGGAACAACCCCACCTATGCCGACGGCATGGTCGGCGCCATCTACGGCCAGACTCCTCCGATGGTGAACGCCGTCCGTCCCGCCGGCGAATGGCAGACCTATGACATCGTCTTCACGGCTCCGAAGCTGGATGGCGACAAGGTGGTCGAACCCGCCTACATCACCACCTTTGTGAACGGCATCTGCGTGCAGAACCACACGAAGATCATGGGCCCCACGAAGCACAAGAACATCACGGACTACAGCGGCAGCTTCCCGGCCGCAGGCCGCATCCGCCTCCAGGATCACAAGAACGAGCCCCCGGTGCGTTTCCGCAACATCTGGATCCGCCCCCTGCCCTGAATGGATTGACCTCATTTAAAAACCCCGCATGGCCAGAGGCTGTGCGGGGTTCATTTTGCCGGAGATCCTCGGTAAATCCCGTGTAGACCTGCCTGGGATCAGCCTGGCTTCGAATCAGGTAAACGTAGTACATAAAACTCATGTCACCAGGGGGCGTGCCATTCGAAGCCGGGGGGAACGGTGGTGCCCATCCTTCGCCCTGCGAGCTACGGAGGGCATTCTTCGCCTCCTGACGGCGGCGAAGAATGGCGGAAGAGGTGGGATTCGAACCCACGGTGGGGTTACCCCCACGCCTGATTTCGAGTCAGGTACCTTAAACCACTCAGCCACTCTTCCGTGCGAAAAATCAGAGATGGCGATGCTAGCGGGGCAAATGCCCTTGGCAAGGTGAGTGTCGGGAATTTTCAACAAGGCTCCGCCTGCCCTGACCACCGCGCACCAGCATCATCTCACGCATTGACGAACCACCTGAACTCCAGGGAGGATGGCCTTTCATGTTCCTCCTGAAAAAACTGGCCGTCTTCGCAACTCCCCTGGGCTTCTCCTGGCTGCTGCTGGGAACCTGGCTGATCTGGCGGTTGTTCCGGCGGCAAACCCGGGGGCTGCTTCTGCCCGGCGCCTCCTGGCTGATCCTGACGCTCTTCACCTGCACCCCGGCCACCTCCTGGCTCATGCGTGGCCTGGAGGATCAATTTCCCAGGATCAAGCCGGAGAATGCCACGGCCGCCGATGCGGTCATCTGCCTGGGCGGCGGCGCAGAGCCCTCCTTAAGCGAACCCACTGGCGCGGGCTTTAATGGCAGCGCGGACCGTGTGGCGACCTCGCTGGCGCTGCTCGGGGCCGGCAAGGCGGGCACGCTGATCGTTGCGGGCGGCGATTACAAGGACAAGACGCGGCGCTATTCCGAGGCCGATGCCGTGGTGGCATGGCTGAAGCAGGCCGTCAAGCCGAGACAGGAGGTGCTCAGCCTGGGCATGTGCGCCGACACCCACGACGAGGCGCTGAAGGTGGCCGACATCGCCCGTCAACGAGGCTGGAAGCAGCTGCTCCTGGTCACCTCCGCCGCCCACATGAAACGGGCGCACGCCACCTTTGTGAAGGCGGGCCTCCAGGTGCAGGCGGTGCCCTGCGACTACGTCTCCAGCTTCAACCGCATTGGCAGCGTCCGGTGGCTGCATCTGCCGGGCTCGGGGTCGCTTACGAACTTTGAAGCCTGGATGCACGAGCAGATCGGCCTGCTGCTCTACCGTCTGCGGGGGTGGATTTGACCTGGATCAAACGGGCTCGCGTCCGGTGGCCTCGATGAACTGCTGGCGCAGGATGTTGTGGGCCCGGTGCGCCTCATCCAGGGCATGCTGGGCCTCCATCAGCTGGCGTTCCAGGATGCGGACCCGCTGCTGGACATGGGCCTCCGCCTCCCCGCGCTCCAGATCAGGCCACTGCGCGCCGACCAGGGTGGTGTGGGCGCTGCGGACATGATGCGGGCTGGCCTTGAAAAACGGCAGGTCGCCCAAACGTGACTCACCCGCGTCCGTGCAGTCGATGATCACGACGTTTTCATCAATCTGCCCCGTGGCCAGGAACTCCTGGATGGTGGCGACATTGGTCGGGCCGTAGAGGTACTGGTCCGGCATCTGGATGAGCCAGTCCATCTGCAGCTCCCTCACCATCGGCGCCCGGCGCCAGGTCTGCCTGCCATCATTGGAGAGCTTGTCCATCGGGGAAATCTTCGCCTCGGCGGCCAGCTGCAGCAGGGCATCATGGGAAAGCGGCCCGTATTCTTCGTTCGTGGATGACTTGATGAGGTGCCAGGTTGGGGCGGTCATGATGCCAGCCTAGCAAAGGGCGGCTTGCGCTTGGAAGGATAAACTTCACGCTTGATCCTCTGCCGGCGTGCGGCTGAATCGTCCGGCAGTCCGCAAGCCATTCCGCCCCTTCATCCCATGTCCCCCGACCGCGACCTCCTCCGCCTTGCCGCCCTTTCCTGCTTTGCCGCCGTGGCGCTTGGCGCCATGGGGGCCCATGGCTCGGTGCACGACGCCCTGACTGCCTCGGGCAGGCTCGAATCCTGGGAGACGGGCGTGCGCTACCAGCTTCCCCATTCGATGTTCCTCTACCTGCTGGCCCTGTTTCTGGGCAATGCAGGCAAGGGCATCTCACGCGGCTGGCACCTGCTTTTTTACGGCATGCTGCTGTTCAGCGGGTCAATCTACCTGCTGGCTTATTTCGGCTGGAAATGGCTCGGGCCGGTCACTCCCTTCGGAGGCCTGCTGCTGATGGCCGGCTGGCTGACCCTGGCCCTGTCCCGATGGCAGAAACCCAAGGCCTGAACGCAGGCCGGCATCGGCTGGCAGCTTCTCAGTTTGAGTTCATCAAAGCCTCGATTTCCTCCGCCTCGATCGGGATGGAGGCCATGAGGTCGGTGTTGCGGTCGGGGCCGATGAGGATGTTGTTTTCAAGCCGGACGCCCAGGTTCTCCTCCCGGATGTAGATGCCGGGCTCGATGGTGAAGACCATGCCGGGCTGAACCGGCTTCCAGGTGTGGCCGACATCGTGGACATCAATGCCGAGATGATGACTGGTGCCATGCGGGAAGTAGCGCTTGTAGAGCGGCTTTTCAGGATCCTGCTTCTCCACGGCGTCGCGGTCCAGCAGCCCGAGGCCGATCAGCTCCGAGGTCATCAGGCGTGCCACCTCCTCCTGGTACTCGCGGATGATGACGCCCGGACGCAGCATCTTGCGGCATTCATTAAAGATGCGCAGGACAGCGTCGTAAACCTGGCGCTGACGCTGGCTGTAGCGTCCGTTGACGGGAATCGTGCGGGTGAGGTCGGCGTTGTAGTTGCCGTAGTTCGCCGCCACGTCGAGCAGGAGGAGCTCGCCGTCCTGGCACTGGCAGTGGTTGGTGATGTAATGCAGCACGCAGGCGTTGCCGCCGGCGGCGATGATGGGCGTGTAGGCAAAACCGCGGGCCCTCTGGCGGATGAACTCGTGGGCCAGCTCGGCCTCGACCTCGAACTCATGCACGCCTGGCTTCACAAACTTCAGGAGTCGGCGGAAGCCGTCCTCGGTGATGCGGATGGCCTCGCTGAGCGCCCGCAGTTCCAGGGGCTGCTTGATGCTGCGCAGGTCATGCATCAGGGGCGCCAGGCGGCGGTAGTCATGCAGGGGATATTCGGCCTGGCAGCGCCGGGTGAACCGTGCCTCACGGGTCTCGGTCGGGATGGTGGCGCGCGGGTGCTCGTTGGAGTTCAGGAAAACCTGGTCGCACTGGCACATGAGCAGGCGGAACTGCGCCCCGAAGTCCGTCAGCCAGTGGACGCGCTGGATGCCGGAACGCTCCGCAGCCTGCTCCTTGGTGAGCTTCTCGCCCTCCCAGACCGCGATCAGCTCGCTGGTTTCCCTGACAAAAAGCATCTCGCGCTGCTTCGGGTCCGCAGCATCGGGAAAGAGCATGAGCACGGTCTCCTCCTGGTCGATGCCGCCCAGGTAGAAGAGGTCGCTGTTCTGGACGAAGCCCATGCTTCCGTCGGCGTTGGTCGGCAGGACGTCGTTGGCGTGCAGGATGACCAGGGATCGGGGCGGCAGCATGCTGTAGAGCCGCTGGCGGTTGGCCTGGTACAGTTCGGCGGGAAGGGGCTGGTAGCGCATCGTGGGCGCATTGGAGCCTTAAGGCCGCGTCACGCCAAGCGCGAATTCATCAGCACGGCCTCAAACTTCTCCGCCATCTTTGCCGCCGTGTACTCGGCGCGCACCCGGGTCATGCCGGAGGCGATCAGGCGCTCGCGCTTCTGTCCGTCCAGAAGCACCGACTCCAGGGCGTCGGCCAGCAGCCTGGCGTCATCAGGCTCGCAGAGCACGCCGCCGCCGGTGTTTTCGATCAGTTCAGGGAAGGCGCCATGCCTGGGCTGAACCACGGGCACACCGCTGGCCATCGCCTCGATGACATACAGGCCGAAGGCCTCGCCATAGGTGGCCGGGACCGAGAAGGCCGTCAGGTTGCGGAAGAACTTCACCTTTTCGTTGAAGCTGACGTTGGGATGCCATTCCACGCGTTCCAGAAGCCCGGCCTCGGCCAGCTTGCGATGCAGTCCTGCCAGGTATCTGTCGTCGGCGGAAGTCCTGGCCCCGCCGACCTTGAGCTTGAGCCGCGGCAGGGTGCCGCGGCCTGCCAGGTCGATGAAGGCGTCGACCAGGGTGGTCAGGCCCTTGCCATGGATCATGCGGGCGAAGTAGCCGATGACCGGCCAGTTGGGATCCGGCTTGGCGGCGGCGAAGGCGGTCACGTCGAGGCCGTTGGGGATGACGGCGATCCTGTCCTGAGCCACCCCGAGGCGACCGCTCATGGTGCTGGCATAAAATTGGCTGGGCGCGACGAAGCGCGTGACGTGGGCGGCATTGCTGCGCATGGCGGTCCAGCACTGCTCCCGGTAGGGCTCCACCAGGGTGTCCAGGAAGGAGTCCTCGCCCTGGAGCGAAACCACGGTTGGAATGCCGAGGTCGCGCTCAATCTTGGGACAGAGGCCGATGAGCAGGCTGTTGGAAAGCGAGATGACGTCCGGCTTCACCTCCTCCTTGATCCAGGTCAGCGCGCGCTGCCATTCAGGCCACTGGTTGCCCGCCTCGCCGGCAAGGGCTCCGAGGGTCATGCGGCCGAGGTCGCGGGCGCTGGTCATGCCGATGAACTTCGAGGCAAAGCGTAGGATGCCGGGTGAGTTCAGCCAGCCCATCAGGAAACGCGGCACATAGCGGAGCCAGGGCACCTTCTCCTGGAGGTACAGTGTGACGCCGCCCACTCGGATGGGCAGTTCGGGATTGCTCACCTCTCGGTCCGTCACCAGCGGCAGGTAAAGAGGCGCCATGATCGCATCATGTCCCCGGGAGCGCAGGGCCCGGATCAGGGCATGGTCCCGGAGGCAGCTGCCGCAATGAAAGCTGCCG
This sequence comes from Prosthecobacter sp., assembly GCA_019186985.1. Lineage (GTDB taxonomy): Bacteria > Verrucomicrobiota > Verrucomicrobiia > Verrucomicrobiales > Verrucomicrobiaceae > Prosthecobacter. Next base: position 77,293 of record JABARQ010000041.1, on the reverse strand, counting down.
GTGCCGGGGGTGAGGTGAAGGATTCGCATGGGGGCTGAAGCGCGGGGCGGCGTGGGGTTACGTCCGGACAGGAAACGTGGATCAAAGAGGCATTGTTTACGATTCCAGCCCGGCTCCCGGCTTGAGCCAGTAAAGCACGCTCATGCGCACGGCGATGCCGTTTTCCACCTGCTGATTGATCAGGCTGCGTTCGTAGTTCATGCCCTTGTCGGTGATTTCCACGCCGCGGTTGACCGGACCTGGATGCATCAGCCAGAGACCGCGCTCGCCCAGGATGTCGACGCGCGCATCGGTCAGGCCGTAGATCTTGTGATACTCGGAGGCGCTGGGAAAGAACGGCTCGTCCATGCGCTCGCTCTGCACCCGCAGGAGGTAGACAACGTCCGGCCTCCAGGCCAGGGCGTCATCCCAGCTGCCGAAGCACACGATTTCGTCCGGCGTCTCCCGGGGCATCATGGAGCCGGGGGCCAGGTAGGCGACATTCATGCCCAGACGGCGGAAGATCAGGCTGGTGCTGCGGGCGACCCGGGAGTGCTGGATGTCGCCGACGATGACCGCCCGGGCGCCGCGCAGGTCCTTGAACTTCTCCCGCAGGGTGAAGGCGTCCAGCAGCGCCTGGGTGGGATGGGCGTGCCAGCCATCACCGGCGTTGATGACACTGGCGCGGGTGTTGCGGGCGATGAGGCTGGGGATGCCGGACTGCTTGTGGCGCACGACGATGTAGTCCACACGCATCGACTCCAGGGTCTCGACGGTGTCGAGCACGGATTCGCCCTTCACCACGCTGGAGGACTCGATGTCAAAGTGGATCACGTCCGCAGACAGGCGGCTGGCCGCCACTTCGAATGAGGAGCGGGTGCGGGTGCTCGGCTCGTAGAACAGGGTGAGCATCGACTGGCCCTTGAGCGTCGGCACCTTCTTGACGCTGCGTTTGAAGAGGTCCTTGAACGGTCCGGCGTTCGCCAGCACGAACTCAATCTCCTCATCCGTGAGCGAGGCGATGTCGAGGAGGTCTTTTCGTGGCGTCATAAGAGGGTGGCGGAGAATCAGGCGGGCTTGTTTTCCCAGGAGGTGACGAACACTTCATCACGCCCGTCCGTGGCGGTGAAACGCACGTTCACACGTTCCTGTTTGGGAAGATCCACGCGGATGCCGGCAAATTCAGCCTGGAAGGGCAGCTCGCGGCCGGCCCGGTCCACCAGGGCGGCGATCTGCACGCAGCGGGGGCGGCCGAAGTCGAGCAGCTCCTCCAGGGCGGCGCGGGAGGTGCGCGCGGTGTAGACCACCTCATCACAAAGGATCACGACCATGTCATCCAGGTCGAAGCCGATGTCCGAGCCCTCAAGCCGGGGCAGCACGGTGAACGACTGGAGGTCGTCCCGGTACTGGGTGATGTCGATCCTGCCCGTCTCCACCCACCGTCCTGCGGCGACCAGTCGTGCTGCCAGGGATTCCGCAAAGGGCACGCCCCGGTTGTAGATGCCGACGAGCGCCAGCTTTTCCTCCTCAGGCCAGCGCTTCATGATGGCGCCGGCGATTTCATCCAGGCAACGGTTCACCCCGGCGGAATCGAGAAGCAGGCGTTGGATGGGGGCGGGATCGGGCACGAATTTCAGATGAACGCGGCCCCCATGGGGCGTCAATGGCAAAGTCTATGTCGTTTCCGGCAAGTCAGGGCTTTAGGTGCTAGCTTCCCGGCCCGGCTTCGTATAACCAGCCTCCCTCAACCACCATGCGCCTGACACCCCTACTCGCATCGCTCCTGCTTGCCTCCAGCCTCTCCGCCGCCCCGCAGTGGATCTGGTTGAGCAAGGACGCCACCAAGGACAACGCCGTCAGCTTCCGCCACAGCTTCGAGATCCCGGGCAACGCCCACTTTGCCACGCTGGAGCTGACCTGCGACAACGGCGCGGACGCCTTCCTCAACGGTCAGAAGGTGCTGACCAACCCCGACTGGCAGGAGCCCACCAAGGCCGACATCAGCAAGGTCATCAAGCGCGGCGAAAAGAATGAGATCGTCGTCCATGCCCGCAACAAGGGGGGCATCGCGGCCCTCATCGCCCGCCTGGTCATCAAGATGCCGAACGGCAGCGAAAAGACGCTTGTGGAAACCAGCGGCGACTGGCAGGCCACCGCCACGGGCAAGGAAGAATGGAAGCCCGCTACCGTGATCGAGCTTTATGGCAAGGGCCCCTGGGGCAGGGCGCTCGACGGCAAGCCGGGCGGCAGGAAGAATGAAGGGCCTGCGGAGACCATCGCCGCCAGCGAAGTCGGCGTCGCCAAGGGGTTCAAGGTCGAGAAGCTTTACAACGTGCCCAAGGATCAGGAAGGCTCCTGGGTGGCGCTGACGGTCGACCCGAAAGGGCGGCTCATCGCCTGCGACCAGTATGGCGGCATCTACCGCATGGGCGTCCCCGCCATCGGCAAAAGCGAGAAGCTCAAGCCCGAGAAGCTCGCGATTGAGATGGGCAAGGCCCACGGTCTTCTCGCCGCCTTCGACAGCCTCTATGTGATGGTGAACGAGGATGGCAAGAACAACGGACTCTACCGCCTGCAGGACAGCAACGGCGATGACCAGTACGACAAGGTCGCCAAGCTGCACACCATGGCCGGCGGCGGCGAGCACGGCCTGCACAGCATGATTGTCAGCCCGGACGGCAGGCGCATCTTCTTCAACTGCGGCAACCACACCAAGCTGCCCGAAGGCCTCACCCAGAGCCGCGCCGCCATGATCTGGAACGAGGACCACATCGTCCCCCGCCTCTGGGACGCCAACGGCCACGCCCGCGGCATCCTGGCCCCCGGCGGCTACATCTGCAGCATGAACCCTGACGGCAGCGGCCTGGAGCTGTTCTGCTACGGCTTCCGCAATGAGTTCGACATCGCCTTCGACCTGGGCGGGGAGCTCTTCACCTACGACGCAGACATGGAATGGGACATCGGCAGCCCCTGGTACCGCCCCACCCGCGTCAACCACTGCGTCAGCGGCGCCGACTACGGCTGGCGCAGCGGCAGCGGCAAGTGGCCTAACTACTACCCCGACAGCCTGCCCACCACGCTCGACATCGGCCCGGGCAGCCCCACCGGCGTCGTCAGCGGCAAGGGTGCGAAGTTCCCCGCCAGGTATCAGCGGGCCGTCTTCATCAATGACTGGACCTACGGCACCATGTGGGCCGTCCATCTCCAGCCCAGGGGCGCCAGCTACCTTGCCGAAAAGGAGGAGTTCGTCTTCGGCAAGCCCCTGCCCCTCACGGATGTCGTCATCCATCCCCAGGACGGCGCGATGTACTTCGCCGTCGGAGGCCGCCGCAGCCAGTCGGGCGTCTATCGGGTCACCTATGTGGGCGATGAATCCACCGCCCCCGCCGAGGCCCTGCCGCTGGATGAGGAGTTTCGCATGCGTGCCGCCATCGAGGAGCTGCACAAGGACGGCGTCGACCCGCAGAAGGCCCTGGCAGCCGCCTGGCCATACCTGAGCCACAGTGACCGCCATGTTCGTTATGCAGCCCGGGTCGCCATCGAACGCCTGCCCGTGGAGCTTTGGAAGGACAAGGCCCTGAACGAAACCCACCCCGTCGCCCTGGTGGAGGGCATCATCGCCCTGGCCCGGGTCAGCGGCGCCAAGGCGGCCTATGCGGGAGGTCGTCCCGCAGCCAAGCCCACCGGCACCTCCTCGGAGCCCATCGGCAACGTCGCCCCAGAAAATGTGGAGATTGAAAACGAGATGCTCCGGGCGCTCGCCCGCCTCGAAGGCCAGAAGCTCAGCACCGCCCAGTCCCTGGCAGCTTTGCGCGCACTTGAACTCGTGCTTATCCGGCTCGGCAAGCCCGACGCTGACGTCTGCGCCAGGATCGCTGAAAAGCTGGAGGCCGGCTATCCTTCCGAAGATCCCTACATCAACCGTGAACTGGCCCAGATCCTGGCCACCATCGACAGCACCAAGGTCGTCTCCAGGACCCTCGCCCTCATGGCCACCGCCAGGGATGACTTCCAGGAGGTCGCCAGCGACGCCGTCCTGAGCCGCAATGATGGTTACGCCAACGCCGCCCGCGCCGCCGCCGGCAGCAGGCCGAACGCCCAGCAGATCTCCTACATGTACGCCCTGCGCAACGCCACCGCCGGATGGACGCCGGAGCTGAGAAAGACCTTCTTCTCCTGGTTCCCGCGCGCCCGCACCTGGAAGGGAGGAAACAGCTTCAAGGGCTTCATTGAAAACATCCGCAAGGACGCCATGGCCACCTTTGTGCCACCCGCCGAAGCCGCCGAGCTGGAAGCCCTGGGCACCAAGACCGAGGCCGTCAGCATCCCCGACTACGTCGCCCCCAAGGGCCCCGGCCGCGCCTGGAGCCTGGATGAGGCCGTCAAGGTCGTCAGCGCCGGCATGAAGGGTCGCAGCTTCTCCAACGGCGAGGCGATGTACCGCAGCGTCATGTGCGCCACCTGCCACCGCTTCAATGGCGAGGGCGGCAGCATCGGCCCCGACCTCACCGGCTCAGGCAACCGCTACACCCTGCGCGACCTCCTGGAGAACATCATCGACCCCAGCAGGGTCATCTCAGACCAGTATGACAGCCACGAGATCGTCAAGAAGGACGGCAGCACCCTGCTCGGACGCATCGTCGTCGAGGAAAACGGCAAGGTCTTCGTCATGACCAACCCCTTTGCGCCGAATGACCAGATGGCCGTCAGCGAATCCGAGATTGCCAGGAAGGAGACACGAAAGGTCAGCATGATGCCTCCCGGCCTGATCAACGCCCTCAACCAGGACGAACTGCTGGACCTCGTCGCCTACCTGATCTCCGGCGGCAACGCCCAGGACAAGGTTTTCGCCCAATAAGGCCGCCTTTTCCGCAGCTTCATCGCCCCTCCTTTTTTCGTGCGTTCCAGACCGAGATGTCTATCATCGCGCCGCTTTCCCCAGGAAAATCCCAACTGAACCCAGACTACAGACCCATGAGCAACTCCTCCCCCAAACTTCACAATGCAATGTGGCCCGGCCTCGTCGGCAAGGGCGATGGCGAAGGCCAGGAACCGCCGATCAGCCTGGAGCGCATGCTCGACCTCACCGCCGCCGCCAGCGTCAACGGCCAGAAGTTTGAAGGCATCGACTACTTCCTCTTCCTGCCCCACACCGACCCGAACGCCAGCGACGACGAGATCAGGCGCATCGCCGACCTCATCGCCTCCAAGGGCTTCTCCGTCGGCTCCCTGGTGGCCCCCGTCTGGCCCGGCACCGTCGGTGACAGCGCCATGGGCGACGACGCCCAGCAGGCGAAGTTCCTCGACGCCGTGAAGATGGCCTGCCGCATCGCCAAGGTCTTCAACAGCACCGGCATCCGCAAGTACGGCGTCATCCGCATCGACTCCGCCGAGTTTGGCGTGAACAAGTGGCGCGAAAACCCGAAGGCGAACACCGCCCGCATCATCGACACCTTCAAGAAGGCCGCCGCCATCGCCAAGGATCATGGCGAGCGCCTAGCCGCCGAGGGCGAAATCTGCTGGGCCGGCATGCACTCCTGGCGTGACATGCTCGACGTCCTCGAAGGTGTCGGCATGCCCGAGGCCCTGGGCTTCCAGGCCGACCTCGCCCACACCTACCTCTACACCCTCGGCTACAACGCCCCCGAGCACGCCCTCCTCAAGGAAGGTTATGGCGAGGCCGAGTTCTATGCCGCGTATGAGAAGATGACCGACGCGCTCCGCCCCTGGACCATTGACTTCCACGTCGCGCAGAACGACGGCACCGTCCACGGTGCCGGCAGCCATGACAAGACCGGCAAGCACTGCCGCGCCGACGATCCGAACGGCAAGCTCGACATCGTCAAGTGCTCCGGCTACTGGCTCAAGGACGCCGCCGCACGCGGCATCCAGCACATCTGCTGGGACGGCTGCATGTTCCCGAACGCCGTGCTCGAAACCCCGGGCACATGGAACACCATCCTCGACACCATGATCAAGGTGCGCGAAGCCCACGGCTGGTAAGCCACGTTCGATCCCCTCATTCACAGGATGTGAAAGCCCCGCCGACCTCCCCGGCGGGGCTTTTTCCTTTCATGCCGCCCAGGATCCTGACATCCAGTTGGTTCGGCCTGTCTGACAGGAGGAAAAGTTGCGAAACCTCCCTGCCGCCGCCACAGTGGCAAATCGCTCCTCCCTCCACTGGATGTCCCAAGATCTTCCCTTCCACCTCGCCGTCGCCCAGGCCGTCAGCAAAGACCCGCGTTATCAACCTCTCGCCTATGAGTTTGTGCGCGACGCCCTGCATGTGGCCGTGAAGCATTTCCGGGAAGGCAAGGAGGACCAGCATGTCAGCGGCCAGGAGGTGCTGGAAGGCGTCCGTCTGCACGCCCTGGAGGAATACGGCCCCATGGCCCTGACCGTCCTGAATGAATGGGGGCTGGAACGCGGCGAGGACATCGGCAACATCGTCTACAACCTCATCGACACGGGTTACTTTGGGAAAAACGACGGCGACAGCCTGGAGGACTTTTCCGGCGGCTACGACTTTGAAACGGCCTTCACCGCCCCCTTCAAGCCCTCCTCGAAGAGCCAGAAGGTCTGATTCGCCATACCCGCCCCCGGCTCCTGGAAGGCAACGCTTTGCTGTCCAAGATTCAGCCCGCATGGCCTGTATGTAGCTGACCTGCCCATGCCGCCCATCGTCCCCCATCACGAAGTACTGACCAACCGCCGTGACTTCCTGCGCCGCGCCGGGGGTGGCTTTGGCGCCCTGGCCGCCGCCGCCCTGCTGGGTGAAGACCCCGCCCTGGCCGCCCTGGGCGATGCCGGAGGCAGCGCCGCCAGCCCCATGTCAGCCAGGCTCGCCCATCGCACGGGCAAGGCCAGGAGCGTCATCTTCCTCTTTATGGAGGGCGGCCCAAGCCACATCGACCTCTTTGATCCCAAGCCCCTGCTGCGCAAGATCGCCGGCCAGCAGCTGCCAGCCAGCTTCGGCACCGTGATCACCGCCATGGGCGAAAGCCGCGCACCGCTTCTCGCCGACCAGCGTGAGTGGAGGCAGCATGGCGAAAGCGGCCTTTGGATCAGCAACTGGCTGCCTCACACCGCCCGTCTGGCCGACGAGCTTTGTGTCATCCGCTCCTGTGTTTCCGACGGAATCAACCACGCCGGCGGCGTGTGCTCGATGAACACCGGCAGCATCTTCGGCGGCCGCCCCTCCCTGGGAGCCTGGGTCAACTACGGCCTCGGCACCCTCAACCAGGACCTGCCCGCCTTCGTCGTCATCAAGGACACCGACTCCCAGGTCGTCAACGGCGTCCGCAACTGGGGCAGCGGCTTCATGCCCGCCGTTTACCAAGGGGTCGAATTCGAGCCCGACGGCACGCCCATCGCCAACCTGACCGCACCCCGGGGCATCAGCCAGGAACGGCAGCTCGCCAAGCTTTCCTTCCTCAACAAGATCAACCGCAGTCATGGCCTTGAGCGCGCCGACAACAGCCAGCTCGACGCCCGCATCAAGGCCTACGAACTCGCCTTCCGCATGCAGGCCGAGGCGCCCGAAGCCGTGGATCTGAAGAGTGAATCCGAAACCACGAGGAAGCTTTACGGCATGGACGATCCCAGGACCTCCACCTTTGGCCGCAACTGCCTGCTCGCCCGCCGCCTGGTCGAGCGCGGCGTCCGTTTTGTGCAGCTCTACTCAGGCTCCGGCAGCAAATGGGACGCCCACGACAAGATCGAGGCCAACCACGGCAAGTACTGCCAGGAGACCGACAAGCCCGTGGCAGGCCTGCTCATGGACCTCAAGGCCCGCGGGCTCCTGGACGAAACCCTTGTCATCTGGGGCGGCGAGTTCGGCCGCACGCCCATGAGCGAGAAGGGCGACGGTCGTGACCACAACCCGACCGGCTTCACCATGTGGATGGCCGGCGGCGGCATCCGGGGCGGCCAGGTGGTCGGCGCCACCGACGAGCTCGGCCTGCGTGCCGTCGATCAGAAAATGCACGTTCATGACCTGCACGCCACGATCCTTCATCTGATGGGCATCGACCACACCCGCCTGGTGTACAAATACAAGGGCAGGCCCGAGCGCATCGACATGAACGAGGGCAGCGCCTACACGAAGATGAAGATGGAGTAGGGCGGCGGCTTGCCGAACCAACAATCGAACTTCAGTCCCTTCACGGCCTGACCAGGGCGGCATAGGCCGCGCACAGGCTGCCAGGCAGGAGCACCTGGACGGCCCGCCCCTCCCGGGCCATCTGCGCGGCAAGCGCCAGCTGAAGGACCCCACCCGCGCCCATGCTTTCTCCAAGCACCGCACGCGGCTCAAGCACCTGCCCGGCGCCCTGGCCGGCCTGCAAGGCCTCCTCCGCCTCATCAAGGATCGCTATGCCGCAGCGGCCGCTGACGTGGATGTCAGGCGGCCCGGCATTCAAGACCTGCTGCCCGGCAAGCCGTCCCAGGCAGTCCGCACGTTCGGACTCAGTCAGGAAGCAGAAGGCAGGGCTGGCCTCCAGAGCCGGGCCCGGATCCTGCAGGCTGAGAAGAATCGCGCCAGCCCCCTCGGAGGCATGGAGCTCAGGATGATAATAAGTTACGGCTTCGGCACCCACCCAGTCACCCTCCTCCGCCCCGATGACCAGCACGCGGTCCGCCCAGCCAAGCGTCAGCCAGTCACGCGCCATCGCCACGCCCTCCATGATGGCGCTGGATTCACCAATGAGCGTGGTGACCGGCCCGTCCACCCCCAGGAAGGCGGCGATGTGCGACGCCGGGGCGTTGTAAACCGTTTCAGGGAAGATCAGCGGACTGGCCAGCGCCGGAGTCTCGATCACCTCGTGGTAAAACCGGCCGCTGAACTGGACGCAGCCGTTGAACATGCACTGGATGATGCCCAGCCTGCCCGCACCCTGCCCGTTCGGGAAACCGGCGGAAGCCAGGGCCTCCAGCGCAGCTCCCATGGCGAATTTGGTGACAGCGCTGGCCCGGCGCAGGCGGGCGAATTTCGGCAGCGCATCCGGAGGGGCCGGTGGAACAAAACGCACCGGGCAGCTCCAGTCACGGTTTGCCACACTGCGCGGGCTTTCCACAAGAGGCAGCTCCTGCCGTGACGTCACCGCCTGAACCAGGGCCGACACCCCCCAGCCTGCGGGCGAAACCGCTCCCGCACCGGCGATCTTCACGGCCTTGGAGGCAACGGAAGCGCTCAAGCCTGGCAGGCTGGCGGAAGCCGGGCGGAACACCAGCGTGGCATTGGTTCCGCCAAAGCCGAAACTGTTGGTCAGGGTCACCCCGACCCGCCCTTCACGCCATTCGCGCACCAGCCTGGATTTCACCGCCGGATCCACCTCCCGGATGTTCAGGCTGGCGGGAAGCCACTGACCCCGCATGGCCATGAGGCAGATCACCGCCTCCACGGCCCCGGCACCACCGAGCAGATGACCCATCGCCGACTTCGTGGAACTCAGGGCGATGCCCGGAGCTGCTTCACCCGCCCAGGCCTCAATGGCGCTGGCCTCAGCCACATCGTTGTAAGGAGTGCCCGTGCCGTGCGAGTTAATGTAATCCACCTCCTCAGGCCGGACTCCGGCCATTTCACAGGCGCCCCGCATCGTGCGAATGGCGGCCTTGCCTTCAGGATCCGGCTGCGTCAGGTGATGCAGGTCCGTCGCGGTCGCATAACCCGCCGCCAACGCCAGAGGCTCTGGGGCTCTTCGCTCTGCGGCGGCGGACTCGCTTTCCAACAGCACCACCGCAGCCCCCTCACCCAGAGCAAGACCGTCACGAGCGGCATCAAATGGACGCGGAACTCCGCTCGGAGCCAGGGCGCGCAGTGTGTCAAATCCGGCAAACACCAGCTCGGCCAGCGCATCGTAACCACCGGCAAGCACCCGCCTGGCACGACCGCTCTGAATCATCGCCATCGCGTCCCCGATCGCATTGGCACCGCTGGCGCAGGCGTTGGAGACCACAAGAATCGGTCCATGCCAGTCATGCTCCGCGGCAATCGCGGCGATCTGCTTCTGCGGCTGGTAAAACTCCACCCTCGACAGCTGGCCGGGCACACGGCCCTGGCTGCTGATGGCCTTGCGAAAATAATCCTGCCCCACGCTCATCGCCCCCGCCGAAGTGCCGATGATGATGGCATCCACCCCCTTCAGCCCGGACATGCCCGCCATCGCCAGGGCCTCACGAACGGCGAGAAGGAGCATCCTGGTGCCGCGATCAATCAGCGCATCACGCCTCGAAGGCACTTTCAGAAACAGCCGCTCGTCCGGCAGGTCCACCTGGGCCGCCGTCTTCGCGATCCGCTGGCTGACGTCAAAGGCGGTGACCGGCGTGAAATTCATCCGGTTCGCCCGGAACGAGGCCTCGTTCTCACGCCAGTTCATCCCCAGCGGCGACACGATGCCCGCGCCCGTGACCAGGATGCGTTCGGAGGAGGGAAGGTTCGCCATGAATGTCAGGAAAAACGGCCGGCAAGGCCCCATGGATTCCAGCGCTTGAATCCGCACGCCAGACTCGCCAGGGTTGCGTTGTCGCAGATTCGGTTTAAGGGCGCGCAGGCTTGAGTGTCAAATGTTTGGTGATCGCTGGAAAAACATCCTGAATCAGAAAGGCGGGCAGACCGCCCTCTGGCATCCTGGCGGTGCCCTGACCTTTCAGGAACTCGACCAGCTCGCCCGCAGCCTGCAGCCACGGCACTGCCCTCGTCTCGGCGCCTTTTTCCTGGCCCAGGGCGATGGCGTCAAAGTCACCCTGGCCCTGCTTGCGGGATTCCTCACCGGCCTGCCCGTGCAGGTCGTTGAAATGGACCGCCAGCGGCGTGTGCCTCACTCCGTCCCGGAATCGCCGGTCTCCCTGATCAAGCAGACGGTGGGCAGCTCAGGAGTGCGCAGATGCCAGTTCTTCACCCTGGCCCAAATCGCCGCCGACGTGGATCGTCTCCATCAAGCGCTGGAACTTCATCACCCTGAGGTGGCCCTGGCTCCGCTCAGTGTGGCGCACTCCTTCGGCCTGACCACCACCGTCCTGCAAACCCTGTTCAACGGCCTGCCAACCCACTGGCTGCCCACCCCGTTCCCCGCCGGAATCAACGAGGCCCTCGCCCAGCATCAAAAAGTGTTTCTCCCCGGCGTGCCTGCCATGTGGAAGGCCTGGCTCATCGCCGCGCTCGACCTCCGCCAGGTCTGCCTCGCCGTCACCGCAGGATCGCCGCTGACCCTGAGCCTTGAACAACAGGTGCGCGACACCTTTGGCTTCAAGCTGCACAACCTGTACGGCACCAGTGAATGCGGAGCCATCAGCTACGACGCCACGCTCACGCCGCGCGGTTCCGCCGAGGACATCGGCTCCCTGCTCCCCGGCCTTGAAATCCGGCAGGAACAAGGCGGACGCCTGCGGGTCCGGAGTGATGCGGCAGGTCTTGGCTATGATGAAGTCCTGCCCGGTGATGTCCTGGAAGCCTCCGAACATCTGACCTGGGATGTGATCACGGAAGACGGAGGCCGGCTGCTTTTTCAAACATGCCTGGGCAACGGCATCAACGTCGCCAGCCGCAAGCTCAGCCCCACGGAGATCGCCTCCCGGATTCGTGAAGCCACCGGCATCCACGAGGTGACCGTCAGCGGCGTGCCCAGCCGCGACCCCGAACGCACCCAGGACGTGGTTTGCGCCATCAAGCTTCCCAGGGAACAGCTCACCCAGGCCTTCAAAAGCAGCGCCTGCGCCGCCCTCGCCCCCTGGGAGGTGCCTCGGAAATGGGTTTCCATCTTTCAACCTGACGCCTGATCCGGCAAATCAGGCAAGGGCCTTCACCAGCCTGCCGTGAATGCCGTCAAAGCCGCCGTTGCTGAAGATGATGATCACGTCACCACTCTTCGTCTCGGCCTTCAGGCGCGCCAGGATGGCCTCGGTGCCAGCCTCGTGAAAACAAAGCCCGCCCCCTTCGACAACCGCCTTTGCCACGGCCTCCACGTCCAGCCTCTGCCCTTCAGGCACTTTTTCAGGATTGGCCACGGCGGCGACAACGCTGCCATCGGCCTGCTTGAGCGCCTCGATCAGCTCGCCCTGAAGCACGTTGCGGCGGCTGGTGTTCGAACGCGGCTCGAACACCGCCCACAGGCGGCGGCCGGGATACTTCTGCCGGAAGCCGCGCAGGGTTTCACGGATGGCCGTGGGATGATGGCCAAAGTCGTCAATGACGGTGATTCCGTTGACCTCGCCCCGCACCGTCTGACGGCGGCGCACACCCCGGAAGCTTTCGAGTCCGGCGCGGATTTCATCATCCGTCAGCCCGGCATGGCGGGCCGCACAAACGCACATGGCGGCGTTGCGGACGTTGAACTCACCGATCATCGGCACGCTGAAGGCGGCGCCGTTGAGGCTGAAGCCCGTGCTTTCCGGATCGGCCGAGGTGATGACGATGCGCTCGCTGCAGCCTTCGCCGAGCCCGACGGTCTTCACCGGCGCGTAGCTTTTCAGGGACAGGCAGTTCCTGTCGTCGCCATTGAGCAGCACCAGTCCGTTGCGCGGAACGCTGTTGAGCAGGCGCTGGAAGGTCAGCCTGATCTCGTCCAGATCCCGGAAGATGTCCGCGTGATCAAACTCGATGTTGTTCACGATGGCGCACTCCGGCAGGTAGTGGAGGAACTTGCTGCGCTTGTCGAAGTAGGCCGTGTCATACTCGTCCCCCTCGATGACAAACAGATCGCCATGGTTGAAGCGCGCGCCGCTGGGCAGGTTCTCCGGCACGCCACCGATCATGTAGCCGGGGTTGCGGCCCGCGTTTTCAAAGATCCAGGCCAGCATCGTGGTCGTGGTGGTCTTGCCGTGCGTGCCGCTGACGACGAAGCTGCGCTTGCCCTGGATCACCTCGCGCCGCAGCATCTCCGCCATGCTCGTGTAGGGAAGCCGGCGGTCCAGCATGGCCTCCAGCTCCTCATTGCCACGGCTGATGGCGTTGCCGACGACATACAGGTCGGCATCCGGCGGAAGGCCGGCCGCCGAATAGCCCTCGGTGACAGTGATGCCCGCATCACGCAGGACGTCGGACATGGGGGGGTAGACCTTTTCATCAGAGCCGGAAACCTTGTAACCCAGCTGACGCATGGCGACTGCGGTCGATCCCATGGCGGTGCCGCAGATGCCGATGAAGTGAAGATGTTTGGACATGGATGGATGGAGCCGGAGGCCGTAGAGAAACAGGGGCCAGCGTCAAGAGGTTAGGCCGGGAGGACTTGCCGCCCTGCCGGCACAGCCTCTGCATCAGCGGCAGCATCACCACCTGTTCGCCTGGATCACATCCGCCCCGCCCTGGAGGAAGTTCACCAGGTTCAGGGTGGCGCGCATGGCCTGCCGGGGGACGCTTTCGTAGGTCCGGCTGCCGATGTGCGGCGTGATCAGCGCCCGGGGATGCCTCAGCAGCGGATGATCCGCAGGCGGCGGCTCCTCATCAAGCACATCCGTGGCATAACCACCAACATGACCGCTGTTGAGGGCGGCGATCATGTCAGGCATGTGCACCAGCTCGGCTCGCGAGGTGTTGACCACCAGCAGTCCTGTTTTCGCCAGGGCGATGCGGTCGGCACGGACCAGATGGCGGGTGCTTTCGCTGAGATTGGCGTGCAGGCTGAGCACATCGACCTGCGCGATGAGGCTTTCGATGGTTTCGTGACGGGTGACGGGGTGGTCCTTGACGAAGGCCTCGGGCCAGTAGAGGTCCATGCCGTGCACCTCCATGCCGAAGGCGAGGGCACGTTTCGCCACCTCCTGGCCGATGCGTCCCAGGCCGACGATGCCGATCCTCTTGTTCCAGATTTCGTTGCCGGTCACGCGCTTCCACCTCCCTTCGCGGACGGCGTTGGCGCTGTCCACCAGGTTGCGCACAAGGGCGAGCAGGAGGCAGAAGGTGTGCTCGGCCACCGTGGTGTGGTTCACCCCTGGCGTGAACAGCACCGGCAGCTTCCGCGCGGTGCATTCGGCGACATCAATCTTGTCCAGGCCGATGCCGTATTTGCTGATGACCTTCAGGCGGGGGAGCGCCCTGTCCAAAACAGCCTTGGTGATCTCGTCATCTCCACAAAGGAACGCGTCAAAATCGCCCGCCAGCTCCAGCATCCGGCTCTCGGGAAGCGGCCCGCGTTCGCGATGAATGTCAAAGCCCTGGGATTCGAGCAGGGCATGGTGGTCTCCGGGAGTGTCTTGGTAGCTGGTGGTGGTGAGCAGGACGCGCATGGAAGGCCGAGCATGGGCAGGACGGCCGGAGCGGCAAGGAGGAATGCCCGGGATTCCAAGGCATCCGGAAGACCGGCGTCCCTGTGGACCGCTTGCTTCACGCGTCCTGAATTTTCACCGCAGCCTTTCATTCCTGAGATGGAAAACTTTCACCTGTACTCAGGCAGGCTTGATGTTAGGCCCGCGAACTGCTTCCCTGTTCAGCGTGAACACGTTTCATCCGGAAGCCCAGCCATTTGTTGTTCTGACCGCCCTGATCGGGGTGTTCTTCGTCGCCGCCATGGTCCGCCTCTGGCTCCTGCGCAGGGTCGAGGACAGGCTGCTGAAGAACAAGGACGCCCTCGAAAGGCAGGTCCTGGCCCAGCAGAAGGAGCTGATGCAGGTGCGCTCCGACGCCAACTCCTGGCGCGCCGAGATGCAGCGGCAGTTCGACCTCTTCCGCCACATGGCCAGCGAGCAGCTCAAGGTGGAGGAGACACGCTTTGACAACCTGTTGAAACAGTCCCGCGAACGTGAACGCGACCTCCAGGCCGAGCTCGACATCGCCCGCCGCATGGGTGCCGAACTGCCCTCCGCCAAGGCCAGGCTCATGCAGCTTGAGGGGCTGCTCGGCATCGACACGGGCGAGTCGCTCGGCGAGGGTTCAGCTCCTGCCGCTGAAAACGGCGACCTCGCCCCCCTGCCCGACCTGAACGGCGCCTGGCAGGCTACGGACGTCTTCACAGCTTCCGAGCCTGCGGAATCCCCCGACGGCATTTCCGCCGCCGGTGAAGCTGGCTTTGGCGAAGTCCAGGCCCTGCGCCAGGAAAACACCGCCTTGAAGCAGGCCCTCACCGCCGAACGCCTGCGCTCCCGCATCCGGGAACGCAGCCTGAACGGACTCAAGACGCGCAAGAACCGCAACTGACCCGGCCCAAGCCGCCGTCACAGGGTCTCCCCGGCGATGTAGGCCGGCATCAGGCGCACTGTCGGCGTCGTCAGCGTCCCGTGATCCGCCAGCTGCCGGAGCGCCGTGATGAGGCGTGCTGCAAACTGCTTCGGCTCCGAGGCATACCGGCTCACCTGCGGGCTGGTGCATTCCAGGATCGGATCGCTGTCCCGGGCCAGCACCGCCACGTCCTGCGGGATCCGTTTTCCGCGTCGCATGAGGTGCATCATGACCGTCAGGATGTGGGCGCTGCGGCCGACGATGTAGGCGGTCGGCGGCTGCGGAAGCTTGAGGCTGTCATCAATGACCCTGCAGACACCCGAGGCCGTGCCGTCATGGCGGAGCATGCGCAGGCCTGCCCCCGGCACCTGCCCCAGGGCCTCGCGCAAACCGGCCTCGCTGGCGATGTCACCGCCGAAATGGCTGTTAGGCAGCACCAGGGCGACCCTTCGGTGTCCCTTGCGCCAGAGCAGGGTCCCGGCATGACGGCAGGTGGCGTGAAAGTCCGCATCAATCGAGGGCAGATGAATGCCTGGAACCGAAGACCCCAGGATGAGACAGGGCACCTTCTGGGATTCAAGCCAGCGCTGCATCGCCTCCTCAGCGCTCAGCACGAGCCAGGCCGAGGCTTCGTGACCGGCCAGAAACTGCCGCAGCACCCGGGCCGGCGAGGCCGAATAGCAGCCCGGCGCGGAGTGCAGCCTGACCTCGTAACCCGCCGCCGTGAGCTTGGCACGCACCGTGTCCATCATGAAGGCGATCGGTCCCGGCATGGAGAGAAAGGAACCGGGCGTCAGGATGCCGATGACCTTGCTTTGTGGAGCCTGCCTGGACGAGGCCTTTTGTTCACGGATGCGCCGCCGCTGACGCCCCTGCACCTCCAGCACGCCCTGACGCTGAAGTTCATCCAAGGCTGCGCGCAGAGTCCTTCGGCTGACCTGCAGCATCTCACAAAGCTCGCGCTCGCCTGGCAGCTCACCGACCCAGTGGCCCGCCTCAATGTTCTCACGCAGGCTGACGACGGTTTCCGAAACCAGGGAATGGCGTTTCGGAAGCTGAAGACCAGAGGAAGGAGCGCTCATGAAGAGGCATGATGTCAGCGACCTGGAAAAACCGCCACCTCCATTTGCAGCCACCGTGATTTCACATCACTTCGGCCTGCGGGCAGGCGAGGACACGACGCCATGGCAGCCCGCCAGGATCAGCGCCGCACCCAGGCTTTGCATCCAGGTGAAGCGCTCGCCAAACAACAGGCAGCCTCCGGTGGTGATGAACAGCGGCAGCAGCATCTGAAAGGCGCCGCCGACACTGACCGGCAGGAAACGAAACCCTTCCGTCATGCCAATCTGCCCCCCCGCAGCAAGCACGGCCGCCATCGTCAGCAGCACAAAGTCCAGACCGCCCGGCAGCCTCGCCTGAAGGCAGAACGGCAGCGCCAGCAGCGCGGCATAGATGCACTGGCTGGCGAAAATGGTCCCGCTGCTCTCCGTCCGCGTCAGCTGCCGGATCACCACGACCACGCAGGCCGCCACCAGGGCTCCCCCAATCGCGATGCCTTCATGCAGTCCCAGATGCCCCGCCGCCCCCGGCCTCATCTCCGTGATCAGGGCGATGCCGCCTATCGCCAGCACCATGCCCATGACCTTGCGAAACGTCAGCAGCTCACCCAGCAGCGGCACGGCCAGCAGCGCCGCCCAGATCGACCAGGTGTTGCCGATCAGCGTCGCCTTGCCTGCGCCAAGGACCGGCAGCGTGGTGTAATAGGCCGCCGTTCCCAGCGCCCCAAGCACGCCGCGTGAAACCAGCATGCGGCCGGTCGCCGCACGACGGAAGCTCACGTTCTTTCGCGGTCCATAGACGACGGCCACCACCGCGAGCCCCACCCAGGCCCGGAAAAACAAGGCCCACCAGGGACTCACGCCACGATCACTGCCGAGATGCTTCACCAGCAGCGCCATGCCGGTGAATCCGGCCAGCGACCCCAGCATCCAGAACATGCCGCGACGAAAGTGATGATCGTCGGTAGGCGGTGTTTGGCTGGCTGACACGGGAGTCGCTCTTGTCTGGCGAGTTCCACCGCATTTGCAAGAAGGACGGCCACAGGCCCGGCAAAAGTCGTCGCATCCCGTCAGCGCCGAGAGCCTCCGCTTGCCACCACGCCAAGAAGGCCTAAAGGCAGGCCATGCCTTCCCCGCAGATCGACATCCATCACGTCGCCAAGCTCTCCCGCCTCGCCCTCACCGAGGAGGAGGCCGCCCATTACCAGGAGCAGCTGACCCGCATCCTGGGTCACATCGACCAGCTCAGCTCCCACACGCTCGACGCCGAGCCCAGCGCCCATGCGATGCCGGTCTTTGACGTCATCCGTCCCGACGAAACCCGCCCCGGCTTCACCCAGGACCAGGCCCTCGCCAACGCGCCGCGCCGTGCCATGGACCAGTTCCAGATCCCCAAGGTCATCGAGTAATCCCCTGGCTTAGACTCCGGCACAGCCGCCCATTGCCCTCCAGCCCTGCACCTTCCGATTCATGTCCCTTTCCTCCTCCACCATCGCCACGTTGCGCCGCCGGCTTGCCGCCCGGGAAATCTCGCCACGTGACATCATCACCGATCTGGCCGGCACCATCGAAACCAGGAACGGCACCCTTGGCGCCTACCTGACCTGGGATGTCGACAAAGCCCTCGCAGAAGCTGAAAAGGCCGACCTCAGCCTGCCCCTGGGCGGCATCCCCATCGGCATCAAGGACAACATCAATGTCACCGGCCAGCCCTGCACCTGCGGCTCAAGGATGCTGTCGGAAAACTACACCGCCCCCTACGACGCCGGCGCCATCACCCGTCTCCGCAACGCCGGAGCCATCCCTTTCGGCAGGCTGAACATGGACGAGTTCGCCATGGGCTCCTCCACGGAAAACTCCGCCCTCGGTGTCACTCGAAATCCGCATGACCTCGACCGCATCCCGGGTGGCAGCAGCGGCGGCAGCGCGGCCGCCGTGGCAGGCAACCTGGCCGTTGCGACCCTGGGTTCCGACACCGGAGGCTCCATCCGCCAGCCCGCCGCCCTCTGCGGCTGCGTCGGCATCAAGCCCACCTACGGCCGCATCTCACGCTTCGGCCTGGTCGCCTTCGCCTCCTCCCTGGACCAGATCGGCCCCATCACCAGGACCGTCGAGGACGCCGCCCTGCTTCTTAACCATCTTTGCGGCAAAGATCCGCGCGACAGCACCTCCCTCGACGTGCCTGCGCCGGATTTTACCAGCGCCCTCGGCAGGGACATCAAGGGCCTGCGCATCGGCCTGCCGAAGGAGTATTTCATCTCCGGCATCCACGCCGGCGTCTCAGCCTCCGTCCAGGCCGCCATCAAAAAGCTGGAGGGCCTCGGCGCCATTCCGGTCGAGATAAGCCTGCCTCACACGGATGTCGGCGTCAGCACCTACTACATCATCGCCCCGGCGGAGGCCTCCGCCAACCTTGCCCGTTTTGACGGCGTCCGCTACGGCCACCGCAGCGCCGGTGCCGGCGACCTCATGGAGCATTACATGATGAGCCGCGAGGAAGGTTTCGGCCCCGAGGTCAAACGCCGCATCCTTCTTGGCACCTATGTGCTCAGCAGCGGCTACTACGACGCCTATTACCTCAAGGCCCAGCGTGCCCGCACCCTGATCCGCCAGGATTTTGAAAAAGCCTTCGAGCAGGTGGATGTCATCGTCAGCCCCACCAGCCCGACGCCAGCCCACAGGCTGGGCGAGCTGAAGGACAACCCGCTGGCGGCCTACCTGGAGGATATTTTCACCATCCCGGTGAACCTGGCCGGCCTGCCAGGCATCAGCATCCCCTGCGGCACCGCCGAGGAGGGCGGCAGGCAGCTTCCTGTCGGCCTTCAAATCATCGGCAAGCCCTTGGATGAAGCCAACATCCTGCGTGTGGCGGACGCCTTTGAAAAAGCCTGACCCGGCTGCTTCAGGTTCCAATCCTGGAACGCCCCGTTCATCTCCTCCCGAATCAGTTCACGCAGCTTCTGCCGGGCCCTGTGCAGCGCGACACGCTGCGCTCCCGTCCGCCCCGCCCGTTCGCCTTCCCCTTCCAGCCTCGAACTGATCTGGTTCCAGGCCGCCTCCTGTGTCTGCAGACGCAAACGGGCGATGGCTGTTTCAATGCAGCGCGCCAGCCAGGCCCTGTCAGCCTCGGATGCAGGTGACACGGCCGATGAAGCCATGTCGGCATGGCATTTGTCCAACGGCACGGCCTCCAACATCGCCAAGCGCCGGTCCCTTCGTGCATTGCGCCAGCGGCTGCGAAGCAGGCTATTCAACCGCAAAGACAGGTAGGCCGACTGTTCGCCCGCCGGTCTGACGGCCAGACCGGCCAGCTTTTCGTTCCTGGCCAAGCCCAGAAACAGCTCCTGGACCACATCTTCAGCCTCCGTCCACGAGCCGACGGAACGAACAGCCAGCCCTTGCAGCCGACGCCAGTGCGTCCGGCAGAACGCTTCGATCAGCAGGTCTGATTCTGTCGTTTTTGTCATGAGGTGACGTGAAAAGCCGCAGTTCAACGCGGCCCTCAGAATCAACCGGTGTCATGTAAACATCCCGTGTGCAAACCCGGGCATTTTTGTTAATTCATTGTAAATCCCCTCCCCAGCCGCCTGCCGCCCCTCTAGCTTTCTCTCTTCATGCCTCCCGAACCTTCCGGTTTTCAAGACGGTCTCACCCACATCCTCGTCATTGATGATGACCGCAAGCTCGCCGGCCTGATCCGTGACTACCTGACGCCACTCGGCTATGCGGTGGAACTGGTCCACTCGGGACCCGAGGGAGCCGAACGCGCCCTGGCTGCCCCCTGGCATGCCATCATCCTCGATGTCATGCTGCCGGGCTGTGACGGCTTTGAGGTGCTGAAGCGCATCCGCGCCAAATCCGCCGTGCCCATCCTGATGCTGACCGCCCGGGGGGAGGAGGCTGACCGCATCGTCGGACTGGAGATCGGGGCTGATGACTACCTGCCCAAGACATTCTCCACCCGCGAACTGCTGGCCCGTCTGCGAGCCGTCACACGCCGCTCCGTCATTTCGCAGGGCCAGCAGACGGAGCCCCCGGTCAAGGAACTCGTCGTCGGCACCGTGCGCCTCAACCTCGACGCCCGTGTCGCCACCCAGAATGACCAGGTTCTTGTGCTCACGCCCGTGGAGTTCGACATCCTCGCCGCCCTCATGAAGTCACGCGGGCGCATCAAGTCGCGCGAGGCCCTGATCGAAAACCTGCGCGACCGCCAGTATGAAGTCTTTGACCGCAGCGTCGATGTCCACATCGCCGCCCTGCGCAGGAAGCTCGGCGACGACGCCCACCAGCCTCATTACATCCGGACGGTGCGCAGCGCCGGCTACATGTTCATCAATCCGGACGCCTGAGATCAGGCATCCGGCGACTTGATTTCAGGATCAATCTTCTGCAGCGCCGACCACAGCGCCGGGTCCTGGGGATGACCGTTGTAAAGCACCTTGCCGTCCGGACCGACCAGGATCATCCGGGGGATGCTGTCGATCTCCAGCATCTTCGTGAACGGACGGTCAGCAGGCTCGATCAGCCAGGGAAACTCAATGCCCTGCTCGTTGCGCACCTTCTCGGAGACCACCTCCGCCTTTTCATCGTCCTTGTTCATGCCGGCGACCACGATGCCGTGCTTCATCAGATGCCCGGCCTTCTTTTTCAGCTCCGGCATGAGCTGCATGCAGGGACCACACCACGAGGCCCAGAAGTCGAGCAGCACCGCCTTCTTCCCAGCCACCAGGTCCGCCAGCGTCGTGGTTTCACCATTCGACATGGCCAGCACCAGCTGCAGGTCGATCTTCATCGTGGCCATCTTCGCCTCACGCCTTCCCTTCTCGATGGCCTGGGCAAACAGCTGCGCCTGGGCAGGCGCCAGCCAGAAGGCCTCCTGCATGTGCTTCTTGAAGCCAGCCTCGTCCTTCTTCTCCTGGGCCTGCAAGCCCTTGGTGAACTCAATGAAGGCTCGGATGTCGTCCGCCGACTTGATGCCGGCCGACTGGGCGGCGTCAAAGTTCGCCGCAAGCACCTCAAGCTCGGGCAGGATCTTCATCAGCCAGGCGGCGTTCTGTGTCCGCAGCCCCCAGATCAGCTTGGCCTCGATGATCTGCTGACGCGGCACCCCCGCCTTGTTGGCCTCCTTGGCCGCCTCAATCAGCTCCTGCTCGGTCGCCCCGGGGTTGAACAAACGCTGCATCAGCTCCTGGGGCACCTGTCCCGGTCCCTGCCCCTGTTCCGGCTGCTGGGCCTGGATCAAGGTGCCTGCGCTCGAAATGAATAAGGCGAATAAAAAAGCGTTCAGTTTCATGGCTTGCGGATCAAACGTGGCCCCGTCGGCGAAACTGTCCACAAGTCAGCGGCCGCAGGTTGGAAAAACCCCGGCGCTCAAACTTTCCCAGCCCCCAGGTTTCCCCTTGGTAGCCGCAGCATCCGCGCTATGAATCCGACCCGCCGGGTTCATTCCAGCACCCGCCCACCTCCCCTTTTCTCATGACCAAGCACTACATCTGGGACGCCTATTTCGCCGAACTCTTCGATTCCTGCGTACAGGAATACGACGACGGCAACCGCGACTACGCCGCCTGGTTCACCGATGAAGACCTCGAATACCTCAAGGCCATCGGCTGCAAGGAGCGTGAACTGTTTGACTTCGTCGAAGATCACTGCGTCTCAGACGGCCAGGACCCCACCGCCACGACCGCCCTGCTGATCACCGCCGTGCGCCGCGACTACTTCCTGACCGTGCAGAAAGGCGTGGCCAGCACGCATGTCGTCGCCCCCTCCGAACTGCCCGCAAAGACCGCCGAGGTCGAAGGCATCACCTGGCTGCCCAGGATCATCGTCAAGGCCCGTGCCAAGCTGCGTGGCGAAATGGACCCCGACACCATGTTTGGCTGCGGCGGTGATCGCGCCTTCCTGTCCAAATACGACATCCATCCCGCCGACTTCCTCCGTCACGTCTGGGCGGCTGGCGATGATGACGCCAAGATCATCGCCCTGGTGAAGTCGCGGGCCTGAAGCCTGCGGCAGGAACCAGCCTCCCCATGATTCAACCAGCCTAAAGCTTCGGCCTGCCTCGATCCTGCGCCTGAATCTTCCCTCATGCCTCCGGCTTCACCGAACCCGTCAGCCATTCAGCATAACGTGCGCTGACCGCAGCGGGTTCCATGGCCACGATTTCAGGAACTTCGTAGGGATGAAGGGCGGCAAGACGCTGCTCCAGGGCCTGACAACCATCCGTGGTGGTTTTTAAAATCCCCAGGACCTCCGCAGCCTGGTCGACCTTTCCCTGCCAGCGGTAGATGGATTCGACGCCTGGCAGAAGGTTGATGCAGGCCGCCAGTCCTTCCTCCACAAGCACGCGTCCGGTCCGGCGTGCCGTCTCCAGGTCCGGAAACGTCGTCAGGACCAGGCGGACATCGGACATGGAAAACAAGCCCCGGGGGGGTTACCAGCCAAACTTCTTGATCACCGACCGCTTGCGCAGCCCTTCCATCCACTTGTCCAGGGTCGCCTTGGATTTTTCCGAGGAGATGGCGCGCTCGATCTCCTTCCGGACCTCCTCAAGCGACTTGGCATTGCCATGCTTGATGGCATCACAGGCGATGATGATGTAGGAGCCCTCCTCCTCGATCACGCTGCTGATGCCTCCGGTCTTCAGGGCAAAGGCAACGGCGGCGATGGAAGGTTTCATCTGGTCGCGCGCCATCCAGTCCCATGCGCCGCCGTTCTCCGCGTGACTGTCCTTGGAGTATGTCTTGGCCGTGGTGGCGAAGTCCGCACCGTTCACAACCTTGCGGCGAATCTCCTCGGCCAGCTTCTTCTGCCCCTCCGGGGTGGATCCGTTGTCACCGCTGTATTTGGGAAGGGTGATCGTGCTGATCTTGATCATCCCGCCTTCGCGCCATTCGTCGATGTGCTTCTCGTAGAAGTCGCTGATCTCCTTCGGCGTGGCCGGCGCCTGCTGGGCCGCCATCTTGCCGCGCATCGCCTGCACGATCATCATCTTCTCACGCATCTCGCGGAACTTCTTCATCGTCATGCCGTTCTTGGCCAGCTCCTTCACAAAGGCGTCACGGTCGCCCTTGAAGCTCTCCCGGATGATCGAATTGATGTCGTCCTCCACCCACTGCGGCTTGATCTGCGCCCCCAGGCGCTTGAACTCGGTAAGCACCAGCTCGCGGTCGATCAGGCTGTCCAGCGCCGTGGCCCGCAGGTTGGCAATTTCACGCTGCAGGGCACCCGGGTCGTTTTGAAGCTGAAACCGCAGCATCTGCTCCTGGGCGTTCACGGCATCCCTCACCTCGGAACGCGTGACAACGTTGCCATTCACCACGGCCGCGATGCCATTGCTGGAGGACTGGGCGGACGACACGCCTGCAAGGCCCAGGGTGCAGAAAAGGAAGAGGAGGGGGCGCAAAGGGGAAACCATGGGATGATCAGGGACGGTTAAGCATCCCGACGATGCCCTGCAAGGGCAAAACAGGGTTCATTTGATAGGATCGCCAGCTGCCGTTCCCCAGCCTCCCCCCTTGACGAAGCTCCCCTGGCGTCCACGAAGTGGACATGAAATTTGAATTCGCGACCGCCTCCCGGATCATCTTCGGCCGCCACACCGCCGCCCAGGCAGCCTCCCTGTGCCGTGAATGGGGCCGAAGCGTCCTGCTGGTCACAGGTTCACACCCCGAACGAGCCTCCCCCATCATCGATTCCCTGCGTTCCGCAGGCCTCGACGTCTCGGTTTTCGGCATTCAAAAGGAACCCACCCTTCAGGAGGCACGAAACGGGGCCGTCATGGCCCGTGAGATCAAGGCTGAGGCCGTCATTGGTTTGGGCGGAGGCAGCGCGGTGGATGGCGGAAAGGCCGTGGCCGCCCTGGCGACCCAGCCCGGGGATGCGCTCGACTACCTCGAAGTGGTGGGCCAGGGCCGTGCCCTTGACCGTCCGTCCCTGCCCTTTCTCGCCATGCCGACCACGGCAGGCACGGGGGCCGAAGCCACCCGCAACGCCGTGCTAGCCGTTCCAGAACATGGGGTGAAGGCCAGCCTGCGCCATGCTTCCATGCTGCCCAGAGTGGCTCTGATCGACCCCGCTCTTGCCCTTGAATGCCCGCCGGAAGTCACGGCGGCCAGCGGCATGGACGCCCTGACCCAGTGCCTGGAAGCCTTTGTTTCCTGCCGGGCCCAGCCCATGACCGATGCTCTTTGCCTCGAAGGCATCCGGCGTTCCATGCGCTCACTGGAGCGTGCCGTGAACGACGGCCGGGACCTGGATGCCCGTGAAGACATGGCTCTCGCGGCCCTGTACAGCGGCATGGCCCTTGCCAACGCAGGACTGGGGGCGGTGCACGGCTTCGCGGCGCCTGTCGGCGGGCAGTTTTCCGCACCGCACGGCGCTGTCTGCGCTGCTCTTCTCGCTCCAGTCTGGGAGGCCAACCTTTCCGCCGCACGTCAGGCCGCCGCCCCGGAAACACTGGAACGATTCCAGACGGCGGCGGCACTCCTGACCGGCAGGCCGGACGCCCACGCTGAAGCAGCGCCGCCCGTGCTGAGCGGCCTTGCGGAACGACTGCGAATTCCAGGCCTGGCATCCTACGGAATCCGCCCTCAAGACCTTGATGGCCTTGCCCTCAAGGCCTCCAGGGCCAGCAGCATGAAGGGAAATCCCGTGCCTCTCGACCTCCCTGCGCTGCGCTCCATCCTCCAGGCGGCCCTGTGATTTCCTCATGCAGCCCCAGGATTAATCGAAACTTGCGCCCGCAGCGTGTCCCGAAGCATGCTGCCCCATGCCCTACCTCGATTCACCCGGCCAGCGTGAGGAAATCCGCAGCCTCTACCGCCGCACGCTGCTTGAGGACGTCATGCCCTTCTGGCTGAAGCATGGCATGGATCGCGAGCACGACGGCATCCTCACCTGCCTGGACCGTGACGGGGCCGTGATTGACACCGACAAGAGCATCTGGTTCCAGGGCCGCGCCGGCTGGATGTTCGCCACGCTGTTCAACACGGCCGGGAAAAGCCGCGAACACCTCGACGCCGCAGGCTCCTGCATCGCCTTCCTCGACAAGCATGGTTATGCCACGGACGGCAAGCTTTTCTACACCGTCACCCGTGACGGACGCCCCCTGCGCATGCGCCGCTACGTCTACAGCGAGGCCTTCGCCGCCATCGCCCACGCGGCCTATGCCAGGGCCACCGGTGACGAAAGGTATCGCGAGGCCGCGCTGGCGGACTTCTCCTTCTACCTCAGGCACTCCTTCGAACCCGGCCTGATGACCCCGAAGGTGAACAGCGAGACACGCCCGATGATGGGCCTGGCGCCCCTGATGATCGGCGTCGTCACCGCCCAGGAATTGCGCGCCAGCCTCGGTCATGTCGTCGTCAACGGCCGCACGGCCACCGAATGGATCGACCGTTTCATCTTTGAAATCGGCCGCCATTTCTGGAAGCCGGACCTCAACGTCCTCATGGAGACCGTCGCCCCCGACGGTGGCATCATCGACCATTCCGAAGGCCGGCTGCTGAATCCCGGCCATGCCATCGAGTGCGCCTGGTTCATCCTCCATGAGGCCCGCCTGCGCGGCGAAAAAAGCTACCAGAAGCTCGGCCTTCAGCTCCTCGACGCCATGTGGGAACGTGGCTGGGACAAGGAATGCGGCGGCATCTTCTACTATCGTGACCTCAATCACCATCCCGTCCTGGAATACTGGCAGGACATGAAGTTCTGGTGGCCCCACTGCGAGGCCGTCATCGCCACCGCCCTGGCCTATGAATCCACCCACGACCCCAGGTACGCCGACATGCACGCCCGGGTTCATGACTGGAGCTTCCGCCACTTCCCCGACCCCGGCCACGGCGAGTGGTTCGGCTGGCTGCATCGCGACGGCAGCCCGTCCCAGACCGCCAAGGGCAGCCTGTTCAAGGGCCCCTTCCACCTGCCACGCATGCTCTGGTACCTCGACCAGCTCCTTGGCGGCACGACCCCGCGCCCCTGATGGCCGAAACCCTGCTAGAAAGGTCCGCCTCAGACCGATACCAGACTTCCAGGAATGCCCGCCTCCCTCGACCTCGCCGCCCTTGCCCGCATTCGTTCGCTTGAACTGCGGGCCAAAAGCGTGGTGGAGGGCCTCTGGCGAGGCATGCACCGCAGCCCCTACCATGGCTTCTCGGTCGAGTTCTCCGAATACCGCGCCTATGTCCAGGGCGATGATCCGCGCTACATGGACTGGAAGGTGATGGCGCGCAGTGACCGCTGCTTCATCAAGAAGTTCGAGGACGAGACCAACCTGCGCTGCCAGCTCGTGGTGGACCACAGCCGCTCAATGAACTTCGGCTCCCCCATGACCAAGGCCGCCTACGCCGCCACACTCGCCGCCACGCTCGCCATGTTCCTCATGCAGCAGGGCGATGCCGTCGGCGTCACCACCTTCGGCCAGGGGCTTCAGGAGCACATCCCTCCGCGCAACCGCCCCGGCCACCTCCGCCGGCTCATGCACGAGCTGGAAAAGCCCGCCCCGCCCGGAGCAACCGCCCTCGACCTCAGCGTGCGCCAGCTGGCCGACCTGCTGCGCAGGCGCGGCATGATCTGCATCGTCTCCGACCTGCTGGCGCCCACGGAGAAGCTGGAAAGCCAGCTCGGCCTCCTCGGAGCAATGGGGCATGACGTGGTGCTCTTTCATGTCATGGACAGGACCGAGGTCGACTTTCCGTTCGAGAAGGGCGCGCACTTCCTGGATGCGGAAACAGGCACCGAGCGGTTCATCGACCCCGCCTCCGCCCGGGAGTCCTACCTCGCACGCCTGACAGGTCACCGGAACAGGGTGAAGTCCGCCTGTGAGCGGCAGGGGGTCGAATACCTCTGGACCCCTTCCGACACGCCCCTGGAAAGGGTCCTCTTCGACTTCCTCTCCAGGCGCCAGGGCGCCCGGAAGGCCGGGGCCGGGACGGCGCAGCCGAACTAAAAACGTGACCACCACCCGCAAAGGCCTCGACAGGGCGGCGGCTTCCGTGGCATGATTCAGCAGACGTCCCGGCAGCACCCTCTCATGACCTGTTATGAAAAGTTTGTTCGCGCCCCTTCTTGCCGCGGCCTGGCTCGCATCGGCCGCCCCCGCCCGGCTTCAGGGGGCTGAAACGATCCCGGAGATCATCACGCTGCAGGGACGGACCTTTCGGCAGTGTGAAATCGTGCGCGTGCATCCGGACGGAGTCTCCTTCCGCCACGCCACGGGGGCCGCCAGGGTGCTGTTTTCCGACCTCTCCTCCGAATGGCGAGGCCGCCTGGGCTATGATCCAGAAAAGGCCGCCGCCCACCGTCAGGAGCAGAAGGAGCTGGCGGAAAAACGCGAGGAGGCCAGAAAGGCCCGGGCCGCGGTCGAGGAGGCAAGATTCAGGGAGCTCGCCGAGGCTGCGGCACGCGCCCGCATTCAGATCATGGGACAGGAGGCGCAGGCGCGCGCCCTTGCCCGCCGGCAGGCTTCATCCGCCACCTCCGTCGTGCCGGTGCTTCCTGCACTCGGCGCCGTCCATGACCCGTATCAGGACCGGCGAATCTACGAACGCACGCGCCAGCTGCCCTTTCTCCAGCCCCATGGCTGGCCGGGTTACGGCTATGGTGATGCCTGGGGTTATGGGTTCGGCATTGCCATCCCGGGATGGAGGTCCTGCCATCCGCTGCCCCCCGCCTGCCCACCTCGACCGTCCATCACAATCAGGCTGCCCCTGCGGTGAGCTTCTGAAGACCTGCCTCACTGAGGCGGACGGACCGTTTCGCCCGCACGCTTCAGTTCCTCGACAAAAACGGCCAGCACCTTGTCCCGGCGCTGCTTGTCCAGCATGCCTGCGGCGATGCAGACAGGCTGAGGCTGAGGCTTCAGGGCCTTCAGCAGGATGCGTTCGGGAATCAGGCAGGCGGTTCGTTCCACCACCAGGGCAACGCCCAGCCCGGCCTCCACGGCGCTGATCAGGCTGGTGATTCCATCGCATTCGCTGGCGATGCGGGCGTTGATTCCCTGGCCCTTGAACCAGCCGGCCACCAGATTCCAGTAGTCCGGATACTCACGCTGGTTGTAGATCACCAGCCGCTGGCCGTCCAGGTCCTGAGGCGTCAGCGAGGCCCTGGCCATGAGGGCGTGCTGGCGGGGAACCGCCACACGCCAGGACTGCTGCTGCAGGGGCGTCCAGGTGACCTCGGCAACCTCCTTGTTAGGCGGTACGGTGACGATGACATCCAGCGCGCCCTTTTGCAGCCCCTCCACCATCTCCAGGCTGTTGAGGTCGGACAGCTCCACCCTGGCCCTGGGATGCAGCTGGGAGAAGGCCTCGATCGCCGGCGCCAGGATGCCAGCGGTGAGGGACGGTGAATAGCCCACGCGGATCATCTGCGCCTTGGCCGCCGCCCTCACCCGTTGATCCAGCAGTTCCACACGCTCCACCAGCCCCCTGCCCTCTCGCAGCAGCAGCTCTCCGGCGGGCGTGAGTGAAAAGGAGTGCGCCGCCCTTTCCAGCAGGGACACGCCAAGCTCATCCTCCAGGGCCTTGATCTGCCGGCTGAGCGCGGGCTGGGTCATGCTCAGGCGCGCCGCCGCCCTGCTGATGTTGCCATCCTCGGCGGCGGCGATGAAGGAGCGGAGCAGTCGGAGTTCCATGAAAAGACGGTCGAGCATACCCGGCGCGCAGCCTGAGGCAAACAGACGTGCATTGGCGCCACGCAAACCTTGGGTGCAGGATCGACACGTCATGAAAATCAACCTTCGCCCCTCCCTGGAACGCGGTCATGCCAGTCATGGCTGGCTCGACAGCTTCCACACCTTCTCCTTCGCCGACTATTATGACCCCGCCCACATGGGTTTCCGCAGCCTGCGGGTGATCAACCAGGACGTCATCGCCCCCGGCGCCGGATTCCCAACCCACCCCCATGCTGACATGGAGATCTTCAGCTACATCCTCCGGGGCGCGCTCCAGCACAGGGACAGCATGGGCAACGGCCGCGTGCTCAAGCCCGGCCAGATCCAGCTCATGAGCGCCGGACGCGGGGTCACTCACAGCGAGTTCAACCCCTCAGGCAGCGAGGATGCCTCCCTGCTGCAGATCTGGATCCGCCCCAACCAGCGCGGCCTGACTCCCAGTTATACCGAATGGCATCCCGATCCTGCCAGGGAGGACGATGCCAAGGTCCTCGTCATCTCCCCCGACGGGCGTGAAGGCAGTGCGATCATCCACCAGGACGCCGACATCTACCGCGTGCGCCTCATGGCGGGCAAAGTAGTGACCCATGAGGCTGCCGCAGGCCGCGGCGTGTGGTTTCAGCTCATCAAGGGCCTCGTGACAGTGAACGGCACCCAGCTTCAGCCCGGTGACGCCATGTGCACCGAGGACAGCGGCACGCTGACCTTCACCGCCACCGAAGATGCCGAAGCCCTGCTCTTCGACCTTGCCTGATTCTTTCCTGCCAAGCCATAAACCCAACACCCAAAGCAACCCCGCAAGTCATGAAACACATCCCCACCCTCGCACGCCTCCTCCTCGGCCTCATCTTTGTCGTCTTCGGACTCAACATGTGGCTTCACTTCATCCCCATCCCCCCGCCCCCGGAAGGTCCTGCCAAGGATTTCATGTTCGCCATCTACGGCACCGGCTTCCTGACCGTGGTGAAGGTGCTCGAAGTCGCGGGAGGCGCGCTGCTTCTCAGCGGTCGCTTCGCCAATCTGGGCCTCCTCCTGCTCGGACCGGTCATCGTCAACATCGGCATGTATCACTTCTTCCTGGTCAGGGGTGGCTATGAAATGCCCGCCCTCCTTGGCGTCCTCTCCCTGGTTGTGCTCGCCAGCCGCAAATCCCTCGTCAAAGCCTTCCTGGCCTCGAACTAACTCCGCCCCAACCTTCATCTCATGTCCCTCTTTTCTCCCCTTGCCGCCGGTGCGCTGCGCCTGCCCAACCGCATCCTCATGGCCCCGCTCACACGCTGCCGGGCCGACGCGGAGCACAATCCAACGCCGCTCATGGCCGAATACTACGCCCAGCGTGCCGGTGCCGGGTTGATCATCGCCGAGGCCACCATGGTCATGGCGGGACACTCGTCCTTCTGGAGGGAGCCTGGCATTTACTCCGATGACCAGGTGAAGGGCTGGAAGGCCGTCACCGACGCCGTTCATGCCAAGGGCGGCCGAATCGTCCTCCAGCTCTGGCATGGCGGCAGGGCCTGCCATCCGCTGCTCAACGGCGGAGCCCAGCCTGTGGCGCCGAGCGCGATTCCGATCACGGGTGATGAAGTCCACACGCCTGAAGGCAAGAAGCCCTACGTCACGCCTCGTGAACTGCGTGACGACGAGATCCCTGGCATCGTCGCCGGATTTCAAAAGGCCGCCGAAAACGCCCTGAAGGCCGGCTTTGACGGCGTGGAGGTTCATGGAGCCAACGGCTACCTGCTCGACGAATTCCTCCGCGACGGTTCCAACAAGCGCGGCGGACCTTATGGCGGGCCGATTGAAAACCGCGCCCGGCTCCTGCTTGAGGTGCTTGATGCCGTCATCAGCGTCTGGGGGGCCGGTCGTGTCGGCCTTCGCATCTCACCGCTCAACAGCTACAACAGCATGAGCGACAGCGACCCCGCCGCACTCACGGCCTACGTCGCCCGGCAGTGCGACGCCCGGAGGATCGCCTATCTGCACGTGATGCGCGCCGATTTCTTCCAGGCACAGCAGGGCGATGTCCTCACGCCCGCCCGCCAGCACTTCAGGGGCGTGCTCATCAGCAACATGGGCTACAGCGCCGACGAGGCCGAGCAGGCCATTGCCGAAGGCAGCCTCGACGCCGTCGCCTTCGGCGTGCCCTTCCTCGCCAATCCCGACCTGCCCGCACGCTTCGCCGCCAGGGCGCCGCTCAACACCGCCGATCCCACGACCTTTTACTCACCCGGCCCCAGGGGCTACACGGATTATCCCGCAATGCCCTGATCACGCGGGTTCATCACGAAGTCCGCATCGATCTGCCACGTTCAGGCGACGGTCACCAAAGCTCTCCGCCACGGCGAAGGCGGCCTCAAGGCAGCCAGGAATGGAGGCGAGGGCGGGAATTGAACCCGCGCATACCGGTTTTGCAGACCAGTGCATTACCACTTTGCTACCTCGCCGTGCTGTGAACAGCAGACGAGGATGCTAGCGCGCAGGGATGGCGTGTCAACTGTGGGAGTCAATTCATGCTGGCCTAACGACATCGGCGCCCGCAGCCCCCTGTCCAGACGGGGCTGCGGATGACCCGCAACCAAGACGGCTCTGCGGGGTTGATGAACGGAGCCGACCAGGGTTTGCTGATGATCCATCGTTGTCCTCCGGCTGCTTCACCTCCAGTATTCATGTCATGAAAGTGCTCCGTGTTCTCCAAGTCCTGACCCTGCTTCTGGCGACGACCGCCCTGCTGCCGGGCCAGCCTCCGGGACCGCCTCCTCCTGAGGGTGGCGGCAAGCCGAGGCCCCCGGGTGACGGGCCTCGCCGCCCCGGCGAACGCGGTGACTGGCGCGGATTCTCCCCCGGTTTCGGCCGCCCGCCCATGCGCTCGGACGAATACGACAAGCTGCCTGAGGAGGAGAGGAAGTACATCCGCGAGGCCCTGGACAAGGTCTGGTCCAGGCCTGAGGTCATGGAGGCCCGGGAACGCACCCTCAAGGCCCACGCGGAGCTGCGTCAGACCATCCGGCGCAGTCTGGAAAAAAGCGATCCCAAGGCGGCGGCGATCCTGGCCAAGGTGGAGCCTTCCGATTCTGAATCCGAGCGTGAACTGCCACCCCTGCCCCCTCTGGATTCCGAAGACTTCCCGAAGGCCATGCTGCTGCGTTTTGGGCGCGAACTGATGGCTTTCTCACGCCCGGACCGGCGGGAGGAAACCCAGCGGTTTCATGAAAAGCTGGCGGGCTCCGAAGCCGTCCAGACAGCCCTCGCGGCAGTGCAGGCAGCCCACGGGGAGGAACGGATTCAGGCGGTGCAAAAGCTGAGGTCCGTCTATCGAGAAGCCGCCTTCAAGGAGTTCCAGGCACTGCGTGAACGGCGTCCGCCGCCGGCTGTGGAGGGCGGCAAGCCCCCGGCTCCCAGGCCGCCACAATAAAGCGGCTGAGGGTCCCCCCCAGGTTCACACCCCGTTTTCTGGCTGCTAAAGAGGCAGGCTCCGCGCTTGCACTCCGGGTTTTCCCCCCGAATATCCGCGCCCCTTTCGCATCCCGCCATGATCCCCAACGCCTACCGTTCCCTCCACTGCAACGCCATCCGCGCCGAACACATCGGCCAGAACGTGACGCTCGCTGGCTGGGTCAATTCCGCCCGTGACCATGGTGGCGTCATCTTCGTGGACCTGCGCGACCGCGAGGGCCTGACCCAGGTGGTGTTCCGCCCCGAGGAAAACGCCGAGGTGGCCGCCCGCAGCCATGACCTGCGTGACGAGGACGTGATCCAGGTCACCGGCCGAGTCGAAAAACGCCTGACCGGCACTGAAAACACCCGGCTGGCCACCGGAGAGGTCGAGGTGGTCGTCACCAGCTTCACCATCCTGAACAAGGCCGACGTGCTGCCCTTCCAGCTCGACCGCGAGCTTTCCAACGAGGACATGCGGATGAAGTACCGCTACCTCGACCTTCGCCGCGAACGGATGAACAAGAACATCCGCCAGCGCCACAAGATCACCAACGCCGCACGCAACTACCTCGACGCCGAGGGCTTCATCGAGGTCGAGACTCCAATCCTGTCCAACCCGACGCCGGAAGGCGCACGCGACTTCCTCGTGCCCGCCCGGTTGAGCCCAAGCAAGTTCTTCGCCCTCCCCCAGGCGCCGCAGCAGTACAAGCAGCTTCTCATGGTCGCCGGCCTGGAACGTTACTTCCAGATCGCCCGCTGCTTCCGTGACGAGGATCTGCGCGCCGACCGCCAGCCTGAGTTCACGCAGATCGACATCGAGGCCAGCTTCATCCAGCAGAACGACATCATCGCCCTCGTGGAAGGCCTGCTCAAAAGCATGTTCAAGGCCGGCCAGGGGGTGGACATCCCCACGCCCTTCCCGCGCATGACCTATCAGGAGGCCATGGACCGCTTCGGCTCCGACAAGCCCGACACGCGCTTTGGCAATGAAATCGTGGACATGGCCGACGTGTTTGCGAAGTCCGAGTTCAAGATCTTCCGCAGCACCCTGGAAAACGGCGGTGTCGTGCGCGCCATCAACGCCAAGGGCTTCGCCGGCATCACCACCGGCCAGATGATCCGCCTGAACGAGATCGCCATCCAGGCCGGGATGAAGGTCAAGCAGCTCGCCTTCATCAAGGTCGAGCGCGACGCCAACGGCGTACTCGAATACAAGAGCCCCCTCTGGAAGTTCTTCGGCGAGGAGGAAAAGGCCGCCCTCATCGCCAAGCTGGGAGTCGAGGAAAACGACATCGTGTTCTTCTATGCCGGCACCTGGGACGAAGCCTGCAACATCCTCGGCCGCGTGCGCCTGGAGATCGCGGACATGCAGGACCTGACGAAGGACAGCACCGCCCTGAACTTCCTCTGGGTCGTCGACTTCCCGCTGCTCGCCTTCAGCCCCGAGGACCAGAGCTGGGTGGCCGTCCATCATCCCTTCACCCGACCGAAGGCCGAGGATGTCCCCCTGCTTGACGCCGGTGATTACGGCAAGGTGCGCGCCGAGGCCTACGACGTCGTGCTCAACGGCTACGAACTCGGCGGCGGCTCCATCCGAATCCACGAAAGCGACCTGCAGGCCAAGATGTTCAGCGTCCTGGGGGTCACCCCCGAGGAGCAGCAGGTCAAGTTCCGCCACATCCTGGAAGCCTTCAAGTTCGGCGCCCCTCCGCACGGCGGCCTGGCGCTGGGCCTTGACCGCATCGCCATGCTGGTGGCCGGCGAGGAAAGCATCCGCGAGGTGATCGCCTTCCCGAAGAACAACAAGGCCTGCGACCTCATGACCGACTCGCCGACCACGGTGGACTTCAAGCAGCTTCGCGAGCTGTATGTGCAGAGCACCTGGAAGGAGAAGAAGAAGGAGGGCGCCACCCCCGCCGCCGGCGAGAAGGAGGCGTAAGCCCGTCCCGGACAAACCAACGATTGCGTCAAAGCCGGCCCCCGGGAGGCCGGCTTTTTCGCGCCTT
This sequence comes from Prosthecobacter sp., assembly GCA_019186985.1. Lineage (GTDB taxonomy): Bacteria > Verrucomicrobiota > Verrucomicrobiia > Verrucomicrobiales > Verrucomicrobiaceae > Prosthecobacter. The sequence goes on along the minus strand of JABARQ010000041.1, from coordinate 42,997 downwards.
TCAAGGCGTGCCATGACGGCCGAAGCAGTCGTCCCGGCCCGGCTCTTGCTGTCACATTATTGGATAGGCCTTGCGAAAAAAGCTCGTCAAGGGCCGGGCGGACCGGTTATTCTCCCTCCCATGCGCGCCGGGACCGTGATCTTCCCACCCGAGCGGAGGGTCCATGGCCGCATGACAGCAGGCGACAAAGACGAACGCCGCTGCCCATCCTGAACCCCAGCCATGAGCCACGGACATGAATGCACAGCCCCACACTACCCTGCGCCCAAGGTCCGTCTGGAGGCCGCTCCTCATCGCCTGGGCGGCCGGACTCACGCCGCTGCCGGCGTTCTTTCCAGAACCCGACCCGCTCATCCTCGACGTGGGAACCTCCGCCGTGGTGAAGGTGAAGGGCTCCTCGGGCGGCGCTGCGGTGAACCTGACCGACGTTTCGAATTCAGGCCTGGTTTCAGACGACCTGACGGCGCCGCGCAGCGGCACAGGCTACGTCAACGTCGTGATCACCGGAACGGCCCCCGGGACGACCACGCTTTTTTTCTCAGGCACCAACAACGGCCAGATCGTCAGCGGCAGCATCCAGGTGATCGTCCTGGCCCCGGCGGGAACCTCCGCCCAGAACCCCCAGTTCGGCATTGCGGGCGACCCGGTGAACACCGGCACCGGGGAATACTTCGCCACCGAGGGCATGGACATGAACCTTGGAGGTCCCATGCCGCTTTGCTTCAGCAGGTATGTCGCGTCCTCCCTCTCCGCAAGCGACCTGGTACAGGCCGGCCTCGGCACCAACCGTTCCCATAACTTCGCCTCCCGGATCATCAGCGTCGCACCCACGGTGAAGCGGGTCGTGCTGCCATCGGGCCGTGTGCTGCGTTTTGACAAAAACGGCAAGAACTGGGGACTCAAGGCACCGACTGACATCCCCTTCCAGCTCGTGGAGAGTTCGGGGCAGTTTTTGCTGGGCCATCCCCATACCGGCCAGGCCTGGACCTACGATGCCAACGGCAGGCTCGTCAAAATCGAGGACGGCAGGGGCAACGTCCACACGCTTGCTTACACCGGCGGAAGCCTCACCAGCGTCAGCGACGGGCTCGGCCGCACCCTCACCCTGAACTACACCGGCGCACTCATCACCAGCATCACCGACAACACGACGCCCCGGACCGTGACCTTTGCCTACACCGGCGGGGTGCTGACCTCCGTCCAGGATTACGGCGGCCACACCACCACCTACGGCAGCAGCGGAGGCAGGCCCAGCTCCGTCCAGCGGCCCGAGGGAAACACGCCCTTCACCCAGGCCTACACCGGCAGCCAGGTCACCACCCAGGTCATGCGCGGCACTGACACCAGCACGCTGGAATACAACGCCGGCAGCACGGTGTTCACGGATCCTGAACTGCACACCCTGACCGACTTTTATGACAGCAACGGCCGGCTGACCAGCCATGAGGACCAGCTCGGCAGGGCCGTCAGCATGACCTACGACAACGCGGGCCGGCGCACCTCGGTGACCGACCGTCTGGGCGGCAGGACCTCCTTCACCTACCATGCGGCAAGCGGCAGGATGGCCTCCATGACAGACGCCGAAGGCAGGGTCACGCTGTTTGCGTATGCAGCGCGCAAGTTCAACGGGCTGGTCTTTCATGACCTGGTCAAGGTGACCCGTCCGGATGGTGCCTCAAGCTCCTGCAAGTACGATGCCAGGGGCAACCTGACCCAGGTCACCGACGAGGCCGGAAAAAGCTGGAAGTACACCCATGACGCCAGCGGCCAGGTGCTGACCGCCACCAATCCGCTGGGGGCAGTGACCACTTATCAGTACGACGCCATGGGCCGCCTGACCTCCTGCCAGCCGCCGGACGAGGGCGTCACCACCTTGGGTTATGACACCCCACGTGGCAGGCTTTCCCTCATCACCCGGCCCGGAGGACACAATGTCATCCTGGCCTATGACGGCAAGGACCGCCTGACCTCGGTGACGGATGAGCGCGGCAAGGTCTGGACCTACGCCTACAACGACAACGACAGGATCACCAGGATCACCGACCCGGACCTGAAGGAAACCCACGTCAGCTACGACGCCCTGGACCGCGTGGACGGCGTGACGGACCGCCTGGGAAACGCCACCGTCTATGCCTACAACTCCCGGGGACTGCTCGAATCCGTGACAGACCGCAACAGCAACAGCATCACGGCCACCTACGACGAGCGTCAGATGCTGACTGGGCTGACCGATGCCGGCGCCCATGACTGGCTCGTCAGCCACGACAGGGAGGGACGTGTCATCAACATCCGCTCCCCGCTTCAACCGCTTCTTTCAGGGGTTCAGTATGACCGCAACCGCCTCGGCTTCCCCGTCCGGATCCGTGATGCCGACGGTGCCGGCATCCGCATCATCCGCGACGCCATGCAGCGGGTCACCGGCGTCGTGGATCCGCTGGGGCGGCAGACCTTTTACGGCTATGACAAAAGAGGGCTGCTGATCAACGCCGCCCGCCAGGGAACCGGGGTCGCCAAATATGACCGCGACGCCCTGGGCAACGTCACCAAGATCACCGACCCCGGCGGCGGCGTGTGGAGCACGACCCGGATGAAGTCAGGCTTTGTCTCCAAAAACACGGACCCCCTCGGCAGGAGCACCAGCTATGCCTACAATCCTCGTGGACGGCTCAGTTCCGCCACCTTTCCCGACGGCACTAGCACCACGCTCGTCCATGATTTCGCGGGCAACCTCATCGAGCAGGTCTTCACCCACGCCAGCGGCCCCTCGCTCGACTACGGCTATGACAACCAGAACCGGCTGACCTCGGCCAACGAGGTGACGTTTGAATACGACGCCGAGGGCCGTCTTTCCAACTGCCCGCAGGATGGCCTGGATTTCAATGCTGTTCATGACCCCGGAGGCCGGCTGACCTCGGTCGAATACAGGAACGGCGCCGTCATCGTCACCTACCAGTATGACACACGCAGCCGCCTGGTCCAGGTCACCGACAACATCAGCAACGCGGACCTGGACTTCATCTATGCGGATGACGGACGCCTCACGGACATCATCCGCACTCCGGGCATCGACGCCACCTTCAGCCACGACAGCTCCGGGCGCCTGGTTCGCATCGAGGAAGGCGGCATCATCGACCTGGTCTACACCTTGAACCCTGCGGGTGAAGTCATCGGGATCGACTACAACGCGCCCGACGTCCCTTCCGTGACGGCATCTTCGCAAACCTTCAAGTTTGGCAAGGCAGGAGAGATCACGACACCCGGCCATGCCTATGACGCCCTCGGGCGCCTCACCACCTCGCCTGGACACACCTACGAATGGAACGGCGTCTCCAACCTGGTGAACGCCGACGGCGTTGAGCTTGAGTACAACGGTCTCGGGCACCTCATCCGGCGGACGGACGGCATGGATGTCACCGAATATCAAAGGCATTATGCCATCCGGGGGGCTCCCATTGTCTTTCAGGAATCACCGGGCACCGAGCCTGACATCGCCTATGTGTGGACGCCTGGCGGACAGCTTCTCTACAGCATCGACATGAGCTCGGGTGACGCCACCTTCTATCACTTCGACCGCGCAGGCTCCACCCTGGCCCTCACCGACGAAATGGGGACGGTCACCGACTCCTATGCCTATGGCCCCTATGGCGAACGTCTGGTGCACAACGGCGGCAGCAACCAGCCCTTCACCTACATCGGCCGGCATGGTGTCAGGGAGGAGGGCGGGCTCTACCAGATGGGCGCCCGCTACTATGATCCCTCGAGCGCACGCTTCCTTTCCCGGGATCCGCTTCCCCCGAGGCTTGAGGATCCGAGTTCGCTCAACCGCTACGCCTACGCGGCCGGCAACCCGATGAAATACATCGACCCAAGCGGGGCCATTGACGAAGTGAGCGCGGTCGCGGCGGACATCGCCAACTCAGGGGCGCTCGGCCCGGGCAGCATCTACATGCTGCTCACCATGTTCGAACGCGCCTTCGGCCTCGATGAAGCTGCGGAGAGGGAGGAACGGGCAAGGCAGTACAACATGGAAGCGCTGTTTCGAATGCAGAACATGCCGCCGCCCCCGGCTCCTCCCGCCAATGACATTCCGGCGGCCCTGACCGGTGCTGGAACGAGCGGCTGCGGCGCCTTTTTCCCGGGGCCGCCTGGCGGTCCTGTCAGCGGCCTCTTTCCGGGAGGCGGCCCCCTTGGAATCCATGACGGCAATGGCAGCGACAGCCTGATGGACGCCCCGGGCGGAGGCCTGATGCCCCCAGGCGGCTTCTTTGGAGGAGGCCCTGGCCTCGTCGGCAGCCCGGGTGATGATGACATTTCCTTCGGCCCCGGCGGTGATGGCGGAGGCATCTTTAATCCTTCCACCTCCATCCCCATCTCCAACACCACCCTTTCGGAAAACACCGCCGAAGGAGTTCCTGGCTCCTCCAGCCAGGCTGCATCCGCAGCTCATCAGTCGGCGGTTCAGTTCTTCACCACCACCTACATCGCCCTGCAGGCGGCCGGACAGCAGCTGCTTGACGACATCGTCAAAAATGGCGGACGCAGGGACAAGGCCACCCGCGACAAGCTCAGCGCCATCGACAAGCAGCGCGGGCTGGTCGGCGAAGTGATCAGGGGTCTCGGCGGCACCGTTCCCCCGCCACCGCAGTGACACAGAATACCCGCACCAGACCGCTTCATTCCCAGATCCATCAAGGTCATGAAAACATTTCTCCTCCTGGGCCTTCTGCCACTCCTGTCATCACAGGCCGTCACCGTCTCCTTCCGGCATGACGTCAGCGGACGGCTGATCTCCGTCAATTATGATGGAACCAGCCGGAGCGACTACGCCTACGACAAGAACGGCAGCCTGCTCAGCCGTGCCAGCACGGTCACACCTCCGCTCGCACCGCCTCCGCTGCTGGCGGGAAACTACGCCGGCATCATCACCAACACCGACATCCATGCCGGGCACACGGGGATCATCTCCATCAAGCTCACGGCCGGCGGCACCTTCAGCGGCAAGCTCACCATCCAGGGCGTCACCCACGGCTTCGGCGGCTCCTTCCTCGCCGATGGAAGCCTGGACGGCCTGCATGTCTTCATCGACCGCAAGGATCCGCTGCTCGACTACCAGCTGACGCTGAGCCTCGATGTGCATGGCAGCGTTCCATCCATCAGCGGCACCCTGACCGGCGATGTCGGCGGCGTCGTGTTCAACTCCGGCATCGCCCTTCAGCGGGATCTTTACAACAGCGGCGGCCTAACCATCGGCGGCGGCCTCGTGGGCAGGTACACGCTGGTGCTGCTGAAGACATCCTCAGACCCCGGCATCCCCCAGGGCACGGGTTACGCCACCCTCGTGGTGAGCAGCAAGGGCGCGCTCACCCTGGCTGGCAAGCTGGCCAACAACGTCGCCATCACCCAGGGTGCCCAGATTGTCGGCATGAACACCTGGCCGCTCTACGTCCCTCTTCATTCCAGCCAGGGCTTCATCGCCGGAAGCCTGCGGTTCTTCCCGGTCACTGCCCCGGGACTGGCCGTCAGCGGCACCCTAGACTGGCTCAAGCCGGACACCACCGGCCCGCTGCATGACGCCGCCTTCACCACGCAGCTCGACGCCCAGGGTGCGCTGTACATTCCACCGGCGGCAGGCCGGCGAGCCATGGATCTCAACGGCACCTCCCCCAACGCCGTGTTCACCGCCACCGGAGGAAACCTGACCGCGCCGCCCTTCATCCGCGACATCACCATCGACAGCACCAACAAGATCACCGCACCCCTTGACCCCGTGTCGCTCAAGCTAAGCCTTTCAGCCCCCAGCGGGTTTGTCAGCGGCACCTTCAAGCCCGAGGCCGGAGTCACCCGCACCGTGGGCGGCGTCATTCTTCAAAGCGCCCGCTCCGCCGCCGGCTTCTTTCCAGGAACCAGCGAAAGCGGTCAGTTCACCCTCACTCCGCCACCGTGACAGGTTTGGAAGGGCCACGCCTGGCTTCCTGGCATCGTCCAGGCGGAGGCACGTCAACGTCATTCCTTCAGCCAGGCTTCATAGGCCTCGTTGACCCGCACGGAATCGCCAAGGGCATCCCTGAGTGGATCCACCTCCTGCGCGCTGTAGCCGAGGTGGAGATGGCGGCGCCAGCCTTCGGCGTGTTCAAAACTGCCGGACAGAGCCCCGATCTTCCGTGAGGCCTCGTCCATGCTGATCAGGTAGGAGTCCATGCCCTGGCTCACGTCCAGCCAATGCTTCTGGCTGACATGGGCGGCCAGCGCCTCGCGCTTGCGGGCATGGACCGGCGTGGTGTCCACAAAGAGACCGGCGTGGATGCGCTTGCGCAAGGGGTCACACTGGCCGTGCGGCATGGCGTGATAGACGGTGACATCATGCATGAAGGCCTCACGCGGCGGGTCACAGGCGAAGTTGGGGATGCAGTGGGCGAAGGACGCCGTGCAGGCCAGGCGGCAGGCGTTTTGATGATCCTCCATGTAGTCGGCCGGAGAATGCGTGAGCACAATGCTCGGCCGCGCCGCCCGCACCACGGAGGCGACCTTCCGCAGATACGGCACCTGGTAGGTGAGCTCCAGGTCGTCGGCGATGGGCGGATAAAACGTGGCACCCAGGATGCGCGCCGCCTCCCTGCCCTCCTCAAGGCGGGTGGCGGACGTGGCCGGCCCGTCCATCTGCACGGATCCGCCGTTGCCGGTGCAGAGGTTCATGTAATGAACGTCCCAGCCCCTGGCCTGCAGCTGCAGGAGCGTGCCGGCGGCAACAAATTCAATGTCGTCAGGATGGGCGAAGAGGGCGAGGACGGAGGGCATGGGAAGGCCGAGAATACGGACGACGGAACGCCGTCCTTCACGACTTCTTCCCCTCCGCCGGGGCAGGCTGGTCCGCCGAACTACTTTTTCTTCAGGATGACGTCGCCGAGGCTGAACATCGGGCCGTAGATGGCGTAGATGAGGAAGCCGACGATCACCCCGAGGACGAGCATGGTCAGGGGCTCGATGAGCTTGTCCAGCGATGCCGCCATGTTGTCGAGCTCCTCCTCGTAGTCGTCGGCGATCTCCGAGAGCATCTCCGTGCCGGAGCCGGTCTCGCTGGCCAGTTCGATGAGGCCGCAGAGGTTGCGTCCGTCCGAGCCCAGCCAGTGGGATTCCAGGAGGAAGCCCTCATGCAGGTTGCGGCCGACCGTGATGTGGTCGCGCAGGCGCATGAAGAACTCCTTGTAATGATAGTGCCAGGTGGCGGCGGCGGTGATCTCCAGCGCGCCGGTGAGCCGGATGTTCGACTCCGTGAGCATGGCCAGCGTGCGAAAGCTGGTGGACGACGCCGCCTTGCGCACCAGCGCACCGACGATCGGGATCTTCAGCACCAGGTCCTGCATCCAGCGCTGGGCCATGATCTTGCCGAAGTTGGAGAACAGCATGTACAGGCCGATGACGGGAACCGCGACCATGTAGGGCTTGTGGATGAAGAGGTCGGAGAGCGCGATGAGCATCTTGGTGGGCACGGGCAGGTCCGTGCCGAAGCTGGCGAACAGCTTCGACATCGCCGGCACGAGCGTGAAGCTCATGACGATGACAACCGCGACGCCGAGCACCATCACGATGCCCGGATAAATGAGGGCGCCCTTGAGCTTCTTCAGCGTCTTGGAGGACTTCTTCTGCGCCATGCCGACACGCTTGCAGACACGGGCGAGCTGGCCGGCCTCCTCACCGGCGTAAAGCAGCGAAAGGATGTCGTCCGAAAACAGGTCGGGGAACCTCGACATCGCATCACTGAACTTCTCCCCCTGGGCGATGGCCTGGATGACGTCGGCGATCATGCCCTTGTAGCGGGGCGAACGGACCCGGTTCACCTGCAGCTTGAGGCTTTTCACCATGCTGATGTTGCGCTCGAGGCAGCGCCCGAGGCCGGAGAAGAAGGCGCCGCAGTCATCCGTGCCGGGCTTGGGGGAGGTCAGGAGCTGGAGCTTTTCATCCGCACCGGTGACGTCCTCGATGGCCACGGTTTCATTGGCGGAAACCCCGCAGCCGATGATGGCCTTTTCATGCGAGTCGGTCGCCACCAGGGTCACGGTCTTGTGCCCGGTGTTGATGTTGGTGATGGTGACTTTCTTGATCATGGCCGAAGGAGGGGCTGGAGCGGCTAGGGGGCCGCCGGGCGGAGGTCGGTGGGCAGCTTGGGGCGGTAGACGCTGAAGGTGAGGGCGGCGCCCTGGCGCTTCACGGCGGGGTCCATGGAGATGTTGACCGCTGCGGTGACGGCGGCGGCCTGCATGGTGCCAAGGCCCGAGGCCGTGGTCGTGCCCGTTTGAATGATGACCGGCGTTCCGTTGATCACCTGGTTGAGCATCGGGCTGTCGCTGTGGCGCGGCATGATGTTCATCACGTCCTCGGCGCGGATGCCAAGCTGCCAGAGCCTGCCCATGTTCTCCTGGTAGTTGCGCACCACGGCGACGCGCCAGGAGAGCTCCTCCTGGATCATGAGCGTGGAGGAAAGCGACACCGCCGCCGTCATGCCGATGCCGACGACCGCAGACGCGGCCAGCACCTCCATGAGCGTGTAGGCACGCCTCAGGCGGTTGAGCAGCTTGTCTGGTCCGGGCGGCTTCATGACGAGGGCGGAACGGGGAGGAAATAGGACTCCAGCCAGGCGTCGCGCGGCAGCAGGGAGGCAAACGACGGGCCGGAGGGAGTCAGCGTCGGCAGGCTGTCGTCGCGGGCGAAGGTGAGCCTGGAGGGGTTCACGCCGCCTGTGACACGGCGCTTGAAGGTCCAGTTGGTCATCACGCCTCCAAGCCACCTGACCTTGCGGCTCAGGCTGGACGGCATGTTGAGGATGACCGTCTGGTATTCGTTGATGAAGACCGTGCGCCAGACGTGGTCCGTGCCCACCGGGCTGCCTGTCCAGGTGATGTCGAGGGGGGCGGCGTTCCAGTGCTTCGCACCGATGACGATGCGGCGGTTGTTGTCGCCCTCAAAACGGATGTCACGCACGGAGGGGCCGGAGTCGTTCATCGGCACCATGGTGATGATGACCGGCGGCAGGGCCCCCGCAGCCTCGAAGGCGGAGGCGTTGGACTGGCCGCGGAAGATGACCTGATGCACCACGCCATGGATGCGCAGATGCGGAAGGCTGGCGTTGGAAAGGTTGATGTACAGCACGCGCAGGCCCGATGCCGGATAGCCGCTGGGCCACATCGGCGGCTTGTACTGGGGATCCTTCTGCTCCTCCATGCCATAGGCGCCCAGCGAGTCCGCCCCTTCCACGAACACATCAATGGTTCGGTAATCCCCGCGCCCGGCCGCCCTTTCCCGGTCCATGAAATGCCAGAGGGAGTTGTCCGGGTTCGAGGGGTTGCTGACCACGTTCAGATAGCCCTTGAAGTCGTCATCGCGGCTGCCGGAAACGGGTCCGGTGGAGCTTGGCACGGAAGGCAGGTTGGAGGGCGGCAGGCGCACGGCGCCGCCGGAGCTGTCCGTCGTCGTCCCGTAGATGGCGCGTGAGTTGTAGCTGTCATGGGACTGGATGTAGAGAGACCTGCTGATGAAGGGCAGCTGCATGGGGCTCGGCGTGGTCCTGGCAAAATGCGACTGTGGATCGCGGATCACCGTCCTGCCCTCCACCACCCAGAGCGCGTGATGGTCGGAGGTGGTGGTGTTGATGTCGATCTGGGTGCCGGCGACGTCCGGCTTGCGGTAGGCGACAAAGAGGTCCCCCGCCAGCACGGGCGGGTAGCTTTTCAAAAAAAGGTAGGCGTTGAAGTCATCGACACCGGGGATCGTGCTCGGACGCTTCAGCTGCTCCGTGGTCAGGTAGGCCGTCATCGGCCTCATGCCGGTGTAGTTGTAGGGGAACACCGTGCTCATGGTTCCGGGCAGGCGCGTGGACGTGTAGATGTTCAGGTTCGTCCAGCCGTCGTTGGTGTGAATGCCGCCGTAGCCCGGCCCCAGCAGGCCGCTCTGTCCGCCTGCCAGCACCTCGCCTGGAACGAAGGAGTTTTCCAGGGCGCACTGCCAGGCAAGCCCGCGGGAGCTCTCGATGGAAAGCCGGCGCTGCACGGCCGTTTCAAGAAAGCCCACCTGGGCACCCCTTGAGCTGACCAGGGACACCCATGAACTCAGGAACATGCCGCCCACGACCATCAGCAGCAGCGCGGCCGCCATCAGGGCGCCACGCCGGCCGGGCTTTTGAGGGAAGGCAGTCTTCATGAGGGTGGACGGAGCTACAGGGATGGAAACATCGGCACGGTGAACATGAAGGCCGTGCGGCCGCCCATGTGATTGTAGGCCTGGCGTGGGTCCGCCGGGCTCATGGTGTTGACCTGCGCCCCCAGGTGGCGCGCTCCCGGGTCAGGCCACCAGAGGAAGTAAAAGGGACGCTCGGCCGCCACTTTGAAGCGGTCCGTCGCATTGCCTTCCAGGATCGCCATGCGGGTCGAACGCTCAAAGGTGATGAACAGCGGAGTGAAGCCGTCGCTCGCCCATTCCTGCGGCCTGTCGACGTTGTAGTTCGGGATCGAAGGCGGATAGAAGACTTCATAACCGCCTGAATAGGCCAGCGGGAAGCTGGTGCCGCGGGGATCGTCCGCGTATCGCTTCACGCTTGCATGAAACCCCTGCGGTGTGGTCCTGTCCGTAAAGCGGACGACGTCGATGTCATAGACCGCCATGACCTTGAGGCTCAACTCCTGCTTGCTGTAGCCGAGGATGAAGACCGAGGCGTTTTCGGCCGGCGCCGTGGCCGGAGTATTGAGCGGGTTCCGGTAGTCCAGGAAGGGCATCGGCGAGACCCCCACCGCCAGCAGGTGCGCCCGGAACTTCTGCGGCGTGTCGAGCTCGCCATGCTCGACAGGATTGTAGGGGATGGAGTGAGGCCTGTAGGTGTTCACTCCAGTCCGTGGCAGGCAGAAGACGGCCGTGGCGCTGACCATGTCCGTGTAAAACAGCTCCCTCAGCTCCTCCGCCTGGGCCATCATGCCATAATGCGGCGCGGTGACGGTGTTGCGGGTGGTTCCCGACTCGCCGTAGAAGTTCAACACACGCGTGCCGCCAAGGGGAACGGCGACCACGGAGGCCACGGTCGGCCGGCTGCGAGCCAGGGTTCCAAAGCCGACGACGATGCTGCCCAGAACGACGGCCGCGAGCGACAGCACAGTCACCAGCTCCACGGCGGTGAATCCGTGCTGATGTCGTCGCAGTCCTGCGGCCTGTGGGTTCGGCTTCATTTCAGTTCATCTCACTTCTTCTGGGCATGCTTGCCGAAGAGCATCCGCAGCACCGAGGCCTCCGGAACATGGGAGGATGGAGAGGGTGGCGCTTCAACAGGCCTGGCCGTGTCCTGCACGGGTTCCGCCCGGGATGCCGTCCGAGGTTCCTCTGCGGGGGCGGACGCCTCCGGACCGGCCTCCACGGGCTCCTCCTGGCTGCGGCTGAAGGCCGACAGCCCCTCCATGCGCATGGTGCCGATGCCGCCTCCGGCGGCCCCTTTTTCGCCGACTCCCGCCGGCATCTGGTAGCGGACGCGCGGTGAGACGTCGACGTTGATGACAAACGGCTTCGGCGGCAGGCCGGTCGGCTTCTTCTCCACCCACACCAGCTCGATCTGCGAAGGCGTGATCGACTTCACCCTCAGCTTCACCTCCTGGTCGGGCAGCACGTCGGGCACCATCTGGCCGGCCACCAGCCTCATGCTGCCAAGCATGACCCTCATGCCGCCCGGGCCGTAGCCTCCGCCCTTGGCGGGCATGGCCAGGAGGATGTTGCGGATGCGGTTCTCCTCGGTGTCGCCCTCGTTCTTGGTTTCATCGACCGCGATCTGGAAGGGGTTGTTCTCCTCCGGACGGATCAGCTCGGGGGTCTTTTCATCCGGCAGGATGAGGGTGTACTGGACTCGTTCCGTCTCCCCCTCCCCGGCGTCGGGGACGAGCGGCTCCTGCGCCCGCAGGACAGCCCCGCAGGTCGTCGCCAGGAATAACAAAAGGTTAAAAAACTGCTTCATGATGCACCTCAGGCTTTCTTGGTTGAGTCAGGCTTCGACCCGGGCTTGGCGGGCGTCTTCGAGCCGGGAACGGCCGCCATGTCGACAATCGGCGTCTCGATGGTGACATCGAGCTTGAGCTGGCGGACGGAGCTGCCGCCGGAAAGCGTGCAGGCCACCACGCGCGCCAGCGGCAGGCGCTTTTCAATGTCGCCAAACCAGTTCATGACCTTGGCGTAGTCGTCCTCGACCACGATCGAGGTCTGCACGATCCTGGGGATGAAGGGGTCCGCGCGGCGGGGCTTCACCTCGCTCTTGCGGGAGCGCACCAGGGTGATGCCGCGGTCGCGCAGGCTCATTTCAAAGGCGCTTTCGACCTCCTGCTCGGTCTGGACCTTGTCGGCATGGGGCGTCCACACCTTGAGGAAGCGGCGCAGCTCGTCGGTCTCGGCCCGGGTCTTGGTGACGAGGATCTCGGAAACCTGGCGCGCATCCTCGGCGGCGGTGGCATCCTCGGAGGCGGCCTCGGCCTCGCCCTTCATGGCGGCGACCTTGTTGTGGACGATCTGGCCGAAATAGGTGACGGCCCCGATGATCGACATCAGCACGACGCAGGCAAGCTGTTTGGGATTCATGGCGGTGGTGGTGTGTGTCAGGGATCCTGCCGGACCAGGGTTGAGCGGTATTCGATGATCTCGCCATCCTTGCTCTGCTGGGGCGAGAACGAGCGGTACTGAAGGCGTGAAAGCCCCGTCTCCATCATGCCGATCTCAGAAACCGAGCCGCCGTTGATGCGGACGGACAAGGCGAGGTTGGAGGGCACCTGCTCGCTGCGTTCGATGGTCAGGTCGGACAGCCGGACCTCCAGCGGCATGGCCCTGGCGATGGCGACGCTGATGGGCTGGATGTTGCGTGCGCCCTCGATCCACTTGGCGAGCGCCTCGGCACGGGCGGTTTCCAGATCCAGGGCGGCCTTCTCCTCGTCCAGCTTCTTCTTGGCCTCCTCGACTGCGGTCTTGCGGACCTCCGCCTCGCCCTTCTCCTTCTGGGCATGCTTGTAGGCCAGCCAGTCCATGGTCATGAAGTAGGCGGCCCCGACCAGGGACAGGTAGAAGAGGACGGGGATCGCCTTGAAGGTGTCCGGAAGCCGCCTGGAGGTGTCGGTGCGCGGCGTCTTGAAATCGTGGCAGATGTAGTTGCTCATGATGTTGAAGGACGGGGTTTAATGAAATCCGATGACGCGCCACAGCAGGTCGTCCTGCGTGAGGTCGGTGGCGCCAAGCTTCTCAAGGTGGCCCATGACCTCGGAGCGGAAGCGGAGGTCCTGGCCGTCGCTGATGAAATGGACCGGGCTGCCCTGGGGCAGCTTCTGGATCAGCGGCGTGATGATCTGCAGGGAGGTCTCCACGGCGTCGGGCCCCATGCCGCTGCGGCAGCGAAGCTCCTTCCACTGGCCCTCCTGCTGGACAAGCACGGCGAGGGAGCCCTCGCAGGCTGCGATGAGGGCCGAGTCCGCCGGGACGACGCCGCGCTTGTTGACGTAAAGTTCGTTCACGGCGTGCTCGATGAGGGCGAACAGGCCGCAGCAGACGCGGCCCGTGCGCAGGCCGATGTTCTTCAGCACGTCCTCGGTGACCTTCACCATGCTCTCCTCGCAGGCGAGGAGCATGCTGGCGGTCGTGTCCGGATGATGGCACATGGCGTAGCGCTTGCCTCGGTCATACTTGGGGCCGAGCACGGCGCGCGGGTTGGTGCGAAGAAGGTCCACGCAGTTGTCGCCGCGCATCATGTTGTTCTCGAGGCTGATGATGAAGCGGTTGTTCACGCTCACCACGCACCAGCCGCCGTCGGCCATCTGCCGCCACTCCTCGGCGCGCTGGGGGGCGATGTCGGCGAACTCGCCCTCCATGACGCCGCCCTCCTCCAGACGGCCCTTCTTGTCAATCGCACGCCAGCTTGCCTGGCTGCGGCTGACGTTGATCATCAGGGTCCTGCGCCCCTCAAAACGCTTCACCCAGGGAACGGTGGCGTCATCGGGCTCGGGCTTGAAGGCCGCGAAGGTCAGAACGGATTTGATTTCATCCAATAGCATAAATTGAAGTCAGGTTTTCTCGTTGCAGGTAGTCGTAAACCTCGTGCTCGGCATAGCCGGTCTTGCGCGCCTGGGCGGGCTTCCAGCCGTCGGCCATGCGGTTGTTCAGGCAGCGCTCAAAGCTGATCATCCCGCGCGTGAAGCCCGCCTCCAGCTCCTGCTCCAGGTTCTTGAACTCACCGCGCCGGATCATCCCGCACACCGAGTCATAGGGCAGCAGCAGCTCATGGATGGGGAAGCGCTTGCCGCGGTTCTCGTCAAACATCAGGCGCTGGCAGAGGATGCCGCGGAAGCTGTCGGCAAAGGAGAGCATGGCGTTCTCCATGCGGTCGCTCGGGATCAGCTTCAGGTAGCGCTGCACCGTCTGCGCCGCGCTGCTGGTGTGCAGGGTGGCCACGACGACGTGGCCGGTTTCAGCAGCCTGAAGCGCGATCTCCGCCGTCTCGCCGTCTCGAATCTCACCCACCAGGATCACGTCAGGCGCCTGCCGGAGGGCGGCGCGCAGGGACTTGCTGAAGTCCAGCTCGTCCGTGCCGATCTCACGCTGTGAGACCAGCGAGGGGATGCCGGGGGGATAGACGAACTCGATCGGGTCCTCGAAGGTGAGCACATGCTCCTGACGGCGCTTGGCGCGCTCCAGGATGAGCGAGGCGATGGTGGTGGACTTGCCGGAACCCGTGGCGCCGCAGACGAGGAAAAGGCCGTTCTTCGCCTCCAGGAAGGCCTTGATGGCCGCAGGCGGCACCATGAGCTTGCTGATGTCCGGAATGTTTTCAGGCAGCAGGCGCAGCACCCAGCGGGGCCGTCCGCGCGTCACCATGCGGTTCACGCGATAGCGGCGGCTGCCAAGCGTCAGGGCGTAGTCCACGCAGCCCGGGGTGAACTCGAGCGGACGCTCGGGCTGGTAGATGAAGGAGTCAAAGAACAGCTTGCCGTTGCGCTTGTAGGTGAGCGGCTCCCAGGGCGTGATGTAAAAGTCGCTCACCCCGTTGTCCTTGGAGAGGTGAAGCATGCGGTAGCCGAGCTGGCTGCGTTCGTGGATGTCTTCCATTGCGGTGGCGGTTTATTGATTGCTTTTGAAGCGCGCCCTGAGTTCGGCACGCGCCGTGGATCCTTCGTAGATGAGAAACTGGTTGCCCTGCACGACACCGGCTCCGGGATCGAGGGTCACCCAGCTCAGCTCAAGCCTGTAGATGACCCCGTCGATCGTGACGGTGAAGTCCGTCGACGGATTGCGCAGCTCGACGATGTCCGCGCTGGCCAGACGGTCGCTGGTGTTTTCAGTGCTGATCAGCCCCAGGTTCACATGCACGACGCCCGTCTGCGGCGGACTGGAGATGTTCAGGTTGATGCTGAGGGTGACGGAGCCCGCCTCGCTGTCATAAAAGGTCGTGCCGTTGAGCATCAGCATGTCCCCCAGGTTGAACCAGGTGTTCGGCTGGACCGACTCAAAGGGGGCGCGCGTGAAGGTCAGCACGTTCTCCGTGCCGGCGTCCAGGTATTCACCGTTGCCCAGGTCAAGCTTGGTGTTGCCGTGCTTGAAGGTGGAGGAGTTCGTGCTGTTCTGCACATCGACGAACAGGTTCGAGCCGCCGGCGGCGTTGCCCCAGGTGCCCGTCGAAGAACCGGTGAAGCTTTCCACCAGCCGGTAATAGCGGCCCTGAGCCGTGCTGCTGTCGCTGTAGGTCATGGTGTCGAGCGCCACGTTGCGTGCCTCGACCAGGTCCGCCGGAGACAGCGGAATCGGTGAGTTGTCATAAACCAGCCAGCCGCCGCCGTTCACGCGATACTGGAGCTGGGATGCATCCCCGGCCGGCGCGCCGTTGGAGCTGATGGTCGCCGATGACGGGAAGGCCGCATAGGCAAAGGTGCCGCCGGAAGGGGTGATGCCGGGCTTGGGCAGCCTCGTGGGAGCCGGATCCCCGGTCCCCCCGCCCGTGGTGCCGCCCGTGCCTCCGGTGCCCCCCGTGCCTCCGCTGCCTCCACCACCGACGGGAGGAGGGCTTGTTGGCGCATCTTCATCAGGGTTGAACGGAACACTGTTCCCCGCGCCGGTCGTCCCGCCCGGCTGGGCATAGGCCAGTGAACTGGCCGAACTGTCCGCCCATACCCAGCCGCGGTTGTTGCCGTTGTACTTCACCACACTGCCCTTGCGCGTGGTGTCGACACCTGGGTCCAGGCTTTGCAGCGTTTCATCAAAATAGAACTCCGTGACTGCGCTTCCAGAGGCGCTGGACAGTTCAAATCGAAACGTCTGGGGATTCCACCTTGCCCGGCGGCTTCCGTCCCGCGGCACGGACGTGGTGATGCGCGCCTTCAGCCTTGTGTCCACCAGACGACCGGAACTCGCTCCAGTGTGACGCTGCCACTCCGCCTGGGCACGGGGTCTTTTCAGACGGTCAATCACCGTCTGCGCATTGGTCACCCCCGTCAGGTTGCCACCATCGGCCAGGTACAAGGCCACACAGCTGTTCAGGGTCGCGACATCCGACGACAGCTTGGTTTCACGCACAGCGACCGGCTGTCGGCCAACCATCGTCACCAGCATCGCGGCCATCACTCCAAGGATGGCGATCAAAGTCGTTACCTCGAGCATGGAAAAACCATGACTCATCCGATGCCGTCCCATCCATGGGCAGCTGGCAATTGAGGATGTCATGACTTGAATCATATTTATCGCTATCGCCTAAAGATATAGAAATTATACATGTTTGTGAAGCATTTTTTATGGTTTTTACACTTTAATGCTGATTTTGCTCCCAGTGCCCCACATTTCAGCTTGGAGAATAGTTAGTATTGAAAAGTGATAAATTTAATTTGAGTAATTTTCAGACACTTATTATATTTTCCATAAAAATTCACACCCAATGCGCCCTCTCACGACACTTTCTGCCTGCTTGATCGCTCTTGCGGCCCCCAGCTTGGCTGTTGCGCAGTTTTTTGGTTCCAATCCGCAGCAAACATCAGCTCAATACGAGAATATTGCGGCTCCACTGCGGCAGGGGGCCCCCAACCAGTACGACTTCTCCCAGGCCATGCTGGGTGATGTCATCCGCTTCCTGGCCACAGATTCAGGCATCCCGTTCATCTCCCTGCCGCAGGACAGTCCTGAAGCCTCCAAGCTCACCACCTTTTCCATCAAGGCGGCTCCGTTCGCCGTGCTAGAGACAGTTTGCCGTGCCAACGGCCTGACCGTGATTTACGAAAACGGCATCTTCTACTTCAGGCCTGCGGACGACCGTGAACTCATTGGAAAATCCTACCTCATCCGCAACAACGCCCTCGAACGCGTGGAAAAGATCAGCACGGGCGGCATGGGTGGGGGCGGCACGACGGGAGGTGGCGGAGGTGGCGGAGGTGGCGGCAGCAGCGGGGCAGGTGGCGGCGGCCTTTCAAGCGGCCTGAACCTTCAGGGCGTCCAGGAAACCTTCTCCCTGAAACCCAGCGAAATCATCCGCGACATCCGCGACCTGCTGGGGCTTTCATCGGATGAATCTGGCGCCGAAGCCGCAGGAGGGGCGGCAACGGGCGTGGGCGGCCTGCTGTCGGGCATCACCGGAGGCGCGGTGGATCCGATGTCGAAGGCCATGAACTCCAACGAACTCAGCTCCTTCCGCAAGCCAAAGGTCATCTGGAAGTCGGACTCAAACACCCTTTACGTCGTGGCCACACGTCTCCAGCACATGTGGGTGGAGGATTTTCTGAAGGTGGCGGACCAGCCGCAGGCCCTGATCGCCCTTGAGGTGAAGTTCATCGAAACCTCACGCGATCCCAAGCGTGAGTTTGGCATCGACTGGGGCGGAACTTTTGAAAATGGAACCTTCAACCAGGTCAAGGATGTCAAAACCGGGGTGGACGGCACGACGGTCACCTTCAACCAGATCCAGACCAACGGAGGTTTTCGCACCGACCTGGCCAACCTGTGGTCACCCACCAACCTGAATGCGGCCGGTGGCGCGCTGGGATGGCCTGCCCTGGGCATTCTCAGCGCCCAGGACATCAATGTGAAGCTGCGCGCGCTGCTCCGTGATGAGGAGACCCAGACCACCTCCTACCCGCGCATGGTCACCCTGAACAACCGTGAGGTTGCCATCCGCAGCGTCGTCAACCAGCCGGTGCTGGACGGCCAGTCTTCCGCCACCGTCGGAGCCGGCGCCACCACGTCCCAGTCGATCGCCTACCTGCCGATCGGCACCGTGCTGAACATCCTGCCCAAGCGCATGGACGGCGATCGTATCCTGATGAACATGGCGGTCACGGTCTCCAGCATCGTCGGCACCGAGGTCATCTCGGGCAACCCCTACCCCGTGGCATCATCGCGCGTCTACTCGGCACCTGTCGAGGTCGACTCCGGCTACACCGTCGCCGTCGGCGGCCTGGATGAGGCCCGTGAACGCGAGGGCAAGTCCGGCGTGCCGTTCCTTCAGAGCATCCCCCTCCTGGGCAAGGCCTTCAAGTACGACAGCAAGAGCAAGAACCACAAGAACCTGATGCTCTTCATCACCCCCACGCTCATCAACGCCCGTGATGGCGGCCTGCCGGCGGAACCCCAGTCCGTCATACCCCAGCGCCCGGGAAGGTACATGCCCAACGTCCCGCAGGTCGATCCCAGCACCGGTGTGCTTGTCGGAGGCCTGCCCGCCCTTTCGAATGCAGTTTCCTACCTGGAAAGGGAAACCGACATCCTGCACCACACGCTCTATGAAAGCCGCATCACTCCCGATGAAAGCCGCAAGCTGAAGGAGCTCAAGATCGCCGTGGACCAGATCACGCTCAACTGCGACAGCCTGCGCTCGCAGAATCCCGGACAGGCCGCCTTGATCGACGCCCATCACCAGCGCCTGAAAAAGCTCCAGGTGCGCTGTCAGGAGCTGGCCCGCCTGCTCTTCACCAAAAAGTACTTCTAAAAGCTGTCCCGTCATGACGACTCCAGTCGCCGGATTCAGCGCCCCGGCTCCAGGGACGCAGCCCACCCTGCCACGCCAGCGCGCCTCGGACACCTCCCGGGTCCTCATGCGCTGGCACGGCCTCGGAGCGATGCTCGCCGTGGCCTTCTACAGCCTGTTCTTCTCAGCCCATCTGAAGTTCAAGGACACCCCCATTTACATCCGGGACGGCATCGTCTTCAGCGCCCGCACCCAGACGGTCTTCCTTGACCTCGCCGGAGACCGCAGCGCCGATCATCGTGGAATCACCGCCGTTCATCCTGCCTTCACCCTGCTGCACCAGCCGCTGGCACAGCTTTTCACCCGGGGCTGGAGACTCCTCGGCCAGCCCGAGGCCACGGCCGCCCGCCACGGCGTCGCCATGCTCACCTGCCTCGCCTCGGCCCTCGCCGTCGTCATGGTCTACCACACCCTGCTCTGGTCGGGCGCAAACACCCTGCGCTCCCTGCTCATGGCGATGACCTTTGGTGCCGGGACCTGCGCCTGGATCATGGCACCCCTGCCTGAAACCTGGATTTTTGCCGGCCTCGGCGCCGCCCTCATGGCCTCCATCACCGCAAGGGGCGCCCTGGCAAAACCCGTCTGGCACCTCGCCGCCTATGTCTATGCAGTGAGCTGCTTTGTGGGAAACATCATCCCCTGCCTGATCATGGCCCTCACCCGCTGCGCCCAGGACCGCGCACAATCCGGAGGCTTGAACATCAGGCCGCTGCTTCTGGTGCCTGTCGCCATCACCCTCTGCTTCGGCCTGGCGAACCTGCAGCGCGAAATCTACCCCCGCTCCTCCCCGCTGCCTGCCACCTGGAAGGAGGTCCTGGCCCTGCGCAGTGAATGGAAGGCGACCACGGACACGGCGCCGCTGATCGCGCGTGAAATCTTTGTCTCCAACATCGTCACTCCGGCCCAGGTGACCGCCGTGCCCGACAAGACCCGCTCCAAGGTCATCCTGAACAGGAACGACTGGTCGACGCTCGGCCTCCACCAGGGGCTGACCGGAGGCTGGCTGCTGATCATCGCACTCGCCTCAGCCGGCATCGTCTGGAGGGCCCGCAAGGAACCCCTGGCCCTCGGGCTCATCGCCACGCTGATCTGGAGCATTTCCATCGTCTCCTGGTATGGCACCCAGGAGCGCCTGCTCGTCCACGCCTGCCTCTGGACGCCTATCGTGGTCATGATTGTCGGCCTTGGGCTTGAGCGCGCCCTGAGACAATGGCGTTTCATCTCCAAGCCTGTCACCTTGTTCCTCGCCATCTTCGTGAGCACCCTGATCACACGGAACTGGATGTTCCTCTCCGAAGTCGCAGGCATCCCGGGACGCTGAACATCCACGCTCCCCCGCCCCTTCGTTCGGATCAGCTGCGAAAAGCGCCGACCGCCCCCTGCATCGCCGCCTTTTCCACCGGCTCCTGGCTTGGATCACTGAAGCTCAGCAACACCTCCCTGGCACGGGCCGGTTCCTCGATCGAAAGCAGTCCGATGGCCTTTTTCAGCGCCTGAACCCGGAAGTCATCCTCCTGACCGGCACGCTGCACGCGATCCAAAAAAGCGGCGAGGTCGATCAGCTTGCTGCGTGCATCCATGAAGCCCAGGTCCACCTGGTTCACGGCTTGCGGAGGATTCCAGTCACTCATGGCTCGGGTTGTGGGGAGGATCAGATCGTCATCGATGCATAACCACCGTCCACCACCATCTCGTGCCCGGTGATGAAGGAGGAGGCTGAACTGGAGGCCAGAAGCAACGCTGCTCCCACCAGCTCACGCGCTTCGCCGAAACGATTCATCGGGGTATGGCTCATGATCTTCGCCACGCGTTCCGGCACCAGCACCTTCTTGTTCTGCTCAGCCGGGAAGAAGCCGGGGACCAGCGTGTTGACGCGGATGCCGTTCGGAGCCCACTCACGCGCCAGGTTCTTGGAAAGATTGTGCACCGCGCCCTTCGACATCGAATAAGTGAACACACGGCTCAGCGGAATCAGGCCGGACATGGAGCCCAGGTTGATGATGGAGGCGGTCACCTTGTTCTCGACAAAGTATTTGCCGAAAACCTGGCATGCCAGGAAAACCCCCTTCGTGTTGATGTTCATGATCCGGTCGTATTCCTCCTCCGGAATCTCCAGGAAGGGCGTCGGCGAATTCACCCCGGCTCCATTGACCAGGATCTGGCAGCCGCCGGAGCGTTCGATCACCTGGTCGAGCAGCAGCTGCAGGTCCGCCTTTTTGGAAGCGTCCGCACTGATGAAATATCCTTGTCCGCCTGCTGCATGGATGACCTCCAGACGTTTTTCCGCCTTGGCCGGATCTCGCCCGACCAGCACCACCTCAGCTCCGGCGGAAGCATAACCCTCGGCAATGGCTCCGCAGAGTTCACCGGTGCCGCCAATCACAACGGCGGTCTGACCTTGAAGGGAAAAAAGTTCGAAAATGGAGGAGGTGGACATGGAGACGGGATCGCGGGATTTAGAGCAAGGGTTGCAAGGATGTCGAATGGAGAAAAAAGAAGCCTCCGGCAAAGACCGGAGGCTTCCATGAACTACCCGATTGCAGCTGCCGAGGAACTACGGCTGCTTGATCAGCGTATTGTTGACGAAGACGTAAGAACGCTGCCGAGGAAGAGGCCTGGATACCTGAAAATAGTTGGCATTGAACCCGTTCACCACACCCGTCGTCACATTGAGGAATACGGTGACCGTCAGGTTTTTGAGAGGCGTCTTCTTGGCGTCACTGTACACCAGCGAACCTGGACGACCATCGCCCACCAGAGGAATCGTTTTGCCAAGAAGAGTCAGGCTGCGCAGATCGCTGGAAATCGTGAAGGTCGCTGGAGTGTTGTCGGCCGGGGCTCCGTCTGGCAGCACCAGCGGGCTGTCCAGCATGTCGAGAGTGACGTTGTATGTTCCCGCCGTGCCTGCGGCGCCGGCAATGAAGGGATCAATGACAATGTCCTTGAAGTCGAATCCTCCAAACACAGCGGGGTCTGTGCTCACCAACGGAGGAACTGAGCCAAAACCATTGGCAATCGGGGATGCGTCACCCGCGAGAAGTTGAAACATGACTCCATAAAAACTGACGGTCCTTTTGACGATTTTGGGCCTGGCAGGAAACGGAGGAGTGATGGTGTCCTCAATGTTTTTGATGGTCAGCGTCACCAGACCTGTCTTGGGGTCGACCTTGGCGGTCAGAAATTTGGCCCATTCCGTCGGGAAGAAGGCCCCTGGACTGCCGGCCGCGCCTTCAGCCACCCTGAGCGTGTTGTTGGTGTTCAAGCCAAACTTCTTCGGCAGCCACTTGGCATGCTTGACAGCGTCCATGACGTTCTCCAGCCCAAGGCTGAAAACCTCAGTGGCATCAATGCCAAGGGTGTCCGCCACGCTGAGCTTGGCGGCCGGGGGCACCCACTGCATCAGAGTCAGGAACACATCCAAAGGACCGAAACCTCCGCGGAAAGCCTTGTCCTTGGAGTTGGCGGCCTTGGACCATTTGGTCCAGGCAGCATCGCCATCAGCGACATGCCAGCGGCTGTCCGCCCTCTGAGTCAGCTGAAAGCTGGTGCCAAAGTAGCCAATGCCAACAGTGTAGGGCGTCAGAAGAAGGAAGTAGCGAGCATCCCCCGACGATTTCATGGAACCCGTGAACGTGGTGCCATCAGCCAGCTTGCCTGCCACCTTCATCTCCCCGGAAGTTCCCACGACCCCGGACACATACCCCGCCCCAGATGGAACGCTTGAACCCGCGGGCAAAGCATCGGAGAACGCACCGGTGTAAGCACCAATCCATGGGCAATCATTCTTCTTGGGAACAAAGGTCACCACCTTGAAAGCGGCTCCGGCAAGCTGCTCATAGGTGCTGATAGAAGGAAGGGTCGAAAGGCTGAGTGCGCCACTCGCCGTAAATGTGCCGTCGTTCTTGATGTTCAAAGCCAGGTTCATCGACTGGGCGGGGGTGCTTTTTGTGGCCGCCTTCTGAACCAAGGTTGCGTTTCCGGCAGCCTCCGTGCTTCCACCATTTGGCGTCAGCGTCATGGTGAAGGCATAAGTCTTTTTATCGATCAGGATGAGCTTCCCGGAAGCCTTGCCTGTGGAAAGTGTGGCAAATTCAATCCGACCGAAGGGAGTGCCTTCAGGAGCCCCTGGAACCTGAAGCATGCCCTGGTAGCTGCCCACAAGGGGGACGGGCAGGACAGGGGCCGTTGCTGAATGGGTCACAGGTGCTGAGAACAGCCCGACAAGAAGGCCTGCGACGTGCAAAAGGAGGGTGTTGGCTCGCATAATCGCCGGCCAGAATAATAACAAAAACCCAGCCCGCAAGCACCTAACCCCAGGTAAATCAAATTCCCTAAATCACAGCTGCCAAGCCTTTACCCCCTGCTCAGAGTCATGACGCACTCCAGATGCTTGGTCTGCGGAAACAGGTCAAAGGGCTGCACGCTGCCCAGACGGTAGCCAGCTTCGCTGAACTGCACCAGGTCACGCATCTGGGTCGCCGGATTGCAGGAAATGTACAGCACCAGCCTCGGTGAAAATACGAAGAGCTGCTGGAGAAACTCGCCACTGCATCCCGCCCTTGGAGGGTCGATGATCACCACGGTTTCGTCACCGGGATATGGCACCTGGTTAAAGATGGCAGTCGCATCCGCCGCGAGGAACCGGCAGTTCTTCAGGCCGTTGATCTCCGCATTGTGAGCCGCCTTCTGCACAGCCGTCTCGGAAATCTCCACGCCCATGACCTCCTCAAAGGCCGGGGCGGCGCTGATGCCGAACAAACCGCTGCCGCAGTAGGCATCGACCAGAAACCTCGCCCCGCTCGCCCTGGCTTCCCGGACCGCATAACCCACAAACTCCGGCAGGATGTAGGGGTTGTTTTGAAAGAAATCTCCAGCCTGGAACTCGAACCTCACCTCGCCCACCTGCTCGACGGCAATGGCATCGGGACGGGTCAGCACGCCATTGGCGGCGGCACGCAGCAAGATCGTGGCTCCATTCTTGAAACTGCCCGCCCTGGCGGCCTCACGCGCCCGGGTCAGCGCCTCGTTCAGCCCGGGCATGGCGATGGGGCAGCTCGTGACATCAACCATGGCGTTGCGGGTGCCCGCGCGCAGGAAGCCGATCTCCCCCACGGATCCATCCTTCGGGCGATGAAAATGCGGCGTGATCTTGGATCGGTAGCCATACTGCTGCGGCGACGAGATCACCGGCAGCACTGGATGCTCAATTCGCGCCATGTGCTGGAGCAGTTCCTCCACCTGACGCCGCTTCCACTCCAGCTGCCGTTCATAGGCCAGATGCTGATACTGGCAGCCACCGCAGGTTCCGAAGATTTGGCACACTGGAGCCACGCGATCCTGCGAAGCTTCGATGACCTCCACAAGATCACTGTCGCTGTAGTTCTTGTGGTTGCGGAAGATCCTGCAGCGCACCAGCTCACCCGGCAGGGCGAATGGCACAAAAACCACCCAGCCATCCACCCGGGCCACGCCCTTGCCTTCGTTGGTCAGGTTTTCGACACGAACCTCCAGCTCCTGATGATAGGCAAAGGGATGTGGATTGAACTTCCTGGGCGGCTGAACGGGCATGAAACCGCAGTAGCAGCAGACCGATTGAGATCAACCAATGGAACAAGGGCTTGTGGCTTCCTGTGAACTTCCGGTTTGGCTGGACCGATAAGTGGAGCGGGTGACGCGATTCGAACGCGCGACATCTTCCTTGGCAAGGAAGTGCTCTACCACTGAGCTACACCCGCTTTTCTGTTGGGCCGCCATTCTGGGACAGACTGACGATCCTGCAAGCACAAAGTTGGCTTTTTCTGCATGGAATGTTTGAGTTTTTCAGCGTGGCCCGTCATCCTTTTTTCATCATGTCCACCTCCTCACCCCTTCGCATCGGCCTCGTCGGCGCCGGCGGCATCGTCAAACAGCGCCACATGCCCGGCCTGAGCGCCCTTGAAAACGTCCAGATCACCGCAGTCGCCAATTCCTCCACAACCAGCGCCAAGGCCTTCTGCGCCGAATGGGCTCCCGAGGCCCGGATCTACGCCCGCTGGGAGGACGTGGTGGACAACGAGGACGTGGACATCGTCTGGGTCGGCGCCCCGCCCTGCCTGCATCATGACGCGAGCTGCTTCGGCCTTGAATGCGGAAAGCATGTCTTCACCCAGGCCCGCATGGCCGCCACGCTTCCCGAAGCCGAACGCATGTGGGAGGCCTCCATCCGCTACCCCGAACTCGTCACCGCCATCTGCCCCGCGCCACATGGCATGAAGAACGGCGGGATGATGAAGAAGCTGCTGGAGGAAGGTGCCATCGGCACCCCCTGTCACGCCGTGCTGCACAGCTTCAATGCAGCCTGGCTGGATGCCTCTCAACCCGCCCACTGGCGGCAGAAGATCGAGGTCAGCGGCATTCAAATCCTGACCCTGGGCATCTACATCGAGGTGCTGCAGCGCTGGCTCGGACACATCGTCGAGGTCGGTGCCAGGGGGCGCGTTGTCATTCCGGAACGCCAGGGCTACCAGGTGGAGATCCCCGACTTCGTCAACATCCTCGCCCGCTTCCGAAGCGGACTGGAGGCCACGCTCATGTTCAGCGGTGTCGCCGCCCATGCGCCGGGCGACAAGCTGTGGATCTACGGCAGCGGCGGCACGCTGACTTATGACTTCACCACCGACGAAATCACGCTGGGCGGCCCCAAGTCCGCCCCGGTCACGGTGCCCGTGCCTTCCGAACTTCAGCGTGAATGGACGGTCGAAGCCGACTTCATCCGCGCCGTCCGCGATCCCTCGGCCCCACGTCCTCGCCCCGACTTCACCGAAGGCGTCTGCTACATGCGTGTCGTCGAGGCTGTCTGGGAATCCATGGAAAACGGCGCCATGGTGAAGTGCGTCTGACCGGAACGACACCCTTCACTCGGCGGCCGGCCTGCGGATCTGCCACTGCTTGTCCGGCAGCCCGAGAAGCTTCACCACGCCGGCCGGGTAGGCCCAGGCCTTTTCATCAGCACTGTAGATGATCACCCGTGTTCTTTCGGCAGCCAGGGCCGCCGCCTGCGGGATGTCGAGGTGTTTCAACACATTCAGGTAGGCCGGCCCCGAGGCATGGCTCGCCGGCAGTCCATGCAGGTCCAGGCGCGTGATGCCGTCCTCAAAAAGCGAGGCATAAAGGGCGTTCACCGCCATGTCCCGCTGCGCCTGGATCCACAGCGGCTTCTTTTCAAGCCCGGCCACCTGCTTCAGCATCTGCACGGCCCGACGGATGTCCCAGGCCCGCATCGAGTCCGCCGTCTGGCCCAGCAGATAAAAACGCCTCAATCGCTGCGTCTGCGCCTTTTCGCTGCCCGTCCACTCCGTCGGCCCGACACCACGCGGCGCCAGGTAGGCCATGCCCCATTTGAAATGGCCGAACATCTTCTGCTCGCCCTCAAAGGCCTTTTCATCCGGCTCCACCCTGGCCGTGCTTTCGATGTGCTGGCCAAACCGGCCTTGATAGGTGCGGCGGAAGTTTTCCCAGCCCTCCGCGTCGAGCACGTTCAAGGCCACCAGTTCCAGTTCCTCCAGGCGCAAACCCGCCCGGTGGGCCAGGTGCAGGCGCAGCCGGATGCCGGGCTCGGGTTCAAAGTCATACGCCGTCATCTCCACGCCATCGCGCTCGCTGCGGCCCTCTTTGCTGGAGGAGACCATGGCGGCCTCCTTTGGCCAGCCCGCCAGCACCTTCTCCTTCAGCGCAGTCATCCAGACCTCCTTCTGATGTGCCCATTCCCCGGAGGAACCGGGCACCTGCGGTGCATCGGCCCTTGGCACAAAGACCTCATCAATCGTGGTGTTCTTTTCATCCTTCGGCAGCTCCGCAAAGACCTTCAGCTGCTCCGGCTCCAGCTGCTTCTTCGCCCCTTCATCCAGCACGGCCATCGGGTCCGCCCCCTTCAGATGGCGCTCGAACCAATGAAACGCACCGACATTCAGCGGCTGGAGGTCCTTGTGCGGCCCCTCAGCCACCTGCAGGCCCAGCTTGTCGTCCGCCCCCAGCATCTGGTAGATGCGCCGGACGCTCTGATGAATGCGGAAGACGCCATCGATGGGGAAGATGGAATCCTTGTCCGTGTTGCAGATCAACAGGGCGCGCGGAGCCACCAGCGCCACCAGGCGGTCATAGTCCCAGCGGTAGGTGTTCACATAAAACATGCAGTCGCAGTGCCCCTCGATGCAGCCGTCGGCGACATGGTTGCGCATGTTGGTCACTCCTGCCGTGGGGGCCGCCGCCTTGATGCGCTCATCCAGCGCCGCCACCCACCACGAGTAGGCCCCGCCGCCGCTGCGCCCGGTGACGCCAAACCGTGCCTTGTCCACCTCGGGCCGGGTTTCCAGATAGTCCAGCCCGCGGATGCCGGCCCAGGCCTCCAGCCCGGCGGGAGTATAACCCCGCGAAAACCACCACCAGCGCCCCTTGCTGTAGGTGCCGTGATGCTCGCCCCTGATCTCGCCAAGCTGCACGGTGTCGATGATGAGGCAGGCGTAACCATGACGCGCAAACCAGATGCCGTGATGATGATAACCCGTCTTGTTGCCGTAGCTGACCCCGTCCTTCACCACGTTGGCATGACCGCAGACATAAAGGATCGCAGGCAACGGCTTCTCGACCCTGGTTGGCAGATAAAAGTTCGCGGTGACATAGAGACCGGGCACGGCCTGGTAGTGCATCTTTTCCACGCGCCAGCCGTCACCGGCCAGATCGCCGGTCTTCGTGGCCTGCAGCGGCGTCCTCGCCGGCATCGGATCCAGGCCCAGCATCTCCGCCAGCTGCCGGCGATAAACCGGCGCCTTCCTGCTCCAGTCTTCCGCCGACTGGATGTCCGCGAGCCCGCCGTTTTGCTCGATCTCACGCACCTGACGCTCCCAGTAGCCTTGAAGCATCCGGTTTCCCGGCGTGTCAGGGGTCTTTTCAGGATAAGGCGCCGCCTGCAGCGCGGTGGCAAGAACCAGGATCGATAGGAACGGCTTGTGCATCCGCAGCATACGCCCCGCCTGGCGGGTTCTCTTGCGTCGCAGCCACATTCAAGCGCAGGTTCACAACCTCAGCACCGCCTCGGCCACCCTCATGCCGTCGGCGGCGGCGGAAATGATGCCGCCGGCATAACCCGCCCCCTCCCCAGCCGGATAAAACTGGCCGACTCCCTCGCAGACCAGAGTCTCGGCATGCCGGGGAATCCGCACCGGCGATGAGCTGCGCGTCTCCGCCGCAGTCAGCACGGCGTCTTCAAGCCCGTAGCCAGGCAGCTTCCTGCTGATCTGCGGCACGGCGAGCTTCAGGGTCGCGATCACATACTCCGGCAGCACCTCGCGCAGATCCGTCCAGACAACACCCGGCTCGTAACTCGGCTTCACGCTCCCCTGCCCCTTGGAAGCTCTTCCTGCAAGCAGGTCGCCTAACAACTGCGCTGGAGCATGGTAGCTCCCTCCGCCAAGCCGGAAGGCCGCGCGCTCAATGCTGCGCTGAAACTCAATCCCGGCGAGCACTGAATCCTGACCATAGTCCTCGGGCCGCACATCCACCATGAAGCCGCTGTTCGCGTTCGCCTCCGCCCGGGCGTAGCTGCTCATGCCGTTGGTGACCACCATGCCCGGCTCCGAATTTGCCGCGACCACCAGGCCGCCCGGGCACATGCAGAAGCTGTAGGCCGCACGGCCGGTCGGGCAATGCGCCACGAACTTGTACGGCGCTGAGCCAAGCCGCGCATGCCCCGCCCACCGGCCGTAGAGCATCTCATCAACAAAACGCTGCGGATGCTCGATGCGCACGCCGATCGAAAAGGGCTTGGCCTCCAGCGGCACGCCATGCCGGTGCAGCATCTCAAAGGTGTCGCGGCTGCTGTGGCCCACGGCAAGGATGATGGGCGAGCCTTCGATGACGCTGCCGTCCGCCAGCACCACGGCGCGCATCACGCCATCCTCGATGACGACATCGGCGACTCGTGATTCAAAGCGGACCTCGCCGCCCAACGAAAGGATCTCCTCACGGATGTGCCGGACCACCTTGATCAGGCGGTCGGTGCCGATGTGCGGACGAGCCTTGACCAGGATGTCCTCCGGAGCGCCCGCAGCCACCATCTCCTTCAGCAGCCAGGGAATGCGATGCTCACGGTCCCGGATCTGGGTGTAGAGCTTGCCGTCGGAAAAAGTGCCCGCGCCCCCTTCCCCAAACTGGACGTTCGACTCGGGGTTGAAATCCCAGCCACGACGCCAGAAACCCGTGACGTCCCTGGCACGATCCCCCGCCGCCTTGCCGCGTTCCAGCAGGATCGGCCGACGTCCGGCCCTTGCGAGAAGCAGCCCCGCGAACAATCCACAGGGCCCCGTCCCGACCACCACGGGCCGGCCGGAGACGACATGATCCGGACGTGGCCGCACCTCGCGATACGTTTCGTCAGGCGCGGCGATGACCTGGAGCGTGCCCTCATGCCGCCCCAGCACCCGGGCTTCATCCCTGACCTCCGCCAGCAGGGTGAAACTGAAGGCCACATGCTGGCGGCGCGCATCGATCGCCCGCTGCTTCACCCACATGCCCAGCAACTCCTGGTCCGCAATGCCCAGACGCTTCACCAGCGCCTGGCGCAGGCCGGCATCGGTGTAGTCGACGGGAACGGTGAGCTGGGAGACTTGAAGCATTCGGCAAGATCGGACCATGCACTAGCCAGTCAGTCCGCCCTTCGTCAAGCACGGGGCTGCCGTCGGCCCCAGCTTCAGCCAAACAACAGCCTGCCAAAGACCACCGCCGAAGCCATGCCGCAGAAATCACCAATCAATCCGGCCATCAGGGCATGCCGGAACCGCCGGATGCCGACACTGCCAAAATACACCGTCAGCACATAGAAGGTCGTCTCGGTCGAACCATAAAGGATCGCAGCCGTGAACTTCACCGTTTCGCTCAGGTCGGAGCGCGTGATGATCTCGATCAGCAATCCCTGGGAACCCGAACCGCTCAACGGCCGCATGAGGGCCAGTGACAGCAGCTCGACAGGAAAACCAATCAGCCCAAGCAGCGGGGCGAGCGCGTGCTCCAGCAGCAGAAAGGCCCCGGACTCCCTCAGGATTGCCAGCACGGCCAGCATCGCCACCAGGTAGGGCATGATGCGGGTCGCCACGGCAAAACCCTCCTTGGCCCCTTCGACAAACTCTTCGTAAACCCGTACTTTTTTCGCCCAGGCGAAGCCGACCGCGAGGATCAGGATGGCGGGGATCGCCAGTCCCGAGGCCCCATCCATCACCCTGCGCCAGGAAGGCGCCGCCTCAGGGGAGGCTTGCGCGGCGGCCTGCTCCTTCTTTTTCGCCAGCTCAGCCTCCGCCTGCGCCTTGCGTTCACCAGCCTGGCGGATCACCTGCGAGAGACCGCTTTTCTCCAGCACCGTGGCGCGCCAGGAAGGCGGTCCGAGTTCCAGCGCCGAAACCGCGATGAACAAGCCGATCAAAAGCGTCAGCCAGCCCCTGGCCCTGCGGCTGACACCGGCCTTTGAAGCCGCCGTCGGCTGGGCGGACGATGCCTCGCCAGCAGCCGCCTCTGGCTCATCCGGCTGGGGTGCAAACCGGGGCAGACGGTTCAGGAAAAGCGCCGACGCAGCGGCCCCGAAGCTGGCGCAGGCCGTCGCAAGGATGGTGGGAAGGATGACCCGGTAGCTGTTCGGGATGCCGGCGGCGTTCAGGAAGTTCATCGCCGACATCGGTATGAGGGTGAAAGCGGCTGTGTTCAGCGCCAAAAAGGTGATCATGGCGTTGCTCGCCGTCTGCTTGTGCGGGTTCAGCTCCTGCAGATGCCCCATGGCCTTCAACCCCAGCGGCGTCGCATTGTTCGACAGGCCGAGCATGTTGGCCGACAGGTTCATCACCATCGCGCTCATGGCCGGATGCTGGGTCGGCACCTCCGGGAAGATCCGGCGCAAAAGCGGCGACAGCACCCGCACCACAGCCTCCAGCACCCCCGCCTTCTCCAGCAGCCTCAGGACCCCCAGCCAGAACATCATCATGCCCGCCAGCGGCAGGGCGATGCCCATCACGGCCTTTTCAGCCCCCTTCATGGCGGCGTCGATCACGCTCCCGGCCCCCGAAACGCGGCCAACAAGCCCGGCGACGATCAGCCCAACAAACAATAAAGTGGCCCAGATGGAGTTCAGCATGGTGAAAGGGATTGTATCCAGCCCGCGAAAAAAGGCGTAAAGGAAAGTGCTTGCCTGAAAAACCGTCCTCGGGCAACCCACCCTTTCCACTTTCCTTCAACACCCGCCATCGCCACCCGATCCGTCATGCCCTTCCCGATTCAGACGGCCAGCCAGCTCAGTGGGCTCAGCCCTCATGTGATCCGCATCTGGGAGCGCCGCTACAACGCCCTGAACCCCAGCCGCACCTGCACCAACCGGCGGATGTACTGCGAGGAGGCGATCGAAAGGCTCAGGCTTCTGCGCGAACTGACCGAAGCAGGACATCGCATCGGCAGCGTCGCCCGGCTCTGCACCGACGACCTCCGCAAGCTCGCGAACCAGCATCTGGCACGCAGCGGTCCGCCAGTCCCGCCCGCCCAGGCATCCCGGGCTGAAGCCCCCGCCCTGGACTCCCCTGAGGATTTTGTGAAGCTCGCGATTGAGGCCAGCAAGGTCTATGACAGCGAACGTCTCAGCCGCCTGCTCCAGCGCGCACGACAGCAGTTTGGCCAGCGCGGCATGCTGCATCACGTCATCTGCCCGCTCATCGTCCACATCGGCGAAGAATGGCAGACCGGCAACCTGCGCCCGGCGCACGAACACGTCGCCACCTCCGTGATCCGAGAGCTGCTCATGACTCCGGTCCCCGGCAGCCAGACCGCCCCCAACGCCCCTGAGATCGTCATCACCACGCCCGCCGGTGAAATGCATGAACTCGGCGCCATGATGGCCGCAGCCACCGCCCGTGACCTGGGCTGGAAGGTCACCTACCTCGGCCCCAACCTCCCCATCGAGGAAATCGCCGCATGCGCCGTGGCCCGCAAGGCCCGCGCCGTGGCCCTGAGCGTGGTCTATCCTGAAAAATGTCCCGTTATCGAGGACAAGCTCCGCCGCATGCGCCTGCTCCTCCCCGAATACGTCACCCTGCTCGTCGGGGGCCGTGCCGCCAGGGGCTATCAGGACAAGCTGTCCGACCTGTCCATCGAATGGGCCCACTCGTTGTGCGAACTTGACCGCATCCTTGTCCGGGTCGCCCAGCTCTAGGCCTTGCGCCTGCGGCCTGCAGCGTCACCGGCCCGTCACGTTTCAGCGCTTGCGAAAAACGCTTTTCAAAGGAGTCTGCCGCCCCCATCCGGAGGCCGCAGCAGCCATGATCATCGACATTAGCGCCCATCTTCGCACCCCTTTCCAGCAGACGCTTTACCGTCTGGCCGGTGGTGTCGCCGAGCGTGCCCTGGGACTGAGGGACTTTGACCAGGTCTATCAGAACTCCAGAAACCTTTACCTGAAGCTGCCACCGGAGCAGCAGACCTGCGGCGGCTTTTTCAAATGTGTGGTCGCAGTCATCAAGGCCGGCCTCATCATCGACGAACCGCCAGGCCTCGAGTTTCCTCGCAGCGGCCCCCTGGTCGTCATCGCCAACCACCCCTTCGGCATTCTCGACCCCTGCGTGCTCGCCAGCTATGTGGGAGAACACCGCAAGGATCTGAAAATCATGACCAACTCCCTCCTCGGCATCATGCCCGAAGTCAGGGAACACGCCATCCTGGTCAACCCCTTCGGTGGCTCGGCGGCCGCCCGGGAAAACCTGCAGGGCATGAAGGCTGCCCTGGCCCATCTCAAATCCGGCGGCGCCCTCATCATCTTTCCCGCCGGGGAGGTCTCCGCCTACCAGCCCGGCAAGGGCGTCCATGAAGCCCCCTGGACCAAGCATGTCGGCTCCCTCGTCCGGCGCACCAGCGCCACCGTGCTCCCCGTCTTTTTCCCTGGCGGCAACAGCGCCCTTTTCCACGCCGCCGGCGTCATTCATCCGAGGCTCCGCACCGGCCTCCTTCTCCGTGAGTTCGCCTGGCAGAATGGAGGCAGCGTCGAGATGCGCATCGGCAGCCCCATCCCCTTTTCAAAATTGCGCAAGTTTGAGGATGATGACGCCCTCACCAAATACCTGCGCATCCACACCTTCGTCCTCTCCGGACGCCGTCGGCCCGACGCCCAGGATGAAACCGAAGAACTGCCTCAGGCCGACCATGAAGGCGGCGGTTTCAGGGCGGCTTGGCGTGACAAGCGAGTCCAGGAGGAGGTCGGTGCCCTGCGCGAACGCGGCGGCTGCCTCGTCAGCCAGGGCGGACTCTCCGTTTATTCCGCCCACTCCCACGAAATCCCCGAGACTCTCCAGGAAATCGGCCGTCTTCGCGAGGTCACCTTCCGCCAGGTAGGGGAAGGCACAGGCCAGGACATCGACCTCGACCGCTTCGACCGCTACTACGAGCACCTCTTCCTCTGGGATGAACGCGCACAACGCATCGCCGGCGCCTACCGGCTCGGCCGTGCGGACATCATCCTCCGTGAATACGGCCCCAGGGGCCTCTACACGAACACCCTCTTCAAGTTCGAAAAACCCTTCCTCGCCAACCTGGAAAGCGCGGTCGAAATGGGCCGCAGCTTCATCATCAAGGAGTATCAGCGCAACCTCTCCTCCCTGCCCCTGCTCTGGAAGGGCATCGCCCACTGGATCAGCCGCAACCCTGGCTACACCAAGCTCTTCGGCCCCGTCAGCATCAGCAAGGATTACGACAAGCTGAGCCGCAAGTTCATCGTCGAGTTCCTCCAGGAAAACTGCCTCCATGAGGACCTCGCCAGCTTCGTCCGCCCCCGCAACCCCTTCCGCTACCTCCGCGGCCGCAAGCTCATGCGCGAGTTCATCAGCGCCGACCTCCAGGACGTGGACGACTGCTCCGCCCTCATCTCCAGCCTGGAGACCGACGGCAAGGGCATCCCCGTCCTCCTCAAGCACTACCTCCGCCTCAACGGCACCATCCTCAGCTTCAATGTCGACAAGGAGTTCTCCTCCGTCATTGACGGCCTGATCCTCGTCGACCTCACCGAGACCGACCCCAAGCTGCTCGCCAAATACATGGGCGAGGAAAAATGCCGGGCCTATCTCGCCCGGCACAAGCCCTGAGCCTCGGCACGGGAACTTCCATTTGCCATCCACTGCCTCGGATGGTTCATCTCGACCCGTGCTCCGCCTCTCGATCCTCCTCTGCCTGCTGGCCGTCCTGCCTTCCTGTCTTCCGCCGGCAGTCAACTCCGAAGCCAAAGCCGCCCAGCCTCATCGCGGCTCCGTCTGGGTCGTGGACCGTGAAGGCAGTCCCGGCCTCCTCTTTCTCTGCGGCACCATCCACATCCTCCGTCAGTCCGACCACCCCCTCGCCCCTGGCTACGACTTTGCCTATCAGCAGTCGCAGAAGCTCGTCTTCGAACTCCCCCCCGGTGCCAGCGAAGCACCTGAATTCAGCGCCCGCCTCATGGAACTCGGCCAGTATCCGGAAGGTGAGTCCCTGGATGCCAGCGTTTCCGCCGAGACTTGGGAAAAACTCAGGACCTGGGCCAAAAGCCGCCGCAAAAGCATGGCCACCTTCAACCGCTTCCGCCCCTGGCTCGCCTCCCTCTTCATCACCAGCGAGGAATATCAGGCCCTGGGCGCCAGCAACGACAAGGGCGCTGATCAGCTTTTCGAAAACCTCTCCCGGCGTGACCGCAAGCCCGGTGAAGGCCTCGAAACCGTCGAACTCCAGCTCCAGCTCTTTTCCCAGCTCACCGCCAGACAGCAGGCCGAAATGCTGGAGCAGACCCTCGCCGAGGTCAGCACCCTGCCCCAGGAATACGAAACCATGATCACCGCCTGGAAAAAGGGCGACATCGACACCCTCCACGGCCTCATCAATCGCGAGGCGGAGAAGTATCCCGAACTGCTCGACATCTTCATCAACCGCCGGAACCACGCCTGGATTGACCGGCTCGACACCCTGCTCACGGCGGGTGAAAAGGTCATGGTCCTCGTCGGGGCCGGCCATCTGGGAGGCAGGCCTGACGGCGTGCTTGCCCTGTTGAAGGCCCGCGGCTGCCGGGTGCGGCATGTCAGCGAGGTCATGGCTGGAAAAACATCCCCCTGAGCCGAACCCCGGCCGCTTCAGCCGCCGATCTCACTCCGGTAGGCCGCCGGCGAAGTGTTGCGGTACTGACGCATCATGCGGCTGAAATAATGCCGGTTCACCAGCCCGCAGGCCTCGGCGACGGCCTCGATGCTGTCATGGGTGTGACGCAGCAGCCGGCACGCCTCGTCCAGGCGGTAGTCCAGCAGGATGCGCATCGGAGACTGCCTCACCTCCTGCTTGAACAGGTGGTTCAGGTTCCGCACGCTCAGCCCGGCATGACGCGCTATTTGTTCGGCCGTCAGCTTCAGGCCCAGGTGCTGGTTCATGAACTCCATCGCCTTCAGCAGCCGGGCGTCCAGCCGCTGCTGCTCCCACACCTTCGCCGGCAGCTTCTTCACAAACTCCGCCACCAGCTGGATCGACACCCACGGAAAACGCACGCTGCCGGGGCTGGCCCCGAGCCGGATCAGCTCGCGCAGCATCGCCTTGTGCGGAGCCGCCGCCGCAAACGCATGGATGCCAGGCGCGGCACGGTCCGCCAGCGGACCCAGGTTGAAGTGACAGTACCATTTGCTGAACGGCCTCCGCGTGCTGGTGCTGAAGGTCGTGCGTGGCGGGATCAGATACACCATGCCGGGCTTCAGCTCTGTCGCCTCACCATCGATCTCCACCACACCCCCGTCCTGCATCGGCCAGTACAACCGCCAGTAAGGATCGTTCAGCCGCCGCAGCTCCCACTGCTGAAGCTCAATCTTCCTTGTGGTCAGGATGTCCACCGTCACTCCCGGCAGGGCGACGCTGCGATGCCCCTGCACACGGTGGGCTGAACCGGCGGGCACCACGCTGAGGATGGAGGCGGAGGCAGGCATGAGCAGTTTGCGAAATCGGACACAACTCTGGCCGACACAGGCATGGAAGGCAAGCCCCGTGTGGATAACCGTCCGGCGTCCATTCCCGTCCGTTCACCTCAAACCTAACCATCCATACGACCATGGCAGACATCACCACCAGCGCCGCTGACAAGAAGGAAAAGGAATACTTCACCGACGTGCCCCAGCAGGCCCCCGGCTTCTTCCTCAAGGGCTCCCACCAGTATGACTGGGGCCTCAAGAACCGCCTCTCCAAGGTCTTCAACCCCAAGGACGGCCGCACCGTCATGCTCGCCTTCGACCACGGCTACTTCCAGGGTCCCACCACCGGCCTGGAGCGCGTCGACCAGACCATCCTCCCGCTGGAGCCCTACGCCGACTGCCTCATGCTCACCCGCGGCATCCAGCGCAGCATCATCCCCGCCTCCACGCAGAAGGCCATCGCCCTGCGCGCCAGCGGCGGCACCTCCATGGTCAGCCCGTTTGAGGAGTGGGAGGGCGAGATCGACGGCAGGAAGGCCAAGTTCGGCCGCCCCGGCTTCGAGCCTCTGTCCAACGAGTCCACCGCCCTGAACATCGAGGAGGCCATCCGCCTCAACGCCAGCCTGCTGGCCGTGCAGGTGTTCATCGGCAGCGCCTACGAGCGCCAGAGCCTCAAGAACCTGACCGACCTCGTCGATGCGGGCGCCCGTTACGGAATCGCCGTGATGGGCGTGGTGGCCGTGGGCCGTGCGATGGCGCGCAACGCGCAGTATTTCCGCCTGGCGACGCGCATCATGGCGGAGCTCGGGGCGCATGTGGTGAAGTGCTACTACACGGACGAGGGCTTTGAGACGATCACCAGCTGCTGCCCGGTGCCGATCGTGATCGCCGGTGGCAAGAAGCTGCCGGAGCTCGACGCGCTGAAGATGAGCTACAACGCGATCCAGCAGGGCGCCTCGGGCGTGGACATGGGCCGCAACATCTTCCAGAGCGAGGATCCGGTGGCGATGATGAAGGCGGTGCGTGGCGTTGTGCACGAGGGCCTCACCCCCGAGCAGGGCTTCGCGATGTTCAACGACCTCAAGGGCAAGTAAGCGGAGGCAGGCTCCCCGCCTGCCGCCAGAGGATCAATGCTCCAATCCGGGCGGCCGACATGGCCGCCCAAACCCTCCACAAAACCATGGAACTCAAGCCCAACCAAATCCGTCTCATGATGCTCAAGGTCGCCGACGCGATCATCGCTGCGGAACCCATGCTGTCCCAGGCCGACCGCGACCTCGGGGACGGCGACCACGGCCTCGGCATGAAACGCGGCATGGAGGCCGTGAAGGCCCAGCTCGGAACGCTGGAGCCCAACTCCGTCGAACAGGTGTTTGTCACCGTCGGCACCGCCATGATGACCAGCATGGGCGGCGCCTCCGGAGCCATCTTCGGCACGCTTTTCCGCGCCGGCGGCAAGGCCCTCGCCACCGCAGGCACCTTTGATCCGCCTGACATGCCCCTGTTCCTCGACGCCGCCGTCGAGGGCATCATGAAGCGCGGCGGAGCCAAGCCCGGCGACAAGACCATGCTCGACGCGCTGGCACCCGCCGCCGCCAAGGCCAGGGAGGTCACCCAGTTCCCGCTGCCCGAAGCCCTCGCCGCCATTGCCGACGCGGCGGAGGCCGGCAAGGAGGCCAGCAAAAACATGATCGCCCAGTTCGGCCGCGCCAAGACGCTTGGCGAGGCCTGCCTCGGTTTCCCCGACGCCGGCGCATGCTCCGTGGTCGTCATCCTCCGCACCATGGCTGATTTTGTCGCCCCGGCCGCCTGACCGGCCTTGCCGGATACGACACAGCTTTTGCCGTCATTTCTGGCCGTGTGTCAACGTTCAGACGCACGGCCTTTTCATTCCCAGCCATCCACCAACCTCATGAAACCACTCGTCCTGCTCGCCCTTCTCGCCCTCACCACCGCCTCGGCCCAGGAGGGATTCAAGCCCCTCTTCAACGGCAGGGACCTGACCGGCTGGGATGGCAATCCCGAGCTGTGGAAGGTCGAGAACGGCGAGATTGTCGGCCATACGACAGGTCCGGAGCAGCTGGCCTACAACCAGTTCCTCATCTGGCGCGGCGGTGTGCTGAAAAACTTCGAACTGCGGGCGAAGGTGAAGCAGAGCGGCAACAACACGGGCATCCAGTACCGCAGCAGTGAAAATGCGGACAAGAAATGGTCCATCCGCGGCTACCAGTGCGACATCCACCCGAACAAACCCTATCGCGCCATGATGTATGAGGAAGGAGGCCGTGGCATCATCGCCCAGAACGGCCAGAGCGTGACCATTGACCCATCCGGCGTGAAGTGGCTGGTCGCCGAACACGACCCGGTGGAGGCTGACATCGCCGGGTGGCATGAATTCACCATCATCGCCCAGGGCAATCACCTGGTGCATAAGATTGACGGCAGGGTGACCATGGAACTCACCGACCACGAGGAGGCAAAGCGCTCCCTCGAAGGCCTGCTGGCCTTCCAGATTCACCGCGGCCCGGCGATGAGCGTGCAGATCAAGGACGTCATGCTCAGGGAGCTGCCCGAAGGCGGCATGAAACCCTTCGAGAACGACCCCATCCCCAGCGATGCCCAGGTCATCGAGGCCAAGGCCCCGAAGGCCAGGGGCAAAGGCAAGGCGAAGAAAGAAGCCAGGTGATCAAGGCAGTCACCTGAAGGGCGGCGAGGCTTGCGTGTCATCATGACCAGCGGTTCTTGCCGGATCCGACACAGCTTTTGCCGGTAGTTTCCGGAAGATGCGGGCGTTTAAGGCCCTCGACCACCATGAACCGCCTGCCTTTTGCCGCCCTGCTTTTATCCGCCCTGGCCCTGCCCAGCTCCCTGCTGGCACAGCAACCCAAAGCCAAGGGCAAGGCAAAGCCCAGGCGCCCGGACGCCGTCGGCCCGGCCATCGGCGAAAACAAGGCCACCCCGGTGTCGCGCATCAGGACGCTCCCCGGCTTTCAGGTGGAGCTGATCTACAGCGTCCCCGGCCAGGACCAGGGATCCTGGGTGAACCTGACAACCGATGACGCCGGTCGCATCTACGTCAGCGACCAGTATGGCATGCTCTACCGCTTCAAGGCACCTGCCGTCGGACGGACGCTGAGCCAGGGCGATGTCGAAAAGGTGCCCGCCGACATCCGCGGTGTGAACGGCATGCTGTTCGCCTTCGGGGCGCTGTATGTCGGGGTGAACGACTATGAGAAAAAGATCCCCAGCGGCGTGTACCGCATCAGTGACAGCAACAGCGATGACATGCCGGACAAGGTGGAGATGCTGCGCGAATTCGAGGCGGGCAGCGACCATGGAGTGCATGCCATCTTGAAGACGCCTGACGGCAAGGGCCTGTATCTCATCAGCGGCAACAACGCTGTCCTCAAGGAAGGCCCGAAGGCTGGCACGCCGGACAGCTCCCCCGTGGCGAAGCTGTGGGGCGATGACCACCTGCTGCCGCGCATGCCGGACGGCCGCGGCCACAACCGCCATGTCATGGCCCCTGGCGGCATCGTGTATCGCTTCACGCCGGATGGAAAGACCTTCGAGATCTTTGCCAGCGGCTTCCGCAACATCTACGACGGCGGTGTGAACCGCGATGGCGAGCTGTTCGTCTATGACGCTGACATGGAGTATGACTTCAACACCTCCTGGTACCGTCCCACGCGCATCAACCATGTCGTCAGCGGCGCGGAGTTCGGCTGGCGCAACGGCGCGGGCAAGTATCCCGAGTTCTACATCGACAACCTGCCCGCCACCCTGAACATCGGCCCAGGCTCGCCCACCGGCTGCACTTTTGGTTATGGGGCGGAGTTTCCAGCCAAATACCAGGAGGCCTTCTACGCGCTCGACTGGAGCTGGGGCAAGATTTACGCCGTGCACCTCAAGCCTCAGGGCAGCACCTACACCGCCACAAAGGAGGAGTTTGTCACCGGCGGTCCGCTGCCGGTCAGCGATGCCATCATCGGCAAAGACGGTGCGATGTATTTCACCATCGGCGGCCGACGCGTGCAGAGCGGGCTGTATCGGGTGACCTATGCCGGCAAAGAGGACACCACGTTGGCCCCATCGATCCAGACACGGACCGCCGTCTCCGCAGAAGAGGGCGCGCGGAATCTCCGCCGCTCATTGGAAGCCTTCCACGGAAGGCAGGATACGAAGGCCGTCTCCGCCGCCTGGCCGCATCTCAGCAGCGCCGACCGCTACATCCGCGCCGCCGCACGTGCGGCGCTGGAGCACCAGCCGCTGGATCAGTGGCAGGACAAGGCGCTCGGGGAGGCCAACGTCACTGCGCAAATTGAAGCCCTGCTCGCCCTCGCCCGCCGCACGGGCGTGTGCCCGACCCATCGCGAGGCGAATCATGTCGTGAACACGGCCGCTCGCGACGCCATCCTCACCGCGCTGCTGAAGCTCGACTTCGCCAGGCTCACGCAGGATCAAAAGCTCGGCTATGTGCGGCTCATCGAGATTGTCCTGCATCGCTTTGGCAATCCGGACGAAGCCACCGTCACTGCGCTGATTGCGAAGCTCGACCCCGCCTATCCTGCGGACAACTTCGAGCTCAACTGGCTGCTCACCGAGACGCTCGCCCATCTCCAGGCGCCAAGCACCGCAGCCAAGGGCATGGCCTTGATCGCCACCGCCGAAAGCCAGGAGCCGCAGATCGAATATGCACGCAGCCTGCGCTTTCTAAAAAGTGGCTGGAACAAGGAACTGCGCACACAGCAGCTCGAGTTCTTCCTGAAGGCCGCCAGCTACAAGGGCGGAGCCAGCTTCACCAAGTTCCTTGAGTTCATCCGCAGTGACAGCCTCGCCACCTTCACGGATTCCGAGAAGGCTGAACTGGCAGCGCTCATCGAGAAAAAGCCCGAGGTCAAAGGGGCGATTGAGCTGGCCGGCGCCATGTTTGTCGGCCGCACGCCGACGATGTGGACGCTCGACGACCTCAGCAAGGCCGCAGCCAAGGGCATGAAGGGTCGCAGCTTTGAAAACGGACGGAAGATGTTCAGCGCCGCAGCCTGCTTCACCTGCCACCGCTTCGGCAATGCCGGCGGCATGACCGGCCCCGACCTCACCGGCGCCGGCGGACGCTACAGCCCGCATGACCTGCTCGACCAGATCATCAATCCCAGCAAGGAGATCAACGAGCAGTTCGCCCCCATCATCGTCACCAAGAACAATGGAGAGATCCTCAGCGGTGTCGTCGTCAACCTCAGCGGCGACAACGTTACGCTCAACACCGACCTCAGCAACCCTGACCAGCGTGCCAACATCGACCGCAAGGAGGTGAAAAGCATCGAGCCCAGCAAGGTCTCGCTCATGCCTCCCATGCTGCTCGCCATGCTCACGAAGGACGAAATCCTCGACCTGGTCGCCTATGTTCTCAGCGGCGGCGACAAGGACAACGCCATGTTTGCAAAGTAGGCCGCAAACAGGTGGCAGAATGCCTGAACCGGATCCTGGGCGGCCGGTCAGGCGGCCACGAGGTCGTAGCCGCGCCATTCCTTGATGGTGACATCAACAAACTGACCGACGGGGAGCTTCTTGTTCACGAACACCGTCGTGTCGATGTCCGGCGCGTCCATTTCGCTGCGGGCGACACCGGGCTCCTCGACCAGGACACGCATCATCCTGCCGACGTGACGCTGGTTCACATGCTGCACGTTGCGCTCAATGGCTCGCATGGCCTCGTTCCAGCGCGCCTTGCGGGTCATGTGATGGATGTGACCCTCCATCTTGTCCGCACGTGTGCCCTCTTCGCGGGAGTAGTTGAAGATGCCTGCACGTTCAAACTTCTCGTCCTCGATGAACTGCAGCAGCTCATTGAAATCAGCCTCCGTCTCGCCGGGGAAGCCGACGATGAAGGTCGTGCGGATGGCAATGCCCGGAATGCCCTTGCGGATGCGCTTCAGGAGATCGCGGATGTAGCCGCCCGAGGTTTCACGCCGCATGAGCGCCAGCATGTTGTCACTGATGTGCTGCAGGGGGATGTCGATGTATCGTGCCACCTTCGGGCTTTCGGCGATGGCCTGGATGAGGTCATCACTCCAGTGTGCCGGATGGGTGTAGAGCAGCCGGATCCAGAAATCGCCGGGGATCTCATTCAACGCCCGGATCAAGGTGCTCAAGGATTCGCCCTTGGAACTGTCCACACCCGAGGTCGGCCTCGGCCGCTCCCCTTCCCACTTGTCCATGCCAAAGTAGGTGGTGTCCTGGGAGATGAGGTTGATCTCCTTCACCCCGCTTTTCACAAGCAGCTCGACCTCCCTGACCACGCTTTCCTGGGTGCGGCTGCGATGTCTGCCGCGGATTTTCGGAATGATGCAGAAGGAACAGGGATGATTGCATCCTTCGGCGATTTTGACATAAGCCATGTGCTTCGGTGTCAGGCGGAATCGCGGCGTGTTGTAGTCAGGAATGTACTGAGGGCCCTTGGTCACCAGGTTTTCCTGCTCGTGCTCCTTTACTCCAACCAGTTTTTGAATGATCGGGGCCACCTGGGTGATCTGATCCAGGCCGATGAACGCATCCACATCAGGCATGAGGTTCGGCAGTTCTTCCCGAAAACGCTGGGAAAGGCAGCCTGCGACGATGATTTTCTGCTTCTTGCGCTTCTTGGACTCCCCGCGGGCGTCCACAGCCTCGTGGATGGCCCCCACCGATTCCTTCTTGGCCATGTCAATGAAGGAGCAGGTGTTGATGATGAGCACATCAGCCAGATCGGCCTCGGGCGTCATCGTCATGCCAGCCTGCTGAAGGTGGCCGACCATGATTTCTGAATCGATGAGGTTTTTGGCGCAGCCGAGGGAGACGAGTCCGACTTTGATCATAAACGGGAAAAGGGGGCGGCCAGAATACGGCCAATCAGCCCGGATGAAAGGCTTTTTACAGCCTCAGCCGACCTTGTCGACCTTGAGGTCGCGCAGGGCATACAGCTTCTCATCCCTCGACAGCCCCGCCATCAGCCGTGCCCCCGTCTTCCTCCTCGCTCCATACCTCCCCCTCTCCGCCTCAA
>JABARQ010000014.1 GCA_019186985.1 Prosthecobacter sp. | reverse complement strand
AGCTGGAACTCATGAGCCTGCGTGCAGCAGCCAACTTCTGACCGGAGAGCCGGATGCGGGAAACCCGCCCGTCCGGTTCGGAGGGAGGGGCGGCGCGGTCAACGCGCCGTTCCTACCCCTATCTATGGACGATCCTCGCGATGCCGAAGTCGGCGATCTTCACCGTGCCGTTTTTGTCGATGAGCAAGTTCTCCGGCTTGATGTCGCGATGCACGATGCCGTGATCATGGGCGCATTGCAGGGCTTCACAGACAGGCGGCACGATGCTGAGCGCTTCCTTCGGCGTGAGGCGCTTGGTTTGGAGAAGCTGGCGGAGATTCACGCCATCCACGAATTCCATGAGCAGGAAGTAGAAGCCACCCGCCTGCCCGAAGTCATGCACACCAACGATATTCGGGTGATTCAGCACCGCGAGCGCATGAGCTTCCTTTTCAAACCGCGCGGCAAACTGCGGATCGTCCGCACGCTCAGGGGCGAGCAGTTTCAGCGCGACGAGGCGATTGAGCGACTTCTGCCGTGCCTTGTAAACCACGCCCATGCCACCGCGACCAAGGCATTCGATGATTTCGAGTTGCGGGAAGTGGGGGGCGAGTTCCTCCGGCGTGAGCGGCGGTGCCGCAGGCGTGGCATCGCCAGACTGGGTGGGCTGCATCAGTTCAGCCATGAGATCTTTGGCCGACAATCCC
Organism: Prosthecobacter sp.; assembly: GCA_019186985.1. GTDB lineage: Bacteria > Verrucomicrobiota > Verrucomicrobiia > Verrucomicrobiales > Verrucomicrobiaceae > Prosthecobacter. The sequence goes on along the minus strand of JABARQ010000014.1, from coordinate 130,270 downwards.
TCCAGCAGGCCTTGAGGGCGTGCGGTGGAGTCCGTGGTGGAGGAAGAATCGCTCATGCCTGTGTTCTGATGAATCGACGGCGAATGCTTACACCCTTTTTTATCCACCGAGTGCTTCAAAGAGGATTTGCATCTCGTCGGTCACGCTTGCGGCATCCTCCAGAGTGCCGGCAATCTCCTCTTTCAGGCACTGGCGGAGCTGCTTTTTCATGCGGTGCAAGGCCACGCGGAAGGCTTCAATGCTCATCCCGCAGGCAGCAGCGGCTGCCCCCTGATCTCCGTAGGCCGAGTCTCCGGTGAGAAAGGGCCGCGCCTGATCAAAAAAACGCTCTTTGCCTCCAGACAGACATTCCGCGCGGAGGGCCTCCAGGCTGCGCTCCAGCACCGTGAGCGCCCATTGGCGGTCAAAAGCCGCTTCGGGAGAGATCGCGCTGCTATCGCAAAACTCGACCACGCTTTCCTCATCCATGGAGATGGTCTGCAAGCCTGCGCCCCGCTTCAGACTGAGCTGCATCTCCCGCTGGCGTGAGACAAAGTGCTTCACAGAACCGAGCAGGTAGGAGCGAAACCGTCCGCGCTCCCGGTCCGCCGAGTCCATGCTGCCTCCTTGGAGCATCATGGCGAAAAACGCATGGCTCATGTCCCGCGCCGCGTCCGAATCCCGCAGCACATGACGGAGGTAAGCCACCACCGGCTCATAATAAGCATCGCATAGGTCCGCGAGCGCCCGCCGCCCATCCTCCGAGTCCGCCTTGGCAAGGCAGACCTGCGTCCATCGGGTGGTGTGAAACGGCGAGGGCGGAGAGACGGGCATGGTGTGTCGGCTGATGCTGCCACAGGTGCCTGACGTTTTGCACGGGAAACGTGACAGCAAAGTTTGCCGCCGCAGAAAGTCATCGGACGGATGGCACCAGCTTGGAGTCAAACTGAGAGCATCTGGTGGAAAAGACTGCATTGCTTGTCTTTTGCGATGCCGCGGCGGGAAGGGCGGGAAACCTGCGTTTTCTGAGCTGTCATCGTCAACCTAACGGATCACAACCATGAACACCCGCCGCCACTTCATGACCGGCCTCGCCGCCGTCTCCACCATCCATGCGCGGACCGCTCTCGGTTCGCAGGCGAACAGCCGCGTCAAAGTCGGCCTCATTGGCTGCGGGCAGCGCGGCCAGCTCATCGCGAACCTGTTTCGTCAAAACGGCTACTGCGAGGTCGCGGCGGCCGCGGATTACTTTCCAGATCGTGCCGAGGCCATCGCGAAGGAGCACCAGTTTGGCTCCGAACACACTCACAGCGGCCTGAAGTGCGCGGAGGAGCTCGTCGCGAAGGGCGGTGTGGACGCCGTGGCCATCATCAGCCCGCCGTGGTTTCATCCGGAGCAGGCGAAGGCCGCGGTGGAGGCAGGGTTGCATGTGTATCTCGCCAAACCCATGGCCGTCGACGTGCCCGGCTGCCAGTCCGTCGAGGCCAGCGCCGCGAAGGCGAAGGAAAAGGGCCTGACCTTCCTCATCGACTTCCAGACGCGCACCGACCCGCATTACATCGAGTGCATGAAGCGGGTTCACTCGGGGGTCATGGGCAGGCTCGGGCATGGCGAGGCGCTGTATCATGCCGGACGCCTTGGCGTGAAGGGCGATGACAAGACCGCCGAGGGCCGCCTGCTGAACTGGGTCTTCCACAAGAATCTCTCCGGCGACATCATCGTCGAGCAAAACATCCACACGCTCGATGTCATGAACTGGGCCATGAACAACGCCGAGCCCGTCCGTGTCTCGGGCACCGCCGCCCGCCTCATCCGCACCGATGTGGGCGACAACTCCGACACCTACTCGCTCGTCTATGAATACCCCGGCGGCATCGGCATCACCTTCAGCAGCCGCCAGTTTGACAGCCGCAGCGGCGCGCCGGGGGGCATCACGAACCGCATGCATTATGAAAACGGCGCCCTGCTCACCGAATACGGCGGCCTCACCATGATCCGCGGGCCGAAGGAGGTGTATTACGCCGGCGGCAAAAGCCCAGGCATCTACAAGGACGGCATCATCGCAAACATCGGCGCCTTCCAAAAAGCCATCGCGGCCAGGGACACCACGAACAGCACGATCGCGCCCAGCCTTCGCAGCAATCTCATCGCCATCATGGGGCGCCTCGCCGCCGAGCGAAAAGCGCCCGTCACCTGGGATGAACTCATGGCAAGTCCCGCAATGCCCGCGCCGGATCTCAACGGACTCCAAGCATGAAGCGCCGTCGCCTTCTCCAAACCACCGCCGCCGCGCTCGCCGTGTCCAACGCACAGGCTGCGGACAAGCCGCGCATCCGCTTCGGCGTCTGCGACTGGACTCTGAAGCTCGCCACAAATCCCGGCTCGCTGGATCTCGCCAGACGCATCGGCCTGGATGGCGTCCAGGTTGATTTCGGCAGCGAACCCACCCATGACGGACGCCTGCCGCTCTTTGACGAAGCCCTCCAGGACCGCCTGCTGCAACGCGCCGCCGACACCGGCGTGGCCATTCCTTCGCTCGCCATGGGCGTGCTCAACAGGCACGGCCTCAAAAACTCGCCCGAGGCGCTGCGCTGGACGCTTGAGGGCGTGAAGGTTGCCAGGCGCATGAAGACACCCGTCGTGCTGCTCGCCTTCTTCGGCAACGGTGACCTCCGGAACGATGAAACGGGCACGCAGGCCGTCATCGCCGCGCTGAAAAAGCTCGCATCGCCCGCCGCGGACGCCGGCATCACCTATGGCATCGAGTCGTGGCTGAAGGTGGATGCCCTGGAACACATCCTGGATGCCGTGAGGTCTCCCGCCATCCAGGTCTATTACGATGTCGGCAACATGCAGAAGGAGGGAGAGGATTACGCCGCCGCCATCCGCCGCCTCGGCCGTGAGCGCATCTGCGAGACGCATGCCAAGGACTACGGCGACCTCTACGGCAGGGGCAGCACCGACTTCGTCCAGGTTCGTGATGCGCTGCACGACATTGGCTATTCCGGCTGGATGCACATCGAGGGCGTGAAGGTGCCCAACGGCATCGAGCAGGACATCGGCCACGACCTGGGATATCTTCGCAGCGTTTTTAGTTAGGTGCCCCTTGATGCCGGGGGGCAGGACCTCAGTTCACCAAGGGCTCAGGCCTGTCACAAATGAAGCTTGATTCGAATGTTTGCATAGTGCGTTCAGCGGGCGGGTGCCAGGAGGGACGCCCTCCCTGCAAATCCAATAACCCGTCATGAAAAGCCTCCTCTTCAGCCTTGTCTGCCTGTTTCTCTGCCAGTCAATTCGGTCAAGCACGCCGGCACCGCTCCGCAGCCTCCGGCAGCCCGGCTGGCCCTGGTGAAAAACAACAAGATCCACATGTCAGGCCTGCAGCCCGAGATGGTGAGGCAGATTCAGGGCATGGGCATCCAGGTGGACCTGGTGGATTCACCGCCTGCCGGAGATGTCTACTATCTGACTTACACCGCTCACTGGGCCTGGGATCTGGCGATGTATTTGAAATCGTTCCAGGCGGAGCTGCACCGGGGCACGCGGATGACGGGCAGGGTGGTCTCCAACACCACCGGGCTCGGCATGAACAAGTTTGGCCACACCGACAACAAGATTCGTCCGCTGCTGCGCCAGCTGCTCCTGGGAGAAAAGCCGGGCAGGAAGCATTGATGCCGGGCAGCCTTTGGTCCGCCAGACAACGGCAGGGGTCGCGTCACTTCGACAAGGCCCTTGCCGCAGCCTTTTGAAAGGCCTCGCGCACCGGGCTGGCGTCGCTGTTCGGGAAGTTCGCACGCTGCACCATCAGCACATGGATGACTTCCTTTTGGGGGTCGATCCATGCCTGGGTGCCCCAGGCTCCGCCGTGGCCAAAGGTGCCTGGTGAGAGCATTTCCGCGAGGCCGGCATGGGGTTCCTTCAGAACGCAGGTGCCGATGCCCCAGCCGTAGTTTTTCCCGTGGCCGCCGAACTCCGCCTTCTGGAAAAAGCCGCAGGGCAGGTCGCCGGTGTGCACGGTGGACAGCGTTTTCACCGCACTGGCACTGAGAATGCGAGTGCCCTCCAGCGTGCCTTCATTCAACAGCATCCGGCAGAAGCGCATGTAGTCCTTCGCGCAGGAATACAGACCACCGTTGCCCAGGGGCGGGCGGCCGCGCTTGCCGAAGTCGCCACGCGGCGGCACGGCCTCGAGTTTGCCGGTGTCCGGGTTCTTCGCGTAGGCCGTGGCGATCTGTGTCCACTGCCTGTCTGTGGGATAAAAGGTCGTGTTCGTCATGCCCAGCGGCTCAAACAGGCGCTTTTGCAAAAAGGCGTCGAAGCTCATGCCGCTGATCACCTCGACGATGCGCGCGGCGGCGTTGATGCCGGACTGGCAGTACTTCCATTGCGAACCCGGTTCAAACTGCATCGGGGCAGTGATCCAGAGGGGTGCCAGGTCGGCCAGCGTGTGCGCTTCCTGAGCCTTGGGGCCGTTCGCCTCGCCGAGGCCTGAGGTGTGGGTGAGGATCTGAGTGATCGTGAGGTTCGCCGGCCTGCCAGACGGCGTCTTCAACGCAGCAAATTCCGGGATGAACTTCGCCACCGGATCCGTGATGCTCAGCCTGCCCTCGTCCTGAAGCATCAGGACCGCCGCGCCGGTCACCGGCTTTGTCATCGATGCGATCCAGAACAGGGTGTCCACGCTCATCGGCTTTTGTGCGACCACATCCGCCATGCCGTTGGCCTGCAGGTGCAGCAGACGGTCCTGGGTCGCCACCGCCGTGACCGCACCAGCCACTTCATTCCTGGCAATCATCTCCAGCATCGCCTCTTCAATGCCTGGCAGTTTCGGGGTGTCCGCGAAAAGGGGCGGGACGAGGACGAGTATCAGAAGGAGCGTGCGCATGAGGTGGGTGTGTCAAACGTTGCCGCGGCACCCGATTTGCCGGGCGAACACGATAAGTTTTGCCTGGGCTGCACCAGTCCTGGCAAGAGGGCGGTTAGATGAAGGGAAGTCGAATGGCCTTGCAGCGTACTTATCCTTATTCTCTATCGGAAAAGTATGTTTTAACTTGACCTTCCGGCTTTCCCCGCCATGAAGCGTTCCCGCAAAATAGCTGCGCTGCCATTTCCTTTATGGACCACGACATCCTCATCTACGTCATCGCCGGCTTTGTGGCGCAGCTCATTGATGGCGCGCTGGGCATGGCCTATGGCATTTCGGCGTCGAGCCTGCTCATGGGCTTTGGCGTGCCTCCGGCCGTGGTCAGCAGCACGGTGCATGCGGCGGAATGCTTCACCACAGGGGCTTCGGCCATCTCCCATCATACCTTTGGCAACATCAGCCGCGACCTGTTCCGCCGTCTGCTCATCCCGGGAATCATCGGGGCCGCCCTGGGAGCTTACGTCCTGAGTTCCTTCGATGGTGAGATCATCAAGCCTTACATCTCCGGTTATCTCATGATCATGGGCGTGATCATCATCGTGAAGGCGTTCATGCCCTTTCCCCCCCGCGAGGTGACGACCAAGCTGACTCCCCTGGCCCTGATCGGCTCGTTTCTGGATGCCGTCGGCGGCGGCGGCTGGGGGCCCATCGTGGCCACCAACCTCATCGTCCGGGGAAACTCCGTCCGCGAGGCGGTGGGCAGCGTCAACGCAGTGGAGTTTTTCGTCACTCTTTCCGCCTCCATCACCTTCTTCTTGAGCATCGGCCTCGGCCACTGGCAGGTCATCGCCGGCCTTGCTGCAGGCGGTGTGATTGCCGCTCCGCTGGGCGCCTACCTGACCAAGAGGCTGCCGCACCGCCCCATGATGGTCGTGGTCGGGACCCTGGTGATCCTGCTCAGCCTGCGCACCCTGCTCAAGACCCTGGGCTTCACGACCTGGCTCTGACCCAATCCGCGACAGGCGAGGATGGCTGTACCCCGTTCTCAACCCCCGATTCACTTCAAGTTTCGCTCTTCGGTTCAAGTTGTGAGCTTCTCAAAAAAAGGCCGTGCGGGTGAAGCAACGGCCCCGTTTTGGAATGCCGGACCAGCCCTGTCTTACTCGCCGAGCAGTTCCTTCACCTTTGGTTCAATGGCGGCGGCCCACTTTTCGTAGCCAGCTTCAGAGAGGTGCAGCAGGTCGGGCATGATCTCGCGGGTCAGCGTGCCGTCAGGCTGGAGGAAGGTCCGGCCGATGTCGAGGAACTGCACCGTCTGGCCGTCGGCAAACCTGGCGACGAGGGCATTGGTGGCCTCATTCTGCTGACGCATGGCGTCCGTGGGTTTTTCCCCACGCGGGAAGATGCCCAGAAGCAGGATTTTCGACTTCGGGCACTTCTTCTTCAGGGTTTCCAGGATCAACTTCACGCCCTCGGCCGTCTGTTCGGCGCTGCACTGGTAGGTGGCGCCGTTCAGCTCCTTTTGCGGGCGGCCGACGTGACCCGTGTTGTTGGTGCCGATCATGAGCACGACCAGCTTGGGCGAAAGCCCGTCGAAGTTGCCGTGATCGAGACGCCAGAGGACGTGCTCCGTGCGGTCGCCGCCGATGCCGAAGTTCGCGGCCTTGCGGGGGGTGTAGTATTTTTCCCAGGTCGCCTTGCCCTTGCCGCTCCAGCCCTGTGTGATGGAGTCGCCGAGGAAGACGAGCGGAGCCTCGCCCTGCTTGGAGATGACATTGAAGCCCTCGTGGCGCTTCATCCAGGGTTCGTCACGCGGGACCGGCTGGGTGGCGTAGTTGGGATCGGCGGCGGCGAGGACGCTCAAGGACAGGAGGGAGACGGCGAAAAGGAGGCGCTTCATGATGGGTGGGATGGGGAGGTCCCATTCAAAGCGAAAGCGCATCCGCAGGGCAATGTCTTTTCTCTCCTGGAAGAAACAGGCTGCAAACCGCCCGTTTTCTGCTACACGCCCCGCCCCATGCTCACCCTCCGCGACGTCTCCAAGTCCTTCAACGCCCGCCCGCTCTTCACCGGTGCCAAGATGACCGTGAATTATTCCGAGCGCGTGGCCCTCGTCGGCCCGAACGGCGCGGGCAAGTCCACCCTGTTTTCCCTCATCCTCGGCCAGGACACGCCCGACTCTGGCGAGATCATCCGGGATGAATGGACCACGCTCGGCTTCCTGCCGCAGGAAAGCGAGCCCGTGGGCGAGGAGACCATCCTCGACATCGCCACCGGCCGCGCCGGGGAAATGCAGAGGCTGGAGAACATCCTCAAGGACTATGAGGCCCGCGGCGATGTCGCGGCTCCTGAATACAACCAGGCCCACTCCCTGCACGAGGCCCTCAACGACCCCCAGGCCGAGGCGAAGTGCAAAAAGATCCTCAAGGGCTTCGGCTTCAGGGAGGAGGACTTCAACCGCCCCGCCCGCGAATATTCCGGCGGCTGGGTCATGCGCGCCCATCTGGCCCGCCTGCTCGTCATCGAGCCCGACCTGCTCCTGCTCGACGAACCGACGAACCACCTCGACCTCCTGTCCCTCATGTGGTTCCGGAATTACCTGAAGAACTACCCGGGCGCCATCCTGCTCATCTCCCATGACCGCGACTTCATGGACGAGCTGATTGAGACCGTCTACGACATCGACGAAGGCAGGCTGGTGGCCTACACCGGCAACTACTCCGAATTCCTCAAGCAAAAGGAGGAGGCCTGGGAGCGATCCTATCAGGCCTGGAAGAACCAGCAGAAGGAAATCGAGGACATGCAGGAGTTCATCGACCGCTTCCGTTCCGTGGCCTCCAAGGCGGCGCAGGCGCAGAGCCGGGAGAGACAGCTGGAAAAGATGGAGAAGCTGGACCGCCCCCGTCCGCTCAAGAAGGCCTTCCGCTTCAACTTCCCCCAGCCTCAGCGCAGCGGCCAGCGCGTCATCCAGCTCATCGACATCCACCAGGCCTACGGCGAGAAGAAGATCTACCAGGGCCTCGACCTTGAGGTGGAAAAGGGCGAACGCACCGTGCTGGTCGGCCCGAACGGCGCGGGCAAGTCCACCCTCATCAAGATCATGGCCGGCGTGTTGCCCTTTCAGAAGGGCGAGCGCAAGTTCGGCACCAACGTCCGCATGGGCTACTTCAGCCAGCACCGGGCCGACACCCTCGACCCCGAGTGCAGCGTGCTGGAGGAGATCAAGCGCTGCGCCCCCGAGATCCGCGAGGACGACGCCCGCAGCATCCTGGGCAGCTTCCTGTTCAAGCGCGAGGACGTCTACAAGAAGTGCAAGGTGCTCTCCGGGGGTGAAAAGAGCCGCCTGAACCTTGTGAAGTTCCTCGTCGACCCCCCTAACCTACTTTTGATGGACGAGCCGACGACGCACCTGGACATCTGGGCCATTGAGGGCCTGATCCTGGCGCTGCAGAAGTTCGAGGGCACCCTGGTGTTCATCTCCCACGACGTGCACTTCATCCGCAGCCTCGCCACCAAGGTGCTGCACATCAACGCCGGCCAGGTCACGCCTTACGCCGGCGGCTATGACTACTACCTGGAGAAGACCGGCGCCGAGGAGAACGCCCGCGCCGCCGTGATCGCCGGCTGACCCGTCCCGGCCCGCTTCAGCCGCCGTTTCCCCGGCATCGTCCGCCTGCGGACGGGCGGGCGCGTGCATTGACGAAAAATGCTGTTTACCTGCCCGGGCATCGTTCGTTATAAGCATCCATGCACGACCCACGCATTGACCAGCTTGCCCGTACCCTCGTCCGCTACTCCACCCAGGTCAAAAAGGGCGACTTCGTCTGGATTGACTGCTTTGACGTCCCGGCCTGCGTCGCCCAGGCGCTGATCCGCGCCGTCGTCGAGGCAAAGGCCCATCCGCTGGTGCACCTGCATGACACCACCGTGACACGTGAGATGATGCTTCACGCCAACGAGGCGCAGTATGAAGTCATCGCCCGCCACAACCTGGAGCTGATGAAGCAGATGGACTGCTACATCGCCGTGCGCGGCAGCCACAACATCACCGAGAACAGCGACGTGCCCGCCGAGAAGATGAAGCTGGTCATGTCCAGGCTGAGGCCGTTCCAGAACGAGCGCGTGAACAACACCCGCTGGTGCGTGCTGCGCTGGCCCACCTCCGCGATGGCGCAGCAGGCGGGCATGAGCACCCAGGCCTTCGAGGACTTCTTCTTCAAGGTCTGCCTGCTCGACTATGCCGCCCTCATCCCGGCCATGAACGCCCTCAAGAAGCTCATGGACAGGACCCGCGAAGTGCACATCAAGGGGCCGGGCACCGACCTGCGCTTCAGCCTGAAGGGCCTCAAGGCCATCGCCTGCGGCGGCCGGCACAACATCCCCGACGGCGAGGTCTTCAGCGCCCCGGTGAAGGACAGCGTCGAGGGCGTCATCAGCTACAACGCCCCGACGATCTACCAGGGCATCGCCTTCGACAGCGTGAAGCTCGAGTTCTCCAGGGGCCGCATCGTCAAGGCCACCGCCAACAACACCGAGGCCATCAACAAGATCTTCGACAGCGACGAGGGCGCCCGCTACATCGGGGAGTTCGCCATCGGCTTCAACCGCGAGATCCGCGAGCCCATGCGGGACATCCTGTTTGATGAAAAGATCGCCGGCAGCTTCCACTTCACCCCCGGCCAGGCCTACGAAGGCCCCGCCGACAACGGCAACCGCAGCCAGGTCCACTGGGACCTCGTCTGCATCCAGCGCCCCGACTACGGCGGAGGCGAAATCTGGTTCGACGGCCAGCTCATCCGCAAGGACGGCAAGTTCACCCTGCCCGAGCTGAAGCCGCTGAACTGACCCCTCCACCGCTTCGTCTGAGAAGCCCATGCGCGTCCTGAGATTCCAACCCCTCATCCTGCCCGTCCTCGCGATTTCGTTCGCTGCCTCCGCCATGGCTGACAACCTCCGCATCGGCCTCATCGGGCTCGACACCTCTCATTCCGAGCAGTTCACGCTCCGGCTCAACGACCCGGCGAACCCGAATCACGTGCCTGGCGCCCGGGTCGTGGCAGCCTTCCCCTGCGCCAGCCCGGACCTGCCAGAAAGCGCCTCGCGCATCAACGGATTCACCACCACCCTGCGTGACAAGTTCGGCGTGAAGATGCTGGGCAGCATCGCCGAGGTCTGTGCGGCGACCGATGCTGTGATGATCCTCAGCGTCGACGGCCGCCCCCACCTGGACCAGGCCAAGCAGGTCATCGCCGGTGGCAAGCCCTTCTTTCTCGACAAGCCCGTCGCCTCCAGCCTGAAGGACGCCGTGGAGATCTACAAGCTCGCCGAAGCCGCGAAAATCCCCATGTTCAGCGCTTCCGCCACACGCTGGTGGCCCGGAGTGATCGAAGTGGCGAATGCGGAGAAGCTGCCGGCGCGCGCCGCCCTGTCCTATGGACCCGCGCCGCTGCTGCCGCATCATCCTGACCTCTTCTTCTATGGCATTCACAGCACCGAGGCCCTGTTCACCGTCATGGGTTCCGGCTGCCTGAGCGTGGAGCGCACCTCCGCCCCGGACGTCTCCGTCATCACAGGTCTCTGGGAAGGCGGCCGTCTCGGCACCCTCTATGCCCTGCACACGCTGCCCATGGGCTCCACCGACTATAAGATCATCCGTTTCGGCCAGGAAAAGATCACGGAACAGGCCAGCCAGGGTGACTACACGCCTCTGCTGCGCGAGATCATCAAGTTTTTCCAGACCAGGCAGCCCCCGCTGACCGCCAGGCAGACGCTTGAAATCTACGCCTTCATGGAGGCAGCCCAGGAGAGCAAAAAGCAGAATGGCAAGATTGTCAGCCTGCGTGATGTTCTCACCAAGGCCGGTGCCCCGGAAGCCTGGCTGCCAGCCAGGTCAGCCGATAAATAAGACAACGGCTCCGGCACCTGAATTTCGACGGCCACAGGGGATGATGGCGGTGTTTATGGGCAAAAATGCCCGCAAATCCATGTCAGATGGACCGGTTTCTCCTGTAGACCCCTTGCATGCGGCCCAGGGTGCGAAGCCTCGAACAAAATCAAACGGCCGCCAACTGATTGATAATCAACGAGCAGATTTATTTCGATTAAATAATTATAGCCAATTGCGTAACGAAAACCCGATTTTCCGGTAATGACCGGTGTTCACGGGTTGCAAGTCGTCTCTGCCGGAACCCAGTTATCACGGTGGCTGGGAAACAGTGCGCATGCAGTCCTTGAATAATCGGAACTGTCCTGCCTTCGGGGTTGATCACTCAGCCCCGGAGGTAGGCAGCTGATCACAAAGCGCCAGCGCCTTGAGGGCCTGACAAGTCGCGATGTAGGTGATGTAGTGGTAGTTGCCACGATACAGCGAATGCATCCACCAGCGGCCGGATTCCCGCTGCTCGCGCTTCAGCCAGGCCAGCCCGGCCTGAACGCGCCTGTCATTCACGGGCACGCCGTTCTGACGCATCAGGATGACGGCCAGAGCAGTCATGTAGGTGTCGCTCTCCGGCCGCACGGCATCAGGCAGTCCCTGGATGAGCCTGACCACGGTTTCGCTCATTTCAAAGTGCCAGTCCTGCAGCGCCGACATGTCACGCGTGCTCCAGCCGCCGTCCGCATGCTGCTTTGAACTCAGCAGTGCCAGCGCCGCATCCCGTTCCGGCTGCGAGACCAGCTCGGGCAGGTAGTGGGCCAGCTGCAGGCGCAGGATGCGGTCGAAATCGTTTTTCGGGGCAGCCGTGCGCAGCCAGTGCTTCAGCTTCGCCACCCTGGACAGCAGGCGCTCATCCTTGAGTCCAGCCAGCCAGCCCGGTGCCGAAGTGATCGTGCGTGCGGCCTGAAGGCTCAGCTCGAAGTCCGTCGTGATGTGCGGAATCTCGACCTCTCCATGGCTGACGAAGGCGCCGTTCTCCGACTGGCGTTCCAACATGTCACGGATGGAGCGGTCGGTGTGCTCCGAGGTCTTGCCGGTGACATGCCGGTCCCACTCGGCCAGCCCCAGGCTGCGCCAGACGCTGGTGAAGGCCGCCGGGTAGTGCCTGTGGCCGCTCTTCGTCGTCGTTTCCTTCACCTCCCGGACCTCCTTCGGCACGGACTCGATGAAGTCCGCCAGCACCTCCTCGCTCGGTTTCCCAAACTGCGCCGTCCAGGCCGTGCGCTCGCTGAGGTAGGGGCCCGTGGTGTGGCAGTTCACGCAGGTTTTTTCCCGCACCCAGCAGATCGCGCCGTCCTCCAGGTACTTCAGTGCCGCCTTCACGGTTTCCGGCCCGAAGGCCTTCACCCTTGGCTCCGCCGCCGCCGGTATGCTGACGCGGATGTCGCCGGACTGGTATTGAAACTCAGGCCGAGGCTTTTTGGCGGGCGTCTGGGCGGCGGCGAGGCCGGCCGCGGAAAGTACGCAAAGCAGCTTTCTCATGGGCGGAATACGCTGTGGAAGCGCCGCTCCTTCCTGGCATCACCTTTTGTTCGGCGCCTCCGGCGGGGCCTGGAGCGGCGTGGTGTCGATGACGGTCGAGATGCCGCGCAGCACCTTGTCGGTGAACTGCTGCCCTCGAACCTTCACCTCGGGATGACTGACGGAGCCGTGCCCGCCGCCCGTGATCGGCACCAGCAGCGAGGTCACGCCCGCCTTCTGCAAGGCGCCATGGATGGCCTCGGCATGAAGGAAGGCCACGCGCCCGTCCTGGGTGCCATGGAAGGTGATGAACGGCGGGTCGTCCCTGCTGACATAGGTCACCGGAGATGCAGCAACGGCCTCGGCGTGCCTTTCCAGGGCGCCGCCGCCGAGCAGGCCGCTGACGGCGTCGTCCTTCCACACGGGCCGGCCTTCCTTGTCGAACATGAGCGGCCGGGTGAAGTCCTCGGGGCCGCAGAGGTTCACCACGCACTGGACGTGGCTGCTGAACTTGGTGTTAGGCCCGAGGCCGCCCTCCAGCTCCTTCACCCCGCCGCTGGTTCCAAGCAGGGAGGAAAGGTGTCCGCCCGCCGAGCTCCCCCAGACGGCGATCTTTTCCGGATCGAGCCGCAGCTCCCCGGCATGGGCGCGGATCCAGCGGATGGCGGCCTTGCAGTCATGCACCTGCGCCGGCCAGGCCGCCTCCCCGGTCAGGCGGTAGCCCACCGTGACGGCGGCGTAGTCACCGGTCCTGGCCAGCTGGATGGCCTGGGCGGCATAACCCAGCCTGTCGCCATTGACCCAGCCCCCTCCATGGATCAGGGCCACCACCGGCAGCAGGCTCTCGCTGTTCCGCTTTTTCGGCAGATAAACGTCCACCTTCTGCTTCGCGCTGGCTCCGTCGGCGTAGGGCTGGTCGAGACGCACCTCGACCCCCGACTTCTCGGCGGCCTCCAGGGCCTGCTGCTTCCGGGCGGCCAGGTCCTGGGCGGAGGCTGCCGACAGAAGGAGGGCGAGGGCGGTGGCGAACCAAAAGCGCTTCATGGCAATGAAGGAACGTCCGGTCACGGACGATCCTTCAGGCGCTCCCAGGCCATCTCCGCCCAGAAGAACTGGGAGTAGTAGAGCCTGGCGTAGTCGTAGCTGGCGACCACCTTCTCGACCCCGGCCCGGTGCTGTCCGAGCACTTCGGCATCCGGGCACAGGCTGACGATCCAGGCCGCGGCGGTGGGTTCACGGACAAAGGCGGTCTCCTTGCTGCGGCGGGGCGCCACCTTGAGGAAGTTCTTCAGCTGGGCCAGCGCCAGCGCCTGGGCCTCCTGCTCGGTCTGCTGCGGCTTCCACTCCCCGCTCATGACCCGCCAGTCCATCTCAAAGCGGCTGGTGTCGGCGTTGTCCCACTGCCCGGCCAGCGGCAGGCTTTCGGCCGCAAGCCGCGCACTGGCGGCAAGTCCGTCTGCAAAGCCGGTCTTCAGAGCCGGATCCGTTTCCAGCTCCCAGAGTCCGCGCAGGGCGCCGACGGCGGTGCAGGAGGTCCAGTTGTGCGTCTTCGCGTAAAAGAAGGCCATGCCGGCGGCGCAGATCTCGCGCTTGCTCAGGTTCTTCTCCCCGCCGCGCTTCTCCAGTTCGGCCAGATACAGCTCCTGCCACTTCGTGGCACCGGTGACCTGGTGAAGCACCTTCAGCGTGAAGAGCTTGCGGGCCGCCTCCTCGAAATGGAAGCCTTCAAAGCTGCCGCGGGTGCCGAAGGGCGCCTCGGCGGGCATCTTCCAGCCCAGGCGGATGATTTCCTCCGCCGTCTCCACCCAGTGTTTGTCAATGCGCGCCCTTTCCTCCTCCGTGGCGATTCCAGATTCACGGTAGCGCCACAGGCCGAGAAACCAGGGCAGCGTCTGGTCGTTGGAGCCCATCGGGTAGTGGGACTTGCCGTCCGTGCTGACGCCGCGTCCGACGAAGCCCTTGACCTCGCTGATCGAATTGAGCAGAAGCAGGCCTTCCATCAGCCGGCGCGCCTTGCCCGCATCTTCGGCGGAACGGGTGCGCTTCCAGCGCTTCACCGCGCCGTCCATGTAGAGGCCGTTGAACATCGCCCCGTTTTCAATCGGCGCCCACCAGCCCAGTGCGTTCGGCTTGCCCTCACGGCATTCCTCCGGGGTCGGCAGCGAAACCCGGCCGTCCATGTCGGCGAAGTCGATCATGATGCCGTAGGCGTCGATGAAACGGCGCCAGATTTCGCGGTGCGCCAGCTCGGCGGCGGCCTCCGCGCCATCGGCCTGCAGCCTTGGGGTCAATACGGTGGCAAGGGTGGTGGTGACGAACAAACGACGCTTCATGGAGAGTCGGCATCCTTGAACGGATGGCCGCTCCTGTCACGTCGCGTTTGCCGTCCGGGCCGCCGCCTTACTTCACCCGGAAACGTTCGTCATCCCAGGCAAAGGGCGGACGTTTGCCCAGCAGCAGTTCATAGATCGTGTGGTTCGTCTTCATCATCTCCGCCAGCATCTCCTTCCACGGCCGGTCGGCCACGCTGAGCAGGCCGGTATTGTAGCTTTCACCATTGTACTGGCTGAACCAGCGCCCCGTCGTCGCCTGGTCGACAAGCGTGAACCACTCGATGCCGACGACAAAGCCCAGCGCCGCCGCCTGCTCGACATAGTTGCGGTAGGCCAGCCCGCGCTCCTGCTGCGACCGCACCTCGCGTCCGCCGATCAGGCCGCTGTCCTTCGGTGAGGACCAGAAGAACTCGCTGAGCATCATCGGCTTCCCGCCCGTCCAGTCGTGATAGCGTCTCAGCGCCGCCGTGTCGACGCCGAAGGTGTAGTAGTTGTAGCTCACCACGTCGAGATGACGGCCCATGATGCGGCAGAGCTGCTCGTCCTCGATGGTGACGGGCTGGAGGCGGCTGCCGATCAAAAGATGGTTAGGGTCATGCTGGCGGAAGGCCTTCTCCACCTGCGTGAAGCAGGTCTCAAGGAAGGTGCCGACAAAGGCCTTCACGTCCGCCCTCGCCGCCTCGGTGGTCACCGGCAGCCCGGCGTCCGGTAGCTCCTCAAAAGAGCCCGCCCCGGCCTGCCAGGCGGCGTTGAAGGCCTGGACCGTTCCGTATTTCGCCTTCAACGAGGCCACGAACTCGCGCTTGCAGGCGTGCCCGCCGTCAAGCGACGGGATCACCCTCGGCAGCTCGTCGTAGCGCGGCTCGTTGACGATGAACCAGCCGATGAGCAGGGGATCGTTTGCGCGCGCCGGCACCTCGCGGGCGATGTTTTCGGCGATCTTCGCCGCCGTGGCGGCGTCAAACGGATCCCAGACCTCATGGGCGCCGGGAATGCGCGGCACGCCCTCCCATTCGTTGACCGGCAGATGCGTCACATAGGGGAAGTCCGCCTTCACATGCGCCGAGGGAGGCACCGGGCTGAAGGCGCCGATGCTGTTGAAGCCCCAGCGGCGCACGCGGTCGATCATCCTGGAGGCGTGCGTGTCGTAGTCGCAGGCGGCGCCGAACTTCCGGATCACGTTTGCGAGGTAGAAGGAAAAATGGTCCGGGTTCGCCTCGCGGAAGGCGCTGGCAAACTCGCCACCGGCCTTTGGCAGCCACTCATAGATGCCTTCACGGCCCTTCACATAGGTGTAATCATCGTTAGGCGCGAAGCCGCAGACGCCGAGGTGGAAGAAGGCGTTCCCGTCAGGATCGACAAGCCACGACCTGCCGCCCTTCGGCTCCACATGGAAATAACCGGTCTTTTTCAGCCCCAGCGCCTCACCACTGCCAGGCATCCCGCCAAAGCGGTCCAGAGCCGGTGTCTTGATCGATGCGTAGTAGGCCTTGTCCGCCTCCAGGTCCGCCTTCAGCTCTTCGAGCGACTTCAGCTTGTTCGGAAACTCATCCTTCAGGCTCTGGCCAAACGGATCGATCAGCTTCGTCACCGAGGCGAGGTCCGAGGTCACCTGGATCTTCACCGACGCACGGTCCGGCATCCAGGGCACGATGAACTGCCAGTGATACACCGCCCAGTTCCACTCCCGGTTGTCCGTGAGCTGCTGAAAGGCGAACTCCGGCGTTGTGAAGGCCAGGCTCTGGCCCTGGGCGTTCCTGAATCTGAAGGTGGTGCCGTTCAGGCTGGCGATGTGCGGAGGCACGGCCTTCTCGGCAGGGAAGACGCCCTCCTGGTCCGCAATCCGCCACGAACCTCCCTTGCCAAAGCCGATGTCGATCAGCGTCGTCATCTTCCAGGACTTCACATCGGCGGGAACACCGCGAAAACTCACCGCGACTTCATCCTTCGCCGCCGAAACGACACACTCCGCCCCTCCTTCATACTTCACGTTCGCCTGCGCTTCGGCCGCCTTCACCTCGATGATTTTGTGCGCCGGCTCAAACTCCGGGTAGGTCAGCACAAAGCTTCCCAGGCTGCCTGCGGCGACCTCAATGCCGTTGTTCGTGGTTTTCAGCCCGGCGGCGGAGACGGCTGACGTGAAGAGCAGAAGAAATGGCAGAAATTTCATCGGATCGCCGATGTATTGCATGTCCGCGCAACCTTGCACGCGGCAAGTCCGTCTGAACGATTTTTGGTTCGGGCCTCGCAAGGCAGTCCCTCACGGCTTTCAAAGACCTGTCAGGCCGGGGCGTATGTTTGTGCTGATGCCTCCACGTTTCCTTCTACCCGCCGCCGCCCTTCTATCACGCGTGTTTTTGATCCTCGTCGCCTGTCCCGGTTTTGCCCTGGAGTTGAGCCTGACCTCACCCATCGACCACCAGGTTGTGCAGCGGAGCAGCCCGGGGAAAGGCCTGCTGCGCATTGCGGGTGGGCTGTCGGAGGTGGTCGCGCTGCCGGATCTGGCGCTGGAGGCGAGGGTGATGGGTGAGAAGGAAGGAACGTCGTGGCAGCGCGTGGGTGGGTCGGTGATGGGGAGGACTTTTGCGGGCACCGTCGAGGCCCCGGCGGGTGGTTGGTGGCGGCTGGAGGTGCGGCTTGCGCAGGGCGGGAAGCAGCTGGCGCTCGGCAGTGTGGCGCATGTGGGCGTTGGCGAGCTGTTTGTCATCGCCGGACAGTCGAACTCGGCCAATCACGGCGAGGTGAAG
Source organism: Prosthecobacter sp. (assembly GCA_019186985.1). Lineage (GTDB taxonomy): Bacteria > Verrucomicrobiota > Verrucomicrobiia > Verrucomicrobiales > Verrucomicrobiaceae > Prosthecobacter. Next base: position 112,951 of record JABARQ010000014.1, on the reverse strand, counting down.
CAGACGACGAAGACACGGCGCGTGGCCTCGTTCGATGGCAGGGCCTGGCGCATGGCGGATGATCCGCAGCCGGGGGCCAGCGGCGGTGGCGGCAGTTTCATTCCGGCTTTCGCGGATGCGGTGGTGGAGAAGGAAAACGTGCCCGTGGGCATCATCGCCTGCGGCATCGGTGCGACGAGCGTGCGCGAGTGGTTGCCAAAAGGCGCAACGTTTCCGAACCCTCCGACGCTGGTGAGCCGTGTGGAGCAGCTTCCAGACGGCCGGTGGGCCAGCAAGGGCGCGGCCTATGAGGCGTTCATCACGCGGATGAAATCGGTGGGCCCACAGGGCTTTCGCGCGGTGCTCTGGCATCAGGGCGAGAGCGATGCGAATCAGAAGGACGCGACGCGCACGCTGTCGGGAAAGCTTTACCGCGAATGTTTGGAGAAGATCATCCACGATTCACGACGTGACATCGGCTGGACCGCGCCGTGGTTTGTGGCTCAGGCGAGTTATCATGTGCCCGGCGATGAAGGCAGCGACGACATCCGCGCCGCGCAGGCCTCGCTCTGGAAAGACGGCATCGCACTCGAAGGTCCGGACTCCGATGCGCTGAAGGGCAAGCTGCGCGAGCGCGATGGCCAGGGCGTTCACTTCAGCGGCGAGGGACTGCGTGAGCATGGCACGAAATGGGCCGTGAAGGTGCTGCCGTGGCTCGCGAGGCAATGGACCGAGCCGCGCCCAACCAACGATGGCACCGAGTGGAGTGATTATGCGCAGCTCCCTGAATGTCACAGTCTCGGCTGGGTGAGCGCAAACGTGCAGACGAAATCCACCACGGGCTGGAACGGCGTGCTCGACGAGGCGAAATGGGGCACGCCTGATCCACAGCAGGTCGTCAGCCGAAACTGGGACTGGAAGGTGAGTGAGGCGCAGTGGCATGAGGCCGTGAAACAAAAAGGCGGGGGCAAACGTGAGGAGGTCGCCTTCGAGCTATGGCTGCCGAAGGACCTTCAAACGGTTCGCGGCATCGTTGTCATGTCCGGCCACGGCAGCGGCGAAGGTCTCTTCAAGCGTGCCGACCTGCGAAAGCTCGCGCAGGAGCTGCGGCTCGCCTTGTTCAAGTTCACCGGCAATCCGATGCAGCGTGGCTTTTGGCCTCAAGGCCTGCTTTTCGAGCACTTGGTGCAGTTTGGCGAAAAAAGCGGTCATCCCGAGCTCGAGCACGCCCCGCTTTTCCTCTACGGCCACTCGAACGGCACCGGCTTCTCCGCCATCTTCACGTCCTATGTGCCGGACCGCGTCTGGGGCTGGGTTTCGATGCGTCCGGGTACGACATTTCAGGTTTACCAGCCCGGAGCCGCACAGGTGCCCGGCCTCGTCATCTTCGGCGAGGACGATCCCTTCCTCGCTCGACCCTCCAAAGAGGAAAACCTCGCCGTCGTGCCCGCCCTGCGAAAAAACCATCACGCTCTCTGGAACATCGCCGTCGAGCCGAAGACCGGCCACGGCCCCGGCGACAAGACCTGGCCGCTCGTGTTCAGCTTTCTACGCCACACCTTCACCGCCCGCGTCCCCGCCAATGCCGATGCAAAAAACGGCCCCGTGAAGCTGCGTTCGCTGACCCTCAAAAGCGGTCATCTTGGCCAGAACTGGCAGACGAAGCCCGGAGGCTATCAGAAGCTCCCCACCGCGCCCTTCGCCGACTTTACCGGTGACAAGTCGACCGCTTCCTGGCTGTTGAATGCCGATTATGCGAAAGACTGGCAGCAGTTTCAGAGCACGGGGAAGGTTGAAGTGAAGAAGTAGAACGAACTGACAGCGACATGAGTTGATGCCACGGTGGCAGAAGTTCCAAAGCACCTATCTCGAACCATGAATCTGCTGCTCGACGACATGATCGCCCGTAAACGCGAGCGAAGGAAGGAACTGGCTGCTTTGCCGGCTGGAGAGAAGCTGCGGATGCTGGGGCAAATCCTCGCTGACACGAAGAGCATCGTGGCGACGCCCCCTCCCAAGCCCGCGAATCCGTTGAGGCTCAAAACCCGCAAGGCGCCCCTGATTATCTCGCCCTGAGTATCCGCGTTGCAAAATGAATGGCATCGAGGTCGAGAGCTTCGATGCCATGGGGTTCGCCGATTTATCCAGTGACAAGTCCACCGCTTCTGGCTGTTGAATGCTGGTTATGCGAAGGACTGGAAAAGTTTCAAAGCGCGATGGAGGTCAAGAAGACACTGGAGAATCCAAGCGCCTTGTCGTGAAGTCCGATGCCAATGATTGCAGGTGATCCTGCCCAAGCCGGGCCGCTCCTGGTGTCGTCTTGCGCAGCACCCATAGCATGCGAACTCACGCAGGGGAGATGGCGACTGTTCCGTCGTCGGCATGCGCTTCAAGCTGAGCGAGGTGAATGTGCAGGAGAAAGTTTGGCGCTGAAGCGCGTAAAACGCCTCCCCATGATCCAGACGTCACTTGTCACCGCCCTTTTCCTGAGCGTCATCGGTTTAATGCATGCCGATGAGACACGCCATGCGCCTGAATGGGCCAATATCGCTCCGAAACGTGTCATCAAGCATTCGAACACGCAGAGCGACACCCTAGCCAACGCCGTGGCCACCCTGCAGCCGGGCGACCAGCTTGTCCTTGCCGCAGGCACCTACAGTGTTGAGCGCATGTGGGACATCACCGTCAGCGGCACGGCGGAGGCTCCGATCTGGATCATGGCGGAAGCAGGTGCGAAGGTGGTTCTCACGCGGTCGGACGCGAAGCAAAACGTGCTCAACATCGGCCAGGGCGCACCGGTGCATCACCTGTGCCTGCGGGGCGTGGAGATCACCGGCGGCAGCCATGGCCTGCGCCTCGGCCGTTGCAGCGAGGTGTGGATCGACCAGTGCCACATCCATCACACCGGCGAGGTCTGCCTGAGCGCGAACAGCGCCGACACGCGGCGGCTTTTCCTCACGCGCAACCACATCCATCATGGCGGCGGCCACGCCGAGGGCATGTATCTCGGCGCCAACAACGGCGAGCACATCATGAGCGAAAGCGTCATTGCGCTGAACCACATCCATGACTGCAGGGGCGACCAGGGCGACGGCATTGAGGTGAAACAGGGCTCATGGGGCAACCTGATCACGGAGAACGACATCCACGACACGCAGTATCCCTGCATCACCGTCTATGGCACCGCCGGGAGACCCGTGAACATCATCGAGCGCAACCTGTGCCGCCGGAGCGACGACAGCACCATGCAGGTTCAGGGCGAGGCCATCGTGCGGAACAATGTGCTCGTCGGCGGCAAAGGCTCCGGCTTCGCCAGCACCGACCACCAGGGCAGGTCGCGGAACCTTCAGGTCATCCACAACACCATCATCAACACCGGTGATGCCTTCAAAGGCAGTTCATGGAATGCCCGTGAGGGCATGATCCTGGCCAACAACGTCCTCTACTCCCGCGACCAAGGCGCGATGAACTTCCCGAATGGAAAAGCGGGGGTGGTCATCACGGGCAACATCATCCTTGGGGATGCTCCAAAACAAGGCACCTCCCCCGGACATGGCCTGGAGGACTTCGTCAGCCTGAGCTGGGACGGTGAGAAACAAGATGCCACCCCTGCTAAAGGCGCGCCGTTTGAGCATGCCGACGCGAAATTCATGCTTGAAACGGATTTTAAGGGCGCGAAGCGGACCCGGCCTGTCAGTGGTGCGGTGATGCCGTGACCTTGCTTGAAGCATCATGTCCAGCCATGGACCCTGCTTCCCACCACACTCATCTGGCTCTTCCCACCATGAACAAATCCGAACCAACGCTCCAGCCTGAACGCGGCAGTCCGCGAATCCAGCGTGTCGTCCTGAGGGTGATCGCAGCCGTTTCATTCATCGCACTCCCCGCGATTTTTGCGCCCCGGCTTGCCGTGAAGAAGTTTTCGGCGCTGATGGGCTTTGGCGAGCCACCTCATCTGCCTTTGCTCATTTACATGACCTCCGGCGCCTCCTGCGTGTATGTCGGGCAGGGGCTGCTGCTGTGGTTTGTGTCACGCGATGTCGTGCGCTACCGCCCGCTCATCGTCTTCTGCGGGTGGGCTTATCTGGCCTTCAGCCCGCTGTTTCTTTGGATCGACATCAGTGCCGGCATGCCCTCGTTTCAAGTCGCTGCTGACTCCCTGAGCTGCCTTCTCGCAGGAGGCGCATTGCTGGTTGCCTGCCACTGCGGCGGCAAAGCCAGGATCATTCACGAAGTCACCGTCACCGGGAGCTCGGCAGCCTTGCCTTCAGATTCGTCCCTCGAAAAGTAACCGCATGGACGCCTCACGCCCTCCCCGCCTCAAAGTGCAGCTCTGGCTGCTGCGCATCTGCATCTTTATCATGCTCACGGGGCTGCCTGGGGCGCTGTTGCCCGAGGTGGCATTCCAAAAATTTGCGTGGCTCATGGGCCATGGCAGGCAGCCGATGACGCCTTTGATCATCTACCTCTCCGGCAATGCCGGGTTCGCCTACACGGCGCTGGGCATTCTCGCCTGGATGATCAGCCGTGACCTCCCGCGCTATCAACCCCTGGTGCGTGCCGTTGGCTGGGTGTTCATCATTGCCGGGCCAGCCTACCTTTCCATCGATCTTCAGTGCCCGCTGCCGCTCTGGTGGACGCTCATGGACAGCCTTGGGTGCCTGCTCTTGGGTATTGCCATCCTCTGGGCCACGCCCCGGTCGGCGCAGGGCTCTGAACAACTGTGACTGTGTGTTCGAAGGCAAAGGAGCAGGGGCATGGGAAGCGTCAGCCGATAGCCGCCCAGAGGTGACCGGGAATGAAGACCCAAAGGTGGATGCACGTAAATGTCCGCGCGATGCACATGAAATCCACGCTCATTCATTCTGCCCTGCTCCTTGTCTCACTCACAGCCCTTCACGCCGCCGAGTCCGTCCGCGTGCTTGTGTGGGACGAGCAGCAGCCGGAGCAGAAGCAGGGCTATGACGACAAGTTCCTCGGCGAAACGCTGGCGGCGCATCTGGCGAAGCTGCAGGGACTGTCCGTAAAGACGGCGAAGTTCGACGAGGCCGATCAAGGGCTGAGCGAAGCCGCGCTCGACGCGGCGGATGTGCTCCTCTTTTGGAGTCATCGCCGGGCGAGGGAGCAGGACGATGCACGGGCCGAGGCGGTGGTGAAACGCGTGAAGGAGGGCAGGCTTGGATTCATCGGACTGCACTCGGCGCATTGGGCGAAGCCGTTTGTGAGACTGATGCAGGAACGGGCCAAAGCCGACGCGCTGAAGCAGGTGCCGGAGGCGGAGCGGGCGGCGGTGAAGTGGGAGTTCGTCAATGAGGCGCCGTATTACAAGCTCATCGGCCGTGCGTCGCGCATCACGCCGTTTGTCGAAAGGGGCGAGGGCGCGGTTTGGCGGCTCACGCTGCCGCAGTGCGTCTTTCCCGCGTACCGCAACGACGGCATGCCCTCGCACGTCACCACGCTGCTGCCGCAGCATCCCATCGCCGCCGGCCTGCCCGCGCAGTGGGACATCCCGCGCACGGAGATGTATGGCGAGCCCTTCCACGTGCCGCTGCCGGATGAAGTCGTGTTCGAGGAAAAGTGGGACAAGGGCGAGCACTTCCGCAGCGGCTGCGTCTGGACCGTGGGCCGGGGCCGCGTGTTCTACTTCCGCCCCGGCCACGAGACCTATCCCATCTTCCGGCAGGCCGAGACGCTGCGGGTGATCGAGAATGCGGTGCGGTGGATGGGGGGCGAGGTCAGGTGATCAATCGGCTGCTTGAGCCTCCTGGAGGGCCGTTGTTTGCGAAGAAGGTAGTTGGAGATCGTATTTGAAACCATCTCCATGCACCGCCTCTCCCTCCTCTTCACGGCTGTTTTTGCCTTTCAGATCTTTGCCGCCGAGACCCCGGTCGAAACGGATCCACGGCTGCATTCCGATGGCAAGGGCTGGAAGCTGAACCAGGCGACGATCAAGGATCCGAAGCGTCCACGTGTGCTTCTGATCGGCGACTCGATCCTCAGCGGTTACATGGCGCATGTGATCAAGAAGCTCGAAGGCAGGGCCTACGTCGACGCCTGGGTGAACCCCTACAACCAGTCGGAGCATCTCAACACGAAGATCCTGCCCGAGGTGCTCGCAAAAGGCCCGTATGATGTGATCCATTTCAACATGGGCCTGCATGGCTGGCAGGAGGGACGCATCAAGCCGGGCACCTTTGAGCCGCTGACGAAGGGCTACGTTGATGCGATCAAAGCGAAGCTGCCCGACGCGAAGCTCATCTGGGCCAGCAGCACGCCCGTATTGCTCGAAGGTGAGGTCAAGAAGCTCGATCCCGTCATCAACGGCACCATCATTGAGCACAACGGGATGGCCGCCAAAGTCATGGCCGAATGCGGCGTGCCCGTGAGCGACTTCTACGCCCTGCTCGTGGACAAACTCGATCTCGCCCGCGGCGGCAAGGACAAGTTCCACTGGAATGCGCCCGCGCATCAACTTCTCGGCGACAAGTGCGTCGAGGAGGTGCTGAAGGCGTTGCCGGCATGGAAATAAAGAATGTGGTGGAGTCCTCTGGACTCAGATGTAGCAGCCGGGACGGCGGCACCACATTAGCTGGCGCTTCCATGACAAACTCACTCTCGATGCATTCGAAGCTCTCTCTCATCGCCGCCTTTTGGGTGGCTCAGTTCGCCGCGCTGCATGCGCAGACACCCGTGGCGGCCACGACCAAGCTCGATGTGGTCTATAAAACGACTGAGGAGGGGCCGCTGAAGCTCGATTTGCATTATCCGGCCGCGTCAAAGGATGGCGCGAGGCTTCCGCTCGTGCTTTTCACGCATGGCGGCGGTTGGGTGACGGGGGACAAGACGATTGAGCGCGGAGTGAGGCTCATGGGCTTGAAGGCGCTGAATGCGCAAGGCTTTTGCGTGGCCTCGGCCGATTACCGGCTTTGCACGAACGGCAGCGGCATCACGGTGTGCGATTGCGTGACGGATGCGAAGGACGCGCTGCGGTTTCTCGCAAAGAACGCGGCGCGGTTCTCGCTCGATGCGGAGCGCGTGTTCACCTGGGGCGATTCGGCGGGCGGACACCTCGCGCAAATGCTGCTGCTGTCGCCGCCGGAGTCGTTTCCGGGCGGTCCGACGCTTGAAGATGCGAAGTATCGACTGATCGCGGGTGTGTCGTGGTATGGGCCATGTGATTTTGAGAATATCGACCTTTTCACGCCGCCGGGAGGCAAGGGCGTGGGTGATCGCTTTGCCACGCGCATCATCCAAGCTGGCGTGGATGAGAAGGCGAAGCTTGCGGCCTATCGCGAGGTGAGTCCGGTGACTTATTTGCGCTCCACCAGCCCGCCGCTGCTCATGATGCAGGGCGATCAAGATCCGACGATCCCCGTGCATCACGCCCGCCACATGAAGGAACGCGGTGATGCGGTGAAAGCGCCTGTGGAGGTCTTCATCGTCGATAACTCCGGCCACAACTGGCGCGAAGTCGGCGGAGCATTGCGTCCAACGCTCGATGAGATCATGACAAAGACGGCTGCTTTTATGAAAACGCATCTGGAGCGCGTTTTACCATCCCCCAGTCGATGAATTACCGCCGCCAAATCCATCAGCTCTTCCTGTTTTGTGGCATTTTGCCGCCCTACTCGGCACATGCTCAGGGTCTGCCGCCGCAGATTGAGCAGAGCTGCATCGAGTGTCATGATGACGAAACGAAGAAAGGCGGGCTCGATCTCACGGCGCTGAAGTTTGATATGGCCGATGGCGTGACGCGTGAGCGCTGGGTGCGTGTGTTTGATCGCGTGGAGAAGGGGGAGATGCCACCGAAGGCGGGTGACATGTCGGCGGAGGATCGTGCGGCGTTGGTGAAGGTGCTGGATGCTTCACTCTACGAGGCGGATCGTGCCGAGGTGCTCGCTCAGGGGCGTGGGCCGCTGCGCAGGCTGAACCGCGACGAGTATGAGCAAAACCTGCGGGATGTGCTGCAGCTGCCGGATCTCGACATTCGCGACATCTTGCCGGAGGACCGCGAGGGGCATCGCTTCAACAAAACAGGCAGCATGCTCGACATGTCGCGTGTGCAGCTCACGGCCTACCTGGACGCCGCCGAGGCCGCGCTGCGTGTGGCGATGGCCACCGAGCCTGCGCCGCCGCCCGTGGTGAAGAAGCGGGTCGTGGGCACGGATTTGTTTCCAGGCACGAACACCTTTGGGAATCGCGAGGCGATGTTTTTCGCCAAAGACAACAAGTTCATCGAGCTGGATGGCAAGAATGCCAAAGAATCCGCGAAGGACGAATCGCTCGAGCTGGCGCTCTTTCGCTCGGCGAGCTGGCCCTACCTCGGCACGCCGCGTGATGTCGTGGCGAAGCACGCGGGGCGTTACCGGGTGCGTTTCTCCGCCCGCGCGGTGTTGCAGCAGCCGGGCTACGTTTTGCTTCCCGCCAAACAACCGGTGCCGATGACCTTTCGCACGCGAAAACCCGCCGGTGTGGACATCATCAACGAAGTGCGTGCCTCCGGTGGCGTGATCGACATCCAGCCGCAGCAGCAGATTTATGAAACGACGATCACGCTGCGTGCAGGCGAGTCCTTTGAATACAGCCTGCTCGGCCTGCCGATGCCGCTGGCGCAGAATCCGAATGGCTCCGCGCCGACGTATCGCTACCCGCCTTTCCCGGAAGGTGGTCAGCCGGGGATAGCTGTCCAATGGCTGGAGGTCGAAGGGCCACTGCCTCCACCAAGCTGGCCGCCGCCTTCGCATCGCGTGCTGTTTGATGACCTCGGCATCGACGTGCAGCCAAAAAATGCTGCCGAGGAGGCGAGGCGCCTGCTGCGTCGCTTTGTAAGCCTCGCGGCACGCGAACCGGTGGCTGAGGATGACCTGCGCTTGTTTGATGCTCTGATCGCGGAGCGCTTGGAGAAAGCCGCTGCGTTCAAAGAGGCGTTGCTGGCCGGTTACAAAGCCTTTTTGGCCTCTGGCGACTTCATTTACCTCCGCGAGCCTGAGTCCGCCGATGACCAGTTTGCCATTGCCGGTCGCCTTTCGCATTTCCTGACCAACTCGCGGCCTGATGTGCGTTTGAGCGACCTCGCGGCACAAAAGCGGCTGCGCGATGCGAAGACGCTGCGTGCGGAAACCGAACGTCTCATCGCCAGCGGCGGCTTTGAGCGCTTCGTGAACAACTTCACCGATTACTGGCTCAGTCTGCGTCATGTCCGCCGCGATGATCCTGACATCCGGCTCTTTCCCGAGTATCGCTTCGACGAATACCTCGTGGAAAGCATGGAGCGTGAGACGCGCACCTTTTTCAACGCGATGATCCGCGAGAACCTGCCCGCCAGCGTGCTCGCGAAGGCCGATTTCGTCTTTGCCAATGACCGCCTCGCCAAACACTACCAGCTCCCGCCTCTCAGCGGCTCTGCCATGCGCAAAGTGCCCGTGCCGAAGGGCAGCCCGTTTGGTGGATTGCTGACACAGGCGGCTGTTTTGAAAGTCAGTGCGAACGGCACCAACACCTCGCCCGTCGTGCGCGGTGCATGGGTGATGGAGCGTCTCATCGGCCAACCGCCCCCGCCTCCACCGCCCAGCGTGCCTGCCGTGGAGCCTGACATTCGCGGCGCCAAAACCATCCGCGATCTCCTGGCGCTGCACACGAAAGAAAAATCCTGCGCCGGCTGCCACGCCAAGTTTGATCCCGTGGGCCTCGCCTTGGAGAGTTTTGACATCCTCGGGGGCTGGCGCACCCGCTATCGCGGCATCGAAGAAGGCGAACGCATCACCGGCATTGACCGTGCGGGCCACGACTTCAGTTACACGCTCGCCGCACAGGTCGATCCCAGCGGCAAACTCATCGACGGCCGCGAGTTCCAGAACGTGCACGACCTCAAAGACCTCCTCGCCGCCAACCCGCGCCAACTCGCAGGGAATCTGCTCCACCAGTTCACCGTCTATGCCACCGGAACGCCCGTGCGCTACTCCGATCGACGCGAGATCGAGACGATGCTCGATGCATGCGGGAAGGATGGCTATCGCGTGCGGGACTTGGTGCTCGCGTTGGTGGGGAGCGAGATATTTCTTGGCGCCACTCAAAACTGATTCTGAGCTTCATCTCAAACCCTTCACACTCATGACGATCACCGAACAAGTTCACGATTTATCTGCCAAATGGGATCGTGAGCCTCCAGCATCGGCGGAGGTGATCGGGAAACTCATTTCAGAGTCACGACTCAAACTGCCCGAGGACTATTTGGCTTTCCTGCTTCAATCGAATGGCGGTGAGGGAGAATTGGGGATTCAGCCAGGCTGGTTTCGCATCTGGCAGGCTGAAGAAGTTATTCAGGCAGGACTAGAGCATGAGGTTCCGAAATACGCGCCTGGCTTTTTCACCTTCGGGGGCAATGGCGGCGGTGAACTTTTGGCTTTCGATACCCGGAGCGGCACTCCTTGGCCTGTTGTAGCTTTGCCGTGCATCGGATTGGACGCCAAAGAGGCGATACCAGTGGCTCCTAATTTTAAAGACTTCGTCTCCCAGATGGGCAAAGCGTTTCAAGAGTAACCAGCCGTTATGACCTTCCCCCACATCTCAAAGCCGCTCCCTCGACGCCAGTTTCTGCGTGGAGCTGGGGTGTTGCTTGGCTTGCCCTTCTTCGAGCAATCCATGGCTCGTGGCGCATCAGCCAGGGCCCCGCGCCGGATGCTCATCATCTCGAACAACCTTGGATTTCTGCCGAAGCCGTTTTTCCCGACGAAGGCCGGGCGGGATTATGAACTGACGCAGACGCTCGCGCCTCTGGCTGGGGTGAAGAGTGAGTTCAGTGTCTTCAGCGGCATGTCACACCCGGATGTGAATGGCGGGCACAGCGCGGAGAACTGCTTCCTCACTGCCGCGCGCGGGCCGACGAAGAGCGGGTTTCGCAATCAGATCTCGCTCGACCAGTTTGCGGTGGAAAAGCTCGGTCAGCTCACACGATTCCCCACGCTGAACCTCGGCGTGAACATCGACAAGGCGAACCGCAGCCTCTCGTGGACTCGCGATGGCGTTCTGCTGCCAGCGGAAGACAGCGCGCCGGCTTTGTTTCGGCACATGTTTCTCCAGGGCGATCCCGCAGCGGTGAAAAAACAGCTCAACCGGCTGGATGAACGCGGGAGCATCCTCGACACGCTGCTGCATCACACGAAGAAACTCAGCCGCGATCTTGGCAACGATGACCGTTCGCGCCTCGATCAATACCTCACCTCCGTGCGCGAGGTGGAGGAGCGACTGCTCACCGCCCGCGAGTGGGAACTGCGGCCCAAGCCGGTCACCCAACTGCCCGAGCCCGCCGACATTCAGGACAAGAAGCGCATCTTTGAAAAACTCGACCTCATGCTAGCCATGGCGCAGCTCGCGTTTGAGTCCGACTCCACGCGCATCATCACCCTCATGGTGGATGCCTTTGCCACGCCCGCCTTCAAGATCGACGACGAAGAAAGCACCACGGAAGGCTACCACGGCCTCAGCCATCACGGACAGGCTCCACAAAAGGTGAAGCAGCTCGAAGACGCCGACCGCCAGCAGATGGTGCTCTTTCGCAAACTCATCCAAAACCTCGCTGCGAAGCGTGAGGACGACGCCCGCCTGCTCGACCGTACGATGGTGCTCTTCGGCAGCAACATGGGCGACGCCAACAAGCACGACAACACCAACCTCCCGATCCTCCTCGCCGGTGGTGGCCTCAAACACGGCCAGCACCACGCCTTCAAGGGGGATCACGACAAACCGCTCTGCAATCTCTTCGTCTCCATGCTCCAGCACCTCGGCGTGGAGGCTGAAGCTTTCGGTTCAAGCACGGGGTCTCTCTCTGTTTAAGCTGAATTGACCATGCGCATCATCATTCTCGTCTTTTCGCTGCTCGCCAGTGCTGCTTTTAGCAACGCGAAGAATCCTTCTGCCGAGGCAGGGCTTCCTCAATCGGTGATCGACCTCTGGGCCGACCTTGATCCGCGGAAGGACCCGCTGGAGGTCGAGGTGATTCGCGAGTGGAAGGAGGACGGCGGCGTGTTCCGGCATGTGCGGTATTTCATCGGCACGTTCAAAGGCCGGTCGGCACGCATGGCGGCGGTGTATGGGTTTCCCGAAGGTGCCAGGGGAAAACTCCCGGCCGTGATGCACATCCATGGCGGTGGGCAGCGGGGTTCGGTGAGCGAGGTGAAGCTGCTTGCCGCGCGAGGTTACGCGGCGCTCTCGGTCAACTGGGGCGGCAGCGGCACGGGGAAACCGCCGTTCAACACCTGCGAGAAGGCCGAGCCCGGTGATCCGAACACCGACTGGGGTGCTGTTGATCCCTCACAGCTCAATGCAGAGCGCTACAGCTCCATCTTGCCGGGTCCGAAGCAGCTCTTCGAAGACCGCGAGCATCCGAAGAACAACAACTGGTATCTCCTCACGCTCGGCTGCCGTCGCGGGCTCACCTTTCTTGAACAGCAGCCGGAGGTCGATGGCGCCCGGCTTGGTGTGCATGGCTACTCGATGGGAGGCAATCTCACGATGTATGTCGCCGGCACTGACCGGCGTGTGAAGGCCGCCGTTCCCGCCGTCGGCGGTGCAGGCTGGCGATGGCAGGACCATGAGTTCATCGGTGGCCGTGCGCGCGAGGACCACGTCCAGGGCGACGTCGATCTCTTCCGACGCACGCTCAGCTTTGAAAGCTACGCGCCGCTCATCCAGTGCCCGGTGCTGCACCGCAGCGCCACGAACGACTTCCACGGCTGGATGGACGACGTGTATCGTACGAATGCGCTCATTCCAAACCAGCCCACGCGCTACAGCTGGGTGCCGCACATGAACCACCGCCTCACCCCCGAGGTCGCCATCACGATGCCGCTCTGGTTCGATCATCATCTCAAAGGCGGTCCTGCCTTGCCCGACACACCGCAGAGCGAACTGCACCTCAGATCGAACGGCGACGTGCCCATGCTGCGCGTTCGGCCGGATGCGAAAACGCTGCCCGTCGCCCGCGTGGAGGTCTATTACAGCATCGACCCCGATCCTCGCGCTCGCTTCTGGCGCAGTGCCGAGGTGCATCGCGACGCGGAGGGCTTCATCGCCCAACTGCCGCTGCACAACCTCGACACGCCGCTCTTCGCCTTCGCCAACGTTTACCACACGCTTCCAAAGCCCGAGTCGATGGCGCAGCTGCCCGGCTACTCCAAACCGGTCACCGAGCTCTGCCTCAGCAGCCTTTTCCATTCGCACAGCGCCGACGAAATCAAGCAAGCGAACTCGAAGCTCACCGCGAAACCGTCCACACTCATCGACGACTTCACTCACGGCATCCGTGACTGGTATATGCTCAACGCCGGCAACGCCACGCATCAGCAGCTATGGACGCGCAAAGTCACCGATCCCCGCTGGCGCGGCCCTGAAGGTTCCAAACTCGCCATCACGCTCAAACTCCCGCAGACGAATCGCCTCAGCATCGTCCTCCAGCAAAACGAATGGCGCAGCTACCGCGGCCCACGCCGCACCTTCGTCTGCCAGCGCGAAATCCCAGGCTCCGATGCTCCACAAACCCTCACCCTCGCCCTGAGCGACTTCACCTCCGCCGAAGGCTCGCCCACAAGCTGGTCTGAAACCGACCAGCTCGGCCTCTGCGCCAGCCACGGCCTCCCAGCCAACGAAGTCCCGCTCTGGAAAGGCCCCGCACCGGATTATCTGCGGGTGGCGTGGGAGTGAGAAATGCTACTCAGAGTCGGTCGCCTCATGGTCATCATCAGGCCACTGGTCGGTCATGGCCAAATCAAACCTCCGGCAAATCCTGGCTGACAATGTGCGGCGCTACCGTGCGCGTGTTGGCATCTCGCAGGACAACTTCGCCATCGAGTGTGGCGTGCATCGCACTTATGTCGGTCAGGTCGAGCGATGTGAGCGGAACGTCACGCTCGCAACGCTGGAGCTTTTCGCGAACGCGATGAAGACCGATGTGCCGACACTTCTCACCAAGAACGGAGTGGCATGAGTGCGGTTCACTATGTGGAAGCGATCTGTGCGAGCGGATTGAGCATCTTTGATCTGCTACCAAAGGAATCACCGCTCTACATTCCGACCAAGGAGCTAGAAAATCTTCTCGATGAAGGACTTCGTGGTTTCTCCACCGCTGGAATGCCGCTGCGGACAAGATCGAAAGTCGTGAAAAGCGAGGTTTGCCGGGTGTTGGGCTACGCGGTTCCAAAGTCCTTTCGCAAATGCAACAAGCCGCACGCCCGCTTTCCGGGGCAGAACTTCGACACTTACGTCCAGGCATCGGACAACCTGCAAATCTGGAACGAGGAGCTGAAACCACGCCGTCGCTATGTCCTCATCTCGGTGGGCGAAGCCGGCCTCGTGGACAAAGTAAAGGTGGTGACAGGAGCGATGCTAGCAAAGCTCGACACCACCGGAGCGCTCACGCAGAAGTATCAAGCGCGGTTCAATGCTGGCACAGAGGCTTTGGAACTCGTATCGGGTAATGACACGAGCCAGTTGCAGCCTTTGATCGGTTCAGGCGCAAGCATTTCGAGTTCTCAGCCCACCGATGACCCTGAAAAAGGCTCTGTTCTGCCGATTCGGACTGTGTTTGAAAAGTTGAGCAGTGTGGTCGGCACGTCGTTCGCGAATGCAGGGTCCGACCAGGAGCGAAATCGCGGAGCTGAGCTTCATCGCTTGGTCTGCAAAGCGCTGGCTTACCAAAGCTATGCTGACGACGGCCAGTTTCCCGATGTGCGGCATCAATTGCTGGAAGTGAAGTTGCAAACATCGCCGACGATTGATCTGGGGCTTGTCGAGCCATCAAGCACCGAACCGTTGGACCTGAATGAGCTGCCTGAAGGCACTGTGCGTCACTGTGATGTCCGCTATGCGATCTTTGGCGCGGCGGCGAATGACGGCCAGGTGATGCTCACAAGCCTCGTTTTGACCTCGGGCGAGGACTTCTTCAGCAGGTTCCCCCGATTCGAGGGCAAGGTCTTGAACAAGAAAATCCAAATCCCGCTACCGCGTGGCTTCTTCGGCAAGGCCAAAGGCTGATTCAACCAAGGCGTCGATCTTTGCGGCCAGTGCGTCTGCTTCCTCGCCAGGCGTCAGTTCATATATCCGTCTCGCGAGCGCGATGATCTCACGCGAGACGGGCAACTCGGGTGATGGAAGCGGAAACTTCTCCACATACTGAGTCATGAAGCGGCGGCGTCCTGCGTAGAGCTTGTTGTTGAAGGCGTGATCGTAAAAGCTCTCGATGAAACGCGAGTTTGCCACCGCGAGCGCCAGCCAGAGCAGATCACTGTCTGTGTGATCATCGGGAGCCAACCAATAGCAGTCGCCATTGATGATCTCGCCGTCCAAGCTCATCCAAAAGGTCGGACGCTCGGAGATGTCGGGAAACACCAGCTTAGGCACAGGCCAGAGCGCCGGAAGCTGTGGGACCCAGATTTCATACCAGTTTCGTCCTGACTCGATGACATATGTCCGCGCCTCCAGTGTGGTGCGATGGATCTCCAGATAGCGTCGGGTGAAAGGATGCTTGTCGAGATCAATCGCCGCCTTCTTCCCAGCGCGATCCTCGTGCGTGTAGAGAATCTGCCGGTCGGCGGGCAACGATTTGAAACGCCTCGCCACATGATGCGTGATGAGAGGGCGCAGCACCTCGGGCCGCATCTCCTCGGGAAGCGTGTCCCAGTCCTTTCGCACGAAGACTTTATCCGCCGTGGTCTTCACGCCGACGCGGATTTTGCCAATTTCACCAAAGGTGCAGAACGTGTGAGCAAGCACAGTATCCAGCCACGCATCACCATGCTCCGTGGCGATGCGCCAGGTGCCGTTGAGTGCAGTGCCATGATGCAGCAGGCCGTGTTGGACGAGAAAAGTCGTCCCGGTGACATTCACCGAACCACTACCGTTCGAGAGTGCCTCATACACCGTGGCCGCTTGATGCACCGGAGGTTCGCTCGTCGAGTAAATGGAAGTGAATCGTGGATTCGACGCAGTTGCGCCGCGACGTTTCCGGACAAGCAGCACGGCAGGCAAAACAGCCGCCTCAAACAGCTTTGTGTCCCCAAAGTCCCAAACATGCAGCACCTCGAATCGGGACAGGATGCGCTCCCGCACCTGAGAGCCTGCTCTCGTAGTCATAAAACGGTTCGAGACGATGATTCCGGCTACGCCGCCTTCTTTGAGCACGTCCGCGATGCCTTCGATGAAAGCGAAGCTCAAATCCACGCGTCCGCTAAGGTCAAACTGCTGCGCCAAGCGCTGTGAACGCTCCGCGCCCATCACCTGCGTCCGCACATATGGTGGATTCGCAATCACCACGTCATACAAGGGCGGTGTCGAAAACAGCGAATCCTCCCGATGCTCCAAAGCAAAGTCGAGAAAATCCTGCCGCTGCACTTTTCCCGTCATTTGAGGCATTTCCTCCAGCAACCTTCTCCCTGCATTCGCGACGGCTACTTCATCGAGGTCGAAGCCGTTGAGCGTGCAGCCTTTTCCGAAAGCCTTCCCAAAAGCCAGCAACAGTTCCCCATCTCCTACGGCAGGATCGAGCACGAGAGGCTTTTTCACCCCGCAAACCGCCGCTAGATGCCGGGCCACAAACTCCGCCAGCCCGGCGGGCGTGTAATGCGCTCCCTCCTGCTTTTGGGTCTTCTTGGTGGATCTGGCGTCTAATTTCACGGGCACATCCTAACGATCCGAACACGCTGTTCAATGAAATGAAAATCCTGCTTCGGACCGGCCTTTGCCTGTATGACTGGCCGGGAAGTATCAGTTCGTTCGTAGGGGAACCATGCCTCTCCGTGCTTGAGGTGGCCTCACAACAGATCAATTTTCAACTAATCATGCGATCTCACTCCCGGCACTTCTGCTTCCTCATCACCCTGCTTACCACTGCGGCGACCAGCTTCAGCGCCGAAGCGACCCCCATCGGCCTGAACGCCAACCAGATGTCCATCGCCACGGGCCAGCCTTCGCTGGTGTTGATGTCGAGCGGCTCCACGCACATCCCGGTGTGGTCGCTGTCGGGAGGGACGGTGGGGCAGTCGGTGGCGGGAGTGGTGACGGGGCTGCCCGGCGATTGCAGGGCGGTGAAGGTGGAGATTGTCGTGACGACGACGGATGAGACGACGAGCGCGCAGTTTCAGGATGTGTATCGCGTGCATCTTTCGCAGATGGTGGACGGTGCGCCGTTCACGGAGCGGTATGCGCTGGGCAAACCGGTGCGCACGGCGCTGTCCGCTGCGCCGTTTCATTCGCGGACCATCGTCTTGGAATCCTGTTACGAGGTCGTGCCGGACGCGCCGCTGGCGGTGCGCATCCAGCGGGAGCCCGGTGATCCCGGCGACACCTTCATCAAGCCCACAGGCCTGGCTGCGGTGAAGGTGACGCCCTTGCAAGCGCTTCCGAAACCCCATGTGGTCCAGGACGCGCCCGGCTACAATTCATGGCCGATGCTTCAGGCCATCGGTGGGAAACTCGTCTGCGTCTATGGCCGTGGCAAAGGGCACACCATCGCCAGCGATGATCGCGCTGTTTATGCGCGCACCTCGACGGACGGCGGGAAGACCTGGACCGCGGAAACGGTGGTCGCCGATGCCAAAGGCTACGGCGAGGTCGCGGTCGGGAAAGGGCTGGATTCCACCGGCGCGATGCTGCTCTGGGTGCGCCGCATCGGAAAAAACGAGTGGCACCACGATCTTTACCGCAGCACCGACGGGATCAACTTCACGCTCATCGCCACACCGACGCTAGCCGTGCGCCCGATGCAGATCACGGACGTCTTCAGCGTCCCGAAAGTCGGGCTCATGGCGCTGTGGTTCGGCGGTGATTACAGCGACAAGCCCACGCAATCCTGGGGCAGGATGACCAGCAGTGACGACGGTAAAACGTGGACTCAAACGCCTGTTGAATCCGGTTTGCTGAAACCTGACTGGCCGACCGAACCCGCCGCGGTTCACCTCGGCGAAGGCAAGATCCTCGCCATCGCGCGGACGGAGACCGGTCCCGCGCAGTTCCAGATGATCTCAACGGACTACGGAGCCACCTGGACACGCACGCGCACCAACATCAGCGATGTCTCCGCCTCCACGCCGAGCCTGATCCTCGATGCCAAGACCGGGCTTTTGAGCAACTACTATTATGAGCGAGGGCGCGGCATCCTGCGGCGGCGCGTCGTCGATCCGAGCCAGGTGTTTGACCATCCGCTCAGCTGGCCCGGCTCCGAAGCTGTCGCCACCGGGAGCAAAGTCACCTTCGATGCTGGCAACGCGAACGCCACCGTGATCGGGGACACCCACTTCATCTCCTTTTATTCCGGCAAGGCACCCGACACTGCGGTCGTTGTTGCGGAGATCGCGTCGCCGGCAACGAGGTGACCCTTCAACCCGGCACCGGACACCAAGTGGCTGGGGCCTTGGCCGCATCTGAGAAAGCTCACGGCGTCTCTTGATTCGGCTAAAGCCGAAGCCACTTTCTCATCATGCCACGCCTGCTTTTCGCCCTCTGCCTCCTCTCCAGCACCTTGGCCGCCGAGCCGTTTCATGAAAGCTTTGGCCCCGACTTTGATGCGAAGCGCTTTCTGACGCCGATTCCGAACAAGAACACAAGCGTGCGTGAAGGGGTGCTGTGGACTCGGGGATCCAGCGGAGGGAAGTATCCGCCCATGGTCTATCTGCCGGTCGAGGGGAAGGACCTGACAATCTCCTTTCGTTATCGTCATCTCGCGCCGGGAGGGTGGCTGTGGTTCTTTGTTGATGGCGATGACGGCTTCGGCAGCGAGGATCACATGCTGCGTGTCAAGCTGCTGCGTGAGGGCGTGCATCTGCAGGTCGATGCTCATTCGAAAGACGCCAGCCATCCGATGCGTCAAAACACCGGCCGCGCGGCCGATCCCAAAAGCGGCGCCTACCGCCTGAACGAGTTTCTTCCACTCGAAAAGGTGGACCTGACAGCCGACGCCTGGCGCGAGGTCAAGCTCGTCTTCCGCGGCGAGGAGGTCGCCGTCACCCTGGACGGCCGGACCTGGTCCAAAACCCTGACGCGTCCCAACTTCAACGCCGCCAAGCGCAAGCTGCTCTGGATGCAGAACGGCGGCGGGGCCGGCATCGAGCTTGATGACATCCGGGTGAGTCCATCCCTGCCATGAAGCCCTTGCCTGCACTCGCTGCCCCGGCCTGCGTCCGCTTATTGGTACAGGGCAGCCTGTGGGTCATGCTGTGGGCCGTCTGTGCCTTGTCGGCCGCGGAACCGCCCAACCTGATTCTCGGCACGCAGGCGATCGGAGGTCGCTACCACTTCACGCAGGACGAGCCGCTGCTGGAGAGCGCCAGGCTCATCGCCGGCCTCGGGTCGGGCATCATGAAGTTCTCGATCTCGAAGCAGGCCTGCTTCGGCAAGATGAAGGTCAACGTGCGGGAATGCGATCCTGGCCTGAAGACGCTGGTGGACATCGCCGGCAGGGAACCCACGCATCGCGCGGTGCTCGACATGCCGTTCACCCATTTCTTCTTCTGGGCCTATCCGCTCACCACTCATGGCAGTGCGGGCACCTTCAGGCCGGCGGAGCGTGACCTGGAGTACCGCGAGATGCATGACCTCGTCGCGCACCTGCTGCGCACTTACAGCGGCAGCGGCAAGAAGTTCTACCTCGGCCACTGGGAGGGCGACTGGCATCTGCGGCCGCACTTTGACCCGAAGCAGCCGTTTCCGGAACGCTTTGGCGACAACTTCATTGCCTGGCTCAAGGTGCGCCAGCAGGCCGTGGACGATGCGAAGCGCGACACGCCGCATCATGACGTTGAAGTCTGGCACTACACCGAGGCGAACCTGGTCGAGCCCTTCCTCAAAGGCGGCCAGTGCCTGACCAATGACATCCTGCCGCAGGTCGATGTCGACTTTGTCAGCTACTCCTCCTACGACAGCCTGCAGCGCGGCATCCGTGAGGACCTCTTCGCCACCCTGAGCCACATCGAGTCGCGGATGAAGCCGAAGCCCGGGGTGGCCGGCAAGCGCGTCTTCATTGGCGAATACGGCTTTCCCGCCCGGCGCTACACACCGGAGGAGCAGAACCGCAAGAGCCTCGAGGTCATGATTGCGGCCATGGACTGGGGCTGTCCGTTCGTGCTCTACTGGGAGCTTTACGACAATGAGGGCAGCCCTGAAAAGCCAGGCGGATTCTGGCTCATCGATGAAAGGAACCAGAAGCAGCCGATCTGGCACACTCACCGCCGCTACTTCGAATGGGCGCGACGGCATGTGCGCGAGGCCACCATGAAAAGCGGGTCGCCGCCGGATGAGGCGGCTTTTCGCAGGGAGGCGGCGGCCTATCTCCGGCAGGAGCTTGGAAAGCTGCGGCCCTGACGCCTGCTTCCGGCTCCTGACGCACGCCGTCACTTCCGATGCCATGATCCCGGGAAAGCGCGAAGTGGTCGAACAAGCCCTGTCTTGAAGAGCGTTTATGCCGCATGAGCGCGCGAATTCTTCTCCTGGCCGTTCTGGGGTCCGGCTGCCTTCGTCCCCTGGACGCGGCCGAGGTGGAGCCCCAGCCCTTTCTCGCCGCCGCCCAGCGGCTCATCGAGGCGACGAACTTCCTGGGCACGCCCTTTACCCAGGAGGAGGTCGCCACCCTCAAGGCGGCGGTTGCCAGGAACGACGCCGAGGGTGTCGCCAAGGCCCGCGCCGTGCTGGATGACCATGCCTTGTTCCACGTCACGATCACTCCGGAGCAGCAGGTGAAGGTGGAACGCGGCACGGCCCCGGCGGTGCTGGATGAGGCGGGCTGGCGGCAATATTTGGTACGGGTGGAAAACGAGGCCGGGGTCACCGCCCGGCTTGCGGTGGCGAGTCCGCAGGCCAGGGAGGCCTATGTGAAGGGTTCGCCGCCCGTGGCCCCGCATGCGCAGCCGAAGGATCCGGGCGAACCGGCGCTCTCGGCGCGCTGGCTGGACCTGCAGATGTTTGAATCCCCGCCCATGCCGCCGACCCTGAGCGGCCTGAGCCTCGAATACCGCGTGGTGCAGCTTTACAGCCGGGATGCGGGCAAACGCGACGCCACCTTCAGCTTCGACACCGGCCAGGGCACCCAGGACCTCGGCTTCCGCAACGAGACCAGCGTGCTGTTTGACTGCCGGCCTGCACGGCAGGTGCGGCTCGCGATCACCGATGAAACCGGAAAACCCTGCATCGCCGAGCTGCTCATCAAGGACCTGGCCGGACGTGTCTATCCCTCGCAGATCAAGCGCCAGGCGCCGGACTTCTTTTTTCATCCGCAGATCTACCGGGGTGATGGCGAAACCTTGAAGCTGCCCGACGGCACCTATGACGTGGTGTTTCGCCGCGGGCCGGAGTCGCTGCCTGAAACACGTCGCGTCAGGGTTTCCGGCGAGGACAAGGACGGCCTGTGGAGCTTCCAGGTGAGGCGCTGGATTGATCCGTCCCGGCTTGGCTGGTGGAGCGGCGACCATCACATCCATGCCGCCGGCTGCGCGCATTACTCCGTGCCGTCGCAGGGCGTGCATGCGCCGGACATGGCGCGTCACTGCCAGGGCGAGGACCTCAAGGTCGGCGCGAACCTGACCTGGGGGCCGTGCTTCGACTATCAGAAGCAGTTCTTCACCGGCACCGAGGACAAGGAGTCGCGCTTTCCCTTCCTGCTGCGCTACGACGTGGAGGTGAGCGGCTTCGGCTCGCACAGGAGCGGGCATCTCTGCCTGCTGAAGCTGAAGGAGCAGATGTATCCCGGCGGCGACAGCACCGCGCACTGGCCGACGCTGTGCCTGAACACGCTGAAGTGGGCGAAGAAGCAGGGCGCGCTCTGCGGTCCGGCGCACAGCGGCTGGGGCCTGCAGCCGCTCGCGGAAAACGATCCGGCAAGGAGTCAGCCCTACAAGCTAGGCCTGCCCAGCGCCACCGACGAGCTGCCGAACCACATCGTGCCTGCCTTCAACGGCATCGGCGCCTGCGAGTACATCGTCGATGTCACGCACGAGGTTGAGGGACCGGACGGCAGGCCGGTGCCGGCGGTGGACTTCCTCAGCATGGTGGACACGCCGCACACCTGGGAGCTGAACATCTGGTATCACACCCTCAACGCCGGCTTCCGCACGCGCATCAGCGGCGAGACCGACTTCCCCTGCATCTACGGAGAACGCGTGGGCCTGGGCCGCGCCTATGTGAAGCTGGACGGCCGCCTCAGCTACGACGCCTGGTGCGAGGGCATCCGGGCAGGGCGCGCCTATGTCAGCGACGGCAAGAGCCACCTCATGGACTTCACGGCGGACGGCCTGGAGGTCGGCACCCATGGCAGCGAGCTGCGGCTGGCGAAACCGTCCACGGTGAAGGTCGGCGTCAAGGCCGCCGCCCTGCTGGACGTGCAGCCGCATCCGGAGATTCAAAACGCGCCTGCGGGCCAGAAGCCGTTCTGGGACCTTGAGCGCGCCCGCATCGGCGGCAGCCGCGAAGTGCCGGTGGAGCTGCTCATCAATGGTTATGCCGTGCAGAAGCGGAACCTTGTGGCTGACGGCACGCTGCGCGACCTCGTCTTTGACGTGCCGGTGGAGCGAAGCTGCTGGCTGGCCCTGCGCATCCGCGCCAGCTCGCACACGAACCCGGTCTTTGTCCTCGTGAATGACAGGCCCATCCGCGACAAACGCAGCCTCGAATGGTGCCTGCAGGGCGTCGACCAATGCTGGTCCCAGAAGCAGGCCCTCATTGATCCGAGGGAGCAGCAGGACGCCATCGCCGCCTATGAGCACGCCAGGGAAGTGTACCGGCGGCGGCTGGCGGAGTGAGGGATGGCCCGTCGCCTTGTCATCCAGCCGGCAGAAGCCTGGCGGCGGCCTGGCGGGCGATGGTCAGGAGGCGTTCCTTTTCATCCGGGCTGAACTCGTAGGGGGTCATCTTGCCGATGCCGAGGGTGCCGCAGAGGCGGCTGCCGTCCATCATCGGCACGGCGAGGCTGCCCTGGACATTGGTCTGGCGGGCGCCGGGCTTGGCGACGCCGCTGGTGTCCGTCTGCAGGTTGCAAAGTTCGACAGGCTCCTGACGCTCCGCCGCCGCTCCGGCGATGCCCTTGCCGACGGGGATGGACTGGATGATGGGCATGAGCTGGGACGGGATGGCCTGGGCGGCCACCAGCTTCAGGTGCCGGTCCGCCGGGTCCAGCCGATGCAGCGTGCCGGTGGTGCAGCCAAATTCATGGATGACCTGCTGGAGGAACTGGTTCCACTCAGATTCGTCGCGTGCCTGGAGGGTCGGGGAGTTCATGGCGGAAATCGTGTTTGTCGGAAAAGGTCGGGGGCGCTATTCTGGCGGGAATTCTCCCCCTCACCATGAAAAACCGCGCCGCCATTCTTGGCCTTTCGTGGCTTCTGCTTGCCACCTCTTCGTTCGCCAATCCCGCCATGCAGCGGGTGGTCGGCCGCACGATTTATCACCCCGACAAGTCCCGCACGGAATCGCTCAGCAACCCTGAAACCCGTGAGCTGACCGAGACGACCTACAGCCCGGACAACGTCGTCACGGTGCGCAAGGTCTTCCTGCTCAATGAAAAGGGCGAGCCGCTCCAGGGCAATGTCTATGACGGCCGGGGCAACCTGGTGGCGCGCTGCCAGAGCATCTACGATGACCTGGGCCGGCGGAAGGAGGACCGCCTGATCAACCTCAACGGCGAGGTCTTTCAGCAGGTGCTGCATGAATACGGAGCGGACGGCAAGGCTCTGAAGCCCAAGGTGATCAACCTGAATGTCGCGGCGCCCAGCATCAAACCCGCGCCCATCGACTTTACGCAGCAGCCTGGAGCAGTCGCCCCGACTCCCGTGGACGCCTCGGGAGCCTCGCGCTTTGCACCCATGCAGATTCCCACGGAGGGGATCAAGGAGGTTGCTCCCGTCACCCCGCCCACCGAGGAGAAGCCGAAGACGAACTTCTTCAAAAGGCTCTTCCAGAAGAAGGAAAAGTAAGCGGGTTCAGCCCGGCCCCGCCAGGGTCAGGACTTCCTGGCCGACACGCAGGGCGGCGTCCGGCACGCTGATGGGCAGCATCCTTTCGCGCATCTGCCGGGCCAGCCGGGCGTCATGCTCCAGCAGCCGTGCCACCGCCGCGCCGGTTTCCTGCGGCGTGGTGCTGCGCAGGGCGCAGTGCCTGCTGAGCAGGTAGTCCGCATTACCCTCCTCCTGGCCGGGCACGACGTAATCAATCACCGGCGGGATGCGCGCCGCCATGACTTCATGAAGGATGGCTCCGCCCGCCTTGCAGATGACCAGGGTGTGGCTGCGCAGCAGGTCGGGGATCCGGCGCGTCCAGCCGATGATCTCCACGCACCCGGCAGGCAGGGAGTCGGTGAAGCGGCGCAGTACATGATAAAGCCGCGAATGATGCTTGCCGACCGGAAGGGTGAGGCGGACACCGGCGACAAGATGCGGGCGCAGGGCCTCCAGCGTGGCGGCGACATGGCCGGCGGGGGTCGAGGGCAGGTAGAGGATGCTGCGGCCCGGAACCGGGGCCGGTGCCGGATCCACAAACTGCAGGCTCACGGGGAAGCCGGTGATGCGCACCTTTTCCCGGGCGGCTCCCATGCGTCCGACCACCTCCCAGGTCTCCTCATCAGCCACGCAGTAGAGGTCGCTGGGATCCTTGAGCCAGATGGGATGGACGCTGGTGGAGTCCGTGATCACGGTCACCAGGGGCGGTGTGGGCGCCTGTCGTCGCAGGGCGGCGAGCAGTCCGGCATAAAGAGGATAGGTGCTGACGATCAGGCGCGGACGGTCGGTTTCGAGACGCCGCTTCATGGCCTGGGTGAGCGGGCGCAGCCACGGATCCCTGCCGGCGTCCAGGTCGCCTTTTTCCAGCAGCTTGTAAACCGCCCGCCAGGCGCCTGGCAGATGGGTGATGGCCACCTGGTAGAGGCTTTTCAGGACATCGGCCAGGCGTGGCAGCGTTTCGGAAATCAGGTCGGACACGACCACCTCTTCGCCCGGGGACAGGCGGCGCAGGGCCTCTGCCACCGAGGCGGCGGCAGTGTTGTGGCCATCTCCAAAGCCGGCGGTTAAAACAAGGATCACAGGCCCCATCGCTGGCAGGGCGGCGGTGAAACTCAAATAAAAACACAGTCACACGGTCTCGCCGCGCCGGAAGTCCGGCATGAGCCGGACCGGCGTCGTACTGGTGCGTCCGGTCTGGGCAAGCTCGAGCACCAGCCTGGCGAGGCGGCGGGCAAACTTCGCCGGATCCGCCGCATAGCGGGACACCTTCGGCACGACATGATCGAGATAGGCGTCGTCATCGCGCGACACCACGGCGGTGTCCTGCGGCAGGCGTCTGCCCAGCCTCAGCAGGTGGGTGACCACGGTCAGCGTGTGCATCGAGCGGGCGACCAGGAAGGCCGTGGGGGCGTCACGGCGGGACAGGGCCTCATCCAGGCAGCGGCAGAGCTGGGCCGCGCCCTGCTGATGCCGCAGCACCTGCGGCGCGGCCTGGCCTCCAGCCAGCGCTTCGCGGAAACCGTGTTCGCTTTCCACATCGCCCCCATGCCCAGAATCCGGCAGCAGCAGGGCGATCCTGCGATGGCCCTTTCGTGCCAGCATCGCCGCCGCATGGCGGCAGGTCGCGCGGTAGTCGATGTCCACGGAGGGAAGCCGCACGTCCCCCGCGCAGGAGCCGGCCACGACTGCCGGGACGTCCTGTCCGGCAAACCCATGTTGCATCAACGGGGTCGAGCGGAACAGCACCCAGGCCGCGGCCGGCGCCCGTTGAGTGAGCTTTTTCAGCGCCGCCGCAGGCCTGGACGAAAAGCAGGCAGGGGCGATGTGCAGGTCCATCTGGTAGCCCGCCTCCCCCAGCAGCTCGCGCAGGGCGTCCAGCCAGAAAAGCACGAAGGGCGGCATCATCTGCGCCGGGACGGGTGAAAGCAGGCCGATGGTCCGGGCCGTCCGCACAGGCGGTTGCTTCAGGCCTCCGGCAAGCACCCGCCGGCGCTTGTTCTCGACACCGCTGACCATCCCTTCCTTCTCCAGGCGGAGCAGCACGGCGCGCAGGGTCGGGCGGCTGATGCGCAGCCGTGCGCAAAGCGCGCGCTCGGAAGGCAGCACGTCCGTCCATTCGCCACGCCGCAGGGCCTCGCGCAGGAAGTCCGTGCTGTGGGTGATGAGCGAGGGAAGATGCGGAACGGCCTGCATGACACCCTCACACTACCGATGGTCAACGGCTTTGACCACGGAGAAAACCGCAGGCCGCGCCGTTATCCATCGCGTCATGAACCTGCGTCCACTCCTCCGCCTCTGCACCCTGCTAGCCACCGCCGCCCTGCCTGCCGCCGAGCCTTTCCTGGAAAAGCAGGACCTTTTCATCACCGGCGAGGACCCGGCCTACAAGCTCTACCACATCCCCGGCATTGTCGTGACCGCGAAAGGCACCGTGCTGGCCTGGTGCGAGGCGCGCAAGCGCGCCGCAGGGGTCAGCGACTGGGATGACATCCGCATCCTGCTGCGCCGGAGCACCGATGACGGGAAAACCTGGAGCGCCCCGCGCAGCATCGCCCAGGTGGACGGCCCGAAGGCCAAAAACCCCTTCGCCATGCGCATGAAGAACGTTGATCCCAACGACGTGACCTACAACAACCCCGTGCTCATCGCCGGACGTGACGGCACCGTGCACATGCTGTTCTGCCTGGAATACATGCGGGTTTTCTATCAGCGCAGCGAGGACGACGGCCTCAGCTTCAGCCGCCCGGTGGAGGTCACCGCCGCCTTTGACGCCTTCAAAAAGGACTACGCCTGGAAGGTGCTCGCCACCGGTCCTAACCACAGCATCCAGCTGCGCAGCGGCCGCCTCGTCGTGCCCGTCTGGCTTTCCACCGGTGAAGGCGGCAACGCCCACCGTCCCAGTGTCACCGCCACAATTTACAGTGATGACGACGGCAGGACCTGGAAGGCCGGTGACATCGCCGTGCCCTGCACCGAGGAGTGGATCAACCCGAATGAAACCGTGGCCGTGGAGCTCAATGACGGACGGGTGATGCTCAACGTGCGCAGCGAATCCAAGGCGCACCGCCGGCTCGTCACCCTCAGTCCTGACGGCGCCACCGGCTGGAGCCGCCCCGCCTTTGACGAGGCCCTGCTGGAACCGATCTGCATGGGTGGCATCGTTCGTTATGCCCATGACGGGAAAAGCCTGATCCTCTTCTCCAACCCGCACAACCTCGACAAGGCCAAGGGCAAGGCCGAGCCCGGCAAGAACCGCGACCGGAAGAATGTCAGCGTGAAGGTCAGCCGGGACGAGGGCAGGACCTGGGCCGTCAGCAAGACCCTGGAGGCCGGACCCAGCATGTATTCCGACATCGCCGTGACGCAGTCGGGCACCATCCTGTGCTTCTATGGCCGCAGCGGTGACGGCTCAGCGCTGGCGCACTTCGCCGGCGGCCGGCTCACCGTGGCCCGCTTCAACCTGGAATGGCTCGAGCAGTGAATATCCTCGAATGATGCACCGATCGCTGGACCCCGGAGCTTTATCCCAGCGGCCATTCCTGGCGGCGCCGGTGTTTGGACCTCCGCAGCCGGTGATCAGCCAAGGATCGCCTCGGTCATGCGCAGGGCGTGGGCGTTGGGCCGGACATCGTGAACGCGGAAGAGGCGGGCGCCGTGCTCGCGCATGTGGGAGGTGAGGGCCACGGTGGGCCAGTCGCGGGATTCCAGCCGGTCGTCCTCCAGCAGCCGGGCGATCATGCTTTTCCGGGAGACGCCCACCAGCAGCGGGCGTCCGGATTCGGCCAGCCGGGGCAGGGCGCGCAGCAGGGTCAGGTTGTGCTCCAGGGTCTTGCCGAAGCACAAGCCGGGGTCGAGGGCGATGCGTTCGGGGGCGATGCCGAGCCGGGCGAGAAGCTGCAGGCGTTCGTCAAAGTAGGTTCGGACCTCGGCGACAACATCTTCGTACTGCGGCTGGAGCTGCATGGTCCGGGGCGTGCCGATCATGTGCATGATGACCAGGCCGGCGTTGCACTCCGCCGCCACGCGGGACATGGCGGGGTCGCCGCGCAGGCCGGTGACGTCGTTGATGATGTCGGCCCCGGCGTCCAGGGCGGCCCGGGCGACCGAGGCCTTCATGGTGTCGATGGAAATCAGGCTGCGGGTGGCGGAGCGCAGGGCACGGATGACGGGCAGGACGCGGCGCAGCTCCTCGTCCTCATCCACGGGCTCCGCCCCGGGCCGGGTGGATTCGCCGCCGATGTCGAGGATGTCGGCCCCTTCCTCGACCAGGCGCAGGGCGTGTTCGACGGCGCGGCCGGTGTCGAGAAAGCGTCCGCCGTCGGAGAAGGAGTCCGGCGTGACGTTGACGATGCCCATGATCATGCCACGCCGGGAGAGGTCGTGGTCAGTGTCGCGGATGCGCCAGACGAGGGACATGGGCCTAATCCAGCCTAGGAGGCCGGGGAAGTAAAGCCGGGGTTGTTGCCTCCTTGACCACCTGCCAGGACCACGTGTAACTGAGAACCCCGGATGCCCCCAGACCGTCAGCTTCTCCTCCTGGCCACCGCCGCGTTTCTTGTGGCGGTGGTGCCTGCCGTGCGGGCGTTGCTCAGCGGACAGTGGAGGACCTCGCGCCAGTGGCTGCCCATGCTGGCAGGCTTCGCCTTTCAAACCGGGGCCATCTTCCTGAGAGGCGAGACGGTGAAGCAGTGCCCGATGAAAAGCCTGTCGGACGTGCTGGTGTTCATCGCCTGGAGCGTCGTGCTGCTGTACTTCCTGGTGGGGCCTGCCTACCGGGTGTCGCTGCTGGGCATCTTCAGCGCACCGCTGGTTTCCGCCCTGCATGTACTGGCCTTCGTGCTGCCGAACGCATTCCCGGATTATCCCGGCAAGGTGAAGATCGACCCCTATGTCGAGGTGCATGCGGCCCTGGCGCTGATCGCCTATGCCGCCTTCGCCCTGGCCTGCATCACCGGCGTGATGTACCTGCTGCAGGAACGATTCCTGAAGCAGCACCGCATCGGCGGGCTGTTTTACCAGCTGCCTCCGATCCAGGGGCTGGCGAAGGCCATCCAGCGTCTGGTGCTGCTCGGGCTGATCCTGCTCAGCGCCAGCCTGGCGATCTCCTTCAAGCTCACCACCCCGATCTCCAACCCGAAGCTGGTCTTCGCCTGGGCCGTCTGGGGATTGTACGCCGTGATCGGGCTCATCATGTGGCGTCATGTGCTCTCACCGCGGCAGACGGCCTGGCTCGCGGCGGTGGGCTTTGTCATTCCGTTCATCTCCCTCTGGCTTGTGACGACGCATGGCTGACGCAGCGACCGCCAACCCCCAACTGGTCTGCCTTGGCCTGAACTACCGCACCACGCCCGTGGAGGTGCGTGAACGCGTGGCCTTCCCGGAGGCGAAGGTGCCCGAGGCCGTCCAGGAAGTGCGCTCGCTGCCCGGCTTTGAAGAAGGCGTGGTGCTCAGCACCTGCAACCGCGTCGAGCTCTACGCCACCCACTCCCATGCGGATCCTCAGGCCGCCCATGAGGCGATGGTGGACTACCTCGTGCGCCGCTTTGAACTGGCGCCCGAGCAGGCGGAGGCCCTGGTGACCTACAAGCTGGACGCCGCCGAGGCCGCCCGGCACCTCTTCCGCGTGGTCAGCGGCCTCGACAGCATGGTCCTTGGCGAGACGGAGATCTTCGGCCAGGTGAAGGCCGCCTACCAAAAAGCGTTGGAAGCAGGCACCACCAGCCGCGCGCTCAACAAGCTGTTCCAGCAGGCCTTCACGGTCGGCAAGAAGGTGCGCAACGACACCACCATCCAGCGCGGCTCCACCAGCGTCGGCAGCGTGGCGGTGGACCTGGCGGAAAAGGTGCACGACCTGAAGAAGTGCCGCGTCATGCTCGTCGGCGCGGGGGAGATGAGCCGCACCTGCGCCCAGAGCCTGCTCTCACGCGGCGCCCACAGCATCATCGTCTCCAACCGCAGCCATGAGCGCGCCGTCGAGATGGCGGCGGAGATGGGCGGCAGCGCCATCCGCTTCGATGAATGGGAGGCCTGCCTGCACGAGGTGGACGTGATCATCTCCAGCACCAGCGCCCCGCACTTCATCATCAAGCCCGAGCTGGTCCGCGAGGTGATGCGCCGGCGCCGCTGGGAGCCCCTGCTCATCATCGACATCGCCGTGCCGCGTGACGTGGACCCTCACGTCAACGACATCGAGGGCGTGTACCTGTATGACATCGACGCGCTCCAGGCCATCGCTGATGAAGGCAGGCGCGAACGTGAGAAGCAGCTCGCCCTCTGCGAAAGGATCATCGAGGAGCAGCTCGCCAGGTTTGGATTTGTCCAGGGTGCGTGACGCCCCCATCCTCCGCCATGTCATGAGCGAGAAGCCGCCCTCCATGCCCGCCGTCATCGCGGAAGACATGTCGAAGCTGAAATCGCTTCTGCACGAGTCCCTGCAGCCGCACCTGCCGGCCGCACAGGACATGCGCATCCTCAACCTCGCCTGCGGACGCTGTGACGAGGCGGAGACGCTGATCCAGGTGGGCTCGGACCTGACCCAGGGCGGCGGCGTGGAGATGATCGGCGCCGACATCCGCATCCGGGAGATCCGCCAGGCGCGAGAAAACCACGCGCATCTGCCCGCGCAGTTTTTGATCGAGGACGCGTCGAAGATCGACCAACACAAGGAGCTTGGCGATGACTTCAACCTCGTGTTCCTGCGCCATCAGAACTTCTGGCACGGCCAGGAGCTGTGGAAGAAGATCTTTGACCAGGGCATCGCCAGGCTGAGACCGGACGGCATGCTGGTCATCACCAGCTACTTTGATGTCGAGCACCGGCTCGCCCTGCGCGCCCTGGAGGCCCTCGGCATGGAGGTCGTGAGCAACCGGCGCAACAAGGCCAGCCGCGCGCTCTCCGACGCCCCGGGCAAGTCCGTGGACCGCTGGGTCGCCGTGCTCAAGCGCCGCGGAACCTAGCTGCGCCGTGGCTGGGGCGGCAATGCGGCGTCAAATCTCCTTTCAGTCCTTCAATTCGATGGAGTGGTCGTAGTCCTTCAGGAAATCAAACAACAATCCCAGCATGATGTTGACGTTGATTTCACCGGACTCGTTGAAAAGCCTGATCACGGGCTTTTTGGACCAGGATCCGCGAGTGGCCGGGCTGGCCTTGCTTCTGCGTCTGCGAGCTTTGGGGGCCTCCGAGCTTTGGGTGGTGGGGCTGGATCTTTTCAGCGAAGCAGTGTTCATGTTCTTGCAAGACGGGGTGTCAGCATGTCTGGAAATGGGCGGGCCGCATGGTGGATGCAGAAAACAATGAACTCGTCAGTGAGCTCATGTGCCGACCACCTGTGAGCCAACAATGCAGGCGGGGGCGAGGCAGGCCAGAACTCCGGAGAGTTAACCCGTCGTCAGGCATGTGCCCGGCTTGAGTGCCGCCCCATGGAGGGTTAACCAAGAAAAGCCCGCCGGTGCAGCCGCAGGCATGTTAGAGTGCCGAAGTGTCCTCCGGAGCAGAGACAGACATGTATCAGCTGGTGTTTCAACCCAACACACGTTCGAGCCTGTGCGTGAACTTCGACGGACGGGTCCTGACGGTTGGAAGACACGAGGATAATGACATCGTCATCGAGGACCCGGCGGTCTCGGCGCACCATGCCAAGTTCTGTTTGGAGGAGGATGGACTGGTTGTCCTGGACGCGGGCTCCAGCAACGGCACCTGGTTGAACGGCAGGCAGGTGTGCAGGGAGAGGCTCGCCCACGGGGATGTCCGTTCCATTGCCCGCCTCGTCGAGGTGCTTGTCCTTGAGGACGATGAAAGTGAAGGGTTCGTTCGGCCTGACACGGCCTTGCTCAGGGAGCTTGCCAAGAGCGTCAGGTCCTTGTTTGTCAGAAAGGATGCCGGAGTCTCATGAGACCGTCGTGAGATGCGTCACCCCTTCATTTGGGTTAACCCAAATGAAGGGGTGAGCGGATGGCCTCCATGTCGTTAGTGCTTGCAGAAATGACGCAAATCAAACAACAACAGCCAGGAACGCCGGAATGAAAGGCCTTGGACGGATTCCTGGAGCTGTCACGGCAATCTTCACTCACAAGGCTGGGCAAGCCCAGAAGGGCAGGCGCCTGCTTTTCGCCAAGCACAGGATGGTGGAAGGGACCCTGCAAAAACCCGCGAGGATGCAGCTGCAGCTGAATGTCAATGCCAGGCGGATGTCAGCAGAAGCATCATAAACGACTGAAATAAACCAAGGCTGACCGAACGATACAAACGGCCGCCTGAGCGCCATGACCATGAGCACCTCCCCCCGCCCCATACGAGCCGGCCTGATTGAAGATGATCCGGTGATGAGAGCCTACTTGAAGGCCTTGTTAAGCAGGCAGGAGGAGCTTGAATCCGTCGATGCCTGGGAAAGCGCCGAAGCGTTCTTTGCCGATCGGCGTCACCAGGGTCTGGGATGGCTTCTGGTGGACCTGGAACTGCCTGGGGACAGCGGCATCGACGTCATCAGGCGGATGCGTGCCGAGCAGCCGGAGACCGCGTGCATTGTGCTGACAGCCTCCAGCAATCCCGAAAACGTGTTCCAGGCCATCAGGGCGGGTGCTTCTGGCTACCTTGTGAAGGAAGCCAGGGCGGAACTGTTGCTGCAGAACCTTCAGGATGCCGTCAAGGATGGCATGACGTTCAGCCCGTCTGTCGCCCGGCTGGTGGTGGATGCCTTTCTCAAGGCCGAGGCGGCGGCTCCGACCGAACCCCAGGTCAGTTCATTGGAAAAACTCACCGAACGTGAACGGGAGGTTCTTCAACAAGTTCAACAGCTTGGAAACGCCAAGGATGTGGCGGCAAGCCTGGGGCTGAGTCATGAAACGGTGAGGGTTCATCTGAAGAAGATCTACCAGAAGCTTCATGTGGGCTCCAAAACAGCGGCCGTGGCCTTGCTGGCAAAAAGCAGGAACGGCTGACTGCCTTAGCCGCCTTCGGCTTTTCTGAAACGGTGCTCGTTCCTCAGCCTGCATCCAGGACGCTTTATTCAGCTTTGCAGGCCCTGGCAGTCGATGTCGGCCTTGAGAATCAGTGACGCCTGGCTGACCGCCTTTTCCAGCGCTGCCAGCAGCCTCTGGTCGCTGGCAGCCTGTTCCTGGCGTTCAAGCGCCAGGCAGGCATCAATCACGGATTCAAGTCCGAACACGACACTGGATCCTCGCAGTGCGTGGCCCTGCTTCCTCACCAGGGCGGCATCGCCTTCCATCATGGCAGTCCTGATAAGCCTCAGCCTTTCCGGCGCCTCCTCGATCCAGATCCTGGCGATTTCTGACGCAGCTTCTTGGCCCACCTGACCGGCCAGAAGCTCGAAGCCTTCGTGCCGGGCCGGTAATGCAGGAACCAAGCTCGCGGCCGTGCGTGCCAGCAGGGAGGCTAGTTCGGAAGTGTTGAAGGGCTTGGACAAATGGGCGTTCATGCCCGCCTGCAGGCTGCGATGGCGCTCCTCCTGAAGGGCGTTGGCGGTCATGGCAATGATCTGGCAAGGCGGGATGGGAGCAGTCCGTCGGGATTCGATCTCGCGAATCTGCCGGGTTGCTTCATATCCGTCCATGACGGGCATCTGACAGTCCATCAAAATGGCATCGTAATGCTCACGGCGGAAGGCGGCGACCGCCTCCGCTCCGTTCACGGCGAGGTGGGATGTGCAGCCAAGGCCTTCCAGCAGCAGCCTGGCCAGGCGTGCATTGACGGAATTATCCTCCACCACCAGCACATGAAGCCCCAGATCTGCCCGGACGCAATCGTCCTGGGAGGACCTCGTGGATTCGGCTGTGACGGGACTGAGCACGGCTTCCCTGATGCGCCGTCTGCGAAGAGGGAGCCGCAGAACCTCCCAATCAGCCAGACGAGGGGATTCATCGTGACTGCACGCCATGACCAGCACCCTTCTTGCGGGTGTGGCCGGGGTTTTCAGCCAATGTCCGGCCGCTTCCTGGAGTCCGTCAAGAAGCCAGGATGCGCTGATGATCAGCACATCAGCCTCGGCGGTGCCGGAAAGAAGTCGCTCCATCAGGGCATCAGGGCTGCGGAACACGGTCAGGACATGCCCCTGGCGCTCCAGGCTCTGACAGATCTGCTTCTGGATTTGAGGAGAGGCTTCGGCCACCCACAGGCGCAGTTGCATGTGAGGTGAGCCACGGCCTGCGGGCTTAGCAGCGGCTATTTGGAGCGGCAGCCGGAACCAGAACTGCGACCCCTTCCCAGGTTCGCTCTGCACGCTGATCTCACCCTCCATCCGGTCCACAAGCTTCTTGCAGATCGCCAGGCCCAGGCCGGTGCCTCCGAAACGCCGGGAGTGGGAGCTGTCCAGCTGGGTGAACGGCTTGAACAGCCGGTCAAGGTCTGATGGGGACATGCCAATGCCGGTGTCCGTGACCCGGAACTCAATGGCGCCGGACGATGCATTGACATGGATGGTCACATGCCCTTCCAGGGTGAATTTCAAGGCATTGCCGGCCAGGTTGAGCAGCACCTGGCGTATGCGGCCGGCATCGCCTACGAGAAGGTCAGGAATGGAGGGATCCAGAACTGCTGACAGCTCAATGCCCTTGGCCGCCGCCTCATGGGCAAGAAGCTCCACCACGCCTCCGACAACTTCGTCAGGGTCAAAAGGCTGCTCACAAAGCTCGATCTGTCCCGCCTCGATCTTGGCAAAGTCCAGGATGTCGTCGATGATGCTGACCAGCGCCGAACCGCTTTGAAGAATGGAGTCCGCCATTTCCGTCTGCCGGTCATCCAGACCTCCGGAGCGAAGAAGACGGGCCATGCCGAGAATGCCGTTCATTGGCGTGCGGATCTCATGGCTGATGGTGGCCAGGAACTCGCTTTTGGCATGGCTGGCGGCTTCCGCCTTGTCCTTGGCCTGGCGCAGCTCCTCTTCGATCTGCTGGCGTCTGCGGGCTTCACGGCGCGCCACGATCATGCTGCTCATGGCCGCCAGGAAGGGGTCAAGCTCCTTGAGCATGTCCGTGTCATAACCGCCCTCGCGGTTGGCGAGGCCGACGAGGCCGACCATTTCGAGGCCATGATGTACAGGAAGACCCAGGAACGACTTCAGCGGCGGGTGCCCTGGTGGAAGCCCTCCGGAACGTGGGTCGGCGGCGGCATCGTTGGAGATCAACACCTCCTCGGTGACCATCGCCCGGCCGAAAAGCGTGTTGAGATTGCGAAAAACAAGCCCGGCAGGCCCCATGGATTGGAAGAGGGTCCGGGAGGGTTCATCCCAGGAGATGTCGGAAACGGCGTAGGATTGAAGGAAGGGGCTGCCGCTGCTGTCGCGGAGCACTTCACCGATGAATCCAAACTCGCTTCGCGTATGCTGCACGATGATGTCCAGCATTTCGGCAAAGACGGGCACGGGGTCGGTTGCCGCGATGTACCGCTCCTGAGCGGTCCGGATCCGGTTGAGAAGATTGGCGCGCCTGCGGGTCGTTTCCTGGGCCTCCTTCCGGATGTGGATGTCCATTTGCGTTCCAATCATCCGCAGCGGCCTGCCGTCCTTGGAAAATGACACGATGCGTCCCACGTCCTGGACCCATTTCCAGGAACCATCCTTGCAGCGAAGCCGGTGTTCGCAGATGTAGTCATGCGTCTCCCCGGCAAGGCAGCGGTTCATGGCGTCCATCACAGCCGGCAGGTCTTCCGGGTGAACACGGGAACTCCAGCTGTCCACATGCTGCTGCCATTCCCCGGCCTCGTATCCAAGCATCTGCTGAAGACGGTCCGTATATAGCACGGATCCCGACTGCACGTTCCAGTCCCAGACGCCCAGCCCGTTGTTCTGCAGGGCGAACTGCCAGCGTTCCTCCATCTGGTGAAGCTCCTGCTGGACGGCCACGACTTCGGTGATGTCGAGCACGGTTCCCATGAGCAGTTCTGACATGCCTTCGGCCGCAGGCAGCATTTCAGCACGGGTTCGCAGGTGTCGTGTCTCCCCGTCAGGCCGGACGATCCGATACGTCATCTGCATCGCCTCTCCTGTTTCAACGGAATGCTGGATGGCGTCCATCACCTTGGAGACATCCTCCGGGTGAATGGCCTTGCGGCAGAAATCCAGGTCAACCTTCACGCTGCCGGGTTCGTGACCGTAGATGCGGAACTTTTCATCCGACCATTCAATCTTGCCCGTCCTTGTGTTGTAGCTCCAGTTACCAAGCCCGGCGATCCGCTGACCGGTCTTCATGGCCTGCTGGCTCCGGCGAAGGGCGTCCTCGGCATCGAGCCGTTCAAGCAGGAGCCCGGTTTGTGCCGAGATGTGCTGAAGCGTCTGGAGCAGGTCATCATCCGGCGGATCAAGGTGAATGCTGTAGAACTCCAGCACACCGCGAAAGACTCCCCGCACTGAAACCGGGAATCCCAGCCCGCAAAGTGCAGGAACTTCCGTCCTTCCGCCCAGCCTGGGCAGATGGTCCGCGACCTCAGCTTCGCCCGCCCACACGGGGCTTCCTTCCGCCCAGGCGCGACCAGGAAGCCCCTGCCCCTTTTTCAGCCTCACACTCCACCCGGCACGGGTGGCCGCTTGGTGGGTTAAACGTGAGTCATGCCAGGCGTCCGCTAGGATCAGGCAGTCACCGGAGTCATCCACCTGCCACCAGGCCGCATGCGGCCATTCCAGTTCCGTGGCGATGTTGGCGAGAAGGGTTGGGATGACATCCGCCGGCCTGCTGGCAGTCGCCAGAACCCGGGCGGAGGCCGTTTCCAGCCGGCGTCTCATCTCCTGGTGCTTTTTATCCGAGATGTCAGCCTCAAGCGCCATGAACTTCTGCACCTTTCCATCCTTGTCCGCAATCGCCTGGACTTCGATGTCCACCCAGTAGGGGCTTCCATCCTTGCGATAATTCAGGATCTCCGTGCGAAAGCCCTCCTTGCTGAGCAGGCCTGCGCGCATGCGCTCGACGGCGGCCCCGTCCGTCCGTGGTCCCTGGAGAAACGAACCGGGCTTGAGGCCCTTCACCTCGGCCAGCGACCAGCCGGTCATTCTTTCAAAGGCGGCGTTCACCCATTCGATCTTCCCGTCGATGCTGGCAAGGATCACCGCGTTGTCCGTGCGTTCCGCCACAAGCGCGAGCTTCCTGGCCTCTGCCTCCTTTTCCTGCAGCCTGGCCTGGTTTTCCTTCAGCCTGGCGTTCATTTCGAGCAGCTCGTGGTTCGCGATGCGCTGGGCCTGGACCACATGAAGAAGGTCCTGGGCGGCATCATGAGGCGCAAAGTCCGCCAGATTGAGGCCCAGCCGGTCGAGATCGCCAGGAGAGCTGACCCA
Organism: Prosthecobacter sp.; assembly: GCA_019186985.1. Lineage (GTDB taxonomy): Bacteria > Verrucomicrobiota > Verrucomicrobiia > Verrucomicrobiales > Verrucomicrobiaceae > Prosthecobacter. Next base: position 75,730 of record JABARQ010000014.1, on the reverse strand, counting down.
GGGGGCGCCCATGAACACCCCGCAGGCGGGTTCATCAGGTGCCAGCACCTGGCCGCGCAGAATCATGCCGCTGCCTTCATAACGAACAAGCATCAGCGTGCCGGGATGGCTGCCCAGCCATGCTGCATCCATTCGTCCCGTCGGCCTTACCAGGCTGAAAAAATCGCCCAAGTGACGTCCGCGGAGTTCTGTGCCGCAGGTTCGCTGCAGGGACCTTCCCACCCGGATGATCGTGGAATTTTGATCCCAGGCCAGAAGGAATGGGAACGCCTCCTCAAGCCTTCCCAGGCTGATCACGGGCTGCTGCTCAAAGGGCATGTTCGGGCGGGGTTTTCCAGGAGACGTGGAAGACATGGTGCGCGTCTCCTCCTTCATCCACCTCTTCGGCGCTGATTTGGATGGCGGTTGCGAACATTTCACCCAGGCCCTGCAGCAGTCCGGTGACGAAGGGGGCGAGCCCCTTACGATGACTCCGGTAGTGCAGCTTGAGGCTGCCCGGCAGAATGTCGGTGCATTCAAACTCGGGTGGTCTCAGGCCCGGATACATCATCTCGATCCTGGTGTGAAAGTTCGGCAGGTTGACCAGGAAGTCCGCTAGGGTACGTCCGGCGGCCTTCATGAGATGACCATACCCCTGCTGAGCCGTCTGGAGCACCCACCAGCGGCCTAGCTGTTCAAGAATCCGCGCGGACGGGAGTCCGAGCACTTCGGAGGCGGCGGCAACCAGCCGGTAGGTGATTTCATCCGGGTAGGGTTCAGTAGAAACGAAGATTTCATCCTCCACCCCGGCCATTTGCCGGATCTGCAGCCATCGGGACTCCCCGAACTCATGCGTGATGAGTTCCTGGACTGCTCTGTTCACCATTCCGTACATGATCCTGGGGTAGTGCTTCTTTAAAGGTAGGTTAACCCGTTTGCCGCCGGCCCTGCAAGAAATCACAGCGGTTAAAATGGGTTAACCCAAATGGTTCATACCTGCACTCCGGAGGCGGCCTAATGTTGAGGTAACCCTTCTACACTATTCAAAGCATCTTCCATGCTACAGTTTCACTCAGCGAGCACACGAATGGTCAACACCCGTCATGCCGTCCAGGAATGCCTGGAGGCGGCGCTCGGGCCCGGAACTCAGTGCGACCTCGTTCTGCTGCACGCCTCCATCGGGCATGACTATCACGCCATGCTGGATGAAGCCCGCCGGCTGATGCCGGGAGCCAGGGTTCTGGGCGCATCCTGCTGCGGCATTGTCGGCACCGAAGGCGTCAGTGAATCCATGAAGGATCTGGCGATCATGGCGGTGAAGGGCAGTGAGTTCGCGGTGGCGCATGTGGACGGCATCAACGGCCGCAACTCGTTTGAAAAATCCATGGAGCTCGCGCGACAGCTGAAGGCACAGCAGGAGAACATCAGCATGGTGCATTTCCTGGCCTCGGGCATCGACATCGCCAATGATCGCTGCATCGCAGGCCTGGAGGCGGTGCTGGGCCCTGACGTGACGATCTTTGGCGCGACTTCATCCGACAACATGAAGGGGGTCACAAGCTACCAGATGGTGGACGACCAGGTCTTTGAACATGCCGCCTGGGCGGTCGGATACGCGGACTCCAGCCTGGAGGTGGACACCCAGGCGACGCATGGCTTCCTGGCGGTTGGAGAGCCAATGATCGTGACAAAGGCGGAGGGTTCCCGGATCATCGAACTCAACGGCAGGCCCGCCTGGGAGGAGTATGCGGCCCGGCTGGGGCTCGACCCCGAAACGGCCACCTGCGGCGACTCGATTCCCATCGGGGCTCTGGCGGAGGAGCTGCCTCAGGAGCTAGCGGAAGAGTATGGCAACCCCCACATCCTGCGAGTGGTGACCCGCCGTGAGGTGGATGGCACGATGCACTACGCGACGGAGGTTTGCGAAGGGAGCCGACTCTGGCTGACCATCAGGGATGAAGAGCGGATCTTCAAGGACCTCGAACGGATGATGCAGCAGATGACCGCCCGGTCGTCAGGGCGCATGCCCGTGGCTGTCTTCCATGCCGACTGCCTGGCACGCGGTCGCTACCTGTTCAACCGGGTCATGAAGGAGGAGCTGGTGGGAAGGATGCAGTTTCCCCTGAGCGTGGGAGGCGTGGTTCCGGCCTGGCTTGGCATGTATGGATTTGGCGAGTTTGCCCGCCTCGGCGGAGCCAACACCTACCATAACTACACGACCGCCATCTACGCGTTGTACCGCGGTGAGGGCTGTGAATAGGTGAATATGGCGGAATCTTCGGACATGCCTGGTTACGACAGCCTGAAGCTAAGGTACGATGCGCTTCAGAAGCACGTCACCCGCTTTTCGGTCGTCGAGCAGGAGCTGATTGACACGCGCAACAGGCTGGATGCCGAGCTGGGCCGTTTTGCGCGCATCAACGCCTTTTACTCCAAGGCGATCAACGCACCGACAGAAGTGGAGTTTGAACGCATGGTGGCGGATGCGCTCGTTGATGTGTTTGAGCTGGAGATCGGGCTGTTCTGGCGGGTGGGCCCTGACGGGCGGCTGGAGTCGGCTCCTGCCGCCTGGTCGGGTGTTCGTCAGGGACACCCGTCCATGCGGCCCCTGGGCCCCTGGATCCAGGAACACCTCCACCAGCTAGGGGGGCCTGGGTGCGTGTTCACAGGAGGGCAGCTGCGACACCAGCCGGCCGAGCTAAACTTCACGCATCTTCTGGCAGGCTGCTGCCGGGATCAGGAGGGCAGGCCGCTTGCCGTGCTTGTCACCGGCATCACCACCATGGCTGCCAGTTTTCATGAGATGATCGACAGCCAGCAGCTGCAGGTGTTCCAGGTTTTCACCAAGCAAGTGGCCGCCCTCCACGCGAATCGTGCCAAAGCCGCCATTATCCGAAGCCAGGTGCTCGCCCTTCGTCAGTCGGAGGAAAGGTTGAAGCTGGCCATCGAAGGCAGCGAGGTGGGCTTCTGGGACTGGAACCTGGCCACCGGAGAGGTGGTGTATTCACCCGGATGGAAGGCCATGATCGGCTGCAGTCCTTCCGAAATTCCCGACCTGCGCGGCGAGTGGCGTGCGCGCCTTCACCCGGACGACCTGGAGCATAGCATGCAACTGGTTGCCGACCACCTCACCGGCAGGTCGGCCATGTATGAAAACCTCCACCGCCTCCGGCACAAGGACGGTCACTACGTTTGGATCATGGCCAAGGGCAGGGCCCTGCGGGATGAAAACGGACAGGTTCACCGATTTGTCGGCATTCACATCGACATGAGCAGGCAGAAGGCCCTTGAGGAGCGCCTTCGTGAAGCTGAGGACCTGCAGCGTTCCGCTCGTGAACAAGCCGAGGCCGCAAGCAGGGCCAAAAGCATCTTTGTGGCCAGCATGAGCCACGAGATCCGCACGCCCATGAACGGTGTTCTGGGCATGCTTCAGCTCCTCAGGGAGACGGAGCTTTCTCCCTCCCAGGCGACGCTCGTGTCGACGGCTGAAAGGTCCGCCAGCGCATTGCTCGACATCATCGGAGACATCCTGGACCTGTCCAAGGTCGAGGCTGGCAAGGTTGAGCTGAAGCAACAGGCCTTTGATCTTCAGTCCTTGCTGAACGGCATTCTGGAGATCATGCGTGTCCGGGCTGAAATGAAGGGCATCCTGCTGGCCCTTGAACTTGAAGATAGGATTCCCGGCCTTTTGCTGGGTGATCCTGGCCGCCTTCGCCAGGTTCTCGTCAACCTCATTGGCAACGCCATCAAGTTCACGGAGCTGGGCAGCGTCAGGCTCGCTGTCAAGGTCACGTCGGGGCAAACTGCAGCAGGACAGGGCCAGGCAAGCCTCGCATTTTCCGTCAGTGACACCGGCATCGGCATTGCCCACGATGTCCTGGAGGAAATCTTCGAGCCCTTCAACCAGGGGCAGATGCATGCGCAGCGGAACACCCATGGCGGCACGGGCCTTGGCCTTGCCATTTCCCGTTCGCTGGTGCGCCTGATGGGCGGTGAAATCACGGCCAGAAGCATCCAGGGACAGGGCTCGGACTTCACCTTCACCCTCAGCATGCCGACCGTCTTGCCCGAGGCCTCGCCTGGTGATGTGAAGCCGCTGGCGAAACCTGCCAATATGCATGTCGCAGGCAGGGTTCTGGTGGTGGATGACAGCCGCACCGGACGCATGGTCGCGCGGCTGATGCTGGAATCGACGGGAGTCCTGGTGGACGAGGCACAGGACGGCCGACAGGCCCTGGAGATGGCCGCCGAACAAGATTACAAGGCCATCTTCATGGACTGCCAGATGCCGGTCATGGATGGTTATGATTCGACGCGTCAGATAAGAGCCCTCTCTGGCCCGCGTTCCAGAGTTCCTATCATTGCTCTCACGGCCAATGTTCAGGCCGAGGACGTGGCCAAATGCCTTGATTGCGGCATGAATGACTACCTTCCCAAGCCGGTGAACAAGGCGCAGCTTCTCGAAAAGCTGGTCATCTGCGCTGCATCTTAAACAGGCGGCTTCGATGCAGTGGCTTGATCAGGGTGTGATCATGGAGGCCAGCTTCAGGAATGCTTCTGAATAGTAATCACAATATTTGCAGAACTTGTCGTCACCCCTTTTTCTAAGTCTTGCGGAAAGCCTGGAAGCTTGCTCCGCATAGCCTCGAAGGCTGCATGCAGCGATCTGAAGATTAAACTCATGGGCCACTTTTTCGCTGAGCTGCGTCGTAGGTTTTGTGATTCGCATGGCAGTTTGGGTGCTGGATTGAGGATGTTTTCTGACCCCTGAATTTTAGTTGGTCAGGTTTGCCATAACTAGTCAGTTAGTCGTGACCCTTTTATTTTTTAAAATATTTCGTATTTTTTCAAAACTTTAGACGGGTTAACTCGATAATATGAACGGCTGATAGCAGATGGCACTGATAAAAGTTTGTCTCTGCGCTTCAAGATCGCTGGAGCTATTCACGATAAAGGGTCGCCTCTTTTAAAAAGTATCATGATGAGGAATGCCAAGCCCGCATCGCGATTCTGGAAGGGTTAACACATCTGAATCGGGGACTTCGCCGCAATGATCTGCATAAATTAGAGCAAATCGACAGGAAATTAATTCTGCATTTTCCAGACATTCTGATGCTCGCAACAACACCCGCCGCCTTTCAATCAAGACAAGCACCGAATAGGGGCAGATGTGTGGATGTCATCTCATCCAAGGAAACCTACAGGCTTCGTTTTCGATGGCGGTCGGGCGCCGAAAGTGTCATCCCCATCGACCGTCTTTCCATCAGCGTCGGCAGGCATCCGTTGAATGATGTCGTTTTCAATGAGCCGTCCATTGCCGCCTTTCATGCTGAGTTTCAGGCGGTGAACAGTGGCAATGAACTACGGGTCGTGGATGTCTCTGCAGATCATCGCTTGTGGATGGGAGGAGATTCGATCCGGACGCGGCTGCTCTATGATGGCGACTCAGTACAGTTTTGTGAGAACCTGCGGGTGCGGGTCGAGTGCTGCAGCCTGAGCAGCCTGCGCGTGCCCTCCTGTGTGGAACTTCTGCGGGTATCGGATGCTGCTAACTAAGCGCAGGCTTCACCGGACTTCCTTGTTCGGCCTCAAAAGCCGGGGGGATGACGGGGCAAGAATCCGTCATGGCTGCGGCCCTGAGTCCGCCACCGCGGCCCCTGGGCGGTTGCGCCGCCGCTGGTGTCCAGCCTGAGGCCGCAAAGGGTCATGAACACATGGTGGCCGGGTTTCACCCAGAGCGTGATAAATCTTCCCACGCCCGGTTCACCAAATTCAGCGAACTGCTGGGAGGTAAGCGTTCTGTCGAGAAGACCCGCCTTGACCAGCACATAGGAGGCGGCGCTGGAGCAGTCATATGCAAAGTCCTCGATGCGACGATGGCCCGCTCCCAGCACATAGGGGCTTGTCTGCAGATGGTTGGCCGCGTTGACCGCGTACATGACCTGCACGGGGACCAGTCTTGAGCAGGCCGCCTGGCCGTGCACAAGGCTGATCAACGGAAGCGCCTTGGGTGTGGACGGGCTCTGTGGGCTGAAGCCAGGGCCCGCATGCCGGGCCCTCCAGGCGGCGAGCTGGACATGATAGTCACGAAGCTTTTCATGGTATTCAGCAAGCTGCTTAGCGTAGGCGCTCCAGGGATCCGCAGCCAAGGAATGCCAAGATGGCTGCGCGTGGAGACAGTCCATCCCGGACAGCGCGAAGCTTGTCAGTGCAAAAATGGTTAAGCGAGTGCCATGCACACGGACGCTGTTAACCGCTGCATGCCAGCATGATAACCATGCAGATGAGGTAACTCATTTCTGAAGTGCGCACAGCTTTTGGGTTAACTCATGTAAGTGGCCGCAGATGGGGCGGAACAGGGTTAACACACGGACGTTATGAAGAGAAGTAACGCCCAAAGCGAAATCAGCTGCCACGCCCATGAACGGACCAAGGCCCTGGAGACGCATCACCAGTCCCAACCGGCATGCCCTGCCTTGCATGCAGCGCGGCTGCCGGAGCCATGCCCGCCGAGGCCGGCGGTTCCTTTTCTGGCATCGCTGCTGGCCGTGATCATGTCGGTGCAGCCCATGGCTTGGGCAGGCGTCAATGATGCTCCGATGATCAACAACCCGGGCTCCCAGACAACCAACGAGGACTCCACCTACACTTTGAATGGACGGTTCACGGTCACCGAGACAGCGCCAGCGAGCAACCTTTTGAGGGCCACGGTTTCGATTGTCACCGGTGGCGCGAACCTGGCCCTCACCAACGGCATTGTCACGGCCCCCTCGATCGTGGTCGACGGACAGATCACGGACGTGAACCAGTTTCTGAACACCCTGAGCATCATCCCGGCGGCGAACTGGAACGGCGCCGGCTCGTTCAGGATCAGGATCACCTCGGACAGGACAAACCAGACAGCGTCCAACACGGTGACGATCGACGTGCCGCTGACGGTGGCAGCCGTGAACGATGCGCCTGTTGCGAGCGGGTCCGCATCCCTGACAAATGTTGATGAAGATGCCGCCGCCCCCGCCGGTGCCGAGGTGAGCGGCCTGTTCAGCGCCAGCTTCAGCGACTCCGCCGACAATGTCAGCGGTGGATCATCGGCCAACACCCTGGCGGGTGTGGCCGTGGTTGGTTACACGGTCAATGCGGCGCAGGGACAGTGGCAATACTACAACGGCAGCAGCTGGAGCAACGTGGGCGGCCGCAGCGCTTCCTCGGCCCTGCTGGTGGCAGGTGCAGGCAAACTGAGGTTCATGCCGGCGGCCAACTGGTTTGGAACCCCCTCCTCACTCAGTCTCAGGCTGGTGGACAACTCCGGTGGTGCGGTGACCTCTGGCACGGTCGTCAATGCATCCTCCGCAGGCGGCACCACGGCTTATTCCCTTGCCACGGTGTCGCTGTCCACCTCGGTGACGGCGGTCAATGATGCGCCGGCCACGTCGGACATCACCTTGAGCGCAACCAAGAATGCGACCTCCACGTTTTCGCTGAGCTCCACGGAGGTGGACAGCGGCACCTCCACGACGATCGACGCCCTGGTCACGAGCTACAAGATCACGTCACTTCCCAGCCACGGCACGATCAAGACCAGTTCGAATGGCTCGATCAGCGCCAATGACGTCCTTACCGTCGCCCAGGCGACAAACATGAAATACACGCCGACGACCAACTATGTCGGCAGTGACACATTTGCCTTCCTGGCGGTGGATGCGGCGGGTGCGGAAAGCAACGCCAGCAACGTGAACATCACCGTGGCACCCTTCAATGAACCGCCCACCACCACCATGCCGACGGCGGTGACGGTGGCCGAGGACAGCATTGCCAACGTTCTGGGCAGCCCCTCCGTTGCCGACAGCGACGCTGGCAGCGCCACGGTCAAGGTCACCCTGTCCGTTCTGCATGGTTCGGTCACGCTGTCGAGTCTCACGGGGCTGACGGACGCCGCCTCCGGCGGAGCTGCGCTCACGGCTGACACCTTTGCCAGCCAGACCTTTTACGGAACCATGTCGGCGATCAACACCGCCCTGACCGGGTTGAAGTATGCGCCGACGGCCAATTATTATGGATCCGACACCCTGACCCTGGTTGTTGACGACCTCGGCAACGCCACGCCGCCGGCCAAGACAGCCACGGGAACACAGACCATCACGATCACCAACGTACCGGATGCCCCGGTGACCGGCACCGCCACGTTGGCGGCCATCAACGAGGATCCCGTCGCCGTGACGGGTGCGGTCATTTCGGCCCTGCTGACGGGCTACACAGATGCTGACAGCAACAGCCTGGCGGGCATCGCCGTTAGTAGCAATGCAGCGAACTCATCCACCGAGGGGACCTGGCAGTACTCCCTGAACAACGGTGCGAGCTGGAACGGGGTCGGCACGGTAAGCGCCGCCTCCGCGCTTCTGCTGCCTTCCACGGCGCGCCTGCGTTTCGTCCCGGTGGCAAATTTTTATGGCACTCCTGCGGGCCTCGCCATTCACGCCGTTGACAACAGTGTCGGCAGGACATTCACCAGCAATCCCGCCAGCCGTCAGACATTGAACGTCAGCAGTCCCGGCGCGGATTATGACAGCACGGGAACGACTCTGGGAACCACCGTCAACGGGGTGAACGATGTGTTTCAGATCGTCAACGACCAGCACTATGTCGTCTCAGAGGGAGGAACGGTTGTTCTCTCCTCTGGAGTCCTGCTGATCACGGACGTGGAGGCTTCCGCCTCCCAAATCGTGTACACCATCCTGAGCTCGGGGACGGTGCTCAGCGAAGGCCTGCTCCAGAAGGACACCAGCGGCTCAGGCACCTGGTCGAACCTTGCGGCCACGGACACCTTCACCCAGGCCGACATCAACAACGGCCGCATTCGTTATGTGCATGGAGGCGGCGAGCCCACGGTGGCCCAGTCGGTTGCCTACACCGTGACCGACCAGGTAGCCGGTGCCGGAGGGACCACGGCGACGCGTTCCCTGGACATTCCCGTGAGCCCGGTGAATGACGCCCCGCTGGTCTATCTGCCTGGTGACGTGGTGCCTGGAACTCCGCCAGTGACGCTGGTGGGCTCCGTGGAGGTTGGGACCACGCTCATCTTCAGCACGTCCAACATCACCGTGGTGGATCCGGACAACACGGCTGAACAGCTTGTCTTCCGCATTGAAAGCCTGCCGTCCAACGGCTCCCTGCAGCTGAATGGCAATGATCTGGGCGTGAACTCGACGTTCAACTTTGCGGAGATCAAGACCAATGCCAGCTTCAGCTACACACCGTCCGCCGGGGTGGGGACGGACAGCTTTACGGTCAGCCTGAGAGATGGTGCCGGTGGCGTCCTGGGTGCGGCGGGAGGAACGCCGTCCACGCCGCTTCAGGTGAACCTTCAGATCATCCCAAGGAACTTCTCGCCCGTCATCGTTTCAGAGACCTACTCCATGCTGGAGCTTGAGCAGGACGTGGACCTTCAGCTGGACGTCAGTGACACGGAGGACACCAACGATACAAACCTGACCATCGAGGTGGTCGAGCTGCCGGCCGCCGGTGAGGCCGTGCTGAAGTTCAACGGCACCGCCATCAACTCGACAGGATTCACCTTCAACGGCAGCCAGGTAAACCTTCTGAAGATCACACACACGTCCTCCGACCGTGTCAATCCGCCGGACGTCTCCTTCAAGTTGAAGATTACCGACCGTGGCAATCCAGTCGGCACCAACGCCAAGTCAACGACAAGCACCTTCAACCTGGAGGTGCGTGAGGTGGACGATGATCCGACGCTCACGGTGAGCAATTTCACGCTTAGCGCGCAGGGCGCCACTTACACGATCAACAAGGAGCCGGCCGGCACGCCTGACCTTATTCTCGACGGAAACGACGTGGACTCGGCGGATTCCAAGCTGCTCTACAGGGTCACCCGCATCCCTGCCAGCGGCTTCCTGCTTTTGAATGACAAGCCGCTGGGTGTCGGAGGCACGTTCACACAGGCCGATGTGGATACGGGCAAGTTGAAGTATCAGCACAATGGGTACGGCTCCACCTCGGACTACTTCAAGGTGACGCTGCGAGACCAGGGCTTCAACATCCGCTACAACCGCCCTGGCGGTGTGTACGCCAACACGGTCACCACGACGCTGCTGGAGAAGACGGTCAACATCACGATTCCAGCGGGTGGAAGCAGCCCTGGAGGAGGCACCACCGGGACCGTGGGTGACGGAGGCGTTGCCGTCGGCGTCTATGGTGACATTCTTTACACCAACAAGAACATCACGCTGACCACGCCGCAGGCGGACCTGCTCGCCAATGATGGCGGATGGAATCCTCTCACCATCACCTCTGTTTCGATGACGGGCGGCAATGGCAGCGTCAGCCTGGTGGGCAGCGATGTCGAGTTCGTCCCCGACCATGGCTTTTATGGCATCACCAGCTTTAGCTACACCATCCAGGACGGCGGCGGCCGAACCTCCACGGGCTCGGTGACCGTGTATGTCTTTTATGTGGACTACCCGCCGGTCATTGCGACAAACACGGGCGGCGCGCCCAAGGAAGGCAGGGAGTTCGCGCTGACGCAGGCCATGCTTGAGGCCGAGGATGAGGAGCAGGCGCCGGACGAGCTTCTCTATGTGCTTGACGCTCTTCCTGACAACGGCGTGCTGTATCTGGATGCCACGCCGCTCAACAGCGTGGCGGATGCACAGATCCTGGAGACGGATGACAGCTTCACCCAGGACGACATCAACAACGGGCGGGTCAAGTTCGTCCATGATGGCGGAGAGAAGTTCTCTTCAAGCTTCACCTTCCAGGTTGAGGACGGCTCCAACCCCGCCGTGCCTGCCGGCTCCGTGGCGGCCTTCACGTTGGACACAATTCCGGTGAACGATTCCCCGGATGTTCTGACCGTCGGCTTCTCGACCTATGAAGGATTGTCGCAGATTCTCGCCACCGGCAATTTCTCCGCGGCGGATGCGGATGGTGTTTCGAGTGACAAGAGCACCGGTTATGCCGCGACCAACACGCTGACCTACAGCCTGAAGTCAGCCGGGCTGCCGGTGAACGGGGTGATGCAAAAGGATGTCTCCGGCACCTGGACGAGCCTGGCGGCCAATGACACCTTCACGCAGGCCGATGTGGATGCCGGACGTCTGCGCTACCTGCACAACGGCACTGAAACCAAGACCGACCTGGTGACCATCACCGTGGATGACGGCATGTCCGCCACGCCGGTCTGGTCTGCCGGCGCCACAAACCGGGCCTGGTCTGCGATTGCCTCAAGCGCCCAGGGCAACCTGCTGGTCGCCGCATTCTCGGGCGGTCTGCGTGCCTCCGTGGATGCAGGAGCCACCTGGGGTGCCTTTGCCGGTTCGCTGCCCGCAGTCAGCTGGACAGGGGTCGCCCTGAATGAAGATGGGTCGACCGTTCTGGCCGTTGCCACGGGAGAGCTCCTCCGTCTCAGTGAGGACGGAGGCACGACCTGGACCACGAAGGAGTCGGCGCGGTCCTGGACGGCGGCCGCGATGAGTGAAAGCGGCGGCATCATGGCGGCGGCCGTTGATGGCGGGCAGATTTATGTCTCCACCGATGCAGGCGACACCTGGAGCGCCACGGGCACCAGCCAGGCATGGAACAGCCTCTCCGTCTCCAGCAACGGTTTCAAAATGGTGGCGAGCGCCGCCAACGGAAGCGTCTATGTCACTGACAACGCCGGTGTCGAATGGACGGAGGCGGTGACCGCCGGCCAGCGTGACTGGAAGTCCGTGGCAATCGCCGGTGATGGCAGCCGCCTGGTGGCGGTGGCGGATGATGAGCAGGTGTTTGTTTCAACGAACATGGGCATCAGCTGGACGCCTGAGGGCCGTGAGCGCGCCTGGCGTCATGTCAGCATCTCCGAGGACGGCATGACCGTCCTCGCAACGGCGGCCGACAACCTTTACCTTTCCAAGGATGGCGGTGAGACCTGGGCTGCGCAGGACAGCACGCGGAACTGGGGCCTGACGGCCCAGTCGGCCAATGCGGACACGCTGGTGGCCACCGTCACCTCAGGACAAATTTACCGCGGCCCTCCTGAACAGGGGGCATCCGTGGTGGAGGCCAGCATCCGGATCAAGGTGATCCCGGTCAATGACGACCCCCGCTTTACCGTCAATGTCGGACTGACCGTCGATGAAGGCGGCACGGGGCTTATTCCCGGCACGGTGGGGACAGGCGCTCCTGCGGTTCTCCTTGTGGGTGCTGATGAAGACAACACGGACACGCAGGTGCAGTTCCGGCTTGTCACCGCTCCTGAGCATGGATCCCTGAAGCTGGATGGTGTTGTGCTCGGCGTTGGCAGTCGCATCACGCTGGCGGAGCTGAAGGCCAACAAGCTTTCCTACACGCATGACGGGAGCGAGACGACGGCGGACAGCTTTGACGCCAAGATCTCCGACTCCGGCGGCGGTGCCGAGGAGCAGCAGACCTTTGCCATCACGATCACGCCCGAGAATGACGCGCCGGTCAACGTGGTGCCGGCCGGACTGACAGTGGTTGAACAGACAGCGACGACGATCACTGGCCTTTCTGTGCAGGATCCAGACAGCGTGGATGCAGTGACGACCCTGGTTGACTCAAACTTTGGCCCCCTGCGTGTCACCCTGAGCGCCACCGCCGGCGTGCTCAACCTGCCTCCTGCCCTGGTGGTGAGCGGAAACGGAACCTCCACCGTGGTGATTCAGGGCAAGATTGGTGCGCTGAACACCGCCCTGGCCTCGGCCACCTACACCTCCGGCGTGGTTTCCGGAGTTTCAAGCAGCGACACCATCACCATGGTCGTCGACGATCTTGGCAATTCTGGTTCAGGGGGGGCCAAATCTGACACCGACACCTTTGCCGTGACCATCGAGGGCATGAACGAAGGTCCGGTGCTTGCGGTCCCAGGTGCGCAAACCCTCAATGAAGATGGCAGCCTTGTCTTCTCGACAGCGAACAGCACAAGCCTGAGCTTCACCGACGGCGACCTTGGCTCCGCAAGCGCCAGCTTCAGCGTCAGCGTGACCCGGGGCAGTCTCACGCTGGCCTCCACCACCGGCCTGGCCGGAGTCTCCGGCAATGGCACGGGCACCATCACCTTCAGCGGCAGCAGGACGAACATCCTGGCCGCCCTCAACGGACTCACCTACGCGCCGAACGCCAACTATTTCGGTTCCGACACCCTGACGGTGGTTGTGAACGACAACGGCAACTCAGGCACCTACAACACTCCGCAGTCCGACACGGAGACGGTGGCCATCACGGTGAATCCTGTGAACGACCTGCCTGCCGTGGCCAACCTTGCCACCTCGGTGAATGAAGACAGCACGGTGACCTTCTCCTTGTCCTCCAGCGACGTCGACAGCGGCACTTCATCCACCACGGACGCCCGGGTGACTCATTATTACCTCAAGATTTACGCCGACAACAGTCCGACGACCACCGGTCTTGTGGGCACGCTCAAGACCAGCGACAACCAGACGCTGACAGCAGCGGGTTCGGTCGCCCCTGCCAGTTATCTGGGACTCGGCGCCGGCGAGCACGTGATCACCGTGGCCCAGGCGACCAGCATGACTTACGCGCCGCCTGCCAACTACAACTCCGCCCTGGCCGTGACAGGAACCGACTGGCGCAGCAAGTTTGAGTTCAGGGCGATTGACATTGTCAGCACCGGCCTGGGCACGGCTTCGCTGAGCGCTGCGACCGCCACGGAGACCATCACGGTCAACGCGGTCAACGATGCTCCGTCCCTCTCCGGAACCAGTGACAAGGTTTACTTCACCGAAGGTGTGGGCCCGCAGGCTGTGGGCACGTCCGTCGTCCTGGATGCCGATGGCGACACGACCCTCGCCGACATGGAGCTGGTCACCCAGGGGGTGGACAACTTCAATGGCAGCACGCTGACCGTGCGACGCTCCGTCGCGGCCGTCTCCGTGGACCGGTTTGGCGTCAGCAATGTCGGAAGTGTGACGGTGTCGGGAACCACGGTTTCCTTCAGCGGAACTTCCGTCGGAACCATCACGAACAACAGCGGCTCCGGCACGCTGGTGGTGACCTTCAATGGCAGCGCCACCCTGGCGGCGGTGCAGGCCGTGATGCGGAGCGTCAGCTACAACAACATTGATGACGACCTCACGGGTGACATCAGCGTGCAGATGTTCTTCTATGATGACAATGTCGCCAGCGCCCAGGGCTCCGGCAGCTCGCTGACCAGCAGCGCCCTGACCTTCACCGTCAATGTGACGAACACCAATGACGCCCCGACCCTGACCGGTGGCGCCTCCATCAGCGTCAATGAGGACAACACCGCCCCCTCCGGGCACACGGTGAACGACCTTCTGGCGGCCAGGTTTGCCGATCTCGACCCCAGTGGAGCAGGGGCGCAGTTTGTCGGCATCGCCATCACGGGCGACGCCAGCAACGCCGCCACGCAGGGCAAGTGGCAGTATTCCTCCAATGGCACCGACTGGGCGGATGTCAGCTCGACTGCCGTCAGCACCACCAGCGCGCTGCTCCTGGAAAAGACCGCGCAGCTGAGGTTCGTGCCCGTGGCCGACTACAACGGCCGCTTCAACCAGGGCAACATCAGCCCTGGCGCGCTGACCGCAGTGGCGGTCGATGGCAGCGGCAGCCGCACCTGGTCCACTCATGCCGCTCGAAGCACGGCGGACACGGTGACCGGATGGACGGGCAGCTCCGACATCGGGGCGGCCTCCAGCGCCGCCATCGCTGTCTCCGTCACCCAGGTCAATGATGCCCCGGTCATCAGTGACCTGGCCGATGACAGCCTCTTCACGGAAGCCTTTGGCATCAACGTGGCCGGTCCCTCGATCGTGCTGGATGACAAGACCGGGCTGCGGCAGCCTGCCACCCTCAGTGATGTTGAGCTGACGGTCCGCAAGGAGACGACGTTCAACGGATCGAAACTGGTCGTGCGTGCGGGCACCTTCGCCCAGGGCGACACGGCGCTGGATCCCAAGGATTATTTCCTGCCCCAGACCGCGGGCGGCATCGCCATCGTCGGCTCCCTGACCGAGGTCGGGCCTGGCGTCGAGGTTTTCGACAACGGCTCGGTCATCCAGTATGGCGGCGTCGTGGTCGGCACCATCACGCAGAACAGCGTGGGGACGGGCAAGCTGGTCATCACCTTCAACAGCAGCGCCAACAAGGCCTCGCTGGATGAGCTTCTGCAAAACATGGCATACTCCAACGGCGATCCGAAGCTCGCCTCCGGCACCAAGCCCATCACCTTCATCTTCTATGACGGCAATGGCAACGTCGGCAACTCCCAGGGCTCCGGAGGCGAGCTCTCGGGTCATGCCACGGTCAGCATGGACATCCTGGCCCGAAACGACGCTCCATTGTTCTCGCAGGGGGCGATGCTGACGGCGGATGAAGGCACCACAACATCAGCATCCTCCTTCAGCACTCTTCTGGGCGCCTACTATTCCGATCCGGATGACATCTCCCCAAACCCGCTCGCCGCGGTCGCGCTGTCTGGTTTTGACAATGCTGGCAAGGGACACTGGCAGGTTTCCTTGAACGGAACCACCTGGAAGAACCTGACGGATGTCGGCCATGCCATTGCCGGCGGCGGTGTCAGCCCGTCCAACGCGCTGCTGCTGGCCACCTCGGCACAGGTGCGCTTTGCGCCGTTTGATGAGGCAAACACGGACGCAGGCGGCGTGAAGCCGTCCATCACCGTGCATGCGGTGGAGACTGCGGTGCCTGCGGGCTCCGCCCTGATGCGCTCGCCACTGCCGGCCGGCCTTGCCTACGATGGAAGCAACAACCTAACCGGCTCCATCACGCTGACCACGGACATCACCCTGCCTGTGACCTATGACATGAATGTGGATCCGCTGGACGCCACGGCCGTGCAGGAGCGTCAGGACTCGCTGTTCTCGGTGGATGGTGTCCTGGTGCAGGTGACCCTGAATCCGCTGAATGACAATCCAGTGATTGCTGGCGCCGGACTCCCCGCCACCTGGGATCCGCGGGAACGTTCACGCGCCTGGGCCTCGATCGCCTCCAGCGCCGACGGCATGAAGATCATTTCCGCCGTTGCCACCAACGGCTACATCTACACCTCAAGCGATCGAGGCACCACCTGGACCGAGCAGACGGCTTCTGGCAGCAGAAACTGGCGCGCGGTCTCCACGAGCGCCGATGGCGCTTATCTGGCGGCGGTTGCAGACAACGACCGGATCTATGTGTCCGCAGATTCCGGAGCCACCTGGTCGGCCACGGCGACGGTGAAGAACTGGACGGCCATCACCAGCAGCGCAGACGGGCGTTATCTGGCTGCCGTTGCGGACAACGACTTCATCTATGTTTCAACGGACAGCGGCGCAAGCTGGCAGGCCCGCGAGTCCTCCCGTGACTGGGTCAGCGTCACCAGCAGTGAGGATGGCTCCGTGCTTGCCGCCGCTGACAGCGGAGGAAAGATTTATGTGTCCACCAATCGTGGCAGCACCTGGACGGCGCGTGCATCAAACAGCGCCTGGACATCTGTGGCGGTCAATGGCAGCGGCACGCTCATAGTCGCCACCATGACGGGCGGACAGATCCAGGTTTCGACCGATGCAGGAGCGGCCTGGACGGCGGTGGAAACCAGCCGGAACTGGACATCAGCGGCCATCAGCCGTGACGGCCGCCGGATGTTTGCCGTGGCTGACAATGAACAGATCTATCACTCCTTCGACAGCGGTGTCACCTGGCAGGCTTCTGAAACCAGCCGCCCCTGGACCGACATTGCCTGCAGTGCGGATGGTTCCCGGATCATAGCGGCGGCGAGCATCGGCTTCATTTACAGAACTGCGCTTGAACGGCCGGCAGCCTTCTCAGGTGTCCTGGTCAAGAAGAGCCCGGCGGATGGTGGAGGCACCTCTTACAAGAAACTGCTGACAAGCTTCACCCTGGGTGACCTTGACACTGCGACCACCAGTGACCTTTCCAGCGAGGTGTTTGGTGCTGGAACGGTTGAAATTGCGTTCGTCACATTCGATGCCGATGACGAATTCAGCATTGAGGATGCAGGAAGCGGCGCGGGCCAGGTCGGCATCACAGGATCCACGGTGAAGTACGAGGGGCAGAGCTTCGGCACCTTTGCAGGAGGCCTTGGCAGCAGCCT
This sequence comes from Prosthecobacter sp., assembly GCA_019186985.1. Classification (GTDB taxonomy): domain Bacteria; phylum Verrucomicrobiota; class Verrucomicrobiia; order Verrucomicrobiales; family Verrucomicrobiaceae; genus Prosthecobacter. The sequence goes on along the minus strand of JABARQ010000014.1, from coordinate 58,641 downwards.
GGTGGTGACTCTGGATCCGGAAGCGACCTATGCTCAGGTGGAGGCTCTCGTCCGTGCGCTGCGTTACCGGAGCACTTCCATGACACCGCCCATGGGCAGCAGGATCTACACGCTGACCATCTCGGACGGCGACAACACCGACGCAGATGGCGACACCGCCGGAGGCCCGGCATCGCTGGCGACCACGATCTCAGCCAAGGGATCGCTGGTCATTGCCGAGCAGTTCATTAAATTCGGCCCCCCGGGCGCCGACCCGACCCTGGGCATGCTGGACTCCTCCATCATTCCCAACACCACCACGACCCCGGTGCTCTACTCCAATGTCTGCGAAAACCGTTTTGACGTTCAGCTCTCAACCCGGAACGTGGCGGGCAACGGCTTTGTCACCATTGGCGGCGAGGCTGGCTGGCTGATCAACGGCAGCGACAACGGCTCCACCGGAACCGTGACCTTCCGCTTCTATGAACCCGGGACCAGCACGCTGAAGCCCCTCGACTTCATCTTCTTCAGCATCGAAGATGCCGAGCAGGGCGAGCAGTTTGTGGACTTCTGCTACTGGAATGCTGCGGGCGTCCAGGTTTACCCGTCCGTGACCGACGCCTCCATCTTTAGCTACAGCGACACGCCGATCACCGGTGCCGGCGTGGTGGAGAACGGAGCTCCTCTTGTCGGCAAACTGCAGACCGGCAAATGGATGCGGGTTGACCTGAGAGGTACGCCGATCACCGGGATCCAGTTTGGTTATCGGAAACGCTTCAGCTCCGCAGGGTCGGTGGTGGTGACTCACCTCGGGGGATACCCCGTCGGCAGCACGCCCAACGCGCTTGACTTTGGCGGCAATTTCACGCCGATGATCATCAAGGCGAACGGCCAGGGACTGGGTACCCTTCCAGACTACACGGTGCAGGCGACCATGGATCCTTCGGTTACCGGCGTGGTTACCCAGAGTCCTGAACCAGGAACCTCCCTGGCCCTTGGTGCACACCGTGTGGCCTTGAACCTTGAGGCCTCCGATGGTCAGACTGCCTATTTGGGATTTGATGTGACCGTCATTGCCTCCCAGCCGCCACGTCTGAGCGTGATCAGTCCTGCCGCCGCCGCAGTTAGCTCCAAGGCGCCCTATCGTGTCCGGGGAACGATCGCTGATAACGAGGGGGTAGGCATCAGCTGGGTGAAGGTGGCCCTCAACGGGGGCGCACCAGTGACTGCGACGGTGGGCGCGCCGAACGCGTCGGGGGTTTCGGAATGGAGCCTGGACGTGACTCCGGTGGCGGGCAGCAACACGGTCGTGGTGACGGCGGAGGATAGCAACGGGGTCTCAGGCAACACGGTGAGCCGCACGTTCACGTTTACCCGCCGATACATGCTGGAGGTGGCACGAACTGCACCTGCGGGCATCGACCTGGACACGGCGGGCACGGTGACGCTGACAGCCCTCAGCTCGACGACACTGACTCCGACGACGGCGAACGCCAACCCGCGCACCTCGGAGGTGACACCTGGCGCTGCGGTGAAGCTGACGGCGGCTCCGAAAACAGGCTACATCTTCAGCCACTGGACCGGCGCGCCTGCGGGGGCGACGGTGAGCGGCGCGGTGATGAGCTTCACGATGCCCTCGGCGGATGTGGCCGGTGTCACGGCGCACTTCGTGTCACGCTATCCGTTCCTCGCGCCGACCGGCCAGGGCAATGTGTTCTATGGGCTCATCCGGCCGGTCAACGCGGCGGACAGGGGCAACGACACGGTGGGCTTCCTGACCGGGACGCTGACGGGCACGACAGGAGCGTTTACCGGCAAGGTGCTCGTTGCAGGTCTCAGCCAGGCGTTCTCGGCGACATTCTTCGGCGACGGCACCAGCCTATTCACGGTGGGCACGACGAAGCTGTCCACGCTGAGCTTCAGCGGCTACAGCCTGACGCTGGCCTATTCGGGCGGAGGCGTGCAGGCGGTGCTGGAGAAGTCCGGGGTGACGAGCACGGGCACGGCGCGGCGTCTGATCCACACGGCAGCGAACAAGGTGCGCACGGCGCTTCTGAACACGGGGGCGACAAGCGGGTTGTACAACGTGGCGGTGACGACGAAGGCGCAGACGCCTGCGGCGGTCCTGGACACATATCCGCAGGGTGACGGCGTGGGCACGGTGACACTGACCAACGTGGGTCTGGTGACGTTTGCAGGAACGCTTGCGGACGGCACGGCCTACACGGCCTCCAGCGGACTGGTTGGCGGTGATGAATCACCGGTGTTTGCTCAGCTGGCGACGCCGGGGTCGACGACGCAGAAGGGCGGCAGCCTGGGAGGCGTGCTGGCGTTTGACGAGACGGAGGCGGACAGTGATGTGACGGCGACGGACCTGGTGTGGATCCGTCCTGCGGTGATGGAGCTGTCGGGAACGACGGTCAAAGCGCGAGCGACGCAGCTCTACACGGACGGCTGGCCGGCAGGCATCGTGGTGGACGCAGTGGGCGCCCTGTATGACAAGAGCGTGAAGGTGCAGGTGTCGCTGGACCTCACGACGGTTGCGGCCGGGGTGAAGAACGCGGTGCTGGAGTTCACGGAAGGGAAGCTCAGCAGCGCGATCAGCCAGGACGGCCTGAGGATCGTGGACAACGTGGTGGGCAAGGTGCCTGCGACGAATCCGGCGTTCACGCTGACGGTGGTGCCGACGACGGGGATGTTCAGCGGCACGTTTGCGCCGAACTGGACGAGCGCCGCGGCGGCGAAGCCGGCGTTCAAGGGGGTGATCCTGCAGAAGGGGACGTCGAAGGGAGGCTACGGCTACTTCATCAGCAACCGCAGCTCGGACACCGACCCTGAAGCAGGCCGCGTCACCCTCGGCAAACCCTGAAACTGACGTTTGAGATCCTGTTCACAACATTGACCCAAGGCGTAAAAAACAATCCCGGCGCTTCAGCGTCGGCTGCAGGTAGTTCAGTCCACCCGGCGTCCAGCCGGGTGTCCCCCGCCGGTGTTCTGGCCTTTAGCGCGGCCTTCTGTCTCCTGGTCATCGTGGCCGGGCTGGCCGCCAGCCTGGCTTCATGGGTGGGATACGAGCCGGCACCTTACAGGATGATTGAGGCTGCGGACGGGTTTGAACTGCGTGAATATCCAGATCTCACGCTGGTCAAAACCCGGCGTGAAGACGATGCGGCCGCATTTATGCGGCTCGCCGAGTACCTTCATGGATTCAATGCGGCCCATCGTGTCATGACCATGACCATTCCCATCTTCTCCCTTGGTGACAGCATGGGGCTTGTGCTGTCCGGCTGTCGGCCTGACAACGCTCCGCCCCCCCTTTCCACGGGACTTTCCATCGACACACTGAGGCCCGGGCGGGTTCTCGTCAGCAGGGTTCAGGGACGGCTGACAAGGGATCAGGAGAAGATCATCATTTCGCAGATGGAAGCCTGGCTTGAGCGGCAGGGGCTGCAAAAATCCGTCCGTCCGCTGATGCACGTCTTCTATGATCCTCCGTGGATACCCGACGTTTTCAGGAGAAGCGAAATCATGCTTGCCGTCGAGGAGCGGAGGTGATTTCCCTGCCAGGCCCGTCGACAATGCGTGATTATGGGTTAACCACGCTAGCAGGCATTTAAAATGCCTCTGGGCTGCGTTGATGCAGGATGTTCTGGATCAGGGCGAAGCTGGTGTTTTATCCGTATTTAAATTCCGTCGAGGGTGAATGGATCATGGTTGGAAAGGGCCGGAGGTTTTACCTTGTCCTGGCTTATGACCTCAGGTCCGACCACGTCACCCTCGTTGAAATCGAAAAGGATTCCATTGAGCCTGAGGAGGAATCCGCTTACACGCGGTTTGCCTACAAGGGAGGGAGCCTGAGGGTGGGGGGACCCGCCGGTTCCTCCATCAGCATTGCTGACAGGCTCGATTTTCATGAGCAGATGCCCCTGTTTCCTGCCTGAACACGGTGGCTGGAAGCGTCAGTCAGGCTGGCGACCATTCCTGGGCCCAGGCTGATTCAATGATGACGCAGCAGCGGGCAGGTGATTCGTCAAACAGGTTCGTCATCACACGGGAAGGGCTGGTGATCAATGTACTTGCACTCGGGGGTGAGATCATATGAGGCCCCGGCGCCTGCTGGAAGAGCCCCGCTGCAAATCCCGCATGTGAAAGCGCTGTGGAGCGAAAGGGTCTAACTCCATCGGCCGGCTTGGCCGGGTGTCCCTTTTGCCTGGGGCTGTCCGCCGTCAAGGTGTGCATGAAAACAGGATGGCACAACACCCCGCGCCCAGGCCACCTCCGCCCAGGGTTAACCAATTACAGTCACCTATTCTCTGTCTGCCGGACCCTGTCTGCGGTTTCAGCAGGACTGCGGACGGCATGAGATCCACATGCAAAAAGCGGCTGGAGAGGTCGTCTCCAGCCGCCAGGGGGCTTTGGATTCAGGACGCCGACTGGCTCAGCTGACGCTGATGCGGCGCGGCTGCGTGGCGGGCTTCACCGGCAGCGTGAGGGTGAGCACGCCGTCTTCAAGGGCGGCGGCCAGCCTGTCCTCGTCGACCAGGGCGTTGATGCGCAGGTGGAGCTGATAGCCCTGGGCGGAAAGCTCCTGATGCAGGGGTTTCCAGGCGGGGGGTGTCTCGGCGCCGCGTTCACCGCGGATGCTCAGCACGTCGTCGTGAAACTCGATGTTCACGCCGGTCTTCGGCACGCCGGGCATGTCCACGCGGATGACAAAGGCGTCGTCCTTGCGGGCCACGGCGTAGCGGGGCTTCTGCAGGCTTTCAGAAACGCCGGCGGCAGGGGCGGCGGTGGAGGGGGAACAGGTGGAGTTCATGTTGGAAAGAAGGTTAGGAATGGGCGGGCGGGGATCAGTTCACGGAGATGAGGCGCGGCTTGCGCTGCTCCTGCTTCGGCAGGGTGACGGTGAGGATGCCGTCCTCCAGCTTCGCGCTGATGGCGTCGTCCTGGACGCTGTCGGGCAGGGAGATGGAGCGGCTGAGGGTGAAGGTGGACTCGGTGTCGCCGTCCTTGTCACGCCGTTCGGCGGAGACGCTGAGCACGCCTTCACGCACCTCGACCTTGACGCCGTCCTTCTTCACTCCCGGCACCTCGAAGCGGGCGTAGAAGTTGTCCGGGTCCTCGTGCAGGTCCAGGGCGAGCCGGCTGGCGGAGGCCGTGGTGGCCGGGAAGAAGTCCTCGAACAGCTGCGCCATGGCGGGCAGTCCGGCGAAGGGCTGACGGAGCCAGGGGCCGAAGTCGGCGACACGTCCAAGGTTCAGGGATGGGGTGTAACGGGCGAGTTTCATGGTGTTTGGGTTCTGGGTTTGTCAGTTTTTGACGGATCCATGATCATGCAGGCTGCGTGCCAGGGTGACGAAGAGCCCGTGAAAACCCCTTGAAATCAACGACTTGGGCAAACTTTAGCCTACCCAAAAGCTTTTCAAAATTGTGCCAGCGTGGCCTTTTTGGCACCTTCACGCGCGACGGATGCGGCACATTTTGTCACTTGCCGGGCGTGGTGTCGGAAACGGCCGCAGCCTGATCGCATCGTTTGTTTGGATAAAGCCGCCGTCCCGGGGCCGTAGGTGGCACATGTCCTCGATCCTTCAGCCCTCCTCCCAGGTGCGTTGCGCCGGCCCGCTTTCGCGCCGCGGCTTCATGCAGTTCGGCCTCGCCGGCATGGCGACGCTGAGCTGGCCCGCGCTGCTGAAGCTGCAGGCCGCGAACGCGCAGAAGCCGAAGGGCGAGCGCAAGTCCATCATCATGGTCTGGCTTCCGGGCGGGCAGTCGCACATCGACACCTACGATCCGAAGCCGGACGCGAGCAGCGAGTACCGCGGCCCCTTCAAGACCATCTCCACAAAGGTGCCGGGCACGATGTTCACCGAGCTGCTGCCGATGAACGCGAAGATCGCCGACAAGTTCACCGTGCTGCGCTCCATGCACCAGACGGCGGGAGGGCATCCGGCCGGCACCATGCAGATGTTTTCAGGCGACAAGGACACGCGTGACAAGCCGAAGCCTCGCCTGCCCGACTGGATGTCGGTGGCGCACTACCTGCGGGCGAAGGAGGGCGGCAGGAACAATCCGCTTCCCAACTACATCGGCGTTCCTCCCGCCTCCCCGGAGTATTCCAGCCCGGCCTATCTGGGCGACGCCTACGCGCCGTTCTCCGTCAGCGACGACCCAAACCGCCCGAGCTTCCAGGTGCCTAACATAGGATTGGAAGACGAGGCTGAGACGCGCCGCCTGAGCGACCGCATCGCGCTGCGCCGCAGGCTGGACCGCATGGAGCGCGCCTTTGACCGGGAGGGTGAGCTGGGGGCGCTGGACGAGTTTGAAGCCCAGGCCGCCACGCTGCTGACCAATCCGAACACGCGCGACGCCTTTGACCTTGGCAGGGAGGACGCCGCCACGCGCGACCGCTACGGCCGCAACCGCTGGGGCCAGCAGCTTCTCCTCGCCAGGCGCCTGGTGGAGGCCGGGGTGGAGATCGTCACCAGCACGCTCAGCGGCCCGTTGTGCGGCCGTGTGCAGAACTGGGACGACCACGCCGTGAACCAGCATCAGTTTGAGGCGCTGCGCTTCCGCATGCCGACCTATGACCGCGCCGTGTCCGCCCTGATCGAGGACGTCTATGCACGCGGGCTCGACAAGAAGGTGCTGGTCGTGGTCACGGGCGAGTTCGGCCGTACGCCGAAGATCAGCTTTGACCGCAGCACGGGCGCCGGTGATGCCAGCGCCCCTGCCGGAACGCTGCAGCCGGGCCGCGACCACTGGCCGCGCGCCTTCACCAACATCTGGGCCGGCGGCGGCATCCAGACCGGCGGCGTCATCGGCGCCAGCGACAAGCGCGGCGAGGACGTGGTGGAGCACCCCTGCAACGCCAGCGACTTCCTGGCGACGATCTACCACCATCTCGGCATCGACTATTCAAAGATCACCCTTGACGACCTCAACGGCCGCCCTGTCCACATCGTGGAGAACGGCCGTGCGATCCCGGAGCTGATTTCGTAAAACGAGTTGGGCCGCCCTACTTCAGCCGCCAGCGGGCCTGGCGCAGGACGGCCAGCTTTGGCTGCGTCATGGCTTCATACCAGACGGTGAGCAGGCTGCCGTCGGCCAGTTCGACCGTGCTCGGATAGCCCAGGTCGCCGCCCTTGCCATCGCCTGAGAGGATCATGGCCTCGCTCCATGTGCGGCCGTTGTCGCTGCTGATCCGCGCCTGGTTGCCGAAGGGCGGGCGGCGGTGGCCGTAGGTCATGAGCAGGCGGTTGTCCCGCAGCCGCAGCAGGTGTGAGGGAAGGCCGAAGCAGACGGGATGCGGCTCGCTCCAGGTGCGGCCGCCGTCACGAGATTCGGTCTGCAGCGTCCAGCCGGCGTTCTCCTTGTTGTGGTTGCGGATGTGGGCGATGAGGGTGCCATCGGCCGCCTCCACGGCGTGCAGCTCGTGATAGCTGGCGACGGGATCATCCCCTTTCCGCGCCGGAATTTCCGCGAGCCATTTCCATGTCAGGCCGTCGTCCTTGGATTCGCAGACGCCGATCTTCTTTTCACCGGTCCAGAGCTGCTTGCCGGCGTAGAGCAGGCGGCCGTCCTTAAGCTGGATGGGGCCGTGGGGGCTGTTGACGACGGTGGGAATGCGGGGGGACCAGGTGAGGCCGCCGTCGGTGGAGCGCAGCACCCATTCGCCCAGCTCAGCCTTGCGGCCTGCGGCGTCGAGACGTGCATGGGCGGCGTTCCAGCGGGCGAGCTGCTCCGGTTTCATCGCCTTGGTCTCCCATCCCTTCGGCCTGAGTTCGGCAAAGGAGGCCTGCTTCTCCAGGTAGGGCTCGTAGGCCAGGGAGGTGAAGGTGGTGACGAGCAGCGTGCCCTTCGCGGTTTCCAGCACGCCGGAGTCGCGGTCATCGATGGCGCTGTCGAGCAGCACGCGGGGGAAGGTCCAGGTTTTGCCGTCGTCTTTGGAGGTCATGCCGTGCACCTGGCCGAAGGGGCAGACGTGGGCTTCGCGGCCGCCGGACCAGGTGACCCAGAGTTCGCCGTTGGCACGGCGGGCGAGGGTGGACCAGCCGTGGTAATATTCGGGCTGCTGGGAGATGACCTTCGTTTCCAGGACCTCAAAGGCCGGAGGTTCGGCGGCAGGGAGAAGAGAGGCGGCGAGCAGGAGGGCGGGAAGCAGCGGTCGGTGCATGAACAGGTTACGCGCACTGTGGTGAAGCTTTGCGTTGTCACGGCAGGAGACCACGCTCCTTTCCGTCGTCATGGCCGCACACGCAGACAGCTTCTCCCTCCAGACCCGGGGCAAGGGCACCTATGAAATCACGGAGCGCTGCGCCCGGGTCGTCCGTGACTCCGGCATCCGCACGGGCATGGCGACGGTGTTTGTCCAGCACACGAGCTGCAGCCTGGTGATCTTTGAAAACGCCGATCCTTCGGCGCGGACGGATCTGCATGCGTTCTTTGATCATCTGGTGCCCGAGGACACGCCTTACTTTGTCCACACCTATGAAGGGGCGGATGACATGCCCAGCCATCTGCGCATGGCCCTGACCCGCACCAGCGAGGTGATTCCGGTGGTGGACGGCCGCCTCGCGCTCGGCACCTGGCAGGGTCTCTTCCTCTTTGAGCACCGCCGCGCGCCGCACACGCGCAGCATCGTCGTCAGCGTGGTGGGTGAGTAAACCGGATTGCAGGCGCGTTGAATGCTCGGGCCCTGCCGGACCGTAGGTAGGATGAAGAAACCCCGTCTGCCATCGTGAAGCCCGCCGCCCTCATCGCCTTCGCCAGCCTCGTCGCGCCCCTGGCCGCCGCCGACCTGGACTACTACAAGGACATCTACCCTTTCCTGAAGACGAACTGCATCTCCTGCCACAACAAGACCACCACCAAGGCGGACCTGAACATGGAGACGCCCGAGCTGATGATCAAGGGGGGCGAGTCCGGCCCGTCCATCGTGCCGGGAAAAAGCGGAGAAAGCCTGGTCGTGCTCGCCTCGCTGCACAAGCAGGACATGGAGATGCCGCCGCCTAACAACAAGTCAGGCGCCGTGGATCTGACGCCGGCCGAGGTCGCCCTGCTGAAGCAGTGGATTGACCAGGGGGCGAAGGGCTCCGTGCAGCAGGAGCGCGCCGTGGTGCTCCAGGCCTTTGCCGCCAGCGTGGACCCGATCTACTGCGTCGCGATGTCGAAGGACGGACGTTACGCGGCCTGCGGCCGCTCCAACCGCATCTACCTCTATGACCTCGCCACGCGCGAGCTGGTGACGCAGTTCAGCGACCCTGCGGAGAAGAACGGCGCCGCGCACCGCGCCCTGGTGCAGTCGCTCGACTTCAGCCCTGACGGCAGGCACCTCGCCAGCGGCAGCTACAAGGAGGTCAAGCTGTGGCGTCTGGACACGCGCCATGGCGGAGCGCAGCTCGCCGCGGCAAAGCCGGTGGACGCCGCCCTCGTGGAAAAGCTGGCCGCCGCCGGCAAGGTGGCGGTGCTGGCCAGCGCAGCCTCCGCCGACGGCAGGCAGGTGGTCACCGCCGGCGCGGACGGTGCGGTGCGCGTCTGGGACACGGCCACTGCCAAACCAACGATGGAACTGCGTGGCACGCTCGCCGCCAGGGACCAGGCGGCCGCGCTGGAGAAGACCGTCGCCGCGCAGGCGCTGGAGCAGTCGTTTCAAAAGGCGGAGATCGCCCGCATGGATGCGCAGGACAAGGCGCTCGACGTGCTGCTGGGCAAGGCGAAGGAGGCCATCACGGCGATGAGCAAGGTGCTGCCCGAAAAGCAGAAGGCCGTGCCGCCCGCCACCGAGGCGAAGACGGTGGCGCAAAAGGCGGTGGATGAAATCCAGGCAAAGGCCGCCGCAGCCCCCGGAGGCAAGCCTGACGCAGCTCTGGTGAAGGAACTCAAGACCGCCCAGGACAAGCTCATCACGGCCAAGATGAGCGAGGTGTCCGCGCTGGCGGCCGTGACCGCCGCCGAAAGCAATGTCAAAGATGCCGAGGACGACGTGAAGCGCATCACCGAGGCCAAGGCGAAGAATGCCCGGGACATTGCCGCCGCCACCAAGGCCGCTGAGGCGGCGAAGGCGGTGCAGGACAAGGCTGCGGCTGACCTGGCCGCGTTGAAGCAGACCCTTGCCAAGCCGGGCGCGAAGCCGGTGGCGGTGGCTTTTTCCAGCGATGCCCGGCGTGTGGCGGCCTGCTTTGAAGGCGGCGTGCTGCGGGTCTGGGCCACGGCCACGGGGCTGGTGATCGACGAGTCCAGCGCGCCCCAGGCGACGACCACGCTGCACCCGGCCGCCGACGGCAGCTTTGTGGTGACGCAGATGGTGAGCCTGACGGCGGGCAGCCAGCCGGCCTGGACGCTGGAACGCAAGCTGGCGGGGGCCGGCCTGTTTCAGGACCGCGTCAATGCCGTGCGCTTCAGCCCCGATGGCAAAACCCTGGCCACGGGCGGCGGCGAGCTGTCACGTTCCGGCGATATCGTGCTGTTCGATGTGGCGAGCGGCAAACCCGTGAAGACCTGGAGTGAACATCACAGCGACAGCGTCCTTTGCCTGGACTTCTCGCCGGATGGAAAACGCCTCGCCTCCGGGGCTGCGGACAAGATCGCCCGCATCACCGACGTCGCCACCGGCAAGGTGCTGAACACCTTTGAAGGGCACACGCATCATGTCATGGGCGTCGCCTTTCGTGCGGACGGCCGCGTGCTGGCGACGGCGGGCGCCGACGGCGTGGTGTCGTCCTGGGATCTCCTCATCGGCGAGCGGAAGAAGAAGATCGAAGGCTGGACCAAGGAGGTGACTTCATTGCAGTTCGTGGGCGCGACCAACCAGATTGTCACCTCCGCCGGCGACAACCGGGTGCGCGTGGTGACGGATGACGGCGCGGAGGTCCGCAGCATCGCCAGCCTGCCCGACTACATGCAGGCCAGCGCCAGCACGCCGAACGGCGGCATCATCATCGCCGGCGGTGAGGACAGCCTGCTGCGGGTCTGGGATGCGAGCAACGGCAAGGAGCTGGCCGCGTTTGGCGCAAAGTAAGACGCTGCGGCTCATTTGAAGACCACGTCCACGCCCATCGCGCTTTTGGAGGCGAAGCCGGGGATGAGGTCCGGCTTTCGGGCGGAGATCAGACGGTAGATCAGCGACAGGCCGTTGAGGATGACGATGTGGTCGATGACGCGGTAGCCGCGCTGGCGTCGCAGGAGAAACGCCGCCGCCCAGGCCAGGTAGCGGGGGTTCAGCATGAGCGGCTTGAAGTCGGTCTTGATCCGGTAGCGGGCGTGCAGGCCGCGCTTGGGATAACGGGCCTTGTAGGCGGCCTTGGCGGCAAGGATCCTGGCTTCGATGTCCGGGCTGTTTTCAGCAAAGCAATACTCACGGGCCAGGGCGAGCAGATGGAAGGTGTCGCGCATGTAATGGATGTCCTCGACGGGAACGCCGGCGCGCCGAGCCAGCCCGTCCATGCGGCCGAGGTTGTCGAGGCAGCGTCGGGCGCTGCGCAGGGCGGCGTCGGCATCGCGCACGAAATGACGGAGCAGGCGGCGCAGGCTGTGGGAGACGAAGACGTTGCCCCAGTAAACCTGAAGGATGGGCGGGATGCGGACGCGGCGGAAGAAGAGCTTCTGCCGCGCATATTCCTCAATGTAGAGCAGTTCGCTGACGCATTCATCGGCCAGGCGCAGCAGTTCCAGGAGCGCGTCGGCATCGGCCAGGCGGCGTTCTTGGGCAAAGGCGCGCACGGCGTCCTCGACCAGCCAGCCGTCCCTTACGACACGCAGGGTCACGAAGGTGTTGAGGTCCGTCCACAGGGCCTCGGGATCCAGGAAGGCCAGCCTGCGGAAGGGCACCCAGCCGCCGGTCTGGCACCAGACCATGAAGCCGATGACGTTGTCGGCCTGGCGCAGCTCGCGGGCATAGTGTTCGTACATCCAGCCGACCGGGCTGGGGTATTCGCCGCAGCCTTCGTATTCACGCCGGGCCTGCAGCTCCACGATCTTGGGGAGCGAGGTGCGGAAGAAGTTCCGGTTCAGCGGCAGGTAGCGGAAGAAGTCGCTCTCACCATACTTCATGGAGACGACGAGCGCCGGGCTGGTGAGGCCGTCAAAGACACGGGCGAAGGTGCCGCGATGCCACATGAGGTCGCCGATGGGATAGGCGCCGACGGTCCAGGTGCGGAAGATGAGCCGCCGCCCGTGCCTTTCAAAGACGGGCAGCAGCGCCTGAAGAAGGCGGCGCGCATCTTCGGCGGTCCTGATGACGAGCTGGCTGTGGAAGTCGTCCTGCACGTCCTTGCCGTCAGATTCACCGATGCGGACGATGACGCCTGCGACCTCGGGGAAATCGCTGAAGAACTGGTCGAGCAGCTCCACGAGATAGGTGTTCACGGACTTGCGGGCGATGCGCAGGCTTTTCAGCAGCCAGGGCGTGGTGGAAAACACGTCCATGGTCACATGCACATGCAGCCCGGCCTTGTGCAGCACTTGAAAGCATCGTCGCATCTCGCTGCGGTAGCGGGTGATGCGGGCGCGAACCTCCGGCTCCAGGCAGGCATGGTCGGCCAGGTGCGCCACATCGTCGATGGAGGCGGCGTTGAAACCCCAGGCCGCCGCCTGGCGTGCCAGCACGTTCAGCTCACGGCAGACGTTTTCCCACCAGGACGCGCCCTGTCGCCCGACATGATCCCAGGGGATCTTCGACCAGTTGATGACGCGCCGTTCATAGCCGCGAAAAAACGGCCCGATGACGTCGATGAGGCAGAGCTGGTTCACGAACGCGCTGCGTTGCGGCAGCCGCCGTCACACGCAATGCCGTGCTCGTGACGGATTCGTCACTTCAGCCCAGCCGAGACCACACAGTGATAGACCCGGCGTTCTCTTCGCCGAGTCCAAAGGATCAGGAAATCATCGTTCAAGGTTTCAATCTCATCCCTGTCAACAGTGCCGGCTGGAATCAGTCGTGACTTGGTAAATTCCCAGAGTAACATCGTCGGGCCGATGTACTGGTTCTTAATGTTCCATTCACCCTCGAAAGCATCCCGTATGGAGGGCCCTTCTTGAAGGCTTCCGCTAAACCGGCCCGACTCTAGGAACGTGATGGGTGCGTCGGTGCCGCCGATCCTGCACCTCCACACGCCCGGGAGCTTGCTGGAATCGATGTCCGGCGTGACAAACGGGTCCGTTGCGTAGGCCATGGGCTGAGCACAACACGTGCCCAGTAGAGACATGGCCAGCCGGCGTTTCATAGAGGGTTCACTTCAGTTTCCAGAGCGCCTTGTCGCTGCGGACATAGACGGCGCCGTTGCTGATGGCGGGGGTGCAGAGCAGGGTGTCCTTCAGTTCGACGCTGTGGACGACCTCGCCTTCCTTGGCCGTGGTGTCCACGACCTGGAAGTCGCCGCGCTCGCTGACGATGTAGATGTATTTCCCGGCGGCCACGGGCGAGCCGCTGAAGGGGCCCTTGAGGCGAAGCTTCCAGGCCTCGTCACCGTTCGAGAGGGCGGCCTTCACCAGCACTCCCGCGCCGTTGAGGACATAAATCGAGTCGCCAAGCACCAGCGGGCTGCCGGTGCCGGGCTTGAGGCCGCTGGCGCGCCAGAGCTGGGAGACGGCGCCCTTTTCAGGCACCAGGGCGGTGACGCCGTTGGAGGGCACGTAGATGGCGTCCTGGGTGACGGCGGAGCTGGGGATGGTGGCCGCACCGTCGGTGTAGTCCCATTCGACGGCACCGCTGCGTGGGTTCACGCCCGTCAGGCCCTTGCTCGACTGCAGGGCGACGGCGCCCTTGTAAACCACGGCACTGGTCCAGTTCGCGGCCTTGGGGCGCTCCTTCTTCCAGCGGTTTTTGCCGGTGGCCGTGTCGATGCCGACCGCGATGGACTCGCTGTCGTTCTCGGCCTGCACCACAAGCGTGCCGTCCACGACGACGGGGGAGGAGGACATGCCGAGGCTGTTGCTGGCGTTGGCGTAATCAAAAGTAAGTCCACGCAGCCAGAGCAGGTTGCCGGCGAGGTCGAAGGCGAAGAGGTCGTTGGAGGAGTAGATGGCGAAGATGCGCTCGCCGTCGCTGCAGGGCGTGGGGGCGGCCACGCTGGTCTTGTTGTGCGACATCGTGCGGCCGGTGGCCTTCATGACGCGCTCCCAGACCTTTTTGCCGTCGGTGGCGCTGAAGCAGAAGACGTGCAGGTTCGACTGGTCGGGGCCGCTGGAGCAGGTGACGAAGACCTTGTCTCCGACGACGACAGGGCTGCTCAGGCCACGTCCGGGCAGCTCCGCCTTCCAGTCAATCGCGACCTTCGGCCCCGGGGCCTGGGCTTCGGTGGAGACGGCGGAGGCGTTCGGTCCGCGGAACTGGAGCCAGTCGGCGGCTGCGGAGGTGCCGCACAGGGCGGCCAAGGTCAGCAGGGTGAGGGGAAGCTTCATGGTGCTTGGGTCGATGAATGTTATTTCGCGGCCAGGATCGCCGTGCCGGTGTCGTCGCAGAGGCGGAGCTGGAACTGCCATTCGACGGTCCAGGTCTCGGTCTGCTCGTTCTGGCAGCACTTCACCAGGATCTGGTTTTTGCCCTTCTTCAGCTTCACGGGCAGCTTGTACTGGTCGAGCTTGGCGCCGCGGTGGTATTCATCGCGGGCGAAGATGAGCCGGCCATTCAGCCAGACCTTCCAGCCGTTCTTGCAGCCCAGGCGGATCTGGGCGTCGCGTTCCTCGGCGGAGTCAAACTCGGTGTAGGCATAGCCGGTGACCTCCTTGAGCATGGTGTAGGGCTTGTTGAAGTCGATCTGTCCGTACTCGTCCGTGCTGGTGAAGTCGGTCCATTTCACGTCGCCGTTCTTGCCGGGATAAGTGGCGCCGAGGTCGATCTTTTCCTCGGGGGGAAAGACGGTGTCGAAGCCCTTGCGCTCGACGTTCGTGAACGGTGCGATGAGCTTCCAGCTGCGCACAAAGCCGAAGTGCGTGGGCAGGTCCACCGGGCTGCCGAGGTCCTTGAGCTTCTTGGCGAGGTCCTTGATCTGATCCTCGTCGCGGGCGCCCTTCATGGCCTGCTGGTAGGAGGCCAGGGCCGCGTCTTTTTTCCCCTGGGCAAGCGCTTCGTCGCCGGCGCTGGTGAGCCTGGCGACCGGATGGCGGCGCAGTTCGCTGCTGGGGTCTTCGAGCAGGCCGGGCGTGAGCTTTTCCGCCGTTTTTGGTTCGGCATGCTGAAGGAGGTCGAAGGCGACCACGCGGGGTGCGGGGCTGTTCTTTGTGTCGAGAAGGAAGGCCTTCACGGCATCGACCGGCAGCTTCTTCGCGGCGATGGCCTGGTCGGCGACGACGCCGATGGCGGCGCGCAGCCAGTTTTCCGCGAGCGGGTTGGCGCCATTCATGGCGGCGAGGATTTCCGGCAGGGCGGCGGGGTCGGCTTTGACAATCTGCTGCCAGGCGGCGGTGGCCTTTTCATTGCCCTCGCCCTCCTTCTGCACGGCGCGCAGGTCAGCGAGGGGCTGTTCGAGGCTCGCGGCGCTGATCAGGCCGGAGGCAAAAAGAAGACCGAGAAGGACGGGGGATTTCATGCAGGAAAACGGATGCTACCTGCAAAGTACGCCGCCGGACAAGAGTCCGTTTCGCCGATCCAGTCACCGGGGTGTCCGGAGACCGACGGACCTGGCGGGCTTCTTCTGGCGGTGCCCTGTGCTGGATGCTGGGCTGATGTCCAGCCAGGGCCGACGCGCGTGTCGGCGCGAAACCTCCGGGAGGCGAAGAACGGATTCGAAAATCCTGAGCTCACATCAGCGTCGTACCACCACGGGCAGGGCTTTTTCCAGAGCCGCGAGGATGCGGGCGTGGGCGGCGTCCACCTCGGCGGTTTCGAGGGTCTTTTCGCTGCTGCGATAGGTGAGCGTCCAGGCGAGGGACTTGCGGTCCTGCGGCAGCTTGACGCCGGTCGGATCGGCGAAGACGTCAAAAAGGGCGCTGCTGATGAGCAGGGGCTCCTTCACGCCGGCGAAGAAGGCGCTGACCTTGGCGTTCGGCACGTCGGCGGCGAGTTCAAAGGCCACGTCGCGGGTGATGGCGGGGAAGCGTGGCAGGTCAGTGAACTTCGCGGGGCCGCTGCTGCCCTGGCGCAGGGCGCTGAGCAGGAGCTCACAGACATACACCGGCCCGCGCGCATCCAGGGCGCGGGCGCGGGCCGGATGCACCTGGGCGATCCAGCCAAGCACACGGTTGCCGGCCTTCAGCTCGCTGTGCAGCAGGAAGGCGCCGTTGTCCTTGAGGGGCTTGATTTCCAGAGTGGCGACGCCGGGAAGGCTTTCCACCAGGCCGCGGAGGTCGAAGATATCGGCGGCCTTCGGTTCGCGGGCGTGCCAGGAGCTGGGCGCGACCGGGCCGCTGAGCAGGATGGCGAGGCGTTCCTCCTCGCGAACCATGCCGTTGGGCATCTTCAGGAAGACGCGGCCGATTTCGAAAAGGCGCAGGCGCTCGGCGCCCTGGCGGACGTTGAGGGCGGCGCTGGCGAGCAGGCCGGGGATGATGCTAGGGCGCAGGGTGGTGTGGTCCTCGGACAGCGGATTCTTCAGCGCCGCGACGCCGCCGGTGGGATTGCCGAGAGCATCCTTGGTTTGCGCTGTGGAGACCAGGCGCAGGGTCTGGGCCTCGTTGAAGCCGCGATGCACGAGAGCCTGGCGGAGCTGCATGGCGTGGTCATAGGCCTTGTCCGTGGCATCGCCCTGGGCGAAGGCGGCGGTGAACTTCGCAGGCACACGGTCCAGGCCGATGACGCGGGCGACCTCCTCGACCAGATCGACGCTGCGCTGGAGGTCAAGACGGTAGCCGGGGATGCCCCAGCGGCTCTTCTCCTTGTTCGCGCTGAGGCGGGTCAGGCCCAGCTTCTCCAGGATGGCGTGCGCCTCGTCGGCGGACAGGCCGGGCATGCCCAACAAACGATGCGCCCGCACCTCGTCGAGCTCCACCTCGCCCACGAGCACCGGGGGCTCGCCGGCCACGCGCAGGACGTCCTCGGCGGTGCCGCCGGCAATGGTGAGGATGAGCTTCACGGCGAGGTCGCTGCCGCCATGCACCTGCTGCGGGTCGATGCCGCGCTCGAAACGGTAGCTGGAGTCGCTGTGCAGCGAAAGGCGGCGGGCCGTGCGACGAACGTTGCCGGGCGTGAAATAGGCCGCCTCCAGCAGGATGTCGGTGGAGGACTCCGTGACTCCGGTTTCCTCACCACCCATGACGCCGGCGATGGCGACCGGGCGCTGGGCGTCGGCAATGACGAGGTCCTCGGTGAGCAGGGCGTACTCCTGGCCGTCGAGCGCGAGGAGCTTCTCGCCCTCCTTCGCACGACGGACGGTGATGCCGCCCTGGAGCTTGGCGAGGTCGAAGGCGTGCAGCGACTGGCCCATCTCCATCATCACATAATTGGTGATGTCGACGATGTTGTTGATGGGGCGCAGGCCGATGCTTTCCAGGCGCGCCTTCAGCCAGGCGGGGCTGGGACCAACCTTGACGTCCTTGATGATGCGGGCGGTGTAGTAAGGGCAGCCGTCGGTCGCCTCGAGGGTGACCTCGTCCGCCTTGGCGGCACGGGTCTTCGAGGTGGCTTTGGCATGATCGCGCTCGCCCTTCAAAGGCAGGCCGGTGAGGGCCGCCAGCTCACGGGCCAGGCCGAGGTGGCTGAGCAGGTCGGAGCGGTTCGGCGTGATCTCGAGGTCAAAGAGCGTGTCGCTTTCGACGATCTGGTTGACCGGCTTGCCGACGGGCAGCTCGCTGTCGAGGATCCACAAACCGCCGGTGTCCTCGCCGAGGCCGAGCTCCTTCGCGGAGCACATCATGCCGTTGGAAACGGCGCCGCGCAGCTTGCCTTCCTTGATCTCAAAGCCGCCGGGCAGGGCTGCGCCGGGCAGGGCGAGAGGCACCTTGTCGCCCGCCTTGAAGTTCTTCGCGCCGCAGACGATCTGGCGCAGGCTGCCGCTGCCGTCATCGACCTGGCAGACGCTGAGCTTGTCGGCGTTCGGGTGCTGCTCAAAGGACTGGATCTGGGCGACGACGACCTTGTCGGAGGCGACGCCTTTTTCCTCGATGCCCTCCACCTCGATGCCGGCGAAGGTCAGGAGGTCGGAAAGCTGGGCGGTGGTGTAGCCGCTGAGGTCGAGATGGGTCTGGAGCCAGTTGAGGGAGACTTGCATGGGAGGGGAAGGCTGTCAGGAGATCAAAATGCGTTCAGGAAGGAGCAGGGCTCAGGCGGCAAACTGCTGAAGGAACCGGACATCGTTTTCAATCAGATGGCGGATGTCGGAGATGCCGTGGAGGATCATGGCGAGGCGGTCGAGGCCCATGCCGAAGGCGAAGCCGGTGACCTGCTCAGGATCGAGGAGGGTGTCGCCACGGGTCTTGCTGACGGCAGCGAAGACGGCGGGGTCCACCATGCCGCAGCCGGCGATCTCGATCCAGCGGGCCTCACGGCCCTTGGCCTCCAGCTTCACGTCGATCTCAAAGCTGGGCTCGGTGAAGGGGAAGAAGTGCGGACGGAACCGCACGGCGGTGCCTGGACCGAAAACCTCACGGAAGAAGAACTCCAGCGTGCCCTTGAGGTCGGCGAGAGAGACGTCCTTGTCCACATAGAGGGCCTCGATCTGGTTGAAGACGCTCAGGTGGGTGGCGTCGATCTCGTCACGACGGTAGGCGGCCCCGGGGGCAATGATGCGAACGGGCAGGTCCTTCACGGTCTCCAGGGTGCGGATCTGCACGCTGGAGGTGTGGGTGCGCAGCAGCTTGCCGTCGGGCATGTAAAAGGTGTCGCTCTCATTGCGCGCCGGGTGATCGGCAGGCGTGTTGAGGGCGTCGAAGCAGTGCCACTCTGTCTCCACCTCGGGGCCGTCGGCGAGGGTGAAGCCCATGCGGCGCAGGGTGCGCACGGCGAGGTCGCGGATCTGGGTGAGGGGGTGGAGGCTGCCGACGCCTGAGCCGGGGCGGCCGGGCAGGGTGAGGTCGATGCCCGCCACGGCGGCGGCGTCCTTGGCGGCCTGGAGGGCCTCCTTGCGGGTGGCGAGGCCCTGGGTGATGGCGTCACGCACCTCGTTCAGCTTGGCGCCCACGTCCTTTTTCTGCTCGACCGGCACGTCGCGCATCCCGGCGCTGAGGGCGGTGAGCCTGCCTTTCTTGCCAAGGTAGTCGATGCGGAAGGCCTCGAGCGCCGCTTCATCGGTGAGCGTTTCGAGGGCGGCGAGGGCCTCGGATTTCAGGGAGTCGAGTTCGGAGAGCATGGCGGGGAAAGGAGGGCGCTGAATACGCGAAGGGGGCGCGGATGATGGACGGCTGGAGGCGGGGTGCAACCACCAGGTCAGGGCTTCGCCCGGGGTTGGGAAACCGGCCCGGCCTAACATTCAAGCTGGAGGCGCGAGGGGAAAAACACCTTGCCGCAGGGGGCAAAGCGTGTTCTCTCAACCGTCCAAACCCACCCAAAATCCACTCAATCATGAGCGAGCGTCGCATCGTCGTCACAGGCATCGGAGTCGTTTCCCCCCTCGGAAACAACAAGGATGACTTCTGGAAGAACCTCATCGCCGGCAAGAGCGGCATCCGCCGGATCCAGAGCATGGACACGACCGCCTATGACTGCAAGATCGCGGGCGAGGTGGTGGATTTTGACCCGACCCCCTTCTTCAACAACCACAAGGAGGCCCGCCGCGCCGACCGCTTCTTCCAGCTCGCCATGGCCGCCTCCAAGATGGCCGTGAAGGACTCCGGCCTGAACCCGGACAGCCTCGACCCCTGGCGCGTGGGCGTCATGGTCGGCTCCGGCATCGGCGGTCTGAGCACCATCGAGACCCAGTACGAAATCCTGCTGAACAAGGGTCCCGGCCGCGTCTCCCCCTTCCTGATCCCCATGATGATCACGAACATCGCCTCCGGCATGATCGCGACCGAGTACGGCTTCATGGGCCCGAACATGTGCATCACCACCGCCTGCGCGACCTCGAACAACAACATCGGTGAAGCCTGGCGCATCATGAAGTTCGGAGATGCCGACGTGATGATCTGCGGCGGCGCGGAAGCCTCCATCCGCCCCTGCGGCCTGTCCGGCTTCGGCAACATGAAGGCGCTTTCCATGCGCAACGACGAGCCCGAGCGCGCCTCCCGCCCCTGGGATGTCGGCCGCGACGGCTTTGTCATGGGTGAAGGCTCCGGCGTCGTGGTGCTCGAGGAATACGAGCACGCCAAAAAGCGCGGCGCCACCATCTACGCCGAGCTGGCCGGCTACGGCGTGACCGCCGACGCCTACCACCTCACCGCCCCGCATCCGGAGGGCCTGGGCGCCTCCAAGTGCATGGACATGGCCCTGCGCCATGCCAGGATGAACGCCAGCGAGGTCAGCTATGTGAACGCCCACGCCACCTCCACCCCGGTGGGCGACCTCTGCGAGCTGCGCGCCATCAAGCGCACCTTTGGCGAATACGCCCAGAAGGGCCTGCTCGTCTCCGGCACCAAGTCGATGACCGGTCACCTGCTCGGCGCCGCCGGCGGTGTCGAGCTCGCCGCCAGCATCCTCGCCATCCGCGACCAGATCGTGCCGCCGACCATCAACGTCGAAAACCTCGATCCGGAGGTGGACGTCGATGTCGTCGCCAACACCGCCCGTCCGGCCAAGGTGAACGCTTCCCTGAGCAACAGCTTCGGCTTCGGCGGCCACAACAGCTCCGTGCTGGTGCGCAAGCTCGACTGAGACGTCCGGCGCGGTCGTTCCTCCCATTTTCGTTCTCCGCCGATCCCGTGACAGCGGTGGGCCATGCATGTCTTTTTGCGGCCCTGCCTGATGCACCGATTTATGATGGTGCGCGGGTCGGGACTGGTGTCGGAGTTAGGCGGCCACTCCCCTGCTTCGTCGCTTTTTCTCGTTTCCAGCGCTTTTTGACCCTGCCACCTCTGCGTGGCCCTGGTGTCGGCACGCTTTTTTCTCCCTGCCGTCACCTCCTCTGCACGTCGTCTCCTTGACTCGCCCGACCTTTTAACGCGCGCCGCTTGTGTGACCACGCGAAGCACCTTGACCCGCTCCCCCGCCTTTTTACCTCTCACGCTCCTTAAAACCGCCCCCTCCGCCCCATGTCCGCCAAGATCATCTACACCCTCACCGACGAAGCCCCGCTCCTCGCCACCTACTCGCTGCTGCCCATCGTGAAGGCCTTCACCAAGGCTGCTGGCATCGAGGTCGAAACGCGCGACATCTCCCTGGCGGGGCGCATCCTGGCGCAGTTCGGGCAGCAGGAAGACGACCTCAGCTACCTCGGCAAGCTCTGCCTGGAGCCCACCACCAACATCATCAAGCTGCCGAACATCTCCGCCTCCGTGCCTCAGCTCAAGGCCGCCATCGCCGAGCTGCAGTCGAAGGGCTACAAGCTGCCCGACCTCCCCGAAAATCCGCAGACCGACGAGGAAAAGGAGATCAAGGCGAAATACGCCAAGGTCATGGGCAGCGCCGTGAACCCCGTGCTGCGTGAGGGCAACAGCGACCGCCGCGCGCCGAAGGCCGTCAAGGATTACGCGAAGAAGCACCCGCACAAGATGGGCGCCTGGTCCGCCGACTCAAAGACCACCGTCGGCACCATGGGCAGGGACGACTTCTTCTCGAACGAGAAATCCACCTGCGTCGCCGCCGCCACCGAGGTGAAAATCGAGTTTGTCGGCAAGGACGGCAGCTCCAAGGCCCTCCTGCCCAAGCTGGCCCTCAAGGCCGGTGAAATCATCGACGGCACCAAGATGAGCAAGAAGGCCCTCGTCGCCTTCTTCGAGCAGCAGATCGCCAGGGCGAAGGCTGAAGGCGTGCTGTTCTCCCTGCACATGAAGGCCACCATGATGAAGGTCAGCGACCCCATCATCTTCGGCCACGCCGTCAGCGTCTTCTTCAAGGACCTCGTCGCCAAGCACGCCGCCACGCTCGCCGAGATCGGCGTCAATTTTAACAACGGCTTCGGCGACCTCATCGCCAAGCTCGACAAGCTGCCCGCCGACAAGAAGGCGGAGATCGAGGCCGACATCCAGGCCGCCTACGCCAGCGGCCCCGCCCTGGCCATGGTGAACAGCGACAAGGGCATCACCAACCTCCATGTCCCCAGCGACGTCATCGTTGATGCCTCCATGCCCGCCATGATCCGTGGCGGCGGCAAGATGTGGGATGCCCAGGGCAAGGAGCAGGACACCTTGGCGGTCATCCCGGACAGCAGCTACGCCGGCATCTACCAGGCCACGATCGACTTCTGCAAAAAGAACGGCGCCCTCGACCCGAAGACCATGGGCAGCGTGCCCAACGTCGGCCTCATGGCCCAGGCCGCCGAGGAATACGGCAGCCACAACAAGACCTTTGAAGCCCCCGCCGACGGCGTCATCCGCGTCACCGACACCGCGGGCAACGTGCTCTTTGAACACAGCGTCGAGCAGGGTGACATCTGGCGTGCCTGCCAGACCAAGGACGCCCCCGTGCAGGACTGGGTGAAGCTCGCCGTCAACCGTGCCCGCGCCTCGCAGACCCCCGCCGTCTTCTGGCTCGACAAAGCCCGCGCCCACGACGCCCAGATCATCGCCAAGGTCGAAAAATACCTCCAAGACCACGATCTCACCGGGCTCGACATCCGCATCCTCCCGCCCGCCGAGGCCTGCACCTTCAGCCTCGAGCGCATCGTCAAGGGCCTCGACACCATCTCCGTCACCGGCAACGTCCTGCGCGACTACAACACCGACCTCTTCCCCATCCTCGAAGTCGGCACGAGCGCCAAAATGCTCTCCATCGTCCCGCTCATGAACGGTGGCGGCCTCTTCGAAACCGGCGCCGGCGGCTCCGCGCCCAAGCATGTGCAGCAGTTCCTTGAGGAAAACTACCTGCGCTGGGACAGCCTTGGCGAGTTCTTCGCCCTCGCCGCGTCCTTTGAGCACCTCGCCGACACCTTCAAGAACCCGAAGGCCAGGGTCCTCGCTGACACCCTCGACGCCGCGAACGGCAAGTTCCTCGAAAACGACCGCAGCCCCGGCCGCAAACTCGGCACCATCGACAACCGCGGCAGCCATTTCTACCTCTGCCTCTACTGGGCCCAGGAACTCGCCGCCCAGACCGCCGACCCCGCCCTCGCCGCCACCTTCAAACCCATCGCCGAGGCCCTCACCGCCAACGAGGGCAAAATCGTCGCCGAACTTCTCGCCGTCCAAGGCCAGAAAGCTGATGTCGGCGGCTACTACAAGCCTGACAATGCGAAGGCCGATGCCGCGCTGCGTCCAAGCGCCACGTTGAACGGGATCCTGGCGGGGGTGTGACCCTCATGTGGCGAATGACCCGCAGACGGACCTTTGCGAAATGCCTGAGTGAATGCAGGCAGGCTGCCTGTCTGAGCCAGGAACAACTGGCGGACAAGGCGGGCCTGCGCCGCACTTGCATCAGCCAGCTGGAACGTGGACTCAAAGGCCCGGCTTTGGAGGTGCTGGCCGCTCTGGCCGAGCCGATGGACATGAGCTTCAAGTCATTTTGGGCCCAATTAGCGAGGAGGCTCGGCCCGTGATGCGCTACCTGAAGCGAAGGCGGCATTTCATCGAGGTGAGACGCGAGGACAAGACTGCCTGCAAGGTGGAGACTTGTCCTTTTGGCGAGGCGATCTCGTTCTTCAACGAGCGGATCGCCAAGCTGGCTGAATTTGAAATCGACATTGCGAGACTGCTGGGGATGCGCAACCTCAGCGCGTTTGTCGGGGAGCTTTACGGCGCGTCGGTAATCAAGGCAGCAGGCGGCCTGTATCGCAAAAATCCGCATCAGGACGGCTACCCCGACCTGCTGGTGATGGACGGCAAAGGCCGGCAAGAATGGGAACGGCTGGCAGGGCAGTTGAGGGACAAGAAGCCATTCAGCCCGTTCCGGCCCGGTGGAATCGAAATCAAGGCGACGGTGGGCAGTGTTCCGAGTCCGCAATGGTTCCAAAAAAACGGCCTGCAAAAGCCTGACATCGGAGACTCACGCATCGAGTTCCTGCGCGGGTACGACTGGAAGGCCCATCACCGGGGCACCAACAACCTGCTGGGAATCATGTGGGACTTTGTGAAGGGGGTTCCATGCATCACGGCCGTCTTTTATTCGCACGAGCTGACACAGGCTGATTGGGGCGGGATCATCCAGCCTCGGGAGGGCGGCGGCAACACGACGAGCGTGTCAATCATGACCCGTGCGGGTGTGCGCAGGATGTACGAAGGCTGGCTGTATGTGCTCGACTCACCACGCTGCCGTGAATTCCTGGACCAATATAACAACGGCACGCAGTTTCAGGCGGATTTGGCGAGCTGTGCCATCGAGTTGTGAAACAGGGGCAGGTCGGACGCCGCCCAGTCGCCTTTCATCACAACGTCCGCCCCGCCCCTGAGCACATCGGTCCATTCGCGGAAAAAAACCTCCAGACCGCGTGGAGGGATGCTTTCGCCGATGATCTCGTAGATGAGGCCGCTGGTGACCTTTTTGCCGTCGGCGCGCTCAAAGCGATACTCGAAGTCCGTGATGGTGTGCAGCATCAACGCCTCGCGTAACGAGAGCACGCGGTGCTGCTCCGGGTGCAGTTTGTTGTCGCTGCATGCGTAGGCGAGGTTGGTGGTGAGAGCGCTGGCGGGCAGATCCCAGCTCATGCGTTTGTAGGCGCTGGTGTAGCCGCGCATCAGCCGGTGCGCGCCGGTTTCCTTGTTCCTGACCCATGGGCGCGGCAGCAGCGTGCCGCATTTCAGGCAGTGCAGCGGTGTCTCGCGCGAGGCGCGGTTGATGCCGCCCTCATCACGGAAATTGCCGTGACATGGATTCTTGTCGTGACCGCAGGCCACGCACTGGTTGTCAAAAGCGCCTTTTTCCGGCGGCGTGTGGCGCACCCAGAAGTATTTGTCCTCATCAAGCAGGGGCACGAAGTGCAGCGCATCATCACCCCGCGCGGTGTCAGGACTGCCGGCGTCGAGCGGCGGCATGTGGGAGATCACGTCGCGCACCGTGACCCATGGCGGCTTGCCTCCGCCGTTCTGCGAATGAGTGGGGCGGGGGTGAAGGGAGCGGCGCCTTTTGAACAATGAAAGCATCGCGGCATCACGGGTGAAGACGGTGATGAGCCGCTGCCGCCTTTGAGGCACGCCATAGTCGGCGAACTCGACCACCCTGGCCTCGCCATCATATTCCGGGCCAAGCTCCTCGCGGACCAGGTCTAGAATCGGCACAAGCCTGCCGCCCTCGGACATGATGAGGGTGTTTTCCATCTCGGGGACGTTCTCCAGCACGATCAAGCGCGGTTTCAGTGACTGTGCGACTTTCAAAGTCGGGATGATCAGACGGTTGCGAACATCCAATGCTGGCTTGGAGCCGTTGCGCACGGCCTGGAGCAGCTTGCCGCGCCCGTTTTTAGACATGCCCTGGCACGGCGGCGTGGCAAAGAGGATGTCAAGGGCGCCACCATCCAGTCGGGCATGTGTTTCACTGACGATCTGCGGCCAGAGCTTCCAGATGTCTCCTGTGAGGGCGTGGGTGTCAGGGAAATTCGCCTGGTAAACCTGATGGCGGTCCTCCAGCAGCTCGCATGACACCAACACTCGCACCGGAAGACGCTGGAAGGCGAGATCGCCGATCCCGGCCGATGAAAACAGGCTGATGGCGTTAAGTGTCATGCGCGGCTGATCCAGCATACAGCGGTTCTGGCGGCAGGCAAACGTCTGTGTCTGGCGAGGAAGCCAATGGCTCTGTCCGGCTATGAGTGTTCAAGCCCATCGGGCCTGTGTCATTCAGACCAGGAGCTGATGTGCCGCGCCTGCCTGGCTCAGGCCGGGTCGTCGTCGAGCACGGGGTTGCCGAAGAGGGTGAAGTTGGCCCAGTGAGTGATGTTCACGTCGAAGATCCGGCCGGTGTGGCGGGCGGGGTTGCCGTCGAACACCACGATGCGGTTGGTGCGGGTGCGGCCGGTAAGGCGTGACTCGTTGGTCTTGCTGGGGCCTTCGCAGAGGATCTCGACACGCTGGCCGATGAGCTCCTGGTAGCGCGGGTAGGCGTGGGCGTTGACGAGGGCGAGCAGGTCCTGGTTCCGGCGCTCCTTCTCCTTTTCGCTGACCTGGATTTCGTCAGGCATCTCGGCCGCAGGTGTGCCGCGCCGCTTGGAATAACGAAAGATGAAGGCGTTGTCGAACTTCAGGCGGTCAAACATCTCGCGCGTCTCCAGGTAGTGCTTCTCGGTCTCGCCGGGGAAGCCGACGATGACGTCGGTGGTGACGGCGATGCCGGGCCGGGCGGCGCGGATGCGCTCGACGAGTTCGGTGAACTTCGCCGCCGTGTAGGGGCGGTGCATCTTCTTCAGGATCTCGTCGCTGCCGCTCTGCACGGGAAGATGGACGTGCTCGCAGAGCTTCGGCAGGTAGGTGAAGGCCTCGATGAGGTCCTTCTTGTAGCCGATGGGAT
This sequence comes from Prosthecobacter sp., assembly GCA_019186985.1. Classification (GTDB taxonomy): domain Bacteria; phylum Verrucomicrobiota; class Verrucomicrobiia; order Verrucomicrobiales; family Verrucomicrobiaceae; genus Prosthecobacter. The sequence goes on along the minus strand of JABARQ010000014.1, from coordinate 32,267 downwards.
GCGGGCTGGTGAAGCGGATGCGCTCGATGCCGGGGACTTCATGCACGGTCTCGAGGAGCTGCACGAAGGGGCTTTTGCCATCCTGCATGGGGAACTCGTGACGGCCGTAGAGGTTGACGATCTGGCCGAGGAGCGTGACTTCCTTGACGCCACGATCAGAGAGGCGTTTCACCTCCTCGACGATGTCGGCGATGGGCCGGCCGCGCTCGCCACCGCGGGTGTAGGGCACGATGCAGAAGGTGCACTTCATGTTGCAGCCCTGCATGATGCTGACGAAGGCGCTGCCCTGGTCGGGTTTGAGCGTGTGGTCGCGGATGGTGTTCTGGCTCGACTCCTCCTCGTCGATGTCAACGATGGAAAAGCGCTCCTCGTCCATCATGCGCTGCTCCTTGGCGCGGATGATTTCGTCCACATAGTCGACGACGCGGTGGTACTTCTGCGTGCCGACGACGAGGTCCACGTTCACCTTGTCCACCAGTTCGGAGCCGCGGCTCTGGGCCATGCAGCCCATGAAGCCGGTGACGAGGGGGATGCGGCGGCGGCGCACCATGCCCATCTTGCCCACGGCCTTCTGCTCCGCCTGATCGCGCACGGAGCAGGTGTTGATCAGCACCACGTCGGCGTCCTCGTCGGTGGACGTCATGGTGTAGCCGCGCTCGGTGAACATCTGCGACACCTGCTCGGTGTCGCGTTCGTTCATCTGGCAGCCGTAGGTCTTGATGTAAACGCGGGGCATGGAAGGGGGCGGACAGTATTCACCTGCGCCGGGATGACAACAGGGCGTTCCACCCTCCACGCCGTTCAGCCGTGCTTCTGGATGATGCGGATGAAGTCGGGCAGGTAGGTGCCGGCCTTCTTTTCACCAACGCCGCGGATCTTCATGCCGTCGGCCAGGGTGCGGGGCTTGAGGCGGGTGAGGAACTCCAGGGTCTGGTTGCTGAAGATCAGGTAGGCGGGCACGCCTTCCGACTGGGCGAGGACGCTGCGGTGGTGCTTGAGCTTCTCAAAGAGGGCGTCGTCAAAGCCCAGCTCGCTGGTGCCCAGGCTGGCCTCGGGAAGCCGCGCGCCGGGCTTCAGCGGGGAATCGGCCTTCGGCGCGGTGTTCGGCCAGAGCATGCGTACGTTGGCCCCGGTGCGCATGACCTCGGCGCCGCGGGCGGTGAGGGTGACCAGCGGATATTCGCCGGTGCTGGTCTCGATGAGGCCCTGCTTCTCCATTTCGGCGAACAAAGGATGCAGGGCGCTGGTGCCGGTCTTCTTCAGCAGTCCGTAGGTGCTGAGCTGGTCGAGCCCGGCGTCCAGCACCTCCTTGGAGCGGCTGCCGACGAGCATCTGGATGATGCGGCCCTTGCCATAGCGCGCCTCCCAGCGGCCGTCGGCGTTTTTCAGGGACATGCGCGCGATGCCGCTGAGCACCTGGCGCAGCATGAGCACCTCATCCGCGCCGCCTTCACGCTCCACCTGCACGCCGTCGCGGCGGCAGATGTCGCAGGTGCCGCAGGGCTGGCTTTCGGCTTCGCCAAAGTAGGCCAGGATCTGCTGCTGCCGGCAGCGCTGCTCGTCATAGCAGAGGTCGATCATGGCCTTCAGCTTCGAGCGGTCGCGGCGTTCCTTTTCACGGATGGCGGCGGCGTCGAGCTTCAGGTCGCGGGTGAGCACGTCGGGCTGAAGCAGGCGGGTGCCGCGGATGCGCCGGCCGGGAATGTCGTAGCGCTCGATGTAGCCCGCACGCGCCAGATGGCTGAGGGAGGAGCTGACGGCCATGCTGTTCTTCAGCCCGGCGTGGTCGGTGAGGTCGTCGATGCTGGCCTCGACTTCGTTCTGGGCGTTGGACTGGTTGAGCAGCGCCTGGTAGATGCTCTGGATGACATCGATGCCGGGGTTGGCTCCATCGAGGAAGAACTCCTGCGTCTTGGTGTCGGCGAAGTTGAAGAACAGCTCGCACCAGGACGGCTCGCCATCGCGTCCGGCTCGACCGGCTTCCTGGTAGTAGGCCTCGACGCTGCCGGGCACGTCAAAGTGCACGACAAAGCGCACGTCGGGCCGGTCGATGCCCATGCCGAAGGCGTTGGTCGCCACGGCGATGTCGTGCTTTTTGCTGATGAAGCGGTTTTGCCTTTCCTCGCGCTCCTTGTCATCAAGGCCTCCATGGTACTGGACGGCGCGGATGCCCATGTCCTTCAGGGCCTCGCCGACCTCCTCGACGCGCTTGCGGGTGGCACAGTAGATGATGCCCTTGCGATGGTCGCGGATGATCTCCTTGAGCCGGCTGTACTTGTCGTCGCCCTTCTTGGTGTGGAGGACATTGAGGCTCAGGTTGGGCCGCTGGAAACCGCGGATGGTGATGAAGGGGTCACGCAGGGCGAGCACCTTGAGGATGTCGGCCCTAACCTCGGGCGTAGCGGTGGCGGTGAGGGCGACGACCTGCGGCCTGCCGAGCTGCTCCAGGGCTTCGTCGAGACGGAAGTAGTCGGGGCGGAAGTCATGGCCCCACTGGGAGAGGCAGTGGGCTTCATCAACGGCGAAGAGGGCGATCTCCACCTGGCGCATGGTGTTGGTGAACATGCGGCTGCGGAAGCGTTCCGGAGCGACGTAGACGAGCTTGTACTCGCCCCGGCGCAGGGCGGCGATGCGTTCCTGTTGCTCGGCCAGCGTCAGGGTGCTGTTGATGAGGGTGGCGGGGATGCCGCGTCGTTCCAGGGCGTCCACCTGGTCCTTCATGAGGGCGATGAGCGGGCTGACGACGACCGTGACACCGTCCATGACCATGGCGGGCAGCTGGTAGCAGAGGCTTTTGCCTCCGCCAGTGGGCATGATGACCAGCGTGTCACGACCGGCCAGGATGTTGGCCATCACCTGCTCCTGGCCGTCGAGGAACTCCCGGAAGCCGAAATACTTCCGCAACGCTTCACGGGCGTCGTGAATCGGAGTGGAGGCGGCGGAGGGGAGTTCGGTCTGAGGTTCCAAGCTGTTCAAGTGATGCGTAGGAACTGCCCTGTCTGCAAGCTGCGGAACGGAATCATTTTATGCATCGCGTGATGCGGGCGTTCTGGGCCTCTTCTAAATGACCAAGGTTCAGGTCATCCACGCATTTCAAAAAGGTGGCACCTGTTGGAGCAGTCTTTGGGTTCGCCCCAGCGTCTTATCAATCAAGGGACAGACCTTTTGTGGAAGAATGGGCCATGGGCGGACGGTCGTGTCCTGGAGCCGTTCCTCTGGCACCCATTTTCTTGAACTTAAAAATAATCTGTCAGGAAGACGGCCCCTCCGGCAAAGTGAGTCAAGCCACCATGACTGAGCCTGCTCATGACCGATTCCTGCCCCTCTTCCTGCCTGTGCAGGCGGACCTGAGGGCGTTCATCGGGGCGGCGGTGCGGGATGTGGTGACGCGCGAGGACATCTTCCAGGAGGTGGCGATGATCCTGTGGAAGAAGTTTGACCTCTATGATCCGGCGCGGCCGTTTGGGGCCTGGGCCCGGGGCATCGCCATCCGCAAGATCCTGGAGGACAGGAGGCTGCAGGGCAGGCTGCCGGAATCCTGCACGGCGGAGACGCTGGAGGCCCTTTCCCACGGGTTTGACGCAGACGAGGCGGAGGCTTCCTGGAAGGATCGTGAAAAGGCGCTCAACCATTGTCTGGAACAGCTCCCTGAACGCAGCTCCCGGCTGATCCGCGAACGCTATCATCAGAATCACAGCATCGAACGAATGGCCGAGGAGGAGAGCCTGAGCCTCGACGCCATCTACCAGATCCTCAGCCGCCTGCGCCGTCAGCTGCGTGAATGTGTGCAGCGTCGGCTGGGCCTTACCTTTGAATAACCATGTCCCTGCCTGCTGACAGCGCCGAATTTGCGCGACTGCTCGACCGCTGGATGGACGCCACCCTGACGGACGAGGAGGCGGATCTGCTCTGGCGCTGCGTGCGGGAGCACCCTGAATGCGCGGCGGAGTTTGCGGCGGCGGCACGGTTTGAAGGACTGCTGGCGGACACGATCAAGGCGCGGGATGTCGAGGCCGAGGCGCGCAAGGTGCTGGCGGTTTCGCCGCGCCAGACAGGGCCGCTCTCAGCGGCTTTGGCGCCTGCGTCTGTGAAAAAGCCGGGTGTTTCCATGCGGGCATTTGCCTGGGCAGCCGTGCTGGTGGCGACAGGGGTGATCGTCGCCCTGCTCTGGCCCGAGAATTTGCAGAGGGGTGTTCAGGTTGGTCAGCAGAAGGCCAGGAAACCGGTCGCGCCGGTGGCTGTGGAACCTCTGCCGCCGCCGCGCGCGTCGCTGCAGCTGCCGCCCATCGAGAATGTGACAGCAGGGCTCAACGCACCTGCCGCCGTCGAGCCCACCCTGGTGGAGCGTCTCGACCTGTTTTTCATCCGTGGGGTCAGCCTTGACCAGGTGCCCCTGGGGCAGGCGATGGCAGAACTGCGGCAGGCCCTGGTGGAGAAGGATTCATTGAAAACCCTGCCTGTGGAGAGGCTGCGCGTCACGGTGCCGGCCGGGGCGCTGGGCCGGAGGGTGACTTTCTTCAGCGGTCCGATTTCCTACCTGAAGGCCGTGAGGGCGGTGGCGGCGCTGGCGGGCTGTGACGTGGAGGTGGATGACCTGACGATTGCGCTGATCCTGCAGCCGGGCATTTTTCCCCAGGTGGTGGAAAAGCGGGTGCTGACAGATCTGCTGGCCGGGCGGATTTCGTCTGGAGGTGTGCCGATGGTCGAGGATCCCGACAGGATGGTGCTGCTCTGGGAGGATGCCGCGTCCCTGGGCATCCCGATGGCGGCTGACGGAACGGCGCAGCTTTCACGCGGGCAGTGGGAGGCCTTGCGGCTGCTGACAGACATGCGGGACCAGGTCGGGCTCATGCCGATGCCGACCTTCGCGGTTTATGCCGTGCCCCAGGATGCAGCCCCGCCAGACGGGGTGATCACGCCTGAGCAGAAGCAGGACTCCCTGAACAAGATCCAGTCCCTGGGGCTGCAGCCGGTGCTGACCTTCACCCCCAGGCTGGCAGGACCGAACAACCCGGATCCTGTGATGCTGGAGCCGGACGGAGATCGCCTCAAGCTGGTGGCAGCCCGGGGGCCGATGCCGGACACTCCGCAGCAAACCGGCCCGTCCACCCTGGTGCTGGGAAGCGTGCCGGTTCCAGGAACCTTCACCGTGAACCCCTCAGTGACCGGTTCTGTGATTGATGCTGCTTCGGTCCGGGCAGCGTCGGGGGATGCCCTGGGGGGTTTGTCTTTTTCGACGAGTGCTCAGTCTGGTGTTCAATTTGTCGTGGTGCCCGTGACTTCTTCCGTCCAGCCGCCGCCTTAACCTGACACGATTCCAAGCTTCCCTGCTCCCACCCTTTTTGGTAAAATCCAACCCAGCCCCCAGTCCATGTTCAACCGTCTTCTTTTCAGGCCCTGCCTTTGGGTCCTGGCCCTGTCACTCCTCGGTGACGCGAGCGCCATCCCTCCGCCTCCGAATGCCGAAGCCCTGACTTCGCTGCGTTTCACCGTGCGCAGGCGCACCGTCACGGCTCTTTTGGAGCCGGGCCTGCAGCAGGTGGTGCTGGAGCAGAAGTCCGGCATCGGCTGGAAGCCCGTCGGAGTGGCTTATCCGCTGCCCTACGGGCCCAGGATCTCCGTTTTCAACCTAGCCGCAGACGTGCCTGCCTCGGAACTGCGCGTGCAAGGTTATCGCAAGGCGAAGTTCCCCGCCCGGTTCAAAAGCGGAGGCAGGAACTTTGACCGGCCTGATCCCAGCGTGGACCCGTCCTCAGGGCAGCTGACCCTGATGCCAACCATCAATTACTCCAGCGGCGTGGTCGTGAGCGGGATGCGGTCGGCGGACATCCCCCAGGCCCTCGCTGCAGGAGCCCTGACTTCGGCACCCCTGCCGGAAGCCATTGAGTCGGACATCTGGCAGATTGTCGGCAGCCGGGTTTATTTCTTCAATCAGTACCGCGGCCTTCAGATCCTGGACCTGAGCGATCCGACCCAGCCGACGCGCATGGGCAGCCTGCGGCTTCCCGCCAGCGGAGAGCAGATGTTTGTTCTGAACACGGAAGGCACCCGGGTGGCCCTGCTCGGACGATCAAATGACAAGGCAAGGCCTGGAGCGTCGTCGCTCTGGCTGATCGAGGTGACGGAGGGGGTGCCGGTTTTGGTGAATGAGGTGCCGATGGAGGGGGCGATCGCGGACAGCCGGCTGATCGGCGATCGTCTGCATGTGCTCTGCACCCGGGTGGTTCTGGACAAGGATGGGCAGCCCACGGACAACGAGGTGCTGCTCAGCACCGTGGACGTGGGCAGCCTGGAGACGCCGCAGAAACTGGGCACGCTGCGTTTTGCCGCCTCCAGTTACGGATTCCTGCAGGCGGCTGGCGGACATCTTTTGGTCGCCACCCAGTCTTACGCGTCGGGTGCGCTGGCAACTCCTGCCGTGCACCTGATCGACGTTGCGGAGGCTCCCAGGGTGGTGAAGACCTTCCGGCCCAGGGGGGTGATCCAGGACAAGTTTAAAATGAGCATCGCGGGTGATGCGGTCGTGCTCGTCAGCATCCTGAATTCAGGGGACTGGAACAACCGCAGCACCTGGGTGGAGACCTTCCCCCTGAGCGGCGGCTCCGTCTCGGCCCTGGCCTCCCTGGAACTCGAAGGCGCCCGCGGGGAAAGCCTGCATGCGACGCGCTTTGATGGCAGCCGGCTTTATGTGGTGACCTTCCGCCAGATCGACCCGCTCTTTGTGGTGGACCTGGCGGATCCGTCGGCCCCCGTGCTTTCGGGCATCCTGGAAATCCCCGGCTGGAGCACCTATCTCGAACCGCTCGGGAACCGGCTGCTGGCCGTCGGGGTGGAGGCCGGGCAGGTGACCATTTCACTCTTTGACGTCACTGACATCAGAGCCCCGGCCATGCTCTCCCGCCTGCACCTGGGTGAACCGGGCATTTCCAGCTGGAGCGAGGCCAATTACGATGAAAAGGCCGTCGAATACCTGCCGGAGCAGGGAGTGGTGATGGTGCCATTTCAGACGTGGTGGGGTTCGTCCGGACCGCAAAAGGCGATTCAGGTGGTGGGGGTGGGTGAAGACGACCTCACGGCCGGCCCGACTTTGGAACATGACTTCAACCCGCGGCGTGGCGGCTTCATCGCCGACCATTATGTGAGCATCTCCGGCCATGAACTGCTGGTTCACTCCGCCGGCACCGAGGCTGCCACCGAGCCTGTTGTCAGGCTGCCCCTCGCCTGGCGCACCGACCGGGTGCTGCCCGTGGGAGACTGGCTGGTTCAAATCGAGGATGGCCCTGCGACCTGGAACTACAGGTACGGCCAGAACTATATTTCCTATGGGGGCGACAAGGGGCGGGCAACGCTGCGTGTCACGTCCGCCCAGGACCCGGATGCCCTGGAGCAGGTGGTGGATCTGGGGGAGGGCCAGATCGTCGGCCTGACCAGCCGTGGGAACCGCCTTTTCCTGGCTCAGTACAAGGTACAGGCCACCGAACGTGGTCATGGCCTGCGCACGCTGGAGGTGGACCTTGCCAGCTCACCTCCGGAGGTGGTCGAGGGGAGCAATGTCGTGCATGACCTGTCCGCCCTGGACAGCTACGACCTGCAGCTGGTGCTGCTGCAGCCCCTGTGGGTGACGGATCAAAAGCTCGTCTGGTATGTGCCGATGCAGCCCGCCTTCAGCTGGTGGGGGCCGATTTTCATCCAGCCGGTCTTCATCGGACCCATCTCCCTTCAGCCGATCATCGCCCGGCCCATCATCCTGCAAGGGACCTTGAACGGCACCTCCACCTTGGTGGGGGGAGGGGCGGTCGTTGCACCTCCTCCGGCCGGGCCAGTCCTCACTTTGACGGCCCCGGCCGCCGTGCTCTGCCCGGTTTCCGTGAGCGATGCCGGCATGCAGGCGGACTCACCCCTGGTCATCCGGGTCAAAGATGGCATGCGGGGGGCCAGCCGCGCCTTTGCCCAGGATGGCTTCATGTTCATGAGCTACGACACCAGCAAGGCGCAGCAGCCGGTGATCAAGCCTGCGAAACCTGCCACAAATCTGCGCGTCTTTCCGTTGAAACCCGCGCGCCTTGCCAGCTGGCTTCAGGTCATCGACTGGCGCAGCGGCGAGCCTGTCCTTCGCGACCCGGTGTCCATCCCCGGCCAGCTTCTCAGCGTGGCGCAGGCAGATGCCCAGGGCGCCGTGGTGCTGACCCACAGTGAGCAGCGGATCGGCACCCGTGGCCCCACCACCCGCGCCATCCAGGCCTGCGCCTACGACGGTGTCTCCGCCTGGCAGCTCGACAGCTACATCTCCGCCACACCTTTCGGCGGCGTCAGCACCACAGACGGCATCCGCGTTTATCTGGCCTGTGATTCCTCCGCCAAAAAAGGTGTGGTTGGCATTGGCTACAACAGCGCCACCGGCCGCCTGGGCCAGATCAGCTCCTGGTCGATGGCCGAAGCACCAAACCTCCTTCATGTGAGTCATGGACACCTTCTGGCCAGCAGCTTCGGCAATCTGGAGGTCGCCAGCATCTCCCTGACCGGGGTGCTGACCCCGGCAGCCTCCTATGACACCCCCGTGAACCTCCAGCTGCGTGTGGACCGGGCGACTTTCACCCCGGGCCTTGATGTCTGGGTGCCTGCGGGCATTTACGGCGTGGAGTTTCTCCAACGTTCTCAGCTGGCCCCCTGATCCGTCTCAGAACCAGCGGCGACCCCCAATTCCCCTTCTTCCGCAGCCCGGAAGAAGGGGAATTTTTTTGAAAAAGGGCAACCCGGGCTTGCGTGCGAGACGTTTCGTTGCAAGACAGATTTAGAATCATTCTAATTCTAAAGCCATGCCCTCCCCTACGCGCCCCGCTTCCAAACCCACCGGCCTCGAGTGTCGGATGGCCGTGCTCGGTGCTGATGTCCGCCTCACCCCCCACCGGCGTGAGGTTTTCGACACCCTGGCGGCTTCCACCGACCACCCGACTGCCCTGGACATCTTCACCCGGATCAAGGACCGTTCCCCAGGCATCTCCCTGGCGACCGTTTACAACTGCCTTGACCACCTCACTTCCGCCGGCCTGATCAAGCAGGTTCATCTGGAGCGCGGCCAGTCCCGCTACTGCGCCAACCTGCAGGAACACGTTCATTTTCACTGCGAAACCTGCGGCAAGGTCATCGACGCCCACCCTGCCGCTGACTTTGACCCGGCCAGGTTCTGGATCCTGCCCAAGGGCACCAAGGTCACCCGCATGGACATCGCCATCCACGGCACCTGCGAAGCCTGTGCCAACAAGTAATCCCCCCGCCCCCACCCACGACATGTCACTCGAGATCAAAGACCTCCACGCCCAGATCCCCGGCCGCGAAATCCTCAAAGGCCTGAACCTCACGATCAACCCCGGTGAAGTCCACGCCATCATGGGCCCGAACGGCAGCGGCAAAAGCACGCTGAGCAAGGTCCTCTGCGGTCACGAAGATTACGAAGTCACCAGCGGCGAGGTCCTGCTCGACGGGCAGAACATCCTCGACATGGCCGTCGATGAGCGCAGCCGCGCCGGCCTCTTCCTCGCCTTCCAGTACCCGCACGAAATACCCGGCGTCAGCAACGCCAACTTCCTCCGCGCCGCTCTGAAGGCCCGCCTGCCCAAGGGCGAGGACATCGACGCCGTGAAGTTCTACAAGCAGCTCTACGCCCGCATGGACCAGCTCGAGATGGACCGCAGCTTCACCAGCCGCAGCGTCAATGAAGGCTTCTCCGGCGGTGAAAAGAAGCGCAACGAGATCCTCCAGCTCATGATGCTGGAACCGAAGTACGCCATCCTCGACGAAACCGACTCCGGCCTCGACATCGACGCCCTCAAGATCGTCTCCCGCGGCGTGAACGCCATGCGCAGCGAGAACCGCGGCTTCCTCGTCATCACCCACTACCAGCGCCTCCTGAACTACATCCAGCCCGACATCGTCCACGTCCTCATGGACGGCCAGATCGTCCACACCGGCGGCAAGGATCTCGCCCTCAAGCTCGAAGAGAAGGGCTACGACTGGGTCAAGGAGGAGATGCTCGCCGCGGCGGCATAAGTGCGCTGAACCTGAAACTTTAAACCTTCCCTACTTATGGTCTCTGCCCCAGACATCCTGGAACCCGTCGAAACTGAAGCCCCGGACATCTCCGACATCCGCGTCGACAGCGTCGGCGACTTCACCTTCCCGGAGCGCAACAAGTTCGACTCCGGCTTCGGCATCACTGAAAAGACCATCGACTACATCGCCGATGTGAAGGGCGATCCCGATTGGATCCGCGAGTTCCGGCACAAAGCCTTGAAGGTCTTCCAGGAAAAGCCCATGCCCACGCACTGGGCCACGAAGGACCTCGAAAACATCAAGTTCGACGAGTTCCGCTACTACCTCAGCGACGGCCAGAAGCCGAAGCGCTCCTGGGACGAGGTGCCCGAGGACGTGAAGAAGACCTTCGACCGACTCGGCATCCCCGAGCAGGAACGCAAATTCCTCGCCGGCGTCGAGGCGCAGTATGACAGCGAGGCCGCTTACTCGAACATCAAAGCCGCCGTCGAGGAGCAGGGCGTCATCTTCGTCAACAGCACCGAAGGCCTGCACAAATACCCCGAGATCTTCAAGAAGTGGTTCGGCAAGGTCATCCCCACCGGCGACAACAAATTCTCCGCGCTCAACAGCGCCGTCTTCAGCGGCGGCTCGTTCATTTACGTGCCGCCCGGCGTGAAGGTGAAGCATCCGCTGCAGGCCTACTTCCGCATCAACAGCGAGCAGTTCGGCCAGTTCGAGCGCACGCTCATCATCGCCGATGAAGGCGCGGAAGTGATGTACATGGAAGGCTGCACCGCGCCGAAGTTCGAGACCGCCACGCTGCACAGCGCCGTCGTCGAGCTCGTCGCCATGAAAGGCGCGAAGATCCAGTATGTCACCGTGCAGAACTGGAGCAGCAACGTCTTCAACCTCGTCACCAAGCGCGGCATCGCCCACGAGGACGCCGAAGTGCGCTGGATCGACTGCAACATCGGCAGCCGCCTCACCATGAAATACCCCGGCGTCATCATGAAAGGCCGCCGCGCCCGTGGCGAGGTCATCAGCATCGCCTTGGCGAACAGCGGCCAGCATCAGGACACCGGTGCCAAGATGGTCCACGCCGCCGACGAGACCACCAGCAACGTCATCAGCAAGTCCATCAGCATCGGCGAAGGCCGTGCCACCTATCGCGGGCTGGTCCACATCCCGAAGCACCTCAAAGGCTGCAAAAACAACACCGAGTGCGACGCCCTGCTCATCAACCCCAACAGCCGCACCGACACCTACCCCGCCATCAGCGTCCGCGGCAACCAGCACGCCACGCAGCATGAGGCCAGCGTCAGCCAGGTCAGCGCCGACCAAATCTTCTACCTCATGCAACGCGGCCTCACCGAAGCCGAAGCCATGAGCCTCAGCGTCAACGGCTTCATCAACGACCTCGTGAAGGAATTCCCCATGGAATACAGCGTGGAGCTGAAGCGGCTCATTGATCTCGAAATGGAAGGCAGCGTCGGGTGATGCGGAACAACCCACATGGACTGAGGCAACCTGCTGCCGCTTTCCGAAGCCAGCCTGCTGGCGAGACGGGGTTGCTACCGTCCTCAATGTGACCTTTCCCTTTCCGGCAGCAGGGCTGCCTGCACCAAAGCAGGCTGCCGCACTCCAAAGACTTCGTCCTTCTGATTATTTCCCTCACATGCCTTCAGATACTCCCACCGGCCTCCTCTCCATCGCACCCGCTCGCAGCACCTCCACGCCTGCCTGGTTCACCACGCGTTCCAACGCCGCCTGGGCCGAATTCCAGTCCCTGCCGCTTCCCGGTCTCAAAGACGAGCACTGGCGCTACTCGAACGCGAAGAAGATCGAGCTCGCCGACCATGCTCCGGCCAAAACACCAACCGCCGAGCAGTCGAAAGCCGCGCTCGCAGCCACGGAAGGCCTCAAAGAACGCGCGGCACGCTTTGTCTTCGTCAATGACACGCTCGTCGAGTCTGATACGAGCGGACTGCCTGCCGGCGTCGTGTGCGTGAGTTTCGAGGAAGCCCTCAAATCGCACGAAGCCGCCCTCCAGCAGCATTTCATGAAGGGCGATCTGCCGCTCGGGTCCGGCAAATTCGCCGCGCTGCACCTCGCGCATGTCAAGGCGGGCACCGTCATCATTGTGCCGAAGAATGTCGTCATCGAAAAGCCCGTCGAAATCTTCCACTGGGTCGTCGGTGATCACGCGGCCATCTTTCCGCATACACTCGTCGTCACCGGCGACCACGCGCAGGTCAGCGTCGTCGATCATTACCGCAGTCTCGAAGGTGAAGGCGGCCTCAGCATCGCCATCGCCGATCTCGTCGGCGGCAGCGGCAGCCAGATCACCTACGCCGCCTGCCAGGAGCTGGCCGATGACGCCCAGGCGCTGCATCTTTCCAGCATCACCGCCGGACGCGATGCCAGCGTGAAAAGCTTCCAGGTGCAGCTCGGCGCCGCCTTCAGCCGCAGCGAGAGCGTCAGCGACCTCGTCGGGCAGGGCGCCCGCAGCGACATGCTCAGCGTCAGTCTGCCCATCGGCGATCAAATCGTCGATCAGCGCACTTTGCAGCGTCACAAAGCCCCGCACGCCACCAGCGACCTGCTCTACAAAAACGCCCTCTACGGCAAGTCGCGCACCGTTTTCAGCGGCCTCATCATCGTCGATGAAGGCGCGCACTACACCGACGCCTATCAGACCTGCCGCAACCTGCTCAACAGCAACGACGCCGAGGCCAACAGCCTGCCCGGCCTCGAAATCAACGCCGACCAGGTCAAGTGCAGCCACGGCAGCACCAGCGGCCCGATTGCTGATGAAGAGCTTTTCTACCTCAAGGCCCGCGGCATCCCTGACATCGAAAGCCGCCGCCTCATCGTTGAAGGCTTCCTCGCCGACGTCATCGAACGCTTCGGCAACAGCGAGGTGCTCGACACCCTCGTCGCGCGCATTGATGAGAAGCTGGTGCGTGCTGAGTAGGACCACCCTCCAGGGCCAGGCCCCGTTCCCCCGGGAAAACGGGGGCAGAACAAAGGTTCGGTTAGGCCTGCGGTTACTGGCCGGCGGCGGCCTTGGCCTGGGCCTGGCTTTCCGGTGAAAGGCGTGTCAGCGGGACCAGGAAGACCTCGCCGCTGCCCTGCATCTTCAGGAGGACCCCGCCGTCCTTCATGCCCTCGAAGGTGGCCTGAATCGCCTTGCCGTCGCTGCTGGTCCAAGTCTGGGCACCCGCGGCGGCTGGCATGGAGGCGGCTGGCGCGGCGGCAGGTGCTGAGCCGCCTGCGGTCAGCGAGGCGCCTTCCGTGATCCAGGTCTCCAGGGCGGTGATCTCGGCCGGTGTGAGGCGGTTCTTGCCCTTGGGGGGCATGACTTCATCGTCGTCGTCAGGCAGCTTGCAGGAGATCAGCAGGGTGCTCTTGGCGGCGTCGCCGGGGATGATGTGGCCGCCGGGCTTGATGACCTTGGCCAGCTCCTCGGGGGTGTCGAGGGCCACGTCGCCCTTGGTCTTGCCCTTGCTGACGGCATGGCAGGCGTAGCACTTCTGGCTGAAGACGGGCTTGATGTCCTTTGTGTAGTCCACGGCGGAGGCGGAGACGGCGGTGGCAAGCACGACGGCGGCGGTGAGGGGGGATTTCATGAGGAATTGGGAGGCTTTACCAAACTGTTGGCTAGGAAGGCAAGCACGGTCTTGACATTCAGCCCTTGTCAAACGCATCAGTCCGGCGAGACTTGGCCCCACTTTTTCTCCCTCTGCCGTCCCATGCCGGAACCCAGTCTTTTCAGGCACTATCTCATCGTCCAGGACGGGGACGGGAACAACGTGGAGCTGACCCGCAATGCGGAGCAGGTCAACGTGCTCGGCTTTGACACGCGCCGCCTGGAGTTCGTGCAGTGTCATGTGATGCTGGAGCCGCTCAAGGAACGTGCATCCTTTGAGGCGGCCTGCCGTCGTCAGCAGGAGGGCGGGCATGCGCTGCTGGCGCGCCTTGTGGACTTTGGCGAGGACGAGGGCAACCCGTATTACATCACGGGCAATGTCGATGGTGAGACGCTGGCGTCCTATCTGGCGCGGCAGCCCGAGCTTCCCGGCTGGCTGGCGCTGCTGCTGGCCTCGCGTGCCGTGGAGGCCGTCCTGGCTCTGGCCGAGAGGAATGAGGCGGCGTCCTGCCGCTCCCTGGAACAACTGCGGGTGGTGCAGACCGGTGCTGCGGCGCTGCAGGTGCATGTGGCTGACTATGTGTTGACGGCAGCAGCTTCAAATCAGGCGCGTGCGCCGAAGGTTCCGCTTGCCAGGCAGGCCGGGTTTCTCAGGAGCTTTCTGGAGGAAAAAGCATCGGCTGTGGCGGCCTCGGCGGACCTGGTCGAACTGCTGTCCTCCTGCCTGGAATCGACGGGGGGGGAGGTGCTGGCCGCGTTGAAGGAGCTGCGTGCGGCCCTGAGCCGGATGGCCGAGGGCAGGGAAGGGGTCGAAATTCCGACGGCGCTGAAGCCGCGACCGCTGCTGGCGCCGCAGCTTGCGGGCTATCAGGAGGTTGCGCGCGCCCTGGTGAACCGGGTGCGCATTCAAAGCCAGCGCCTGGACATGACCAACCCCTATGCCATGCGCGGCACGCTGACCAAGACGGGCCGGGCCGTGCTGGTGGAGCAGGTGCCTCCGGTCCGGCTGGCCACGGAGGTGGTGCAGGCCATGCAGGAACGTGCCTGCCGGCTGGAGAACAAGGGCAGCTTTCCGGGCATCATCCCCGTGGTCCTGGTGCATGAGGCCGACGGCATCCTTTGCCTTGCGGAAGAAGTCGTGGAAGGCATCAGCCTGGCCGACCTCCTGCTTCAACGCCGGGCGTTGAACGTGCATGAAACCTACCTGGTGCTCGCCGGCCTTGATGCGGCGCTCACCCAGCTTGAAAGCTCAGGGCTTGAGCCCTCCCGGCTGCGCCTGGAGGACATCCACCTGCTGACCGGCTTTCCCCGGGAGGATGCGCGCAGCCTGAAGCTCCTGCTGACCAAGCTGACGGACTGGCCGGCCTTTTCGATCATGCTGAGGGCGCATCCCACCCTGGCCTCGATGGCGGGTCGTGGCACCGATCCCTCCCTGCTCCTTTCTGCACCACGGCGTTCAGATGCGTCGCCCTCCTGGGATGCTGCCTGGCTGTCCGCCGTCGGCCGATTCCTGCTGGCCCTGGAACCGCTGCCCGGGGCGGTTACTGAAACACCTGGCACAGGACGCGAAATTGAGCTGGTGGCCGGGCTCCTGGATGAGGAGATTGCCAAAAGCCGGGACGGAATGTGCACGAAGCGCGGGGAGTTTCTGGCCCGTTATGCCCGGTTGGTGCACCACCATGATCTGGTGAAGCCTGTGGAGTCCATTCCCTCCGGCCCGCTGGAACCTGTGAAGCCCAGGCTGGTTCGCAGCCGCACGGCCGGTCTTCAGCAGATCCAGGCCACCCCCATGCCCAAGGACCCGGTCTCACCCCTCGCCGATCCTCCCCTCATGGCGGCACTGACCGAGGGAGGCCCCAGCACCGGAGATCGGCCCAGCGTGGGTTTTGCCGAACTGCTGTTTCGCGGCACCAGCGTCACCACGCCTGTTTCAGGACCTGACTGGGCCAAGACGGCGGCCGACGCTCCGCCGACCATTCATGCGGATGAGGCGCTGCTGCCTCCTGACGAGTTTGTCCCATTCTGGCTGCGCGCCGCCGTCTTCCTCGGCGGCTCCATGATCGCCGGGGCGATGCTGGCGCACTTCTCCGGGGACGCCATGTGGCAGCAAAAGGCCGAGGTTTCCGGTCCGCAGCCTTCCGTTCGTGACATACGTCCAGCCTCGGCTTCGCCGGCGCCCAGGGCACAGCCACTGACCAAGGCCGCCTCCGTCCCTGAAGCCGTGGTCGTTCCTGAGCCTGCAGCCCTGCCTCCACCTCCTGACCCTGTCCAGGGTTCGTCCCTGCTGAAGGCTCCTCAAAGCACGTTGAGGCAGCAGCTTGGCGACCTTCCGGCTTCGCCACGCTGAGAATCAATGGAGAGACTTTCCTGAGGCCGGTTCATTTGCCTGTTTGCAAATCAGACGTTCATTGTTATTTCTCGCCAATTCCATGCGCCCCTCAGACGGGCCTTGAGAACAACAACAAACACAACGAACACCACACTATGAAATACGCCCTCCTCGCCCTCGCGGCTTCGGTCATCGCCGGCGGCCTCGTCTCCTGCGCCTCCAAGCCCCCGCCTCCTCCGCCCCCTGCTCCTGTGCAGGCCGCCAAGTAATCTGACGGGCCTTCCGGGCCTTGTTTCGTAGATTGGGTTTACCAACCGAACACACTATGATCCGTCTCCTTACCATCACGCTGGCCGCCTCCTCCCTCCTTCTCGCCTCCTGCGCGACGAAGAAGAAGGAATGCTCCTCCTGCAACGCTGCCGCCAAACCTGCCGCCGCCAAGTGCTGCGGCAAGGCTGGCGAGTGCTGCAAGACCGGCCACAAGCATTAATCCAAGGGGCTGAAAAGCTCACGTCGCGCCGCCTGGTTCACTCCGGGCGGCGCTTCTTTTTTGCCTTCGTTCATTCAAACACAAAGGGCAGCCCCTGCGCCTTCATCATGTCACGCTCTCTGGCGAGGTACTGGTCCGCAAGCCGGGAAAAAGACCCGTCTGCCTTCATGCGGCCGATGACTTCATCGACGAGCGTCTTCAGGTCATCGCGGCCCTTCTTCAGGCCCACGGCCCACACTTCCTCCCTCAGCGGGGCCAGCAGCGCACGGGTGCGTCCGGCATGCTTGGCGTGGTAGTTCATCACGCTGACCTGGTCATACACCCAGGCGTCCACCGTGCCGTTGACCACCTCCAGCACGCAGGCGGCATCCGTGTCCAGCGCCACCAGCTTCGCGCCGGGAATGTGTTCGCGGCACCATTGCTCCCCCGTGGTGGCGATGCGCACGGCGAGTTTCCGCCCCGGGGCCTTGAGATCTTCGGCCGAACGCACGCTGGAGTCCTTCGCAACCAGGATGGCCAGGCCTGTCTTCACGTACGGAATGGAGAAGTCGATGGACCTGCGCCGCTGCTCGCTCGCGGTCAGGGAGGAGATGATCAGGTCTATCCGGCCGGTCTGCAGCGCCGGGATCAGGCCGTCAAAGTTGATGTTTTGAAACTCCACCGGCTTGCCCAGCCGCTGCGCGATCGCCTCGCCCATCGCCACGCTGACACCGCGGATCACGCCCTGCTCATCGACGTATTCAAACGGGGGGTAGGTGGCGTCCGTGCCGATCACCAGCACGTCCTTTTTTGAGCAGGAGCAAAGCAGGCAGGCAAGAACCAGGATGGCGTGGCGGAGACATTTCATGCCTGGCACATACGCCGTCCGTCATCGCCTTGTCGAAACACTTTTGCTCCCTCAGCCCAGCAGGCGCCGTGCTTCGTCACGGATTGCCTGGGCTTCGTCCTCCTTGCCCAGGGCCTCCAGGAGCGCGGCAAAATCCGCCGCCGCCGCCTCATAGCTGTCCGGCTTCGTGGAAAGATGGTTCTTCAAAATGCCCAGGGCCCGCTCAAAGTTCCGGAGAGAGCTGGTGTCGTCACCCAGCTCATGGCAGGCGGTTGCCAGGTTGCCGAGTGACTGCGCAAGGTCCGGATGGTCCGCAGGCAGCAGCTTCTCCCGGATGGTCAGGGCATCGGCAAACATCTTCCGGGCCTCCTCGGAAAATCCGGCCGTGTAGTAGATGGAGCCGAGGTTGTTGTAGAGGGAGGCGACCTCTTCCGTGTCATGCCCCAGGCGCTGCTCCAGGGCGTTGAGGGCTTGAACGCAGAGCGACTCAGCCTTGGCAAACCTGCCCAGGCCCTTGTAGATCATGGCCAGGTTGTTCCTGAGCTGGGAGAGCAGCAGTTCATCCTGAGGGCTCAGGGATTCAAACCCGCTGATCGCCTCCTCGTAAAAGGTCACGGCCTCGGCCTCACGCCCTTCAAAGTCGAGCAGGGTTGCAAGCTGCATCTTCAAGGCGCACAAGGTGGTCATGCCTGCCGGCTCCTCCAGCCCCTCGCGATAGCAGGCCTCCGCCTTCGCTGGGTCGCCTTCAGCACGCCTGACGTCACCCAGGTCCAGAAGCGCCCGGCAGACGGCGTCGGGCTGGGAGCCGAGCCTTGCCTGCTCCAGGGATTTCTTGGCCGCCGACAGCGCCTCTTCCAGCCTGCCTTCGGCAAGCAGCATCTGGGCGGGCGAGGGTGAGGTTGCGTTCAAGTCGGACACGGAGGGCTGGCGGGGTTGGTTGTCAGGTACCATCGCGGTTCTCCCCGTCTGCCAGCAAGCGAAAACATGCCGTCGTTCATCCTGAATCCCTGCCGGGTGCCGCTCCGGAACCCCTGCCAGCCCTGGCATCGATCCACTCGATCAGCTTCCGGCGCTGCACCGGCAGGGGGCGGTGGAAGGTGTCCTCGATGGCGTGGGCGGACAGTCCCGTCGCCTGGTTCTCCGGCCCCACCAGCCCCAGGTCCTGCGCCAGGCGCAGCTCAAAACGCTCCACCAGCGCCCGGCTGGGATCGTGTTCGGCAAGGTAGTCGAGGGCCTTCGCCAGAAGGTCGTGGATTTCCGGCAGCGGCGCATGGGGTTCGACGACCAGTTCGACGAGCTTCACCAGGTAGGTCGCAGCCAGCACCCGGCCGTAGCTTTGCCGCAGGCCGAGCCGGGGCGTGACCCAGCGGGCTTCCACCAGGGTGTGCAGGTCGCTTGTCCTGGCCCTGGAAAAGCGGATGTCCGCCGACACAAAAAGGTCGAGCAGGCCAGAAAATGCGGACTTGGGCCTCAGCGCCCCCTTGGCAATGGTCCGGAACAAGCCCAGCTCCGCGCTGCACCAGTGTACGATCAGCGTCGTCTCGGAATAGCGCGTGCGTCCGATGAGGATGGCCTCCGTCTTCTCCACGCCCACTCATCGCGCCATGAGTGCGGCGGCACAACTGCGGACTCCATGGACTCGCCCGCCGAAGCCTTGCCAAGAGTGGTCGTCCTGCCATGCTGGGCGCGTTTGATGCAGGATCTGCAAGTTTGCGCCAAGGCCTGTCTATTCATGATGAACCGGAAATTCTCCTTCCTCTCCTGGCGGGTCTGGGCCGTGTATGCGGTGCTGTTCGCCGTCTCGATTCCCTGGTACTGGCCGCAGGAGGTCGGGCCGCTGCTCCTGGGCATGCCGCTCTGGGCGGCGGTGTCGGTGCTCGGCTCGGCGCTGATCTCCGCCTACACGGCCTGGCTGCTGGTGAAACACTGGCCTGACGAGGAGGATGACCAGGCATGAACGTGCTGCCCTTCGGCCCCGGAGCCCTGGCCTTCATCGCGCTCTATCTGCTTTCCCTGGTCTGGATCGGCTGGCTGGGACGTCAGGCGCGCGAGGAAAATTCCATGCGCGACCACTTCATCGGTGGTTCGGGCGTGGGCTTCTTCGTCCTGCTGCTGACGCTCTACGCCACGCAGTACAGCGGCAACACCATCCTCGGCTTCTCGGGCAAGGCCTCCCGGGTCGGCTTCTCCTGGCTGGCGAGCGTGCATTTCATGACGGCCATCGTCATCACCTATCTCATCCTGGCGCCGAAGCTCTTCACGCTGGCCAAGCGGCATGTGTTCATCACGCCGACGGACTTTCTGGCGCATCGTTTCGGGCACCGGGGGCTCAGCCTGCTTGCCACCCTCATCATGGTGGCCGCCCTGCTGAACTTCTACCTGGCCCAGCTCACCGCGATGGGCCGCGCGGTGGAGGGCCTGACGACCCTGCCTCCGGACACGGCCTTCGCCTGGGGCGTGGGGGTGCTGGCGGCGGTCATGCTGCTCTATGAAACCCTCGGCGGCTTCCGCGCCGTGGCCTGGACGGACATGATTCAGGGCGGCATCCTGGCCATTGGTTTTGTGGTTCTGATGGCGCTGATCTTTGTCGAATACGGCTCCCTGGAGGCCTCGACCCTGAAGCTGGCCCAGGCCGCGCCAGCAAAGGTGCTGCCGCCGAAGGCTGTCGAGGCACGCAGCTGGCTGAGCTACATCCTCCTGCTGGGCGTCGGGGCCGCCCTGTATCCCCAGGCCATCCAGCGCATCTATGCCGCCCGCAGCGCCCCGGCCCTGCGCCGCAGCCTGGCGGTGATGGCCTTCATGCCGCTGACCACCGCCTTGATCGCCGTGCTCGCCGGTGTCACGGCGGCCGCCAACCTGTCCGGGGAGCTTTCCGGGGCGAGCACGGACGCCGTGCTCGGTGTCATGATGCGGCATGTGCAGGAGCAGAGCACCCTGGGTTATTCCCTCGTCGTGCTCATTTTCGCCGCCGTGCTGGGAGCCATCATGTCCACGGCGGATTCTTCGCTGCTGTCCCTCTCCAGCATGATCACCAAGGACCTTTATGCCGGCTTCGTGAACCCGCAGGCCGGCCAGGAATCGCTGACTCGCCTGGGCAAATGGACCTCCACCGGCATCGTTTTCGCCATGGCCTCCCTGGCGGTTTACATGAACAACTCCGGGGTGAAGTTCACGCTCGTCGAGCTGCTGGAGATGAAGTTCGACATGCTGCTGCAGATCGCGCCCGCCTTTCTCATCGGCCTGCACTGGAAGGGGCTGAAGTCCGGGCCTGTCTTTGCAGGGATGCTGGCCGGCCTGCTCTTTGCGCTTTCGTTCTTCTGGGTGGACGACAAGGGCGGCGGTTTCATGGCCTGGCTGAAGACCAGCGGCTTCCACCCCGGAATCTACGCGCTCAGCCTCAACAGCCTGATTGCCGTCGGCGGCTCAATGCTCCTGCGCAAAGCCTGAGCCCAGCCGGCTGTCCTCCTCCAGAAACTCCAGCGCCTTGGAAAAGCTCGCCTGCTGGAGGAAATGGCTGAGGCGTCCAGGCAGCACGGGCCTGAGCCGGTGATGCTCGGACGTGATCAGTTCGGAGACCTGCTGAAGGGCGGCGAGGTGGCCGGTCGGATCGACATCGCGAAACTCATGGTCCGCGATGAGCTGGAGCCTGCGCTTGAGAAGGGCCTGGAGGGTGCCGAATTCAGGATTCATGCAGCGGGATTACGTGCGTCGTGGCCGCCTGGCAATCGCGGGATCGAAGGTCACTTCAACTCGCGGGGCAGCAGGTCGCCGAGCTTCTTGATGTTTTCCGCATGGGCGCGGCTGGTCACCAGCAGGGCGTCCTTGGCGGACACCACGATCAGATCCTGCACGCCGAGCAGCGCCACATGCTGGCCGGTCTGGGAGAACACCAGGTTGTTGGCGGCGCCGATCTGGGAGAAGGCACAGTTGTGCTGGTTGCCGTCGTCATCGCACTTCAGATAGCGCCCGACGCTGGTCCAGTTGCCCACGTCGTCCCAGTCAAAGGTGGCCTCGACGTTCAGCACGCGGGAGGCACGCTCCATCAGGGCGTAGTCGATGGACAGCTTCGGCAGCTTGCCAAACTGACGCGCCACGGTGGCCATGAAGTCCTTGGAACCCCGCAGCTCGGAGATGAAGTCGGCCAGGGCGGGGCAGTGACGGCTCATCTCGCTGAAGATGGCCGGGATCGTCCAGATGAACATGCCGGCGTTCCAGGTGAAGCTGCCCTGGCTGATGAAATGCTCGGCGAGGTCGGGGTTGGGCTTCTCCCGGAAGCGCACGACCTCATAGACGCCGCCGTCGTCCACTCCGGGAAGGGCGGCGCGCCGGCCGCGCTCGACATAACCATAACTCGGACAGGGCCAGGTGGGCTTGATGCCCACGGTGACCAGGGCGTTGCCGGCCTCGGCCGCCTGCATGGCCACGGTCAGCACACGCTGAAACTCCGCCTTGTTCTGGATCAGGTGATCCGCCGGCAGGACCATCATCGTCGCCGCTGGATCACGCGCGACCACCCAGCCGACCGCCAGGGCGATGGCAGGCGCGGTGTCACGCTTCTCGGGCTCGGCGATGATGTTGCCCTCGGGCAGCTGGGGCAGCAGCGTCCTCACACCCGCCTCCTGCTGCTTGTTGGTGAGGATCAGGATGTTTTCCTTCGGCACCAGGCCGTCCAGGCGCTCGACCGTCATCTCCAGCAGCGTCTTGTCGCCGAAAAGCTTCAGCAGCTGCTTGGGCAGGGCGTCACGGCTGATGGGCCAGAAACGCTGGCCGCTGCCGCCGGCGAGGATGAGTGCGTATCGGGAGTTCGTCGCGGGGGTCATTCGAGTCATCATGGAAGTGTTCGCCCAGCCGGGCAATTTCCACTTTGGAGAATGTGGGGATCTGCTATCATGTCTTGTCATGCCTCCAGAAACCACCGCCGAAAGCCGTTACGAAACCTACGCCAACGTGATCGCCCCCGCCGCCGCAGGCTGCGCCCTCGGCATTCTCTTCGGACGTGGCATGAGCCGCAGCACCTCCAACATCGTCTCCCTCACCCTGCTCGCCGCCAGCGCCGTGGTCGCCGCGCCGATCCTCACCGACCTCGTCGGCCGAGCCGCCAACAGCCCCCGCACGGACCGCGGCAGCCGCCGCCGCCTGGAAGGCATCCGCACCAATTCCACGGAGACGGAGCTGAAGGACTTCTTCGTTGACTCCCCGGACGCCCTGGTTCCCTGAAGCGAGCACATCCTGGGCAGCTTCCTGCTCCATCCCGTCAGTCTCCCATGCCTTCGATTGCCAAGATCCTCCCCCTGCTGCCTGCCGCCCTGCTGCTTGCCTCCTGTTCCTCCGGTGAAAAGGACGGCCGCCGGTATTCTTCGGTCAACACCTCGCCCATCGGATCGAAAATGGGCGTCAGTTACCGGCATGTGAAGGCGGACAACGCTCCAGCCTCCTCCGGCACCGCTGCCGAAAGAACGGTTGAGTCAGACGGCCTCCTTGGAGTTCTGACCCGCGATCACAGCGACGCCCCTCCCGGCCTTCTGGACCGCAATGAACAGCCGGACGAACCCGGGGCCAAATACTGGATGAACGCCCGCCAGTCGCCCAACCCCGTCGCCAGCAAGATGGGTGTCCGGGTCGCCCGGGTGAAAAAGTAAGCTCACCGCTCCTGTTTTTCCTCAGAACGCCAGCCCCTCCGGCTGGCGTTCTTTTTACCCATAGAGGGACAGACGCTTGGGTTTCTCCCGATTCCCGCCACGCCTCAGCACTCAGCGGCAACTCGTTCAATTCCGCCCGGGCTTCGCGCCACGAGGGATAATGCATTTCGAGGATTTCGATAAATCGTGAGCTGTGAGTCGGTTCGAGGAGATGCACCATCTCGTGAACGATGACGTATTCGAGGAGGTCCTTCGGCTTCTTCACCAGTTCGGTGTTCAGACGAATGTGTCCGGCGCGGTGGTTACAGCTTACCCACTTGGTTTTCATCCGCTGCAGGAAGTAACCAGCCACATGCACCTTCAGCTTTGGCTGCCATTTCTTGATGATGGCTGGCACCGCCTCATGCAGCAGTGACTTGTGCCACTCATGAACGACTTCGGCCCGCCTTTGAGCATCGCTGCCCGGACGCACGGTCAGGGTGATGCGCTTATGATCGAGTCTGACGCTGGGTTTGGCATCGGCATGTTTGACGGTCATCAAATGGCGGCGGCCCCACACGTAGTGACTCTCACGCTCGATCAGCTGGCGCGGCGTTTCGCGGGCCTGTCCGCGTAGTTTCTCCTGCTGCTGGCGAATCCAGCCGAGACGCGAGATGGCATACGCCCGGGCCACGTCCAGACGGGTGGAAGTGGGTGCGGTCAATGTGACACGGCCATCCGGCGGGTGGACGGAGAGGTGGACGTTCTTGATGGCCTTGCGGGTCACCTGAATCGAGATCTCCCCGATCTGGATGCATTCGGTCATCAGTAGCCGGGCTGGTTCTTGATGATCTCAAACAAGGCCTGCATCGCGGCGACATCCTTCTGGAGGAGCTTGTGCAGGAAGTTCTGAATGACCCGCTCCTTTGCCTGATCGCCTTTCCAGCCAGACTGCGCCTTCTCCTTCATCGTTTGATCGATCTCCAGGGCGAGCTGAGCCTTGGCTTCGTCCTCTTGCGGGCATTGGAAGGTCGTCGCTGGCAGGTCGTCCAGGTTGCGGAAGATCACGATGGCTTCCGGCTTGCCGTGCAGCGTGGCCGGATGGTCGCCCCCGGCTTTTTGGACGAGCTTCTGCGCCAGCTCCTCGGCACGCTTCAAAAAGGCCTCATAGGCAGCGGCATCGGTTCGGCTTTGGGCAATGAGATCGTCCAGCAGCTTCGACATCTGCTCGTAATACTTCGGGTCCGTGAGTTGATCTCGGATGATGGTCTTGCGCAGGTTGTTGATGATGCCTTCCGCGATGGAGTTCCGCGAACTTTTGCCCTTGGAGTTCAGCTTCTTGGCGATGGCGTCGTTGATCCCGGTGGCCACGATCAATTCGGTGAGTGTCAGCCCGCTGAGGTCGCCCTGCCCCTGCACATGCTCCGCCTGGATGTAGGTGTTGATCAGGTGGCGCATGTCCCCTTCGAAGGGTTTGATGTCCAGCTCTTCGCCGGAGTGCGTCTTGATCTCGTTCCGGGTGTTGGTGTGAAAGTCCACCTCCTCCTTGATGCGGACCCTTTCTTCGAGGCCATAGCCAGCCTCTTCCAGGTGCTGGAAGAGGTCCGAATAGGCCCGCAGCAGCGTCGTGGTGGCCTTGTAGTAGTTGATGCGCAGCGGTTCGGTGTCGCTCAGCGCCTTGGGTTCGGAGGAGCTGCCGCAGAAGTAGAGCAGGTATTGCTCCACTTGCCTGGGCATCGCCACAGGCTCGCAGAGGTAGCGCAGGGCCTCGCGGGCCGTGTCCAGCTTCTTCTTTCCTTCCATCAGCCAGTCTTTCACGGTCACGTTGGCGTCATTGCCGCAGGCCTCCGTGTCCAGTTCGTCCGAGGTATAGACGGAAATGGAGTTCTGCACGTCCTGGAAGAGTGCCTTGTAGTCCACGATGTGTCCGTGGGGCTTGTCATCGCCGTCGAGCCGGTTCGTGCGGCAGATGGCTTGGAAGAGCGTGTGGTCCCTCATCTCGTTGTCGAGATAGATCACTGTGCAGCTCGGGGCATCAAAGCCTGTCAGCAGTTTGCTCACCACGATCAGCAGCTTCAAATTGGCGGGTTCGTGGATGAAGCGGCGCTTCATCTCATTCTCGTAGGCGGTGGTGCCCGGCCAGCCCTTCAGGACATGGTCCGTGTAGGTGTCGAATTTGTAGCGCTCGTCGCTGTCCGGCGGCTCGGTGCTGATGTTGGTCGCCTGCGGCTCGTAGGAGGTGATGATGCCGACATACTTGCCGAAGGAGGTGCCCTGAAAGAGCCGGTAATAATGGCAGGCGTCGTAAATGCTGCTCGCCACGAGGATGGCGGTGCCTCGGTCATTGTTGAGGCGTGGCTTCACGCCGAAGTCCTTGATGATGTCCGCGATGATCCGCTGCTTGCGCTCCTGGCTGCTCATCAGCTCCTCCAGGTTGGCCCAGCGCTTTCGCAGCACGGCCTTCTGGAAGTTGTTCAGGCCCCTGGTCTTCTCCTCAAACCAGGCATCCACCGCCTCCTGCACCACGAGCTTCTGCTCCGTGTCCCGCGCCTCATACGTCAGGTCCAGCACCACGCCATCCTCCACCGCCTCGTGGAATTTGTAGGTATGGATGAAGGTGCCGAAGACATCCCTTGTCGTCTGTTTGTCCTTCCTCAGCAGCGGCGTGCCGGTGAAGCCGATGAAGATGGCGTTGGGCAGCCAGCGCTTCATCTGACGGTTCATGTCTCCGCCCTGGGTGCGGTGACATTCGTCCACCAGGACGTAAAACTGCCCGTGCACCTGAGGTGGCGTGCCGGTGAGGTCAGAGGTGTCAAACTTGTGCAGCAGGGCGCAGAGCAGCCTGGGGCTGGGTGTGGCCAGCTTCGTCACCAACTCCCCACGGGATGAAATCAGCGGCGATCCCGCTTCCGCGCCGATGACCCCGGCATTGCGCATCACCCCGATGATCTGGTCATTCAGCTCGATGCGGTCGGTGACGATCAGAATCCGCGCCTGCGGATCCTGCTCCAGCAGCCACTTGGCCAGCAGCACCATCAGGATGCTCTTGCCGCTGCCCTGCGTATGCCAAATGACCCCGCCCTCACGCTTGATCAGGCGGAGCTGCGCCGCCTTCGCTCCATCATACTGATGCTGCCGGGGCACTTTCTTGATGCCTCCGTCAAAGATCATGAAGTTGCGGATCAGGTCCAGCAGGCGTGTCTTCTCGCACATCTCGGCCAGCGGACGATCCAGCCGTCCACCGGGGGTGTTTTCATCCGGGGCCTTGGGCTTCCATTCGACATAAAACTTCTCCTTCGTGGTCGCCGTGCCGTAGCGCAGGCCCTGCGTGTCGTTCCCGGCCAGGAGAAGCTGAGCCGTCGCAAAGAAGCTCACATTAAAAGCATCCTCCTGATTGCTCCAAAGCTGCCGGATGCCCTCCACCACATTCACCGCGCCTCGCTTCAGCTCGATCACCCCGACAGCGATGCCATTCAGGTAGATGACCAGATCAGGCCGGCGTTCGTACCCGCCTTTGAGCGTCACTTCCTCGGCCAGGGCGAAGTCATTGTTGTCCGGCTTCTCCCAGTCCACCAGATGCACCTGCTCGTTCGGCTTGCCGGCGGCGGTCTGCACGGACACGCCATAGCGGAGCAGTTGGTAGGTGCGCAGGTTGGCCTGATAGAGGGTGATGCCCGTGGCATCGGCTGCGGCCATCAGCTTTTGCAGGGCGGCGGAGATCTGCGCTTCCGAGTAGCCGCGCTTGAGTAAATTCGCTCGAAGCAACTCCACCTCGATGCAGCGATTGTTCTCCCGCTTGTTCCACTCACCGAGGTAATCATAGCCCAGCCCACCCGGCCCGGTGAAGAGCTGGATCACGCGGTTCTGCGTCTTGCGTTCGGAGCGGGAGATTTCAGGCATCGGGGTGAATGGCAAAGTCAGCGATCATGGCATCTCGTTGGCGGCTTGCAGGATCGCCTGTCGTAGTGCGGGGGCGATCCAGAAACGGGCTTCGGCTTGAAGGCGGGAGGAGGGCATGGGGCAGAGAGCTAAGGGCGAAGAGAGAAAGAGGGATTGCAAGAGCGTGATGGAAGGCTAGTATCTTAACCAGCGACCAGCGTGGGTTCGACCTTTTCGGCCCCGAGACTTCATGTCCCTGGCCGCTCCTTTTTTTGCCCTTGTTCAGCCTGGAGCCAGGCGATCACGTCCTGGAGAGCTTCTTTTCCCTGGTGCATGAGCGGCTCCACCCACGGGGCCACGGTGGCATTGAGTGGCTTCACCGGGAGCTGGGCAGCCTGCTCCTCTTTTGTCCGCAGGCTGTAGGCACACAGGTCCGCGAGCTGAAGGAGAAGGCTTTTCCGGGAGTCGATGAAGAATCCCTTCTCAATCACCTGGCTCAGATGCAGCGGCCCGGCCGTGCCACGCAGCACGCGGTGAGATTTCTCGAGATCTTTGACGACCTCCTTGTTTTCATCCGAGATGAAGATGCCGAACGGGCTTCCGGGCAGTTCCTTGAGGTAGGCATTCACCACCTGGGCCACGAGGGCGTAGGCGGCGATGTGCGGATTGATCTCGATACCCTTTCCGAAGGTGCGGAGCAGCCATTCCGCATAGCGCTTCTTCGCGATGGCGCGGTGAATCACCTTCAAGCCATGCCTCTTCGCCACAGCCATGCAGTCTTGATAAAACTGGAGCCGCTTGGCGATGGGGAACTGCCGGAAGAAACCACGGGCATTAATCAGCTCGTTGGCGTGAATCTCGAAATCCAGCGGCCTGGGGGTTGGAAAAGCCGCCTCAATCACCTGCTCCAGATCTCGCTCGATTGCCGTCCATGAGGCGACGGGCACAATCAGCGCAGCTAGCACAAAAACCGGCTGCTGCGTATGGTCGAGATTGTTCCCTGAGTTCCCGGATTCGTCGAAGTAGATGAGGTGCACGCAGTAAAGAAGTTAAGCGGGTTTAGCTCCGAGGTATCCGAAACGACGATTACCGGAAGCCGAGGACGCGGAGGGTTTCCAAATCCTGCGCCAACGCCTCCTCCGTGAAGTCGGAGATGCGCCGGGCATCCAGAACCTCATCGAAATCCAACCGGCTGACGCCAGCCACGTCCGCCGCGGCCTGGCGGGAGAGGTGGCCTGCGGCGCAAGCACCACAGGCGTGATCAAGAAGGATGGCAGGCTCTCCCAAGGAGTAGAGGCCTGGCATGTCTGGAAGGGTGATGGTCATGAAGGGAGCTAAAGAACCGTGCGTGGTTTCAACAAAGCGGGTGGCTCGATCCGGGCGAGTGTCTCGCGGATCCGGCTCATCGCCACCGGCTCCCGCTCGAAGGCCATGCTCTGCGACACATCCATCGGGATCGCCTCCCAGTTGCGGCGCAGCTTTTCCTCCGGCGTCAGGCTGCGCCAGCGGGTGATGTTGTCCTTCCAGTTCATGCGGCATACATTGGCAGGGGAGGGCATTATGGCAACGGCGAGGCTGCCGGGTCAACGTGTAGGAGGCACCGACTTCAAATCAACCGCGTCCTCCCGGTCAGGAGTTCCTCCACACGAGCTGTCTTCACCGTGAACGCATGATCCGTCTCCTGGAAGGCGGCCCACACATACAGCTCAATGGGATCGTGGTGCGCGTAGGTTTGCAGGCTCTTCTCGAACATCTGCCATAGTTCCGACAGGTTGCGGCCGTTGTCCTGGAAGATCATCACCTTCAGCGCCGCACGGGCCACCAGCAGCTTCTCGAAGTCGTAAAGGATTTCTTCGGGATGCCGGTTCCATTCTGATTCGAGCGCCATCACCAGTCTTTCCAGATGCTTCTCGGGCGAGTTTTGAAACCAGATGAGGTCGTAGAGCCATTCCCGGTCTCTTGGAGTGGGGTAGCCGGACGCGGTCGCCAGCAGTCCGGCCTCCAGACCGATCTGCCCGATGCCGCACTTGATCCGCGTCGTCCATTCCGTGTCAGAATGTCCGCGTGGCAGTTCTTTGGGCAATCCCATGAGAAAAGCCTCAATGCGTGCCGCCAGAGCAAGGATGTCAGGCGTTTGGCGGTTCATACTTTCACCAGGTTGAAGATGATCTCTGAACATGGACGAATGATGAATGGTTGACTTTTCGTGGGCTGACTGGCAGCACTGATAGTGCCGGTGGATGAAACTCGGCCTCAGCGCCGTGTGTTTCGGGTCTCACGATCAGCGGAACCTATATCCACCGGCTTTTTGTCTCATGCCGCAGCTTCCAGGGGATTGTTCTTCCAAAGGAACGCTGCTTCGTCTTCTGACAGGTTTGGAAAGAGGCCAAGCTGGGTGAGATGCGAGTAGGAGATGACCTCGGAGCCCGCGCGTTTGTTGAAGACCTCGGCGGCGATGGCGGTGTGAACCTTCACGTCACGGGCAAAAGACTCGATTTGTGCGGGCTTGGGCTTTGGGCAGCGGGCGCTGAAGGCGATCAGCTTGTCGCTATAGACCAGCGTGTCCTGCGCCCACTCATCCGCTTGCTTCTCGCGAATATCATCCTTGCGGACCTCATACTCGGCGAAGATGTCCTTCATGTCGGTGATGTGCAGCATCAGGTGGGCGATCTCGTGGAAGAGGATCAGCCAGAACTGCGCAAGGTTGCGATACTTCATGCTGTGGATGATCACCGCTTTCGTGGGTGACATCAGCCGCGTACAGCCACGGAAGGCGGACTGCTTCATGATGGGGGCAAACACCAGCGCCACCCCGGCCTCGGCCAGGATTTGGCGCACCTGCGGGATCACCTCCGCCAGCTTCTTCTGAGTCAGCTCGCGCAGATCCTTCACTGCCGCCGCCAGCTTGTCGCGGTCATAGGGCTTCACCTGGATGCGTTCGGCTGCGCGGCAGCCCAGCTCCATCCAGAGGCCACCGCTGATGCGGCTGAATTTTTGCTGCGTGTCCTTGTAGGCGGCCATCGCCAGCAGGTTGTCTTCCGCCTTTTTGCCCAAGGTCAGCAAATCAGACGCTTCAAAGCGGCGGCACAGCTCCGTGCGCCGATCCTTGGCGGTCGTTTTGGCGGCCACCAGCCCGATTCGCGCCAGCGCGGCATAATCGACCTGCTTCAGCACGGTTCGTTCCTCCGCGCTCGGCTGACGCTCCTCGGTGGGGAAGCTCACCACGGCTGACGCGCCCCACTGGCGGCTTTTGAGTGTTTCAAAGGCGGACCGGTCGGCAATCAGCAGGCGGAAGAAGTTCGAGACGGACGCCGTGGGACGCATTTTCCCGGTCACCCAGCGGGAGATGTTCTTTTCCCCGTAGCCGGTGATGGCGGCGGCTTGCTTGTGGGTCAGGCCATATTGCTTGAGGAAGAGCTTCATCTCCTCCGGGGTGATGGCACCGGTGATCCGGTTCAGGCTGGCGTCGATGAAGCGGTTGCCCTCATCGCCGAGCACGGTGTCCCCGCACTTCGGGCACTTCATCATGGGCACGTTCTCGATCACCACCTTGCCGATGTCCGGCAGTTCGGTGGTGTAGGGCAGCTTCACGGCTTCGAGTGTGCCGTCACACTCAAAGCAGGGGAGGCGTTCGTTTTTCTTTCGCGCAGGCATGGTGGTTGGGATCAGGCGAGGGGCACGCGCTTGAGGGGCGCGTGTCCGGTGTTATGAGGATGAAGGGACACCTTCACCCGCGGGGGATCGCCCTTGGGGGTGAGGGTGATGTGGATCAGCAGCGCTCCGGTCGTTTCACCTCCGGGATGAGGCAGCACATACTGGTAGCGCTGCGGGGTGCTGTTTGGTTTCAGGTAGAGCTGGTGCGTGCCCAGATCGGCGGCCAGTTCCGCAAACAGGCCGTCTGCGGTGATCCGCCACTTATCGAGGTAGTTTCGGCTCGTGTGGTCATCTTGCCCGATAAACCTTCTTCTCCGGTCCTTCAGCGCAGCCACGATCTTCTCGCGGACGGTGCTGCTGGCGAAACGGGGAGGCAGGTTCATGCGGCCTGCCAGGGTGGTGCTTTTTGGCACCAGCGCAAGCTTGATGTTACATCCAGGTGCTTTTGAGCACCATGCCGTTCAAACCTCCCCGAAGTGACACCACTGCGTCTCCGTCAGCGAGCGGAGAAAAGAGCCAATCTCATCAAGCTGGCCCTGTTTCGCGGCCCATTCGAGGTGTTCTTTGAAGCGGAGCTGTTTCTCGATGGGCACCGAGTGGTGCCAAGCGGCGAGAATAAGCGGCAGGGGCGGCTCCCAGCCTCCGGAGGGCTTTTGGCGCGTGTGCTGGAGATTGGAGTAGAGTTCGCTCCAAGGCGTCTGTTGCGGCACGAGGCGGTTTTCAGCCGTGCAGTAGGACCAGAGGGATTCGAGGGGTTCCGTCCTCATACCAGTCGAGTCCTCCCGGTGAGGAGTTCCTGCATCATCGCCTGTTTGAAAGCGCAATTGTTCTCCTGCTTTTTCCATTCCACGAGGTAGTCGTAGCCCAGACCACCCGGCCCGGTTAAGAGCTGGATGACGCGATTCTGCGTCTTGCATTCGGAAAGGGTGATTTCAGGCATGCGATGGATCGGTGTTTAGTTCGCACCCACTTCCGCTACTACTTTGTCGCACTCATCAATTACGTATTGGGGGATTGGATCAAATTCGGAGGGGTCGAGTTGGCAGATGAAGTCGTTTTCGATGTGGTAAGTCTCATTGATGTATTTTCGAATCACTGAGTTTTTGTGCTTCTCATCGATAAGGCGGAAAATCATCAGTTTCTCATATCCATTTTGAGCGTTTTCATAAAGGACGCGAAGAACCGTTTCGTCACGAAGTTTCAATACTTCAAGTTCATAATTGAAGTCTGGAATATTGATCATTTTCTTGATCTCTTCGATTCCAGATTGGAACGCTTCATTGTCCAGTGTGACACTTGCTTCGTCCTGGGGCGGCAAGCGATGATCCTCAGGAATAAGTCGCCTGTGAAGAAGGTTGGACAGCACCTCGTAAGCATCCCCGCTGTCATCAATAATCTCAAAATAGCGCCGCAAGTAAATGAGTTTAATGATTTGCGGGCGGGGCGATGCGAGCACCTTGTGGCAAATCTGGGTGTAACTGAGCATGTTATCAGCCCTGATCTCACGTTCACCGAGGATCCCGTTTTTGTTTTTCAGGAAATGCGCTGTCGAGAACTGTCGAAATGATTTTCTCAAGACCTTGGTCGTATCGATCACCGGCTCGATGTCGTGGGTGAGCAAGATTACAGTTTTGCCTTTAAACGAGTTGGGCCGCTGAAAAAGCGGCTCTTCGCAAAACTGCGTGTGATTAATTGGGTGGCTGGTTAGAATGAGGGATGCAAGACACCGAGTTTTATGAACGGCTGTTGGGCTTGAGCAAGCCCTGGAAAGTCAGCGGGGTTGAGATGGA